>NZ_JAIUIU010000001.1:0-1115342 GCF_020165775.1 Mesorhizobium sp. B263B2A
GCCCAGTAATGGGCCGCGTCCGACCGGCCTCGAGGCCGCCCACACCTCTCTGGACGCGTGGTCAGGCAAGCCGCCATAACCGCGAAGGGCAGTTGGATGCTCATTGTCGGGATCAACGGTAAAAGTAAGGGTCAAGAACCCGCACCTCCGTGATCTTGTCGACCGGCAGCATGTTCTTCTGGGCGGTGGCGCGGATCGCCTCCGGGGAGGGCGCGTCATAGACGCAGAAACTCTGCTTCTTGTCGGCCGAAACGAAGGACTGCACCCAGGTGACGCCCTTCTCGGCGTTGCGCATGATGACGCCGCCCATCGCATCGGCGCCGGCTTCATTCATCGGCACGTTGAGACCATCCGGAAAATTACGTTCAACAACATAGCGAGGCATATCGGGTTTCCCTTTTTCATGGATTTGACACTCGGTTTCGAGCGCTGGGGCCTTTGATCACGCTCGCCAAACCCGCGCATCGGAACCATTCCCCATATTTGCCGGGACGATTCCCCATGTTTGCAACGTTGGTTGTCGGAGCCACACAGCGGATACCGAACCCACCTATAGTGGCGGCTGAACGCGACACGACGGCAAATCAGGCCACAATCGAGCGGATGATGATGCTTCTGGAACGGCAGACACAGCTGGAGCACCTGGACGGCCTGTTGGCGGAAGCCATGCGCGGCCACGGCCACGTAGCGGTCTTGTCGGGCGAGGCGGGCGCCGGCAAATCGGCGCTTGTCGAGGCCTTTATCGCCGAGGCCGGCGAGCGGGCGCGCATCTTGCGCTCCGCGTGCGAGGACCTGTCGATCCCCGATCCGCTTGGCCCGCTCTACGATCTGGCGCGCGAGGCGCAATGGCCGCTGCCGCAGGCGATCGACGCCCGGCAGGGCCAAAGACTGCCCCTGTTTTCCGACGCCCTCGCAGTGTTCGAGAGCAAGGGCCGGCCGACATTGCTGGTGATCGAGGACCTGCACTGGGCCGACGACGCGACCCTCGATTTCATCAGGTTCCTCGGCCGGCGGATTGCCAACACCCACGTCCTGCTGCTCTTGACGGCGCGCACCGACCGCAGCGAAGGCCAGATGCGCGTACGCCGGGCGCTGGGCGAAATTCCGGCGGGTAGCATTACCCGCATCGAGGTGCCGTTGCTGAGCGAGGCCGCGGTGCGGTCGCTGGCCGCGAGCGCCGGGCGCGATGGCGAGGCCATCTATCGGGCCACCGCCGGCAACGCCTTTTTCGTCACCGAGCTTTTGTGCGCCGACAACGAGACGATGCCGCCCGCCAGTGTGCGCGACGCCGTGCTGGCGCGCGCCGAGCGCCTGTCCGCCGGCGCGCGTTCGATGCTGGACGCGGTGTCGGTGTTTCCGCGCCGTGCCGACGCGTGGGCCCTGCAGGGCCTGTGCGGCGTCGCCAGCGCCGGCCAGCTGGCCGAATGCGTGTCGAACGGGCTGCTGGACGATCTGGGCGATGCCTATGCTTTCCGCCATGAGATCGCCCGCCGCGCCATCGAGATGACGCTGACGACCAGCCACAGGCGGCAGTTCAACCAGCGGGCTCTGTCGGCGCTGCTCGAAAGGGGAGACATCGCCACTGCGCGTCTGGTGCATCACGCGGTCGAGGCAAGCAATTTCGAAGTGGTGCGGGAGCTGGCGCCGCTCGCCGCGCGCGAGGCGTCGAGGGTTGGCGCCCATCGCGACGCCGCCGGCTACTATGAAGTCGCCTTGCGCCAGGCCGACGGCCTGCCAGCCGAAGAGCGTGCCGCGCTCTACGAGCAATATGCCTTCGAATGCCACTTGATCGGCCGCATCGACGACGCCATCGCGGCGCAGGAACACGCGCGCAAGCTGCAGCGCGACCTGGGCAACGTGCTGAAGGAAGGCAACAGCCTCAGATGCCTGTCGCGCTTCGCCTATCTGCTCGGGGATCGGAAGACCGCGGATCTGCTAGGCGCCCAGGCGGTCGCGTTGCTGGAGACCGCGCCCGCCGGCCCGGAACTGGCGATGGCCTATTCCAATCTCTCGCAGCTGGCGATGCTGTCCGAAAGGCTCGACGAGGCATTGTCGCTGGGAGACAAGGCGATCAAGCTGGCCGGGCTGCTGGACCGGCCCGACATCTTCTGCCACGCCCTCAACAATGTCGGCTCCGCCGAGCAATGGCTGGATCTGGCCAGCGGCCGCCAGCGCCTCGCCCAAAGCCTCGAAATCGCCATCGAGCAGAATTTTCAGGAGCACGCGGCGCGCGCCTTCACCAACAGCGCCTGTGTCGAGATGAACCAGCTCGGCTATAGCGAGGCGCGATCCCTGCTCGAGCGCGGCATCAACTACTGCGTCGAAAACGACCTCGTCACCTGGCGCGATTACATGCGCGGCGTGCTGGCCCAGCTGCGGCTGCGTCAGGGACAATGGGATTTGGCGGAGGCCGAGGCGCTCGACCTGCTTGCCAATGACCAGGCGACGGCTCTTGTGCGCTATCCCGCCGTGGTGGCGCTGGCCAAGCTGCGGGTCCGGCGCGGCGACCCCGGCACCGGGCCGCTCTTCGAGGAGATGATGCGCTTCCTGGAAAGGGGCGGGGAACTGCAAAGGCTGGCGCCCTATGCGTTGCTGATGGCCGAGCGGGCATGGCTCGGGCAAGCCGACACGGATGAGGCGCTGGACCTGATCGACGCGGCCGAGAGCCTGTCGCCGACGCGGGCCGTGTTCGCCGAACTGGCCTGCTGGCGGCAGGTGCTGGCGCCGGATTGCGACCCCGGCGACACCACGGGCATGGCCGAGCCCTACCGGATGCTGCTGGGCGGCGACTGGAAGGGGGCGGCGGATCTGTGGGCCGGAATGGGCGCTTCCTTCGAGCGCGGGCTCGCGCTTATGCAGGGCGACGAGCCGGCGCAGCGGTCGGCGTTGGAGATTTTCGAGCGCCTCGGCGCCGGGGCGGTGGCCCACAAGGTACGCGAGATCATGCGGCGCAACGGCGTCAACAACATCGCGCGCGGTCCGCGCCAGACCACGCGCGCCAACAGCGCCGGCCTGACGCAGCGCCAGATGGAAGTGCTGCAACTGATCGAGCGCGGCCTCTCCAACAAGCGGATTGCCGAGCACCTCGCCATTTCGCCGAAGACGGTCGATCACCATGTCTCGGCGGTTCTGGGAAAACTGGACGCCATTTCCCGTGGCGAGGCGACGGCGGCGGCACGCGATTCCGGACTGATCTGAAACTGTGGCAACCGGCAACGGTGCCTCAGTCGTAGGTCAAATCCGTCGCCTTGCCGCCGAACACGCGGTAGGCATAGAAGGAATAGAAGATGATGATCGGCAGCACCACCACGGTGCCGGCCAGGATGATGGCCAGGCTTTCCGGCGCCGAGGCCGCCTGCCAGATGGTCAGTTTGTCGGGCACCACGAACGGATAGAACGACCAGGCAAGGCCGGCAAAGCCGAGCATGAAGATCGCGGCCAAGGTCAGGAACGGCGTCAGCGCATGGCGGTCGTCGGGCTTGGGCAGATGGAAGGTCTGCCGCCACAGCCACAGGAACAGCAGCGCCGACAGGATAGGCAGCGGCGAGAGATACAGCATCTGCGGCCAGACGAACCATTTGTCGAAGATGCGCGGGCTGGCAAACGGCGTCGCCAGCGACACCGCCACCATGCCGAGCGCGGTCAGCACCAGCGCGGTGCGCAGCCAGCGCACCGCCTTCCTCTGCAGCTCGCCTTCGGTCTTGTAGATCACCCAGGCCGCGCCCATCGCCGCGTAGGCGGCGGCCAGGCAGAAAGCCACCAGCACGCCGAACGCCATGCCGCCCAGGCCGACATCGAGGCCGAGCACATAGACGCCCAGCATATAGCCTTGAGCCAGGGAGGCGATGATGGATCCCAGGAAGAAAATACGGTTCCAGCGGTGCTTGCGCTCGGTCGGCACCTTGGCGCGGAAATCGAAGGCTACGCCGCGCAGGATCAGCCCGACCAGAAGCACGAACACCGGGATGTAGAGCGCGGTCAGGATGACGCCATGCGCCATCGGAAAGGCGACCAGCAGCAGGCCGACGGCCAGCACCAGCCAGGTCTCGTTGGCGTCCCAGAACGGACCGATCGCGGCGATCATCGTGTCCTGCTCGGCATCCTCGGCGGCTGCGAACAGGATGCCGATGCCGAGATCGAAACCGTCGAGGATGACGTAGATCAGGATGGCGAGGCCCATCAGGCCGGCGAAGATCAGGGGAAGCAGGGTTGGCCAGTCGTAGGTCATTTTCTTACTCCCCCGCCGCCGGCTGCGACATCGGTGCGTTGAGCACGCCCGGCAGCGGCGATCTATCGCCGTCCTTTGCCGCCTTCAGCGCCAGATGCACCAGCACGCCGAGATAGGCGATCAGCAAAAGCACGTAGAGAATGAGATAGATGGCGAGCGTCAGCGCGACATGGCTGCCGGCGACCGGACCGACGGCATCGGCGGTTTTCAGCACGCCCGTCACCAGCCAGGGCTGGCGGCCGATCTCTGTGGTGTACCAGCCGGCCAGCGTCGCCAGCCAGCCCGACAGCGCCATCGGCACCATCAGCAAGGCGAGCGGTTTCGGCAGGCTGTGGCGGCGCTTGAGGAAAAAGGCGGCCGACCACGAGACGACAAGCATCAAAATGCCGGTGCCGACCATGATGCGGAAGCTCCAGAAGATCGGAAAGACCGGCGGATGATTGCCGGGATAGTCGTTCAGCCCCGGCACCACGCCGCTGGTCGAGTGCCGCAAGATCAGACTCGCCCCATCCGGAATCGTGATCTCGAATTTGTTCTCCTTTGCCGTCTCGTCGGGGAGTGCGAACAGGACCAGCGGCACGTTGGGCCCGGTGTTCCAGTTGGCCTCCATCGCGGCGATCTTCTGCGGCTGGTGTTCCAGCGTGTTCAGCCCATGCTGGTCGCCGGCAAGGATCTGGATCGGGATCAGGATCGCGGCGGTGAAGACGCCGGTGCGCAACGCCTTCCACATCGATTCCGAACGATCGCCGTAGAGGTAACGCAGCGCCGACAGGCCGGCGATCAGGAACGACACTGTCAGGCCAGACGCCAGCAGCATGTGCACCAGCCGGTATGGCATCGACGGATTGAAGACAATCGCCCACCAGTCGACGGCGTGCGCCTTTCCGTCGATCATCTCGAAGCCGGTCGGCGTCTGCATCCAGGAATTGAGCGCGATGATCCAGAAGGCGGAGACGGTGGTGCCGCCGGCCACCAGCACCGTCGCCAGCGTGTGGATGCGGTTCGACACGCGGCGGAAGCCGAACAGCATGATGCCGAGGAAGGCCGCCTCCAGGAAGAAGGCGGTGAGGATCTCGTAAGCCAGCAGCGGCCCGGCGATGTTGCCGACCGTTTCCATGTAGCCCGGCCAGTTGGTGCCGAACTGGAAGCTCATGGTGACGCCCGAGACCACGCCCATGGCGAAGGACAGCGCGAACACCTTCACCCAGGTGAAATAGGCCCGCATCCAGGCGGAATCATTGGTCGCGTTGTAGCGCAGCTTGAAGAACAGCAGCACCCAGCCAAGCGCAATGGTGATCGCGGGAAACAATATGTGGAACGAAATATTCGCGCCGAACTGCATGCGCGACAGTATGAGCGGGTCCATGGCAGGCTCCGGCTGCTTCCAATATTCGCGAAGGATAGGCCCGTCGCGCCGGTCGGTCAAAGCGGCGTCCCGCCGCGAGGCGGAACGCCGCAGCGCCCCGCCAATATGACGCATGCGGCTCTACGCCATCGTTTCCGGTACCTCGCCAGGCGCGTGCGCGAACTTGCGCATCTTCAGACTGATCACGGCTTCGCGCACACGCCGATCGGCGGCGCTTGGCAAGCTGGCGGCTGACGGCAAATTCTACGTCAAGAACAGCCAGCGAGTGTTGGACCGGAAGCTCCTTTCGCACGAACAGGCACTGTCCAGCCGCATCCACTGCTGGCTCGCCCGGGCCGGCACTGTCTTGCCAATGCATGCCGCCCCAAAACGGTCTCGGTTTGGGAGAACGACGTGCAGAAAAACAAAGGGGAGGCCAATGCGACGGCGCGTCTTTGTCCAGAACTGTCAGCAGCGCCATTGACTTCCGGTTGCACGCAACGACATTCGGCCTATATCAGGGAACCTCTTTCAAGCAGCCTTTTTCACCCATGCCCTCCATCCTGTCCATTTCCGGGGTCTCCAAGACCTACGCCACCGGCTTCACGGCGCTTAAGGAAGTCAATCTCGACATCCAGCGCGGCGAGATCTTCGCGCTGCTCGGTCCCAATGGCGCCGGCAAGACGACGCTGATCTCGATCGTCTGCGGCATCGTCAACCGCTCGACCGGCACGGTCACCGTCGACGGCCACGACATCGGCAAGGACTACCGCGCCGCGCGCCGCCTGATCGGCCTTGTGCCGCAGGAACTGACCATCGACGCCTTCGAGAGCGTCTGGGCGACGGTCAATTACAGCCGCGGCCTGTTCGGCAAGCCGGCAAACCACGCCTTTGTCGAGAAGGTGCTGCGGGACCTGTCGCTGTGGGACAAGAAGGACGCCAAGGCGATCACGCTCTCGGGCGGCATGAAGCGGCGATTGATGATCGCCAAGGCGCTGTCGCATGAGCCGCGCATCCTGTTCCTCGACGAGCCGACCGCCGGCGTCGATGTCGAATTGCGCCAGGACATGTGGGCGATGGTGCGCCGCCTGCGCGAGGACGGCGTCACCATCATCCTCACCACCCACTACATCGAGGAGGCCGAGGCGATGGCCGACCGTGTCGGCGTCATCAACCGCGGCGAGATCATCCTGGTCGAAAACAAGGCCGAACTGATGCGCAAGCTCGGCCGCAAGCGGCTGGTGATGGAACTGCGCAATCCGCTGGCGACGATCCCGGAAGCCTTCTCGCACTATGCGCTGGAGCTGTCGCCGGATGGCGCGCAATTGACCTACACCTATGACAACCAGGCCGAGCGGCCGGGCGTCGCCTCGCTGATCCGCGACCTCGAGGCTGGCGGCATCCAGTTCCGCGACATCGACACGCAAAACTCTTCGCTCGAGGAGATCTTCGTCAATCTGGTGAGGAGGGAGGCATGAACCTCCGCGCGGTATGGGCGATCTACCGGATGGAAATGGCACGTGCCTTTCGCACCGTGCTGCAGAGCATCGTCTCGCCGGTCATCTCGACATCGCTCTATTTCGTCGTCTTCGGCTCGGCCATCGGCTCGCGCATCACCGAAATCGACGGCATCAGCTATGGCGCCTTCATCGTGCCGGGCCTGATCATGCTGTCGCTTCTGACGCAGTCGATCTCCAACGCCTCCTTCGCCATCTACTTCCCCAAATTCGTCGGCTCGATCTACGAGCTTCTGTCGGCGCCGGTCTCCTATCTGGAGATCGTCATCGCCTATGTCGGCGGCGCGGCCACCAAATCGATCATCCTCGGCCTGATTATCCTGGCCACCGCCTCGCTGTTCGTGCCGCTGCACATCGAACACCCGTTCTGGATGCTCGCCTTCCTGATCCTGACGGCGGTGACGTTCAGCCTGTTCGGCTTCATCATCGGCATCTGGGCTAAAAGCTTCGAGCAGCTGCAGCTGGTGCCGCTGCTGATCGTCACCCCGCTGACCTTCCTCGGCGGCAGCTTCTATTCGATCCACATGCTGCCCGGCATCTGGAAGACGATCACGCTGTTCAACCCGGTGGTGTATCTGATCAGCGGGTTCCGCTGGAGTTTTTACGGCAAGGCCGACGTCTCGGTCGGCGTCAGCCTCGGCATGACGCTGGTGTTCCTGGCCGTCTGCATAGCGATCGTCGCCTGGATCTTCCGGACGGGTTATCGGCTCAGGAACTGAGGCGGCTGGTGTTTGGCGATAGCGTGCATGGCGGCCTGGCGAATGCATTGTCTTATGCTGCGCTGGTCGACCCCCACTCCGTCTCGGCTTCGCCGAGCCACCTCTCCCCCGATCGACGGGGGAGAGGAAGGACGCCAAGCTTTTTGCTGTCAACGCTCGTCCAGCGAAGCTCCCTTCCTTTCCCTCCGGAGGGGGGAAAGGTGGCGCTGCGAAGCAGCGACGGATTGGGGGAACCACATGGCAATCAAGCCTCGGCCCGATCAGCCACGCCAATTACAGAAGATGTGTGCATAGCGTAGACCGAAGTGAGGGCGAGGAACCCAAGCCCTGTAGAGTTCAAATGGCCTTGACCAGCCGCAGCAGCCCCAGCATCTCGATATAGGTCCCCTTGCGGAAGGCGACATAGACCGGCTCTTCGACGCCATGGAAACGGCGCTTGAAGGCCGCCTGGCCCTGCAGGTTGAACCTGCGGCGGTTGACCCATGGCGACGAATAGGCGCGCTGGAAGGTGTTGCGCCAGAAATCGCTTTCGGCAAACCCGCTCGGGATCACGTCGACAAGCGGCGACAGGCCAAGCGTGACCACTGAGATGCCTTCCTCGCGAAAACGGTCGACCGCGAATTTGGTCAGGCCGATCTCGGCGTGCGGCGAGGCATCGATATGCTTGCGCTTGAAGGCTGTGGTGTAGCCGATGACCTTGCCGTCGCGACATATCGGATCGAAATCGAGCAACGCAATAAGGTCGCCGTCCGGGCCATGCAGGACGAAGCGGCGCATGTCGGTGCCGAGCTGATCGTAAAACGGACGGTTGAGGAACCCCATTTCCCAGCGCTTGACGATGCGGTCGCCGCGCCAATTGTCGGAGAGCCGCTGTATCTCGTCGAGATGGATCGTGCGTTTGTCCTCGTCGAACGAAAAGCCCTTTTTTAAAAGCCAGCGTTCGGAATAGCGCACGGTCTCATTGCGCTTGCCGGAAAAATCATGTTCGGGCAGGACAAGGCGAGTGTCGATGCCCAGCCGGTTGACCTTGTAGCCGAGCCCGGCCAGCACGCGTGCGGTCTCTTCGCCGATCTGCACGAACCACGGGTCGCCGGCGGTCTCGACGAAGCGCCTGATGTAGTCGGGCCGCCGGGCCGGCGCCGCCACCGGGTCGCCAAGCGCGAAATGATGCTTCATCTTGGTGCCGAAGGCGATGTAGCCGTCGGCGTCGCCAAAATAGGAGAGCTTCGCTTGCACGGCGGTGGAATAGGCGAGCGAGAAGTCGCCGTGGCGGCGCACGATCGCCAGGCGTTCGACATGCGTCAGTTCCTGGCGCTCGACCTTGGGCGAGGCACCCTCGAGGATTTTGTCGAAATAGATCCGCAAGGAGGGCATGGTCGAGATTTCCGCGTGCCGTCTGTGGCGCGACGTGTCTGTCGACACGCAGGACGCGCCACGGCGCCTTGTTTTTTCGCGGGAAGCCGAAATCGGTTGCCGGTTTCGTATTCCTGCGTCGGTAACGGGATCCGCCCCCGGACCTCGAATCAATCACATTGCCGCGACCTGATTATCGCCGATGCCGCCGATATGCCATATAGGGCGCGATGTATTGGGACAGAAGCCGGCAATCGGCTCCGGCCGGCGTGGCGGTGGAAAGCTCCGGAGCGTAGCTGCGGCTTGGCGCGGGCCTCGAAAATCGCTGCCGATCCGCTGTATCGGGGGATCCTGCCCGCGATCAGACGGTTACAGCGCCCTGCGAGCGTTACGGGGATGCTATAGTGGTTGAATGGGACCGAAGAATGAATGGCTGATACGACAACCAGACAGATGATGGAACAGGTGGCGGCGGTCGAGCCGGCAATCGTCATTGGCGCCGGCGCCGCCGGACTGGCTGTCGCACAGGCTTTGATGAAGGCCGGCGTGCCGACGTCGATCCTGGAAAAGGAGAGCCGGCTGGCCGAGCCCTGGCATCGGCGGCACCGGCAGCTGCGTCTCAACACCCACCGCGATCTCTCCGCCCTGCCCGGCCTTGCCTATCCCACGGATACGCCCGCCTTTCCGCCGAGGGACGTCGTCATCCGCCACATGAACGATTTCAGGGAGGCGAACCGCCTCCCGGTGGAGTTTGGCGTTGCCGTCGAGACCATCGTGTTCAGGGGCGATCATTGGGCCGTACGCACCAGCGCCGGCTCGCGCCTGGCGCGTCATGTCGTTGTCGCCACCGGCCGCGACAGGCAGCCTTTCACGCCGCAGTGGAAGGGCATGCAGGCCTTCGCCGGCCGGATCGTCCATTCGGCGGATTTTGGCGACGCGACGACCTATGCCGGCAAGAAGGTGCTGGTCGTCGGCGCCGGCAATTCGGGCTTCGACGCGCTCAATCATCTGGCCGACGTGGATACGTCCGCGATCTGGCTGTCGGCCCGCAACGGCCCCGCCCTTTTGCCCAAGCGGATCGGCAAGATTGCCGTGCACCGGCTTTCGCCGCTCATGGCGCGCTTGCCGCTGCGCGTAGCCGATGCGGTGATCGCGGCGACACAGCGCCTGGTTTTCGGGGACCTCACCAAATTCGGCATGCCGCCCGCGCCGTCGGGCGGCGTCAGCCGCCTGACCTCGGACTACACCGCGATCGCCGCCGATGACGGCGCCGTCGACGCCATCAAATCGGGCAAGATCGTCGTGGTGCCGGCGATACGGGAGTTCACCCGCGACGGCGTGATCCTCGCCAATGGCAGCCTGGTCCATCCCGACATCGTCATTGCCGCGACGGGCTACCGCACCGGGCTGGAGAGCATGGTCGGCAATCTCGGCGTGCTCGACAACAAGGGCGTTCCGCTCTTCAACGGCGGCGAGGCCGATCCGAAACTGCCGGGCCTCTGGTTCACCGGCATGCGGCCGAGCATTCGCGGCTGTTTCGCCAATGCCGCCATACTGGCCAAGGCGATCGCCAGGCGAATTGCCGGCTCCTCCCTCGTATCCGGCGCATCGGGCTGATTCAGGTCGAGGCGACGGAAAAACGTCGGATATTCGTCTGTCCGCCATCGCCTTGACTTATTTACTTGCTATGTTATATAACATGTTATGGTTATGCATCGAACGGATTGATCATGGAAGATGTTCTGCAATCCCTTGGATATCTCTGCCTGGGCAGCCGGCTGAAGCGCATAGGCGAGCAATTGCAGGCCGATGCGCAGCGCGTGCTCGATGGCCTGGAGGTTCCGCTTCAGTCGAGCCAGTACCCGCTGCTGGCCGCGCTCGACAGGCTGGGGCCATTGGCTGTCGGCGAACTGGCGCAGTCGCTCGGGCTCACGCAGCCCGGCGTGACGCGAAGCGTGTCGCTTCTGGCCGAGTTGGGCCTGGTCGAAGCCACCCAGTCGGACGGCGACCAGCGGCGCAAGATGGTCTCGCTGACCAGGAAGGGCCAGCGCCTGGTCGACGTTGCGAAGCAGGACGTCTGGCCGCGCATCGAGCGCGCCGTCGCGGATCTGTGCCGGGATCTTTCGGGGCCGCTTCTCGATCAACTCGCCGCCATCGAGGACGGCCTGGCCATGGCCCCGCTCGATCGGCGCGTGAAAAAAGGCGCAGCGCAATGAAACATGTTCTCGACCGGCCCGTCTGGAGCGCGCTGGAGACGCGGCATCGGGCTTTCGCGCAAGGCGGCAAGCTCGCCAGGCGCTACTCGCCGTCGATCGCCCTCTTCGCCGCCACCGCAGCGGACGATGCCGAAAGCCTGCAGTCATTGGCGGACCTTGTCGATTCAAGCGAAAGCGTGATCATGCTACAGACCGACGCGATTGTCCTTCCGACCGGCCTCTCGGCAACACTGTCGGCGACCGCCGTTCAGATGCTTGCCGACGCGCCGGTGCAGGCCGTGTCTGATGAGCGCGTGCAGCGCCTGACGCACGATGATGTGGCCGAGATGCTGGCACTGGCCACGCTCACCAAGCCCGGCCCGTTCACGTCAGGGGCACTGAGCCTCGGCGACTTCTGGGGCGTGAAGGTTGAGGGCAGGCTGGTGGCGATGGCCGGCGAGCGCATGAAGCAGCCTGGCTACAGCGAACTCAGCGGCGTGTGTTCGCATCCGGAATTTCGCGGCGCCGGCCTCGGCCGGTTATTGTCCGTGTTCGTGGCCAACCGGATTTTTGCGCGTGGCGAGATACCTTACCTCCACGCCTACGTCACCAATGCCGGCGCGATAAAGCTCTACGAGTCCATCGGTTTCAAACCGAGAAGCACGATCAATGTGGCGGTCGTTCAGCGCTAAGGGTAGGAGAGCTCCTGGCCCCTGGCGTTCACGCCGATTTCGGTTCCAGCCGCCGGAAACCGACGGCTTCCATCAGCATATCCTCGTCGACCATGCCGGCATTGTGGAGCGCAAGCAGGGTGAGAGCCAACTCGCGCGCCTCGGTGGATTCGGGATGCGCTTCGCGCCGTCGGCAGGCCTCGTCGAACACGCGTTGCAGCCTGGCGATATCATCGGGTTTGAGCAGGCCACGGTCATAAACGGACTTAGGCATGGCGGTCTCCTGAAGGAAGAGTTAGGGCGCCATTCCTAAATTGCCAATCTTTCCCGAGGCTTGAACGGTTCAGGCCGGATGGGCCCCGGATCGCCAAGGCCCATCCCGCAATTGCAAACCGGCGCCTGATATCAGACGGCGATCTTGCCGCCGCCCTGTTTCGTAATCGCGACAACCGCCGGCCGTACAGGCATGTCGGGCTTGAAGTCGGGCCAACGGGTCGAGGGATCCTCATAATAGGATGGGCGGCCAAACGCGTCCCAGTCCTCGCCGCCGTCGCCCGGATGCTGGACGGCGACGAAGGCGGTCTGGTCGTCGGGCGCAAACAGCGGGCCGCACATCTCGGCGCCGATCGGCACGCGGAAGAACAGTTTCGAGGTCGCCCGCGCCGATCCCTCCGTGTCGACCGCCCACAGGCCATCGGTGCGGCCGGTGGCCTTCGGACCTTGGCCGTCGGTGGCGACCCACAGGCGCCCGGCCGAATCGACCGCGCAATTGTCGGGCATACCGAACCAGCCATTGGCCGTCGTCGCCGTCGAGAAGGTGGCGCCGACATCGGCCACCGAGGGATCGCCGCATTTCAGCAGCACTTCCCACCTGCCTTTGGCAGCGGCAAAATCGCCGCCCTCTTCCGATATTTCGATGATGTGGCCGAAGGCATTTTCGGCGCGCGGGTTGGCGGCGTCGACCTGGTCGGCCTTGCGCTTGGAATTGTTGGTCAGCATGACATAGACCTTGCCGTTGACGGCATTGGGCTGGATGTCCTCCGGGCGGTCCATCTTGGTGGCGCCGAGCAGGTCGGCGGCGCGGCGCGTCTCGATCAGCACGTCGGCCTGGCCGGTGAAGCCGTTTTCGGCCGTCAGCGGCCCCTGGCCGAAGACGATCGGCAGCCATTCCACCGAACCGTCCTCGGCGAACTTGGCGACATGCAGCGTGCCGTCGTCCAGCAGGTCCTTGTTGGCGGCGCGGTCATTGGCATTGAAGGTACCCTTGGTGACGAACTTGTAGACATAGTCGAAGCGCTCGTCGTCGCCGAGATAGAAGACGACGCGGCCATCCCTGGCGACGATCGATTCGGCGCCCTCGTGCTTGAAGCGGCCCATGGCTGTGCGCTTCCTCGGCGTCGAGGTCGGATCGTTGACGTCGACCTCGACGATCCAGCCGTAGCGGTTGGCCTCGTTAGGCTCCTTGGCCAGGTTGAAGCGGTCGTAATGCGCGCCCCATTCGTAAGCGCCTTCAGGGATGCCGAGGCGCTTGTAGTTGGCGGCCTCCTTGTGGCCCTCCGGCAGTTCACCGGAGAAATAGCCGTGGATGTTCTCCTCGGACATCACATAGGTGCCCCAGGGCGTGACGCCGCCCGCGCAGTTGTTGATGGTGCCGATGACCTTGGTGCCCGATGGATCGGCATTGGTCTTGACGCGGTCATGGCCGGCGACCGGGCCCGACAGGGTCATTTCGGTGTTCGAGGTGATGCGGCGGTTGAGCTTGCCGTCGCGCACCACTTGCCATTTTCCCGAGACCTTGCGGATCTCGACGATGGTGCCGCCATGCGCGGCCATCTCGACATCGACTTGCTCCTTGCTGAGCGGCGCCACTTCGGCCGCCTTCTTGCCGTCCTTGTCGACGATCTTGACGATGCCGGGGAACATCAGATGCGGATTGGTGTATTCGTGGTTGACCACCAGCAGGCCATGCTCGGCGGAACCGTCGATCGGGATATAGCCGACATAGTCGTTGTTGTAGCCGAACTGCCTCGCCTGGGCTTCGGCCGACTGTTTGGCCGGATCGAACTCCGGCGAATCGGCAAACAGCGGATCGCCCCAGCGCAACAGCACGTCGGCGTCATAGCCCGGCGCGACATGGTGCTTGTCGTCGATGCCGGCCTCGAGTTCGTCGAATTTGAAGGCGGAGCCGTCCGCGGCACGGGCTTCGTCGGCGCTGACAAGTGCCAGCGGGCTGACGGTGGCGGCAATCGCCGAGACGGCGAGCGATCCCTTCAGGAAACCCCGGCGCGAAAACCGCGCGGCGATGATCTCGCCCATGGTGCGGTTGTCGGTGGGATTGATGGCCGGTCCGTCGTTTTCCTCGAGCAGGCTGGTGCGGAATTTGGCGTTGGGGGCGCGGTGTTCGGTCATTGGGGCCTCTGGCTTTGGAGTGGCTGGAGCTTGTGTCTTTCGACCCCTTACAGTCGGCCGGTCACATTTTCGTGACACGGCAAGTCGCTTTTAACGACATTCCACGAAGGCCGGCAAGGCGGCCGTGTCCGCATCTGCCGGGGAGCCGCGAAATGGGTTCTTGAACCGGCCAGGCAAGGGGGTCCTCTCCGTCACCGCCGCCACTCCCGCTCGAGGTGACCTTCAGGCTCGACGGCTGTTGTCTCCCCGTCGGCGGTGATGCGCGGCGCGGCCGCTCCATTGCCCGCGAGGCGGGTTCTCAGGCATGCGATATGGGACTTTAGTCCAAGCTTGCGCTTGCAAAGGTCTTGGGTGACAAACGCAACGGTCGGAGGTCGCTTCCGGTCACCACGTCTTTCGGCGATGTTGGTTGCACTGCAACGTTGGGATGGGCACGCCGGCTCAATCGACGGAGATCAGGATGTACGGATCGATCACGGCCCGTTGCCGACGGCTGACGCTCGGATCGGCGGCTTTCCTGGCGCTGACTCTTGCCCCCTATCAGATTGCCTTTCACGGCTCCGCCCTTGGAATCGACGCCGCCAGCGCACAGGCCGCCAGCGGTGGCCATGGCGGCGGTAATGGCGGTGGCAACGGCGGTGGTAATGGCGGTGGCAACGGCGGTGGCAACGGCGGTGGTAATGGCGGCGGCAACGGTGGTGGAAATAGCGGCGGCAACAGTGGTGGCGGCAACAGCGGGAACGGCAATGGCAATAGCGGCGGCAATTCCGGAAAAGGCGGCGCCGCCTCCGGCAAGGGCCAGAGCGGCAGCCATGTCAACGCCGCGACCGGCGACAAGGTCGACATCAATGGCAGCACGATCACGGTCGAGCACCCGGACGGCTTGACGGAAAAGATCGAGAACGGCCGTTTCAGAATGCAGGATGCGCTCGACCGAACGATCGTCGACCGCCCGGCCACGTCGGCCGATGTCAAACGTCTTAAGGCTTTGTGAATCCGGGCCTTGTGAAGCTGGTCAACAGGCAACGGCCGGCTTCGCATGTCACCTCCGCCGCCCCCGGCGGAGGTGACCTCGTTTTTATCGATCCTCGCGCGGTTTCCCCCATGGCGCCGGCATAGCGATGGCGTCTATGCGCGGTTCCGGTCGCGGTCACGAAACTCACGCATCATCAGGGCCGCCTCGGTGCGGTTTCGCGCGTTGAGTTTCGACAGCACCCCGGTCATATGGTGCTTGACGGTCTTCTCCTGCAGATCCAGCCGCAGGGCAACTTCCTTGTTGCTGAGCCCCTCCGCCACCAGCCGCAGGATCTCGCTCTGCCGTTCCGTGAGTTGCCGCAGCCGGTCCGCCATGCCGTCGGCAGGCTGCTGGGACTGGAGATCGGAAAGCAGCCGCGCCGACAGCATCGGCGAAAGATAGCTCTCGCCTGCCACCACGTTGCGCAGGATGTCGGCGAGCGCACGCGACCCGACACCTTTGAGGACATAGCCGTGTACCCCGGCGTTCAGGGCCTTGGTCACGTCGGCATTGGCCTCCGAAACCGTCAGCATGACGATCTTCTGGGCGGGATGGTTGGCAAGGATGCCTGCAACCGCGGTCAGGCCGCCGCCCGGCATGGAGATGTCGAGCAGCAGAATGTCGGGCCGCGCCGTCGACGCGATGCGTTCGGCATCCTGCGCGGTCGCGCCTTCGCCGACCATCTCGAAGCCGCCGATCTCCGACAGGCTGCGCGTCACGCCTTCACGAAAGAGCGGGTGATCGTCGATGATGGCGATACGAATGGCTTCGGTCATGCTTGCTCCTCAACCGATAAACTGATCACCAAGCGCGTGCCTTGCGGTCCGGTCAAGGCTTCGAACTGGCCGCCAATGCTTTCGACCCGCTCCCTGAGGCCGGCGAGCCCCAATCCCTCGACCCGTGCCGCCGGGTCGAAGCCTGGTCCGCCGTCCGATACTTCGACGAAGAGCCGGCCGCCTTTCATTCCGGCAGCCACCGCCTGATCCTTGCCGCGGCCGTGGCGATAGGCATTGTTCAGCCCTTCCTGTACGAAACGATAGATGCTGATCTTCTCCGAAGCGCCGGGTTCGGGCAACTGTCCTGGCAGCGTGAGCGCCACCGACGTTCCGGTTCGGCGCTCGTGCTCTTTGACGGCCAGCCGCAATATTTCCGTTGCCGCGGCCGTCTCTATCTGCGGCAGGACAAGGCCGTTGCAGATGCCGCGTATCTCTCGCATCGCATCCTCGAGCGTCTTGCGGATCATCGCCACCTCGGTCGCGCGGTTCCCCTCCCAATGGTCATCGCCGGTAAACACCGGGCTGTCCATGCGTAGCGCCGCCAGGGCCACGAGTTGGGCCGGCCCGTCATGCAGGTCGGCGCCGATACGGCGCAAATATCTTTCATTGAGCGCGGTGGCGCGGCGGGACGCCCGCTGTACGCGCTGCCGCAAGGCGCTGTTTTGCGTCACCAGGTCCTGCAGCTCCGACACCTGGCGGCGCAGCGCTCCGCGCTGGTCGTCGATGGTGCGGCTGCCGCGCAGCACGATGCCCGACAGGAGCAGGAATGCCGTCAAGGTGGTGCCGGCCACGATCAGCCAACTCGACAGCAGGGCGGAGGCCAGCGTGGCTTTGAAATCGGTGGCGATTTCGTAGAATTCGGTGACCGCCACCACATCGCCGGACCAGGGTTCGCGCACGGGATTGTAGATCTCCAGCAACGGCTCACCCGAAGCCCGCTCTTTCTCTTCGTTGTCGTCATACGTGTCGAACTGGGCAGCGACGTTGCCCTGGAAGGCGGAACGCAGGTGGTCGTTCAGATCGAAGCGGCGGCCGATCAGGGAGGAGTCTTTCGAATAGAGCACGGTGCCGTCGCGGCGCCAGAGCCTGAACGACACCAGGCGCTTGCCGAGCGCGCCCTGTCCGAGCGTTTCGTCGAGCGCCTGCTTGACGGATTCGCTGAGTTCCTCGCTCTTGCGCAGGTCGGGCAGCAGCGGCGCGATCACGCTGTCGACATAAAGCGCCGTCGTGGCGGCCGAATTGCGGGTGACGCCGTCCCGGATCTGCGTCGTCACCCAGGCACCCACCAGCAGCATAACCACCAGAAGGCCAAAACCGCCGGCAACGAGGAATTGCACAGCGAGCGAAAGCTCGCTCCAGCGCCGCGCCAAGTTCTGAAAGATGCGTATCATGAGCCCCTGACCGCCCTTCGATCGATAGGCTGGGCGGCGTCGATACATTGAGCCTCTGTCTTGCCGTTGCCAAGACCTTCGTTTGAACGAGGTCGCTTGACGTCCCGGCGCGCTTCGGAAACAAGGGCCGCGGCACAGGCGGCGGCAGCCGCTTCGAGGAGGGACGGGACGTTGAGTTTTTCGGGATTGCTGCAGCTTGGCTTTTCGACGGTCATCTTCCTTTTGGCGGCGACCGCGGCCAAGCAATGGGGATTGGCGCCGAGCCTGGGCAAGATCCTTTTGACGCTCGCGCTCTACTCGCTGGGCAATCTGATCATGCTGCGGCTGATCCGCGAATTCGGCATGTCGGTGTCGTTCAGCCTCTCGGCGGTCATCCAGCTGGTCTCGGTCAACGTCGTGGCGCTGGTGTTCTTCGGCGAGCGCGTCAACGCGCTGCAGGCGAGCGGCATCCTGCTGGCGATCGCCGCGGTGGCGCTGATCACGCTCGGGCCCTATCTGCAAGGACGATGACCCGAGATGACGGCTGCGATACCGATCCGATGAAAGACACCGCCACCACCTTGCTCAACCGGATCGAATTCCCGGTCCTGCTGGCCGGCCTGGTCATCGCCGGCGGGCTATGGGGCTTCGTGGAACTGATGGAACTGGCGCGGACAACCGAGCCGCATGGCTTCGACACCGAGATCCTGCTTGCCTTCCGCCAGGCGGGGCAGCCCGGCGTGCCGCTCGGCCCGCCATGGCTGGAAGGGGCGATGCGCGACATCACCAGCCTCGGCAGCACCAGCGTGCTGGTGCTGATCACGGCGGCGACGATCGTCTATCTGCTGTTGATCCGCAGGCCGGGAACCGCACTTCTCATCTTCGTCGCCGTGGCCGGCGGCCAGCTTCTGTCGAGCCTGTTGAAAGTTGGCGTCGACCGGCCCCGGCCCGAACTCGTTTCGCATCTGGTCAACGAGACGTCGCTCTCTTTCCCGAGCGGCCATGCGATGCTGTCGGCGGTGACCTACCTCACGCTCGGTTCGCTGGCGGCGCGCTTCCTGCATGGCCGGGCGACCAAGATCTACGTCCTGTCGCTCGCCGTGCTGACGGCGGTTCTGGTCGGCGTCAGCCGCATCTATCTCGGCGTCCACTGGCCGTCGGACGTGCTGGCGGGCTGGTGCGCGGGCTTCGCCTGGGCGATGCTGTGCTGGTTGGTGGCGCGGCTTCTGCAGCGGCGCAAGGTGGTGAGCGACGATGCCTGATGGGGCGCCTGGTGCCCCTCAGGCCCGTCGTCAGATCAATCTGTTGATCAGGTGCCCGCAGCCCGTCAGCATGAAAATTGTCGAGAGCAGGCATGCCGACGTCGTCAAGGTCCTGAAAATTTTCAACTGCGTTGCCCCCTAGCCCCGATAGAAACACCCTATCCTGCAATTCCCGGCGTACGAGAAAAATGAACACGGGATCTGGCCGATGATCGCTGCCGCATGGGCCTGGCCGGTATCGACCAGAAGACACGCGCCGAGCGCGCCGGCGTTTTGCTTCCGATCATCCGCGACGCGCCGAGCGCAATTGGCGGGGAAGTCTCTTCGCGTCCGGCTTCCATCAGGAAGAGGAGGGCGGCCGCGTCCTTATCGGTTGAGCGACCTTGGACCGCTGACGAATGGGCTGCCCCTGACATGAAAGCGCAGCGGCCGGTCCGCGTCCTTCGAAATGCCGATCCTGATGCCTTGCCCGATTTCGCCGGGTGCGTGGTCATCTTCCGCGAGCCATAGCGGGCCCTTCCGGCAAAGATCGAGCCCGTCGAGCGAACGATCGATCCGCAACGCCATCGCCAGCCGTCCCGGTCCGCGCGCCAAATCGCGCAGGCGCTCGACACTGCGGTTCCGCCGCATGATCGCGATGCCTTCGAGCGGCTCGAGAGCCCTGATCAGAACGCCGGTGCCGGTGCCTTCCATCTCGCTCGAGACGTTCAGCATGTATGAGACGCCATAGGCGAGATAGACATAGGCGTGCCCCGGCTCGAGGAACAGCGAACGGTTGCGCGGGGTCATCCCCCGGTAGCCGTGCCCGGCGGCATCGCCGACGACATACGCCTCGGTCTCGACGATGCGGCCGCTGGCCATGCCTTCGGGCAAGTCGCGCACCACCAGCTTGCCGATAAGATAACGGGCGAGAGCGGCTGTATCGTCAGGCAATTCCGAACGGGCGATCGGGCGGTAGGAGGTCATCGTCATGGCGGCCGGGTTCTCAGGGGTCCATCCATGCCAAACCTCCCTGGCCGTTGTTGTCGATGGACCGTCCTACCACGGCCCACCTCACGGCTGTTAGCGATGGTCGCCCGGGATGGCGCGGGATAGCCCCGAAGCGCCGGTTCTCAATCGAGCTTCAATGCCACCACCTCGCCTTCGTTCATCAGCGGCACATAGAGGATCGACTTGCCGTCGGTGCCGATGTCGGCGCTGCCCGGCTTGAAATGCGCCACCGCTTCCGGCGCGCCGCCGGCCTTGTATCGATAGAGCGTGCCGGTCATGTAGGCGGTGGCATAGACGGTGTCGCCGATGGCGACGACGCCGTCGAGGTCGGCGAATTCCCGCGCGCCAAGCAATGGCGAGACCATTTTGCTGGCGAGGTCGACGGCCAGCAGCCCACCGGGCTCCACCGTGCTGAAGTCGGGTTTGATGCCCTTGCCCCAGGAGGCCACGATCAGCCGGTCGCCATCGGCGAAGACGCCATTGGGCGAAGCCAGCATCGGATCCCCAGCGAACAGCTCGGGCTTGTCGCCGTCGATGCGGTAGATCGTGTCGGCCAGCATGTCGGTGACATAGACCTTGCCTGTACGATCCGATGTCATGTCGTTGAGGAAGACGGCATTCGGCACGGTGATGCTGGCGACCAGCCTGCCGCTGGCGAGGTCGACGACGCGAATTTTGGTGATGTCGGCGACATAGAGCTTGCCGCCCGATATCGCCATGCCCTTGGGCGCGTCCATGCCCTCGGTCCAGTGCTGGGTCACCGTCTTGCCCTCCGGGGACAGCACACTGAGATAGCCGTTGCCGTCGGCATCGCCGGGATTGCCGACGATGTTGGAAACGATGATGCGGTTGTTGGCGGCGTCGAACAGCGCCGATTCCGGCTGTTCGAGCCCCGTGGCGCGCCAGAGTTCGCCGGCCTGGGCGACCGGTGTGGCGGCGATGCCGATGGTGGCGGCAAAGGCGGAGAAGATGAGGCGGGCGGAAATGCTGAGGCGGTTCATGGCTGGTCTCCTGTGATGATGGCGGACAGCTATGATTTTCGATACTTCTCGGGAAGCCTGATTGCTGTTAGTATCGAATATCGATACGAAACTCCCGGCAAGAGGTGCATCCCGTGAGCGGTCTGATCTTCGAGGCGCTGAAGCGGACGCTGAAGGCGAAGGGTGTCACCTATCGCGAGCTTGCCGAGCGCATGGGTGTTTCCGAGCCGACGGTGAAGCGCATCTTCCATGAGAAGAACTGCAAGCTCGACCGGCTGGTCGAGATTTGCGCGGCCGCCGGCGTCGAGCTGGAAAACGTGCTCGGCTCGATGAACCGGGGGCCGGGGCCGGTCAACCACATCGCGCCCGAGATCGAGCGCAGGCTGGCCGGCCGGCCGGCGCTGCTGTTCATCTTCGTCATGCTGTCGGAGAAATTCACGCCGCAAGGCATCATGCGCTCGCAAGGCCTGAGCGAGGCCTCGATGTTCCTCTATCTGCGCGACCTCGAGGAACTCGGCCTTGTCGCGCTCGGGCGGGGACTCACGGCGAGGCTGCTGGTCGAGACGCCGATCCAATGGAATTTCGAGGGCCCGCTCAGGCCGCTGTTCGAGATGACCAACAAGAACTTTATCGGCTGGGCCATCACGCACATCGAGAAGGAGGCGACCTTCGTCAGCTTCTCCAGGCGCATGCGGCCGGAGACGGCGGAGATGGTGCGGCGCGAGGCGGAGGAATTGGCCGATCGCGCCAGGCTGCTCGCCCATCACGACCAGCACACCACGCCCGAGGACGGTCTCACCGGCTACAAATGGACGTTTGCCTTCGGCGCGACGCCGTTTCCGGCGATCATGCCGATCGGCCCGCACCCGCGCGATGCCGGCGCGCGGCCGGCCGAGCAGTCCGCCGCAAAAGGACGGCGCCCGCTTCCGGCGTGAAAGGACTATTCGGCGGCCTTCGTCTCCGCGTCCGCAGCCTTGTCGTCCCAGGTCACGGCCCGGTAGTCGAAGCCATATTCCAGGGTCGGCTTGACGATGCGGAAATAGGGCGACAGGTCGAAGTCGCGCGGCGTATACAGCGAGTGGTGGCGGATGTGCAGGATTTCCTTGCGCGAATAGCTCGACTGCGCCGAGGCGCGGCCGGGCGCACGGGTGATCTCGGGCAGGATCGGATAGCGGATCTGGCCATAGGCCTCGGCAATCAGCGTCGAGCAGATGGCGCGTGTCGGGTCGCCGGAGCCGAAGGCCAGCATGCGGCGGCGCCAGCGCACCGGCACCGGCGGCGTCGGCAGGAAAAAGCGCAGCATGTCGAAGATGTTCTTGAGGTCGTATTTCAAGCCAAGCTTGCCGACCATGAAGGCGACGACCATGTCGCGGTCCTCCGGTGCCAGGCCGCTCGCCCGGCAGATGCGGGTGTTGTAGGTGCGGTAGCGCGACAATGGCACGGCGACGCAGCCTTCGCCCATGGTGACCTCGATCAGCCGGGGCCGCTCCGCTCCGTCTTCCGGCTTGGGGAAGGCATCGCCGACATAAAAGGCCGCATGCGACCATGTCGACTGGGTAAGGTACTTGATCGCCGCCGAGATCCTCTGGTTGCCCTCGACCAGCAGGATGTCGCCGGGCTCCAGCGTGCGGCGCAGCGTTTCGGCATCGGATGGCGTGTAGGGCTCATAGCCCGAGGATTCTTCCTGCAGCCGGCCGGCAAGCCAGCGGCCAAGGCGGTCGAGAAGCGTGTCGGCCGGCGCGGTCATAGCAGAGCGTGATTAACACAGGCTGGCGTGCGGATACCAGCCGCGGTTAGCCGGCCGATGCGCTGGCGTCTTCCTGCGGGCCGGCCAGATCGTCGCGCGCCTTGCGGGCCAGTCTTTTCGTCGCGTGCCTGGGGCTGTCGCCGAACAGGTCGGCAGCCTCGGCAAGGCAGGATTTCCTCAGGCTCTTTTCCGAGCGCTTCAGCAGCTTGCCGAGAAGCTTGGTATCCTCGCGCGGCCCAAGCGGCTGGTCGTCGGCCTCGAGCAGCGTGCGCATGACGAACACATCATGCAGTTCGCCCAGCCGCTCGCCCAGCTCGTCGACGGCCTTGCGCCGCGCCTTGATCGGCGTCGGCCAAAGCCGGCCCAGCAGCGACAGGTGCATGCCGTGCGTCTTGGCCGCCTTGCGCAAATCGTGGAAATCGTCGGCTTCGCCGCGCGCGCCGGCCTTGTCGAGCGCCTTCCTGGCACGGCGCAGGGTGACGCGGGCGCCTTCGGCGAGCACGTCGGCGGCCTGCTCCGGCTGATCGGGTAAGGCAAGGCTTTCGATCCGCTCGATGCCGTCCTTGCAAGCGGCGATCGCCGCGCCGATTGCCGCCTGGAGGCCGGCGCCTTCGTGCAGATCATGCTGGCGGGCGACCAGCCTGTCGCGCACGGCATCGAGCCCGCCATCGGCGCTCTCCTTGGGAAAACTAGCCGCCAGCCGGTCGATGGTTTCGATCAGCGCCGTGGCTTCACGCGGGCCTGCAAGCAGCGCCGCCACATTGCGATAGCACTGGTTCTCGGTCGTGCAGAAAGTTTCGTCTCCGGAACGAACCAGGCGCAGCAAGGCACGTGCGCCCTTCAGCCGCTTGCGGCATTTGTGCAGTCCCTGTTCCGGCCGGTTCTGCGCCGCGTCCAGATGCAGCAGTGCCTTGCCAATCTCCTCGGCAAGGATGCGTCTGACCTCACCGGTCAGCGGCAGGCGCGGGTCGATGCGAAAACTCATGCGGCGATCTCCGGAATCCCCCCGAGGGCGAGCGACGCGTTGTAGAATTTCTGCTCGCCGGTGACTTCACGGCCGAGCCAGTCTGGCAGCATTTCGTCCGGCACGTCTTCCGGCGTCTCGAGTTCGGCCACCACAAGTCCTGCCAGCGCGCCGCCAAAGACGTCGACTTCGTAGAGATAGCCGCGATGCCTAACATGGTGGCGTGTCTTCTCTATGACACGTCCAAGAGCGAAGGCCAGCATCTCCTCGGCCTCGGCTAGAGGCACCGGATACTCGTATTCGTCGCGCTCGCGCGCCTTGCTGCCGAATTTGAGCGTCAGCTTGGCGGACACGCCGTCGCTGATGCGGATCCGCACCGTCCGGCCGGGCGCGGCGGCAAGATAGAACTGGCGAATGCGGATATCCGCCTCGACCAGGTTCCGCCATGCGGTGCTGGAGACCAGGAACTTGCGCTCGACTTCCTTGCCCATGGCCGCGCACTAAAGCGTTTGCCGCAGACGATGGCAAGACAGCCCCGCACACAAGTTGACTTTAATCAATCGATTGATTAAAGTTGGGCTATGATCAAATCGCCCGACGCCAAGAATGCACGCCGCGACACGCCCCCGGCGGAGTTGACGCGGGCCGCGCTCGTCCGCGCCGCGCTGAAACTGTTCGGACGGCAGGGCTTCGACGGCACCTCGACCCGCGAGATCGCGGCGGAGGCGCGAGCCAATATCGGTTCGATCGCCTACCATTTCGGCGGCAAGGAAGGCCTTCGCGCCGCCGCCGCCGACTTCATCGTCGAGACCATCCAGACCGTCGCCGGCCAGGCGCTGGGCAACAGCCAGGCGGCGGCTCCAACCGATCCCGAGGCGGCGAGGGCGCAGCTCTTCGCGGCGCTGGAGCGGATGGTCGGCTTCATCGTGGCGCAGCCGGAGGCCGGCGAGATCGTGCAGTTCGTGCTGCGCGAGCTGTCGCATCCCACGGCTGCGCTCGACCGCATCTATGATGGCGTGTTCGAGCCGACGCATCGCCGGCTGTGCCTGATCTGGGAGCAGGCGACCGGCGAGCCGGCCGAAAGCGAACGGACCCGGCTCACCGTGTTCACGCTGATCGGCCAGGTCATCTATTTCCGCATCGGCCGCGAGGCGGTGATGCGCCGCATGGGCTGGCATGACATCGGCAGCGCCGAGGCGGCAAAGGTCGTGGCGGTCACGGCCGACAATCTCAGCGCCATACTGGCCGCCAGGAAGAAGCAGAAATGAAGGGGCAAAGACCATGAGTTTTCTATGTTCGCTGCCGCTCGCCGTGCAGCTTTTCGGTGCCTGCGCCCCGGCGCCGCCGCTGACCGTCGGCTATGTCGAAGGCGACTATGTGCTGCTGGCGCCGATCGAGGTGGCGCAGGTCGAGACCGTCACGGTCAAGCGCGGCGACCGCGTCACGTCAGGCGCGACGGTGGTGACGCTGGAAAGCGCCGATGCCAAGATCGCGGTGGCGCAGGCGCGGGCGAGCCTGGCGCAGGCGCAGGCACAGCTTGCCGACCTTCAGGTCGGCAAGCGGCCGGAAGAAATCGCCGCGCTCAAGGCCCAGGTCGACATGGCCAAGGCGCAGGCCGACGACGCCAAGCGCAAATACGACCGCGCCGCCGACCTGTTCAAGCGCGGTACCGGCACGCAGGCCGACTACGACACCGCTTCGGCGACGCTGGAGACCGCCAACGCGCAGGTTGGCCAGGCTGAGGCCAATCTCGCCGTCGGCGGCTTGCCGGCGCGCGCCGAGACGATCAAGGCCGCCGACAATCAGGTTAAGCAAGCGCAGGCCGCGCTCGACCAGGCCGAGTGGCGGTTGTCCAAGCGCATATTGGCGGCGCCCTCGCCCGGCCGCGTCAACGACGTCATCCGCAATCCCGGCGACACGGCGGGTCCGACCGCGCCCGTGATTTCGGTGCTGCCCGACGGCGCGGTGAAGCTCAGCGTCTATATACCGGAGGCCGCCTTCTCCTCGGTCAAGGTCGGCAGCCTGCTCAGCGTGCATTGCGACGGCTGCGGTGCGGACGTCAAGGCGCGCGTCAGCTACGTTTCGCCCGATCCCGAATTCACCCCGCCGGTGATCTATTCGCTGGAGAACCGGCAGAAGCTGGTCTACCTCGTCGAGGCGCGGCCGGAGGGCGACGCGGGTCCGCTGCAGCCCGGCCAGATCGTCGATGTCGATCTTGCGGAAACGGCAAAATGAATGTCATCGACGTTCATGGCCTGGTCAAGCGCTTCGGCGACAAGACCGTCGTCGACCACGTGACGATGTCGGTCGCCGAAGGCGAGATCGTCGGCTTCCTCGGTCCCAACGGGTCGGGCAAGACCACCACCATCCGCATCATGTGCGGTCTGCTGACGCCGGACGAGGGCGAAGGCACGGTGCTGGGTTTCAACATCCGCACCGACTCGCTCAGGATCAAACGCGAAGTCGGCTACATGACGCAGAAATTCTCGTTCTACGAGGATTTGACGATCGGCGAGAATCTCGAATTCGTGGCGCGGCTCTACCGGCTGAAGCCGGTCGAGGAGCATGTCGCCAGGACGCTGGAAGAGCTCGGCCTCACCACGCGCCGCAACCAGCTGGCCGGCACCTTGTCGGGCGGCTGGAAGCAGCGTCTGGCGCTGGCCGCCTGCATCATGCACAAGCCGAAACTGCTGCTGCTCGACGAGCCGACGGCCGGCGTCGATCCGAAGGCGCGGCGCGAATTCTGGGACGAGATCCACCGCCTCGCCAGCGGCGGGCTGACCGTGCTGGTCTCCACCCACTACATGGACGAGGCCGAGCGCTGTCACCGCATCAGCTACATCTCCTACGGCAAGATGCTGGCCACCGGCACCGTGGCCGAGGTGGTCAGGAATGCCGGGCTGACCACCTTCGTGCTGCAGGGTCCGCGGCTCGATCAGGTGGCTGAAGCGCTGCAAGGCCGCCCTGGGGTCGACCAGGTGGCGCCGTTCGGCGCCACGCTGCATGTCGTCGGCTCCGACCGGAAGAAGCTCGAAGCAGCACTTGCCGATGTCGAGAAAGAGTACAAGGGCGTGACGGTGGCGCCGGGTGAAACCAGCCTGGAGGATGTCTTCATCCAGTTCATGTCGGGGTCGAAGGACAACATGGCATGAACGGCATCTTCTCCTTCGCCAGGCTCGGCGCGCTGCTGATCAAGGAATTCATCCAGATGCGGCGCGACCGCATCACCTTCGCCATGATGCTGGGCGTGCCGCTGATACAGCTCGTGCTGTTCGGCTACGCCATCAACAACGATCCGAAGAGCCTGCCTGCCGCACTGGTGGCGACCAGCAGCGACCCCTACACGCGCGCCATCGTCGCGGCGCTGCAGACCACCGGTTATTACCGCTTCGACCATGTCGCGCAAAGCGCCGAGGGGGCCGAGTTCCTGATGGCGCGCGGCGACGTCGCCTTCGTCGTCACCATACCGGCCGACTTCGCCAAGCGGGTCGAGCGCGGCGACAACCCGCAGATCCTGATCGAGGCCGACGCCACCGATCCTGCCGTCGCCAGCGGCGCCATCTCCACGCTCGGCACCGTCGCCAGCCAGGCCCTGCTCAGGGCCCAGGACATGCAGGAAGCCGCCGCCGAGGCCGCCAGGGGACAGCTCGATGTCGTGGTGCACCGGCGCTACAATCCCGAAGGCATCTCGCAATACAACATCGTGCCCGGCCTGCTCGGCGTCATCCTGCAGATGACCATGGTGATGATGACCTCGATCGCGCTGACGCGCGAGACCGAGCGCGGCACGATGGAAAACCTGCTCGCCATGCCGTCGAGCCCGCTCGAGATCATGATGGGCAAGGTGCTGCCCTATCTGGCGGTCGGCGCCGTGCAAGTGGTGGTGGTGCTGGCGGCGGCGAAGCTTCTGTTCGCCATCCCCTTCACCGGGTCGATGTCGCTGCTTTTGTCGGCGGTGCTGGTGTTCGTGCTGTCGCTGGTGCTGCTCGGCTATACGATCTCGACCATCGCGCGCACGCAGATGCAGGCCCTGCAGCTCACCTTCTTCTTCTTCCTGCCGTCGATCATGCTGTCCGGCTTCATGTTCCCCTATCGCGGCATGCCGGATTGGGCGCAGACCTTCGGCGAGATCTTCCCGCTGACGCATTTCCTGCGCATCACCCGCGCGGTGATGCTGAAGGGCGCCGAACTGCCGGCCGTGGCAACCGAGATTGGCTGGCTGGTGGTGTTTGTCGTGCTGTTTGCCGGCGTCGCACTGGTGCGATTCAGGCGCACGCTGGATTGAGCGTTTTGCGGTGCGGAACCTTTTCATGTCGGCGGGACAGCACCCCCCTCTGGCCTGCCGGCCATCTCCCCCGCAAGGAGGGAGATCGGCAGCTTTGGCGCTCCGCCTCTCTGGTGAACTTTGGAGATTAGCGAAAGCCGGGGTGACACCTGATCTCCCCCCTTGCGGGGGAGATGTCCGGTAGGACAGAGGGGGGTGCTCAAGCGCGACGCCTCCGCTTGGAGCGCCGCCACCCTACGCCGCCGCCATGATCCCGGCATACGTCCCGAAATCGACATTGCCGCCGGACAACACCACGGCAACATTTTTGCCTGACAGCTCAATCTCGCCCGACGACAGCGCCGCCAGCGCGACGCAGCCGCCGGGTTCGACCACCAGCTTGAGATAGGCCATGGCGTCGCGCATCGCCTGCGCCGCCGCCTGGTCCGAGACGGCGATGGCTCCAGTGAGGTTCCGGCGGTTGATCTCGAAGGTGATCACGCCGGGCTCGGCGGTCAGCAGCGCGTCGCAGATGGAATCATGGCCCGGCTCGTTCGAGACCCTGGCGCCTGCCGCGAGCGAGCGGCGCGTGTCGTCGAAATGCTCGGGCTCGACCGCCCAGACGGCGGTGCCGGGCGAAGCATCCTTGACGGCAACGGAGATGCCGCTCGACAGGCCGCCGCCGCCGCAGGGAACGATCACCGCGTCGAGGCCGACGCCAAGCGCTCTCGCCTGGCGCATCAGTTCGAGGCCGATCGTACCCTGGCCGGCGATGATGGCCGGATCGTCGAAGGGCGGCACCAGCACCATGCCCTTCTCGATGTAAGGGCGGATCACGGCCATGCGGTCGTCGCGAAAACGGTCGAAAGGCACCACCTCCGCGCCCATCTTGCGGACATTGCCGACCTTCATCGCCGGCGCGTCGGCGGGCATGGCGATGACCGCCTTGACACCGAACATGGCGGCCGAGGCGGCGACGCCTTGCGCATGGTTGCCCGAGGAGAAGGCCACGACGCCCCGGCCGCGTTCCGCCTCGCTCAGCGACGACAGCTTGTTGTAGGCGCCGCGGAACTTGAACGAGCCGGTGCGCTGCAGCGTCTCCGGCTTGAACAGGATGCGCGCGCCGAAGCGCTTGTTGAACTCGGCCGATTCGATCAATGGCGTTTCGACGATCAGGCCGGAGAGCCGGGCCGCGGCGGCGTGGATGTCGGCGATGCCGGGAGGGGTTGTCATGGCGGATCCTGCGAGATGTGGCCCGTCATGGTGCACGCAAAGGCCCGCGCGACGCCAACGAAAAGATGTAACCGCTACAAAATTTGGCGATTATGACGAGGTACAAAATGTCGCCAGCGTTGCGGCCCGGCACACCCCCCTCTGTCCTGCCGGACATCTCCCCCGCAAGGGGGGAGATTGGCAGTTTAGAGGCCGCCGCTTCCTTGCGGCGTGTGAGATTGGCGAAGGCAAAGATGAAGTCTGATCTCCCTCCTTGCGGGGGAGATGGCCGGCAGGCCAGAGGGGGGTGCTGGCCCGCCGACATATCTGATTGTCTTCCAATCGCAGAGCATGCAGCCGGAGTCCCGCTGCCTGCGGCGAACCGGGTTCTCACCCCAACAGCGTCCGCTGCCTCTTGGTCCCGCCCAGCTTGCGCCAGTTGTTGAAGCGGTGGGTGGCGGCGGCGAAGGAGATCTTCATCTGCTGGGCGACCGAATAGCGCGACTTGCCCTCGTCGAACATGCGGTAGCAGCACTCGACGCCTTCCTCGGTCAGCTTGCCGTCCGGGGCTTTGTTGTGCGGATTGGCGGGGTCGAACTTCTCGACCTGCTGCTCGACCAGGCCCTTCAGGCGCTGCAGGTCGGCCTCGATGCTGGCAATGAGATCGAGAACGGGCTTTGGGTCGAAATGCTCTGCGTGCGGCTTCGTCATGCGTTGATCCTCATCCTTGTCTTGGATTCGACTATATAGGTTAACCTTTGCCAATAATGAAGGGTTCGCTCCGGCGCCGGCTTCAACAATTCTTGAGCCGTGAGCAAGCGCGCGATTGACCCGGGGTCCGTCAAACCCTAGTTTAGAACAATTCTAAACTAGGGTGATTTGCTCATGCTTTCCCGCGTTTTCGGCTTCGGCCGCCGCCCCTTCGAATCGCTGTCCGAACAGGAGATCCTGGCGCTGGCCATTTCATCCGAGGAAGATGACGGGCGCATCTACCGGGCCTATGCAGACGGGTTGGCGGATAGGTATCCGCAATCGGCGAAGATGTTCGAGGAGATGGCGCATGAGGAGGACGGCCATCGCGATGCGCTGATCGAGCTCCATCGCAAGCGTTTCGGCGAGCGCATTCCGCTGATCCGGCGCGAGCATGTGAAAGGCTATTACGAGCGCAAGCCCGACTGGCTTGTCCGGCCGCTCGGGATCGAAAATGTGCGCAGCCAGGCCGAGGTGATGGAGCGGCAAGCCTACCTGTTTTATGTCGAGGCGGCAAAGCGCACCACCGACGCTTCGACGCGCAAACTGCTCGACCATCTGGCGGCGGTCGAGCAAGGCCACGAGACGCTGGCTCAGCAATTGGAGCAGAAGCACGTGCCTGGCGAGGTGAAGGACGAAGAAGCGGCGGCCGAGCAGCGCCAATTCATCCTCACCTATGTGCAGCCGGGCCTTGCCGGCCTGATGGACGGCTCTGTGTCGACGCTGGCGCCGATCTTCGCCGCGGCTTTTGCCACGCATGACACCTGGCAGACCTTCCTGGTCGGACTTGCGGCCTCGATCGGCGCTGGCATCTCCATGGGTTTCACCGAAGTCGCCTCCGACGACGGCAAGCTCTCGGGACGCGGCTCACCGATAAAGCGCGGCGTCACGACCGGCGTCATGACGGCCGCAGGCGGCCTCGGCCACGCGCTGCCCTATCTCATCCCACATTTCTGGACCGCGACCGGCGTTGCCGCCGTGGTGGTGTTCTTCGAGCTATGGGCCATCGCTTTCGTCCAGAACCGCTACATGCAGACGCCCTTCCTGCGCGCCGCCTTCCAGGTGGTGCTGGGCGGCGCGCTGGTGTTCGCCGCGGGCGTGCTGATCGGGAATGCCTGAGCGACTTTCTCCCTTCACCCACAAGGGGGAAGGAAGAACCGCGCCTCTCCCTCACCCATTGACCGCCCGGCTATCGACCGGCGCCTCGTCCCTTTCCGTCAGCCCATAGTCCCGCACCACATGCGCGATGCGCAGCCGATAGCCGGCAAAGATGCCGCCTCGGCCAGCCTTCTGGGCCTGCCGGTGTTCTTCCGTATTGCGCCAGGCCTTGACCGCTTCCTCGTCGCGCCAGAACGACAGCGACAGGATGCGGTCGGGGTCGGCCAAACTCTGGAAGCGCTCGATCGAGATGAACCCATCGATGCCATCGAGCAGCGGACGCAGCTTGGCGGCGATGCCGAGATAGGCATCGCGTTTGCCCTTCGCCGGCTCGACCTCGAAGATGACCGCGATCACGGCAACACCTTTTCCCTTGGCATGATCCTGGTCTGAAAAGTCTGCAACTTTTCAGGATCAAGCCTTGGCGCGTGCGGGCCGGATGCCAGTTTCAGGAACATGCGGTCCTCCTTGAGGATGAATCGTTCACGCTTGGCGAACGCGTAGTTTGCCTTGCCGGCGGGATCGGCCGCAAGCCGGGCGCGATAGGCTTCGTAGGCCGCCAGGCTGTCGATATTGTACGCGGCGTACGCCGTCGTGGCCGAGCCCTCATGCGGCGCGAAATAGCCGATCAGGTCGGCGCCGCAGCGTGGAATGGCCTGGCCCCAGTTGCGGGCATATTCCTCGAAGGCAGCCTTGCCGAATGGGTCGATCTCATAGCGGATGAAGCAGGTGATGGTCATAATCGTCTCCTCGGATCGTTGCATCAATGGTTCGAGCGCGGTCGAAATGTCGCGCGCCTGTGTGTGCTAGGCAGTTTCGTGTCAGGAGCCGTCGTGGTGTGCTTCGTCGCCTCCTTGAGCCGATCGGAGAATAATGCTTATCTGACAAGAATGCTTCGACGAGGAACGAACTATGCGTGAAGGACCCGACATCGCCCGCATCGCCAGCCTGGTCGGCGATCCGGCCCGCGCCAACATGCTGAACGCGCTGATGGGCGGCACCGCGTTGACGGCGAGCGAACTGGCGCTGGAAGCCGGTGTCTCGCTGCCGACCGCTTCCTCGCATCTGTCGAAACTGATGGAGGGCGGCCTGCTGACCCTGGCCAGCCAAGGCCGCCATCGCTATTACGGCCTCGCCGGGCCGCAGGTGGCAGGCATGATCGAAGCCATTACCGGGGTCGCCGAAGCCGTCGGCCCGAAGCGCGTGCGGCCGGGCCCGCGCGACGGCGCCATGCGCGTGGCCCGCGTCTGCTACGATCACCTCGCCGGCGAGCAGGCCGTGGCGATGCTCGACCGACTGGTCGAAAAAGACATCCTGATCCGCGACGATAAGGAAATCAGGCTCGGGCCTTCGGCCGCATCGCATTTCGCGGCAATAGGCATCGATGTCGGCGCCAAGCCACGCCGCCCGGTCTGCCGCGCCTGCCTCGACTGGAGCGTGCGCCGTTCCCACCTCGCCGGCACGCTGGGTGCCGCGATCCTCGACAAGATCCTTGCCGAGAAGTGGGCCCGACGCGAGAAGGACAGCCGCGCGGTGGTGTTTTCGCCGCCGGGCAAGCAGGCGTTCGAGAAGGTGTTTTTGAGCTGATGGCTCAGCGGCGCTACTCCGGCAGTCGTTGGCGGGACAGCACCCCCCTCTGGCCTGCCGGCCATCTCCCCCGCAAGGAGGGAGATTAGGCGCTCCTCCACTTTCGCCAATCTCCAACGTTGCAGGAATGAGCGACACTTCGAGACAGCCGATCTCCCCCCTTGCGGGGGAGATGTCCGGCAGGACAGAGGGGGGTGTGACGGAACGCTACGTCAGCCATTCTGCTGATGTTGCACTTGCATCGGAAGGTCTCGGCTTCGTCTCGGACCTATCCCCGCTTCAACACCTTCGCCACCTTGAAAAATTCCTTCCACGGGTCGGCTTCCTTCAACTGCTTCGCCGTCGTCTTGTCGCCGATCGGGAAGGCGTTGGGCGCCAGTCCGGCCTCGATTTCGGCCCAGGTCACCGGCATCGACACGGTGGCGCCCTTCTTGGCGCGCGAGGAATAGGGCGCGACTGTTGTGGCGCCCCTGCCATTGCGCAGATAGTCGACGAAGATTTTCCCGGTGCGCGCCTTTTTCGACAGTGTCGCCGTATAACGGTCGGGGGCGGCCTGCTCGAGCGCCCTGGCGAAATCATGGGCGAAATTCTTGACCTCGTCCCAGTCCGCCGAGGGCTTCAGCGGCACCAGCACATGATAGCCCTTGCCGCCCGATGTCTTGACGAAGTTCGGCAGCGACAGCTCGTCGAGCTTGCCCCTGATGTCGAGAGCCGCCTCGCGCACCTTCTTCACGTCGACACCTTCGTCGGGATCGAGATCGAAGATGATCTGGTCGGGCTTTTCGATCTCGTCGACGGTAGAGCCCCAGATATGAACTTCGACGACGCCGTACTGGACCAACGCGGCGATGCCGTCGAAATCCCGGATGAACAGGATCTCCTCGCCGTCCGTCGGGTCCTTCATCCGGGCTATCTTGTCGCTCATCCCGGCCGAGGCGTGCTTCTGGAAGAAGCGCTGGCCGCCGACGCCATCGGGCGCCCGCACCAGGCTGAGCGGCCGGTTGATCACGAAGCGCTCCATGCGCGGCCAAACCTGCGCGTAGTGATCAAGCAGGCCCTGCTTGGAGATTTTTTCGTCGGGCCACAGCAGCTTGTCGGGATGGGAGAGTTTTACCGTGGTTGTCATCGCCCCGGCAGGTTTGCCAGCGCCGCTTGGCGCGGATTTCGTCTTGGCTGAGCTCTTGCCTCCTGGTTCCTTGCCCCCTGATGTCTTGCCCCCTGGTTCCTTGGGTGTCGCCGCCCTGGGCTTTTCCTGCACGACTTCCTCCGCCGGCTTGTCCTCGCGCAGCCCCTGGAACGAGGCATGGCGTATTATACGGTCCGATGTCCAGCTGCGGAACTCCACTTCGCCGACAAGCTCGGGTTTGACCCAGACCAGCCCCTTGCCCTTGGGCACGGCTGCGTCGAACGGCGAGGTATTCGCCTTCAGCTCGTCGAGTTTCTTCTTCAGATCGTTGGCACCCCTGGTGGAGAAGCCGGTGCCGACGCGGCCGGCATAGTGCAGGCTGCCGCCGTCGTAATAACCGACCAGCAGCGAGCGCAGCCCGCGCCCGGTCTTGTCCGACGGCAAATAGCCGCCGATGACGAATTCCTGCCGCGCCGTGCATTTCGACTTCACCCAGCTAGGGCCGCGCCCGCTGCGATAGGGCGCATCGGCGCGTTTGGAGACGACGCCCTCCAGCCCCATGCGGCAGGCATGTTCCAGCATGATCTTGCCGGGCTCGGTGAAATGGTCGGAAAAACGCACCGCTGCGTTCTCGGATGGCTTGCCGAGCAGTTCCTGCAGGGCCTGCTTGCGCTCGACCAGCGGCTCGCGGCGCAAATCCTTGCCGTCGAGGCGCATCAGGTCGAAGACATAGTAGATGAAGCGGTTTGTCCGTTTCGCCGACAGATCCTGCTGCAGCAATGCGAAGGACGAGACGCCGCTGTCGGCCAGCACGACGACCTCGCCGTCGAGGATGGCGTCGCTGCACTTCAGGCGAGCGAGTTCGGCAACGATCTCGCCACCGAATTTCTCCGTCCAGTCGAGGCCGGCGCGGGTCAAGAGCCGCACCTCCGTGCCGGCGATCTGTGCCTGCATGCGATAGCCGTCGAACTTCACCTCGTGCAGCCAGTCCTCGCCCGACGGAGCCTCCCGTTCCAGCGTGGCAAGCTGCGGTTCGACAAAGTCGAGTTTCCGGCCCGCGGCCTTCGCCTTGCTGGCGGCCGGCCTGTTGGAATGCCAGACTTTCGGTTTCTCGCCCCTGGCGGCCTTGCCCGCGCCCACCTCCTCGATCGTCAGGCCCGACTTCACCGATTGTGGTGCCTCTTCGAGGATATCCTCGCCCGGACGCGCCGCCGCATCGTCCGACTTGATCAGCAGCCAGTTGTCGCGCTTCTCCCCTGGGCGCGGCCTCAGCCGCACCAGATGCCATGAGCCATGCAACTTGTGGCCCTTGAGCTCGAAGTTGATATGGCCCTTCTTCATCGCCTTGGCCGGGTCGGTCTCGGGAACCCATGTCCCCTCGTCCCAGACGATGACGGAGCCGCCGCCATATTCACCCTTGGGAATGGTGCCTTCGAACCCGGCATAGTCGATCGGGTGGTCCTCGACATGAACGGCGAGCCGCTTTTCATGCGGGTCGAGGCTCGGGCCGCGCGTCACCGCCCAGCTCCACAGCACGCCGTCATGCTCGAGGCGGAAGTCGTAGTGCAGTCTGGTCGCGGCATGCTTCTGGATGACGAAGAGACCGCCACCAACCTCGCCCTTCTTGCCGCGCGCGACCTTGCCGGCCGGTTCGGACGTCTTCTTGAAGTCGCGCTTGGAATGATACTGTTCGAGTCCGGCCATTGTTTTCTGGTTCTCAAGCTTCCCTGGTCCTCAGGCCGATTTGCGTTTGGGCGCGGCCGTTTTCGGCTTGGCGCGTTTGGCTGCCGGCCTGGGTTTCGCCGACGAAGACGCTTTCGATGACCCGGAGTCCGACAGGCTCTTTTTCAACGCGTCGAACAGGTTGATGACATTGGAAGGTTTTGGCGCGGCCTTTGCCTTCGGCGCCTTGTGGCCGGCCTTCTTGGCGCGGATCAGCTCGAGCAGCGCGTCCTCGTATTTGTCGTCGAATTTCGACGGGTCGAACTTCGTCTTCTTCTTGTCGATGATGAGTTCGGCAAGATCGGTCATCTCCTGGTCGGTCTTCACCGCCTCGATCTCGCCGAACACGGTATCAGGCTGGCGCACCGTGTTGTCATACCGCAGCGTGGTCAGCACCATGCCTTTGCCGAGCGGCTCGATAACCACGGGCCGTTCGCGTCGATAGAGCACGATGCGCGCCAGCCCGGCCATCTTCTTGCCCGCCATGGCGTTGCGAATGACGGCAAACGCTTCTTCCGACACCTTGTCGCCCGGCGTGACATAATAGGGCGTATCGAGATAGACCTGCTGGATCGAGGCCTTGTCGACGAAACCGTCGAGGCTCATCGTGTGCGAGGATTCGATCTGCACCGCCTCGATCTCGTCTTCCTCGATATGGATGAAATCGCCGTCGTCGAGTTCATAGCCCTTGATCTCGTCATCGTCGCCAAGCGGCTCGCCGGTCTCGGCGTCGACATAAATGCGCTTCACCGTATTGCCGGTCTTGCGGTTGAGGATGCGGAAAGACACCCTTTCGGTGTGGGTGACGACATTGGTCAGTTCGACGGCGCAGGTGACCAGCGACAGCTTCAGATAGCCCCTCCAGGCAGGACGCGGCGCCATGACAACTCCCTTCAGGAACGCGATGAAGGTGAGAACGGATGGCGCGCGCTCCAGTTCCTTGCCAGTTTCCTGATCGCTTGATGTTCGAGCACCTTGAAGTCAGGCCCGCATCGAAGCGTCCAGAACGGAAATTTCACAGGCGCGGCAGAAATTGAAACAGAACCGCGCGCGGGCGACATTCAAACGAAACATATGTGATGCAAAAGTCACACTGGGCGAAATGGCGACAAAAGGCACCGAAACACCCCGAATCAGCCGCATTCCGGCCACGAAGCGACGGGTTTTCGACCAGAAATTAACATCACGTTCACCGACTATTCACGCCTCGATGCTATCATTCTCGCAATTCGGAAGGGACATCCGAAAATCGGGACAGGGACAGGGTAAATGAACTTCCTCACGCACCTCATCGGCTATGCTGCCGCCATCCGCGAATTCGTCGCGCCGACCTATCGGCCCGAGCGCTACTACATGCGCGGTCCCGGTCCGGCTTGCGCCCGTCGCGGCACGTCGCTGGGCGCGCACTGACCATGATGTTCGAGAGCCGCCACAACAGCCGCATCTGCAGGCCCGGTGCCAACGCGCGTGCCACCACCTATCGCGCCGAGCGTCCCGTTCTGGGTGACCGGGTCCTCGGTGACGGGCGGCGTGCGGCATCGCCACGTCTTTAACCCCGCCTGCGGCTGGCTTAGTGTCCTGGGACACGAGCAGCCGAGGCCCGCGTGACCGACCTTCCCCAATCAAATCTGCCCCAATCAAGTCCCTCTGAGCCGTCAGGTACAAGCCACACGCTGATCGTCTTCGATGGCGTCTGCGTACTCTGCTCCGGCTTCGTGCGCATGGTGGTCAAGCTGGACCGCAAAAGTCGCTTCCGCTTCGCCACAGCCCAGTCGCCTTTCGGCGAAGCGCTGTTCAGGAAGCACGGGCTGCGCACCGACGCTTACGAAACCAATCTCGTCCTTGTCGACGGTGCCGCCTTCACGCGGCTCGACAGTTTTGTCGCCGTCATGGCGGAACTCGGCTGGCCGTGGCGTGCGGCCAAGGCGCTGTTGCTGCTGCCGCGCCCGCTGCGCGACTGGCTTTACGAGCGTGTCGCCAAGAATCGCTATGCTCTGTTCGGCAGGAAGGACAGCTGCGACATTCCGTCGGCCGAACTGCGCGGGCGGTTCCTTGGCTAGATGGCGATCTCGCCGCGCAAGTGGCGTTGGTGCGCTATCGCGGCTGGCTCGTGCCATCCGACCCGCATGGCTCCAGCGCGATGGAGCCGCCGGCCTCCTTGCCGAGTTCCCGGCAGCGCTGAACCGTGCATAGTGTCCAGCCGCCGCCGGTTGCGCCGGAGGCGGCGAGAGAGACGTGACGCTGCGGCCCAACCTTCGGGACATAGACCCACCAGCCGTCTTTCAGCACCGCGCCCTCCGGCGGTTCCATGCCGGCGCCCGAACCCTTGATGCGCGCCTCGACCACTTGCAGCCCGGACGGCGTCACCTTCCAGTCCTCCTCCCATCGCGTCCGTTCCACCGAATGCGTCCAGGACAGCGTGAAGGCGGCGACCGCCAGCGTCACCGTCTTGCCGGCGGCAAGGATGCAAAGGCTCATGCGCTGCTATTTCTTTGCTTGAGCATGATCTCTTCCGAAAACCGGACCCCACTTTTCGGGATCATGCTCTGGCCCGCCGTGCCCGCCAGCAGTGCCAGCCGATCCAGGCAAGCGACAGCGCCCAGCCGGTTTCGTCCGTAAGCGGCACAGCCGCGACTAGAAGCACGCCGGCGGCGAAGGCGACAAGCCGTTCCCACCACGCCATGCGCGTGGCGAGGAAGCCGACGGCGGCCGCGCCCCACAGCACGATGCCCATGCACGCCTTGACGACGATATAGGCGACCTCGATGGGATAGCCGAACTGGGCGGCGATCGGCCCGGCGTCCTGCAGCATAAGCGCCGGCGTGTAGACAGCCATGAACGGCACCACGAAGCCGGCGATGGCGAGCTTGGTCGCCTGGATGCCGATCTTGAGGCCGCTCTCCTTGGCCATCGGTGCCGCCGCGAAGGCGGCCAGCGCCACCGGCGGCGTCAAATCGGCCATGATGCCGAAATAGAAGACGAACATGTGGCTGACCACCAGCGGCACGCCGAGCGACAGCAGCGCCGGGCCGGCCAGCGACGAGGTGATGATATAGTTGGGGATGGTCGGGATGCCCATGCCCAGCACCAGGCAGGTCAGCATCGTCAGCACCAGCGACAGGAACAGGTTGTTCTCGCCGATCGAGATGATCCAGCCGATGAAGGTCGAGGCGATGCCGGTCAGTGTCAGCGTGCCGATGACGATGCCGACGATGGCGCAGGCAATGCCCACCGGCAGTGCGTTTTTCGCCCCTTCGGCAAGCGAATCGACGCAGATCCGCAGCGTCTCGCGCCCACCCTTGAATGTGGCGCAGGCGATGATCAGGGCGGCGATGACCAGGCCCAGCACGTTGACGCCGAACTTCATGAACGAGGCGGCGGCAAGCCCGAGCACCAGCCAGAAGACGATGCGGAAGGCGAGCGGCCCGATCGCCGCCGCCAATGGCGTGCCGAGGATGAGCACGATGGTCAGCGCCAGGCCCATCGTGCCGGCAAAGACCGGCGTGTAGCCGGCGAACAACAGATAGATCAGCGCGGCCAGCGGCAGCACCAGTGGCCAGTGCTGCCGCACCGCGTCCCACGGGTTGGGCAGGTCCGCCTTGGCCATGCCGCGCAGGCCGGCCTTGCCGGCCTCCAGATGCACCTGCCAGAAGCAGGCGCCGAAATAGAGCAGCGCCGGGATGATCGCCGCCTTGACCACGTCGGCATAGGGAATGTTCAGCGTCTCGGCCATGATGAAGGCAACCGCGCCCATCACCGGCGGCATGATCTGGCCGCCCATCGAAGAGGTCGCCTCGACCGCGCCGGCAAAGGCCGGGCGGAAGCCGAACCGCTTCATCAGCGGAATGGTGAATTGGCCGCTCGCCACCACATTGGCGACGCCGGAGCCGGAAATCGTGCCCATCAGCGCCGACGACAAAACGCAGACCTGCGCCGGGCCGCCGCGCCAAGAACCGACCAGGCCAAGCGCGAAATCGTTGAACAGCGCGATCATGCCGGCGCGTTCGAGAAAGGCGGCAAAGACCACGAAGATGAAGATATAGGCCGCCGAAACGTAGATCGGCGTGCCGTAGATGCCTTCCGTGCCGTAGGCGAAGGTGTCGACGATCTGGGCGAAGTCGTAGCCGCGATGGATGAAGGGCGCCGGCAAATGGTTGCCGAAGAAACAATAAGCAAGGAAGATGAAGGCGATTGTTGCGAGCGGCAGTCCCATCAGCCGCCTGGCCGCCTCGAAGACCAGCACCACCAGCACCGCGCCGACAATCAGGTCCGGCGTGGTCAGGAAGCCGGAGCGCCGGATGAGGTCGGTATAGAACACCCAGTTGTAGAGGCCGGTGCCGAAGCCGAGCGCGCCGAGCGTCCAGAACATTGTTTTGGCGGCCATGCTTTTGGCGCGCAGATTGGCGATCAGGGCAAAGCCGAGCAGCAGCAGGAAGCCGACATGCATGGCCCGCACCACCTGACTCGGAAGGCTGCCATAGGCGGCGATGTAGATCTGGAAGACGGAAAAGGCGACGGCGATGACAAAGGCCGCCTTGCCGGCGATGCCGTCGCCGAACCCCGGCGGCAGGCCTTCGACTTGTTCTTCGGCGACAGGAAGGTGGAAAGTACTGGCGGATTTGCTGTCGGCTGGTTCGCTCATCCGACGCACTCCCAAGCAAGCGAACTGCAGCGCGAGGCGCCCCCCTCTGCCCTGCCGGGCATCTCCCCCTCGAGGGGGGAGATCGGCGGCATCGATGTCGGCGGAGGTTTTGCAAGGTTTGGCGAAGAACATAACAACGGCCAATCTCCCCCCTTGAGGGGGAGATGCCCGGCAGGGCAGAGGGGGGCGCTTAGCGAAGACATCTCAGATAAGCCGAGCGAACCTGCTACTTCACCAGCCCCTTCTCCTTGTAATACCGCTCCGCGCCCGGATGCAGCGGCACCGGCATGCCGTCGAGCGCCTTGGCCGGATCGATGCCCTTGGCGGCGGCGTGCGCGGCGGCAAGCTGGTCGAGATGATCGAACATCTGCTTGGTCATCTGGTAGGCGGTCTCGTCGGAGACGTCGGCGCGGGTGATGAGGAAATTGCCGACGGCGGCGGTGGCGACGTCCTCGCTCTGGCCTTCATAAGTGCCCTTGGGAATGACCACCGACAGATAGGGCGCGCCGATCTTGGCGACGTCCTCGGCCGGCACGGCAACGACGTTGATCGGCACCGAGGTGGCGAGGTCGCGGATCGAGGCGACGCCGAGTCCCGCCGACTGCAGCGTGGCGTCGAGCTGGCGGTTCTTGATCAGTTCGACGGATTCGGCGAAGGGCAAATATTCGACCCGGCCGAGATCCTCGTATTTCAACCCGGCGGCGGCGAAGATGGCGCGCGCGTTGAGTTCGGTGCCGGAGGCCGGCGCGCCGACCGACAGGCTTTTCCCCTTGAGGTCGGCAAGCGTCTTGATGCCGGACTCCTGGCTGGCGACGATCTGGATGTAGTTGGGATAGATGGCGGCGATGCCGCGCAATTTGTCGAGCTTGCCGGGGAAACCGGCCTCGGCATTGCCTTCGGCGGCGAGCTTGACGGAATCGCCGAGGGCAAACGCGATCTCGCCCTTGCCCTGCTGCAGCAGGTTGAGGTTCTCGACCGAGGCCTTCGTCGCCTGCACCTGCGTGCGCGCGCCCTCGATGCCCTTGCTGTAGATTTCCGACAGCGCCACGCCGAGCGGGTAGTAGACGCCCGACGTGCCGCCGGTCAGCACATTGATGAATTCCTGTGCCTTGGCCGCGGCAATGCCGAGGCCAAGCGACAGCGCCATGGCGCCGGCCGCAACGAACTTCGTCCTGAAATGGAACATCCGGGTCTCCTCCCTGAAAATATCGACCGCACCACCTCCTCGGTGCGAACCGGGCCAAGTTTAGACAGCGAGCCGCAAATGCCAACCCGCAATTCTACCCATTAGACGAACGGTTGAGTGGATGCGTGACACCTTCCGGCTTGCACTAGGCGCGGCCACGGCCGAAAGATTTTCACGGCACCTGTCGAAATCGGCCGACACCGCACGACATACGTCTGGCCCCGCAAGACGCGGCCTTCCAAACCACGGGAGAAAACCCATGCGATACATGCTTTTGATCAACAATGACGAAGCCGCGCTGGCGAACACGCCGGTCGAGAAGGCCCAACAGATGAGCGCGGCCTATGCCGCCTACACCGAAGCGTTGAAGAAGTCCGGTGCGTGGCTGGCCGGCGAAAGGTTGCGTCCGACCCAGGCAACCACCTCGGTGCGGATCGCCGACGGCAAGACCAACGTCATCGACGGCCCCTATGCCGACACCAAGGAGCAGCTTGCCGGCTTCTACATGATCGAGGCGGCCGACATCGATACCGCCATCGAATGGGCGGCGCGCTGTCCGGCGGCCAGCACCGGCACGGTCGAGTTGCGGCCGATCTGGGAAATGGCCGACTACATGCCCAAGAAATGACGATGTGCCGGGAAATAGCGATGTGATGGACAGTCGTCCGGAGATCGTCCGGGCGGCCGCCGAGGCCGCCGCCCGGCAAAGCTATGGCAAGCTGGTCGCCTGGCTGTCGGCGCGCACGCGCGACGTAGCCGCCGCCGAGGACGCGCTGGCCGATGCCTTTGCCGCGGCGCTCGAACGCTGGCCGCGCACCGGCGTGCCCGACAAGCCGGAAGCCTGGCTGCTGGCGGTGGCGCGCCGGCGGCGTGTCGATGCGGTGCGGCGGCGGCTGACCAGCGAAGCCGGCCGCGAGCATCTCAGGCTGATCGCCGAGGAAGCGGAGGCGCGCATGACCGACGAAGACTTGCCCAACGAAGACATGCCCGACGAACGCTTGCGGCTGATGTTCGCCTGCGCCCATCCGGCGATCGAATCGAGCGTGCGTGCGCCGCTGATCCTCCAGACCATTCTGGGTTTCGATGCCGCGGCCATCGCCTCTGCCTTCCTGGTCTCGCCGGCGACGATGGGCCAGCGCCTGGTTCGTGCCAAGACCCGTATCCGCGAAACCGGCATTCCGTTCCGCGTTCCGGAGCGGGCCGAACTCGGCGAGCGGCTGGACGCGGTGCTGGAAGCCATCTACGCCGCCTTTGCCGAAGGCTGGTCGGACCCGGCCGGCACCGAAACACAACGCCGCAACCTGGCGACCGAAGGCATCTGGCTCGGCCGGCTGGTGGCCTCGCTGATGCCGGATGAGCCGGAGGCGCTGGGTCTGCTTGCGCTGATGCTGTTTGCCGAGGCCCGCCGGGCTGCCCGGCGCGATGACGAAGGCGACTTCGTGCCGTTGGCGCAACAGGATTGCGAGCTGTGGGACCGTGCCCTCATCAATGAGGCGGAGGCGCTGCTGTCCCGCGCCGCGCAGAGTGGCGTCATCGGCCGTTACCAGCTCGAGGCCGCAGTCCAGTCGGCGCACGCGGCGCGACGGCTGACCGGTCGCACCGACTGGGTGGCGATCCGCGAGCTCTATGACGCGCTGTTTTCGATCGCCGGATCGCCCGTCGTGGCGATCAACCGTGCGGTGGCGATCGCCGAGGCCGAGGGCGCCGTGGCGGGACTGGCGGCCCTTTACGTGCTGGGTGACGACAAGCGGCTTGACGACTATCAGCCTTATTGGGCCGCGCGCGCCGGGCTTCTGGCCAGGCTCGGGCAAGTGCCGCAGGCGAGCGAAGCCTATGATCGAGCGATCGGCCTCGAGCGCGACCCGGCGGTACGACGCTTCCTGCAAGGCAAACGGGCAGCGCTGCGAAATTGACCTTCAGCCCGGCCACATCTCGTGCGAGGTGTTGAGCGTCTTCATCAGCGGATGGCCGCGCAGTCGCGCCCATAAGCGTTCGATGTTCGGCCATGCCATCCGCGCGCTCTCGATGTCTGGATGCCAGGCCACCAGCATGATGAGATAGATGTCGGCCAGCGACAGGCCGTCGCCGACCAGCCAGTCACGGCCTTTGAGCGCGTTGTCGAGAACGGCGAAGCCACGATCCATCTCGGCGACCGCGGCCTGCTTGACGGCCTTCGTGCCGTCGGCATCGGACGTGTAGCGAGGCGCGTAGTAGAAACGCAGCACCGCCGGATAGAGCACCGAAGACATGAAGGCCATCCAGCGCAGGAAATCGACGCGAGCCGGCGCGCCGATCGCCGGCGCCAGGCCGGCCTCGGGATGGCGCTCGGCCAGCAGGATGCAGATCGCCGCCGATTCGGTCATCGACCGCCCGTCCGGCAAGATCAGCACCGGCACCTGGTTCAGCGGGCTGATGTCGAGAAAGGCGGGATCCGGCCGGTCGGTCTTCGGCACGTCGATCTGCTCGAACGGAGCGTTCGCCAGCGCCAGCGCCGCCTCGACGACGAAGCCGCCGCTGCCGGGACGTGTGTAGAGCTTGTACATTGGATTCTCCCCCGGCCCGAAAGAAGACGGACCGGGGGCGATATGAACCGGAAGCAGGGTGGGGCTCAAGCGGGTGGCGGTCGCCACGGCTGGTTTTTTCAGCGGGCCAGGATTGCTATGCAACCTTGAAAATTGGCGAAAGCAGTGAGGCGCGTAATCTCCCCCTCGAGGGGGAGATGTCGCCGAAGGCGACAGAGGGGGTCGCCTCACATAGAGCGCCAACTTTCATCTCTCGCAAGGAGATCGCATCCGGTCGAACCGACCCCCTCTGGCCTGCCGGCCATCTTCCCCTCAAGGGGGGAGATTATGCTTTTCGAACGCGGCGCGAACGGCTGTGAAACTACGCCCCGAGACCTTCAAACAGGATCGTCGACAGATAGCGTTCGGCGAAGTCGGGGATGACCACGACCAGGGTCTTGTCCTTGTTTTCCGGCCGCGAGCCGACGACGATTGCCGCCTGCAAGGCGGCACCCGAAGAAATGCCGACCGGCACGCCCTCGAGGCGGGCGACAAGACGGGCATTGGCGACGGAGTCCTCGTTCGAGACCTTGACGATCTCGTCATAGATCGTGGTGTCGAGGATTTTCGGCGCGAAGCCGGCGCCGATGCCCTGGATCTTGTGCGGGCCGGGCTGGCCGCCCGACAGCACCGGCGATGCCTCCGGCTCGACGGCGACGACATGCAGCGAGGGCTTGTGCTTTTTCAGCACCTGGCCGACGCCGGTGATCGTGCCGCCGGTGCCGATGCCGGCGACGAAGATGTCGACCTCGCCATGCGTGTCGTTCCAGATCTCCTCGGCCGTCGTCTTGCGGTGGATCTCCGGGTTGGCCGGGTTTTCGAACTGCTGCGGGATGATCGCGTTGGGGATGGTCGCGGCCAGCTCGTCGGCCTTGGCGATGGCGCCCTTCATGCCTTTCGGGCCCTCGGTCAGCACCAGTTCGGCACCGAGCAGCGCAAGCATCTTGCGGCGCTCGACCGACATCGTCTCCGGCATGGTCAGGATCAGCTTGTAGCCCTTGGCGGCGGCGGCGAAGGCGAGCGCGATGCCGGTGTTGCCCGAGGTCGGTTCGATCAGCGTGGTCTTGCCGGGAGAAATCTTGCCGGCCGCCTCCAGCGCCTCGATCATCGCCACGCCGATGCGGTCCTTGACCGAAGCGATCGGGTTGAAGAATTCGAGCTTGGCGACGAGCTTGGCTACGATGCCCTTCTCCTTGGCGAATTTGTCGAGCCGCACCAGGGGCGTGTCGCCGATCGTGTCGGTGATGGAATTGTAGATGCGGCCGCGGCCGGGGGCGCGGGCGGAGGTGACGGGCTTGTTCATTGGTTTCGCTCCCAGGAGTCAGGCAAGTAATTTCAGGCAATTGGCGGCAAAGGGCCTTCGGTCGCGCAAGATAGACCGTCAGCGAAGAATATCCGAGTGGGGCGCATCTCTAAAGCGCCTGCGTCTCGGAAAAGCGTTTTCCGAAAAGGCCGATATCTGGAATATTTTGGCCGAGCAGGGGCTATTGGCGGGCAGCGATCGCCGCCGCGGCGCCGACCATGAAGCCGGCGGCGGTGCGGTTCAGCACCCTTAGCGCACGCGGCGATTTCAGGAACCAGCGCGCCTTGGCGGCCAGCGCAAGGTAGGGCACCAGCACGACGAACAGCACGACGATCGTCAGCGCGACGAGAATGCCGTAGTCGGCCAGCGTGATGGTCTTCAGGTCGACGATGGTCGGCGTGATCGCCAGGTAGAAGATCATCGTTTTCGGATTGCCGAGCGTGACGGTCAGCCCGGCGAGGAAACTCGACGCCAGTCCACCCTTGCCCTTCCGGGCTTCGACGGTTTCGGGTGTGATGCCGGCGGTCCAGAAGCGCCAGCCGAGAAATGCCAGATACGCGACGCCGGCCCATTTGATCGCCAGGAACACCATGCCGAAAGTCTGCGCGACGAAGGCGAGGCCGAGCACCACGGCGGTCAGGTAGGTGAGGTCGCCGAGCATCAGGCCAAAGGACATGGCCAGCGATGAGCGGAAGCCGGAGCCGAGCGCCCGCGCGACAAGCGCGGTGACGCCGGGACCTGGAATGGCAGCGGCTATGCCAAGGGCGGCACTGTAGGCGAGAAAGCCGGTGAGGGTCATGGCTGGTGGTCCCAGATTGGCCTGCCTTGTCGCATGGAACGGACCAGAATTGAATTCTCTGGGGACGGAATCCATTGCACCAGACATCCGAGATACGTCGCGCTGGCCCGCTCATCCGGGTGACGGGGCCTGCGCCGGCGCTGCAGGATCAGGAACGGCCGTCGCCATAGGTCACGCGCCAGATGGTGCCGTTGCCGTCTTCGGTCACGATCAGCGCGCCATCCTTGGCCACCGTCACGCCGACCGGCCGGCCCCATACCTCGCCGTTGGAGACGACGAAGCCGGTCATGAAATCCTCGTATTCACCGGTCGGCTTGCCATCCCTGAACAGCAGGCGCACGACCTTGTAGCCGGTCCGGTTGCCACGGTTCCACGAACCGTGGAGGGCGACGAAGGCATCGCCGCGGTATTCCCTGGGAAATCCCGCGTTCGCGGGCAGGTCCTTGCCGTCGTAGAAGGCGATGTTGAGCGGCGCCGAATGCGCCTGCATCAGCACATCGGGAATATCGACCTTGCCGGCAAGGTCGGGGCGCTCGCCCTTGTGGCGGGGGTCTTCGTTGTTGCCGATATAGTACCAGGGCCAGCCGTAGAAGGCGCCTTCCCTGACCGATGTGGCGTATTCGGCTGGCGTGTTGTCGCCCAGCGCATCGCGCTCGTTGACGACGCACCACAGCGCGCCGGTCGCCGGCTGGACGGTCATGCCCGAGCAGTTGCGCAGGCCGGTGGCGACGGTGCGGCCGTTCTTGCCGTCGGGGTCGAAGGCCTGCACGTCGGCGCGTCCCTCTTCGGAGCCCCAGGCGGCGCCGAGCGGCTTTGACTTGACCCATGCCTCGAGCCCGCCCCTCGGCCTCTTGCCCATGTCCCCGGCGGCGTTCGAGCCCGAGCCGACCGAGAGATAGAGCGTCTTGCCGTCAGGCGAAAAGGCGATGTCGCGCGTCCAGTGATGGTTCGATGGAATGTCGTCGACGATGGTTTCCGGGTCGGCGGATGCCTTGAGATCGCCATTGCGGTAGGCAAAGCGCACGATGCTGTCGCTGTTGGCGACATAGACCCATTGCGGATCGCTGCCCGGCGGATAGAAGGCAATGCCGTAGGGCTGGTTGAGATCGCCGGCGAAGATGCTTTTCTCGGCGGGTTTGGCGCTGCCCTCGGTCAAACGATAGACGCGGATCTGGTTGGCTTCGCTGTCGGCGACGAACAGGTCGCCATTGGGGGCTGTGCGCACCACGCGCGGATTGTCGATGCCCGACGCGATCAGCTCGGCTGAAAAGCCTTCCGGCAGTTGCGGTTTGGCGTCCGCCGGCCTTTCGGCAAGGCCAGCGCTGTTCGAGGCCGACTTGGCGACATTGGGCTTCGGCAGGTCTTCCGGCTTGATCAGGCGGCGCACCCCGGGCTTGTCGGCGCGCCAGTCGCCAAAGGCGGCCGGACCCCTCAGCACCGGCTGGTCGGCCTGCTGGGCGAATGCCGCGGTCGTGAGGAGTAGTGCGGAAAGGCCGGCCATTCGGATTCCAGCCATTCGGGTCCCAGCCATTCGGGTCCCAGCTATTCGGGCCATTGTCTTCCTCCACCTGGTCGCGAAGGAAACCAACGGCCGGTTTGTCCCTGGGTTCCGTCTTGCTTCCGGGTTCAGGTCCCGGCGGCGTAAAAATCGTCGTCGAGGCGCTTTTCCAAGGCGACGAGATCCGCCGGCAGCGGCAAGCCCATGGCGCGCATTTCGCGCAGCTTCTCGCGCAGCTGTTCCTGGATTTCGTGCTGGTCTTCCGGCTGGTTGACCATTTCCTCCAGCAGCAGGCTGATCCGGGCCTTGAACTCTTCGAGCGCCATTCTTTTTCTCCTTGGCGGCCAGGAAGCGCAGGAAGTCGCCGCTCGCAGGCCGGCTGAATATCAATACACCTAGCGCAGCATGCGCGATATCAGCTGCGCCGTGTAATCCACCATCGGCACGATGCGCGCGTAATTCAGCCGGGTCGGGCCGATGACGCCGAGCGCGCCGACGACGCGGGCATCCTTGTCGCGATAGGGCGCGACCACCAGCGACGAGCCCGACAGCGAGAACAGCTTGTTTTCGGAGCCGATGAAGATGCGCACGCCTGATCCCTGCTCGGCCAGATCAAGCAGCTGGATCAGCCCGTCCTGCGTCTCCATGTCCTCGAACAGGTGCCGCAGCAGTTCGATGTCCGCCTGCGCGGTGACGTTTTCGAGCAGATTGGCCCGGCCGCGCACGATGAGCCGCGCCGGCAGGCCGCTTTCGGCGCCCGCCCATACCGCCAGCCCCTTCTCGACGAGATCCTGCGACAGCGTGTCCAGCGCTGCCCTTGTCTCTTCCTTGATGCGGGCGATCTCGGTCCGCGCCTCGGCCAGCGTGCGGCCTCGAATATGCGCGTTGAGGAAATTCGAGGCCTCGTGCAGCTGCGAGACGGTGATGCCGGCGGGCAGCTCGACGACGCGGTTTTCGACGTCGCCATTCTGCGACACCAGCACGGCAAGTGCCTTGGTCGGCTCCAGCTGGATGAATTCGATGTGCTTCAGCGCCACCTCGTTCTTGGCGGCCAGCACCAGGCCGGCGCCGCGAGACATGCCCGACAGCATCTGGCTGGCCTCGGTCAGCATATGCTCCAGCGTCGCGCCCGAGCCCGAGGCCCGCACCTGTGCTTCGATGGTGCGGCGCTCCTCGTCGGAGAGATCGCCAAGTTCCATGAAGGCATCGACGAAGAAACGCAGGCCCGCCTGCGTCGGCAGCCGGCCGGCCGAGATATGCGGCGCATAGATCAGCCCGAGATGTTCCAGGTCGCTCATCACATTGCGGATGGTGGCCGGCGACAGTGAGGAGGGCAGGATGCGCGACAGGCTGCGCGAGCCCACGGGCTCGCCATCCCTGAGATAGGAATCGACGATGCGCCGGAAGATGTCGCGTGAGCGCATGTCGAGTGATTGAAGTGCAAGCGACTGCGAACCGGGATCGATTGCCTTGGTCATACGGCCAAAAACCTCCTTGTTCAGGATATAGACTTCGGCACGGTGGGCGCAACCCGGTGTCTGCATCAGATCGCCCGGCGTCTGTGTCAGATTGCTCGGTGCCGCGTTTGCGCTCAGCCGGCCATTTTCCTTTGCGCCCTAAGCTTGGTGAGGCTACAAGCCGGCCAAGATTCCGAAAATGACAAGAAAGAAGCCTGAATGCGCCCCTCCAAACGCCAATTCGACGAAATGCGTGCCATCTCCTTCGAGCGCGGCGTCTCCAAGCACGCCGAAGGCTCGTGCCTGGTGAAGTTCGGCGACACCCACGTCCTGTGCACGGCGAGCCTCGAGGAGAAGGTGCCGGGCTGGATGCGCAATTCCGGCAAGGGCTGGGTGACGGCCGAATATGGCATGCTGCCGCGCTCGACTGGCGAGCGCATGCGCCGCGAGGCATCCGCCGGCAAGCAGGGCGGCCGCACGCTGGAAATCCAGCGCCTCATCGGCCGTTCTCTGCGCGCCGTGGTCGACTTGCAGGCGCTGGGCGAACAGCAGATTACCGTCGACTGCGACGTCATCCAGGCCGATGGCGGCACCCGTACCGCCTCGATCACCGGCGGCTGGGTGGCGCTGTACGACTGCCTGCGCTGGATGGAAGCGCGGCAGATGACCAGCGTTTCCAAGGTGCTGAAGGACCATGTCGCGGCGATTTCCTGCGGTATCCATGACGGCCAGCCGGTCATCGACCTCGATTACATCGAGGATTCCTCGGCCGGCACCGACGCCAATTTCGTCATGACCGGCAAGGGCGGCATCGTCGAGATCCAGGGAACCGCCGAGGGCGAGCCGTTCTCCGAAGGGCAGTTCGCGGACTTGATGGGCCTGGCCAAGAAAGGCATCCAGCGCCTGGTGAGTTTGCAGCAGATGGCGGTGGCTTAGGGTCAAATGGCGGTGGCTTAGGTTTTAAATGTCGAGCTTGAACACCCCCCTCTGGCCTGCCGGCCATCTCCCCCGCAAGGGGGGAGATCGGCTGTGGTCGCGGATTTCGCCAACCACCGACGGTGCAAATTATGAACCGGCTTTGACGCTGCCAATCTCCCCCCTTGCGGGGGAGATGCCCGGCAGGGCAGAGGGGGGTGCCTCGTGACTCCCTCTGCCATTCTTGAGTCAGCGCTCTACGTCACAGACTTGCACGCAGCCGAACAATTCTATCGCGACACCCTCGGCCTTCACCTCCTCGGCAAGGTCGAAGGCCGCCACCTGTTCTTCCGTTGCGGACCCGGTGTGCTGCTCATCTTCAACGCCGAGGCAACCAAGATCCCACCCGCGCCCGATGCCAAGCTGAAAGTGCCGCCGCATGGCACGGTCGGCGAAGGCCATCTCTGCTTTGCGGCGACCGCCGTGGAAATCGCGGCCTGGAAGGCCCATCTCAAGACGAAGAACGTCGCCATCGAAAGCGAATTCGAATGGCCGCAAGGCGGCCGTTCGATCTATATACGCGACCCCTCGGGCAATTCGATCGAGTTTGCCGAGCCAAGAATCTGGGGCCTTTGATGCATTCGCCAACTGTTCACTCACTTGACGGCAAGAAGATCGTCGTTGCCAGCCACAATGCCGGCAAGCTGCGCGAGTTCGCCGACCTGATGCGGCCGTTCGGCTTCGAGGCGAAGTCGGCCAAGGACTATGGCCTGCCGGAACCCGACGAAACCGGCACCACTTTCGAGGAAAACGCCTACATCAAGGCGCTGGCCGCCGCAAAGGCGACCGGCCTGCCGGCGCTGTCGGACGATTCCGGCCTGTGCGTCGACGCGCTCGACGGCGCGCCCGGCGTCTACACCGCCAACTGGGCTGAAACCCCCGACGGCGGCAGGGATTTCGCCATGGCCATGCAGCGCACCGAAGTGGCGTTGCAGGAAGTGGGAGCCGCTTTGCCGGAGCAGCGCAAGGGCCGCTTTGTCGCCGTCATCTGCCTCGCCTTCCCCGACGGCGAGGCCGAATATTATCGCGGCGAGGCCGAAGGCACGCTGGTCTGGCCGCCGCGCGGCGAGCTCGGCTTCGGCTACGACCCGGTGTTTCTGCCGGATGGGTTCGACAAGACCTTCGGCGAGATGAGCGCCGCGGAAAAGCATGGCTGGAAGCCTGGCCAGGCGACCGCGCTGTCGCACCGCGCCCGTGCCTTCCAGAAATTCGCCCAGGCACGATTGGATCTGGCGAGATTGGGCGAGGCATGAGCATGCTGCTCGACCGGGCCCCCGGCTTCGGCGTCTACATTCATTGGCCGTTCTGCGCGGCCAAATGCCCTTATTGCGACTTCAACAGCCATGTTCGCCACCAGCCGGTCGACCAGGAGCGCTTTGCCGCCGCCTTCGAGGCGGAACTGGCGACGATGCGCCAGCGCACCGGCCCGCGTGAGGTGACAAGCATCTTTTTCGGCGGCGGCACGCCCTCGTTGATGAAGCCGGAAACCGTGGCCAGGGTTCTGGACGCCGTGGCCAGGAACTGGACCGTGCCTGACGGCATCGAGGTGACGCTGGAGGCCAATCCGTCCTCGGTCGAGGCCGAACGGTTTCGCGGCTACCGGACGGCCGGCGTCAACCGCGTCTCGCTCGGCGTGCAGGCGCTGAACGACAAGGATTTGCGCCTCCTCGGACGCCTGCACAATGTCGAGGAAGCCTTGCACGCCATCGGGCTGGCGCGGGAAATATTCCCAAGGCTCTCCTTCGATCTCATTTACGCCCGGCCCGGCCAGACGCCGGAGGCCTGGGCATCCGAGCTCGAACAGGCGATCGGCCATGCTGCCGACCATCTGTCGCTCTACCAGCTGACGATCGAGGAAGGCACGCCCTTCCACGCGCTGCACGCGGCGAAGAAATTCATCATCCCCGACAACGACCACGCCGCCGACCTCTATGCGTTGACACAGGAGATCACCACGGCGCATGGTTTGCCGGCTTATGAGATTTCCAACCACGCCCGGCCGGGCGCCGAAAGCCGCCACAATTTGACCTACTGGCGCTACGGCGAATATGTCGGTGTCGGTCCCGGCGCGCATGGCCGCTTCGTCGAGCATGGCCGCCGCACGGTGACGATCGCCGAGCGGATGCCGGAGACCTGGGCCAATCTGGTCGAGGCCAAGGGCCACGGCATCACCGGCGGCGAGATCCTGACGCGCTCGGAGGAGGCCGACGAGTTCCTGCTGATGGGGCTGAGGCTGGCCGAAGGCATCGACCTGTCGCGCTACGAGGCGTTTTCCGGCCGCGGCCTGTCGAGCGCGCGGCTGTCGGTGTTGCAGGGCGAAGGACTGGTGGCGCCGATCGGCAATACGCGGCTGCGCGCCACACCGGCCGGCATGATCGTGCTCGACGCCGTGGTGGCGGATTTGGCGCGCTAACTTTGAAAAACGTCCTCTTCGTCTGCAGCCAGAACCGCTTGCGCAGTCCCACGGCCGAACGGGTGTTTTCCAAGCGCCAGGATATCGAAGTCGCGTCGGCGGGAACCAACCACGACGTCGATACGCCGCTGACGCATGAGCTGGTCGCCTGGGCCGACATGCACCGCACCAAGCTGCAGAAGAAATTCAAGGCCAGCCTGACGAAGGCTCGGGTCATCTGCCTCGATATACCCGATAACTACGAGTTCATGGATCTGGAGTTGATCGAGCTTCTTAAGGCGCGCGTTTCACGCTATCTCGGTTGAAACCCTCACGCGCGAGGCCGCCCAAATGAACCTGACCTTCTCCTCCTGGCAATTATGGGCGCTGCTGTCCGCGGCTTTCGCGGCGCTGACGGCGATCTTCGCCAAGGTCGGCATCGAGAACATCAGTTCCGACTTCGCCACCTTCATCCGCACGGTCATCATCCTGGCCGTGCTCGGGGCGATCCTGCTGGCCAGCGGCCAGTTCCAATCTCCGGCCACGATCTCGGCAAAGACCTGGCTGTTCCTCGGCCTCTCCGGTCTGGCGACCGGGGCCTCCTGGCTCTGCTATTTCCGCGCGCTGAAGATCGGCAATGCGGCGCAGGTGGCGCCCATCGACAAGCTAAGCGTCGTGCTTGTGGCGGTGTTTGGCGCGATCTTTCTCGGCGAGCGCCTCTCCGGAGCGAACTGGCTTGGCGTCGCCCTTATCGCGGCGGGTGCTGTGCTGGTCGCCTATCGGGGGTAGCGGCACGCCATGGCGTGCGCTCTTCGTTTCAAGACGGGTGATGAAGATATCGAAGCGATTGGGCATCGTCCGGTCAGTGCTCCGTCGTGCTGTGGGGTTCGGTGTCGGAATGCCTGATGGTTGTCGGCACGGTGCTCATCGGCAAGCCGCGTGCGGGCCGCTTGGTCAGGCTGGCGTCGGTCTCGGCAGGCAGCCGCTTGTCCTTGGCCACGCAGTTGCGGCCGGCATAGTAGGGCTCGAAAGCATCCTGTATCTTAAGGCTGTCCATCATCTCCTCCCGGGGAATTAGGGACTAAATCTGCCAAACCCGGTTTCGTTCCCTACTGTGGCAAAGGAATGGCGATTGCCTTACATCGACGTGAGTTTTGCAAGCCCGCGCCAGCCATGCCAAACAAGGATTTGGCAGGCCAAACAGGGCCGAACGGAGAGTTGATCTGTGACCGGTGAGACGGGCAAGCGCAGCTATGTGGTCGGGCAGGCCGAGATCGCGGCCCGGCCGCTGGAGCCGGCGCTCTATCTGGTGGCGACGCCCATCGGCAATCTCGCCGACGTCACGCTGCGCGCGCTGGAGACGCTGGCCGCCGCCGACATCGTCGCCTGCGAGGACACGCGGGTGTCGCGCGTGCTGCTCGACCGCTACGGCATCCGCCGCCGCACCACGGCCTATCATGAGCACAATGCCGGCGAGGCCGGGCCGAAGCTGATATCGGCGCTTCAGGCCGGGCAGAGCGTGGCGCTGATTTCCGATGCCGGCACGCCACTGGTGTCCGATCCAGGCTACCGGCTGGTCGGCGAGGCGCTCGACCAGGGCATCCGCGTCGTGCCGATCCCCGGTCCGTCGGCACCGCTTGCCGCGCTGACGGCATCGGGCCTGCCGTCGGACGCCTTTTTGTTCGCGGGCTTTTTGCCGGTCAAATCAGGCCAGCGGCTGACACGGTTGGAAGCCTTGAAAGCGGTGCCGGCAACGTTGATCTTCTTTGAATCGCCGCGCCGGCTGGCTGAGTCGCTCGGCGCCATGGTTGAAGCCCTCGGCGGCGAACGCAAGGCCGCTATCGGCCGCGAATTGACCAAGACGTTCGAGGAGATGCGCACCGGCACGCTGCAAGCGCTGGCCGATTACTATGCGGCTGCCGATACGCCGAAGGGCGAGATCGTCGTCTGTATCGGCCCCGCCGAAGCCAAGGCGGACGAGCCCAAGGATATCGACCGTCTGCTGTTGTCGCTCGCCGCTGAAATGCCGGCCTCCAAGGCAGCGGCGGAGGCCGCGAAAATGACTGGCGGTCAGAAGCAGACGCTTTACCGGCGGCTGCTCGAACTCAAGGATGCCTCTGGAGAAGGCGACGGTGGCTGAGCGTCCGAGCGCCAGTCGCCAAAAAGCCTATCGGCGCGGCCATCGCGGCGAATGGCTGGCCGCAGTGGCGCTGATGCTGAAGGGCTACCGGATCCTGGCGCGCCGCCACCGCACCCGCTTCGGCGAGATCGACCTCATCGCGCGGCGCGGCGACCTCGTGCTGTTCGTCGAGGTCAAGGCGCGCCGCACGCTGATGGAGGCTATGGAGGCTATCGGCCACGAATCGGAGCGCCGCATCGAGGGGGCGGCCGACATCTGGCTGTCGCGGCAGGCGGATTATGGCAAGCTGTCGATGCGGTTTGACATGGTCGCCGTGCTGCCTTGGCGCTGGCCGGTGCATGTCGAGAACGTGTTTTATGGGAGGAGTTAGAGGGTTACTTGCCGGCGTTGCTCGCCCTTCGCGGGCTCAGGGCGTTCGTCGTTCGGAAAGCCAAGCAATTGGCTTTCCGTCCGCTACGCGGACCACTCCTCACCCCCAGATCATCAACGCCACCAGCCCGACGCCGCCGACCACCAGCCGCCACCAGCCGAACAGCGAGTAGCCGTTGCGTGAGACGTAATCGAGCAGGAAGCGCACCACGATGAGCGCCGTGACGAAGGCGGCGACGAAGCCGATGGCGATGATCGGCAGGTCGGCACTGCTCAGCACGTTGCGGTTCTTGAACAGGTCGAAGGCGAAGGCGCCGACCATGGTCGGGATGGCGAGGAAGAACGAAAATTCCGCCGCCGCCCGCTTGTCGACGCCCAAAAGCAGCGCGCCGACGATGGTCGAGCCCGAGCGCGAGGTGCCGGGGATCAGCGACAGGCACTGGAACAGGCCGATCTGCAGGTAAAGCCGGGTCGGAAACCGCTCGACGTCGCGATAGACCGGCTTGAGGTTCATGCGGTCCACCGCCAGCAGCACGATGCCGCCGATGATCAGCATGATGCAGATCAGCCTTGGCGATTCGAACAGCACCGTCTTGATGAAATCATGCGCCAGCGCGCCGATGATCGCCGCCGGCAGGAAGGCGATGAGGATGCCGATGACGAAATGCCTGGTCAGTCGGTCGTGCGGCAGTTCGAGCAGCATTTTCCAGAGGCGGCGGAAATAAACGCTGAGGATCGCCAGGATAGCGCCGAGCTGGATCAGGATCTCGAAGGCCTTGCCGGTCGAGTGGAAGCCGAGGAAATGGCCGGCGAGCAGGATATGGCCGGTCGAGGACACCGGTATGAACTCGGTCAGCCCCTCCAGCAGGCCGAGCAGCAGGGCTTCGACGAAGGTCTGGCTTTCCATGGCTACCTCGGCATTTGCGTGATGGCTGACAGAACGGCTTGCTTGTCATGGCTTGCAAGTCCCCCTATAGGTCGCAACACCCTGACGGCCCGCTAACCGGGCGGCCAAGACTTACCGGTGCGCCCTGCGATTCGCCAGTGTGGCAATCCGGAATTCGCCACAGCTGGGACGAGCGCGATGCGCGAATTCCGGATTCTGAGCCACACTGCCAACTTAAGTTCTGGTGTGGTTTGGATTTGAAGTTCCTGAACGCGGATGCCGTTGAGGGGACAGGAACTTCAAATCCGAACCACACCAGTGCGCTTTATCATCGCGGAACCATGCTGACGCTTTTCCACCATCCCATGTTCGCCACCTGCCGCTTTGTCCGCCTCGCCTTTGGCGAGTATGGCGAGGAGCTGGCGCTGATCGAGGAGAAGCCGTGGACCCGGCGCAAGGAGTTCCTGGCGCTGAACCCGGCCGGCACGCTGCCGATCCTTTTGGCCGAAGGCGACGTACCGATCGTCGGCGCAACGGTCATCTCGGAATATCTCGATGAGACGCGCGGGGTCTTGAAGCGCGACAAGCGGCTGTTCGCCGAGGATCCGATGCAGCGCGCCGAAATCCGCCGGCTGATCGACTGGTATCTCAACAAGGCCGAAAGCGAGGTCACAAGGCATCTGGTGCGCGAGCGCGTGCTGAAGCCGATCATGCCGGAAACGGCGGGCGGCGGCTCACCCGATTCAGGCGCGATCCGTGCCGCGCGCGCCAACATCCGCCAGCATATGAAATACACCAACTGGCTGGCCGGCACCCGCCATTGGCTGGCCGGCTCCAGGGTCACCTATGCCGATCTCGCCGCCGCCGCGACGCTGTCGGTGCTCGACTATCTCGGCGAGATCGACTGGCGCGAACATACTGCTGCGCGCGAGTGGTACACGCGGGTGAAGTCGCGGCCCTCCTTCCGGCCGCTTTTGACCGACCGAGTGCGCGGCCTGTCGCCGGTGTCGCATTATGCGGACCTCGACTTCTGACGCCGCGAAACTGCGCGCGCTGATCGACGCGGAGGCGCGTCGCGCCGGCTTCGACGCCGTCGCCGTCACCTCTCCCGATGCGATCCCGTTGGCACCGGCGCGGCTGGCCGAATTCGTCGCCGATGGTTTTCACGGCTCGATGGACTGGATCGCCGAGACGCTTGCGCGGCGCAGTGAGCCTTCCACGCTCTGGCCTGAAGTGCGCTCTATCATCGTGCTGGCGATGAACTACGGACCGGACCACGATCCGCGCGACCTGCTGGCCAGGCGCGACCGGGGCGCGATCTCGGTCTATGCGCAAAACCGCGACTATCACGAGGTGATGAAGGGGCGGCTGAAGGAGATCGCCGGCAAGATCGTCGCGCGCGCCGGCGGCGACGTCAAAGTCTTCGTCGACACAGCACCGGTCATGGAAAAGCCGCTGGCGGAAGCCGCGGGCCTGGGCTGGCAGGGAAAGCACACCAATCTGGTCAGCCGCGAACACGGTTCCTGGCTGTTCCTCGGCACCATCTTCACCACTGCGGAGCTTGTCCCCGACAGCGCCGAGATCGACCATTGCGGCTCTTGCCGCGCCTGCCTTGATGCGTGCCCGACCGATGCCTTCCCGGCGCCCTATAGGCTCGATGCGCGGCGCTGCATTTCCTACCTCACCATCGAGAACAAGGGGCCGATCCCGCATGAATTCCGCGAAAAGATCGGCAACCGCATCTATGGCTGCGACGATTGTCTCGCGGCCTGCCCCTGGAACAAGTTCGCCAGGGCGGCTTCCGAGGCAAAACTCGTCGCGCGCGACGATCTGCGTGAGCCGGCAATCGCCGACCTGCTCGAACTGGATGATGCAGCCTTCCGTGCCTTCTTCTCGGGCTCGCCGATAAAGCGCATCGGCCGCGACCGCTTCCTCCGCAACGTTTTGATCGCAGCCGGCAATTCCGGTGATGCCGCGCTCGCCGGCACCGTGCGCGGACTGCTGGGAGATACCTCGCCGCTGGTGCGGGGCGCGGCAATATGGGCGCTGGCGCGGCTTGTGCCTGAGACCGAATATGCCGAACGGGCCGCCATCGGCCTGGCAACCGAGAACGATGCGGCGGTGCGCGAGGAATGGCGCCTGGCGCGGCCAAACAGGGCACAGGCATGAGCGAAAAACAGGTCTTCATCTTCGGCGCCGGCTACTCGGGCAAGGCTTTTGCCCGGGCCAATCCGGGTGCCGCCACGATCGTCGGCACCACCCGCTCTGAAGAAAAATTCGAGGCGCTGCGCCAGGCCGGCATTGAACCGCTGTTGTTCGACGGCGCGCTGACCGCTGAAGTCGGCGAGGCGCTGAAGAAAACGACGCATCTGGTGGTCTCGGTCGCCCCGGACGACGCCGGCGATCCCGTGCTGAATGCCGCCCGCGCGACGATCGCTCGCATGCCGGCGCTGGAATGGATCGGCTATCTCTCCACCGTCGGCGTCTATGGCGACTATGGCGGCGCCTGGGTCGATGAAACAGCCGAATGCCGGCCGGTGTCGAAGCGCTCGGTGATGCGGGTCGCGGCGGAACAGGATTGGCTGAAGCTCGGCAGGGACATCGACCGGCCGGTGGCGATCCTGCGGCTATCCGGCATTTACGGTCCGGGCCGCAACGCTTTGGTCAATCTGGAAAACGGCACGGCAAGGCGGCTGGTCAAGCCGGACCAGGTGTTCAACCGCATCCATTGCGACGACATTGCCGGTGCGCTCTGGCAGCTCATCGGGAGCAACAAAGGCGGCATCTTCAACGTCACCGACGATGAGCCGGCGCCGCCGCAGGATGTCGTCGCCTATGCCGCGTCGCTGATGGGCGTCGAGCCGCCGCCCGAAATTCCTTTCGACACCGCCCAACTTTCGCCCATGGCGCGGTCTTTCTATGGCGAGAACAAACGGGTCGCCAACGCAGCGATCAAGGCAACGGGTTATCGCTTTCGCTTCCCGGATTACCGCACCGCCTTCGACCATATGTGGGCTGACGGCAACTGGCGCGACGGCGAGGCGCGCAGCCCGATGAAGCGCTGACTGTTGCGTGCTATGATTCGGTCTTGGGATTGCGTTGGGGATCCGGTTTCATGAACATGGCGATGCGGCTGGGCAAGAAATCACTGCTGGCGGCAGCACTTGGCTTGCTCGCTCTCGTCGCGCAGCCAGCAATGGCCGAGGAGCGGGCCAAGGACTTGTTCGGCGCCAAGAAACTGCCGGCGGCGACCGCGGCGCAGTCGATCGGCTTCTACTCCAAGGGCTGCTTTGCCGGCGGCGTCGCCATTCCAATGGACGGCCCGACCTGGGAGGTGATGCGCCCCTCGCGCAACCGCCGCTGGGGCCATCCGGCGATGATCGCGGTGATCGAAAAATTGTCGCGCGACGCTGCCGCCGATGGCTGGCCCGGCCTTTTGATCGGCGACATTTCGCAGCCGCGCGGCGGCCCGATGATGACCGGGCATGCCTCGCACCAGATCGGCCTCGACGCCGATATCTGGCTGACGCCGATGCCCAGCCGGCCGCTGTCGGCGGCGCAGCGCGAATCGATGAGCGCCACCTTGATGGTCGACGAGAAGACCCATCTGGTGAAGGACGCATTGTGGACGCCGCAGCATACGGCGCTTCTGAAACGGGCGGCGAGCTATCCGCAAGTCGAGCGCATCCTGGTCAATCCGGGCATCAAGAAAAAGCTCTGCGACACCGTCAAGGGCGACCGCGCCTGGCTGCGCAAGGTCAGGCCGTTCTGGGGCCACGACTATCATTTCCACATGCGCATCGGCTGCCAGCCGGGTTCGCCCAACTGCAAGGCGCAGGAGGCGACGCCGGATGATGACGGCTGCGGCAAGCCGTTGGCCTGGTGGTTCACGCAGGAGCCGTGGCGGCCCAACAAGAACCCCGATGCGCCGAAAGCCCGTGACGTGATGACGATGGCGAACCTGCCCGGCGAATGCCGCGCCGTGCTCGACGCGCCGGGGCCGGCCGCGGCCGCGGCCGCGACCTATCATGGCGGCGCCGTGCCTGTCGCGGTCGTCGCGCCCGAACCGGAAGCGCCGGCACAGCCCGTCACCACCGTCAGCGGCGCTGGCGATTTGCCAAGCGCTGCCAATGCGTTCGCGGCCACCCCCAGGATGGGCGCTCCAGTGCCGCGGCCACGACCACCGGCGAACTGACTGCCGCGCACAATGACAGCGTCCCTCGCCCCGTTTACGGGGAGAGGATGCCGGCAGGCAGGTGAGGGGCGGCGTCAGCGCTTGAAAACTGGCACTGAAGCGGCTTTCCCTTTGCGGGACCATGCGCTAGTCAACGACGAGGCGGTGAGAAGCTGCCGAGAACGAGGCGGACGAAGAGCATGGCAGGCGATGACGACACTTTGCTGCGGTTTCCGATCCTGATCGGCGACATTGGCGGCACCAATGCGCGCTTTTCGATCGTGCTCGACGCCAATTCCGAACCTACCGAGCCGCAAATCGTCCAGACCGCCAACTACAACACCATCGACGAGGCGATCCAGGCGGCCGTGCTCGACCGCTCGTCGGTGCGGCCCAATTCGGCGGTGCTGGCGGTGGCCGGGCCAGTCGATGGCGACGAGATCGAACTCACCAACTGCCCCTGGGTGGTCAAGCCCAAGCAGATGTTCGCCAATCTCGGCCTGAGCGACATCGTCGTGCTCAACGATTTCGAGGCGCAGGCGCTGGCCGTCGTCGCGCTCGGCGAAGAGCACATGGAAAAGATCGGCGGCGGCACGCCGGAGCCCAATGCCGGGCGTGTGGTGCTCGGACCCGGGACCGGCCTCGGCGTTGCCGGGCTGGTCCATGCGCTGCGCCACTGGATCCCGGTGCCCGGCGAGGGCGGCCATATGGACATAGGCCCACGCACGCCACGCGATTTCGAGGTTTTCCCGCATATCGAGAAGCTCGAGGGCCGCATTTCGGGCGAACAGATTCTGTGCGGACGCGGTCTCGTCAACGTCTACCGGGCGGTGGCCAAGGCCGACGGCAAGCCCGCGCCGTTCACCACGCCGGCCGAGGTCACCGGCGCGGCATTGGCCAAGACCGATCCGGTGGCGCAGGAAGCGCTGGAAACCTTCGTCACCTGCCTCGGGCGCACCGCCGGCGACCTTGCCCTTGTGTTCATGAGCCGTGGCGGTGTGTTCCTCACCGGCGGCATCGCGCAGAAGATCGTGCCGGCGCTGAAGCAAGGCAATTTCCGCGCTGCCTTCGAGGACAAGGCGCCGCACAGTGCGCTGATGCGCACCATGCCGGTCTATGTCATCACCCATCCGCTGGCCGCACTTCTGGGCCTTGCCGCCTATGCCAGGAACCCCTCGCTGTTCGGCGTCCAGACGGCAGGCCGGCGCTGGCAGGCCTGAAGCTCAGGGGCCGCGATCCGCTTGGGCGCCCGCGACGAAGTTAATCAGCCGCGGCCATAGGCAAGCCGGCCGCATGGCGCTAAGAGGGGTGCCGAATTTGCAGCCCGGTCCTACGAGGCGGAAAACCACGAAGCGCTCCCGATTTGACCCTTCAAGCCCCACACAAACAGAAAGTCCGGCCCAGCGAGGTCACCGCGGTGCTCCGCCGCATACTCGCTGAAAACGGCAATGAGTATCGCTGGACCTATGTCGTTGCCGTCACCTGCCTGCTGATTGTTTCCGGCACCACTGCCTTCACGGCGTGGATCATGGCCCCGATGATCAACCAGATCTTCTACGAACGGCGCGGCGATATGATCGTCTGGATCTGCGCCGGTTTCATGGGCGCCTCCGTGCTGCGCGGCTTCGCCGGCTATGGTCAGGCCGTCGCGCTGGCCAAGATCGGCAACAATCTGGTCGCGCGTTACCAGAAGCGCAGCTTCGACCATCTGATGAAGCTCGGCGTCGACTTCTTCAACGATACGCGTTCCGGTCGGCTGGCGGCACAGGTCAACGAGAATGTCGGCGGCGTTCGCGATCTGCTGTCGCTGACACTGACCTCCATCAGCCGCGACGCGGTCACGCTGGTCGCTCTCGTCGGCGTCATGATCTACCAGGATCCGGTGTTGTCGCTCAGCTCGCTGCTGATCGGCCCGCCGCTGATCTGGGCCGTCGTCTACATCACCCGCCGGCTGCGGCGTATCAACCGGGAATCCGTGCTGATCAATTCGCGGCTGAACGGTTCCGTGCAGGAGGCCACGCAGGGCATCGCCATCGTCAAGGCCTTCACCCTGGAGGAGGAGCTGGCGCGCCGCATCGGCATCATGGCCGATACGGCCGAGCAGCGTAACAACAAGATCGCCCGCGTCTCGGAGCGGCTGTCGCCGATTTCCGAGATTCTGGGCGGCCTCGCCATTACCTCCGTGCTTGCCTATTCCGGCTACCGGGCGCTGGTGCTGGGGCAACCGCCGGGCGCGGTGTTTTCCTTCATCACCGCGCTGATCATGGCCTACGACCCGGCAAGACGCCTGGCGCGCACACAGGTGGGCATGGAACGTGCGCTGGTCAACGCGCGCATGATTTACGAGCTGCTGGACCTGGAGCCGAAACAGGGCGACGCGCCCGATGCCGTCGAGGCCAGGGTCACCACCGGCGAGGTGCGCTTCGACAATGTGACGTTCGGCTACAGCGCCGACCTGCCGGTGTTGAGGGATCTGAGCTTTACCGCCGCCGCCGGCAAGGTGACGGCGATCGTCGGTGCGTCGGGCGCCGGCAAATCGACGCTGGTGGCGCTCCTGCAGCGCTTCTACGACGTCGACCAGGGCAACATCGAGGTCGATGGCCAGGACATCTCGAAAGTGACCAAGCATTCGCTGCGGCAGTCGATCGCCTATGTGGCGCAGGCGCCCTATCTGTTCGAGGGCACGATCCGCGACAACATCCGCTATGGTCGTCTGTCGGCCACCGACGCCGAGATCGAGCAGGCGGCGAAACAGGCGGCGGCCGACGAGTTCATCCGCCAGCAGCCGCAAGGTTACGACACGCCGGTCGGCGAAGGCGGCTCGACCCTTTCCGGCGGCCAGCGCCAGCGCGTCTCGATCGCCCGCGCCATCGTGCGCCAGGCACCGATCCTGCTGCTCGACGAGGCGACCTCGGCCCTCGACAACGAGGCCGAGGCGCGCGTCCAGGAGGCGCTGACCCATGTCATGCAAGGGCGCACGACGATCGTCATCGCGCACCGGCTGTCGACGGTGATCAATGCCGACCACATCATCGTGCTGGAAGAGGGACGGCTGGTCGAGGAAGGCACGCACGCGACGCTGATGGCCGACCCGGACAGCATCTATGCCCGCTTCCACCGCATACAGGGCGTCAAGGGCCTGGGGCTTGTCGACGACAGCGCGTCGATCCAAACTTCGGGTCGAGACCTAGAGACGCAAAACATCGCCGGGAGCACCGCATGAGCGAGACATCGGCAACGACCGGCAAGCCTGCAAGCGATGGCAAGCCTACGAGCGATATGGGCCTCGTGGTGGTGGGTGCGGCCGGCCGCATGGGCCAGACGCTGATCCGCGCCATCCATACCATTCCGGGCGCGCGCGTCATCGGCGCCGTCGAGCGGGCGGATTCGCCGCATCTGGGCAAGGATGCCGGCGAGCTGGCAGGCATCGGCATCATCAATGTGCCGATATCAGACGATCCGCTGCCGGCCTTCGCCAAGGCCGACGGCGTGCTCGATTTCACCACGCCGGCCTCGACGGTCGAATTCGCCGGCTACGCGGCGCAGGCGCGCATCGTCCATGTTATCGGCACCACCGGCTGCTCGGCGCAAGACAATGCGAAAATCGCTGCCGCCGCGCGCCACGCGACGATCGTCAAGTCGGGCAATATGAGCCTCGGCGTCAACCTCCTGGCGGTGCTGGTCGAACAGGCGGCGCGCGCGCTCGATGCCGACGATTTCGACATCGAGATCCTCGAAATGCACCACAGGCACAAGGTCGACGCGCCGTCCGGCACCGCGTTGCTGCTCGGCGAGGCCGCCGCCGCCGGACGCGATATCGCGTTGGCCGGCAATGACGTGCGTTCACGCGACGGCCACACAGGCGTGCGAAAAACCGGCTCGATCGGCTTTGCCACGCTGCGCGGCGGCTCTGTCGTCGGCGACCACAGCGTGATCCTGGCCGGCACCGGCGAGCGCATCACGCTGTCCCACCATGCCGAGGACCGTGCCATCTTCGCCCGCGGCGCCGTCAAGGCGGCGCTTTGGGCACGTGGCAAGAAGCCGGGGCTGTATTCGATGCGGGACGTGCTCGGCTTAAGCTGAGCCGGACCGTCACATCTAGTAGGGATTGTAGGAGCAAACATGTCGAGAACCCTCGTGCTCGTGCGCCACGGCCAGAGCGAATGGAATTTGAAAAACCTATTCACCGGCTGGCGCGACGTCGACCTGACCGAGCAGGGCCATGCCGAGGCCAAGACCGCCGGGCAAAAACTCAAGGCGCGCGGCCTGAAGTTCGACATCGCCTTCACCTCCGCCCTGGTCCGGGCGCAGAAGACCTGCCAGCACATTCTCGACGCCGTCGGCCAGAGCGACCTCGAGACCATTCGCGACCAGGCGCTGAACGAGCGCGACTATGGCGACCTTTCCGGCCTCAACAAGGACGATGCCCGCAAGAAGTGGGGCGAGGACCAGGTGCATGTCTGGCGCCGCTCCTACGACGTGCCGCCGCCCGGCGGCGAAAGCCTGAAGGACACCGGCGCGCGCGTCTGGCCCTATTACCTGCATGACATGCAGTCGCACGTGCTGCGCGGCGGCACCGTGCTGGTTGCCGCCCACGGCAACTCGCTGCGCGCGCTGATCATGGCGCTGGACGGCAAGTCGGGCGAGGAGATCGTCAAGCTGGAGCTCGGCACCGGCGTGCCTGTCATCTACCAGCTCAACGCCGATTCCACCGTCGCGTCGAAGGAAGTCCTGGAGGGCTGAGCCGGCAAGCAGCGAACCGCTTTGAAAAAAGCGCGTTGACAGCAATCACTTGCCCGCTTACATGAGCCCGCACCAGCCCAGATGGCGGAATTGGTAGACGCGCACGGTTCAGGTCCGTGTTCCGCAAGGAGTGGAGGTTCGAGTCCTCTTCTGGGCACCAAATTCCCGTTTCGAACCGTTTTGTATGGTTCAGACGTTTAGACAAAAAGCCCGGTTCGTCCGGGCTTTTTGTTATTCCGCGGCAGCAAGCTGTCGGGCGGTGAAGTTGTCGCGACCTGGTCGGTCCCCACGCGGATCGCTACTCCTTTCGATATCCAAAACCCGACGATCGCCGACAAACGGACGATGCCCCTAAGCCAATATAGGAGATAGGAGATGCCACTGGATATGTGGTCAGGCAGTGCCCCGCAATATACGCTCGCCTTCTTCTACTAGGATCTATCAGACTGATGTGGTGACAGACACAAGCGCGGCAAAGGAGGTTTTCAGATGGACGGGAACGACGGCAAAGAAGACCCGAATGCGCATTCGCAGTTGGCACGACGTGATTTCATCAAAGGAGTCGGGAAATTTTCGGTTCTGACACCTCCAGCAGTGACCTTGCTGCTGGATGTGAGCATGAATTCCCAAGCCGTGGCGGCGTCGGGAGGTCTCTCGGGTGGCAAGCCCGCTGAAACTGGGGGCAAGGCCGGGAGGGGCGGCTAGCCCGGGTCCAAAAAACTTCGCTTCGGCATCGACACCCCACAACCACCCGGGGGCCGGCACCGATAGAAAGAGCATCCGTGTTGACCGAAATCCAAAACATTGATGCACCCACCGCGGATGTCGGCCCAGTTTTCGAGACCTTACGATCGGGATCCAGTTTTCAACTTGTTTGCGCCGCTCTCACGGTCGGCATGGTGCATCCGCTCCAGTGGGATGCGGTTATCGTGGAAGCGAACCGGCACCTCATACTTCCAGCTTTATATGTTTTCTTGCGGGATCGCGATCTCCTCCGTTTTGCTCCGACCGACGTGGAGAAGTATCTCGGTTTTATCCACCACCTGAACGAGTTGCGAAACCTTCGCTTGCGGCAACAAGTCTTGGAATTGGTCAAGGCGCTGAATAGCGTCGGCATCGAGCCACTTCTGATCAAGGGAGCAGCGCTTCTTCTGGCGCTCCCGGAGAGCCGCTTAGGTGCAAGGATGGTCAGTGACCTGGACGTCGTGGTTGACAATGAGGTTATCGAGACTTGCGTAGCCCAGCTTGTCAACCTCGGTTACAGGCCGCTTGCGGGTGACCCTGGTGTCCATGCCTACGGGAAATTCTATCGACCATCCGATGCAGGATCCTTGGACCTGCATCTACGACCGCCGGGGCCTGTGGCGCTCTTTTCTACAGATGGAGCCGTCCGCAGCCGGGTCGTTGAAGTGGCCGGGGCGCGGTTGAGGCTGCCTAGCCCGGAGGAATGGGTGACGCACCTTATTGTGCACGACATGATTCAAGACCGAAGGTTACGCACGGGTGAAGTCGATTTGAGGCGGTTGCTCGACTGCCGTGAACTCCTGGCTCTCGGTTACGATATCGATTGGAGTGCCGTTTGTCGAAGACTGCCCTCAGGGCGGCTAGCACTTGGCCGTGAAGTTTTCATGTTGAACCTACAACGCCTAATCGATGTGAAGATCGAGGGGCACGTCAGTGGCATCTTACCGCGAATTCTTTATCGCCGTCAGATCGCGATCAAGCACAACGTGTCATATCGACGATTGGATCGGCTCGGACTTTCTGTAGCTCGAAGTGCTTGGAGGATTATAAGGCTTCACAAGGTTCAGCGGCGGTGGGAACGCGCTTGACCTCACGGCGGGCGCTCGGTCCGTGGGTGGGGACCGTGCCCATTACTCCGGCGTTTGGCGCCGTGGCCCATAAGCTCGATTCCGATGTTGTCATGTTTTCGGAGTCGCAGCAGCGTATATACCGCCTGGACAAAGACTCCGGATCCGTCTGGTTTGACATTGTTGCTGGAACCCAGCCCGACACGGTGACACAAAATTTTGCGAGGCGGGTTAAATGTGCGCCTGACGAGGCGAGCGGCTATGTCTCGAATTGCGTGGCGCAATGGCTAGCTATGGGCTTCTTGTGCCACTGGCCACAACAAGGGTCGCTTCCATCCGTCCTGCCCCTCAGGCAAACCAGCGCAGCAAAGGCAGGGGATATTTACAGCATCGCAGGTGCTCGGATTGCGATTTCCTTTGCCGATGCGCGATCAAAAAAAGCCTGGGAAGCGCTCGCGGGTCATCTCCAAAAACAAGCGGCCGGTTCGTCCAAAACGCAAGTCGTGGAGGCCAATCTATCGGTCGACCAGTACCGAGGCGGCTACAGGATACGAGGCCTATCAAGTGACTTTACTGAATATGCCGATCCTGCGGCGGTGGCTGTTGGACTGAAGGAAGCCGTGATGCACGTCGTACTTGATCGACAGCCGTATTGGATCGCGCTGCATTCGGCTGCGCTCCGTGCGGATGCAGGGGCGGTTCTGCTGGCCGGCGCTTCCGGCCGTGGCAAGACGACCTTGGCTGCGCTGCTAAACGCGTTAGGGATGTCGGCCTTCTCTGACGATGTCACCTTGGTGTCTTCGCGGCGGCCGCGCATATGGGGTATGCCCTTCAGTTTTGCCGTGAAACCAGGGAGCTGGGATCGGCTGCGGTCATCGGTTCCGTCCCTGGATCAGTTGCCTGAATTCCGGCGTCCGGACGGCCGCACGGTTAAATATCTGAAGCCATTTCGCCACTGCGAAACGGCCGATAAAGTCTCCGCCATCATCTTTCCGCAGTTTTCTGGCGGGAGTTCTCTCCAGATCTCAACCTTACCCAAAATGACGGGGCTGCTTGCTCTCTTACAGGAGGCAATCAGTGGCAGTCGTCAGTTGAGTGCCGCTGTATTCGGTTCCATTTGCCAACTGCTGAACGACGCGGAAGTTATCGAAATGACCTATGGTGACGGCATTGCGGCCGCAGAATGGGTAACAATGCACTTCAAGCCCTGTTCTTGGCACCATGGTCGATGACTGCGCCTGCGGCCGGGTGGCTGAATGCCGGGTCGTCGAAACTTTGGCTGATCGGAGCCAATGGACACAGCCCTTTGGCCCTGGGGTGAAGTGTCCAATCCGCGTGGGCTCTCTGCTCGGCGGCCAGCCAAATGTCAGCTGCAGCACGTTTTTCCATCAATTGCCGGTGCACAACATGAGGCGTTGGCCTTCTGTTGCTCCTCGAGCCATCGGTCGCGCGGCTTGCAGCTCGCTGGTCGCGGTGACAAGTCGACACGCACGGTGCCCGCGACTAGTTCGGGCACGGCCGCGCTGTAGAGTTGCATGGGCCGCACGCCGTCGCTGACCTCGAAGGTCAGCTTGGCCGAATGGTCGAGCCCGACATGCTCGGTTACCTTGCGGATAATGGCCGAGAACCTGGCCGCCTGCATATGCGTGCGCTCGGCCTCATCCACATCCAAAAGCTGCACAAAGATCTCCGACCAGGATTCGGGATTGGCACCGCAATCGAGGGCGGCGAACTGGCCGGCCTTCACCTCGGTCACGTGGTAGCCAGATCGCACCGCGCGTCCGTCATAGACAAACACCAGGGCCTTTTCCGCATGGGCGGACAGGAACCCAAGCAAGTCGTCTATGGTGATGTCGACCGAGCCGGTCGGCAGGACATGGTCAAATTCGGTGTTGCCAAATTCAGTGTTGTCAGAAGCGAGCATCTGCGGTAATCCTTATTTTGATATTTTTAGGATTATTGAAATATGGATGAACGTCAAGCCCTTTCCGCATTCGGGGCGCTGTCCCAGGAAACGCGGCTGAAGCTGTTGCGGCGGCTGGTCATTGCGGGACCAGAGGGCATCGCCGCCGGCGTCCTGGCAGAGCAGATGGAGGTCTCGCCCTCCAATGTCAGCTTTCACCTGAAGGAACTTGAACGCGCCGGCCTGGTTGCCGCGCGGCGAGATTCCAGGTCGATCGTTTATAGCGCCGAGTATGACGCGCTGACCGGCCTTATCCGGTTTTTGATGGAGGATTGCTGCTCCGGCCGGCCGGAAATCTGTTCGCCGGCGCTCAACCCGACATGCTGCGTCCCGAACGATGGAAGCCATGCCGATGCTTGAATACAGCGTGCCGCGCCGTGTCGCGGCCGAGGCGCTCGGTACTGCTTTCCTCGTCGCCACGGTGGTCGGCTCCGGCATCATGGCCGAGACGCTGACGCCGGACAAAGCTGTTGCGTTGCTCGGCAATACGCTGCCGACAGGCGCCATTCTTGTGGTCCTCATCACCATCCTGGCGCCCATCTGCGGAGCGCATTTCAATCCGGCGGTCACGCTGGTCTTCACGGTCCTGCGGCAGCTGCCGATGCGCTTGGCTGGACTGTACATCGTGGCCCAGACCCTCGGCGGCATTGCCGGCACAATGACGGCGCACGCAATGTTCGGCCAGCCGTTCGTGCAGGCCTCAACGCACATACGCACCGGCGGCGCTCAATGGCTGTCTGAAGGTGTCGCGACCTTCGGCCTGGTCGCCGTCATCCTGGCGGGCGTGCGGTTCGAGCGGAAAGCCGTTCCCTGGCTGGTCGGTCTCTACATCACCGCCGCTTACTGGTTCACGGCATCGACGTCGTTCGCCAACCCCGCGGTTGCCGTGGCGCGTTCGCTGTCCAACAGCTTTTCCGGCATTCGGCCTGCCGACCTTCCTGGGTTCATCGTCGCCGAACTGGCCGGCGCACTCATCGCCGCCGGTACAATGAGCTGGCTGCTTTCGCCAGCCTCGACCGTCGCACACACCGAAAGGGCAGCGCCATGACTGTCACCATCTATCACAACCCGGCTTGCGGCACGTCACGCAACACGCTGGCTCTCATCGAAGCGAGCGGCGAAACGCCCGAAATCATCGAGTATCTGAAAAATCCACCCTCGCGCTCTCGCCTTGTCGGCCTGCTCAAGGCCATGAACATGCCCGCGCGGGCGCTGCTGCGTGAGAAGGGCACGCCCTATGCCGAGTTGGGCCTCGCCGACGCAAAATGGAGCGAGGACGAGTTGATCGACCAGATGCTCGCCCATCCAATTCTTATCAACCGGCCGATTGTCGAGACACCGCGCGGCACGCGGCTTTGCCGGCCGTCGGAACTGGTGCTGGACTTGCTCGACCACCCTGTGGGCCGCTTCACCAAGGAGGATGGTGAAGTGGTGACCTATCCGGCCCGTTGATGAGCCGCGACCACCCAATGCCGGACCGTCGCGTCATCGTCACGGCGCTCGGGCTCACGCAAATCATGGCGTGGGGCTCTTCCTACTACCTGCCGGCCGTCATTGGCCCTGCCGTGTCGGCTCGAACCGGTTGGCCGTTTCCCTGGGTGATCGGCAGCCTGTCGCTCGGGCTGCTGGTCGCGGGCCTGATATCGCCGCATGTCGGCGCGGTAATCGAACGCCATGGCGGCCGCATGACGCTCGCTTTCAGCGCCGTTTGCCTCGGCATCGGCCAGGCGGTGCTTGCCGCTTCGCCGAACCTGCCCGTCTTCGTCACCGGCTGGCTCATCATGGGTTTCGGAATGGGCGCCGGCCTTTACGATGCGGCCTTCGGCACGCTCGGACGGCTGTATGGGCGCGGCGCCCGTTCGACGATCACCAGCCTGACGCTGTTTGGCGGCTTCGCCAGCACGGTGTGCTGGCCGATTTCGGCGCTTCTGCTCGATGCGTTCGGCTGGCGCGGCGTGTGCTTGGTGTACGCGGCAATCCAGCTCCTGGTGGCGTTGCCCGCCTATCTGCTCGTGCTGCCGCGTGGCGTTCCCGCCGAACCCCCGGTCGCGGCGGCCACCGGCCCGGAAGCCGGCCTGGCGCCGCGCAGCCCGCCCCTGATGGCCACGCTGGCGGCAAGCATCACACTGTCGGCGGTCATATCGTCGACATTGTCGGTGCATCTGCTGACCGTGTTGCAATCGACTGGGCTTGCACTCGGCGCCGCGGTTGGCCTTGGCGCACTGGTCGGCCCTTCCCAGGTCGGTGCCCGGGCCGTCGAGATGGCCATCGCCCGCTATCATCATCCGATATGGACCAAGCTGGCGTCGGTGGCATTTGTCGTCTTCGGCGTTGCCGCGCTGTGGACCGGACTGCCGATGCTGCCCGTCGCCCTTGCGCTCTACGGCGCCGGCATCGGTCTGGAATCCATCGCGCGCGGCACGTTGCCTCTGGCGCTGTTCGGCGCTCCCGGTTACGCGAAACTGATGGGTCGGCTTGCCATGCCAAGCTTGATTGCCCAGGCTGCCGCGCCTTCGCTCGGCGCTCTCTTGCTGGAGCATGTCGGCGCGTCGGGCTTGCTGTCGGTGCTGCTTGGGCTCGCCCTTGTCAATGTCCTACTGGTCGCCGCCCTGCTCGCTTTTAAACGCAACTCCTCCCGACCTGTCCGAACCATCGTACCATCCTAGTCTAAATCGGATATACCGGTCGTGTACCACTATTGCACGATAGCATACCTTCACCGGCCGCTTTTTTTTGCTGGTCGGCAACGTATGTTGCTCAGCACGTTCAATATTGAGTCCATGGACAGGGTGGGAATGAGTGGTTTTCGCATCCGCATCGATTGGTTATCATCGTTTCGGACTCGGGCCGCGATCCCGCGATCTGTCTCTATTGGATGGCGATCCACGCACTGTTCTTCTCAATGAGCTGGATGAACCGGACATAGCCCTCCTTACTGGCGGAGATCTCCTGTCCGCCGCCGAAATCATCACGCAACGACATCGCCAGGACCGGCTTCCGCGCGGCTATCTCGCGGCGGCGATCCGCCGCCTCACCTTCTTCGTGCCGATCGATCGCCGGGTGCTCGAAGCGGAAGTCAGGGCCCGGATAGACCGCGCCCTGATTGCCAGGACAGGGCTCGTCGAGCGGCTGGTGACATTCTGGATGAACCATTTCGTCGTCGAAACCAGTGCCAATGGCACTGTCCGGCGCACCGCGGCGGCATTCGAGCGGGAAGCCATCCGGCCTTTCGTGCTCGGGCGGTTCGAAGACATGCTTGTCGCTGTAACCCGGCACCCGGCGATGCTTTCCTACTTCAACAGCGCCAATTCGGTCGGGCCGAATTCGGTGATCGGGCGCCGGTCCGGGCGCGGCTGCAATGAAAACCACGCGCGCGAGTTGCTGGAATTGCACACGGTCGGGGTCGAGGCGGGCTATTCGCAGGCAGATGTCAGCGCGCTGTCGAAAGTGCTGACCGGCTGGAGTTACAGGGGCGCCAGCGAGGACGATGAACTCGCCGATGATTATGGCCGCTTTTATTTCACCGCGGATGCACACGAGCCTGGCGGCCAGGTGGTCATGGATGTCGACTATCCGCAAACCGGCGTGGATCAGGGCGAGGCGGTTCTGTCCGCCCTGGCGGGCCATGAAGCAACAGCAAGGCGGATCGCCTGGAAGCTCGTCCGTCACTTCATCAACGATGACCCCGCGCCCGACATTGCCGAAACGATCGCGGCAATCTTCCTGGAGAGTGCCGGGGATCTCAAAGCGTGCGTACGAATGCTGCTTCTCCACGACAAGGCGTGGGGGCCGGCGGTGAAGATCAAGAGCCCCAGCGAATTCCTGTGGTCGGCTCTCAGGGCACTGGACCTGCGCATCGATGTCGCGCAGGTCGCGCGCGTGTTGAGTGCGCTTGGGCAGCCATTGTGGAATCCGAACGCCCCCAATGGCTTTCCTGATCACGCCGATAGCTGGCTGGCGGGCAATGCGATGACCGATCGCCTCGATTTCGCCGAAGAGCTGGCGGCGCGCGCCCGTGTCGACCTGGATCCGCTGGCCCTCGTCGATGCGGTGCTGGGCACGGCCTGTTCCGCAACCACGCGGGAGCATATCGCGCACGCCCGAAGCAGATCCCAGGCGCTGGCTTTGCTGCTCATGAGCCCGGAGTTCCAACGCAGATGACGGGGACGCCCCCCATGCCTGCCTCAAACGGCAGTTTCGTCGCCTGGTCGAGAATGCCACGCATGGCCCACGCGGCGCCGCGCGATCCACGGATGGTGGTCGTGATCCTGCGCGGAGCCTTGGATGGCCTGGCCGTTGCGCCACCCATCGGGGACCCGGACTACGCGCGGTTGCGGGGCGAGCTTGCGATTGGCGTGGCCGGCATCGGCCGAGTCCTGTCATTGGACGGGTTTTTCGGCTTGCATGATGCGATGCGGACATTGCACGACCACTACGTCGCCGGCGACACCCTGATCGTCCATGCCGCCGCCACGCCCTACAGGGATCGATCCCATTTCGACGGCCAGGACGTCCTGGAAAGCGGCATGCCCGGACCGAGAGATACAGCATCCGGCTGGCTCAATCGTGCGGTGCTGGAACTTCCGGTCGGCGACCGGATCGAGGTCGCCCGACCGGTCGGGCTGGCCGTCAGTCCCACTGTCCCGCTGATTTTCCGCGGTGCCGCACCGACATTGACATGGACGCCGCCAAATTTCCGGTCGGCCTCCCCGGACACGCAAGATCGGCTCATGGGGCTTTACGGCGAAATCGATCCGGCGCTGTTGCGTGCCTTTATCGAGGGCCGCGAGATAGACGGCCTGTCCGGTCACGGCGACGATCCGGTGCCGCGCACCAAGATGGCGGGGCCTTCCTTTCGCGAGGCTGCGGAGGGCGCGGCGAAATTGCTTGCGGCCGAGTCCGGCCCGCGCATTGCCGCACTCAGCTTCGATGGCTGGGACACGCACGCGAAAGAGGGCGCCAAGGATGGCAAGCTGGCAAGGCTGTTGGCGGCCCTGGACGGCGCTTTGGAGGGTTTGGTCAGCGGCCTGAAGTCCGTTTGGCACGATACCGTGATCGTGGTCATCACCGAGTTCGGGCGCACGGCGCGGATCAACGGCAATGAGGGGACCGATCATGGTACCGCCACGACGGCCTTCCTGATGGGTGGCGCCGTCAAGGGCGGACGGGTGGTGGCGGACTGGCCGGGACTTGGAACCTCCCAATTGTATCAAGGCCGGGACCTGATGCCGACCACCGATCTTCGGGCGGTGCTGAAGGGCCTTTTGCGCGACCATCTCGGCATCTCGGAGCTCGCTTTGTCGCAGCGTGTATTCCCGTCCAGCATCGCCGTCAGGCCTTTGAGCGGGCTGATCGGGTAGCGCGCGCTGAACATCTGCGCCCGACGCCGTCTCTCGGCACCTCGTTTCGCCGGCCTCGCCTCCCGGCTAGGCACCGAACAAACCGCTTCAAACCCGGCGCCCGCTTCGCTACGCTCAAGACCATGTCTCAATCCAGCATGTCCCAATCCAGCACCGCGATCTTCGGCGCCCGTCGCGACCAGGCCTTTCCGACGCTGGCCGAGGTGGACATCGATCGGATGCGCCGGTTCGGCGAGGCCGCCGCCTATGCCGCCGGCGAGCACATCATCAAGGCCGGCGATGTGGCGCCAGGCCTGATCCTCGTACTGTCGGGCAAGGTCGATATCACACAGGATGGCGGGCTCGGCCGGCGCGAGACGATCGTCACCCATGGTCCCGGCAGCTTCGTCGGCGAACTGGCGCAGCTTTCGGCCCGCCCCTCGCTGGTCAATGCCGAGGCCGCCGAACCGGTCGAGGCGTTCGTCATCCCCTCGCAGCGTGTGCGCGACCTGATGGTGCAGGAGGCCAATCTCGGCGAGCGCATCATGCGGGCGCTGATCCTGCGCCGTGTCGGGCTCCTGGAAAGCGCCACCAGCGGGCCGATCATCATCGGACCATCAGACAACGCCGACGTATTGCGGCTGCAGGGCTTCCTGGCCCGCAGCGGCCAGCCGCACCGCGTGCTCGATTCCGCCAGCGACCCCTGCGCCAAAACCCTGGTCGAGCGCTTCGACGTCGATCCCCACCATCTGCCGGTCGTGCTGTGTCCGAACGGCAGGCTGTTGCGCAACCCCACCGAGAAGGACCTTGCCCGCTGCATCGGCCTGCTCAGGCCGATCGATGCCGATACGCTGTATGACGTCGCCATTGTCGGCGCCGGACCGGCCGGGCTGGCGGCCGCGGTCTATGCGGCGTCCGAAGGGCTGTCGACCATCGTGCTCGACTGCCGGGCCTTCGGCGGCCAGGCCGGCGCCTCCTCGCGCATCGAGAACTATCTCGGTTTCCCGACAGGCATTACCGGCATGGCGCTGATGGCGCGCGCCTACAACCAGGCGCAGAAATTCGGCGTCGAAATGGTGATTCCCGACGAGGCCAAGCTGTTGAGCGCCGCGACCGACAATTCAGGCGCCCGCTATTTGCTCGATGTCGGCGACGGCGAGATGGTGCGCACGCGCAGCGTGGTCATCGCCAGCGGCGCGCGCTATCGCCGCCTCGATGTCGCCAATCTGGCGCAGTTCGAGGGCACCTCGGTGCATTATTGGGCCTCGCCCATCGAAGGGCGGCTTTGCGCAGGCCAGGAAGTGGCGCTGGTCGGCGCCGGCAATTCGGCGGGCCAAGCCGCGGTCTACCTCGCCAGCCATGCGCACAAGGTGGTGCTTTTGGCGCGTGGTGGCAGCCTCGAAGCCTCGATGTCGCGCTATCTGGTCGAGCGCATCAGGGCGCAGCCGAACATCGAAGTGCTGACCGGGACCGAAATCGAAGCGCTGGAGGGCGAGGCGGGCAATCTTGCCACCGTGCGCTGGCGCAACCGCGTCAGCGGCGAGGAGACGGCGCGCCCGATCCGCCATCTCTTCCTGTTCATCGGCGCCGACCCCAACACCGACTGGCTCGCGCAGTGCAACGTGACGCTGGACGCCAAGGGGTTCATCCGTACCGGATCGGAGCTGGGACCGGCGCACGGCCTGATGGAGACCAGCCTCGGCGGCGTGTTTGCCATCGGCGACGTGCGCTGCGGCTCGGTCAAGCGCGTCGCGGCGGCCGTTGGCGAGGGTGCCCAGGTCGTCGCCGCATTGCATGCCTATCTTGCGCAAACGAAGAGTTGAGCCTCAACTGGCAGGGAGAGTGTGATGGCGGATGAATGCAAGCATGCAGCCGGGATCAAGGACGTGACCCCGAGCGCACTCGGCTGCGAGGAGTGCTTGAAGAGCGGCTCGTGGTGGGTGCATCTGCGGCTCTGCCGCACCTGCGGCCATGTCGGCTGCTGCGACGACTCGCCCAACCGCCATGCGACAAAACATTTTCATGCCACCAGCCACCCGGTCATCGAGGGCTACGATCCGCCGGAGGGCTGGGGATGGTGCTATGTCGACGAGGTCTTTCTCGACCTCGGCGACCGCACGACGCCGCAGAAGGGACCGATCCCGCGATTTTATTGAGCCGGCCTCGGCGGCGGCGGTTCGGCCGGACCTATCGCACCGACCCGGTGACCGTCCGGTCGACATCGGGAACGGATTTGCGGTCGTTGCCGGCAAGGGCGGCGATGGCCAGCAGGCTGGCAACCACCGGAACGAACAGGATGGCGACGCGGGCCTGTACATAAAGAATGGCGCGCCATTCGCTGCGCTTGTCGGGGCTGTCGCTCATCATACTCACTTTGCCATGGACCCCCCTGGGCGTCACATAGAGGTGAACGGTTAAACAACTCCTTCCGGCTTCGTTAACCGGTGGCGGCGCGCACGGCTTTCAGTTCAGGCCGATCCGCCTGGCGCCTTGCCGGAACAGCGCCTCGGCATCCGGCTCGAAGCGGAAGGTGCCGATGAAATCGTCGGCGCGGTAATCGGGCATTGTCTTGCGGATGGCGGCGGCGAAACCGTGCGCCTCGTCGAGCCGTCCGGCCAGCGCCAGGCAATGCGCGGCGATCGCCAGGATGATGGCATGGGCGTTGGGCCGTGCTGCCGCCTTCAGCGCCCATTCGGCCGCCTCCTTGAACTGGCCGAGCCGGACATGCGACATCGCCCGCGCGCCCAGCATGCCGAAAAGCAGCGGGTCGAAGGGGCTGAGATGCCGCGAATGGTCGGACGAACTTATCGCTGCCTGCGGGTCGCCCGACTGGGAATGCACGAAGGACAGCGCGTAGTGGCCGAGCGCGAAATTCGGGCTGAGGTCGACCGCGCGTTCGAGTTCGGAGAGCGATCCGTCCTGCTCGCCGCGCAGCCACAGCGCCCGTCCCATCGCCCAGTGCGCGGCGGGATTGTGGTCGTCGACCAGCACGCTCTGGCCGGCGCTTTCGAAGGCCAGAGCGCTTTCGCGGTCGCGGTCGCCCCAGCGCTGGAAGGCGGCCTGCCAATGGGTGAAGGAAAGGCCGGCATGGGCGCGGGCAAAGGTCGGGTCGAGTTCGACGGCCGTGGCAAAGAAGTTCCGCGCCTGCTCGTTTTCCGCCTGCGTGAAACGGTACATGTGCCAGAGGCCGCGATGATAGGCCTCCCAGGCATTGAGCGAATTGGGCGCCTTCAGCATGGCGCGGTTGCGCTCGACGGTTTCGATCTCGGCCGAGATCGACGAGACGATGCTGTCGCCGATATCGTCGAGCACGGCGAAAATGTCGTCGGGCCGGCGTTCGAACGTCTCGGCCCAGACGATCCTGGCCGTGCGCACCTCGATGAGCTCGACGCTGACGATCAGGCGGCCGGCCGGGCTGCGCACCGTACCGGTGGCGACATAGTCGACATTCAGTTTTCTGCCGGCTTCGTCCGGCGCGATGTTCATCTGCGCCAGCGCGAACACCGATCCGCGCGCGATGACGAAGAAATCCCTGAGCTTGGCGAGGCGGGTGATGATGTCGTGGGTGAAACCATCGGCAAGCCCACCGCGCGTGCCGCCGGCTTCCTCGATAAACGGCATCACCGCCAGCGAAGCGTGGCTTGGTTCGACCGCGCCGGCATCGCCCGATGGCGCCACCGGCTGCGACAGCGCGGACACCGGCGGCGCCCGAAGCGAGACCGCCGGCGCCTGATCGCGGATCGTCCGCCAGGCGGCGCGAAGCGGTGCGAAATCCAGATCCTCCGACTGGAACAACTGTTGCGCCGCCGCCAGATGCCGCTCGGCCGCGCCGACCTCGCCGCGCCGGACCATGCTCGCCAGCAGCGCGGCGTGCGCGCGCCCGTCGAACGGCGCCAGCTCCACCCATTTGTCGAGATGGCCGATTGCCTCGTCGCAATCCGCAGGCAATTTTTCGACAAGCTGCTCCAGCACCGCCGCATGGCAAGCGCCGAGGCGGCGCCGCTGGGCGATCAGCCAACTGTCGAAAAGCGGGCTGCGCTCGAGCTCCAGCCCGTCGAGGAACGCGCCGGCGAACAGCCCGGCCAGCGTTCGCAACGGCTCCAATTCAAGCGTTTCGATCCCCTGTGTCGCGGCGTGGTTCACCTCCAGCGCGTCGACAGGACAATCGTCGAGATCGAGTGCGACCGTGTCGCCCTGCGTCAGGACCCGGCGCCGGTCCGGCGTGTCGAGCACGCCGCGCAGCTTGCTGAGGCACCAGCGCAATTCGCCACGCGGGTCGTTCGGCACATCCCACAGCATTTCGCACAGGCGACCGCGCCCGACCGGATGCGGCGCCAGTGCCAGATAGGCAAGCAATGCGCGCACCTTGCGCGACGCCGGCAGCACCACCGGCACGCCATCGCGCACGACCGCCAGCGATCCGAGCGTGCGCACGGAGAGGATCGGCATGGCGCGATCCAGTCTCGATGGTGCGGATTCCACGGCTCTTCCCACGCCTGCTCCCACGCTGGCCTGTCGGCCCCTGCTGTATCATCAAACACGATACGGCATCCGGCAGCGCGTTTTCGCGCCGGCTGCGGCATTGCCGCAGTGCCGTCAGGTCAGTCCTAGCGCGGCAAGGTCTCCAAACCTCGCCGCCCAAACCGCCGGTTTGTAACCAGCCTGTGAAGACAGACACGACGACGAGACACAACGATCGAGGAGAACAAGGATGTTGAACAAACAAAAGATCAGGACCACCGCCGGGCGCGGCCGCCTGTTCGACAGCATTCTGGATACCGTCGGCGACACGCCGGCGGTGCGCATCAACAATCTCGGACCGGCTCATGCGACCATCTACGTCAAGGCCGAGTTCTTCAACCCGGGCGCCTCGGTGAAGGACCGCCTGGCGCTCAACATCATCGAGGAAGGCGAACGCAGCGGCTCACTGAAGCCCGGCCAGACGGTGGTCGAGGCGACGAGCGGCAACACCGGCATCGGGCTCGCCATGGTCTGTGCGCAGAAAGGCTATCCGCTGGTCGTCACCATGGCCGATAGCTTTTCCGTCGAGCGCCGCAAGCTGATGCGCATGCTGGGCGCCAAGGTGGTGCTGACGCCGCGCGCCGAAAAAGGCTTCGGCATGTACAAGAAGGCGGTGGAACTGGCCGAGGCCAATGGCTGGTTCCTCGCCCGCCAGTTCGAGACGGCGGCCAACGCCGCCATCCACGAGGCGACCACCGCGCGCGAGATCATCAACGATTTCGCCGGCTCGCGGCTCGACGGCTTCGTCACCGGCTATGGCACCGGCGGCACCGTCGTCGGCGTGGCGCGCGTGCTGCGCCGCGAGCGGCCGGACACCCGCATCGTGCTCGCCGAACCGGCCAACGCGCAGCTCATCGGCAGCGGCAAGGCGCAGCAGCGCGGTGCCGACGGCGCGCCCGCCGCCAGCCATCCGGCCTTCGAGCCGCATCCGGTGCAAGGCTGGACGCCGGACTTCATCCCCAATGTCCTGCAGGAGGCGATCGACACCAGCCTCTATGACGAGGTGATGCCGATCGCCGGGCCCGAGGGCATCAAATGGGCCAAGGCGCTGGCACGCCAGGAAGGCATCTTCACCGGCATTTCCGGCGGCGCCACCTTCGCCGTGGCGCGTCAGGTCGCGGAGAATGCGGCGGCCGGCGCAGTGATCCTGTGCATGCTGCCCGACACCGGCGAACGCTACATGTCGACGCCGCTCTTCGACGGCATCGAGGCCGAGATGGACGCCGGCGAGACGGCGCTGTCGCATTCGACGCCGGGCTGCCAATTCCCCGTGGCTTGACGGGAGGAGGCTGTCATGGACGTCGCACCGGAAACCCTCGGCATGGTCGCCGAGGAAACGCTTGACCCCTTGGACTGGGCCGACGTCCAGGCCCTGTCGCATCGGGTCATCGACGAGGCCGTCGACTATCTGCGCGACGTGCGCGGCCGCCCGGTCTGGCGGGAGATGCCGGCTGATATGAGAGAGGCTTTCGCGGCACCCCTGCCGCGATCGCCGGTGCCGCTGGACGCGGTCTATGGCGAGGTCTCCCGCACGGTGATGTCCTATCCGATGGGCAACGTCCATCCGCGCTTCTGGGCCTGGTACATGGGGTCGAGCAATTTCACCGGCGCGCTTGGCGATTTCCTGGCGGCGATTCAGGGCTCCAATCTTGGCGGCGGCAACCATGCCGCCGGGCTGATGGATAACCAGGTGGTCAACTGGTGCAAGGAGATGCTGGGCTTCCCGGCTTCCGCCTCCGGCACGCTGGTCAGCGGTGGCTCGATGGCCAACATCGTCGGGCTGACGGTGGCGCGCAACACCAAGGCCGGCATCGACGTGCGCGAACACGGCGTCGCCGCCATTGAAAAGCCGCTGCGCTTCTATGGCTCGGACCAGATCCATTCCTGCCACCGCAAGGCGATGGAAGCGCTTGGCCTCGGCAATCGCGCGCTGCGACGGATCCCGTCCGACGCCGGGCTGCGCATCGACATATCGGCCTTGCGGGCAGCGATATCGGAAGACCGCACGGCCGGCTTCAAACCGGCCTGCGTGATCGGCAATGCCGGCACGGTGAACACCGGCGCGATCGATGACCTGCGGGCACTTGCCAAACTCGCGCATGAGGAAGACCTCTGGTTCCATGTCGATGGCTGCATCGGCGCGCTGATTGCGATTGCGCCGGACAATGCGCATCGCGTTGCCGGCATCGAATGGGCGGATTCGATCGCGCTCGACCCGCACAAATGGCTGCATGCGCCGTTCGAGGCCGGCTGTGCCTTGGTCAGGGATGCCATCGCGCATCGCCGGACTTTCGCGGTGACGCCGGAATATCTGGAATCGACGCCGCGCGGCCTTGCCTCGGGCGACTGGCTCCACGATTACGGCCTGCAGACCTCGCGTGGCTTTCGCGCGCTGAAAGTATGGATGGCGCTGAAACAGCACGGCATCGACAAGTTCGGCCGCCTGATCGACCAGAACATCGCACAGGCCTCCTATCTCGCCGGGCTGGTCGAGGCCGAGCCGTCGCTGCAACTGGCCATGGCGCCCACCATCAACATCGTCTGCTTCCGTTACCAGCCCGGCGTCAGCGGCGAGGCGTTGAAGGCGCTCAACACCGAGATCATGCTGCGGCTGCAGGAGCAGGGCATTGCCACCCTCTCCGACACCACGGTGCATGGCGAGCACTGGCTGCGCGTGGCGATCGCCAACCATCGCACAAGGCGCGACGACCTCGACCTTCTGGTGCGGGAAACAATACGGGTGGGACGGGAGATCGCGGGTTCAGCGTCTTCCTAGTTCCTGGCAGGCATGCGATTCTGCCGCGATGATTCGGGGAGGTCCGGCGGTGACGCTGTTTCGCATGGCAGCATTTGCGGCATTGGTCTTCGCCACTTCGGCGCAGGCCGCCGACATGGCCTTCTTCGTCAAGAACCTGCGCAAGGAAGCGGTTGCAGTCGAGCTGTTCAGCCGCGACCGCGAGACGGTCTGGCCGGGCAACGACAAGGTGTTCCTGATCGATCCGGGCTCGCAGAAATCGGTGCCGCTCACCTGCAATCAGGGTGAGCACATCTGCTACGGCGCCTGGGTCGACGGCAATGATCAGATCTCCGCCGGCGTCGGACCTGATAACGACCAACCTTGCGACAATTGCTGCTTCATCTGCGTGGAACACTCGACCGAAACGATCGATCTGGTGCCGTGACCGGCGCTTCTGAACCTGCACGGGAGATCGCGCCGGCGGATCAATCCGGAAGGCCGGCCTTGCGGAAGCCGTCGACGAAATGCTCGAGCATCGCGTCGTCGCGGAAAGGCTCGGTCCAGACCCAGTGGCTGGTCGTGAAATGCGGATTGCTGACGAGGAACAGTTCGACCTCGGCGCGCGCCTCGTCGAGCCGGCCGAGCTGGGCCAGGCTTGCCGCCAGGAAACGGCGTGAACTCGTGCGATAGGTCTCGTCCCGGCGCAGGGTCTCGACCGCGGCTTCGTAATCGCGCGCCGCATATTGCGCCTGGCCGAGGGTGAGATAGTACCAGTTTGCCGGAAACGGGTTCAGCCGGAACGCCTTGCGGATATGCTCGAGGCCCTCCTCGACCCGCCCAGCCAGTGTAGCGATGTCGGCCAGTGTTGCCCAGGCGTCTGCCTCGTTCGGGTCGAGTTCGAACGTCTTGGCGAACTCCGCCTCCGACTCGGCGAAACTGCGCTCATAGGCAAGCAGATTGCCGAGCACCCAGCGGCAGCCGGCATCGTTGGGATCGATCGCCACGGCCTTGCGCGCCAGATCCAGGGCGACGCGGCGGTTGGGCTCGACGGGTTCGCCCCAATGCACCCACCCCATCCAGTGGTTCATGGCCAGCCAGCGGTAGGCTTCGGCATAGTCCGGATCGAGCGCAATCGCGCGCGTCAGCATCAGATGCGCTTCCCGTGCCGTCTGCGGCGTATCGTCGATCAGCTTGCGCGCCCGCACGCAGAGATCGTAGGCCTCGAGACTGCTGGGCCGGTTGCGCGGCGGCGGCGCGCGCAGCCGGCCGAGCAGCGCCTCGACGATCTTGGCGATCACCTCGTCCTGTACGGCAAAGATATCGTCCAACCGGCGATCGAAGCGTTCCGCCCACAGGTGTTCGCCGCTCATCGCGTCGACCAGCTGGGCATTGATCCGCACGCGGTCCGCGGCGCGCCGTGCGCTGCCTTCCAGCAAATAGCGCACGCCAAGCTCCCTGGCGATCTCGCGCACGTCCATCGCCTTTCCCTTGTAGGCAAAGGTCGAGTTGCGCGCGATGACGAACAGGCCGGAAGCCCGCGACAGGTCGGTGATCAGGTCTTCGGTCAACCCGTCCGCGAAGGCTTCCTGCCCGGGATCGTTGCTGAGATTGACGAATGGCAGGACGGCGATCGATGGTTTGTCGGGCAGCGGCAAGGTTTTTCGCTTCGCGCCGGCGAGCTGTTCGATGGCCCCGGTAAAGCGGTAGCCGACGCGCGGAACCGTGGTGATCCATTCACCGCCATCGATGGCCGGACCAAGCAGCTTGCGCAGCTGCGCGATCTGGACGGTGAGGTTGCCTTCCTCGACGGCGGTGCCCGGCCACGCCGCATCCATCAACGCCGCCTTTGCCAGGATTTCGCCCGGCCGTTCGACAAACGCCGCAAGCAGCTTCAGCCCGCGGTAGCCGACTGCAACGGGCTCGTCGTTCCGAAGCAGCGTCCCTGCGTCCGGATCAAGCACGAACGGACCGAAGGCAAAGCGCGATCCCTGCATGGAGCGCATCTATAGAGCAATTTCGGGAAAAGTACGAAGCGCTTTTCCGGGCGGAAGCGGGGCGCGCTTTCTCAGGGAGAGTTGCATCGAAAACAAGGAGTTAGAGCCCGTTTGGAACTTTTGAGAACTATTTGGGACGCTTTAATTACGGCGCCGTCCGTATCCGGCAGAATTCAACCTCATTCATTCAGGTCGAGGGTCTCCCAACCCTGGAACCCCCAACCCTTGGAACTCCATGGAGGTTGTCATGAACAATACCCTTGCATCGGTCCGGCATCAGGCAGCGCGGCCGGCCGGGCGGACGTCGCGCCGGCATTACAGCCTGGCGGCCCTGCGCGGCGCGATCGCGGCCTGGCGGAACCGGGCCCGCTTTCGCTGGGAGCTCAAGCAGATGTCGCTGGCCAATCCCCATTTGATCGACGACATCGGCCTGACGAAACGGCAAGCCGAGGCGGAGATCGCCAAGCTGCCCTTCTGGCAACGATGATAGCTGAAAGCATGAGGGATCCTTGAGGTCCGGGGTCGGATTATTGAAGGGATTGTCGCCGTCGTCCCTTTAGCGATCGCCCGCATCATGCCATGATCCCGGGGTCGGCCGTGGGGCCGATTCTTCATCGGGGGTTTTCATGTCTTTCACTTTCGCGCGCCGGTTCGCCGCCGCGTTTTCGCTTGCCGTCCTTGTCGCACCAGCCGCCCATGCCGGCGACGTCACCTTTGCCATCAAGAACAGCCATCCCAACGCCATGCGCGTCGAGCTCTACAGCCAGGACCGCGACTATATCTGGCCCGGCGGTGGCAAGGACTTCTATCTCGACGATGGCGAGACCAAGCAGCTGCCGATCTCCTGCAACGAGGGCGAATCGATCTGTTACGGCGCCTGGGTCGATGGCGACGAGGAGACCTACTGGGGCGTTGGCCCCGGCAACAAGGAAAAATGCGAGGATTGCTGCTACACCTGCAGCGGCGGCGAGACCGAGGAGATCAATCTGGTCCCCTGACCGGCTTGCCAGCTTGACGTTTTTCCCGCCGACGCCCTAGCCTGCGTCGAGACGATCACCCAGAGCGCGCCATACAGCTCCCTTTTGAGATGCGGCGTGCTCCAGGCAGCAGGAGCACGGCAATGGCGGGGACGGTCGAGGGCGAGAAGATCGACGTCGGGTTCTCCGGCAAGCGCTGCATCCACTCACGCAACTGCGTGCTCGGCGATCCGCATGTCTTCGTGCCCAACGCGCCGGGCCAATGGATCCATCCCGAGGCGGCCAGCGTCGAGAAGATCGTCGCCATCGCCGAAAGCTGCCCGTCCGGCGCCATCACCTACACCAGGAAGGATGGCGGGCCGCAGGAACAGCCGCCGGTGGTCAACACCGTTCGGCTGCGCGAAAACGGCCCGCTTGCCGTGCACGCCGAGATCGTGCTCGCCGGCGAGACCTTCCACCGCGCCACGCTCTGCCGTTGCGGCGCGTCGCAAAACAAGCCGTTTTGCGACGGCAGCCACACCAAGGCCGGTTTCACCGCCACCGGCGAACCGGCGTTGAAGGACACGCCGGCGCTCGACGCGAGGAATGGCCCGCTGACGGTGACCCCGACGACGAACGGCCCGCTCAAGCTCGAGGGCAATCTCGAGATCGTCACCGGCACCGGTCATACCGTCGACCGCACGCAACGCACCTTCCTCTGCCGCTGCGGCCATTCCGCCAACAAGCCGTTTTGCGATGGGTCGCATAAGAGGGTTGGGTTTGTGGGGTAGCCGTTTGGTCGGCGGGACAGCACCCCCCTCTGTCCTGCCGGACATCTCCCCCGCAAGGGGGAGATTGGCAGCATCTCTGGCGGCACCCTCTCTGCGGCGCTGAAGGTTTGCGACAGCGTGGGTGACATCTGATCTCCCCCCTTGCGGGGGAGATGTCCGGCAGGACAGAGGGGGGTGCTGGCCCGCCGACGTTGCTTGTTCGCCAACAACAATCTCTCTTCCTTGGCCCAGCGCTCGCGGCTTTATCGGCCGTCCACTATCGGCTAAGGGCAGGGCAAATAAATTCTGCCATCGGACCGCCACCAAAAATGACCGCCAAGACCAAGCCAAGACCGCTGTTCCTCGGGATCGATACCGGCGGCACTTATACCGATGCCGTGCTGTGGTCCGAGACCGAAGGCCCGCAGCAGGGGCCGAACAAGGGCAAGGTGCTGGCCAAGGCCAAGGCGCTGACCACGCGGCACGATCTTGCCGTCGGCATTTCAGGCGCCGTCGATGCGGTGCTACACAAGGCCGGCACCGATCCGGCTGCGATCAAACTGGTCTCGATGTCGACGACGCTCGCCACCAACGCGCTGGTCGAGGGGCAGGGCGGCCGGGTGGCGCTGGTCATGATCGGCTTTTCCGAGGCAGATCTTGCCCGCGACGGGCTGAAGGCCGCGCTCGGCACCGATCCGGTGGTGTTTTGTCCGGGCGGCCACGATGTCCACGGCAATGCCGCCAAGCTCGATCTTTCCGGGCTTGAGGCCGCCTTGCCGGAACTCGGCGCCTCGGTGTCCGGCTTTGCCGTCTGCGCCTATTTCGCCACCCGCAATCCGGCGCATGAGGTCGCTGCCCGCGAGCTGATCCGGGAAAAAACCGGCCTGCCGGTCACATCGAGCCACGAGCTGTCGGCCAAGCTCGGCGGCCCGCGCCGGGCGCTGACCACCTTGCTCAATGCCAGGCTGATCTCGATGATCGACCGGCTGGTGGCGGCGACCGAGGGCTTTCTCGCGGAGCGCAACATCGCCGCCCCCTTGATGGTGGTGCGCGGCGACGGCGCGCTGGTCTCGGCGGCGTTCGCCCGCCAGCGGCCGATCGAGACGATCCTCTCCGGGCCTGCCGCCAGCCTGGTCGGCGCCCACCACATGACCGGGCTCGACAACGCCGTGGTCTCCGACATCGGCGGCACTACGACCGACGTTGCCGTGCTCGACGGAGGTCGTCCACGCCTCGATCCGGAAGGCGCCACCGTCGGCGGCTTCCGCACCATGGTCGAGGCCGTCGCCATGCGCACCTTCGGCCTTGGCGGCGATTCCGAAGTGGCGCTGGAAGATGGCGCGCTTAACCCAAGGATCCTGCTTGGGCCGCGCCGCCTGGTGCCGCTGGCACTGGCTGGCATGGCGCATGGTGACGCCGTGAGATCGGAACTCGAACGCCAGCTGCGGGCACCCAATACCGGCCGCATGGATGGCCGTTTCGCGGTGCGCACCGGCGTGCCGGACAGGCTCGCCGCCGGGCTGACAGCTCCGGAGGCGCGGCTTTACGAGGCGATCGGCGCGACCCCGCTTGCCCTCGACAGGCTGCTGACATCGAATGCCCAGAACGCCACCTTGAACCGGCTGGTCTCGCGCGGGCTGGTGCACATTTGCGGCTTCACCCCCTCGGACGCGGCGCATGTGCAGGGCAAGCAGTCAAACTGGGATGCCGCCACCGCCCGCCTCGGCGCCGAGCTGTTTGCCCGCAAGCGCGACGGCCGTGGCCAGCCCATCGCTGCATCGCCCGAGGTGATCTCGGAGCGGGTGCTGGTGACGCTGACGCGCTGGTCGGCAGAATACATCCTCGAAACCGCCTTTGCCGAGGACGGGCTCGACGGCGCCGCCACGGTCGCGCACGCGCTGGTGCAGCGTGCCGTCGACGCGCATCCCGGCATCGCCCGCCTCAGCGTCGCGCTCGACCGTCCGGTCATCGGCCTCGGCGCCTCGGCGCCGCTGCACTATGCCGGCCTGGCGCCCCTGGTCGGCAATGAGTGCGTTGTGCCCGATGATACCGATGTCGCCAACGCGCTCGGCGCCGTCGTCGGTCAAGTCAGGGTCTCGGCCGAGGCGCGGGTCAGCCAGCCCAAGGAAGGGCTGTTTCGCCTTGCCTCGGGCGAAACCGTGCGCGATTTCCTCGACGAGGCAGCGGCGCTCGCGGCCGCCGAGGCCGATGTGCGCGCCATCGTCGCCCAGCGCGCCAGGGATGCCGGCACCGACAGCGCCGAGATCGACGTCGCGACCGAGTTCAAGGTTTCCACGGTCGAAGCCCAGCGCATGTTCATCGAGGCGCATGTGGTCGCGGTAGCCTCGGGACGGCCAAGGATCGCGGTGTGAGGGCGATCTCCCCCCTTGAGGGGGAGATGTCGCCGAAGGCGACAGAGGGGGTCGCCGGACATAAGGCGCTAGCCTCTTCTGTTCAAAGCAGGAGGTCGCATCCAGTCGAACCGACCCCCTCTGGCCTGCCGGCCATCTCCCCCTCAAGGAGGGAGATCGGCAGCGTCACCGCTCGCCAAAACGCTCGCCTTCAACCTAAGCTGAATTGACCCTGCAACCCCAACATGTCAAACGCCCCGCAAAGCCTTTCATCTGGAGCAGCCTGATGACCGATCGCGTCGAAATCGCCGGATTGCGGATTGCCCGCGAGCTGCATGATTTTGTGGCCGCCGAGGCGCTGCCCGGCACCGGCATCGAGGCGGCGGCCTTCTGGAACGGTTTTTCTGCCATCGTCCATGACCTCGCGCCGAAGAACCGGGCGCTGCTGGCAAAACGCGACGCCATGCAGGAGAAGCTCGACGGCTGGTATCGGGACAATGGTGCCCCCATCGACATGGAGGCCTACAAGGGCTTCCTCAAGGAGATCGGCTACATCGTGCCCGAGGGGCCGGCCTTCAGCGTGTCGACGGACAATGTCGACCCCGAGATTGCTGTCGTCGCCGGTCCGCAGCTGGTCGTGCCGGTGATGAATGCCCGCTATGCGCTCAACGCCGCCAATGCGCGCTGGGGCTCGCTCTACGATGCGCTCTACGGCACCGATGCCATCCCCGAGACCGACGGCGCCGCGAAGGGCAAGGGCTTCAACCCCGCGCGCGGCGCCAAGGTGATTGCCTGGGCCAAGGTCTTCCTCGACCGGTCGGTGCCGCTGACCACGGGAAAGTGGGCCGGCGTCAACGGCCTCTCGGTGGCGCACGGCGCGCTGAAACTGGGTGAGGGCGCCGGCGTCACCACGCTCGCCGATCCCAAGCAATTCGTCGGCTATCGCGGCGACGCCGCCAACCCGCAAGCCGTGCTGCTGGTGAAAAATGGCCTGCATGTCGAGATCGTGATCGACCGCGACAACCAGATCGGCCGCACCGATCCGGCTGGCATTGCCGATGTCATCCTGGAATCGGCGCTGACCACCATCCAGGATTGCGAGGATTCGGTCGCCGCGGTGGATGCCCAGGACAAGGTCGTGGTCTACCGCAACTGGCTCGGCCTGATGAAAGGCGATCTGGCCGAAGAGATCACCAAGGGCGGCAAGAGCTTTGTCCGCAAACTCAATCCGGATCGCTCTTACACCGCACCCGTCGGCGGCACGCTGACCGTGCCCGGCCGTTCGCTGATGCTGGTGCGCAACGTAGGTCACCTGATGACCAACCCGGCGATCCTGGACCGCGACGGCAACGAAGTGCCGGAAGGCATCATGGACGCCGCGATGACGGCACTGATCGCGCTGCACGATGTCGGGCCGAACGGGCGGCGGATGAATTCGCGCGCGGGCTCGATGTATGTGGTGAAGCCCAAGATGCACGGGCCGGAGGAAGTCGCCTTCGCCGTCGAGATTTTCGACCGCGTCGAAGCCCTGCTCGGCATGCCCGGGAATACCATCAAGATGGGCATCATGGACGAGGAGCGGCGCACCACCGTCAACCTCAGGGAAGCGATCCGCGCCGCGAAAGATCGGGTGGTGTTCATCAACACCGGCTTCCTCGACCGCACCGGCGACGAGATCCACACCTCGATGGAAGCCGGCCCGATGATCCGCAAGGGCGACATGAAGCAGGCCGCCTGGATTTCCGCCTATGAGGCGTGGAATGTCGACACCGGGCTCGAATGCGGGCTCGCCGGCCATGCCCAGATCGGCAAGGGCATGTGGGCGATGCCCGATCTGATGGCGGCGATGCTGGTCGAGAAGATCGCTCACCCCAAGGCCGGCGCCAACACCGCCTGGGTGCCGTCGCCGACGGCGGCGACGCTGCATGCCACGCATTACCACAAGGTCGATGTCCACGCGGTGCAGGCGGCGCTGAAGAGCCGTCCGAAGGCAAAACTCGACGACGTCCTCTCGGTGCCGGTCGCCGTGCGGCCGAACTGGACGCCCGACGAGATCCAGCGCGAGCTCGACAACAACGCGCAGGGGATTCTGGGCTATGTCGTGCGCTGGATCGACCAGGGCGTCGGCTGCTCCAAAGTGCCCGACATCAACGATGTCGGCCTGATGGAAGACCGCGCCACGCTGCGCATCTCCTCGCAGCACATCGCCAACTGGCTGCGCCACAAGGTGTGCTCGCAAATCCAGGTGCGGGATTCGCTGCAACGCATGGCGGCCATCGTCGACCGCCAGAATGTAGGCGACCCGCTCTACCGGCCGATGGCGCCCGATTTCGACGGCTCGATCGCCTTCCAGGCCGCCTGCGACCTGGTGTTCAAGGGCACCAGCCAACCCAACGGCTACACCGAGCCGGTGCTGCACGCGCGGCGGCTAGAGCTGAAGGCAAAAGCGACGGCCTGAAAAACGCATCGTTTCACGGAACGGCGAACCGCTCTATCTCCTTGTTCTAACGCAATTCCCAAGGGAAAGCGCTATATGCGCTTTTCCCGGGAAAACCGTTCCACACTTTTCCTGGAATTGCTCTACGCCGCCTGCGCCATCCGCTCCGAACTCATGCGATAGGAAATCGCTTCGGCTAGGTGGATGCGGCCGACCGTCTCGCTGGCGTCGAGGTCGGCGAGTGTGCGCGCCACTTTCAGCACCCGGTGGTAGGCGCGCGCGGAAAAGGCGAGCTTTTCGCTGGCGTCCTTGAGCAGTGACAGACCGGCGGCATCCGGCATGGCGATCTCCTCGATCATCGCCGGCGCGCAATGTGCGTTGGTGGTGGCGCGGGTGGCGCCGAGCCGTTCGAAGCGTTCGCGCTGGATGGTGCGCGCCCGGGCAACGCGCAGTGCGACCGCCGCGCTTTTTTCCGCCCGGTCTGGCCGGATCAGGTCGCTCGCCGAGACCGCCGGCACTTCGATCCTGAGATCGATGCGGTCGAGCAGCGGGCCCGAAATGCGCGCCTGGTAGTCGGTGCGGCAGCGTTCGCCGCGCAGGCAGCGATAGCCCGGCTCGCCGGCCATGCCGCAGCGGCACGGGTTCATCGCCGCCACCAACTGGATGCGCGCCGGATAGGTGACGCGATGGTTGGCGCGCGCGATCATGCAGTCGCCGGTCTCCAGTGGCTGGCGCAGCGCATCGAGCGTCTGCGGCGTGAATTCCGGAAACTCGTCGAGGAACAGCACGCCATGATGGGCCAGCGATACTTCGCCCGGCCGTGCGCGCATGCCGCCGCCGACCATCGCCGCCATCGAGGCCGAATGATGCGGCGCGCGGAACGGCCGCCGGTCGGTCAGCTTGCCTTCGCCGAGTTCGCCCGCCACCGAGGCGATCATCGAGACTTCGAGCAATTCCTTCGGCGCCAGCGGCGGCAGGATCGACGGCAGCCGCTGCGCCAGCATCGATTTGCCCGATCCCGGCGGCCCGACCATCAGCATGTTATGGACAGAAGACCCACGCTCTTGTATGGCCCGCATCCATGACCAAACACACGCCCCGCGCCGCACTCACCAATCGTCCCAAAGCGTACTCCTACATCCGCTTCTCGACACCGGAGCAGGAGCGCGGTGATAGCCTCCGCCGACAGACCGAAGCGGCTGAGCGGTACGCGGTACTGCATGGGCTCGACCTCGACGACAAGCTCACTTTCGAAGACCGTGGCGTCTCGGCCTACAAGGGTGCGAACGAGGCTGGGCGGCTTGGTGAGTTCCTCGCTGCGGTGGAGTTTGAGGACATCAAGGCGGGGAGCTACCTCCTCGTCGAGAGCCTCGACCGACTGAGCCGACAGAAGCCCCGCAAGGCGGTGAAGGTTCTGGAGCGGATTTGCGAAGCTGGCATCACAGTGGTCACGTTGGATGACGGGCGGGTCTACACCGAGGAACTTCTGGATGATGACCCTACGGCCCTCATGGTCGCGCTTCTGGTGGCAGCCAGGGCGAACGAGGAGAGCGCCAAGAAGGGTCGGCGGGTCGGAGAGGCGTGGGCCAATAAGCGACGCAACGCTGCCACCAAGCCGCTGTCCGCGCTGTGCCCCGGATGGTTGCGTCTCAGGCAAGATCGTACCGGATTTGATTTGATACCGGATCGGGCCGAGGTCGTGCGGCGCGTGTTCGACATGACGCTGGCGGGCAAGGGTCAGCATGCGATTGCCGAGACCCTGAACCGGGAAGGTGTCGCACCGTTCGGCATCAAGCGGCGAACCCCTGAGGAGCGCCGAGCCAAACTGAAACCGAGACCCGCCGACAGATGGCACCGGACCTACATCAAGAAGATGCTTGCCGACCCGTCCACCACTGGAGCGTTCACACCTCACCGCGTTGAGACCGTGGGCGGAAAGAAGCGGCGCATCCCGACCGAGACCGTGGAGGGCTATTTCCCGACAGTGATCGACCGCGAGGTGTTCGACAGGGTCAACGCTCTTTCCAGCGGTCGGAGCGTTAGAGAAAGCGGCACTGGCATGGCCAACATTCTGGCGGGGCTCGCCAAGTGCCCGAAGTGTGGGTCGACTATGACCCGCGTGAACAAGGGTGGCAAGAAGGGCGGCAAGCCGTACTTGGTCTGTACCACGGCCAAAGTCGGGGCCGGCTGTGAGTACCGACAGGCCAAGGTTGAAGACGTTGAACATGCGATTGTCAAGAACGCCGGGTGGCTGAATGCTTCGCTGCCCGCGACCGACGAAGCGTTGCAGAACGAGTATGAGCGGGCGGTCGCCGCTGACGAGGCGGTGAACGATGAGATTGAACGGGTTGTTGGAGCCATCACGAAGCTCGGGGAGCGGTCGTCACGCGCGTTACTCGATAGGCTTCATCAGAACGAGGCGGCGAGGGACGACCTCCGGCGCACCATCGCGGTCCTCGAGGAGCGCATTGCGGAGGCCCTCACAAACCGCGTTCAGGTGACGGCGGCGCATTTTGTTGACGCGTCTGAGGCGGAGGAACCGCGCGACGTGGCGCTGATCAACGCGACCCTCCGCCAGCTCTTCACCAAGGTCGAGGTGGACTGGTCCATCGGTCACCTTGTGTTTCACTGGAAGCACGCGCCTGGAGAGGTGACCAGCGTTACCTATGCGTGGCCGAAGGAGGTATAGGTGCAAAAAAGGGGGCCGAAGCCCCCTCTTGTTGTGCTGAAGCGCCCGTTACGCGAGCCGTCCCCGGACACATTCTTCGGCGACCGCCAAGGCCGCCTTCGCGGCAGCTAAGGCTTCGATTGCAGCGACGGCGTCGCGCGCGTGCGGATAGGGGCCGCTCGGCGGCAACCTATCACCCGAAGCGGCGGGAACGTCTCTGAAGCGATGCCTTGTGGCGATCTCGGCGATACGGCCACCGTTGACACCAAACCAGCTTGCGATGTCGTGCTGGCGGTCACCGCGTGCGAGCATCCCCTTGATCTGGGCGGCGTCCGCTCGCGTCAGGGTGACGCCGCTCGGAAAGGCTCTGTGCCCCATCGTTCTCACCCCCTGAGTGCCGCAGGAAGCGGCGCAAACAGCTCATGAAGCGGCGTGACCGACCGAAGTTCAGCGTCCGTCAGAGGAAGCTCGAGCTTTTTCTTCAGGAATGCCTTGGTTGCAAAGCGCGCCTGACGGTTGGACACGACCGAGTTGGCAGAGATACAGACGTCCTGCCACTCGGGGTTCTTCTTCGACCAGTCGACGTGGTCCAGCAAGTTCAGCCGGTCTCGCCAATCCGGGGTGGACATGAGGTCCGAACCGAGCCCCCCGAGCGCACGGAGCACGGTGGAGTGCGTGGAGATGCGCTCCTGCCGGATTTCCAACGGCAACTTGAAGCCGGATTGCGCCTTCGTCCAGTCCGGCATGTGGGTCGCCACTGTCGACCAGTAGTCGGCCAGCAGGGCGGCGTTGGCCATGATCTCCGACTTGTCGTGACCCTTGAGCACCTCAGAGCATGCGTCGTAGAGCGCAGCGAGCGTGAACAGCTTAGTCGACTTGGCCTTCAAAGCCATGTCCTCCTTCTCGGTCAAGTCCTTGAAGACAGGCACCTGCTCAACCATTGCCAGCGTGGCGGCGGCCAAATCGTCCCGTTTGTCGTACAGGATGTCGAGCGACTTCGAGGTCTTCACAACGGTCCGGTTGAGATCAGAGAACATCTGCTGGACCCGGTCGGTGGTCTCCCAGGGGAAGAGAAGGACCGAGAGCGTGTCTGTCTTCACCGATGGGCTGCCCTCGGCGAGGGCCTTCACAATGCCGGCGCAACGGTGCTGGCCGTCGTTGATGATCAGCTCATCGCCGAGCTGCAGCTTCAAAGTGCCGATGTTGGTCTCGGGATTGCCGTCAAACGGGCTGAACTTCGGCGGCGACTTGTAAGACGCGGTGATCGACGAGAACAGGTAATCGTCCTCGTTCTCGTTAATGTAACGGGCGATGTCGGGAACCCGCTTCGCGTTCAACACGCGCTGTTCACGATCCTCCGCGCTGATGCCGTTCCATTCCGTGAACTTGAAGAACTGCGGGACGGCCGTCATCGGCATGAGGCAGGCGTAGTAGGTGCGGGAACCCATCTTGCCCCGCATGGCAGACACATGAACTTCCATTTCACTTCTCCATAGCGAGCTCGCTTCGACGTAGAGCGACCACTCGCTCATTTCCTGTCAGGAGCTCTACGCCACCTATGTCACAGCTCGCCAAAGCGTGTCAACGAGCTGTAGCAACTTTATTTACGAGCTGAGGTGACACGATCGAGGAGCTCCTGGCGAAGAACGATGAGAGCTCGCTCTGGTGGGGGAGAATTTTTTGGGAAAAACGTTGGAGCGACCCATGGGACATGGAGCCACGTGCGGTTACCCCCGTACCCGGGGCCCTGGCCGAGATCGAAGCGAACGACGTTGGTCTGAAAAGGTGTGCCCTTTCCGAACCGGGCTGCGGTTGGTTCGATAAATTCCCTTGACATACCCAAATCGAACCATCTATTAGCGAACCAGTCAAATCGAACTGGAGGGCACCATGACATTCATCCGAGCCTACCTCAGGGCTTCGACCAAGGAGCAGGACGCAGGACGGGCACGGGCCGACCTCGAAGCGTTCTGCAAGGAGCGGGGGCTGACCATCGCGGCGACCTATGAGGAGAACGAGAGCGGGGCAACGCTGCACAGGCCGGAGCTGTTCCGGCTGCTCAGGGATAGCAAGCCGGGCGACATCTTGCTCACCGAACAGGTCGACCGCCTGAGCCGTCTGTCGGACAAGGATTGGGATCAGCTAAAGCGCGAGATCAAGGACCGAGAGGTCAAGGTCGTGGCGCTGGACTTGCCGACCTCGCACATGATGCTGAAGACCGAGGACGCCTTCACCGGGCGGATGTTCGACGCGATCAACGGGATGCTGCTCGACATGCTCGCGGCCATCGCTCGAAAGGACTATGACGACCGACGCCGTAGGCAGGCTCAGGGCATCGCCAAGGCGAAGGCCGAGGGGAGGATGAAGGGTCGACCTGAGGACGCAGAGCGCAACGAGGCCATCTTAGAGATGCTGCGGAGGGGGCAGAGCTGGAACACCATCGTTCGGGCCACCAACTGCTCACGGTCGACGCTGGCGAAGCTGGCGAAGCGTCTTGCACCTGCTCCTGAACCTTCGATCAGCCGCTGACGTTGAGTAACCGAGGCCGGGACGCATTCTCGTTGTCCCGGTCGTTTGCCCTGCTGTAGACGCATGCCCGTCCGCTGGTGCGGGGTGGCGATTTCGAAGGAACGTGATGTCGACGAACTGGACGGCCAAGCGCGAGCGGAAAGCCGAAGTGAAGGGCCGGGCGAACGAGCCCAGCGCGATGTTCTCCCGTTGCCGAGTGCTCGGGTGCAGCAGGCCGGCCCGTGCAGGCACTGGGGACGGTCTGGACACACGGTTCTGTCGTTCACACGCGGACCACTACGCTCGCCACGGCAGCCCCTACAGAGCCTCCTATGGAGCCCGAGAGATCAACCCTTACCGGGCCACCGCGCTGGCATGGCTTGAGCTGAACCAGAGCGACAACTATGTGGCCAATGCGGTCGACCGGGTGGCGACCCTAATGCGGACCGCAGGGCCTCATGTAGAGGCGTTTCGGTTGCGCGGGTTGGCACCACAGGAGCGCGCCAAGGCCGCTTGGGCGAGGCTGCGGAAGGCCGGCATCGACCCCCGCCGTGTGGTCGCCGCATGGCTGGCCGTCGAGATGATCATTAGGGACGACCCGAAGGCGGAGCGCAAGGCAGAGTTTAAACAGGTTCAGGCCGCCAAACTCGTCCATCGGATGGCCTCTGGCACGCACAAGAGGTGGGGCGAGGGTCCGGCTGCGACCGAGTTGCATGTCTACCCGAGACCGCGTGGTCGGGTTCTGAGACACATTGGCGAGGCGCTGGAGCAAGCCACCGAGCTCCTAATCCAACACCGGGCGACCAGTTTGCCCCAAGCCAAACGGAAGGACTGACCTGACTTGAACACCAAGCACATCCGCGTCGAGGACATCATGTTCGACGCCGAAACCCAGATAAGGGAGAAGACGAAACCGGACTTGGTGCGCCGGTATCGCCAGGCGATGGCCGAGTACGACCCCGGCGGAAACACGGTCGTGGGCTTCCCGGCAATTCAGGTCAGCGAGGCGCAGGCGAAGGGCGCAAAGAAGGTCTACGCCATCATTGACGGGTGGCATCGCGCGACCGCCGCTCTGGAACTGGGCAAGGAGTTGATCGAGGCCGAGATCATCACGGTGTCGGGGACAGAGGAACTCCTATGGCTGGCTTCACGGGCCAACCTTCTGCACGGCGAGAAGCTCTCGAACAAAGAGAAGCGGATGGCGTTCCGCAACTACCTGAAGGCCAAACAGCACCGCCATCCCGGCCCGCGAGGAGGCAGAGCGAACGGTAAGATCAAGTCGGCCAGAGAGATGGCCATCGACCTCGGCGGGATCGCTCACAAAACAGTCCTGAAGTGGCTGAAGGCGGACGCGCCAATGACCTATCAGCAGCTTCAGAGAGAGCGAACAGAGGAATTTACTGAAGTACCCGATGAACCCTTCGACGGCCTCTACAATCCTGATGCGAGGCACCGTGACGCCGCGATTGCTTACCTTCAAGAGGCCGCATTGAGAGCCCGCGCGGTCAAGGGGAGGGACGACCTACAGGCCATCCTGACCGAGCTCAACGACGTCGAGAAGGAAATCACGAAGCGGTTGCCGGTGATGACGGATGACTTCTAAGTGGGGAAATCCCCAGTCCGCACCGGGTTCGTGGTTTCAGGGAGACAACGGTAGCGGCGAAGTCGGGTTCAAACCCTTGCAGCGCAAGGCTTCCACCGATGTCGGTCTCGTGAGGACCTCAAGAGCGAACGCGAACGCGTCGTGAGGACCGCGTGCGGTTACAGGATGCCGCGCTGTTCCGTCGGTGTTCGTCAACAGCTCTTTGTCAGCAGGTGAGCGGAGGCGGCTTTGCCAAACCCGCAAATCATGGCACACAGGACGCCAACTGGTTCGGCACGCTGGGGAGGCCACTTGGCCGGAACGTTCTATGAGTTCTTCGCAGGAGGCGGGATGGCGCGCGCTGGCCTTGGCTCAGGCTGGGAGTGCCTCTTCGCGAACGACATCGACGCTGACAAGGCATCGAGCTATCGCGAGAACTGGGTCGCCGATGAATTTGAACTCGCAGACGTAGGTCGGGTCTCTGCGGCCCGGCTTCCCGGCTCGCCAGATTTGGCTTGGGCATCGTTCCCATGTCAGGACCTCTCTTTGGCCGGCGCATACAAAGGGCTGGCCGGCGCGCGTTCGGGTACCTTCTGGCCTTTCTGGCAGTTGATGCTTCAGTTGCGAGCGGAGGGGCGTTCGCCCCGCATGATCGTGCTTGAGAACGTCTTCGGTGCGCTGACCTCTCACAGTGGTGAGGACTTTCGACAGATCGCAGGTGCGTTCGCCAAGGCAAAGTATCGCTTTGGAGCGATGATCATCGACGCGCGCTTGTTTGTGCCTCAGTCGCGCCCACGACTGTTCATCATTGGCGTGCGAGAGGATGTGTTCGTCCCGCCGGGCTTGACGAGCGGAGAGCCAGTCGAGCCTTGGCACACCAAAGCGGTTCAGGCGGCCTACGCGGGGCTGCCCGAGGCTTCGCGGCAGGCATGGCTGTGGTGGTCGCCACCGTTACCGAAGCCCCGCAACGACACCTTCGAAGACCTCATTGAAGACGAGCCTTCCGGGGTCTCGTGGAACAGCACCGCTCAGACCCAGTACCTTCTAAGCCTAATGAACCCTCTCCATGCCGGAAAGGTTCGATCCGCACAGGTCCGCGCCCGTGAGACGGGCCATAGCGTTGTCGGTGGGGTCTATCGCAGGACACGCGAAGGTAGGCAAAGAGCTGAAGTCAGGTTCGACGGTTTGGCTGGCTGCCTCCGGACCCCTGCCGGAGGGTCATCACGTCAAGCGATCATTGTTGTGGGGCCACGGCAAGTCCGCAGCAGGTTGTTGTCGCCCCGAGAGGCTGCACGGTTGATGGGTCTGCCGGATAGCTACAGGCTGCCGGGAAACTACAACCAAGCCTATCAGCTCGTAGGCGACGGTGTGGTGGTTCCAGTGGTTCGACACATAGCCAAGACGCTGCTCGAACCGATGACTGCAGCGCAGGCGGACCTTCACGCCGCGCGAGTTGCGGCACAATGAGCCCAGAACAGCAGCGGGCCTTGACCGCCTTCAATACAGAGCATGTCGGCCCTTCCAATGGCACCCTGGCGTTTGTGCTGGTCGTCACGCGAAGCCTCAAGAGCATGACCTTCCCCGTGAACGCCAGCAGCCTCAAGACCGCGCAGGGAGGTCAAGTGAAGGGACTGGGGGGTGCGGCCACCGACAGCATCCTGAAGGATCATGGGATCACGCGCAGGTTAGCCTCCGAGGGCGGCAGGACGAGCCGTGGCAATCTGGGGCGGCTGGAAGCCTACGTCGACGCTATGAACTCGCTGTGGAGCGCAGGTAAGTTGGACCTCGATGATGCTGAGGCATACTGGGTCCAGCAGGTCTTGACGTATTGGGCTCAACAGCCGTTCACGTTCAAGCTCGACCCCTCCAAATCGCTACGGTCATCCATCAGGCACTTGATCTCCCAAGCCGTGTCCCGCCAGCAGGCGGCTGGTGGTAAGATGTACGCGGGCACCGTGATGCAGCACCTCGTTGGAGCCAAGCTCGACCTCGTGAAGGAGGGCGAAATCACGCATCACGGCGCATCTGTGGCGGACGCTCCAACCAATCGCGCTGGGGATTTCCTTCTGGGCGACGTCGCCATTCATGTCAGCGCCGCACCATCCGAAGGGCTGATGCGAAAGGTGGTACAAAACCTGGAAGCAGGTCTGAGGCCGGTGATCATCACCACGGAGAACGGCCTGGGCGGGGCGAAGGCGTCGGCGACGTTGGCGGGGATCGAAGATCGCGTGGACGTCATCGAGATCGAGCAGTTCATTTCTATGAATGTCTACGAATGGAGCAAGTTCGATCGCGACAGCAGGCCAACGACCGTCGGGGAATTGATCCGCCGCTACAACAAAATCGTCGCACACTGTGAAGCCGACCCGAGCCTGCGAATAGAGTTCGACGAGCCCTAAGCGCGAGCAGATCCAGGATGAAGTGCCTCTATGAGGCGCTGGGTGTCATGTTCGAGCTGGCAAGTCCAGATTACATGAACTGTCCATCCCTGTTCCTCCAACCGTAGGCGCGCATCTCTGTCGCGGCTGATGTTGCGGTCGAGTTTTGCCTCCCAATACCCGGCGTTGGATTTCGGCCGGTTCCGCCCACTTCGGCAATCGTGCCCATGCCAGAAGCAGCCATGCACGAACACTATCGTGCGATGCTTCGGCAGCACGACGTCGGGAGACCCTGGGAGTTCGCGCGCATGAAGACGGAACCGTAGTCCGGCGCGGAACAACATCGAACGCACCAGAAGCTCGGGGCGGGTGTTCTTGCTCGCGACCTTCGCCATAATGGCGGATCGCTCGTGTGGTCCAATTCGATCCAACGGGCCGTCCCGTTCTCGTTTCTGATGCAAGCCGAGAATAGGCATCCCAGCTCGGAAAGCCAACGGCGACCGAAATCAAACACTTCCAGATTATCGAGCTTTGATCCTGGCCGTTCGGAACCAGCCTGGTGGCGAAGCTCGATCCCCCTGGATCGTTCGCAATTCTCGTTTAAACGCTCCAGGGGAGATCAATCGCGCCTCGATTGTCAAAAAAAACTCCCCTGGGGTGGTTGACGCCGGTGAAATCATCGCCTAAATCGAAGGCATCAGGCGATCACTGGGCTCAAGGAGCTTTCCATGCTCAATTTCGACGACACCGAAGAGGACAAAATGGCCACTTTCGAAGATCTGTTGGCGGGGACCGAGACGCAGTTTCGGGAACACCTCGCCATCCTCGGCAGCAATGCCGGGCACGCCGTGCTTGCGGTCAGCATGCCCGCCTTGGAGGCGGCGGAGACGACCACGGTCTACAACGATCCGGAGAACAGCGACGAGGCCGCGCAGCGTGAGCTGAATGAGGCTCATGCAAATGGCCTCGCGTCGTATACGCTCCACGCCGCTGCCGTCGCCGGCATCGCCGAATGCGAGCGGCTTGGGCGGCCTGTTCTGCAGGAGTGGCGGAACGTCCTCGCTCTCATGGGACCGCAGGAGGTCTTTGCGCTTGCCCCGTGGACGGCCAACCTTCGCGGTGTGGATCGGAATGATCCGAACTCGATCCGTCATGAGCTCGTCGCCAAGGTGAACGGCGTGAACGTGGTGCGGGTCTGGCTTCGCAGCTCGGTTAGCTGGTCCCTGCTCGATGGCCAGCACCGGAAAGCCGGTTTCGACCGGGCTCGGGCTTTCCTGGACTTCGTCGCGTCTGCCGGCACCTACCCTTCCGGCAAGGGCCGGCGTTCATTCTTCGGCCTCAAGGGTGAAGTTCCGAAGTCGATGCGGCAGTTCTGGGTGTACACCCGCGAAGCTCTGGCCAGGATGACTGTCACGATCGATCTTCACATCGGGCTCAACGTCGCGGAGGAGCGGCAGACGTTTGCTGACCTCAACAACAAGACGCGCAAAGTCGCGACGGACTTGTCGTATCAGTTCGATAGGGCCAACGCGATCGTCGTCTTCATCCAGGACGATCTGTCGGACCTGATCGGAGCCGAAGAGGACGGGGCGCTCTCGCTCACTGAACTTGCCAGCGTCAACGCCATTGCATTTCAGAACAAGACCAACGTGCGCGGAGCGGTTCCGACGCTGGTGGCCGAGCGGAAAGCGACGGTGAAATCGATGTGGGAGGCAATCAAGGAGGTTGACGGCTTCGGCGACGCCGAAAGCAGCGTGATCAGCCAGATCGTTGTTCAAAAGGCGATCGCGAAGCTGGTGTACGACCTCGGGTTCTCGCGTTCGGCCGCGCCGGAGGATGCCGAGCACCTGCAGACGTTGTTGAACAACCTCAACGACGTCAACTTCAGTCACGACAACCCCATGTGGCGTTACTACACGCTTTCGGACGATCAGCGGAAGCCTGGGGCGAAGCAGATCAATGCGATCAAGGGGATCGAACCGTATCTGCCCAAGGACGAGAACGGCAATGTGACTGACCGTGACATCGGCACTTTCCAGAACAGCCGCTTCACCTTCTCGGTCAAGCACAACGACGTCTACCCCATCATCGCCGACATGATCCGGTACAAGCTCGGACTGCCCACTCGTCACGCCTGATCGGATGGGTAGCCACGGAAGGGGGCGCGGGTGACCGCGTCCCCTTTATTTCGGACGCCCCTCGATAGGGTCTTCTGTTCACACCATCAGCAGATTGTGTCCGCCGGCGGCCGCCACCTCCAGCGCCCGCTTGGCGGTCTCCTGGCCCTTGATGTCGGCGAGGTCGGGCAGGTCCAGCGCCGAGGCGTGGATGCCGGCCTCCGGCCGCGACAGCACCTGCGTGCCACGGAAATGGTTGGCGATGGCAATCAGGCTGCGCGGCGCCAGAATGTCGAATTCCCGCCCCGCCCAGGCGGCTTCCGGTCCGCAGGCGAACGGGCAGATCAGCCCCTTGCCCTCGGCATTGGCGCCGATCGCCGCCGGCAACGCACCGGCCACGGCGGTGATCGTGCCGTCGAGCGAGAGCTCGCCGAGCACGACATAGCCGGCCAGCATGTCGCCGGGAATAGCGCCAAGGGCGGCCATCAGGCCGAGCGCGATCGGCAGATCATAATGGCTGCCCTCTTTCGGCAGGTCGGCGGGCGCCAGGTTGATGGTCACCTTCTTCGACGGCATCGACAGGCCCGACGCATGCAGCGCCGCCTGCACCCGCTCGCGGCTTTCGGCCACCGCCTTGTCGGGCAGACCGACGATGTGCATGTTGACCTTGCCAGGCGCGATCATCACCTGCACGTCGACCGGCACGGCCTCGATGCCCTGGAAAGCGACCGTGCGAACCCGCGCCACCATTTTCAAGCCCCCGGGCCGTAACCCCTGCGATTGGCCAAGAATGACCCCTCGCGGAGACAATCACAATTCTTCGGCCATATCAAGAACATTACGAGAACAGGCAAACGCTATGGTTGCAGGCGGATTGTGCCTGGCTGCAAAAGCGGAACATGGTTAAGACAAAATGAAAACGGCCGCTTCAGCTTGCCGTCTAAGCGGTGATGAAGGCATCGACCGCACCTGAAAGCGATCGATCGATTGCGATCTGGGGTGGAAGCCACTCCATGACAGGATATCGGAAAGGCCAAGGCATGGCGATCCGGCGCAAAGAGCCGCTTTCCAGAAAAATCTCATTTACAAGGTCTATGAACCGCCCGCGGTCCCGTTCAACTCGTTTCAAAGTTTGCGAACGAATATAGGTCCGGGGGATTCGCCGCTCCTTCAGCGCCAAGACAGCCTCCGCGATGGATCGAGGATCGGGTGGAACCGTAAGGCAATAGTCGTCATCCAGATAAAGGTCTCGGCCACCATGGTTCGGCGTCGTGACCACAGGAAGCCCCGCGAGAAGATATTCCGTGCTGGCGAACATTGGCCCCTCCACTTCGGAGAGACAAATTCCCACGGCTGCACGGTTTAGATGCATGTTCACTTGAGCCGGCGCCAATCGGACGGGCTTGCCGGTGCTGTCGAACTCATTGACAAACACGTGGCCCGGCGCGAGCTCCCTGTGCCGATTTATTCGTGCTCTTTCCGACTCCGCCGTGGATGACTCGATTGAATCGCGATAAAAGACAAATGCGCAACTCTGGATGCCAAGCGACAAGTCGTGGCGTTTCCACGAAGCCAGTTGCGCATTGTAGATTGCATCAAATTCCACAGCGATGTCGTCGAGCGGCCTGAATATGTATTCGGAGGTCGTCGAAGTCTTGTTGTGCAGGAAAGCGGCCTCACCGGACTGATTCAACAGATCCACCTCGGCTTGTGTGTTGCACAGGAAGATCAGCGAGTGACGGGGATTCCTAAGTCTATGCAGAACGGCATAGGTCCGGATGGCTTTGACGCTGGAACTGTTTTCGATGGACCAGGTTGGCGAGACGAGAAACCAGGCGCGATGGCTGCGTGGAAGATGAGGCATATGACTTGCCAATCCGAGGGGCGTACCGGACATTCCCGAATAGGATATGAACGGATCGTCCGACAGCAAGCTTGCCTGAAGAGCAGGTTGCGCCTTCGCGGAAGGATGCCCTTTCCGGAGGTTGCGGCGATGGCGCAACATAGCTCCGACAATCTCGAATCCGGTAGGATGGCGATACCCGTGCTGTAGAGTCAACATGCGGCGATTACGCGGCCGACTTCAGCCGCTTCCCCTCGACGGCATCCCAGAACAGGCTGGCGATGTCGGCGCCGCCGAAGCGCTGGACTTCGCGCACGCCGGTCGGCGAGGTGACGTTGATCTCGGTCATGTAGTCGCCGATGACGTCGATGCCGACCAGGATGAAGCCGCGTTCTTTCAGCGAAGGCCCGATGCGGGCGCAGATCTCGCGCTCGCGTTCGGTCAGTTCGGTCTTTTCGGCGCGGCCGCCGACATGCATGTTGGAGCGGGAATCGTGTTCCGCCGGCACGCGGTTGATGGCGCCGACCGGCTCGCCGTCGATCAGGATGATGCGCTTGTCGCCCTTGCGCACGTCCTTCAGGTAGCGCTGCACGATATAGGGTTCGCGGAACATCTGGCCGAACATTTCGAGCAGCGAGGCGAGGTTGCGGTCAGCCTCCAGCATGTGGAAGATGCCGGCGCCGCCATTGCCGTACAGCGGCTTGATGATGATGTCGCCGAACTCCTTGCGGAAGGCGGCGACTTCGAGCGGATCCTTGGTGATCAGCGTGTCCGGCATCAGGTCGGGAAACTCGGTGACGAAGATCTTTTCCGGACTGTTGCGCACCCAGGCCGGATCGTTGACGACCAGCGTCCCGGGGTGGATGCGTTCAAGGATGTGCGTGGTGGTGATGTAATTCATGTCGAAGGGCGGATCCTGGCGCAGCAGGATCACATCCATCTCCGAGAGGTCGGTGCGCACCTTCTCGCCCAGCGAATAGTGGTTGCCCTTCTCGTCGCGCACCTGCATCTCCTCGATGCGGGCAAACACCTTGCCGTCGCGCATCGACAGCCGGTCGGGCGTGTAGTGGAACAACCGGTGCCCGCGCCGCTGCGCCTCCAGCGACAGCGCGAACGAGGTGTCGCCGGCGATCGACACGGTGGAGATGTGGTCCATCTGGACGGCGATTTTCAGCTTCATGGCAAGTCCCCAACACAGTCGACGAGAGCGATATAAGGGTCCCGGCGCCTTCTGCCAATCGTCACATCCGGAAGATCGGCAACAGCAAGACGCAAACCCAGCACGCCCGATCGCGACAAGGACCGCGACAGGGATCGCGACAAGGCAAGTGCCTGCGTCATCGTTTTCTTAAGCCTTCCCATACAAGAATAGGCCTCGAATATCCCAACGGCAGGCGCCGGACGGGGATTCCCGATGGAACAACGACCATGAACGCGCTCACCGCCATCCGCGCCGCCTCGACCAAACAGCTTGAACTCACCATCCTGATGCCGTGCCTCAACGAGGCCGAGACATTGGCTGTCTGCATCGGGAAGGCCAGGGCCTTCCTCGACAAGGCCGGGATCCTGGGTGAGGTGCTGATAGCCGACAATGGCAGCACCGATGGTTCGCAGGAGATCGCTGCCCAAGGCGGCGCCCGTGTCGTCCCGGTGACGCAGAAGGGCTATGGCGCCGCGCTTCTGGGCGGCATCGGCGCCGCCAGGGGCCGCTTCATCATCATGGGCGATGCCGACGACAGCTACGATTTCGGTGCGCTGGATGCCTTCGTGGCGCGCTTGCGCGACGGCGCCGACCTGGTGATGGGCAATCGCTTCCAGGGCGGCATCGAAACCGGCGCCATGCCGCCGCTGCATCGTTATCTCGGCAATCCGGTGCTGAGCTTCGTCGGCCGCCTGTTTTTCCGCATCAGGACCGGTGACTTCCACTGCGGCCTGCGCGGTTTCAACGCCGACAGCATCCGCAAGCTCGACCTGCAGACCACGGGCATGGAATTCGCCAGCGAAATGGTGGTGCGCAGCGCGCTTGCCGGCCTGCGCATCGAGGAAGTGCCGACCACGCTCAAGCCCGACGGCCGCAGCCGGCCGCCGCACCTGAGGACCTGGCGTGACGGCTGGCGGCATCTCAAATTCCTGCTGGTCTACAATCCGCGCTGGATGTTCTTCATACCGGGCACGGTGCTCGCAAGCCTTGGGCTGTTGTTTGCGGCTCTGCTGGTGTTCGGGCCGTTGCGGGTGATCGACAATCTCTCGCTCGACCTCAACACCTTCGTCGCCGCCTGCTTCATGATCATCACCGGTATCCAGCTCATCACCTTCGGCGCCATATCGCGATACTATGCCGAGATCACCGGCATCCTGCCGCGCAGCCGCGGCTCCGATTGGCTGACCAGGACCATCAGCACCGATCGTCTTGCCGCCAATGCCGGCATCTGCTTCGCCGGTGGCGTGCTGTTCGTCGGCTATGCCGTGCTGCGTTGGGCACATCTTGGCTTCGGCCCGCTGAACGATTCCGAAATCCCGCGCATCGTCGTGCTGGGCTTGAGCCTGATCGTCATTTCGTTCCAGGCCTTCTTTTCGGCATTCCTGCTCGGTGTCCTGGAGATCCCGGTCAAGCGGCTGAAAGCCGGCCAACCCACCGGATCGGGCGAATCCGTCGCGACTGCTGAAAAATGAACCAACTCATGCGAAAATTCGCCACGGTGCGGCTTATCCGCTTCGCCGTCGTCGGCATTGGCGCCGCGCTGCTGTTCTTCGTGCTGTCGTGGGCCCTGGTGTCGGCCGGCTTGCCGCCGTTTGTCGGCAGCGTGATCGCCTATATGCTGGCCTTTGTCGTGGCCTATTCGGCACAGCGTGGCTGGACGTTCGAGGGACAGCACGACCATCGCCGTGCATTGCCACGTTACCTCGTCAGCCAGTTGGCCTGCGCCGTGTTTGCAGGCCTGTCCGCCCATGTCGCGGTGTCGGTATTTTCCGCGTCGCCGCTGGTGATGTCGGCCGTCATCACGGTCGCTGCGGGCGCGGCGAGCTATGTGCTGTCATCGGTTTGGGTTTTTCGCGACGACCAAAGAGCCGCGTGAGAGTGTTCGATCGCGGTCCGCGCGTTAGAGCAATTCCAGGAAAAAGGGTGAAACGGTTTTCCCGGGAAAAGCGCCTAGCGCTTTCCCTTGGGAATTGCGCCAAAACAAAGAGTTAGAGCGGTTCGACGTTTCCGTGAAACGGTGAACCGCTCTAGCGAAGCGACGCTACGAAGTGCAAGCCCCTGTCGAACAGCAGATTTGCCGGAAACGGATACAGCGACAGGTCTCCTCGCCAGCTTTGGGCTCTGAGCCCGATCCCGTCGAAAATCGCGTCCCATTCCTGCCTGGACAGATAGTTGTAGGGCAATCTCACATCGTGGCCCTTGTTTCCCACCCAGTCCATGAACCGGAGCGAGCCGTAGGCGAAGAGCCCGTCGCGCAGGTGATCCTTGATGACAACGCCCTTGCGGGCGACCCTTGCGGCTTCGGCGACAAGATGGCCGGGATTGTCCGTGTGGTGGAGGACGTCGACTATGGTCACCCAGTCGAACGATTTGGACGCGGCCGGAATCGTAACACCGTCGAAGATCTCTACGGGAATGGCCGTGCGCGGCCGGACAAAAACATCGATCCCGCGAAACGTCAGCCCCGGTTTCCGTTCCATCACCGCCTTGGCGAGCGAGCCATCGCCGCAGCCGAGGTCGAGAACGGTGCCGTCGGCGCCCAGCGCGGCGCCGATATGGTCGGAGAGGACCCGGATGCGGCGTTGAAACACCGCCCGGCCGTGGGCGGCATTCAGTATCTTTTTTTCGATCGCCACAACGCTCATGCCCAAGGTCCAGACCGAATTGCCCATTCATTCCCTGGTCCGGGACCATATTTGCGAATAACAAACAAAGCGTTTCGCGACATCGGGTTGCCGGTGCAACACCGGTTTAAGGTTTGCGCAGTGAGTTCGCGATAGGTTTCCTTCGCCAAAGAGAGCGCCAGAGGCCGTCCCGTGACTCCCGCCGACACCACGATTTCCGTCAAGGCCGCGCAGCCTGCGTCACGGCGCAACGACCTCGCGGTTGCGTTGATTGCCACGCTGGCGATGGTTGCCGTCAACGCGCTCGGCGGTTTCCCAGGCTTGACCGATACCGGCGGCGACAATGACAGTCTGCTGCGTCTGGTCGAGGTTCGGGATATGCTGGCAGGCCAGGGCTGGTTCGACCTGCATCAGTACCGGATGGGCGTTGAAGGCGGCTTCGTCATGCACTGGTCGCGACTGGTCGACGCGCCGCTCGCCGCCATCATCCTCGTGGCCTCGGCACTGACCGGCAGCATGGCCATGGCCGAGACCGTCGCCGAGGTGCTCTGGCCGGCGCTGCTCTTTTGCCTGGCTCTGCTCTTTACCGTCCGCGCGGCGCGCAGTTTTGCCGGCGCGGGCGCTGTGCTGCCGGCTGCCGTCATCGGTGCCGCGGCGTTGCACTTCATCGGCATCTTTTCGCCCGGCGCGCTCGATCACCACAATGTCCAGCTGACGCTGACCATGGCCAGCTTGAGCCTGCTGCTCGAGGCGCCCGTGCGGCGATGGGCCGCCCTGCTTGCGGGCCTGTGCGCGGCGCTGACGCTGGCGGTCGGCATGGAAACGGCGCCCTATGTCGCCACCATCGGCGTCTGCGTCTCTCTGCTGTTTGTCGCCGACCCCAGCGGCGAGCGACGGATCGCCAGGGATTTCGGCCTCGGCTTTGCCGGCGTTTCAGCGCTGGTCTTCCTCACAACCATCGCCCCATCGGCCTGGGGCCAGCCGCAATGCGATGCCTTTTCGACCGTGCAGTTCGTGGTGGCCGCTCTCGCCGGATGCGGCCTCGCCGCCGCGGCCTCGCTCGACATGGCCAACTCCACGCTCGGCCGGCGCCTGATGGCGCTCGGCCTGCTTGCGCTCGTACTGGCGGCTGTCATGGTGTTCTTGTTCCCGCAATGCCTGGCTGCGCCCTATGCCGAGATCGACCCGCGCCTGAGCCAAATTTGGCTCGGCCATATCGAAGAGGCGCAATCGATCATCCAGCTTGTCTTGGATGATCCGGCCATGGTGGTGGCGCGTTTTGCTACGCCGCTTGTGGCGATCGTGCTGATGGCGCTTCACTTCAGCCATGGCGGCTGGCGGCGGCAGGACAGCCTCGTCGGCGCGCTGCTGGTTGTGGCGGTCCTGGTCAGTGCCTGGGAAGTGCGCGGCTCGACCTTCTCCATTGCCCTGGCGGTGATCCCGCTTTGTGCCTGGATCGCCAAGTGGCGGCAACGGGCCGAAGCTAGCCCGTCGCGCAACTCCGTGCTCAGGATGGCCGCGGCCTGGCTGGTCTCGGTCAACGCGGTCTGGTCGGGCGTGGCCGGGGCGGCGGCGAGCGCCTTCGAAACCGGGGCGGCGGCCAAGGACGCCGGCAGCGATGCGCTTTGCCATGGCAAGGCGTCGTTCGCTGCGCTCGGCCGCATGCCGGCGACCACGGTTCTCAGTATCTCCAATCTCGGCTCGCCGATCCTTGCCTTCACGGGCCATCGCGCGCTCGCCGGGCTCTATCATCGCAACGTCGCCGGCAACGTGCTCGCATTGGACGCCTTGCTGGGATCGGCGGCCGAAGCGAACGCCATCCTCCAAAGCCGGCATGTCGGCCTTGTCGCGCTCTGCCGTGGCAATCCGGAAAGCCAGCTGTTCGCGGCCACGGCGCCGGACGGCTTTCTCGCCGGGCTGATGCGCGGCGGCGTGCCGGATTGGCTGGAGCCGGTGGCGGAGACCCGTGGCGCCCCGCTGGAGCTCTATCGCGTCCGTCCCACCGGTTGAGCCGGTTGAAAATCGGCGTGAAGAACCGGTTGAAATCGGCGTGAAGAAAAGGCCTTTTCACGCGCCACGGACACCTTCGCGGAGGCAATGCATTTTAGCCGCGAAAATCGATTTTCGGGATACGTTTCCTAAAGGGTTTCCTGCCAGTCTCGAACATAAATTCCGACGTCGAGAAAACAGGGACACCGATGCAAACTCCGTTTGGCACCGGTCAGGCAAACAGGGAGAGCACGGATCTGGCATTTACAGATCCGTTGACCGGGCTTGGCAACCATCGCCGCTTCTTCGACAAGGTCGATCGCCTGATCAGCGATCGTGCCGACGATCCCGCGCCCTTCACTGTCGGCATCCTCGACCTTGACGGCTTCAAGCCGATCAACGATTTGTTCGGCCACAAGGCCGGTGACGACATCCTGATCCAGGTCGCGATGCGGCTGCGCGCCTCGATGGACGACCACTCGACGGTCTGCCGCATCGGTGCCGATGAATTCGCCTTCCTCTATCCGCTGGTGTTCTCAGAGGAAGCAGCGGCCGAAAAATCCCGCATGCTGATCGAGATCCTGTCGGCGCCCTACGATGTCGGCGAACGCACCGCCAGGCTGTCGGCCTCGGTCGGCTGCTCGCTGTTCTATTCGGGCGACGAGACCACCGAGATCCTGATCAACAAGGCCGAAACGGCGCTCTACCACGCCAAACGGTCCGGCCGTGGCCGGGTCGTCGTCTACACCCGCGAGATGGAAGAGGCGGCCAAGCGCGTCACCCGCATCGAGCAGGCGCTGCGCCGTGCCGTCTCGGCCGGCGAGGTGGAGCCACATTTCCAGCCCATCGTCGATCTCAACACGCGCCAGACCATCGGCTTCGAGACACTGGCGCGCTGGACCGATCGCGACCTCGGCGCGGTGCCGCCGACCGTCTTCATTCCCATCGCCGAGGAGCGCGGCATCATCGGCCCGCTGTCGCAGCTGGTGCTGCGCAAGGCGACCGAGGCCGCCCGCAGCTGGCCGAAGGACCTGTTCCTGTCGTTCAACCTGTCGCCTTCGCAGCTCGTCGACCAGAACACCGGCCTGCACATATTGGCGATCCTCGACCGCACCGGCTTCGACCCGCGCCGGCTGGAGATCGAGATCACCGAGACCGGCCTGATGAACGACCCGGCTTCGGCCGCGCAGATCGTCGAGGACCTGCGCCGCGTCGGCATCCGCGTCTCGCTCGACGATTTCGGCACCGGCCAGTCCTCGCTCGGACGTCTGCGCGAATTCCATTTCGACAAGCTCAAGATCGACCGCGCCTTTGTCTCCTCCATTCTCGACGACCGGCCGTCCGAACACATCATCCGCGCCATTCTCGCCATGTGCGAGGGGCTCGGCATGGATGTGGTCGCCGAGGGTATCGAAGAGGAGGCGCAGGCCGACCGCCTGGTGCAGTTCGGCTGCGCCGGCGGGCAGGGCTATCTGTTCGGCAAGCCGGTCGACGCCGATGCCACGCTCGGCTATCTCCGCGATTCCTTCCGTGGCGCCTTGCGCGCCAAGGCGATCTGACCGGCGCTAGCGGCATTCCCCGCCATGCGACGATGCCGCTTCGCGGTCCCGTCGCCTTTTTGTCCGACATAAGCCCTAAAATCCGCCTTTTCGCCCTTGCCCACGCGACGTCTCTGGCTAGGATGCGCGCCGATTGAGCGCGGAGAGAAAAGACATGATGCCATCGGCGGATTTTGCCGACCTCAAGGGCGCCTCGGTGCTGATAACCGGCGGCGGTTCCGGGATCGGTGCGGCACTGACCGAGGGTTTCGTGCGCCAGGGTGCCAATGTCGCCTTCATCGACATCGCCGATGAGCCCAGCATCGCGCTTGCGGACCGCATCGAGAGGGATTTCGGCCGGCGGCCGCTCTATCTCAAGACCGACCTGCGCGATGTCGAGGCGCTGCGGGCCTCGGCTGCGAAGGTCGCCGACGCGCATGGCGATGTCACCGTGCTCATCAACAATGCCGCGTGGGACGAACGCCACGCCGTCGAAGACGTGACGGTGGAGTTCTGGGACAACAACCAGGCTATCAATCTCAGGCCGCATTTCTTCACCGCGCAGGCCGTGGCGCCGGGCATGAAGCGGGCCGGCGGCGGCTCGATCATCAACTTCACCTCGACATCCTATCTGATCAACCATCCCGACATGCCGGCCTACACAGCCGCCAAGGCGGGCATCCTCGGTCTCACCAAGGGCCTGGCCGGCAAGCTTGGGCCCGACCGCATCCGCGTCAACGCCGTCGCGCCCGGTTGGGTCATCACCGAGCGACAGCAGCAGCGCTGGGTGACCGAAGAGGCGCTTGCCGCCCATGTCGCCAAACAGTGCATCAAGGATGTCATGCGGCCGGACGACATGGTCGGCATCGTGCTGTTCCTGGCCTCGGATGCCTCGCGCATGCTGACCGCGCAAATGCTGATCGTCGATGGAGGTTTCCTGTGAGCCCGGGGTTTGTCGGCAACGCGCCGGCGGTAGCGGCGATCGATTGGGGCACGACCCGGCTTCGGGCATGGCTGATCGACGGCAGCGGCAAGGTGCTTGCCGAACGCCGCGGCGACGACGGGCTGATCACGGCGCGCGAAAAAGGGTTTTCGAACGTGCTGGAAGGCCACATGGCCGCCATGGGCGCACCCGACGCGCTGCCCGTCATCATCTGCGGCATGGCCGGCTCTCGCCAGGGCTGGATCGAAGCGCCCTATGTGAGCGTGCCGGCGCCGATCGGCGCCATCCTGCGCGGCGCGGCGCGCATCGAGGGCGAGCGCCGCGACATCCGCATCGTGCCGGGCCTTGCCCAGCGCCTGCCCGACGCGCCGGATGTCATGCGCGGCGAGGAAACACAGCTTGCCGGCGCTGGTTTTCCGACAAAGGGGCGGCATCTCGCCTGCATGCCGGGCACGCACTCGAAATGGGTCGTGGTCGAGGATGGCGCCGTTGCCGGCTTCGGCACATGGCCGACCGGCGAATTGTTCTCGGTGCTGGCCGCGCATTCGATCCTCAAGCATTCGCTGGGCGAGCATCCGGCTCCGGTGGCGGTGGACAGTCCGTTCTTCCGGCAATGGTGCGAACGGGCACTTGGCGAGGGCGGCGATGTCACTTCGAAGCTGTTTGCCATCCGCGCCGCCGGGCTCCTGCAGGACCTGAAGTCGGAGGATGCGGCGGCCTGCCTGTCCGGGCTTTTGATCGGCGGCGAGGTCGCCTCGGCGAAGCGACGCTATGGCGCCGGCGGTGCGCCCGTCGTGCTGATTGCCTCGGGCGCGCTTGCCGTGCTCTACCAGGCAGCACTTGGCCTTGCCGGGCTCGAGGTGCGCGCCGTCGACGCCGACGAAGCCGTGCGCGCCGGCCTCATCGAAGCCGCGCGCGAAAACGGCATCATCGCCAGAACCGGAGCCTTGGCATGACCGAGACCGCAGCCTTTCCAAAACTCAAGCGCGGTCTGGTCGCCATCCTGCGCGGCCTGAAACCGGCTGAAGCCATCGCCATGGGCCAAGCCCTGTTCGACGCCGGCATCGAGGCGATCGAGGTGCCGCTCAATTCGCCGCAGCCATTCTCGTCGATCGCCAGGATTGTCCAGGTGCTGCCGAAAACGGCCCTGGTCGGCGCCGGCACGGTGCTGACGCCGGCCGATGTCGACGGGCTGCACAAGGCCGGCGGGCGGCTGCTGGTCAGCCCCAACATCGATGCCGAGGTGATGGCGCGCGCGATGCATTACGGCATGGTCACCATGCCCGGCGTCTTCACGCCCACCGAGGCCTTCCAGGCGATCCGGCTGGGGGCTTCGGCGTTGAAATTCTTCCCGGCGAGCGTGCTGGGTGCATCAGGCATTTCCGCGATCCGGGCGGTGTTGCCGGCGCAGACGCTGGTCGGTGCCGTCGGCGGCGTTTCGGAAAAGGACTTTGCCGGCTACAAGGCTGTCGGCGTGACGGTCTTCGGCCTCGGCTCCAGCCTGTTCAAGCCGGGCATGAGCGTCGACGAGGTGGCGGTGCGTGCGCATGCCGCGGTCGCGGCCTGGGACGCGGTGTTCGGAGACGCATGATGAGCGAAGCGATCGTTTCGGTTTTTTCCGATCACGTCTGCCAGCTCGGCGAAGGCCCGAGCTACGATCCCGCCACCGACACGCTGTTCTGGTTCGACATCGTCAACGGACAATTGCTGGAAAAGCGCCTGTCCGGCGGCGCGACCATCGTCCACCAGCTTGGACAGATGGCCAGCGCCATCGCCATCATCGACGACAAGCGCCAGCTGATCGCCACCGAGACCGGCCTTCATGTCCGGGACGTCGCGACCGGCAAGCTGACGCTGCACACGCCTGTCGAGGCCGACAATCCGGTCACCCGCTCGAACGATTCGCGCGTCCATCCCTGCGGCGCCTTGTGGATGGGCACGATGGGCAAGGGCGAGGAAAAGGGTGCCGGCTCCATCTACTGGTTTTTCAAGGGCGAGCTGCGCCGCCTGTTCTCGGACATCACCGTCACCAATTCGATCTGTTTTTCGCAAGATGGCGCGCTCGCCTATTACACCGACACCTCGACCGGATTGCTGATGCGGGTCGCCTGCGACCCGGCCACCGGCCTGCCTGCCGGCGAACCGAAGATCTTCGTCGATCACCGCTCGGCCAAGGGCTATATCGACGGGTCGGTGCTCGATCGCGACGGCATCCTGTGGAACGCCTGCTGGGGCGGCAGCGTCGTCGAGGCCTATGGTCCCGACGGCAAGCTTGTCCGCACGGTCGCCATGCCGGTGACCCAGCCCTCCTGCCCGGCCTTCGTCGGCAAGAACGCCGACCGGCTCGCGGTCACCTCCGCCTGGTCGGGCAAGAGCGAGAAGCAGCGGCTGCTGGACCTGCAGGGCGGCATGACCTTCCTGCTCGACATTCCCGTCAACGGCCGTTTCGAGCCGCGCGTTCTGATCGCCTGAGCAAGCCCCGGCGATCGGGCGTTTAATTTCCACTGTCACCCAGGCGTCCGGCCCGGGTCGGTTTCGCGAAAGCCGTTTGCGGCCGAAGTGCGATGGTGGGCGATCCTACCGCCGGGAAGCGTCCATCCTATGTCGAGCACCAAGCCCAAGCTGATCCTTGTCCACGAGCCGGAAGAGGCCTGCTTCGACCGCCTTGTCGCCGATGGCCATGCGCGCGAGCGCGCCGCTGAGATCGCTTCCTACCTGGCGCAGTCGACGGACCTTGGCCAGGAATTCGATACGCTGGACGGGGCCTGCCGGACGCACGGCCTGTCCTTCGCGCCGGTGCTGCTCGACAATGCCGCGCATGTGCTTGCCGGCGAGGATCCCGCCACGACGCTGGTCTGGACGCTGACCGACGGCATCGCCTATTTTCGTGGCGGTGCCGCCCCCGCTTTGGCGAGGCTGGGCGGGTTCAAGACGATCGGCGCCGACGATGCCCTGTTCGCGCTCTGCCAGGACAAGTTCCGCTCCGGCGCCGTGCTTGGCGCGCTGGGCCTGCCGGTGCCGCAGGCCGGTCTCGCGCGCAACGGCCAATGGCTGGTCGAGCCGCCGGCTTCCGCCGCCGGCTGGTTCGTCAAGCCCAATCGGCTCGGCGCCAAGATCGGCATCTGGCCGGATTCGCGCAGCGGCGATCTCGGCCATGCGCTGGAGCTTAGCCGGCGTGTTTTCGCCGCCTATCGCGACGATGTCGTGGTCCAGCCCTATGTCGCCGGCCGCAACGTGCGCGCCTCCTTCCTCGGGCTGGCGCCGGAAGTTGGCGTCGAGGCGCTCGGCATTGTCTTTGTCGATTCAGGCGCCGATTTCCAGACCATGGCGGACAGCCTTGCGCTTTACGGCGAAACCGGCGCGGCGGCGAAGGCGGCGGGGCTCTATGCCGAACCGGAACTCGTCGCCGTTGCCGACGTCCAGCCGGCTGCCGACGCCGGGATCCGTGCGATCGCCGCGCGGCTGATGAGCGGGCTCGGCCTGCGCGACGTCTTTTCCATCGACCTGCGGGTCGAGGCCGACGACACGCTCCACCTGATCGAATTCGAGGTCTGCCCCGGCCTGCCCTGCTTCGATTTCCGCGCCTATTGCCGGTCGCAATGGGGCCTGGGTCTTGCCGATGCCATGGCCGAAACCGCCGCCAGCCGGCTGGCCAGTTAGTATCTCGGCGCATGAGTTTGACGATCGCTTGGATTGACAGATCTCGTGCATTGGCGATTGGCAGAAACATCCATCGCTTCGTCATCCACGGGCGGAGCAAGGAGCGAAGGGACGCAGTGCAGACCCGAGGATCCATGCCGCGACTTCAAGGCGCCACCGCGGTGCAGAATTCTGCTCCGTAGCGCTTCACGGCTAGCTAAGGTTCCGGCATGGATACCAGGGTTTCCGCGACGGAGCTTTGCTCCTGCTTCGCCCAGGGATAACGAAGTTTAGAGGCTTCGGCCAATATCGAATGTAGTGATTAAACCGCTGAAAAGACCGAAGAAGTCTTGCCGCCGACAGGCTCCTCCTGTGCGGCGCTGGTGGTTTACTTGGGCTCGGACGTCGATTGCTCGATAGGCCGCGCGCCGGCCATGTAGCGGATGTTGTCGAACGGCTCCGGCCGCTTGTCGGCAAGGCTCCACAGCTGCCGGCTGGTGCCCGGCAGATCGCCCAGATAGACGTGTAGGGCTCCGGAGCGGGTGCTGCCTGTATTGGCGACCGAGTGAATGGTGCTGGAAGACATGTGCACCAGCGCCGGCGCCGAAAAATCCTGCCGTTCGGGCTCATCGACCCGGTCGCCGGCGAGCGGGTAGATGAAGTTGGTCTCGCCACCCCAATAGATGCCGACCAGCGCATCCATCAAATGATTGTGCGGCGGATACTGCACGCCGGGCGAAAGCGTGATGTGGTAGATCGTCAGCTTCGGGCTCGCGTGCAGCAACAGCTCGTCGTCGTCCTCTTCGTGAACGAGCCCGCCGAGCGCGTGGAAGCGCTTGGTGTAGTCGCCGAGCACGGCCTTGACCTGACCGAGGGCATCGGCACCTGCCGCCGCGTTGACGATATCGCTGATGGCGGGGTAGAGAGGAGAGTCGGCGGATAGAGGCATTCCACAGCTCCTGTCTGAGATGCTCAGAAACAATAGCTAAGATGGTCAATCCGAGTCAATGCCGACGCGACGCGAGAAAAGCATGAAGCCGACCAAAGCCAAGCCACCGAAATCGATCTCACCGCCAAGCAGGGCAACTGCGCCGTCGACGGCGGATTTGCTGCGCAGCGAGCAGGCCTACGAGCAGTTGAAGAGCGACATCGTCGCTTGCGTCCTGTCGCCCGGCGAAGCGCTGACCGAGAAACAGATCGAGGCCCGCTACGGGATCAAGAAGGCGACGATCCGCTCGGCACTCGCCCGCCTCATGCAGGAAGGCTTGGTCAGGAGCGAGCCGCGCCGTGGCTATGTCATCACGACGCTGACCTTGCGCGACGTCAATGAGATCTTCGACGTCCGCGGCCTGATCGAACCGGAAGTGTTCAGGGTCGCCACCACGGGGATCACCGAGCGCGGGCTGGACGAGATCCGGCTGGCGGCCAGAAAAGTGCTGAAGCCCGAGACGCTGCGCAGCCCGGTTGCCTTCCTCGCCGCCGACCGCGCCTTTCGCCTGGCGATCGCCGAACTGTCGGGCAATTTGCGGCTGGCGCAGCTGCTTAGCCAGATTCTCGACCAGTCGGAACGAGCGCTCCATCTCGGCTTCAAGTCGCGCGATTTCATGCCGCTGATCATCGAACAGCAGAAACGGTTGCTGCAGGCTTGCGAGAAGAGCGACGTTCCGGGCATCGCCAAGCTTGCCCGTTCGCACTGCCTCGCCCTCAAGCACCAGCTGATCGGGGCCTTGCTCGGCGGGTCGAAGCTGCGGGAAGCGAACCTGCAGGACTTCGTCTGAGAAAGCGTCAGCTTCTGCTTCGCGACGCTCTCAGGCCCCTTCGACCAGCACGATCTCGCCGTCGGCGACCTTCTGGCGGATGGCGACCGCGCGCTGGTATTCCGGCGAGTGATAGCAGTCGTGCGCGGCCGCCAGCGATTCGAACTCGATGATGACGTTGCGAGCGCGGCCCGGCCCTTCGGCAAGCTCATGCGCCCCGCCACGCGCCAGGAATTTCGCCCCGAACCGCTCGAAGGCGGGTTTGGCGGCGGCGACATAGTCCTTGTAGCCTTCGGCGTCGCGCACATCGACGCGGGCGATCCAATATCCCTTGGGCATTCTTCTACTCCCTGCTTCTTGGCCTAGAGCATTTCACCGTCTAACGGAAACGGCGAACCGCTCCATCTCTTTGTTTTTACGCAATTCCCAAGGGAAAGCGCTACGCGCTTTTCCCTGGAAAACCGTGTCACACTTTTCCTGGAATTGCTCTAGGCCGAGCGCATCTCTTCCAGAATGGCTTCCGCCGCCGCGCGCCTGTCGCTTGCCGCGACGATTGGCCTGCCGACGACGAGATGGCTGGAGCCATTGCGGATCGCCTGCGCCGGCGTCACGACGCGCTTCTGATCGCCATGTTCACTGCCCGCCGGCCGTATTCCCGGCGTCACCACCGCCATGTTGGGCCCGACGATGCGGCGCACCGCTTCAGCCTCTTCGGCCGAGCAGACGACGCCGCCCATGCCGGCATGCAGCGCCTGTTCGGCGCGCCTGAGCACCAGTGTGTGCGGGTCGTATTCATAGCCGGCGTCGATCACGTCCTGCTCGTCCATCGAGGTCAGCACGCTGACGGCGAGCAGGCAAAGGTCACTGCCGCGTGCCGCTTCCACTGCCGCCTGCATCGCCTTGGGATAGGCGTGGATGGTCAGCATGGTCATGCCCATCTTGACGATGTTCTCGACACCCTTGGCCACCGTGTGGTCGATGTCGAGCAGCTTCATGTCGAGGAAGACTTTTGCCCCGCCGCTGGCCAGCTCCCTGGCGAAGTCGAGCCCGCCGGCGAAGGCCAGCTGATAGCCGATCTTGTAGAAGGAGACGACGCCGTCCAGCTCGCGCACCGCCTGTTCGGCTTCCCTCACCGTCGGCACGTCGAGGCCGACGATCAGTCTCTCCTGAATAGACTTGGGCTGCATGGTTTGAGCCGGCATGGATACGGTCACGCTTCGATCCGGGTGGACAGCATGCGCGAGGTTTCGATCAGCGTGCGGCATAGATGCTCCATCGATGTGTGCAGTCTTTCGTCACGGAAATGGCCGTCCTCGCCGAAGGCGTCGCCGCCCTCCGGCACCGAGCATTCCGGCGTCACCACCTCCATCTGGCAGCGCACCAGTACGGCGCGCAGATGGTTGATGCAGCGGATGCCGGCAAAATGCCCGTTGGACGACGAGCATAGGCCGACAACCTTGCCGGCAAGCGGCCTGACCGGCCGGTTATTGTCCCTGCGCACGCGGCTCACCCAGTCGATCGTGTTCTTGAGCAGCGGCGGGATGGAGCCGTTATATTCCGGCGTGGCGATCAGCAGGCCGTCATGCGCGATGATCAGGCGACCGAGTCTGACGGCATTTTCGGGAACGCCCTTTTCCTTCTCCAGATCTTCGTCGAGGATCGGCAGGGGATAGTCGCCGAGTGAAATGCGCGTCACTTCGGCGCCCTGCACCGCAAGTTCCTTCTGCGCCACGTCGGCGGTCCTGCCGCTATAGGCGCCGCCGCGCACCGAGCCGGCGAAGACGAGGATTTTCGGGATCACTGCCATTGCCTCGCAAAGGGAGTGGGCAGTGGGGAATAGGCAGTAGGAGATGAGCAATTCCTGACTATTCCCTACTGCCTATTCCTCTATCCTTCCCTTCGGTAAATCCACAGCTGCGTCGGCGGGATGTTGCGGAAGATGAAATCGAAATGCTTGACCGTGTAGTCGCCGCGCCCGGCCGGGATCGGCGACATCGGGCCGTAGGTCAGCTGCACGATCGGGCGGCCCGCCGGAATGCGGTCGAGCAGGCTCTCGATATAGGCGATGCGCTGGGCGACCGGGAAGTTGAGCAACGGCACGCCGGAAACGACGGAATCGAAGATCATCCCGCTCCTCTCGCCAAGCGTGGCGTTGAGGTTGAAGGCGTCACCCTCGATGACGTTGACCCCGGGATAGAGCTGGCGCAAATGGCGCACGAAATCGGTGGAATATTCGACCGCGTAGAGGTTTTCGGGACGCACGCCCTGGGCGAGGATGGCGCGGGTGATGACGCCGGTGCCTGGGCCGACCTCGAGCACCGGCAGGCCGGACTTGGGATTGACGATAGAGGCCATCTTGCGGGCGGTGATCGAACTGGTCGGAACGATCGAGCCGACCGTCTTCGGCTTGTCGATCCAGCCCTTGAAGAATTTGAGCTCGTCGTCGAACTTTTCGGCCAGCGCCTTCCGCAGTCCGGGACCACGTGTCATGCAAGCTCTCCTCAGCGCTTCCCTCGCAAGCTACTTAACACCTGAGCGGCGCAAGGCAAGGCGCCGCAGCACGCATGGCGTGGATAAGATAGCTTTTGTCGCCTATCAACGCTCGCCGAAAGACTCGAAGAAATCCTTCATGCGGGCAAAAAAGCCGCTCGATTGGGGCGAATTGTCTTGCGAGGAGAGTTGTTCGAACTCCTCCAGCAGTTCGCGCTGGCGGCGCGACAGGTTCTGCGGCGTCTCGACCGCGGTCTGGATGTAGAGGTCGCCGACATTGGGCTGGCGCAGCACTGGCATGCCCTTGCCCTTGAGGCGGAACTGACGTCCGTTCTGGGTGCCTTCCGGCACCTTCACCTTGGTCTGCGTGCCGTCCAGCGTCGTCACTTCGAAGGAACCGCCAAGGGCGGCCGTCGTCATCGAGATCGGCACCTTGCAGTAGAGATCGGCGCCGTCGCGCTGGAAGAACTCGTGCGGCTTCACCGCCAGGAAGATATAGAGGTCGCCGGACGGCCCGCCGCGCAGGCCGGCCTCGCCTTCATTGGCAAGGCGGATACGGGTGCCGTCCTCGATGCCGGCCGGGATGTTGACCGACAGCGACCGTTCTTCGGTGACGCGGCCCTGGCCGGCGCATTTCGGGCACGGATCCTTGATCGTCTGGCCGCGGCCCTGGCATTGCGGGCAGGTGCGTTCGATCGAGAAGAAGCCTTGCGTGGCGCGCACCTTGCCGTGGCCGTTGCACATCGAGCAGGTGACGGGCTGGGTGCCCGGCTTGGCGCCGCTGCCGGAGCATTCCGAACACGAGATCGAGGCCGGCACGCGAATCTGCGCCGTCTTTCCCGCGAAGGCTTCTTCCAGCGAGATTTCCATGTTGTAGCGCAGGTCGGCGCCGCGCTCGCGGCCGCCCGACGAGCGGCGCTGGCGCCCGCCCATCATGTCGCCGAAAATGTCTTCGAAGATATCGGCGAAACCGCCGGCGCCAAAGCCTTGCGCCCCGCCATTCATGCCGCCCTGTTCGAAGGCGGCGTGGCCGAAGCGGTCGTAGGCCGCGCGCTTCTGCGGATCCTTCAGCGTCTCGTAGGCTTCGTTGATTTCCTTGAACTTGTGCTCGCAGGAATGATCGCCTGGATTGCGGTCGGGGTGGAACTGCATGGCGAGCTTGCGAAAAGCGCTCTTGAGCTCCTTCTCGTCGGCGCCTTTCTGGACGCCCAGCGTTTCGTAGAAATCAGCTTTCATTTTTTCCCGCAGTCCGGATATTCAACGTCTTGGCACATTGTTACAGCCAGCCGTTTTCTAAGACTGGTTCCCGATTTAGTGACGAAGCGCACGGGATGCCAGTCCAAGCGCCCGGTTCGTTACATTTTTTCGGCTGAGGTTGCATAAAAGCCGGCATCCGCGTGGCAGACCACGCTACACAGCAATGCCCACCGATCTCAAATGCCGGAATTGCGAGATGCACGGGGTGTCATCAAGATCAACTGGCTGATATATATACCAAACTACTGATTTAGGTTTTTAAGATGTTCTTCAAATCTTTCGATGCTGTCGTACCAGCTATCTTGTGAAAAAAGCTTCCCACTTGGAGATTGAAGAACGGAATCATACTGAGTTCCGGTAATTCCGTCGAAAGTTACAGGCTTAGGGGATATTCCGTGACTATCGCCCTTGGGGATTTTGAATGCAATGACTTCTGAACTCGTCTTCGAGCCGTCTAAATCGAATCCGATAATCAAAAATCCAGGAGGTGCGGGTATGATAACTTCGTCGCCAAGATCGATATCATGATGCGATTCAAAAGTTCGAGATGCTCCATCAATGAAATCGATATCAAAATAAAATTTCTTATCAAAATAGCGTTTTCTTATAAATTTGACGTTATCTAAATTAACCTCATCATTGTTGAAGCTGACAAACATCGGCCACCTAAGAAAAAAGAGCGTTTGGTAAGCCCAAACGCTCTATCAGATTCGTCAACTTGCTACTAGGCCGACTTCTTCTTGTCGTCGTCTTCGTCGATTTCCTCGAAATCGGCATCGACCACGTCACTGTCCTTGGCGGCATCCGCCTTGGCGTCGGCTTCCGCGGCTTCCTTCTGCGAAGCCTCGTACATGGCTTGGCCAAGCTTCATCGAAGCCTCGGCGAGCACCTGACTCTTGGCCTCGATGTCGGCCGCGTCGTCGCCCTCGGCAGCGGTCTTCAGCGCCGCGATTGCATCCGATATCGCCGTGCGCTCGGCTTCCGAGACCTTGTCGCCATATTCCTTCAGCGACTTCTCGGAAGAATGCACCAGCGCCTCGGCCTGGTTGCGGGCCTCGACCACGGCGCGACGCTTCTTGTCGGCATCGGCATTGGCCTCGGCGTCCTTCACCATCTTCTCGATGTCGGCGTCCGAAAGGCCACCCGAGGCCTGGATGCGGATCTGGTGCTCCTTGCCGGTGCCCTTGTCCTTGGCCGAAACGTTGACGATGCCGTTGGCGTCGATGTCGAAGGTGACCTCGATCTGCGGCACGCCGCGCGGGGCCGGCGGAATGCCGACCAGGTCGAATTGGCCGAGCGGCTTGTTGTCGGCGGCCATTTCACGCTCGCCCTGGAAGACGCGGATGGTCACGGCCGACTGCGAATCCTCGGCGGTCGAGAACACCTGGCTCTTCTTGGTCGGGATCGTCGTGTTGCGTTCGATCAGCCGCGTGAACACGCCACCCAGCGTCTCGATGCCGAGCGACAGCGGTGTCACGTCGAGCAAGAGCACGTCCTTGACGTCACCCTGCAGCACGCCGGCCTGGATGGCGGCGCCCAAGGCGACGACCTCGTCCGGGTTGACGCCCTTGTGCGGCTCCTTGCCGAAGAACTGCTTCACGATCTCCTGGATCTTGGGCATGCGGGTCATGCCGCCGACCAGGACCACTTCGTCGATCTCGCCAGCCTTCAGGCCGGCATCCTTGAGCGCCGCCTTGCAGGGCTCGATGGTGCGCTGGACGAGATCCTCGACCAGGCTTTCGAACTTGGCGCGGGTCAGCTTCAGCGTCAGGTGCTTCGGGCCGGTCGCGTCGGCGGTGATGAAGGGCAGGTTGATTTCGGTCTGCGTCGTCGACGACAACTCGATCTTGGCCTTTTCAGCCGCCTCCTTGAGGCGCTGCAGGGCAAGCTTGTCGTTCTTCAGGTCGATGCCCTGTTCCTTCTTGAACTCGGCCGCCAGATATTCGACCAGCCGCATGTCGAAGTCCTCGCCGCCGAGGAAGGTGTCGCCGTTGGTCGACTTCACCTCGAACACGCCGTCGCCGATCTCGAGCACCGAAATGTCGAACGTGCCGCCGCCAAGGTCATAGACGGCAATGGTCTTGCCTTCCTTCTTGTCGAGGCCGTAGGCAAGTGCCGCGGCCGTAGGCTCGTTGATGATGCGCAGCACTTCGAGGCCGGCGATCTTGCCGGCGTCCTTGGTGGCCTGGCGCTGGGCGTCGTTGAAATAGGCCGGAACGGTGATGACCGCCTTCTCGACCTTCTCGCCGAGATAGGCTTCCGCCGTTTCCTTCATCTTCTGCAGGATCATGGCCGAGATCTGGCTGGGCGACTGCTTCTTGCCGCCGGCCTCGACCCAGGCATCGCCATTGTCGCCCTTGACGATCTTGTAGGGGACAAGCTTCTTGTCCTTCTCCGTCACCGGATCGTCATAGCGGCGGCCGATCAGGCGCTTGACCGCGAAGATGGTGTTTTCTGGATTGGTGACCGCCTGGCGCTTGGCCGGCTGGCCGACCAGACGTTCGCCGTCGCCCGAGATGGCGACGATGGAGGGCGTGGTGCGCGCGCCTTCCGCATTCTCGATAACCTTCGGCTCCTTGCCATCCATGATGGCGATGCAGGAGTTGGTGGTGCCGAGATCGATACCGATTACTTTTGCCATTTTTCTAGTCTCTCCGCTAAGCAGGCTCTCAGGACCCGGTAAGGCGTTCCGACGAAAGCCCCTGTTCACAAGAAATCCCGTTCCGGCAACCGGCATTCCGGCGCCGAACGGCTTGGCGCGTATATAAGAACAGGCAGCATCGCGCGCAAGCATTCTGCGCAACGCTTCCACGATCGTCGCAGCCGGAGGCAAAACGATCGCCGCGGCCGGCCGGGAGCGGACACGGGCGCGCCGCCCTGTCGAAGGCCGCCGGGCCGAGGTCGCGCCCAACCGCCGATCAACCCCGGCCGAGCCGGGCTCCCCGATTGCCGCGGGGTTCAACCGCGCACGAATTCAATCAGCGCTTCGACCATGCGGTCGTTGAATTCCTGGCGGAATCGGTTCTTCTTCAGCCATTCCGGGTTGGAGCCGACCGTCTTGTTGGCGTCGACGACGATGCCCTTGCCGTCGACAATGAAATAGTCGATCGCGCCGAAATCGAGACGCAGCCGCTCCCTGACCGCCCTCACCTCGGGCGGAACGGCGCCGCCGACCTCATTGCTGATGATCTCCGATCCCTTGCAGAGAACGTCGTTATAGGTCTGCCGCATGTTCACTTCGGCACCGAGCAGGAACATGTAGCGGTGCTTGACGATCGGCAGGTCGAGGCTGTCGAAGGCGAATTTCTCGACCATCAGGCGGTCGTCCCCCCAGGCCTCGGGCGGAACCTGCGCCAAAGTGTCGTAGACGCGGTAGCGCGGGCACAGCCGTTCCTTGTAGCCGGGATCGGCGGTTTTGCGGACGAAATGCATCGCCCGCGTCCATCCGTTGCGATACTGCCGCCAGCGCAGTTCGGGCCGGCCCCTGCTGTTGAGAACGGTCTTGACGATGACCGGACCGGAATGGCCGTCGCCGGCACCGATCCTGAGCGATGAATAGAGCTGCCGGTGGATGGACAGCGCATGGCCGTTGATGCTGCGCGCGTAGCGCCGGGCGATGTCGTGATAAAGGCGTGGCACATCGGTCAGGTCGATGTGCAGCAGAGCCGCCGGCGCCAGATGCTCCCGCGCCGGACGATCGAGCACGCGCACCGTCATCCCTGCCTGCTCCAGGCGCGGCAGCAGCGACTGGATGGAATACTCCTCTCCCGAACGAAAATTGCCCAGGCTCTCCACATAGACATCGAGATCGGCGACATCGAGACCGGCTCGCATGGCTGCGCCGCTATTCGCTGATGTCGACATTCGAGAAGTCGTGATGGTCGAACGGGTCCATGACGTAACCCTGGACCCGTTCGCGCATCGGTATCGACACCACGGAATGGGCAATGACCACCCATGGCGTCTGTTCCCGGAAGATCCCCTGTGCCTGCGCATAGAGCTTCATGCGGGCATCGAGGTCGACGATCCCGGCAGCCTGCCGAAGCAGATCGTCGAAGGCAGGAAAACACCAGTTGGCGCGGTTGGTGGCGCCGACACCGGCGCAGCCGAGCGGCACCGAGAGGAAATTGTCGGGGTCGCCATTGTCGCCGGTGAAACCGAACAGCATGGCGCCATCGCGGTCGACCGGTTTGGAGCGGGCAAGATATTCGGCCCATTCATAGGTCACGATATCCACGGTGACGCCGATCCGCGCCAGGTCCGACTGGATCATCTCCGCCATGCGCTGGGCATTGGGATTGTACGGGCGCTGCACCGGCATCGCCCAGACCTTCATGTGCAGATCCTTGATGCCGGCATCAGTCAATGCCTGCCTGGCGGCATCGGGATCGAAAACAGGGTCGGGCGTGGTCTTGTCATAGGCCCAGGAGGTCGGCGGCAGCGGATTGCGCGCGATCTCACCGGTGCCCCGGAAGATGACGTCGACAAGCGCCTTCCTGTCGATGGCCATGTCGATCGCCTTTCTGACCCTGGGATCGTTGAACGGCTTCTGCAACGTGTTGAAGGCGAGGTATCCGGTGTTGAGGCCTTCCTGCTGCATGACCTTGATGCCGGGCGCCGTCTTGATCGCCGCCAGATCGGCCGGATTGGGATAGGGCATGACATCGCACTCGCCGGCGCGCAGCTTCTCCAGCCGGACGCTGGCATCGGTGGTGATGGCGAAGATGAGGTCGTCGATCCTCGGCCGGCCGCGCCAATAATCGGGATTGGCCTTGTAGCGGATGACCGCATCCTGCTGGTAGTCGACAAGCTGGAACGGACCCGTGCCGACCGGTTTCGTCGCCAGGTCGAGCGGCCGCTTTTCAGCCAGCAGCCTGTCGGCATATTCCCTGGAAACAACAGAGGCAAAGTCCATCGCCAGATTGGCAAGCATCGGCGCATGAGGCGCCTTGAGCGTCATGACGACGGTGTAGTTGTCGAGCTTGCGCCAACTGGCGACGAGGCGTGGCATGCCCATGCCGTCGAAATAGCCATAGGGGCGGCTGGCATAGTTGTGGAACGGGTTCTGCGCGTCTGCCTGGCGCTCGAAGGTGAACAGCACGTCGTCGGCATTGAAATCGCGGCTTGGCGTAAAGCCATCGACGGTGTGAAACTTCACGCCGTGCCTGAGGTGGAAGGTATAGGTGAGGCTGTCGTCCGAAATCTCCCATTTCTCGGCCAGGCCGGGACGCACCTTGGTGGTGCCGGGTTCGAACTCGACAATACGGTTGTAGAGCGCCGTGGCGGAGGCGTCACGGGTGCCGGAAGCGAGAGCCGGGTCGAACGTGTCCGGACTGGCCTCCGTGCAATAGACCAAGGTCTTGGCCATGGAATCATGAACTGGCAACGCGAAAAGAGAAAGCGTCGCCAGGAGCAGAACAGAGCGCTTGCTTGTCATGATGCCCCCCAAGGCATGCCCAAAGGCCTGGGCGATGCTATCAGAAGACGGCAGCGCCGGTAAGCCGGCCCGCCGACGATGAACCTTTCCGCTTCCGCCCGCGACTGATGTCCAGGCGCCGCATGGTGCGGCCCCGGAAAGGAAGCCGCCATGACCAGCAACCCCGAGGCTCCGAGGTCCACGGGAACAACAGGAGCTCGGCGCGACCACCGCCTTCGGGATGGGGTCGATGCGCTGGGCTTCCCGCTGATTCCGTTGACCCTGCGTAAGAGCGGTAGTAACGTAACCGTGAGGAAAGCAGACAATTCGATCAGGGAAGAACGTGCCGGACCACCGCGCCTTGCCCTGATTTGCGCGGCAACGCCGGATGTTTCTCCCGTGGCTAACGGGGGTAGCTTCATGTCTCGCGTCCGCGGCACGCGCGTGTCTTCTTTGATGTATTCTCCTTTGACATATTCTCTTGAGGGCCGTTTGCGCCGCGCCATCCACGCAGGCGGCTTGCTGGCGCTGGCGCTCGGTGCGGGCCTATGGTTTGGCGGTGCCGCAAAAGCGCAGGAAACCCAGATCATCTATCCCGGTTCGATGGCGGTTACCGGATTTTCCGGCACCGTCATTCCCAATTTCGACCCCCCTGATTCCGAAAAAGGGGGCCTGCCGCCCGGCGTCGATCCCGTCGATGAAACCTTCATAGACACCACGCGCGCCACCTTGCGCGTGTTCGACGTTTCGCATCTCGGCGGGCCGGCTTCGGGCCAGCTCGTCTTCACGCCGCCGCCTTTCGAGGTGACATCAGGCCAGATCGGCCAGGTGTTCGGCCTCACCTATGATGACGGCGTGCGCGATGGCGTCCCGTCGGGCATACCGAACCTCTATGCCGGCGCCAGTTCGCTGCACGGCATCCGCATCGTCACGCCCGATACCGACGAGGACGGCAGGCCGGAGCGGCAGCGCCGCGGCATGGCGGGCGCCACCTTCATGGAGGGCCAGTTCGGCACCGAGAACGGCGGCGGGCCAGGCACCATCTGGAAGATCGACGGCATCACCGGCCAGGTCGCCAAATTCGCCGACATCGACACCAACAGCGGTCCCGGCATCGGCAATCTCACCTTCGATCCGATTCACCGCCAGTTCTTCGCCTCCGACCTCGATACCGGCCTCGTCCATCGCATCGACGCCGGTGGCAGGCTGATCGACACCTTCGACCATGGTGTTGCAGGGCGCCCGGCGCACGGGCTGGCTCCCGTCGCCGACGATGGCGCGGTAATGGACATACAAGGTGCCGCCTTCGACAGCGAAGACCCTGAAACCTGGGGCTACACGCAGGACGAACGCCGCGTCTGGGCCGTCTCCTATCATGGCGGCCGGCTCTATTACTCGGTTGGCGAAAAGGCCGAAATCTGGTCGGTGGGCATTGCCCGCGACGGCAGCTTCGCCGGCGACCCGCGTTGGGAACTGACGGCCAAGGCCGACAAGGACTACGCTGTCACCGACATCGCCTTCGACAACAGCGGCTTCATGTACCTGGCCCAGCGCGGCCCGGTCGAAAACCGCTACGATTACAGCCAGCTCGCCGATTCCGGCAAGGGCGAGGTCATCCGCTACTGGCGCGAAAATCCCGACGATCCGGAGACGGAATCGGTCTGGGTGGAAGCGCCGCAGGAATATGCGGTGGGTTTCCCGCAGGCCAACCGGCAGTCGGCCGGCGGCGTCGACCTGCAATATGGCTATGACGCGGACGGCAATCTCGACACTTCGGTCTGCACCCAGACGCTGGTCAACACAGGCGACAAATTGCGCGATAATCCGGCCCTTGCCGAGAAACTCGCCGCCGGCGGACCGCTCGCCGTGCACGGCGTGCAGATCACACCCAAGGAACAGGTCAAGCCGGCCAATGTGCCGCCCTTCGGCTCCTGGTTCGTCGACTTCGACGGCTATTTCGAGGATCCCGAAGTGGAAGGCCATGTAGGCGATGTCGCCGTCTGGCACCCCTGCGAGGGTCGCGCCGGCTATTATGAGGAAATCCCGGGCGGCTACCTGCCCCCCTTCTATCCGCCGGACTTCCCACCGCCCGGCAATCTGCCTCCCTGTATCGATGTCGAGGACGTGCAGTATTTCTGCACGCCGCGCGGGCTCGAGGCCGATCTCTATCTCCATGACCATGCCGGCTTCGGCGGCGATTCGATCAAGGCCCAATCCAGGACGCCCGGCGTCGGGGTGACATCACCCCAGTCGCATGCGCCGGGCAAGCCGTACACGATCGACATCACCGGCCATTATCCGGGCGACAGAGTGGATGTCGGGCTTTGCTTCTACAGGCAATCCGACAAGGACAAGGGTGGCTACTACCCTTGTTGCAAGATGACCTTGCCGCTCAGAACCCCAGCCGTCAGCTGCGAACGTTGAGGAGGGGAAGATGAAAAATCTCGCACTCTTCCCGCTTGCGGAAAACAACTCAACCGTCAACTCAACCGTCATGGAGACGATCATGAAACCCCTGTCATACGCCAGGCGCGGCGCGCGCTGGCTGATGGCGGCCGGTATCGCGGTCGCCACCCTGACCCCGCTGCCCAGCCTTGCGGAAGACTCCGCTCCGATCACCCCGGAGTTGAGGCTCGACCTCGACAATTCGCGCATCATCAACCCGCGGCCGGACCGGATCGTGCCCTTCTTCACCAAGACCGGCACGCAAAGAGGCTGCGACTATGTCGTCTATTCGCTGAGCTTCGGCCTGCGCGGCGATCCGCAGGGCTTTGCCGATCCAGGTCTCGCGGCCTTGCTGAAAAAGCTCAAGATCGAGTTCAAGGACCAGCTCCCGCACGGTCTTGCCATCGTCAACGTCAACGTGTTCGGCGACGGCACGGATTCCTCCGGCGGACCGCTGCCGGGCGCCACGATCAGCAATTCGGCGGGTCCCAACGACACGGCGACGGTTTCCGATTTCCGGATTTCCGCCTCCGACCTCGACGGCTCGGGCGCGCCGAATGAACGTGTCATCACCTTCAAGATCACGGCCAAGATCGACCATGCGGCGTTTCCCTCGCCGACCATCGTCGACAACCAGGGCCTGATCAAGGTGACCAACGGAACCGGCACCGGGACCCTCATCCCGTCGCAGGATCCGGGCAAACCCGACGATGGCGACTACAGGACCGGCGCCAAGACGTCGATCAAGATCGATCTCACCAAATGCAACCCGCCACCGCCGCCTCCCGGCAAGGAATGCTTCAAGGTGGAGCGCGGCACGGTCGATTGCGTGCCCGGCGGCGGCGCCTTCATCTACCACATGCCGGTAGGCTCGGAGATGGGCGGCAAATGGGTGCAGGTCTCGACGGCCACGCCCGGCATCACCATCATCCCCGATACGCAACTGGTTCCGGCGGGGGGCGGGGTGCTCAACTGGAAGATCGTCGGCGCATCGCCCGGCGACGTCATCCACCTCATCGTCACCGGCATCGAAACCTATGCCGGCCCGAAGGAAGGCTGGGGGTTGTGCTGCACGCAGACCATCGACATCGTCATCCCGCGTGACCAGAAGTGCCCGCCCAGGGACAAGGAGCCGGACCTCAAGGTCGAGAAACGCGCCGACGTGACGCGTTGCACGATGGGTGGCGGCTGCGACTTCACCATCAGGGTCACCAATGTCGGCACCGCGCCCTATAACGGCAAGATCGTGCTCGACGAGGTGACGCTGCCGGCCGGTTCGACGCTGAGTTCAGGGCCCAATCCGCCCTGGGTTTGCGTACCCGGCACCACCCCGATGATCTGCACCCATCCGGTGACCACGCTCAATCCGGGCGCCTCCGTCGACCTCAAGCTCGGCTTCAAGCCGGCCGGAGGCTGGCAAGGCAGCAGCTTGCGCAACTGCGCCACCTACAATTATGACGCCAGCGGCAAGCCGCTGTTCGGCAGCCAGTCGAACGACCGTGGCTGCGCCTCGATCCCGATCTGCCGCCGTGGCGATCGCGACCGCGACTGCCAGCCGCCGGTGGAGAAGAAGGTCGACCTGATCCTGAAGAAGCGAGCCCGCGTCCCGGTCTGCACGGCCGACGGCATCTGCTACTTCGTGATCGACGTCATCAACAACGGCAGCGCCACCTACAATGGACCGCTGACGGTCATCGACAACTACCCGGGCGGCGCGCCGGCCTCCTCGACCTTCGGGCCGAGCCCGCCCTGGACATGCGGACCGAACGGTCCTGGCCAGTTCCGCTGCGACAATGCAGGCATCTCGCTGCCTCCGGGTGCCTCGACGCCGATCGTCGTCAAGGCGGTGATGCCGGCCGGCTACCAGTCGGACACGGTCGAGAACTGCGCGGCGGTAAAGCCCATCCCCGGTGAGGTCGACCTCACCAACAACAGGGCCTGCGCAAAGGAACGCTTCCGTCATCCCAATGGCGGCAAGCCGACCCTGCGCATCACCAAGGTCTGCAATGGCTCGCTCGCCGGTGCCGCGCTCGTCTCGTGCCGCATCACCGTCATCAGCCTTGGCACCGCTGCCCCCACCGGTCCGGTGCGGGTCAACGATGCCGCCACGCTGGTGGCCGGCGGCGCCCCCGTCCAGATCCAGAGCGTCACTCCCGACGGCGCGGAATGGGCATGCGGACCGGTGCCTGCCAATGCGCTGTCCTGCAAGATTCCAGGTGCCGTCATGACACCCGGAACATCCAGGCACTTCGACGTGACGGTCTCGGCGAATGGCGAGTTCGAGAACTGCGCGCGCGGCTCCTATGGGCCGGCGCCCGGCGACGACGTCGTTTATCCGATCGGCCAAGCCTGCGCCAAGGGCGGCGGCTCTTCGACAATCCGCGTCGAAAAGACCGGCGACCGCGAATGCAGGCCCGGCCAGCCCTGCTCGTTCGACATCACCATATCAAATGATGGGACGAGCCCGTTCTCCGGCCCGGTCCGCATCGGTGATGCGATCGGCGTGGAAGGGCTCGGCCGGCTGGACGGCGTTGCGATCACCTCGATCGATCCGCCTTTCGGCTGTTCGCCCGAGCCGGCAACCTTGCCGCTGTCCTGCATCGCCAACCTGTCGCTCGGCGCCGGTGAAAGCCAGTCGCACCATGTCACCGTGGTCATTCCCGACGACGGCCTGGCCAACCTGCAAGGCGACGTCAACGGCCAGAACTGCGTCGGCGTGCTCTCTCCCGACACGCGGGTTGAAGGCGGCGGCGACGTCTTGTCCAAGGATGCGGCCAATGTGCAGGGCGATCGCGGCAAGGCCTATGCGTGCCACCCCTTCATCATCACGCATGAGGTGAAGAAGGAGTGCTCGCCGGGCTTCGTCATGAACGATGCGGGCCGCTGCGTCTGCCCGGAAGGCACCACCTTCCGCAACGGCCAGTGCACCGGCGGCGGTACCAACGTTCTGCCGACGCCACCTCCGCCGAAGCGCTGCGTGCTGCTCGAAGGCCAGATCCGCACCGAGGACGGGCGTTGCGTCTGCCCGCGCGGCACGGCGCTCGAGAACGGAAAATGCGTCAGGACCGACAAGCCCGAGCAGTGCACTATTCGTGGCCAGGTCCACGACGCGGACGGCGATTGTGTTTGCCCCAGGGGTGCGGAAGTCAGGGACAATGCCTGCCGTCCGATCCGGCCGAAGCCCGAGCAGTGCACCATCCGTGGCCAGGTTCACGACGCCAATGGCGACTGCGTCTGCCCGAGAGGAACCGAAGTGCGCAACGGTGCCTGCCGTCCGGTCCGGCCGGAGCCCGAGCAGTGCACCATCCGTGGCCAGGTCCACGACGCCGACGGCAATTGCGTCTGCCCGCGGGGTACCGAGGTGCAAGGCAATGCCTGCCGGCGCAAGCAGCCGCAGCTGGAGCAGTGCGACATCCGCGGCCAGGTCCACAACAAGCGCGGCGAGTGCGTCTGTCCGCGAGGGACCGAGGTGATCGACGGTGCATGCCGCAAGCCCAGGCAACAGACGGAATGCGCTCCGGGCTCGCAGATGATCGATGGCCAGTGCCAGCCGATCATCAGGCGGCGCTGCCCGGAAGGCACGATCGGGCGGTATCCGAACTGCCGGCCGATACGCGGGCAGCCGTCGCTGGAGCTCAACCCTGGACTTCTCCTGCAGCAGGTACTGCCACGGCTCAGGCCGCAGGCCGAACAGCAGCAGGATCCGGCTGCAAACAGGATCCTGAAACTCCAGCAGCAATAACCATCTGCTCGATGCCAGACCAGAAACCCGCCGGAGCGATCCGGCGGGTTTTTCGTCACGGCGCCGGGCAGCGGAAATTAGCCGTAACGCCACCCGAGCCTGTGGAGCCGCCGTGCCGGCACCCTCGACAAGTCGTCCGCCGCGCATTAGGCAGTCGATCCAGGGTGACCGGCATGAAAAAAGGCGCCCGGAAAGGCCGCGAGATGAGCAAAAAGACCTTGATCGCACCTTCGGTGCTGGCTTCGGACTTTTCCAGGCTTGGCGACGAAGTCGAGGCCGTCGCGGCCGCTGGCGCCGACTGGATACATCTCGATGTCATGGATGGCCATTTCGTCCCCAACATCACCTTCGGCCCGCCGGTCATCAAGGCGATCCGCAACCGCACCAAGGCCTTCTTCGACTGCCATCTGATGATCGCGCCGGCCGATTCCTATCTCGCCGCCTTCGCCGACGCCGGCTGTGACGGCATGACGGTGCACGCCGAGGCCGGGCCGCATCTCGACCGCTCGCTGCAGACCATCAGGAATCTCGGCAAGAAAGCCGGCGTCTCGCTCAACCCGGCGACGTCGGAAAGCGCTGTCGAATACGTGCTCGACCGTCTTGACCTGATCCTGATCATGACCGTCAATCCGGGTTTCGGCGGTCAGGCCTTCATCCCAGGGATCGTCGACAAGGTGAGACGGGTCAAGGCACTGATCGGCGATCGGCCGATCCGCATCGAGATCGACGGTGGCATTTCGGCTGAAACAGCGCCCCTGGTCACCGCTGCCGGCGCCGACGTGCTGGTCGCCGGCGCCGCCATCTTCAAGGGCGGCAGCGTCGAGGCCTACCGGGCCAACATCGAGGCGATCCGGACGGCGGCCGACAAGGCCGCCGGCTAAATGCGGCGCGATCATCCATTTCAATTGCAAAAGGCCGGCTAAGGAGCGTGCGGACGCCCTCCGGGTCCGGCCCGGCCGAATCAGTTTCGCCAAGGCCGCCCGATAGCTGCGCGCGCCTCGTTGTCTTTGCGCGCGACAGAAAAGATGCTCGCACAAGCACGCAGGAATAGATGATCCTGCGTGCATACAAAACATGTTAAGCTTCCACTGGTTGTAGCCGCGTGAAATCTGCACGATCCGGCGGCGGATTGGCGTATATTTCTTTGTTCTAAAGTACAATAACGCGATCTTCTGCTTGAGCGTCCAAAGGCAGGCGTTATAGGGTACACGTACGGAGAGGGACTGTTTCCGGACTCGAATTGCCCAAATTCAGAATTGGGGACAAAGGAGTCGTCTTTTGACCTACGGAGCTGCCAATCTGAACGACGACGGCACAGGATCCAAAAGCACGCTTGCCAGTACGGTCTATCATCAGCTGCGCGATGATCTTCTCGGCGGCGCTCTCGAAACTGAAAGCAAGCTGCGGGTCGAGTGGGTTGTTTCCAAGTATGGCGCCGGCGCCTCTCCGGTTCGGGAAGCCCTCAACCGCCTTGCCTCCGAAGGGCTTCTTGGCCGCCACGACCAGCGCGGCTTCTTCATCATGCCGGTCACCGCGACGGAGCTCGAGGAGCTGACGCGCACCCGCTGCTGGCTCGAGGAACGCGCCCTTCGCGAATCCATTGCCCACCGCACCGCCGAATGGGAAGAACAGCTGGTGCTGGCGCTGCATCGCCTGGGGCGCGCGTCACGGCATGATCTCCCGTCGATCAATCCGGATTGGGAGAAATTGCACCGCACCTTCCATCGGGTGCTGATCTCGGCCTGCCGGTCGCACTGGCTGGTGGGTTTCTGCGATCAGCTTTCCGATCACGCCTACCGCTACCGGCAAATGGCCAATGACGGCGAAGGCATCCAGCGCGACGGTTTCGCCGAACACCGGCTGATCGCCGAATGCGCGCTGGATGGCAATGCCGACGGTGCCGTCCAGGCACTGATCGATCACTACCAGCTGACCGCTTCCATGTGCATGGAGCGCTTCAAGCAGAACGAAACGGCCGCCGCCCCGGCCGAACGCGCCCGACGTTGATGCATGCCGTCTAGGGATGGCACCGAGATCCGTCTAATTGAGATGGCGAGGACATCACTTGTCGGTGCCATTGGTGATTGCCTATAAGTTTGGTTTGCAATGGGGTGGCAATCCTTGGCTAAGATGTCTCATACAGCATGCTTTGCGTATTTTGGCACCACACCGACGAATGTGCAGTGGAGTTGGTCAGCTAGAAATGAAGCTACAAAGACCGTCGTAGTCACCCTTTGGCAGGATGAATTTAAGCGAAACGACGGGAGGTTCACCTATGAACGTGGGCCAATTTGGTCCGCCAGCAGAGCGAGTCCTGGGCACAACGAGATGATGCAGAATCTACGTTGGGCGATCGACCATTGCGACGGTTGGCTGAAGGTGATCATTGCGATCGCAAAAGATAAGTCTGCTAAGCCCAGATCGATTGCGGAATGCGCTCCGACCAAAATGCAGGTCAAAGTAACACACCTAAACGAAAAGACCGGTGAATTCGGTCTCGAAGCGTTCGGATTGCTCAAGACGTAGCATCATGCGGCCAGAAGCGCATGCCCGACACCGCCATTGCCGTCACCGCAGGAAGACTTCATGAGCAATCATCTGTTCGATGCGTTCCGGTCCCGGATGCCGGCGCCGGGGCGTCTGTTGATGGAAACCGACGATGGCCGCTCGCTCACCTATGGCGACATGCTGGCGCGTTCGGGACAGCTCGCGCATGCGCTGCTGCAATTGGGTGTCGAGCCCGGCGACCGGGTTGCCGTGCAGGTCGAGAAGAGCCCGGAGGCGGTCCTGCTCTATCTCGCCTGCGTGCGCGCCGGTGCCGTCTTCCTGCCGCTCAACACCGCCTATACGCTGACCGAACTTGGATATTTCTTCGACGATGCTGCACCTCGGGTCATCGTCTGCGATCCGGCAAGGGCTGCGGATGTCGCCGCGATAGTCGAGCCATCCGGTGCCGTCGTGGTCACGCTCGACCGCAACGGCCAGGGATCGCTGGCGGACCAGGCATCGCGGCAAACGTCCGATTTCCATGATGTCGAGCGGGGCGGGGACGATCTTGCCGCGATCCTCTACACGTCGGGGACGACCGGCCGCTCGAAAGGCGCCATGCTCAGCCACGAGAATCTGGCCTCGAACGCTCGGGTGCTGGTCGATCAATGGCGCTTCACGGCGGACGATGTGCTGATCCACGCGCTGCCGATCTTCCACACTCATGGCCTGTTCGTCGCCACCAACGTCATCCTGATGGCAGGCGCCTCGATGCTGTTCGAACAGAAATTCGACGCGGGCCGCATCGTCTCGCTGCTGCCGCGCGCAACAGTGCTGATGGGTGTGCCAACCTTCTACGTACGCCTGCTGCAGCAGGACGCCCTGGACCGCGAGGCGGCGAAGACGATCCGCCTGTTCGTGTCGGGCTCGGCGCCGCTGCTGGCCGAGACGCACAGGGCCTGGCGCGAGCGCACCGGTCACGCCATCCTCGAACGCTACGGCATGACCGAAACCAACATGAACACGTCGAACCCGTATGAGGGCGAACGGCGCGCCGGCACGGTCGGTTTCCCCTTGCCCGGCGTGTCGCTGCGCATCGCCGATCCCGACAGCGGCAGGACGCTGGCCCAAGGCGAGGTCGGCATGATCGAGGTGAAGGGTCCAAACGTGTTCGGCGGCTACTGGCGCATGCCGGAAAAGACCAAGGCGGAATTCCGTGCCGACGGCTTCTTCATCACCGGCGATCTCGGCGTGATCGACGCCGACGGTTATGTCCACATTGTCGGCCGCGGCAAGGACCTGATCATTTCAGGCGGCTACAACATCTATCCGAAGGAACTCGAAAGCGAGATCGACGCGCTCGACGGGGTCTTGGAAAGCGCCATCATCGGCGTTGCTCATCCGGACTTCGGCGAAGGCGTCACCGCGGTCGTCGTGCGGGCGCCGGCATCGCGGATCACCGGTGCCGAAATCCTCGGCGCCATCGCCGGGCGCGTGGCGAAGTACAAGCATCCGAAGCAGGTGATCTTCGTCGACGAACTGCCGCGCAACACGATGGGCAAGGTCCAGAAGAATCTTTTGCGCGATGCCTATAAGGATCTCTACGCATCCTGATCAGGCCAGGCCTTTTTCGGAAACAGGGTGAACCGCTCTAACCACGATTGGAAGCGCCGGAGCCGGAGCCCCACAAGGCACGCTTCAGCAAGCTGCGTTTGCGCTTGCGCGGCACGAGGTCGATATCGCTGACGAGCTTGGCACCGCCCTCACGCCTTTCCAGGGTGATCTTGCGGCTGTGGAAGGCTTCGAGCTCCGCGCGATGCGCCACGCTGATGATGGTGACATCAGGCAGTTCGCGGATCACCGTCATCATCATCGTGTCCTGGCTCTTCTCGTCGAGCGCCGAGGTCGCTTCATCCAGCACCACGATATCGGGGCGATGCAGCAGCAGGCGCGCGAAGGCCAAGCGTTGCTTTTCGCCGCCCGACAGAGTCTGGTCCCATGGTGCTTCTTCCTTGATCCTGTCGGTGAGATAGCCGAGCCCCACCTTGTCGAGGGCAGCCTTGATCTGCTTGATCGTCCACTTGTCCGCCGCCGCGGGATAGGCGACCGCGCGGCGAAGCGTGCCGGTGGGGATGTAGGGGCGTTGCGGCAGCATGAACAGGCGCCTGCCGGCGTGGAAATTGACGTTGCCGCCGCCCCATGGCCACAGGCCCGCAACGGCCCGCACCAAGGTCGACTTGCCCGAACCGGATTCGCCGGCCACCAGCACCCGCTCTCCCGGTTCGATTTCGACCTTTGTTTCCTTGACCACCGAGGAGCCGTCGTCGAGCGTCACGGAAAGATTGTCGAGGCTGAGCATCGCGCCGTCTTCGGTCTCGCCATGCTTGATGCGTCCCAGCTCGTCGCTCTGCTCGGCGCGCTCCAGCCCGTCGAGCGACATCATCAGCGAGGCGATGCGGCGTGCGGAGGCGTTCCAGTCGGCAAGACGTGGATAATTGTCGACCAGCCATCCGAAGGCGCCCTGCACGATGGCGAAGGCCGAGGCCGCCTGCATGACCTGGCCGAGCGACATCGAGCCTTCGAGGAATTTTGGCGCGCACAGCAGCACCGGCACGACCGGCGCGAACAGGCTCGATCCCTGCGAGACCAGTGCCGTGCGCATATGCTGTCCGGTCAGTTGTGCCCATCGCTTCAGCACGCCGGCAAAGGTTCTGTCGATGCCGCTGCGCTCCTCCTCCTCACCTCCGAGCAAGGCAATGCTCTCGCCGTTTTCGCGCACGCGGGTCAGCACGTAGCGGAACTCGGCTTCCGACTGGTTCTTTTCCTCGGACAGCCGGACGAAATCGCGGCCGATGATGACCATCGAGGTGGAGGTGATCGCGGCATAGATCACGGCCGTGATGACGAGGAAACCGGGCACGGTGAAGGTCGAGCCTCCCAATGTGAAGCTCAAGGCTCCGCCGATCGTCCACAGCACTACGATGAAGGTCGAGGCCGACAGTGTGGCGATGATCACGCCGGAGATGAAATCGACGGGCGACTCGGTGGCGATCCGCAGATCCTCGGTGAGGCGGGCTTCGGGGTTCGAATGGTCGCCCGCGACGAGGTTCAACTGGTAGTAGCGGCCATTGGCGAGCCAGCGCGCTATCACCGACGTGGTGAGCCAGGACCGCCAGCGGCGCTGCATCGTCATGCGCAGATAGACCTGCGCGATAACAAGGCTCACGCTTCCGGCGACGAGCGGCAGGAATATGGCGCTGAGCACATAGACGGTGTGGACGTTGCGCTGCTCGATAGCGTCGAAGAACGCGCGGTTCCAGACGTTGATCCCGTACTGGAAGCCGACATTGACGACGATCAGGGTCAACAGCCCGACTGTAAGCGGCCAGGCGAGCTTGTCGCCCTGCCGCCCCCAATAGCCGCGCCCACTGATCCAGAAACGCCGCAGCAGGTATTTCTTGCGCGCCTGCTCGGCCTCCTCGGGCGTCAGCTGCGGATCGGGTTCGATAGCTTCCGGTGGCGGCCCCGCCTGGCCGTCGACCTCCGGCGCTGCGTCGGCGGGCGTTGGCTTTTCTTCGCCCGGCTCGCCTGACGTCTGGTCACGCGGCCCTTGCCGTCGCGACTTTCCTCGACGCGGCTTCGGGTTGCCGCGCGGTCTGATGCCGTCGGCCGGTGTCGATTTGGGTTTCGCCTCGGACATACGCTGCGACAACGGACTCAAAATCAAAAGGTTTCATGACGTCTGTTCGGGACGGCAAACTCCCAACGGCACCGGTCATTCCGGGTACAGCAGCGCGACGACATGATCGGCGATCGCCAGGCTTGCCGTCAGGCCGGGGCTCTCTATGCCGAACAGGTTGACGATCCGGCCGAGGCCATGATCGCCCGGACCCTGGATCATGAAGTCGGCCGCCGGCTGGCCGGGACCCGACAGTTTCGGCCTGATGCCGGCATAGGCCGGTTGCAGGGCGCCATCGCCAAGGTCGGGCCAATAACGGCGGATCGCTTCGTAGAAGACGGCGCTCCGGCCTGGATCGACCGTGTAATCCACATGGTCGATCCATTCGACATCAGGCCCAAAGCGCGCGCTGCCGCTGAGATCGTGCGTCAGGTGGACACCGAGGCCGCCTTCGACCGGAACCGGGTAGATCAGCCGCGAAAACGGCGACCGGCCTGGAAGCGCGAAATAATTTCCGCGCGCCAGCCACTGCCGGGGGATGAGGCTTTGCGGGAACCCCTCGATCCGGCCGGCCATGGCCTGCGCGTCGAGGCCCGCGGCGTTGACGAAGGCGCGGGCCTCCAAAGCGAAGGTCTCGCCATCGGCATCGCGCGTGTCGACACGGATCCCGTCGGCGTCGATCGCCGCGCCGGCCACGCAGGTCAGGAAAGCGAAGGCCGTGCCGGCCGCCTCGGCGTCGCCGCGCAGCGACAGCATCAAGGCATGGCTGTCGACGATGCCGGTCGACGGCGACAGCAGCGCGCCGGCGCATGTCAGCGCCGGCTCCAGGCTTTCGGCTTCGCCGCGCGTCAAAAGCTCGAGGTCCTCGACCCCGCAACGGTGTGCATTGGCCTGGATCGTCCGCAACCCGTCCATCTGCCCTGGCTCGCTGGCGACGATCAGCTTGCCGGTCCGTGCATGGGCGACGCCGTGCTCGGCGCAGTAGGCGTAGAGGAGCCCGCGGCCTTCGACGCAGAGCCGGGCCTTCAGGCTGCCCGGCGCATAATGGAGCCCGGCATGGATGACTTCGGAATTGCGCGAACTGGTGACGGTGCCGATCGCATCGGCCTGCTCGATGACCACCACCTCGCGGCCCGACAAGGCAAGCGCCCTGGCGACGGCAAGCCCGACGACGCCTGCTCCGGCGACAACACAGTCGATTGCCTGCATGGGCCCGCTTCCAGGATTACGCGCCGGCTGAAAAAACCTTGTCGCCGCCGATCCAGACGCTTCCTATGCCGAGATCGTCCGACAGCGCAACGATATCCGCCGCCGTGCCGTTGGCAAGGCGGCCAAGCCGGTGCGACTGGCCGATCGCCTGCGCCGGATAGAGCGAGGCCATACGCAAGGCTTCGGAAAGGTCGAGCCCGACGACGCGGTGCATGAACCGGATGGCCGAGATCATGTCGAGGTCGGCGCCGGCCAGCGTCCCGTCGGCAAGCCTGAGGCTCCCGTCCTTGCGGTAGATGGTGCGGCCGTTGAGCGTGAACGAGGTCATGTCGGTGCCGATCGTCGCCATCGCGTCGGTGACGAGCACGATCTTGCCAGGCCCCTGCTTGGCCTCGAGTGCGATCCTGATGGTTGCCGGATGGACGTGGATGCCGTCGGCGATCAGCCCGGCGGACAAGGTGCCGATGTCGATCGCCGTGCCCGCCAGCCCCGGCTCGCGGTTGCCGATCTGGCTCATCGCGTTGAACAGATGGGTGACCACGCTGGCGCCCGCCTCGGCGAAGGTTTTCGCCGTGGCATAGCCGGTGTCCGAATGGCCGAGGCTGACGATGGTGCCGGCCCTGGTCAATGCCGTGACGCGGGCCGGCTCGACGGATTCGGGCGCTATCGTGGTGAGCAGCACCGGCAGCTTCCGCCGCGCCGCGATCAGCATCGCCTGGTCGGCGTCCGTCATCGGCCGGATCAGCGCCGGATCATGCGCACCCTTGCGCGCGATCGACAGATGCGGCCCTTCGAGATGCAGGCCGAGGAAGCCTGGCACCTTCCGCAGCGTCGCTGCTTCGCCGGCGGCAATCGCTGCGGCGGTGATGTCAGGCGTGTCGGTGATCAGCGTCGGCAGCAGCGCGGTCGTGCCGAACGGCGCGTGCGCCCGGCATATGGTCTCGATCGAGGCGACGTCGGGGTGGTCGTTGAGCATGACGCCGCCGCCGCCATTGACCTGGATGTCGACGAAGCCCGGCACCAGCATGCCGCCGCCGGTCTCGACGACGCGGACGTCCGAAGGGATGGCGCCGGTGGGCAAAATAGCCTCGACGAGGCCGTCGCGCACGACGAGCGCCGCGCCTTCATGCCAGTCGTCGCCGTCGAAAATCCGGGCGCCAGTCAGGGCAAAACGATCGCTCATACGGTCTCCGTCACCTTGCGAAGGTTGCGCGGCGTGTCCGGATCGAGGCCGCGATGGCGCGCGAAGGCCTCGACGAACATGTAGAAGGAGACGATCAGCGTCAGCGGGTCGGTCAGCGGGTGGCCGGTGGCGACATGCGGCAGGCGCGTGGCACGGTTGGCAAGCGCGGAGGTGACGAACACCGGCGCGCCCTTGGCCGCCAGGCTGTCGGCGGCTTCGGCGACCGACGGTTCGGACGCATCGCGCGCGGCCAGCGCCAGCACCGGAAAATCCGGACCGATCAGCGCCAGCGGGCCGTGCATGACTTCGGCCGCGCTGTAGGCCTCGGCATGCATGCCGCAGGTCTCCTTGAACTTCAGCGCCGCCTCGTTGGCCATCGCCGCGGACGGCCCGCGGCCGAGGATGAACAGCGACTTCTGCTTTTCGATCGTTTCGGCCAGCACGCTCATCCAGTCGCAGGCGATCGCCTTGCCGAAATGTTCGGGCAGGCGGGCAAGTGCGGCAAGCAGCGCGGCGTCGCCGGTGGAATGCGCCATCAAGGCGAGGCCGGCGACTGCGGAATTGATGAAGGTCTTGGTCGCCGCGACGCTGCGCTCGGGCCCGGCCAGGATGTCGATCGCATAGTCCGAGGCGCGCGCCAGCGGCGAATCGGCGGTGTTGGTAACGGCAATGGTCAGCGCGCCGCCGGCCCTTGCGGTTTCGGCCATGGCGACGATGTCCGGGCTCTTGCCCGACTGCGAGATCGCCAGGCACGCCGATCCGGCGAGCCGGAGCTTGCGGCCATAGATCGAAGCGATGGAAGGGCCGACCGAGGCGACGGCAAGGCCCGCGGTCAGCTCGACGGCATATTTCATGAAGGTGGCGGCATGGTCGGACGAGCCGCGCGCCACGGTGACGACGAAATGCGGGTCGCGTTCCCGGATGCCATGCCCGGCCTCGGAGAGCACGGTGCCGGAGCCGTCGAGCAGGCGGGCGACGGCCTGCGGGATCTCCTCGATCTCGCGCCGCATATGGGTGATTTCAGTCATGGTCGGCCCTCTTCGCTCGGCCCTGTCAGCCGCAGTTCGGCGACGAAGTCGTAGGCGTCGCCCCGGTAGATCGAGCGGGTGAATTCGATCACCTTGCCGCTCGCCAGATAGGAAATACGTTCGATGTGCAGGCCGGCAATGCCCGGCGGCACTTCGAGCAGGCGCGCGTCGCTGTCGCCGAGATTGGCGGCCGAAATGCGCTGCACCGCCCGCACCGGCCGGTTGCCCGTCATCTCCAGGGCGGCGTAGAGCGAGGAGCCTATGGCAGCCGGATCGGGCAGCACGCTGGCCGACAGCGATGCGCGTTCGATCGCCAGCGGCGTGTCGTTGGCGATGCGCAGGCGCGCCACGCGCGCCACCAGTTCGCTCGACGACAGGCCAAGCACCATCATCTCGTCGGGCGAGGGCGCGTAGAGGCCGCGGTCGAGCCAGGCCGAACGCACCGCCATGCCGCGCCGCGCCATGTCCTCGGTGAACGAGGTGAGACGCGACAGCGACTGCTCGACTCGCTCCATGCGCGGCGCCACGAAGGTCCCGGAGCCATGGCGCTGCACCAGGATGCCGCCCTTGACCAGGTCCTGCACCGCTTTGCGCACGGTGACCCGCGAAATGTCGGCCTTGGTGGCGATGTCGCGCTCGGAAGGCAGCGCGTCGCCCGGCCCGATCAGGCCGCGGTTGACGGCGTCCTCGATGCTCTTGCGAAGCTGCAGATAGAGCGGCGCGCCGCTCTGCGCCGACTGTTTCAGCGTGGCGAAGATCTGGTCGGCGGCGTCGCTCATCGAGCCGGCCCCGCATGCCCTGCGAAAAGCCGCACCGCCATCTGCACGGCGCCGCCCAGCGCGTCGTCGAGCGGCGGCTTCAGGAGCGCCCGGTAACGCGCCGACAGGCGCGGCGCGTAAAGCGGCGCTAGACCGCCGAGCAGGCAGAGCGGCGCGCCTTCGGCGAGATCGAGCGCGCCAAGCGAGGCTTCGACATCGGCGACCACCCTGTTCAGGATCCAATTGGCGACGCTGTCGCCTTTTTCGGCGTGTTCGAACACCTTGGGCGCGAAACCGCCGAAATCGCCGGGCTTGGCATTGGTGGTGAACTCGACCACGTCCTCCGGATTGTTGCGGAAAACGGCCATCATGCTGTCGGTCAGCGGCGACCCCTCGCGCACGCCGTCATAGGCGAGCAATGTCTGTTCGAGCAGGTCGCGGCCGATGCGCGCGCCGCTGCCCTGGTCGCCGACCTGGAATCCCCAGCCGCCGATGGCGCGCGACTTGCCTTGTTTGCGCGCCATGTAGGCGGTGCCGGTGCCGAGGATCGCCATGGCGCCGTCGCCTGATCCGACGGCGCCTTCCAGCGCGATCTCGGCATCGGTCTCGACGCGGCTGACGCTGAACGGCAGAACCGCTTCGAGCTGCTGCCGGTAGGTGCCGACATTGGCGCCGGCAAGGCCCAGAATGGCCGGTGTCTGCGGGATCAACTCCGGGTCCTGCCCGGCGGCGATGAACGCCTGCCGCGCCGCCTCGACGATGTTCGACCGGGCGCCGGTAAGATCGGTGCGGATGTTGGCGGCGCCGCTTTTGGCACGGCCGAGGACCATGCCGTCTGCATTTGCCAGGGCGGCCCTGCAGCTGGTGCCGCCGCCATCGATGCCGAGCACGAAATTCACGTGATTTCTCCTCCGGCCGGATAATACCAATAAAATACCAATAGCCAAGGGTTAATTTCCGTTTCAAAAAGATTAAGGCGTATTTCATTGAAAATCCTGGGCATTTCGCCGGCTCAGCGATTTCCAGGCCGCGAATTCGTTAATGCTTGTGGACAAGTGGTATTTTTTTGGTATTGTTCTGGTATTGGAGGACCAGGGATGGCCGAAACGCGCACCGAAGCGCTTCACAGGAATGCCGAGGGGCTGGATATCCAGGCCCCGGAAGCCATCCTTGCTTCGCTGGCCGATGCGCAGGTCGAGGCCGCCAAGGCCGTCCGCAACGCCATTCCGTCCATCGCCAAGGCAGCCGAGATCATCGCCGACAGGCTGAATGGCGGCGGCAGGCTTGCCTATGCCGCGGCCGGCAGTTCCGGCCTGATGGCGCTGGCCGATGCGTTGGAATTGCCCGGCACCTTCGGCATAGAACGCGACCGTATCGCCATCCTGATCGCCGGCGGAGACGAGGCTTTCCACACGCTGGCCGGTGGACCCGAGGACGACACGGAGGAGGCCGCTGCGGCGGTCGCCAGTGCGGGCATCGGCAAGGGCGACTGCCTGATCGCCGTTTCGGCCAGCGGCACGACACCTTATGCCGTGCACGCCCTCCAGGAAGCGGCCCGCCGCGGGGCGGCCACCATCGGCATCGCCAACAACCGGGATTCGGCCCTGCTCCAGCAGGCTGGAACCGCCATCCTGCTCGAAACGCCACCGGAAGTGATCGCCGGCTCGACGCGCATGGGCGCCGGCACCGCCCAGAAGATCGCGCTCAACATGCTGTCGACCTTGACCGCCGTCCATCTCGGCCACGTGCATGACGGCTACATGGTCAACCTCATGGCCGACAACATCAAGCTGCGCGACCGCGCCGCGCGCATCGTCGCCGCCGTCAGCGGGCGCGGCAGGGACGAAGCCGCCCAACTGCTCGATAAGAGCGGCGGCGCGGTCAAGACCGCCATTCTGCTAGCCGCCGGCGCCGACAATGCCGATGCGGCGCGGAAGATACTGGAGGGGACCGGCCAGAAGCTGCGGCCAGCCCTTTCCGCGCTGGAGCATAATCCCGAAAAGTGGAACCCACTTTTCGGAAAAGATCGTGCTCGAACAAAGAAATAGGCCTGTTTCATCCCGATTTCCATCGGGGTGAAACGGGCTTGCGAGGGGAGCAAGGGGTCAAAAGCCCCTGTTCTCATCAAAACCGAACCTGAAAAAGGTCAACAGGGAGACTGAGCATGACAACGAAACTACTGACGGCACTGCTTCTGGGCACCAGCATTCTCGGCTCGGCCGGGTTGGCTCACGCCGCTGACGTAACCCTCAACATCGAAAGCTGGCGCGGCGACGACCTTGCCATCTGGAAGGACAAGCTGATCCCGGCCTTCGAAGCCAAGAACCCAGGCATCAAGGTGGTGTTCGCGCCATCGGCTCCGACCGAATATGACGCCGCGCTCGGCGCCAAGCTCGCCGCCGGCTCGGCGGGCGACCTGATCACTTGCCGCCCGTTCGACAAGTCGCTCGAACTGTTCAAGAAGGGCAACCTCGCCGACCTCTCCGCGCTGCCCGGCATGGAGAATTTCTCGCCGGTGGCCAAGTCCGCCTGGCAGACCGACGACGGCAAGGCGAGCTTCTGCGTGCCGATGGCCTCGGTTATCCACGGCTTCATCTACAACAAGGACGCCTTCGACAAGCTCGGCATCAAGGTGCCGCAGACCCGCGACGAGTTCTTTGCAGCACTTGACAAGATCAAGGCCGACGGCACCTACATCCCGATGGCGATGGGCACCAAGGACCTCTGGGAAGCCGCGACCATGGGCTACCAGAACATCGGACCCAACTACTGGAAGGGCGAAGATGGCCGTGCGGCGCTGATCAAGGGTGACCAGAAGCTGACCGACAAGGACTGGGTCGCGCCGTATGAGGAACTGGCCAAGTGGAAGCCGTATCTCGGCGACGGTTTTGAAGCACAGACCTATCCGGACAGCCAGAACCTGTTCACGCTCGGCCGCGCCGCCATCTACCCGGCCGGCTCGTGGGAAATCGGCCTGTTCAACACCCAGGCCCAGTTCAAGATGGGTGCCTTCCCGCCGCCGGTCGAGAAGGCCGGCGACACCTGCTACATCTCGGACCATACCGATATCGGCATGGGCCTGAACGCAGCGTCGAAGAATGCCGATGCGGCCAAGACGTTCCTGTCCTGGGTCGCATCGCCCGACTTCGCCACCATCTACGCCAACGCGCTGCCGGGCTTCTTCAGCCTGAACTCCGCGCCGGTGAAGATGGAAGACCCGCTGGCGCAGGAATTCGTCTCCTGGCGCGGCAAGTGCAAGTCGACGATCCGCTCGACCTACCAGATCCTGTCGCGCGGCACGCCGAACCTCGAGAACGAGACCTGGGTTGAATCGGCCAACGTCATCAACGGCACCGATACGCCCGAAGCAGCGGCCAAGAAGCTGCAGACCGGCCTCGACAGCTGGTACAAGCCGGCGAAGTAAGAGCTCAGGCAACGGAGCCGGCCGGGCGCAAGCCTGGCCGGTTCCGGATACTCTGCATCCGCAGAGATAGCGATTGTCGGCACCACCTCGTGGCCTTACCCTTGCTGGTCTTGGGAAAGGCTAGCTGACCAGTCGCAGGCCTTTGTCCTTGCCGCATCGGGCAAGGATGTTCGGGCCGTGCATCGAGGCATCATCTGGCATCAATATTCGTCTGGAACCGAGAGACGGCGGGGACCGAACTCATGGCCGCAGAAATACGACCCAAAAGACCTGTTCGCTGGCACATCGGCATCTTCCTGGCGCCGGCGGTGCTCGTCTACACGGCGATCATGATCCTGCCGCTCGCCGGCACCTTGCAGCTGTCGCTGTTCCGCAACGTCAGCGAGTCCCAGGTCTTTGTCGGGTTGGAGAATTTCCGCACCCTGTTCGGCGATCCCAACTGGTCGGTGGGTTTCTGGAACGCACTCAGGAACAACACCTGGTTCTTCATCATCCACATGCTGGTGCAGAACCCGATCGGCGTCATGCTGGCGGCATTGCTGTCCAGCCCGCGACTGAGATTTGCCGCCTTCTACCGCACGGCGATCTTCGTGCCGACCATCCTGTCCTTTGTCATCGTCGGCTTCGCCTGGAAGCTCATCCTATCGCCGTTGTGGGGCGTGGCGCCGCACATGATGGACCTGGTCGGTCTGAAAAGCCTGTTCACGCCCTGGCTCGGCAAGGAACAATACGCGCTGACCGCGCTTAGCCTGATTTCGGTATGGCAGTTCGTCGGCATCCCGATGATGCTGATCTATGCCGCATTGCTGTCGATCCCTGAGGAAGTGATCGAAGCCGCCGAATGCGACGGCATCACCGGCCTGTCGCAGTTCTGGAAGATCAAGCTGCCGCTGATCCTGCCGTCGATCGGCATCATCTCGATCCTCACCTTCGTCGGCAATTTCAACGCCTTCGACCTGATCTACACCGCGCAAGGGGCGCTCGCTGGGCCGAACTATTCGACCGACATTCTCGGCACCTTCCTCTACCGCGCCTTCTTCGGCTTCCAGCTGCAAGTCGGCGACCCCAACATGGGCGCGGCGATCGCCACGATGATGTTCCTGATCATCCTCGGCGGCGTCTGCGTCTACCTCTTCCTCGTCCAGACGCGCCTGCGTCGCTATCAGTTCTGAGGGGTGGATATGTTACGGCTAAACACCCCCCTCTGGCCTGCCGGCCATCTCCCCCGCAAGGGGGGAGATCGGATGTCACGAAGGCTTTCGCCAATCTTCCACGTCGCAGGAGAAGCGCCGAGCCCGAAGCTGCCAATCTCCCCCCTTGCGGGGGAGATGGCCGGCAGGCCAGAGGGGGGTGCCTGGGCGCCATTGTTTGGAAGTGTGCGTCAGGAGACCTCCCAATGAGCACCGCCACCCGATCACTCCCCCGCACCATCGGCGCTCACGCGATCCTGTTGACCTACACGGCGATCGCGCTGTTTCCGGTGATCCTGGTCATCATGAATTCGTTCAAATCCCGCGCCGGCATCTTCGGCGCGCCGCTGACACCGCCGACGCCGAAAACCTTCGACCTGATCGGCTACACCACGGTCATCGGCCAGGGCGATTTCATCCACTATTTCCAGAACAGCCTCGTCGTCACCGTCGCCTCGCTGTTCTTCGTGCTTCTGTTCGGCGCCATGGCGGCGTTTGCGCTGTCGGAATACCGCTTCCGCGGCAATTCGATGATGGGGCTTTATCTCGCGCTCGGCATCATGATCCCGATCCGGCTCGGCACGGTCGCCATCCTGCAATTGATGGTGGCGAGCGGGCTGGTCAACACGCTGACGGCGCTGATCCTGGTCTACACCGCGCAGGGCCTGCCGCTCGCCGTCTTCATCCTGTCGGAATTCATGAAGCAGGTATCCGACGATCTGAAGAACGCCGGCCGCATCGACGGCCTGTCCGAATACACCATCTTCTTCCGCCTGGTGCTGCCGCTGGTCAGGCCATCGATGGCCACGGTCGCCGTCTTTACCATGATCCCGATCTGGAACGATCTGTGGTTCCCGCTGATCCTGGCGCCGTCGGAAGAGACCAAGACGGTGACGCTCGGTGCCCAGCTCTTCCTCGGCCAGTTCGTCACCAACTGGAACGCCATCCTGGCAGCCCTCTCGCTGGCGATCATGCCGGTGCTGATCCTCTACGTCATCTTCTCGCGGCAGCTGATCCGCGGCATCACGTCGGGAGCCGTCAAGTGAGCGGAGCCCTGCAATTCTCCGCCGGCGCCATCACCCCACCCGGCGCTCCGCGCCGACCTCCCCATCAAGGGGAGGTAGAAGGGCGCCGTTTCATTCGATGGGTCGGAGGTTCAATTCGGAGCAGCTGCGCCGACAGCGGGAAGTTCACGCCAACGCCCACCTCCCCTCGATGGGGAGGTCGGCGCGCAGCGCCGGGTGGGGTGACACCCTCTCCGCGAGAGCAACCAAAACATTTGGAGTTGATTAGGTGAACTCTAAGCCACCCCTTCGCGTCGTCGTTGCCGGCCTTGGCAATATGGGCCGCAGCCATGCGCTGGCCTATCATACCAATCCGGGTTTCCAGATCGCGGCCCTGGTCAATCGCTCCGACGTGCCGCTACCTGACGGACTGACGGGCTACGGCATCAGGCGTTCCTTCGACGAGGCGCTGCGCGACGAAAAACCCGATGTCGCCTGCATCGCCACCTATTCCGACAGCCATGCCGACTATGCGGTCAGGGCGTTCGAGGCCGGCTGCCATGTCTTCGTCGAGAAGCCACTGGCAACGACGGTGGCCGATGCCAAGCGCGTCGTCGCGGCCGCCAAGGCCAATGGCAGGAAACTGGTGATCGGCTACATCCTGCGTCATCATCCGTCCTGGATCAGGCTGATCGCCGAGGCGCGCAAGCTCGGCGGCCCCTACGTGTTCCGCATGAACCTCAACCAGCAATCTTCCGGCCATACCTGGGAGACGCACAAGCAATTGATGCAGACGACCTCGCCGATCGTCGATTGCGGCGTGCACTATCTCGACGTCATGCTGCAGATCACCGATGCCAGGCCGGTCGAAGTGCGTGGCATGGGCGTGCGGCTGACTGAGGAGGTGGCGCCGTCCATGTACAATTACGGGCACCTGCAGGTGCTGTTCGATGACGGTTCGGTCGGCTGGTACGAAGCCGGCTGGGGGCCGATGATTTCCGAGACCGCTTTCTTCGTGAAGGACGTCATCTCGCCCAACGGCTGCGTGTCGATCGTCATGAAGGAAGGTGTCAGGTCCGACGACATCGACACCCACACCAAGACCTCGACCATCCGCCTGCACAGTGCGGCGACCGGCGCTGACGGCAAGTTCGCCAAGCCTGACGAAATGCTGTCGATGGAAGGCGAACCCGGCCATCAGGACCTCTGCGATCTCGAGCAGGCCTTCGTGCTCAGAGCGATCCGCGAGGATCTGGATCTCACCAAACATATGGACGACGCAGTGAAATCGCTCGCCGTCTGTCTCGCCGCCGACGAGAGCGTGCGCAGCGGAAAGGCGGTGCGATTGTGACAAGGGCATTGTCGTCGGGGGTGGCGCTGGCGCCCACTCATCAATTTGGAGGATCGCCGTGGGCTCGCTGAAGATCGAGAATGTAAAGAAGGCCTTCGGGCCGGTCGAGGTGCTGAAGGGCATCGACCTCGAAGTGACCGATGGCGAATTCGTCGTCTTCGTCGGCCCATCGGGCTGCGGCAAGTCAACCTTGCTGCGGGTCATCGCCGGGCTGGAGGATTCGACCTCGGGCCGCGTGGTCATCGATGGTGCGGATGTTTCCGCCACGCCACCGGCCAAGCGCGGCATTGCCATGGTGTTCCAGACCTATGCGCTCTACCCGCATCTGACGGTGAAGAACAATATGGGTCTTGGCCTGAAGCAAGCCGGCACGCCGACGGCCGAGATCGACCGCCGCATCGGCATTGCGTCCTCGATGCTGTCGCTGGAGCCCTATCTTGAAAGGCGGCCGGCCGAACTCTCCGGCGGCCAGCGCCAGCGTGTCGCCATCGGCCGCGCCGTGGTCCGCGAGCCAAAACTGTTCCTGTTCGATGAGCCGCTGTCGAACCTCGACGCGGCGCTGCGCGTCAACACGCGGCTGGAGATCGCGCAGCTGCATCGCCGTCTGAAGGCGACGATGATCTACGTCACCCACGACCAGGTCGAGGCGATGACGCTGGCCGACAAGATTGTGGTGCTGAACGCCGGCAGGATCGAACAGATCGGCGGCCCGATGGAGCTTTACAATTCGCCGGCCAACGAGTTCGTCGCCGGCTTCATCGGCTCACCGAAGATGAACTTCATCGACGGGGCGAGACTGGGCGAGACGGCCAAGACCATCGGCGTGCGGCCGGAGCATCTGACGGTCGACCCAAAGTCCGGCAGCTGGAAGGGCACGGTCGTGCATGCCGAGCATCTCGGCGCCGACACTAACCTCTATCTCGACTGCGAGAAAGCGGGGCTGATCACGGTGCGCATTTTCGGCGTGTATGACGCCGAGCCGGGTGCGACGCTTTACGCGACGCCGGATCCGGCGAAGACCTATCGGTTTGGCGCCGATGGGAAAGTGCTGAAGTAGCGCGGCACCGACGCTCCTTTCCTCTCCCTCCGGAGGGGGGAGAGGTGGCGCCGCGCAGCGGCGACGGAGTGGGGGAAGCCCGTGCCCCCAGCGCCGTCGCCGAAAAGCAGGCCCCCCCCCCCCCCACCTCTCCCCCGATCGACGGGGGAGAGGAAAGGCGCGAAACCGTCTCCTCCTTCCGAACGACCATAAGAAGAGGACGGAAAAGTCGGCGGCCTACTCGTCCGCCTTGAACGTCTGCTTCTGCTGGCCGAGCCCCTCGATGCCCAGTTCCACCACGTCACCAGCCTTCAGGAACACCGGCGGCTTCATGCCCAGCCCGACGCCGGGCGGGGTGCCTGTCGAAATAATGTCGCCGGGGTGCAGCGACATGAACTGGCTGAGATAGGCGACGAGGTAGGCGACGCCATAGACCATGGTCCTGGTCGAGCCGTTCTGCATCGTCTTGCCGTTGACGGTCAGCCACATTTTGAGGTTCTGCGGGTCGGCCACTTCGTCCTTGGTCACCAGCCATGGGCCGGTCGGGCCGAACGTGTCGCAGCTCTTGCCCTTGGTCCACTGGCCCTGCCGCTCGGCCTGGAAGGCGCGTTCGGACACGTCGTGCGAGACGCAATAGCCGGCGACATAGTCGAGCGCATCGGTTTCGCTGACATATTTCGCGGTTTTGCCGATGACCACGCCGAGCTCGACTTCCCAGTCGGTCTTCTCGGAGCCGCGCGGGATCAGCACGTCGTCGTCAGGCCCGACAATGGCCGAGCTTGCCTTCATGAAGATGATCGGCTCCGGCGGCACGGTGGCACCGGTCTCGGCGGCGTGGTCGGAATAGTTGAGGCCGATGCAGATGAACTTGCCGGTGCCGGCGACGCAGGCGCCGAGCCGCGGCTTGCCGGAAACCGCCGGCAGCGACTTCGCATCGAGCTTGGCCAGCATGTCCAGCGAGGCCGGATGAAGCGTGGTGCCGGCAATGTCGGCGACATGGGCGGAGAGATCGCGGATCGTTCCATCCGCATCGAGCAGGCCGGGACGTTCGCTCCCAACCTCGCCATAGCGCAGCAGTTTCATTTAAACCCTTCTCCTGATTGCGGCCGCATGGCCCTTTGCAAATTCTCCGCCGAGGCGACGGCGGACCCTACTGATCGGCCTGGTTCCGGGCAAGCGCGAGACTCGTCCCGGGCAAGCCGGCGCGCCGGATTTTCAGACTTCACGATCTCCCGACAAACGCGGCCAAGAATCCCGATCTTCCCGTCTGTCCCGATTTCAGAGCTTCAGATCGACCAGCCGCCGTCGATATTATAGGCCTGTCCGGACGTGTAGGTGGCGCCGGCCAGGTAGACGGCGAGATCGGCGATTTCCTCCGGCGTGCCGAGCCGGCCCATCGGCTGGCGGGCGATGAAGGCGGCCCGCGCCGCTTCGTAGTCGCCTTGCGCATGCATGCGGTCCTGCAGCGACGGGCTCTCGACCGTGCCGGGGCAGATGGCGTTGCAGCGTATGCCCTTGCCGACATAGTCGGCGGCGACCGCCTTGGTCAGGCCGATCACGGCGGCCTTGGTGACGCCATAGGCGAAACGGTTCGGCACGCCCTTGGTGGAACTGGCCAGCGAGGCCATGTTGATGATCGACCCGTCGCCGCGCTCCAGCATGCCGGGCAGCACGGCGCGGATGGTGCGGATCATGGCGCGCACGTTGAGATTGAAGGCGAAATCGAGATCGCTATCCTTCATCTCAAGGATCGAGCCGGAATGGACGAAACCGGCGCAGTTGAACAGCACGTCGACGCGGCCGATCTCGGCAAAGGCGGTGTTGACCGCCTCGTCGTTGAGGACGTCCAGCTTGCGGGCCTTGATCCCCGCCGTCTTGGCGAGTTCGGCGAGGAGCGTCTCGTTGATGTCGGTGGCGTAGACCGTGGCTCCAGCCTTGGCGAAGGCTAGTGCGCTCGCCTTGCCGATGCCCTGCGCCGCCGCCGTGACGACAACGACCTTGCCTGCCAGATCCGCCATGCTCTTCTCCTCGTCCGCTAGGATCATCCGCCTTTATCGGCAGCCGGCCAACGCGTCATGTGCCAGTCATGAGCCATCGTGCGGCCTGCGCCGTGTCGGTTCACAGATAAAAATGTTTTTTCTCGTTAAAGAACATGGGTCCGGGCGTCAAGCCCGGACACGATCACCATTGTGGCTGTCCAAAGGCTCAGTCGCCGTAGGGCACCCAGACATTCTTCACCTCGATGGCGCGGCGCAGCAAGGCATCGCCGGCCGCCTCGTCGGACGCCCAGTCCAGGCTGCGGCCATTGCCGCTCCAGACGCGCTTGAGGTTGCCGATGGACGAGGCTTCCGCCTTGGCGCAGGTCTCGGCATCGGCGAACACCCAGAGCCCATCGACATCGTCATGCTTGGCGAGCACCCCGGCAAGTTCCGCCGTGCGGCCGGTGACGATGTTGATGGCGCCGGCCGGAACGTCGGAATATTCGATCACTTGATAGAGATCGGTGGCGAGCAGCGGGTAGCGTTCGGACGGCACGGCAACCACGGTGTTGCCCATGGCTAGCGCCGGCGCGATGAGCGAGATCAGGCCAAGCAGCGGCGAGGTATTAGGCGCGACGATGCCGACGACGCCGATCGGCTCGTGCAGCGCCAGGGTGACGGCACGCGCCGGCGGCTGGTGCACGCGGCCTTCGAACTTGTCGGCGAGGCCGGCATAGAGGAACAGGCGTTCGATCGACTGGTCGACTTCTTCCCGCGCGGCCTTGGGCGTTGCGCCGGTCAATTCGGTCAGACGAGCCGCGAATTCGCCAGCGCGGCCGGAAAGGTTTTCGGCCAGATAATAGAGCACCTGGGAGCGGTTGTAGGCGGTCGCCTCCGGCCATGCCTTGCACGCGCGCGCAGCCGACACGGCATCGCGGATATCCTTGCGGTTGCCAAAACCGACTTCGCCGGCGAGCTTGCCCTTGGCGGTGGCGACGGCCAACGAATAATTGCCGTCCGGGCGTACCTGTTTGCCGCCGATGAACAGCTTGGCCGTGCGGTCGATGGCCGAGCCATCGGCCTGCTCGACCGGTTGCGCCGAGATCGTCGCCGGCTTGATGGCCGGACCGAGCGGCAGTTTTGCCGCGAGATACTCGAACATGCCCTCGCGCCCACCCTCGCGGCCGAAGCCGCTCTCGCGGTAGCCTCCGAAGCCGCAGGCGGCGTCGAACATGTTGGTGCCGTTGACCCAGACGACGCCGGCCTTCAATTGCGGCGCGACATGCAAAGCCAGGTTGACGTTCTCGCTCCACACGCTCGCCGCCAGCCCATAGCGCGTGTTGTTGGCAAGCTCGATCGCTTCCTCGGTGTTGCGGAAGGTCATGGTCGCCAGCACCGGACCGAACACCTCTTCCTGGGCAAGAATGTTAGCCGGCGAAACACCGGTGGCAAGTGTTGGCAGGTGATAGTAACCCGAGGACGGCAGCGCCGCGTCCGGCTGCCAGCAGACGGCGCCTTGTCTGGCGCCTTCGGCGACCAGTCCCTTGACCCGGTCGAGCTGCGTGGCGTCGACCAGCGGGCCGATATCGGTGTTCTTGTCGAGCGGGCTGCCGACGCGCAGCCGGCTCATCCGCGTCTTGACCTTGGCGATCAAGGCCTCGGCGATGCCTTCCTGCACCAGGAGCCGCGAGCCGGCGCAGCAGACCTGGCCCTGGTTGAACCAGATGCCATCGACCAGGCCTTCGACGGCGCTGTCGAGATCGGCATCCTCGAAAACGATGAAGGCCGACTTGCCGCCAAGCTCCAGCGATAGTTTCTTGCCCGAGCCGGCGGTTGCCTTGCGGATGATCTTGCCGACTTCCGAAGAGCCGGTGAAGGCGATCTTCTGGATACCGGGGTGGTTGACGATGGCTCCGCCCGCTTCCGGGCCGCCCTGGACGATGTTGACGACGCCCTTCGGCACGCCGGCGCGCTCGCAGATCTCGGCGAACAGGATTGACGTCAGCGGCGTGAACTCGGCCGGCTTCAGCACCACCGTGCAGCCGGCGGCGAGCGCGGGCGCGATCTTCCAGGCCAGCATCAGCAGCGGAAAATTCCATGGGATGATCTGGCCGACGACGCCGACGCCCTTGTGGCCGGGGAAATCCTTGTCCAGCGCCTGCGCCCAGCCGGCGTGATGGATGAAGTGGCGGATCGCCAAGGGCACGTCGATGTCGCGGCTTTCGCGGATCGGCTTGCCATTGTCGATTGTCTCAAGCACCGCGAACAGGCGCTGATGCCGCTGCATGGCACGGCCGATGGCATAAAGTACTTTTGCGCGCTGGTAGCCCGAGGATGCCGACCATTTCGGCAGCGCCTTGGCGGCGGCGGCAACCGCCGCGTCCATATCGGCGGCACCGGCATCCGACACCTTGGCCAGCAGCTTGCCGGAAGACGGCTCGCTGGTCTCGAAGGTCTTGCCGCCGCTTGCTGCCCTCCAGGCACCGTCGATGAACAGCGCCTTGGAAAAATCGCGCCCGGCAAGCCATGCATCGGCCTCGTTGCGCGCTTCCGGCGCCGGTCCGTATTCCATGGCGTGGTAGCGTTCGAGAATGTTCATGGATGGCTCCAGATAATTGTCTCAGGAGGCGTTCTTTCGCGCCCCCCTCTGTCCTGCCGGACATCTCCCCCACAAGGGGGGAGATCGGACTTTACGTCTGTCAGCCGCCATTTTGCAGCGTTGGCGATTGGCGAAATCGCCGATGCCAGCCAATCTCCCCACAAGTGGGGGAGATGTCCGGCAGGACAGAGGGGGGCGCCGTAGAGCTCCACGTTCAAAAACCTATCCGATCCTCAAGCCATTGCGTGGCGGTGATTGGCCGAATAGTGGCCGGTCAGGTGATGCTCGAGCTGGCGCTCGATGTCGGTGAGCAGGCTCGAAGCGCCGAAGCGGAACAGCTCGGGCTCCAGCCACGGCCGGCCGAGCTCTTCCTTCATCAGCACCAGCCAGTCGAGCGAGGCCTTTGCCGTGGAAATGCCGCCGGCCGGCTTGAAGCCGATAAGGTGGCCGGTCTCCTCGAAATAGGCCCTGATGGCGCGGACCATGGCCAACCCAACCGGCAGCGTGGCGTTGACACTCTCCTTGCCGGTCGAGGTCTTGATGAAGTCGGCACCCGCCATCATCGCCACCATCGAGGCCAGCATGACATTGCGCAGCGTGGCGAGGTCGCCGGTGCCGAGAATGACCTTCAGATGCGCATCGCCGCAGGCGGCGCGCATCGAGACGATCTCGTTGTAAAGCTCCCGCCATTTGGCGCCGAACACCAGCCCGCGCGGAATGACGACATCGATCTCGTCGGCGCCGTCGCGCACCGAGGCCTCGATTTCCTGCAGCCGGGTCGACAGCGGCGCAAGCCCGTGCGGAAAGGCGGTGGAGACGGCGGCGACATGGATACCGGTGCCGCGCACGGCATCCACTGCCGTGGCGACGAAAGGATGATAGACGCAGACCGCGGCCGGCCGGATGGGTTCACCCGCAATGCCGAGCCCCTCGACGATGTCGCGCCGGAACGGGTTGATCGCCTTGGCGCAGAGCCGGCGCACGCGTTCCTCGGTGTCGTTGGAATTCAGCGTCGTCAGATCCATGCAGGCCACCGCGCGCAGCAGCCAGGCCGCCTGGTTGTCGGCCTTGATCGAGCGCCGCTTGGTCAGGCTGGCGACGCGCCGTTCCAGCGCCGAACGGTTGACGCTGCGCACCGATTCCATGAAGCCGAGATCGAGCTTCATGCCGGGATTGCGCGCGATACGATGGTCCAGCGGGACGGCGCTATTGGCGGCGGCACGCGCGGGCAGCGGCGTCACCTTGGTGCCAAGGTCGGCTTCGCGGATTGTGCTGCTCATCTCCTGCCCTTTCATTCAGCGACGCACGCTTATGTCTTGGTGCGTATTGTCTATCGTCGCCCAAACCGCTCGACCGTTAGGGCGACACGCACGAAGATAGCCCGCGAAGCCATGCTTCACGAGTCCTCAAGCAAGGGATAGTCGAAAAAGGCCGCGAAAGCAGCTAGTTTTTGACCGGAAGGTCAAAACTCGATTCTTGAAGCCCGATTTTTAGCAGAAGCGCGGTCTCAGCCGACGAAGGCGCGCTCGACCACGAATGTCGCCGGATGGCTGAGCGAGCCTTCCTGGAAACCGAGGCTCTCGGCCAGCTCCTTGACGTCCTTGAGCATGTGCATCGAGCCGCAGATCATGATGCGGTCGGTCTCCGGATTGAGCTTTTCGATGCCGAGATCGCTGTAGAACTTGCCCGAGCCGATCAGCGCGGTGATGCGGCCCATGCAGGCAGACTCCTCGCGGGTCGTCGAATTGTAGAGCGTGACGCGCCCAGTGGTCAGTTCGCCGATCAGCGGATCGCTCTCCAGCGCCGCCACCAGTTCCTGACCATAGGTCAATTCGGCAATGTCGCGGCAGGTGTGGGTCAGGATCAGCTGGTCGAATTTCTCGTAGGTGTCGGGGTCGCGCAGCTGGCTGGCGAAGGGCGCGATGCCGGTGCCGGTCGAAATCATGAACAGCCGCTTGGCTGGCGTCAGCGCGTCGACCACCAGCGTGCCGGTCGACTTCTGGCGCATGATGACGGTGTCGCCCACCTGGATCTTCTGCAGTTCCGAGGTCAGAGGGCCGTCCGGCACCTTGATCGAGAAGAATTCCAGCTCTTCGTCCCAGGCCGGGCTCGCCACCGAATAGGCGCGGTATACCGGCTTCTCGGCATTGGGCAGGCCGATCATGACGAACTCGCCGGAGCGGAAGCGCAGCGACTGCGGACGGGTGATGCGGAACGAGAACAGCCGGTCGGTGTAGTGCTTCACCGAGACGACGGTTTCGGCATAGACATTGGCCGGTATCGGAAACTGCAGCGGGCGGGCGCCGTCGGTGCTGAACGCGGATGTGGTGTTCATCAAATCCAACTTTCTGGCCCAACTCACGGACGCGGGCGCCAAATCTTTTGCTACGCGCCGGACCGTTCAGGTCCCGGCGTGCTGCTCGCACACTCCGAGTTGGTAAGCTCTTGTGTCCGGAATTTATTAGTATACAAACGATATTTGCGTCAAGATGGTGCCGCGAAACACCTTTCCAAACTGTGACATATCCGTAGTCCCAGCATTTCGGGTTTCGACTATGAAAGAGAATTTTTCGGTGCAGCAGCCGGATTCGCTGGGCAGCGTGGTTGCCGGCATCGACGTCGGCGGAACCTTCACCGACCTGCTTCTGATCGACGGCAAGGACGGCGGCAAGGTGCATATCGCCAAGACCCCGACCACGGTCGACAACCAGGCCTTCGGCGTCGTTTCGGCACTCGGCGCCACCGGCTTTCCGATCGACGGCATCGACCTCATCGTGCATGGCACGACCACTACCACCAACGCGGTGCTGGAACGCCGGCTGGCCAGGACCGGCATGATCACCACGCGCGGCTTTCGCGACGTGATCGAGCTTGGCCGGCGCACGCGGCCACAAGCCTATGGCATGACCGGCACCTTCGTGCCCGTCATTCCCCGCAATCTCAGGCTCGAAGTGTCGGAGCGCGTCGAGGCGTCGGGCACGGTGCGCACGCCGCTCGACGAGGCCGAGATGCGCGCGGCGGTGAAGGCGCTGATCGACGCCGGCTGCGAATCCCTGGTCATCCACTTCCTGCACTCCTACGCCAACCCTTTGCACGAGCGGCGCGCCGCCGAGATCGCCGCCGAGCTCTGGCCGAACGGCTACATCACCACGGGCCACGCGCTGCTGTCGGAAGCGCGCGAATTCGAGCGCGGCGTCACCGCCTCGGTCAACGCTTCCGTGCAGCCGATCCTTGAGCGCTATGTCGAGCGGCTGCGCAAGGAATTGGCGGACAAGGGCTATGCCCGTGACTTCCTGATCATGAACGGCAATGGCGGCATGATCTCGGCCCGCTTCGTCACACGTGAATCGGCCAAGACCGTGATGTCCGGCCCGGCCTCCGGCGTCATCGCCGCCGCCTATACGGGCAAGCGCGCCGGCTTCGAGGACCTCGTCACCTACGACATGGGCGGCACCTCCACCGACGTGGCGCTGATCCGCAACGCCGAGCCGGCTGTCTCGAACGAGATCGAGATCGAATATGCGATGCCCATCCATGTGCCGATGGTGGCCGTGCACACGGTCGGCGCCGGCGGTGGCTCGATCGCCCGCGTCGATGCGGCCGGCCTGATCCAGATCGGACCGGAAAGTGCCGGCGCCAATCCCGGCCCGATCTGCTACGGCCGCGGCGGCCTGGAGCCGACCATCACCGACGCCAATCTGGTGCTCGGCCGGCTGGCACCGAAGAAGCTCCTGGCGGTCGAGAATCCGGTCACGTCAGAGCGTGTCACCGGCATCTTCACGGACAGGATCGGCAAGGCCACCGGCCTCTCCGGCGTCGAGGCGGCGGGTGCGGTGCTCAGGCTCGGCAACATGAAGATGGCCGGCGCCATCCGCATGGTTTCGGTGTCACGCGGCCATGACCCCCGCGATTTCGCGCTGTTCGCCTTCGGTGGCGCCGGGCCGCTGCATGCCACCGCATTGGCGCGCGAGCTCGGCCTGCCCAAGGTGCTGGTGCCGGCTCGGCCCGGCATCACCAATGCGCTCGGCTGCGTCGTCGCCGACCTGCGCCACGACTTCGTCAACACCGTCAACCAGCCGGTCGCCATTCTCGATGAAACCCAACTCCACGACCTATTGGAACGGCACCGAAACGAAGGCGAGGAGCTGATCGGCAAGGAAGCGGTGAAGCCGGAGACGATCCGGGTCACCCACTCCGCCGATATGCAGTTCGTCGGCCAGACCCACATCATCAACGTGCCTCTGCCGTCCTCGTCGGTGACCCGGAACGAACTGCAGGCACTGTTCGAAAAAGCCTATTTCTCCCGCTTCAAGGTCGAGTTGCCGGAAATCCGCGCCAACCTCGTCAACCTCAACACCTCCGTCACCGGGGTGCGGCCGGCGATCGATCTGTCGCGGCTGATCGATCCGGCCGGGCGGGCAAAAACGCTCGACGAGGCGCGGCGCGAGATCCGGCCGGTCTGGTACAGCGGCCGCTGGCACGACACGCCAGTCTACGTACGCGAAAAACTGCCGCTCGACGCCATCATCGAAGGGCCGGCGATCCTCGAACAGATGGATGCGACCACAGTGCTCGAACCCGGCGACCGCGCGCGCTCGGATGCCGACGGCAACATCATCATCGACATCGGCGAGGCCTGAGATGCCCAATATGGATATGGCAAAGCTCGACGCCATCACGCTCTCGGTTTTGCAGGCCGCCTTGCAGCAGGTCTGCGACGAGATGGACCTGACCTTCTCCCGCGCCGCCTTCTCGCCTGTCATCGCCGAGGCCAACGATCGCTCCGACGGCATCTATTCGGCTATCGACGGTTCGCTGATCGCACAAGGCAGCCAGGGCCTGCCGGTGTTCGTCGGCGTCATGCAATATTCGACCAGGACGGTGATCGAGATGATCGCCGACGGCCGCTGCCTGGCCCCGGAGCCGGGCGACATCTACATCGTCAACGATCCCTATCTCGGCGGCACCCATCTGATGGATGTGCGCTTCGTCATGCCTGTCTACCGGGCGGGAAAAATCTTCTGCTGGCTCTCCAACACCGGTCATTGGCCCGACATTGGCGGCTCCGTACCCGGCGGCTTCTCGGCTTCCGCCACGGCGGTCGAACAGGAAGGCCTGCGGCTGCCGCCCGTAAAACTGTTCAAGAAAGGCGTGCTCGACCCCGAGATCTACGCCATCATCTGCTCCAACATCCGCGTCGCGGACCAGCGCATCGGCGACATCCGGGCCCAGGCCGCGGCATTGCTAATCGGCCAGGACCGGCTCAACGAAATCCTGGATCGTTACGGAGACGAAACCGTTGTCGAGGCGATAGCCGAGCTGCGCCGCCGTGCCGCTGAACAGATGCGCGCCAACATAGCGGCCATTCCCGACGGTACCTACCGCTCCAGGGCCTTCGTTGATTCTGATGGGGTGGTCAACGAACCGCTGACCATCGCGCTCGCGGTCGAGAAGAAGGGCGATACGCTGACCTTCGATTTCGCCGGCTCGTCACAGCCGTGCGCCGGGCCGATGAACAGCGTTCTGGCGACGACGTTGTCCTCGGTCTATCTCGCCATGCGCCACATTTTCCCCGACGTGCCGATCAGTGCCGGCGCCTTCGAGCCGCTGATCGTCAAGCGGCCGGAAGGCACCTTCCTCGACGCCAGATATCCGCGCCCCGTGTCGGGCTGTGCGGCCGAAGTGTCGCAGCGTATCGCCGAGGCGGTGTTCGCCGCCATGGTGCAGGCGCTGCCGGACAAGGTGACGGCGGCTCCCGCCGGCTCGAGCGGCAATTTCGCGCTCGGCGGCAACGATCCGGCGCGCGGCCGCGATTACGTCATGTACCAGATCTCCGGCGGCGGCTATGGCGGCAATTCAGGCCATGACGGCCTGACCAATGGCTGCTCGACCATCGGCATTTCCAAGTCGCCCCCGGTCGAGATCATGGAACAGGCCTTTCCGGTGCTCTACCGCCACTATGCCTTGCGTGAAGGCTCGGGCGGCGCCGGCAAGCATCGCGGCGGTTTCGGCCTCGCCTATGAGGTCGAGATCCTGCGCGGCGACGCGCGCGCGTCCTTCGTCATGGATCACGGCCGTTTCGGCCCGCAAGGCGCGCTCGGCGGCAGGGACGGCGAGCCCAACACGGTAACCGTGTTCCGCAATGGCGAAGAACATGTGCCGCCGCATTTGTCCAAGGAGCAGGACATCCCGCTGAAGGCCGGTGACCGCGTGCGCGTCGGCACTCCGGGCGGTGGCGGCTATGGCGATCCATTCCAGCGCGACGCCGATCAGGTGCGGCGCGATGTGGCGCTGGGATATTATACACCGAAGGAAGCCAGCGAAAAATTCGGCGTGGTCTTGTCGGCGGGCGACCTTTCCGTTGACCGCAAGGCGACGGAAGCGCGGCGCGTCAGCTAGCCCAAAGCCTTCCGTTCTCACGAGGGCAGCCTGCCGCGCCGTGATCGCCGCAGCACATGTCGTTTCCGTCTCCGCCGCGCGCATGAAAGCCCGTAGACTTCGCCAGTCAACGGGGATCTGGACCATGCATCTTTTCGGTCGTTTCGTGCTTGCCGCTTCCGTCGCTTTCACCCTCGCCACGGGCGCCGCTTCCGCCCAGGACAACAAACTCAGGATCGGCACCGAGGGCGCCTATCCGCCCTTCAACTATGCCAATGCCGACGGTACGCTCGGCGGCTTCGACATCGACCTCGGCAAGGCGCTGTGCGCCGAGATGAAGGCCGAGTGCGAATTCATCGTGCAGGATTTCGACGGCTCGATTCCCGCGCTCCAGGCCGGCAAGTTCGACGCCATCATCAACATCACCATCACGCCCGGGCGGGCCGAGAAGGTCGAGTTCACCCGCAAATACTACCAGACGCCGCCGGCCATCGCGGTGCCGAAGGATTCGCCCATCGCGGGCACGTCGCCCGAGGATTTGAAAGGCAAGGCGCTCGGCGTCCAGACCGCCACCATCCATCAGAAATTCGCCGAGCAGAAATACGTAGGCTCGACCGTCAAGGCCTATCCGACAGGTGACGACGCCCGCACCGACATGGCCAACGGCCGGCTCGACGCGATGATGGATGGCTCGATCATCCTGACCGAATGGCTGAAGAAGCCCGACGGCGCCTGCTGCAAGCTGCTCGGCACGCTGACGGCCGATCCGGCCATTCACGGACCCGGCGTCGGCATCGCGCTGCAGAAGGGCAACAAGGAATTGGCCGACAAGTTCAATGCGGCCATCGACGCGCTGCGCGCCGCCGGAAAGTACAAGGAAATCAACGACAAGTACTTTTCGTTCGACGTCTACGGGAATTGAGGCTGACACCAAATGCGTTCCGGCAGCGCCACTTGGCGCTGCCGTTTTCATGAATGGAGACTTTCTTGGCTGAGCGGCGCTCCCCCTTCTACAGCAGCATCGTCGGATTGGGCGCGACTATGGGTCGGGTCGGTGGCGATTTCATCTCGGCCAAATATTATTCCGGCATCGCCGACGAGCACCTGAACACACGCAAGAATGTCGGCGTGCAGGATCTCAGCACCATGGGCAAGATGGACATCAAGGGGCCGGACGCCGAGGCGCTGGTCAACCATGTCATCGTCAACGATGCCGCGGCCATGAAGCCGGGCCAGGTGCGCTACTCCACGGTCTGCCGCGAGGATGGCGGCATCCTGGACGACCTCACCGTGTTCCGACTGGGGACCGAGCATTTCATGCTGGTGACCGGCTCGGTCAACCGGTTGAAGATGCTCCCCTGGCTGCTGCATCATGCCGAAGGACGCAAGGCCTATGTCACCGATATCACCGCAGCGGTCGCCTTCCCGACCATCCAGGGCCCACGCTCGCGCGACCTGTTGAAGGCGCTGGTCAGGGATGCCGATCTGGACGGGCTGAAGCGTTGGGCGTTCACCTCGGGGCGCGTCGGGGAGACGAAGGTGCTGATCTCGCGCACCGGCGTCACCGGCGAACTCGGCTTCGAACTTTTCGTGCCGGCCGACGAGGCGGCCTCGGTCTGGGAAAGGCTGATGCAGGCCGGGCGGGACTTCGGCCTGAAACCCTATGGCGTGCTGGTGATGTTCACGCTCGGTCTGGAAAAGGCCTATCCGGCGCATGGCATCGACATGGATGAGAGCCGCACGCCGTTCCATGTCGGCCTCGACCGCTGGATCAAGTTCGACAAGGGCGATTTCATCGGCCGCGAGGCCCTGCTCAAGGTCCGCGACAAGGGCCTCGACGAACGCTGGACCGGATTGGTCCTCGATGGCGATAAGCCAGCCACGACGGATGCCAGGGTGATGGCCGATGGCGAGGACGCCGGCATCGTCACCTACAGCGATCATGGCTATTCCCTCGGCAAGGTACTGGCGACGGCGCATCTGCGGCTGCCCTTCACCGCCATCGGCACTGAGCTGAGCATCGAGATAGAGGGCAAGCCGACGCGCGCGGTGGTGGCGCCGATGCCTTTCTTCGATCCGGAAGGGGCGAGGCTGAGGGGCTAGTCCAACTTGCCACGGAAATCGCTTTGGCCCCCTTCCCAAGGTTGTGATACGATCTCGAAATGAAGTCTCCCAGTTCAAGAACCATCCGTTCGGCCAAGACCGGCCAGTTCGTTCTGACGAGCGGGCGCGGCGAGAAAATTAGCGCCGTCGAAGGCATGAAGCTGTCGCCCCGCATGGCTAAGGTACTAAGCCACAGTGCGCGGCACGGACTGTCCGGTGATGAGCGGCGTTCGCTCATCAAGGAAGAAATCCGCAAAAAGAAATAGACGTTGGCCTACGTCGCCGAGTTCGATCCGCTCTGCTACCCCGGCACGACGGTGCTCATCAATTTGCTGGACATTCGTGACCAGACCGAACTCGATGAGGTCGAGCTCGCTCTGTTCTTGACACGCGCTGACGAACCTCTTCCGGCAGGCGAACTGGACTATCCTCATTATCGCAGTCTGCACCGGCATCTGTTCCAGGACGTGTATGCCTGGGCCGGTCAGCCGCGCACCATCCGCATCGGAAAGGGCGGCAGCTGGTTCTGTTATCCCGAGCACATCGCGACTGAGATGGCGCGGGTGTTCGGCGAACTCGGCAATCCCGACCGTTTAGCCGACCTAGACAGCGTCGGCTTTTCCGGGCACGCCGCCCACATCGTCGCGGAGATCAATGCCGTGCATCCGTTTCGAAGGCAACGGCCGATCCCAACTCACCTTCCTCGCGATGCTCGCCGAGCACGCGGGCCTGACATTCAATGCAGACATCCTTGAACGGGATCGCATCATTCAAGCCATGATCGACAGTTTCAGCGGTTCCGAAGCGCCCTTGCAAGCACTGATAGAAGACATCATCGCCTAGTTCGTCAGCCGGTCTCATCCCCGCCGATCCAGCCTCGCCACCAGCCGATCGCCCGCCCACTGGATGCCGCAGACCAGGATGATCAGCACGATGACCACGGCGATCATCACCGAAGTCTCGAACCGCTGGTAGCCGTAGCGGATAGCGAGGTCGCCGAGGCCGCCGGCACCGATGGCTCCGGCCATCGCCGAGGCGCCGATTAGCGTCACCAAGGTCACCGTGAAACCGGCGACGATGCCGGGCAGGGCTTCGGGCACCAGCACCTCGCGGATGATCGTCCAGCGGTTGCCGCCCATGGCGCGGGCCGCCTCGATCAGGCCATGGTCGACCTCGCGCAGCGACACTTCGGCGATGCGCGCATAATAGGGCGTGGCCGCGATCGATAGCGGCACGATGGCCGCCCATGTGCCGATCGAGGTGCCGACGATCAGCCGGGTCAGCGGGATCAGCGCCACCAGAAGGATGATGAACGGCACCGAGCGGAAACCGTTGATGACGGCGCCGAGCACGCGGTTGACCCACAGGCTTTCGGCGATGCCGCCACGTTCGGTGGCGATCAAGGCCAGCCCCAGCGGCAGGCCGAACACCAGCGAGATGAGGCCCGAGGCGGCCGTCATCAGCACCGTCTCCCAGATCGAACGCAGCAGAAGCTCAAACAGGATCGGCGACATGGCCAAGCACCTCCACCCGCGCCTGGCGGGATTTGAGGAATGTGATCACCTCGGCGAGATGGCTTGCATCCTTGCCGGGGACGGAAAGGAACAGCGTGCCGACGGGCTGCTGCTGGACATGGTCGATGCCGCCATGGACAAGACGGAACGCACCTGGCACCGTTGCCGCGAGATCGGACAGCAACGGCCCGCGTGCGGCGTCGCCGGCGACATCGACGCGCAGGATGGTGTCGGCGCCGGCTGACGGCAGCAGTCGCGCTGCGAATTCGGCCGGCAATTGCGGCCGGATCGCGCCAAGCAGGCTTCTTGTGATGTCCGAGCGCGGATCGGCGAACACCGACCAGACCGGCCCTTCCTCGACGATGCGCCCGGTGTCGATCACCGCCACGCGGTCGGCGATCGAGCGGATCACCTCCATCTCATGGGTGATCAAAAGGATGGTCAGGCCAAGCTGCCGGTTGATGTCCTTGAGCAGCGCGAGAATGGAGCGTGTCGTTTCCGGGTCGAGCGCCGAGGTGGCTTCGTCCGACAACAGCAGCGCCGGCCGTGCGGCCAGCGCCCGGGCGATGCCGACGCGCTGCTTCTGTCCGCCCGACAGCGACGCCGGATAGGCTTTGGCCTTTTCCGACAGGCCGACGAGATCGAGCAGTTCGGCCGCTCGCGCGAGCCGTTCCGCTTTCGAGCGGCCCTCGATCTTCAGCGGCAGCGCGACATTGTCCTCGACGGTCTTGGCCGACAAAAGGTTGAAATGCTGGAAGATCATGCCGATACGCCGGCGCAGCGGCTGCAGGTCGCGCTCGCCGAGCCGGCTGATCTCGCGGCCTTCGATGAACACTTGACCGGAATCGGGCCGCTCCAGACCGTTCAGGCAGCGGATCAGTGTCGATTTGCCGGCGCCGCTGCGGCCGATGATGCCGAGGATCTCGCCCTTGCGTACCGTCAGCGAGATGCCGTCGAGCGCCGCCGTGGCACCGAAACGGCGCTTCAGGTCGACAAGACGCACCACGTCCTGCGGCGGTGCGCCAGGTCGATCCATGGCCTCGGTGGTTTCGGTGAAATGCTGGTTCATACGCGGATCCTGAAAATACGATTGCGGCCCGCGCAATGCGCGGACCGCCTTCCTGTCGGAGCAGGCAAGTCAGTGCCCGATGGTGTCAATAGGCGCTGAGGCCGGTGCCCTTGTAGACCTTGTCGAACTCGGCTTTCACGGCCTCGTTCTGGTAGGAGGCGACCAGCGTCTTCACCCAGGCCTCGTTCTCATTGCCGACCTTGACCGCGATGAAGTTACGGTACGGATTGTCGGCGATCGGCTCCTGCGCAATGCGGTTTTCCGGCGTCAGGCCGCTTTTCAGCGCCCAGTCGGTGTTGACCACGGCCGCGTCGAGATCCTCGACCGAGCGGCCGACGATGCCGGCGTCAAGCTCCTTGATCTCGACCTTCTTGGGGTTTTCCGCGATGTCGGCGGTGGTGGCGAGAATGCCGGTGCCGTCCTTCAGCTTGATCACGCCCTCGTTCTGCAGCACCCGCAGCGCGCGGCCTTCATTGGACGGGTCGTTCGGCACGCCGATGACCGCGCCTTCGGGCAGGTCGGCGACCGCTTTGTACTTCTTGGAATAAAGGCCGATCGGCCAGACGCCGGTATAGCCGACGCGCACGATATGGTAGCCCTGGGTCTTGATCTGGTTGTCGAGATAGGGCTGGTGCTGGAAGGCGTTGGCGTCGATCTCGCCGCGCTCCAGCGCCTCGTTGGGCTGGGTATAGTCGTTGAACACCACGGTCTCGATGGTGAGGCCCTTTTCGGCGGCCTGGGCGACGACGACGCGCCAGACATCCTCGTCCTCGCCGCTGATGATGCCGACCTTGATCGCCTTCTTGTCTTCGGCGAAGGAGGCATGGGGAGCCATCAGGCCGCCGATCGCCACCGCCGATGCGAACAGCAGAGCAAGGCCATTGCGCCGGTTGAGGGTTGACCAAGGGGAAGCTGGCGAAGTGTTGTTGACGTCGGACATGATTGATCTCTGCGGTTGTGAAGTCATGGCAGCAAGGGCGGATTGCCTAGGCTTGGTCACATCGTCATAAATTCTATCGATCTTATCAACGAACGTGTTTCGCCGATCTCGCCGAAGCCGGGAATATTCTCTCAAAAATCCTGAGGTAGCGAGCACAAGGCACCGCCGGCCGGCCGCAGGGAACCGCGATGCGACCCTGGGCGCCGCTGCAGGCGCTCAGATTCTCAAGGAGAGCCGAGGGATCTCAAAGCGCGATCCAGGCAGTCTTCAGGTCGAGATATTTCTCCAGCGCGTGCAGCGACTTGTCGCGGCCGAAGCCGGATTGCTTGACGCCGCCGAGCGGTACGGTGATGTCGGCGCCGCCATAGGTGTTGACGTGGACGACGCCGGCATTGATGGCGCGCACCATGCGATGCGCGGTGGAAAGATTTGATGTCCACACCGCCGAGGCAAGCCCGTAGACGGTCGAATTGGCAAGCCGCACCGCCTCCTCCTCGGTCTCGAAGCGCATCACGCCGAGCACCGGTCCGAACACCTCCTCGCGGGCAAGCTGCATGTCCTGTGTGACATTCTCGAAGATCGTCGGCGCCATGTAGCTGCCGCGGGTCTCGGTGAGTATGCGCTCGCCGCCGGTGACCAGCCTTGCGCCTTCTTCGGCGGCCTTGGCGACGAAGCCGAGGTTCTTGTCCAATTGCTCGGCGCTCGATACCGCGCCGACGTCGCTCGCGAGATCGAGCGGATCGCCGACCCTAAGCCGCGTGGTTGCCGAGAGAAGTTCGTCCATGAAGCGGTCATAGACCGACGATTGGACGAGCAGACGCGAGCCGGCGACGCACACCTGGCCGGAATTGCGGAAGATGCCGTTGGCCGAGACGACCGCCGCCTGCTTCAGGTCTGGAGCATCGGCAAAGACGATGTTGGGCGACTTGCCGCCGAGTTCGAGGAAGACACGCTTCAGGTTGGAACGGGCGGAATAGTCGAGCAGCCGCCGGCCGACCGGCCCGGAGCCGGTGAAGGCGATGGCGTCGACATCCATATGCAGCCCGAGCGCCTCGCCGGCGACCGCGCCGCGGCCGGTGACGACGTTGAGCACACCGGCGGGCAAGCCGGCCTCGCTGGCCAGTTCCGCCAGCCGCAGCAGCGTCAGCGACGCGATCTCCGGCGGCTTGACCACCACGCAATTGCCGGCGGCAAGTGCCGGGGCGATCTTCCAGGCGCCGATCATCAGCGGGAAATTCCACGGCACGATGACACCGACGACGCCGAGCGGCTCCTTGTGGATCAGCCCCAGCACGTTCTCGGCCGTCGGCGCGATCTCGCCATAGACCTTGTCGATCGCCTCGGCGTAGTAGCGGATGGTGCCGGCCGCCGACAGCGGCTCGGCCTTGTAGGCCATGCCGATTTCGGTGCCATTGTCGCGCACGCCGAGCACGGCCAGTTCATCGACATGCTTTTCGACCAGCTCGGCGAGCCTTGTCAGCACTTTCTTGCGAAAAGCGGGTGCCGCGCGCGACCACGAGCCCTTCTCGAATGTTTTGCGCGCCGCCTGGACCGCGCGGTCGACATCGGCGGCATTGCCGTCGGCGATGCTGGCAAAAGGCCGGCCGTCGATCGGCGAAACCACCGGCAGCGTCGCGCCGCCTGTCGCCTCGGCCTGCGCGCCATCGATGAACAGGCCACGCGCGCCGATCTCGGCCTTGCGCAGGATATCGATGGCATTCTGGGTGATCATTTGGGACCGGCTCCGCAACTGACATGCAATGTGGTGGGCGCCCGGAATTCCCAGCCGCGGAACACCGGCTCCTTGCCGGGCACCAGTCTGAGATCGGGAAAGCGCTCGAGCAGCAGCCTCACCGCGAGGCACATCTGCTCGCGCGCGAAAAACCGGCCGGAGCAGAAATGATGGCCGAAGCCGAAGGCGGCGTGGTTGCCTTCGTCGCGATCGATGTCGAAGCGGTCGGGGTCGGCAAATCGGCTCTCGTCGCGGCTGGCCGAGGAGACAAGTGCCGCCACTGGTGCGCCGGCGGGGATGGTGGCTCCGCCGATCTCGACCGCGCGGGTCGTTTCGCGTGTCTGCGTGCCGATCGGCGCCACCCAGCGCAGGCCCTCGTCGACCGCCTTGGGCACGAAGGTCTCGGGATCGTCGAGCACCTTGCGCAACTGGTCGGGGCTCCTCAGCAGGCCGACAAGGATCGAGCCGGCGCCGTGGCCCGGCTCCTGCATGCCGCCGAGCAGGATCACTTTGACGGTCGGCATCAGGAAGTCGATCGGTCGCGTTTTGCCTTCCGGCATACCGTCATGCAGCATATGCGACAACGCCGAATCGTCGGGCTCACGGACCAGCCTTTCCAGCGTCGGCGTCACCGCATCGCCGACCTCGGCGCCGATCGCGTCGGCGATTTCCTGCCGCTTAGGGTCCTTCTCGAAATTGATGGCGCCTTGGGCAAGGCCATAGAACCAGCGGCGCAGGGTCGGCATGTCGATGTCGGCAAGGCCGAGCGAGCGTGCCAGGCAGAGCGTCGACACAGGCTCGAAATAATCGGCCATCAGTTCGGCCGAACCTTGGCTGGCGATCCGGTCGAGATAAGGCTCGGCGATCGAGCGCACGAGATCCCCGGCATAGGAGGCGACGGTGCGTGGCCGGTATTTCGGGTCGACGCCCTGGCGAAGGTGCTTGTGGACCTCGCCGTCGCTGGTCAGGATCGTCGGCTTGCCGAAGGAGCGCTCGACCGGCGATACGCCGGCCTTGACGATTGCGGAGAAGATGTCGGGCGACTTCGCCACCAGTTCGACATCCTTCCAGCGGGTGACGAACCAGAGATTGACCGAGGGCACGAAGGCGACCGGCGCGCTGCGCCTGAGTTCGGCATAGATCGGATAGGGATCGGCCTCCAGCGCCTCGACGGTGATGTTTTCGGCAAAGCTCAAGGCCGCCACTCCCTTTGTGGTGGAAGGGGCGGCGTCACGCCGCCCCGCTAGGTCTCTCGATCCGGTGTTTCGCTCAATCCTTCAGGGGCAGACCGAGGCTTTCGAAGGCCACCGGATCGCGGCTCTTCAAGGCGCCGGCCAGCAGCAGGCCGACCACCGCGGCGATCAGCACCAGCCCCGGCAGGAACACGCCGAGGAAGCCGCCGGCCCCCGACAGGCTGCCGAAATTGATGACGATCAGATAGATGATGACGACGAAGGCGATGAAGGTCAGCCCAGGCAGGATGGTCGTCTTCACGGCATTTTCCTGCGCCGATGGGTTGGCGCGGAAGTACATGACCACGGCGAGCGAGGCCACCGCCATCATGACGATGACACCGAGCGTCGCGACATTGGTCAGCCAGGAAAACAGTGCCAGCACCGGATCGAGGCCGAGCACGGCGAACAGACCGACGACGACGGCCGCCAGCACGCTCTGGATCACCGAGGCGACATGCGGGCTCTGGTGCGCCGAATGCGTCACGCCGATCGACTGCGGCAAAAGCTTCTCACGGCCCGAGACATAGATGTAGCGGGCGACCGCATTATGGAACGCCAGCACGCCGGCGAACAGGCTCGACACGAACAGGATGCTCATCGCCTGCGACAGCATCGTGCCTGCGTAGCGGTCGGACAGGCCGAACAGGAACGTCGTCGGATCCTGCAAGCCCTGCAGTGCCGGCAGCAATTTGTCGACACCGGCGCCGACCGCCATCAGCCAGGCGGTCACCATGTAGAAGACGCCGATCAACACCACGGAGATATAGGTGGCGCGCGGTATCGTGACCTTGGGATCGCGTGCCTCCTCGGCATAGATCGTCGTTGCCTCGAAGCCGATGAACGCCGCGAAGCAGAACAGGATGGCGATCGCTGGCGCACCGCTGGTGATCTGACTCCAGCTGAAGGGTGCGGCCGACAGTCCGCTGTCGCCGCCGGTCTTGAGGATAGCGATGTCGAGGATCAGCACCACGGCGTATTCGCAGAGAACCAGCACCGTCAGGATCTTGGCCGATAGGTCGACCTGGCGGTAACCGAGCACGGCGACGAGCGCGATGGCGATGAAGCTCCACACCCACCAAGGCAGGTTGATGCCCCAGCCGGCGAACAGTCCGGCGGTAGCGGCACCCAAAAGGCCCATGACGCCGATCTGCATGGCGTTGTAGGACAGGATCGCGATCAGCGCCGTGGCGCCGCCGGCAAGCCCGCCGAGCCCGCGCGCGGCGTAGGCATAAAAGGCGCCGGCATTGCCGACATGCCGCGACATGGCGACATAGCCGACCGCGAACAACAACAGCAGCACCGTCACGATGAGGTAGGTGCCGGCAAAGCCGGCGCCATTGCCCATTAGCATGCCGAGCGGCGTGCCGCCGGCCACCGCCGTGAGCGGAGCCGCCGCCGAAATCACCATGAAGGTGATGGCGCCCACGCCAAGGCTGTTCTTGCGCAGCCTGTTGGCTGGCGCCTGTTCCAAAACTGCTGTCATTGGTCCCTCCTGTTTGCAAACCAAGATCGGTTTGCTGGCCGCACGGCCTGTCCCATATCGCTCTGGCGGTTCGGTTCATTATTTGAACCATTATTTTGAATATAGACTTGCAAACAAACCGGCTTCCTGTCAAGTTAATTCACACGTTAAATGATTGCCTCTGAATGGATGGCAATGCCGGGAGGTAAATTTGGGTACGGTTGGAAAAGCGATCTCGCTTCTGGAGCTGTTCACCGTGGCGGAGCCCGAACTCGGCCTGTCCGATCTGGCGCGCCGGTCGGGCTTCGACAAGGCGACGACGCGGCGGCTGCTGGTTGCGCTGACCGCCCATGGCTTCGTCGAGCAGGATGGCGGTACGCGGCACTACCGCCTCGGCGCCGGCCTGTCGCGGCTGGCGCGCATCCGCGAGGCCCGCTTCCCCTTCCTCCAGACGGCTGTGCCGCTGGTGCGGGATCTGGCAAGTGCCACGGCGGAGACGGTGCATCTGTCGGAATTCGGCATCGACAGGCTGGTCACCGTCCATGTCGAGCATCCCACGCGGGCAAACCGGGTCAACGTCGATATCGGCCAGCTCCTGCCGCTTCATTCGACCGCCTCCGGCATCGCCTATCTGGCCTTCGCCAGGGAGGAGACCGTCAAGGCATGCCTGGCGGGTCCCCTCGAGGCGTTCACCGCGCACACGCTGATCGAGCCGGCCGCCATCTCCCGCTCCCTGGATGAGGCGCGCGGGCGCGGCTACTCGATCTGCGATCAGGGCCTGGAAGAAGGCGTCATCGGCGTGGCGGCGGCAATCCTCGCTGCGGACGGCTTCGCGCTCGGCACCATCGCGGTGGCCGCGCCGAAGGCCAGGACGACGGCAGCCGACATCGCGGCACGAGGGCTTGCGGCCGTCGCCGCGGCGCGGGAAATTTCGATGCGTCTCAATGGCGAGAATCTGCAAACCCTGAGGAGGCAGGCCTGATGCCCGTGGATCCCGCGCCCCGCATCCTGGTCATCGGCACCGGCGACACCAAGGCCGATGAGCTGCTGTTCATGAAAGCCTGCATCGAGGCATCGGGCGGCCGCGCCGTCATGATGGATGTCAGCGTGCTCGGCGATCCGCCCTACAGCCCCGATCACGACAAGCATGCCGTGGCCCGCGCTGTCGATGTGACGATCGCCGAGATCGTGTCCAGCGGTGACGAAAACACCGCCATGACGCTGATGGCCGGCGGCGCGGTGCAACTGGTGCGCCAACTCCATCAGCGCGGCGAGATCGACGCCTTCATCGCCATCGGCGGTTCGATGGGCACCGATCTGGCGCTCGACGTCGCGCTCAGCCTGCCGCTCGGCGTGCCGAAATTCGTCGTCTCGACCATCGCCTATTCGCACCTGATACCGCCCGAGCGCGTCGCGCCCGACCTGATGATGATCCTCTGGGCGGGAGGGCTCTACGGCCTCAACAACATCTGCAAGCTGGTCCTGTCGCAGGCCTGCGGCGCGGTCGTCGGCGCGGCCAGGATCGTGCTTGCGTCACGCGCGTCGGCGCCGGCCCTCGGGCCGACCATCGGCATGACCTCGCTTGGCGGCAGTTGCCTGCGCTACATGAAGACGCTGAAGCCGGCGCTGGAACGGCGCGGCTATGACGTCGCCGTCTTCCATACCACTGGAATGGGCGGCAGAGCCTTCGAATCGATTGCCGGCCAGGGTCATTTCTGCGCGGTGTTCGACTTCAGCCTGCAGGAAATCACCAACCATCTTGCCGGCTCCGTCGTCAGCTCCGGCGCCGACCGGCTCGAGAACGCCGGCGCCCGTGGCATCCCGCAGATCGCGGCACCAGGCGCCGTTGACATGGTCGACCTGCCGACCTGGCAGGATTTGCCGGCTAAGTTTTCGCGGCGGCCGTTTCACGCCCATAACAGGCTGATTGCCTCTGTCACCGTCGATGCCGATGATCGCCGCCAGGTCGCCAGGACCATCGCCGCCAAGCTCGGCGCGTCGAAGGGCCGCTCAGCCTTCATCCTGCCTTCGGGCGGCATCCAGGAATGGGACATGCAGGGCGAGCCGCTCTACGAGCCGCAAGCGCTTGCCGCCTTCGTCGATGAAATGCGCAAGGCTATACCCGCCGGGGTCGAGTTCCACGAGATCGACGCCCACATCAACAGCGACACCTTCGTCGGCAAGGCGCTCGAGATATTCGACCGCTGGGTCGAGGAAGGCGTTGTCCCGCGCGGTACCCCTGCCAAGGGAGTGGCCGCGTGAGCGCTGTCCTGGCAAAGGCGCTTGTCCTTGATTTCGGCGGCGTTGTCACGCGAACGCTGTTCGAAACCCATGCCTTGACCGAGCAGGCGCTCGGCCTGAAGCCCGGAACGCTGCAATGGCGCGGGCCGTTCGATCCGGCCAGCGATCCGCTGTGGCGGGCCATGCAGGCCGACGAGATCAGCGAGCGCGATTATTGGCGCACCCGCACCAGCGAGGTCGGCCGGCTCGTCGGCGAGGACTGGCAGGCGATGGAAACCTTCGTCCAGCGCGCCCGCGGAGCCGAGCCGGAAAAGGTGGTACGGCCCGAGGCCGACAGTGCCATCCGCGCCGTCCATGCGGCCGGCTTTCGCCTCGCGATCCTGTCCAACGAGCTCGACCTGTTCTATGGCGCCGGCTTCCGTCAAAGACTGCCGCTGCTCGGCCTGTTCGATGTGATCGTCGATGCCACCCATACCGGCATCCTCAAGCCCGACCCGCGCGCCTATGCCTTCGTCACCGAAGCGCTCGGCCTGCCCGCCGGCGCCTGCGTGTTCGTCGACGACCAGCAGCGCAATGTCGATGGCGGCCGTGCCGCCGGCATGCGCACCGTTCATTTCGACGTTGCCCGGCCGGCATTTTCCTACGCCGAGGCACTCGGCCATTTCGACCTCGTCCCCGCCGTCTGAGAACCATTTTCGGAGCCTGTCATGCGCGACATCAATTTCCTCACCGAGACGAACGCCAAGCCGATCTGGCATCCGATGGCGCACCCGGCCGAGATGCGGGCCAATCCGCCAAAGGTGATCATGAAGGGCGAGGGCGTCACCGTCACCGACATCGACGGCAACAGCGTGCTCGATGCCGTCGGTGGTCTGTGGAACGTCAACCTCGGCTACAGCTGCGATCCCATCAAGAAGGCGATCGCCGACCAGCTCGGCGCGCTGCCCTACTATTCGGGCTTTCGCGGCACCTCGACCGGACCGTCTATCGAGCTCGCCTACGAACTCTCTGAATGGTTCGCGCCGGAAGGCATGGTGCGGACCTTCTTCACCTCGGGCGGTTCGGATTCGGTCGAGACGGCGCTGCGGCTCGCCCGGCAATACTGGAAGATCCGCGGTCAGGGCGACCGCACGAAATTCCTTGCCCTGAAGAAGGGCTATCACGGCACGCATTTCGGTGCCGCCTCGGTCAACGGCAATGCCAATTTCCGCCGCAACTACGAGCCGCTGCTGCCCGGCGTCTTCCACATTCCCGCACCCTGGACCTTCCGCAACCCGTTCGACGAGACCGATCCGGCTCGGCTGGCGAAACTGTGCGCCAAGGCGCTGGAAGACGAAATCGCTTTCCAGGGCGGCGACACCATCGCCGCTTTCATCATGGAGCCTGTGCTCGGCGCCGGCGGCGTCATCGTCCCGCATGAGAGCTTCATGCCGCTGGTGCGCGAGATCTGCGATCGCCACGAAATCCTGCTGATCGCCGACGAGGTGGTCACCGGCTTCGGCCGCACCGGCGCCTGGGCGGGCTCGCGGCTGTCGGGCGTGAAGCCGGATTTCATGACCATCGCCAAGGCGATCACCTCAGGCTATTTCCCGCTCGGTGCCACGCTGATCGGTGGCAAGGTCGCCGATGTCTTCGAGGCCGACAAGACCAGCTTCGGCGCGATCGGCCACGGCTACACCTATTCCGGCCATCCTGTCGGCTGCGCCGCGGGACTGGCGGCGCTTGCCGAAACCAAACGGCTTCGCCTGAACGAGAACGCCGCAGCGCGCGGTGTCGAACTTGCGGCCGTGCTTGAGGGCCTGAAGGCGAAGCACGAGATCGTAGGCGATGTCAGGCACAAAGGCTTGATGGCGGCGCTGGAGCTGGTCTCCGATCGCGCCACCAAAAAATCCGCCGACAAGAAGACCATGGCCGTGGTCTCGGAGGCAGCCTATGAGGCCGGCGTCATGCTGCGCGTGTCCGGCAACAACGTCATCCTGTCGCCGCCGCTGATCATCAGCGCCGCCGACGTCGCCAAAATCGGCGAGGCAATCGGCGTAGGCCTGTCGAAGCTCTGACGGACAATTGAATACAACGAGGCTTTGGGACCGACAGATGACTCAACCGCAGAAGAAGATCGCCGAGGAAACCTTGGTTGGCCGGCGCGGCCGCCTGCTCGGCGCCAAGTCGCAATTGTTCTACGACGAGCCCGTGCATCTCGTGCGCGGCGAAGGCGTCTGGCTCTACGACGCCGACGGCCGCAAATATCTCGACGCCTACAACAATGTCGCCCATGTCGGCCACTGCCACCCGCATGTGGTCGAGGCGCTGTGCCGGCAGGCGAGTCTGCTCAACACCCACACCCGCTATCTGCACACCGCCATCCTCGATTATGTCGAGCGGCTGACCGCGACCTTCGATGCCGGCCTGTCCACCGCCATCCTGACCTGCACCGGCAGCGAGGCCAACGACATCGCGCTGCGCATGGCGCAGGCGGCATCGGGCCAGATGGGCATCATCGCCACCGACGCTACCTATCATGGCAACACCACCGCGGTTTCGCAGCTCTCGACCCGCATGCCGCCGGTCGGCGGCCGCGCCCGTCATGTCAGGCTGGTGCCGGCACCCGACAGCTATCGCCATCCCGATACGATGGCTAACGGCAAGGCCTTTGGCGACGCGGTGCGCGAGGCCATTGCCTCGCTGGCGAAGGACGGCATTGGCCTGTCCGGCATGATCCTGTGTCCGCTGCTCGCCAATGAAGGCTTCCCGACACTGCCCAGCGGCTTTTTCGATGATGCCGTGGCGGCGGTGCGCGACGCCGGCGGCCTGGTCATCGCCGACGAAGTACAGCCCGGCTTCGGCCGCACCGGCAGCCATTTCTGGGGCCATCAGCGCGCCGGCTTCACCCCCGACATCGTCACCATGGGCAAGCCGATGGGCAACGGCCATCCGGTCGCCGCCGTCGTCACCACCAGGGAGATCCTGGCGACCTTCCGCAACGCCTTCCGTTACTTCAACACTTTTGGCGGCAACCCGGTTTCCTGCGCCGTGGCCAGCGCGGTGCTCGATGTCATCGAGCAGGAGAACCTCGTCGGCAATGCGCGCGACGTCGGTGCCCATGCACTCGGGCTGCTGCGCCCGCTGGCGGACCGCCACGAATGCATCGGCGAGGTCAGGGGCGCGGGCTTGTTCTTCGGCGCCGAGCTGGTCCATGACCGTGAGACCCGCGAGCCTGCGCCTGACATCGCCGGGCGTGTCATCAACGCGATGCGCCATCGCGGCGTGCTGATGGGCAAGACCGGCATTCATGGCAATGTGCTGAAGATACGCCCGCCAATGCCGTTTTCGCGCGACAATGCCGATCTCTTGATCGCAACCCTGGACGAAGTGCTTGAAGAAGTCGGCGGGGTTACGGCGTGAGCGCTGTTTTCGCGCAATCGGAGCCCGAGACGGAAGCGGATGTCACCGCGCTTGCCAGGCGTGCGCTCGAACATTGGGGCGTTCGCGACAGTGAACCGGAACTGCTGAAATATCGCGAAAATGCGGTCTTCCGCATTCGCCTGCCCGATGGCCAGCCGGCCGCCATGCGCATCCACAGGCCGGGCTATCACTCGGATGCCGCGCTGTCTTCGGAATTGCAGTGGATGGGCTTCCTGCAATCGGCCGGGGTCGCCACGCCATCCCCGGTGCCGGCGTTGAACGGCGATCTGTTCGTGCCGGTCGGCACCGGCACAGCGGCGCCGCGTCAGGTCGATTGTCTGAGCTGGCTGGAAGGCCGCGCTGTCGGCGCGCGCGGCGTGCCGCTCGGCTATGCGCCCGAACAGGCAAGGCGGGTATTCACGGCCATCGGGCGAACCATCGCCCGCATGCACAATGCCGCCGCCGGCTGGGCGACGCCGCCGGGCTTTGCCCGTCACAGCTGGGATTTCGAAGGCTTTTTCGGTGCGACCCCCATATGGGGCCGTTTCGAAACCTGCCCGTTTCTCGACGATACCAGCCGCGAACTGGTGTTCCGTGCCCACGAGAAGGCGGTCGTTGTGCTGTCGCGGCATGAGCGTAGCGCGCGCAATTTCGGCTTGATCCATGCCGATCTGGTGCGCGAGAACGTTCTGCTCGACGGCGACGCCATCCAGATCATCGACTTCGACGATTGCGGCCATGGCTGGCACGTCTACGATCTTGCCGTGGCACTCTACCAGAACCGCGACGAAGCGATCTATCCGCTGATCGAGGCGTCGCTGCTCGATGGCTACCGCCAGGAGCGAGACCTGACGCCAGAGGACATCGCGTCCTTGCCACTGTTTTCAGCGCTACGCGCCTTTGCTTTCCTCGGCTGGGTGCAGAGCCGCGTCGAGGGTGACGTCAACAGGAATGCCGGCATGCGCATCTCGACCATCGCCGCCGACGTGGTGGCGGCTTACCTGCGTGGCACGTGAGGGCTGCTGGCGACCGCGCCGTCAGCTCTTCGCGAAATGGATGCTGACCGTTCCCGAACTGCCGAAATCGGCAACGATGGTGTCGCCGGGCCGCGCCTCCACCGGGCGCACGAACGAGCCCGACAGCACCACCTCGCCAGCGGCGATCGACATGCCGTAGCGGGCGAGCCGGTCCGCCAGCCAGGCGATGCCCATCGCCGGATGGTTGAGCACGCCGGCGCCAAGCCCGGTCTCCTCGACCACGGCATTGCGCGAGACGATGGCGCCGATCCAGCGCATGTCGGCTTCATCAGGCCGCTGCGGCCGGCCGCCGATGACGATGCCGGCATTGGCGGCATTGTCGGAAATCGTGTCGAAGAAGGTGCGTACCTTCTTGGTCTCGGCATTGACACGCTCGATGCGCGTGTCGAGGATTTCGAGCGCCGGCGTGATGTAGTCGGTGGCGTTGAGTACGTCGAAGAGGGTCACGCCGGGCCCCTTCAGCGGCGCCTTCATGACGAAGGCGATCTCGGCCTCGACGCGCGGCTGGATGAAACGGCCGGCCGGAACCGCAGCGCCGTCGCTGAAGAACATATCGTCGAACAGCACGCCCGAATCCGGCGTGTCGATGGCCAGCGCATATTGCATCGCCTTGGAGGTCAGGCCGATCTTCCAGCCCTTCGGCTTCAGCCCGGCGCCGATCTTGCGCGCCACGAGCGCCGCCTGGACGCGGTAGGCGTCCTCCATCGTTGCCTCGGGAAAATCGAGGCTGAGCAGCCGGATCTGCCGGCGCGACCGCTCGGCCTCGAACAGCCGCGCCGCGGCGTCTTCGACTTGCTCGGGGGTCATACGCTTGCCTCGTCGACGACACCGTTGCGAAGCAGGCCGATACCGTCGGCCTCGACCTCGATCACATCGCCCGGCTTCAGCCAGATCGGCGGATCGAAACGGGCGCCGGCGCCGGTCGGCGTACCGGTGACGATGATATCGCCCGGCACCAGCGCGGTGAAGGTCGAGATGTAGTTGATGATCTTGCGGAAGGGAAAGATCATCCGGCTGGTTCGATCCTGCTGGCGGATCTCGCCATTGACGCGGGTGGAGAGCGCGATATCGGCGATCTGCGCCTCATCCGTGAACGGCACCAGCCATGGGCCGATCGAGCCCGTGCGGTCGAAATTCTTGCCTTGCGTGACGTTGAACTTGGCATGCCGCACCCAGTCGCGGATGGTGCCTTCATTGCACAGCGACAGCGCCGCAATGTGGCCGAGCGCATCGGTCTCGGCGATGCGCCGGCCGCCCTTGCCGATCACGATGACGATCTCGCCCTCATAGTCGAGTTGCGGCGATTCCGGCGGCCGTACCAGTGGCGCGTCATGGCCGACGAAGGAGCGCGGAAAGCGGATGAACAGCGAGGGGTTCGAAGGCGCCGCCTGGCCGTCCTTGTACTCCTCGTTGCGATCCGGATAGTTGACGCCGACGCAGATGATCTTCTCCGGCGAGGGGATAGGAATGTCGTAGGCGACGGCATCGAGCGGGAAATCGGCGGCGAACGCTTCGGCCTCTTCCGCCAGCCGCCGCAAGGCGCCAGCCTCGATCACTTCGCGCAATGTCGGCCACTGGCTGTAGCGAGCCGCCAGGTCGACGACGCCCTGGCCGGTGACCGCGCCATAGCGCGTCTTGCCGCCGGCGGTGAAGGTGGCGAGCCGGGGCGGGGTCATGCTGCGGCTCCGGTGGTGGTGTTGAACATAGGCGAGGCAGGAGCTCTACGGCGCCCCCCTCTGTCCTGCCGGACATCTCCCCCTCTTGGGGGGAGATTGGATTTTGTCTCTGCTTTCGCCAATTTCCAGCGTTGCAAGGAGGGCGTGGGCCGTGAGGCCAGCCAATCTCCCCCCTTGAGGGGGAGATGTCCGGCAGGACAGAGGGGGGCGACAAGGAATGCTGACATCAACTCAAAACCCGCCTACGGCGCGATGATCGGCGACGCCGTCAAATCCGGCTGGCGTGCCGCCGCGCCGGCGAAGGTGCTGCCCTCCTCGAACCAGCTTTTCGGCGCTGGTGCGCCCCACAGCGTCTGGCGCTGCGGGTCCTTGAGGTCCCACTTGATCGGCTCGAGGTCGGGATCGACCGTCTGGTAGTCCGAACAGTAGATCTCGATGCGGTGGTTGTCCGGGTCGCGGACATAGAGGAAGAACGCGTTGGATATGCCGTGGCGGCCGGGGCCGCGCTCGATGTTCGGCAGATAGCCGGTCGTCGCCATGAGGTCGAGCAGGTCGATGATGTTGAGCGGCGTCGGCACCCAGAAGGCGACATGATGCAGGCGCGGGCCGACGCCGTTGGTGAAGGCGATGTCGTGGACGCCGCCCTTGCGGTGCGTCCAGGCCGCCCACAGCTTCCCGGTTGCCGCATCCTCGGTGTATTCGGTGACCCGGAAGCCGAGCTCGTTGTAGAAGGCGACGGACTCGTCGACATTGGGCGAGAAGCAGTTGAAGTGGTCGATGCGCAGCGGCTTGACGCCTTTGTAGAGCGCATATTTCTGGTGGATCGGCGGCAGCCTTTCCATCTGGGCATAGAACTCCAGCGGAATGCCGTGCGGGTCGCGGGTGCGGAAGGTGCGCGACTGATAAGGCCGCTCGACCCATTCCACCGGCAGGCTCTTGCCCTTGAAGAAATGTACGGCCTTGTCGAGGTCCTCGTCCGAAAAAACCTTGAAGCCGAGGTCGCGCGCTTCCGGCGTCGTCGCCTTGCGAAGCACGATGCAATGATGGCCACGTTCCTCCATGGCGCGCAGGTAGATGGCGCCTGACGTCTCGTCGGTGACCTGCAGGCCGAGCGTGTCGACATAGAACGCGCGGGACTTGGCGAGATCGGTGACGGCCAACTCGACATGGCTGAGGCGCACGATGTTGAAGGCGGGATAGAGGTTGGGCTTGGGCAAGGGCATCTGATTTCCTCCGTCAGCCGCCGAGTTTCTGGATCGCGTGCGCTGAAGTGGCGAAGGCGATGTTCTTCGTCTCCATGTAGAAATCGAAGGAATGGTCGCCACCGTCGCGGCCGATGCCGGAGTTCTTGACGCCGCCGAACGGTGTCGGCAGATGCCGCACATTCTCCGAATTGACCCAGATCATGCCCGCGTCCAGCGCATCGGTGAAGCGGAAGGCGCGGGTCACGTCCGAGGTCCAGAGATAGCCGGTCAGGCCGTACTGCGTGTCGTTGGCGAGCGCCAGCGCCTCCGCCTCGTCCTTGAAGGCGATTGCCGTCAGCACCGGCCCGAAAATCTCCTCCTGGGCGATGCGCATTGTGTTGGTGGCGCCGGTAAACAGCGTCGGGCTGACATAGCAGCCGCCACCCGGTCCGGCGAACTTGCCGCCGCCGGCGGCGACCACCGCGCCCTCCGATTTGCCGATCTCGATATAGGACAGCACCTTTTCCTCGTGCACCGGATGGATCAGCGGTCCGACAACGGTCTTGGGGTCGAGCGGATGGCCTATTGTGATGCGCTTTGCCTTTTCCGCCACCAGATTGGTGAACCTGTCGTAGACCGAGGCTTCGACCAGCAGCCGCGACGACGAGGTGCAGCGCTCGCCGTTGAGCGAGTAGATCATGAACACCGCCGCATCCGCCGCACGTTCGAGGTCGGCGTCGGCGAACACGATCACCGGGTTCTTGCCGCCAAGTTCGAAATGCACGCGCTTCAGTGTGTCGGCGCCCTGTTTCATGATCATCGAGCCGGTGCGGCTTTCGCCGACGAAGCCGATCGCCTTGATGTCGGGATGCTCGGTCAGCGCCTTGCCGGCATGCTCGCCGAGGCCGTTGACCAGGTTCCACACGCCCTTCGGCAAGCCCGCCTCCTCGGCGATCTCGACCAGCAGTCGTGCGGTCAGCGGCGAGAACTCAGCCGGCTTATGAACCACGGTGCAGCCGGCGGCCAGCGCCGGCGCGATCTTCCAGGTCGACAGCATGAACGGCGTGTTCCACGGCGTGATGACGCCGACCGGGCCGATCGGCACGCGCGTGGTGATGTTGACCTGGCCTGTCGTCCGCAGCGTCTCGCCGTCACGCGCTTCCGGCGCACGATCGGCGAAGAAGCGGAAGTTCTCCGCACCGCGCAACGCCGCCTTGGCCATGAACTTCAGCGCCTGGCCGGTATCCATGCATTCGATGAAGGCGATCTCCTCGGCCCGTGCCTCGATGGCGTCGGCGATTTTGTGCAGCAGCTTCTTGCGCGCTTCGCCGGGCATGGCAGCCCAGGCCGGGAACGCAGCCTTCGCCGCCTTGGCGGCGCGGTCGATATCGGTGGCGCCCCCGCGCGCGACCTTGGCCAGCGGCTTCAAATCGACCGGCGACATGGTCTCGAAGGTCGAGCCGTCGGCGGCCGGCACCGCCTCGCCGCCGATCTGGTTCAGCACGCCGTCGCGCTTGAAGCGGGCCAGATAGGCCTCGGCTTTTTTCAGATTGCCTTCGAGATCGGACATATCAGCTTCCGTCACTTGCCGCGCAGCCGCGGGTGGATTGCGTTTTTCTTCCAGCTCAGCACTGGGTCGATTTCCCTGATCTCCAGCGACAAGGCGAAATGCGGCGTCTCGAACAGCGCTGCCAGATATTCGCTTACGGCCGCGAAGATAGCTTCTCCTGTCCGTTTCTTGTCCTCGGCGCTCCGGCCGGTGCCGATGCGAAACGACATGTCGAGGAAGGCGTTTTCCGGCAGCCTGTCGGCAATGGCATACGCGTCGGCGCGAAAGGCCCGCACCCTCACGGCGCCGGTCTCGAACAGCCCGGTGTCCAGCACCGTGCGCAACACCAGGGCGCATAATTCGCCCATATCGACCTTGGCATCGAGATTGGCCGAATACTCGATGGAGAAGTGAGGCACCGCGTCTCGTTCCCTGGCACATTGCTTTGTTATAATTAACGCGTTAATTACATGCGATCCCGCCGAAGTCAAGTCTTGCATCGGGCTTGGCACGACGATACGGGATGACGGTGACGGCACTGAGGGCCAGCGCTGCTGGGCAAAGCCCGCCACCGCAATCGCAAGCCAGCGTTGGAGAGAATTTCACTTGCTGCCGGAAAATACTCGTCGCTCCCTGCCGATGGCATTGCTTCACGCCCGTGAAGTGGTGATGGCGCGGTTTCGTCCCATGCTTGCCGCCCATGACGTAACCGAACAGCAATGGCGCGTGCTGCGCGTGCTGAGCGAAGCCGGCCCGGTCGAGGCGACGGAGCTTGCCGACCGCGCCTCGGTGCTGCCGCCCAGCCTGACACGCATCATCAAGGCGCTCGAGGGACGCAAATTCATCACCCGCAACAAGGCCGAAGGCGACGGCCGCCGCGTCGTCCTGACCATCGCCCCGGCGGGTTCCGCCCTGATCGATGCCCTCTCGCCCGAACGCCGCGTCATTTACGACGACATCGAACGCCGCTTTGGCCATGAACGGCTGGAGCAACTGCTCGATCTCCTGGAAACCCTGATCGACGGCGAGAGCTGAGGCTCACCCGCCAAAACTGCCCAACCGCGTCGGCTGCGTGTAATTCCGGTCGACATAGAGCAGCGCCGAGCCGCCGCTGCCGTGCCTGACGTCGATGACGCGGCCGATCATGACATTGTGCGTGCCGACGATATGCACGTCCTCGATCTCGCAGTCGAAATTGACGATCGCGTCCGACAGCGCCGGCGTGCCCGACGTCAGCGTCTGCCAGCGCGCCGCCGAATAGCGCGCTTCCATGTCCCGGGTCGCGCCGGCGAACTTTCCCGCCAGATGCATATGGTCATGCGTCAGCACGTTGACGCAGAAGCGCCGGTTGGCGAGGAACATGGCGGCCTGCGCCGAACGTCCGTTCATACACACCAGCAGCGTCGGCGGCTCGTCTGAGACGCTGCACATGGCGGTGGCGGTGAAGCCGCCGCGCCCCGCCGGGCCATCGGTGGTGACGATGTTGACCGGAGCGCAGACCCTTGCCATGGCGTCGCGGAAATCGGCCTTCGAAATCTGCGTGGCCATCGGCGTTCACCCGGCCGAGGCGGGAAGCGGATTGAGCCAGGTATCGCCCGTCCAGCCATTCTCGTCATAGTCGGCCATGCAGGTGTCGACCAGTTCCTCCATCGCCTTCAGCCGGCCTCCGCGTTCGGCGCCCTTCAGAACCTGCAGCCGCACCTCTTCCGGCGCGCCGGCATAGTTCAGCTCATAGAGCGCGTGGCGGCCGCCGAATTCGGTGCCGGTCGCGTCCCACAGCAGCTTCATGATCTTGATGCGCTCGACATGGCCCATGTCGTTGGAGCCACGCACATATTGCGCCAGATATTTGTCGATCTCGGGATTGTTGAAGTCGCGCACCGACGACGGCAGGTAGATCAGCCCGGACGCGATCACCCGGCGCACGGTGTCGATGACGCGCGGATAGGCTTCCGACATGAAGGTGCGGTAGGCCAATGCGGCTTCCAGATTGGGCAGCACCGCGCCATCCGCCCACGGGATGGGGTTGTAAGCCATCGCGTTGGAAAAGCTCCAGAACATGTGCCGGAGCGCGATCACCTCGCCCAGTGCCGCCTGGTTGCCGCGGAAGGCATCGCCGCCGGTGGCGCGCAGCGCCTTGGCCAGCAGGCCGGCGAGGAAGTCGAGCTTGACGGCAAAGCGCGTGCAGCCCTGAAAGCAGTAGCCATGCATGAAGCCCGACGCCGGATGGAACGACAGGATCTTCTGCGCGTCACGCAGCACCAGAACGTCCTCCCAGGGGATGAAGACATTGTCGAGCACCAGGATCGCGTCGTTCTCGTCGAAGCGCGACGACAGCGGATAGTCGAACGGTGCCGCCACCGTGTTGGCCGTCTGTTCATAGGAGACGCGGCAGAACATCTTTATGCCCGGCGCGTTCATCGGCACGATGAACATCACCGACAGCGATGGATCCTCGGTGACGGTCGCCGAGCTCTGCGCCAGGAAATTGTAGTGCGTCAGTGCCGAGGACGTCGCCACCACCTTGGCGCCGGAGACGTAGATGCCGGCATCGGTCTCCTTGGTGATGTGGACGAAAACGTCCTTCACCTGCTCTGCCGGCTTGTGGCGGTCGATCGGCGGGTTGACGATGGCGTGGTTCATGAACAGCACGGCTTCCTGGGCTCTGCTGTGCCAGGCGAGCGCATTGTTCTTGAACGGTCCGTACCAGTCGGCATTGGCGCCGAGCGTGTTCATCAGCGCCGCCTTGTAGTCGGGTGTGCGGCCCATCCAGCCATAGGACATGCGCGACCACTCGGCGATCGCCGTCTGTTGGGCGACGAGTTCGCCGGAGGATTTGGCGACACGGAAATATTTGTGGGTGTAGCCGCCCGATCCGGTGTCGGTGGCCGAGGTCAGCGTCTCGCGCCGCCTGGGGTCATGCAACGCGTCGTAGAGGCGTGCCAGCGACCGCGCCGAGTTGCGCATCGCCGGATGCGTGGTGACGTCGGCGATGCGTTCGCCGTTGATAAAGACCTCACGGCCGTCGCGCAGGCTCTCCAGATATTCGGCGCCCGTGAACGGGCGCGCTCTGTCGGCACGGAAATCTTCTGACCGCATGATGTTCCTCCACTTGGTATGCGATCCTAGCGTCGGGGCCGAGGATCAGCTATGGACGGAACCGCAAAACCGATTGGACTTTTTCCGGCGCCATGAGCCAGAACTCCATCCCCGATTTCTTCGTCTATGGCGAGCCCGTGCGGCCGCTCGATGTCGGTTTCCTGCATGTCGAGACAGTGCTTGCGCGCAGCAATATCCATCTCGGCCAGGTCGCCGCGCACAAGCATCCGCAGATGGGTCAGATCACCTACTGGACCAGCGGCTCCGGCACCTATCGCATGGAGGACCAGTCCTGGGACTTTTCGGCGCCAGCCGTCAGCTTCGTACCGAGCAATGTCGTGCATGGCTTCTCGATCGGCCCCGGCACCGACGCGATCGTCGTTTCAGTCGCCGACGATGCGCTCGCGGCAATAGAAGCGCACAGCCTGCTGCCGCTGGACAGGCCGGTCTTCGCCGACGGCCTGCCGCATCACGCCGCCTGGAAACGGTTGGCGGCGGTGCTGGACATGATCGCCGCCGAATACACCGAAGCGCAGGCCGGCAACGACAAGACCCTGCCGTCGCTGATCGCCGTCGCGCTCTCCCAAATCGCGCGTCTCGGCCCCGAGGTGAAGGACGCCGCAGGCTCATCCGAAGCCTCGCTGGCGCAGGGCCTGCGCCGTCTCGTCGATGCCCATTTCCGCGACAACTGGCCGGTTGACCGCTACGTCGAAGCGCTGGCCACGACGCCGCATCTTCTCGACAAGGCCAGCCGCGTGCTGCTGGGCAGCGGCGTCAAGCGCGTCGTCGGCGAGCGGCGGCTGCTGGAGGCCAAGCGGCTGCTTCTGTTCACCGTCCGCACCGTCGAGGACATCGCCTACGAGATCGGCTTCGACGATCCGGCCTACTTCTCACGCTTCTTCCGCGAACGGGTCGGCGAAGCGCCTGCCGCCTGGCGGCGGCGGCAGTTGCAGGGGCATTGATTTGGTGCGGCGCCACGTCTCGTGACGCGCAGACCTTTATGTTGTCGGCCACTTTTTCGTGAAGCTGCACGGGTTGATCCGCTCGCCTGCTTGCCTAGGTAGAGGGAGCGGCCGGGCGCCACGCAAAATCCCACAACAGGGCAAATCCGAAAATCGGTATGACATTTTCCTGTATTAGAAAGCTTGCCCTTCCTATTCTTGTCGTCGGCGTCCAGTCATCCTGCGTCATTCCCGACGATACATCGCGCATCGCCAAGGTTGATCCCACGACGGCGGCGGCTCGCAAGGAGATGGTCGGCCTCAGCGAAGCCGATGTTCGAATGTGCGCGGGCTTTCCGACCGCCACCGCCGACGCTGGCGGGTCTGGCCAGATCTGGACCTACAAGCGCGTCGTTCAGCGCGGCAATCTCAACATTGTCGTCCCAACACTGGCGCTGGGTGCGATCCCGACGGTCGGCGGCTCCGTCAATGTCGCTCCCGGCGGCTATTGCGACACGCAAATACGCATGGTCGACGGCCGCGTCGCCGAAGTCGCCTATGCCGGCGACAACAATTTGCCGAACAGTCGCGACGCGCTCTGTGTCAGCACGGTGGACGCCTGTGTGTCCTATGCCCGCCAACACAGCCAAAGAGCGACAGCCAGATAGCCGTCACGGCCGATTGGCGAGCCGTGGCGTTGCGTGTCGACGCCGGTAAGGGCTTGACTGACCCGCCGGACGGAATACGCTAAGGCGAAATACCGGCCCTGATCGCCGGGCGGCAAACATGCCTCGTATGCCTCGCCCTTCCGGGCGCAGGCTGCGGGGCATTGTCATTTCTGGGGTCCTGTTTGAAACGGCGCATCGAGATCGGCATTCTCTATTCCCGTTCGGGGAGCTACCAGCTCGTCTCCGATGCGTGCCGCTTGGGCGCCATGCGCGCCATAGCCGACATCAATGCGGATCGCGGCCATGGTATCGAGCTGGTGCCGGTCGAGCGCGATCCGCAAAGCAATGCGGATCGCTACGCGACCCTGTGCGAGGACATCTTCAAGACCAGCAGCGCCCGCCATGTCGTCGGCTGCGTCACCTCCTGGAGCCGCAAGGAGACGATCCCGGTGCTCGAGAAGGCCGGCGGCATGCTCTGGTACGCCTGCCCCTATGAAGGGTTCGAGGCCAGCGAGCATGTCGTCTACATGCACGCTTGCCCCAACCAGCATTTGGTGCCGCTGATGGCCCATGTCGCGCCGCGCTTCGGCGCCAACGGCTTCCTGCTCGGCTCGAACTACATCTGGGGCTGGGAGATGAACCGCGTCGCTCGCGACCTGATCGCGGATGCCGGCGGCAAGGTGCTGGGCGAGCGCTATCTGCGCATCGGCGAGACCGACGTGTCGCGCCTGATCGCGGAAATCCGGGCGACGCGGCCGAGCTTCATCCTCAACAACCTGATCGGCACCTCATCCTACGCCTTCCTGGCCGCCTATCGCGACTTGGGCAGGGACGATTCCGCCTTCAGTCCGGAAACCTGCCCCGTCATCTCCTGCAACCTCACCGAGGGCGAGCTGCCGGCGATCGGCGAATCCGGTAAGGGGCATCTGTCGGTCGGGCCCTATTTCGCGCCACGGCCGGCCGCCTTCGCCTCGTCCTTCGAGGCCTCCGCCTATGCCTCCGTGCAGGTGATGGCCGACGTGCTCTCGCGCGATCCCGACGCCGGTCCGGCGGAATTTTCCAAGGCCTTCGCCGAACGCCGCTTCTCCACCCGGCTCGGGCCGATTGCCATCGACGCCCATTCCCAGCACGCGACACTGCCGGTGATCATCGGGCGGATCGCGGACGGCTTCTTCGAGGTCGTCAGCCGCGAGGACGAGGTCGCGCCGGACCCCTATCTGTCGCGCTACGACCCGGCAAAAACGTTCGGCCGCCCGCGCCTGAGGGTGGTGTCGTGACGAGAATCTCCCGCATCCCCAATCTCGGCGGCGCCAGCGCTTTCATCCTGCATCGCCCGCATCCGACGGTGCAGGCGATCACCAGGCAGTTGTCGGCAATCGGCCTGGTCACGCTGGACTGCTGGCCCGAACCGCCGCCCGAGGTGCTGGCCGCCGATTTTGTCTTCTTCGACGCCGATCTCGGCTTCGACGAGCAATTCCCGTGGAAGCCGGGCGAAGCGCCGATGCCGCTGGTGGCGCTGATCGGCTCGGAGGCGCCGGGCCGCATCGAATGGGCTTTGTCGCACAAGGCCGACGCGCAGCTCTTGAAGCCGGTCGGCAATGCCGGCGTCTACAGCGCGCTGCTGATCGCCCGCCAGAGTTTCGAGGCGCGCAAACACCTGGCCAGCGAGATTGCCTCGCTCCGCCAGCGTGTCGCCGAGCGCCAGACCATCGTGCGCGCGGTGGCGGCGCTGTCGAAAGGCAGCGACGACGAGCGCGCCTATGCGCAGCTGCGGTCGCTGGCGATGAGCTGGCAGATCAGCGTCGAGGATGCCGCGCGCCGGATCGTGGCGATGACAAGTGCCGAAGTAACGGGTGAGGACGTAACGGGCGAGGAAGGCGGCGATGACCAGTCCCATCGCGCCTGATCTTGCGGCCCCGTCGCGCATGCCGGCCAAGCCGCGTCCCGGCGTCTGGCGCCGGCTGGTCAAACGCCGCCTGGCGCTGCTCGGCCTGGTCATCGTTGCCGTCGTTGTTGCCGGCGCCGTGCTGGCGCCCTGGTTGACCGGCTACGATCCCAACGAACAGATGTTCGACGGCCTGACCATCGAAGGCTCGCCCTTGCCGCCGGATGCCAAATTCTGGCTGGGAACCGACCTGCTCGGCCGCGATCTGTTGACCCGCATCCTCTATGGCGCCCGCACCTCGCTGATCATCGGCATCGTCGCCAATGGCGTGGCGCTTTTCATCGGCACGCTGGTTGGCGTCACCGCGGGCTATTTCCGCGGCTGGATCGGCGGCGCGCTGATGCGCTTCACCGACCTGATGATGGCCTTTCCGGCACTGCTGCTCGCCATTTGCCTGGCGGCGGTGTTCCAGCCCAGCCTGTGGATCGTCGCCATGGTCATCGCCCTGGTCAACTGGGTGCAGACCGCGCGCGTCATCTACACCGAAACCTCCTCGCTCGCCGAGCGCGAGTTCATCGATGCCGAACGCACCATCGGCGCCGGCGCGCCGCGCATCCTGTTCCGCCACATCCTGCCGCATCTGCTGCCGACCATTATCGTCTGGGGCACGCTCGGCATCTCCACCACGGTGCTGCTCGAGGCGACGCTCTCCTTCCTCGGCATCGGTGTGCAGCCGCCGACCGCGTCCTGGGGCAACATCATTTTCGAGAACCAGACCTACTTCCAGGCGGCGCCCTGGCTGGTGTTCTTCCCCGGTGCGGCGATTCTGGCGCTGGCGCTCGCCTTCAACCTGATCGGTGACGCGCTGCGCGACATCCTCGATCCGACGCAAAGAGGCCGGGCATGATCGCCTATCTCGGCCGCCGCCTGATCCAGTCGCTACTCATCCTGCTCGGCGTCTCGCTGATCACCTTCGCATTGCTCTATCTCCTGCCGGCCGATCCGGTGCGCCAGATCGCCGGCCGCAGCGCCACGCCGCAGACGGTCGAGAACATCCGCCAGCAGCTCGGCCTCGACCAGCCCTTCGTCGTCCAGTACTGGCGCTATCTCACGAAGCTCGCCAGCGGCGATCTCGGCCGTTCCTACATCCAGCGCTCCGAGGTCACCGAGCTGATCGTCTCGCGGCTGCCGGCGAGCCTGCTTTTGATGGTCGGCGCCATCCTGTGCGAGCTGCTGATCGGGCTCTCCATGGGCCTGATCGCCGCCGTCAAGCGCGGCACCGCCGCCGACCAGACCTTGATGGTCGCTTCCTTCGTCGGCGTCTCGGCGCCGCAATTCGTCGTCGGGCTTTTGCTGCTCTACGTCTTTGCCGTGCGGCTAAGCTGGTTTCCGATCGGCGGCTACGGCACCTGGCGCCATCTCGTGCTGCCGTCGCTGACCATGGGCATCCTCGGCGCCGGCTGGTACGCCCGCATGATGCGCTCGTCGATGATCGACGTGCTGCGCCAGGATTATGTGCGCACCGCGCGTGCCAAGGGCCTGGCCCGCAGCGCCATCATCTTCCGCCATGCACTGCCCAACGCCATTCTGCCGGTCATCGCCATGATCGGCATCGACATCGGCATCTTCATGGGCGGCATCGTCGTCGTCGAAAGCGTGTTCGGCTGGCCCGGCATCGGCCAATTGGCATGGCAGGCCATCCAGCGCGTCGACATTCCGATCATCATGGGCGTCACGCTGGTGTCGGCCTTCGCCATCGTGCTCGGCAATCTCCTGGCCGACATCATCGCGCCCTTCATCGACCCCCGCATCAAGCTCAGATGACAATCAGGATATGACCGAAAACAAACAGAGAAAGGGAACATAACAATGAAAAAGTTTCTCGCATCCACGGTAGCGGCATCGGCCTTGGCGCTGATGCTCGGCATGACCAGCGTCCGCGCCGAGGACGCTGTCGATCCCAACGCCAAGCAGGGCGGCGCCATCACCATCACCTACAAGGACGACGTCGCCACCCTCGATCCGGCGATCGGCTACGACTGGCAGAACTGGTCGATGATCAAGAGCCTGTTCGACGGGCTGATGGACTATGAGCCCGGCACCACCAACCTCAAGCCCGACCTGGCCGAGAGCTACGAGATTTCGCCCGACGGCAAGACCTTCACCTTCAAGCTGCGCCACGGCGTGAAATTCCACAATGGCCGCGAGATGACGGCCGACGACGTGAAATATTCGCTCGACCGCGTCACCAATCCGAAGACGCAGAGCCCCGGCGCCGGCTTCTTCGGCTCGATCAAGGGCTATGACGATGTCGCCGCCGGCAAGGCGACAAGCCTCTCCGGTATCACCGTGGTCGATCCCTATACCGTCAAGTTCGAGCTGACCCGGCCCGACGCCACCTTCCTGCATGTCATGGCCATCAACTTCTCCCATGTCGTGCCGAAGGAAGAGGTCGAGAAATACGGCGCCGATTTCGGCAAGCATCCGGTCGGCACCGGCGCCTTCAAGCTGGCCGAATGGACGCTCGGCCAGCGCATCGTCTTCGAACGCAATGCGGATTATTGGCACAAGGGCCTGCCGCATCTGGACAAGATCACCTTCGAGATCGGCCAGGAGCCGATCGTGGCGCTGCTGCGCCTGCAGAAGGGCGAGATCGACGTGCCCGGCGACGGCATTCCGCCGGCCAAGTTCCAGGAGGTGATGGCCGATCCCGAGCAGAAGGCCCGCGTCGTCGAAGGCGGCCAGCTGCACACCGGCTATATCACCATGAACACCACCATGGCGCCGTTCGACAATGTGAAGGTGCGCCAGGCCGTCAACATGGCGATCAACAAGGCGCGCATCATCCAGATCATCAACGGCCGCGCCGTGCCGGCCAACCAGCCGCTGCCGCCGTCGATGCCGGGCTACGACAAGGAATACAAGGGCTATCCCTATGACGTCGCCAAGGCCAAGGCGCTGCTCGCCGAGGCCGGCCATCCCGACGGGTTCGAGACGCAGCTCTTCGCCATGAACACCGATCCCAACCCGCGCATCGCCCAGGCGATCCAGCAGGACCTGGCGGCGATCGGCATCAAGGCCGGGATCCAGTCGCTGGCGCAGGCCAATGTCATCGCCGCCGGCGGCGACAAGGCAGGCGCGCCGATGATCTGGTCCGGCGGCATGGCCTGGATCGCCGACTTCCCGGATCCCTCCAACTTCTACGGCCCGATCCTCGGCTGTGCCGGCGCCGTGCCGGGCGGCTGGAACTGGTCGTGGTATTGCAACAAGGATCTCGACGCCAAGGCGGCCGAGGCCGACTCGGTGGTCGATCCCGCCAAGGCTGCCGAGCGCGATAAGATGTGGAGCGCCATCTACGACAAGGTGATGGAGGACGCACCCTGGGCGCCGGTCTTCAACGAGCAGCGCTTCACCATGAAATCAGCCCGCATGGGCGGCGCCGACAACCTCTATGTCGACCCGGTCCATATCCCGATCAACTACGACAATGTGTATGTAAAAGATGTGCAATAACTGCGACTACACCATCCACGGGCGCCATCATCATTTCGGCTGGGACAATTCCTTTGTCCCGGCCGAGCGGGTGGCGCCCGGCTCGACCATCGAGTTCCAGTGCCTTGATGCCGGCGGCGGTCAGTTGCAGGCCGACAGCACCGTCGCCGATGTCGCCAGGATGGACTTCGCCAGGGTCAATCCGGTGACCGGGCCGATCTTCGTCGAGGGAGCCGAACCGGGCGACGCGCTGAAGGTGACGATCGAGCTGTTCAAACCGTCCGGCTTCGGCTGGACGGCCAACATTCCGGGTTTCGGCCTGCTCGCCGACGATTTCAAGGAGCCGGCGCTCAACATCTGGAAATACGATGCCGCCTCGCTGGAGCCGGCGCTGTTCGGCAAAAACGCGCGCGTGCCGCTGAAGCCGTTCGCCGGCACAATAGGCAACGCGCCAGCCGAGAAAGGCCTGCACTCGGTGGTGCCGCCACGGCGCGTCGGCGGCAATCTCGATATCCGCGACCTCGCCGCCGGCACCACGCTCTATCTGCCGGTGGAGGTGGCGGGCGCGCTGTTCTCGGTCGGCGACACGCATGCCGCGCAAGGCGACGGCGAGGTCTGCGGCACTGCGATCGAAAGCCCGATGGATGTCGTGCTCAAGCTCGACCTGGTCAAGGACGCCAGGCTGAAGACGCCGCGCTTCACCACGCCGGGCCCGGTGACGCGGCATCTCGACGCCAAGGGCTATGAGGTGACGACCGGCGTTGGGCCGGACCTGATGGCGGGTGCCAGGGAGGCGGTCGCCCAGATGGTCGACCTGCTCGCCGGCCGCTACAGAATAGACCCCGTCGAGGCCTACATGCTGGCCTCCGTCTGCGGCGATCTCCGCATCAGCGAGATCGTCGACATGCCGAACTGGGTGGTATCGTTCTACTTCCCGCGCTGCGTGTTTGAATGACGCTACGTCGGCGCCAAGGCACCCCCCTCTGTCCTGCCGGACATCTCCCCCGCAAGGGGGGAGATTGGCGGTTTGTCCGCTGCGCCTCTTCTCAAGCGGTGGTGATTGGCGAAAGCCGGAGTGATCATCGATCTCCCCCCTTGCGGGGGAGATGGCCGGCAGGCCAGAGGGGGGTGTGCCGGAGTAAATTCCTCCCCGGGCTACACTCCCAATGACCTCAAACCCCGAAATAATCCTCGACATCGCCAATCTCTCGGTCAGCGTGCGCGGCGAGGATGGCGAGCGCGACGTCGTCTCCAACCTGTCGCTGACGCTTTCGCGGGGCGAGACGCTGTGCATTGCCGGCGAATCCGGCTCCGGCAAATCGATGACCGCGCTGGCGATCATGCAGCTTTTGCCACAGCCTGCCGCGCGCATAGCGTCAGGCAAAATCCGGCTTCGTGGAGGGGATATGGGCGACACCGATCTTGCAACCCTCGACGAGCGCCAGATGCGCCGCATTCGTGGCGACCGCATCGCCATGATTTTCCAGGAGCCGATGACCTCGCTCAACCCGGTGCTGTCGATCGGCCGGCAGCTCACCGAATCCATCGAGGCGCACACCAGCCTGTCGCAGGCCGAGGCCCGCCAGCGCGCCGTCGAGGCGCTGAAGGCGGTGCGCATTTCGGAAGCCGAAAGCCGGCTAAAGCAATTTCCGCACGAGCTCTCCGGCGGCATGCGGCAGCGGGTGATGATCGCCATGGCGCTGGCGCTCGAGCCCGACGTGCTTATCGCCGACGAGCCGACGACGGCACTCGACGTCACCGTGCAGGGCGAGGTGCTGGAACTGCTGCGCGACCTGCAGCGACAGCATGGCACCAGCGTCATCCTGATCACCCACGACATGGGCGTGGTCGCCGAAATGGCCGACCGCGTCATCATCATGCGGCATGGCCGCATGGTCGAGGAGGGCAAGACATCGGACATCTTCGCCCGCCCGCAAGCCGACTACACGCGCGAGCTGCTCGCCGCCGTGCCGCGCATCGGCAGCGGTATCGGCCGCCAGCAATCCAGGGATGTCGAGGTGGCGAAGCCGGCCGACGTCGCTGTGGTCAACGACCTGCATGTCCGCTTCGATTTGCGCGGCGGGTTCTTCGGCCAGGTCACCCGTCGCGTTCATGCCGTCGAGGGCGTCAGCTTCTCGATCGCGCCCAACGAGACGCTGGCGCTGGTCGGCGAATCCGGCTGCGGCAAGTCGACCACCGCCAAGGCGCTGGCCGGGCTGGTGCCGTACAGCGGCGACATCGTCATTGGCGGGCGCAATCTGTCGGGCTTAGGCCGCGACGAGCGCAAGGCGGTGCGCCGCGACGTGCAGATGATCTTCCAGGATCCCTTCGCCTCGCTCGATCCGCGCATGCGTGTCGGCGATCTCGTCGCCGAGCCTCTTGTCATCCACGGCATAGCTTCGAAGGAAGAACGCCTGGACCGTGTGGCGGCGCTGTTCGAGCGCGTCGGCCTGTCATCAGATCAGATGGAGCTCTACCCGCATGAATTCTCGGGCGGCCAGCGCCAGCGTGTCTGCATTGCCCGGGCGCTCGCCTTGCGACCGAAACTGATCGTCGCCGACGAAAGCGTCTCGGCGCTCGACGTCTCGGTGCAGGCGCGTGTGCTCGACTTGTTGAAGGAGTTGCAGCGCGAATTCGGCGTCGCCTATCTCTTCATCTCGCACGACATGGCGGTGGTCGAGAATATCTCCGACCGCGTCGCCGTCATGTATCTCGGCCAGATCGTCGAAATGGGTACGCGCGACCAGGTCTTTTCCAACCCGCGCCACCCCTACACGAAACGGCTGATCGAAGCCGTGCCGGTGCCCGACCCGGCGCAGCGCAGAAGCCGCTTCGCCCGCCTCGACCAGGAAATCCCGAGCGCGACCCGCAAGATCGGCGAGGCGCCACGAAAACTGATCCTGAGCGACGTCGGTGGCGGACATCTTGTTGCCGCCGGAAGTTCGGATCGGTGAGTGAAATTGTCCTCGCCGGTCAATTCTTGACGAGACCCTCATAGGGCGGCGTATTCAGGATATAGGCCACCTCTGTCCGGTTCCGGGCGCGAAGTTTTTTCATGATATTGCGAACATGCACCTTGACCGTGCTCTCGCACATGTTGAGTTCATAGGCGATGATCTTGTTCGCTTTCCCGCGACGCAGCGCTTCGATGACCGAAATCTGGCGCGACGTGAAAAAATTGTCTTCTTGCGCCTGCGATTTGGTGGCCTGGTGGCCGTCCCTGGCGTTTTTCGCCGATTGGAAAAGCACACTTGGCGGGATGAAAATTCCCCCTGCCGCGACGAGATGAATTGCCTTGGCTGCGATTTGCAGGCTGACGCTCGTCGGAACATAGCCGCATGCGCCATTGTCGATCGCTTTGTGAACATCGTCGAAATTTTCGATATCGGCCAGGATGATGGTGCTCACCCAGGGTCTGGTAACCTTGAGGTGGGCGATCCGGGCAAGATGGTGGTCTGCCTCGGAGTTTGACCACACGGCGCACATCAGCACCGTCGAGATGCGTTGGGTCTCCTCCAGGTCTGCCGCGTCGAAGGTTTCGATGCTCGAGAAGTGCTGGAAACGAAATGCCGGTTCGATTTCCGCAAGACCTCTTGCCAGGCAGTCGCACATCAGCGATCGATCATCGATAATCGCGATCTCGATATCCGCCGCAACGAAGGCGGGTGGGCTGTCAGGATCGATATCAAAAGCACACAGGCTTGCCTGGGCCGCCTCAAATGTTTGAATTGCTGTCATAGCTGCTCCTCTTGCCCCCTCGCTCGCATCTGGGGCGTGGCTACTGCTCCACGGTTCTCAACTCCGCCTCAGTAATCCGTGGATTCGAGCCAGATGTATGTGAAGCACAGCACACGACGGAGTGAAGCCGATCTCGGCAACGGGCCATCGCGTCGTCGCCGAGGACTGAGGCGTTTGCCGATCCGGCGGCGGACACCCATGGCCGACCGGGGCTCCGGCAAACTGCCAGGCGGTTCACACGGTTGTGTTCCATCTCCGGCGCGCTCATGGGTGGCTTTTTGCCACCGAAGTGCGCCGCTTCGGACATGAAATCGGCAACGGCCCCTTGCCGATCATCCCATTTTCCTCATGTTTATTGCTTTGAAGATGATCGATCGTAGGGGGCGGCCGGATTCATCGTAATGGGAGGAAATACCATGAAGGCATGCTATTTCGTTTCTGCCGCATTTCTCGCCGCATCGGCGATCCCGGCCTCGGCCGCCGAAATTTCCGATGGCAAGGTCAAGATCGGCATCCTCAACGACCAGTCCGGCGTCTATGCCGATTTCGGCGGCAAGTGGTCGGTCGAGGCCGCCAAGATGGCGGTCGAGGATTTCGGCGGCAAGGTGCAGGGCGCACCGATCGAGATCATCAGCGCCGATCACCAGAACAAGCCGGACATCGCCTCCAACATCGCGCGGCAGTGGTATGACACCGAACAGGTCGATGCCATCATGGAGCTGACGACCTCTTCGGTCGCGCTCGCCGTCCAGGGCATTTCCAAGGAAAAGAAGAAGATCGACATCGTCACCGGCGCGGCGACCACCGAACTCACCGGCAAGCAGTGCTCGCCCTACGGTTTCCACTGGGCCTACGACACCCATTCGCAGGCGGTGGGAACCGGCGGCTCTCTGGTGCAGCAGGGCGGCGACAGCTGGTTCTTCGTCACCGTCGATTATGCCTTCGGCTATTCGCTCAAGGAGCAGACCGCCAAGTTCGTCGAAGCCCATGGCGGCAAGGTGTTGGGCGAAGTGCGCTATCCCCTGGGGGCGACCGACTATTCATCCTTCCTGCTGCAGGCGCAGTCTTCGGGCGCCAAGGTCATCGGACTGGCGAATGCCGGCCTCGACACCTCCAATTCCATCAAGCAGGCGGCCGAATTCGGCATCGTCCAGGGCGGCCAGCGCCTTGCGGCCCTTCTGTTCACGCTGGCCGAGGTGCATGGGCTGGGTCTCCAGGCCGCGCAGGGCGTCGTGCTGACCGAGGGCTACTACTGGGATCGCGACGACAAGAGCCGCGCGTTCGGGCAGCGCTTCTTCAAGCGCACCAACCGCATGCCGAACATGATCCAGGCCGCGACCTACTCGGCGGTGACGCAGTATCTGAAGGCGATCGACAAGGCCGGCACCGACGAGACCGAGGCCGTCGCCAAGCAATTGCATTCGCTGCCGGTGGACGACGCCGTGATGACCAATGGCAAGGTGCAGGCGGACGGCAACATGGTCCATGACATGTATCTGTACCAGGTCAAGGCGCCCAGCGAGAGCAGCAAGGACTGGGACTATTACAAATACCTCGCCACCATCCCCGGCAAGGAGGCCTTCCTGAGCGAGAAGGAAAGCGGCTGTCCAACGGCGGCCCAGTGATCGGCGCGGCCATGGCGCCGCCCGACCCCAACGGAAACGAGCCGCCTGTCGTGCTTTCCGCTCGCGGGCTGCGGCGCGATTTCGCCGGCTTCGTCGCCGTCAAGAACGTCGACCTCGATGTCCGCCATGGCAACATCCACGCCCTGATCGGACCCAACGGCGCCGGCAAGACCACCGTTTTCAACCTGCTGACCAAGTTCCTGGCGCCGACCAGCGGCAGGATCGAACTGCTCGGCCACGACATCACCCGCACCTCGCCGGCGAAAGTGGCGCGGATGGGGCTGGTGCGCTCGTTCCAGATATCGGCGATCTTTCCGCATCTCAGCGTGCTCGACAATGTGCGCGTCGCGCTGCAGCGACCGGGTGGGCTTGGCGTCCAGTTCTGGCGCTCGCTGGCGGCACTCGACCGGTTGACGCCGCGTGCGATGGAGCTGTTGCGCTCCGTCGGTCTCGACGATGCCAAGAACAGACTGGCCGGCGATCTCTCCTATGGCAGGAAACGCGTGCTCGAGATCGCCACGACGCTGGCGCTCGATCCGAAAGTGCTGCTGCTGGACGAGCCGATGGCCGGCATGGGGCATGAGGACGTGGCCACGGTTTCCGACCTCATCCGTTCGGTGGCGAGCGACCGCGCTGTGCTGATGGTCGAGCACAATCTGACGGTCGTGGCCGATCTCTGCGACTGGATAACCGTCATGCAGCGCGGCGAGGTGCTTGCGGCCGGCGACTACGCCACCGTCAGCCGCGACGAGCGGGTGAAGGTCGCCTATATGGGCACCGCCGATGACTAGTGCCGCACCCCTGCTTGCGGTCCGCGGCCTCAACGCCTGGTACGGCGAGGGCCATGCGCTGCACGGCGTCGATCTGGAAGTATTTGCCGGCGAGACGGTCACGCTGCTCGGCCGCAACGGCGTCGGCAAGACGACGACGCTGCGCGCCATCATGGGGCTGATCCGCAAGCGAACCGGCAAGGTCGTTTTCGACGGCGCGGACCTGATGCGGCTGCCGCTCCACAAGACCGCGCATCAGGGCATCGGCTTCGTGCCGGAGGAGCGTGGCATCTTCGCCACGCTGACGGTCGACGAGAACCTGGTGCTGCCGCCGGTCGTTGCCAAGGGCGGCATGAGCGTCGAGGAGATATTCGATCTCTTCCCCAATCTGAAGGAGCGGCGCAACAGCCCCGGCACGCGGCTGTCGGGTGGCGAACAGCAGATGCTGGCGATCGCGCGCATGCTGCGAACCGGCGTGAAGATGCTGCTTCTCGACGAGCCGACCGAGGGCCTTGCTCCCGTCATCGTGCAGCGCATCGGCGAGCTGCTGGCGACGTTGAAAAAGCGCGGCATGACGATCCTGCTGGTCGAGCAGAATTTCCGCTTCGCCAGCCGTGTCGCGGATCGTTTCTACCTGATGGAGCACGGCAAGATCGTCGCCGGGTTCCCGACCGGCGAGCTGGCGGACCGCATGAGCCTGCTCCACGACGTTCTGGGTGTATGAGGACGCCATGACGATGATCTTCGGAATTCCCGTCCAGGCATTCCTCGGCCAATTGCTGGTCGGGCTGATCAACGGCTCCTTCTACGCCATGCTGAGCCTGGGGCTGGCTGTCATTTTCGGCCTGCTGCGCGTCATCAATTTCGCCCATGGCGCCCAGTACATGCTGGGCGCCTTCGTCGGCTATCTGCTGCTCACCTATCTCGGCATCGGCTACTGGCCGGCGCTGGTCCTTGCACCGCTTATCGTCGGCGTCTTCGGCGTCGTCGTCGAGCGCCTGGCGCTGTCGCGGCTTTACGACACCGATCCGCTCTACGGCCTGCTCTTCACCTTCGGCCTCGCGCTCGTGCTCGAAGGCATATTCCGCTACTATTACGGCGTGTCGGGAAATGCTTACGCCGTGCCGCCACTGCTTTCGGGAGGCACCAATCTCGGTTTCATGTTCCTGCCCAACTATCGCGGCTGGGTGGTCGTCGCCTCGCTGATCGTCTGCTTCGGAACCTGGGCGCTGATCGAGAAGACAAGGCTCGGCTCCTATCTGCGCGCGGCGACCGAGAATCCCCGTCTCGTCCAGGCCTTCGGCGTCAACGTGCCGCTGCTGCTGACCCTTACCTATGGCCTCGGCTCCGCCCTTGCCGGGCTTGCCGGAATTCTAGCCGCACCGATCTATCAGGTGAGCCCGCTGATGGGCTCGGATCTCATCATCGTCGTCTTCGCTGTGGTCGTGGTCGGCGGCATGGGATCGATCCTCGGCGCGATCGTCACCGGTTACATGCTTGGCCTTGCCGAGGGGCTGACCAAGGTTTTCTACCCCGAGGCCTCCAACCTCGTGGTCTTCGTCATCATGGCGATCGTGCTTCTGGTCCGACCGGCCGGCCTGTTCGGAAAGGACGCCTGACATGTGGAAGGGACATCCGAGATGGCCGAACTGACGCTTCGCGAGACATCGGCCGGAAAAACCCCGGCATGGCTCGAATGGACGCTGGTCGGGCTCGGCATACTGGGGCTGCTGGTGGCGCCCTTCCTCGTCTACCCGGTCTTCCTGATGAAGATGCTCTGCTTCGCGCTGTTTGCCTGCGCGTTCAATCTGCTGCTCGGCTACACCGGCCTGCTGTCGTTCGGCCACGCCACCTTCTTTGGCGGCGCCGCCTACTTCACCGCCCACGCCGTCAAGGTCTGGGGCTGGCCGCCGGAGGCGGGCATCCTGCTCGGTATGGCAGGCGCGGCGCTGCTTGGCCTCGTCATGGGGTTCTTCGCCATTCGAAGGCAAGGCATCTATTTCGCCATGATCACGCTGGCGCTGTCGCAGATGTTCTTCTTCTTCTGCGTGCAGGCGCCCTTCACCGAAGGTGAGGACGGCATTCAGGGCGTGCCGCGCGGCGTGCTGCTCGGCGTCCTCGATCTGAACGTCTCGCTGAACATGTATTACTTCGTGCTGGCGGTGTTTCTGGTCGGCGTCTTCTCCGTTTGGCGCATCGTCAATTCGCCCTTCGGCATGATCCTGCGCTCGATTCGCGAAAACGAGGGCCGCGCCATTTCGCTGGGCTATTCCGTCGCCAAGTACAAACTCGCCGCTTTCGTCATGTCTGCGGCGCTGGCCGGGCTGGCGGGCTCCCTCAAGGCCATCGTCTTCCAGTTCGCCACGCTTACCGACGTCACCTGGCAGATGTCGGGCGAGGTGATCCTGATGACGCTTCTGGGCGGCATCGGCACGATGGTTGGGCCGGTCATCGGCGCCAGCCTTGTGGTCGGACTGGAAAACACGCTTGCCACCTCCGGCTTCCCGGTGACCATCGCCACCGGGCTGATCTTCATGGTCTGCGTGCTGATTTTTCGGCGTGGTATTGTGGGAGAGCTCTATGCGCGGGGGCTCGGGCGGACCGGGAAGGGCTGAAGGGCACCAGATCGACCGCGCGCGATTGAACGGTCCGAGCAGCTGCGCTCGCCACGGCACATCCGTCCATTCCGCGTCGAAAAGACGTTCGGTCTCCTCAGAACTTAATTTACCAAGTCTATCGTCACATGCGCGAGTGCTGATAAATCAACCGCCCGTAAACCAACACTCGATCATATGCCGTATCAGTCGAGGGGCGGGTCATGGTCATCAATAAGTTCTGGCGGTCGGAAAGCGGCAATTTCGCGTTGCTGTTTGCGTTGGCGGCGCCTGCGATCCTGGCGGCCGTCGGTTTTGCAGCAGACGTATCCAGCGTCATGCGGGCAAAGGTCAACCTGCAGAACTCTTTGGACGCCGCGACCCTATCCTCGTCGCACCTGTCGGACGACGAAGCGGCCCGCAGACTTGCATTTGATGGCTATTTCCAGGCCAACGTCGCAAATCACCCGGAACTCACCAACGCGAAATTGACCCTGTCGGTCGACAAGGGTTTCAACTACGTCAAGACCAAGGCCATCGCTTCCGCGGACGTAAACCTCTATTTTGCTTTCCTGTTCGGCGACAACCAGCACATCGAAGTGGATGCCGGTGGTGTAGAAGCGACGAACAACCTCGAAGTCGTGCTCGTGCTGGACAATACGGGCTCGATGGCCGGTGCCAAAATCAAGGCTCTCAGGGACGCTACCAAGGTACTTCTTGATAATCTGGATGGAGCAAAGTCACCTGATCGGAAGGTGACCGCCGCGATTGTGCCCTTCGTTACCGCTGTCAACGTAAATGGCGACAAATTTGACCCGTCATGGATCGACATGGCAGGCAAATCGCCCAACAACGGCGCGAATTTTCCCCTGCTGCCCGACGGCAAGCGTGTAAATCACATGGACCTGTTCAGGGACCTGGCACAGGGAACCGGTTGGCAAGGGACGGGATGGAAGGGCTGCGTCGAGGCGCGCCCTGGAAGCGCTGCCATTTCTGACGTAGCGCCGGATCAAGCTGACGCCAACACCTTGTTCGTGCCCTATTTCGCTCCAGATGACCCCGGTGATGCAACCGGTCCATCGGCGAGCTATGGCAACGACGCCAAGGTCTACAACAACTCCTATCTTTCCGATGACGTTCAGGACGGCACGGACACCAAGGGAAAAGATAAAAAGATCGCCAAGTATGAAAACCCCAAGGCGAAAAAGATCAACGACAAATATGCCCCTCTGACAGTCGGCCCCAACCGGGCCTGCCCGACTCCGGTCGTGCCGTTGACCGCTGACCTGGACAAGTTGCGGACGGCTGCTGCCCAGATGCAAGAGTGGAACGGATCCGGCACCAATGTCTCCGAGGGGCTCTCTTGGGGTATGCGGGTGCTTTCACCGGCCCCACCGTACACCGACGGCGCGCCCTGGAAGACTCCGAATACGAGCAAAATCGTCGTTCTGCTCACCGACGGCGAGAATGTCGTTTACGGAGCGAGCGCCGAACCGGAAAAGTCGGATTACACTTCCTATGGCTACCTTTCGTCTGGCCGATTCGGGACGAGTAACCAGACAGACGCCGCACGCTCCGTGGATCGATGGACGCTCGACGTTTGCGATAAATTGAAGGCGCAGCAGGTTCAGATCTACACCATTACCCTGCAATCCGACACGGCCGCGAACCGGACACTTTACGGCAAATGCGCGACAAATCCGGCTGACTACTATGCTGTCAACGATCCCAGCAAATTGCCGAATGTGTTCCAAACCATCGCTGGAAAGTTCACGACACTCCAACTGGTTGATTAGTCCACCCCAAGGAAGGGGCGTTGCGATTGCGGGACAAAGGGCAATTGCCGCTCAAGGCTAACACAGTGTAGTGGTGGGACAGAACTGGTCCCCACAAAACATGCCCGCCCTCTCGGTCGTTCTTCCCGCCTACAACGAGCAAAGTAACCTCGCCGACGCCGTCGACGAGGTTCTGAAGCACGTGGCGTCTGTCGTGCCCGATCTGGAAATCATCGTCGTCAACGACGGGAGCACTGATCAAACCCAGACGATCCTGGCAGCTTTGGCGTCTCGGCACCCGGAGGTTGTTGCTGTGCACCAAGCCAACGCCGGTCATGGCCAAGCCCTGAGTAATGGCGTGAGAAAGGCAACCGGAGGCTACCTTCTCCTGCTCGACAGCGATCGACAGGTGTCGCTGGAGGATTTCGCAGTACACTGGCGGATGATGGCGGATTGCGACGTGCTCCTTGGATGCCGATGGCCGCGAGCAGATCCGCTGCATCGCATGATCGTATCGAACTCGTTGCGGTTGCTGCTGGCTGCCAAGTTCGGATTGGCTGCGAAGGATGCGAATGCCCCTTATAAGCTTCTCGGACGTCAGGTTTGGCACGAGGCTTTCGATAGGATGCGCACCGGATCCGTTATTCCGTCGGCATTGTTGGCCGCTCGTGCGCTGCAGCGAACTGATATTCGTGTCCTGCAAGTGAGTGTAGCGTACCGCGACCGTCCCCATGGGCCGTCCTCGTTGAACTTGAGGCGCCTTGCGAGCCTCTGTGCCAAAGCCGTCGCTGACATTTTCTTTTTCCGAACCAGCTCACGCGGCCATGCTTGATCCAGCGAGCTTGGAATCCCTTGTCGCAATGTGGCTCGCCATTTTGGTCACCGGTTTACTCGCTGTGCCGATTACAGGGCGACTTTTTCCCGGCGAGACCGCAACGCACTACTTCACGGGCAAGATTCTCGGTTGGTTGATCTGCACGTACATGGCCTGGCTCCTCAGCGCCTTCAAGCTGATCTCGTTTGAGCGCTCCGGCGTCGTTGTCGGCCTGGCTTCCTTGGCGGCAATTTCCGCTCTCTGTTCCCTTGGGAGCAAGACGATGCCAAGGCTACGCGACGTCCTGCGATGGGAGATGGTTTTCTTTCTTGTTTATTTTGCCGGCGTCACGCTGCGTGCAGAGAATCCCGATATCAGGAACCTGGAAAAGTTCATGGACTTCGGCTTCGTCAACGCCGCATTGCGAGCCGACTATATGCCTCCGCCCGACCCATGGTGGGCGGGCGAGCCGATCAATTACTACTACTTCGGCCATGTCGCGGCAGCCTGGCTGACAAAACTTTCCGGGGTACCATCCGACCACGGCTACAACCTCATGATCGGCGTGCTTTTCGCCTTCACTGCAATCATGGCGTTTTGCATCGTTCGGGACGGGCTGCGGCCGGCCAAGCCGGCAATCTCCATGGCATTAGCTGTTTCCGCAGCAGCGCTTGTCACCCTTGGGGGAAACTTCCACAGCGTTCTTTATGGTCCACTCCGCGGGCTCTCCCCGACGACACTAGGCAGGGAATTTCGCTTCCCCGATTCGACGCGCTATGTGGGTTTCGACCCTCCAACGACCGATAAGGTGTTTACGGAAATGCCCGCCTACGGTTTTACCGTGGGCGACCTGCATGCGCATTTGCTGAACCTGCCTGCCGGCTTGCTTATTCTCTTGATACTTTTTCGCCTTGTCGGGCGACGCCTCGCTGACCGATCCTCTGCAGGTGCCAGTCCAGCCGAGATATTGGCTCTCGGTTTCCTGTTCGCGGTCAGCGCCATGACAAATAGTTGGGACGCGGTCTCATATGGCATGCTGATGGGGCTCGCTGGTTTGTTCATATGGCTGCAGCCGAGCCAGATCGACGCAAAAAGTTTGACCTGGTTGGTGTTGCGAGGCGTCGCGGTGATTGCCATTGCTTGCCTATTGGCAAGTCCCTTTCTCGCCGCCTTCAAGCCGTTCGCCTCCAACCTTAGGCTCGCCAAAGCACATACACCGATTTGGCAACTCGCGATCGTCTACGGCCACGTGGCCGTCCCCTGCCTGGTACTTCTGATCGGGCTATTCCTTTGGGCGCGTGATGATGCGGCTTGGAAAAGTGCCGCAATGTTGGCCGCCCTGGCGTTGCTGCTGGTCGCCTTGCCTGAGCTAGTCTACGTCGAGGACATTTATGGCGGCGAATATGTTCGCGCAAACACCATGTTCAAGTTCAGCTTCGCCGCCCAACCAGTGGCGATGCTGGCAAGCGTGCTTTTCATCGGACTTCTGCTGAGCAGGGGTGGCCTCAAGATGGGGGCCTCGGCAGCGGTCCTGGCCATTCCGCTATTCGCGACATTGTCCTACTTCTGGGCTACCCATGCTGGTATCGGCAAGGCTCTAGCCTCAAATGCGCTGACACTGGACGGCCTTGGCTCCATATATCGAGATCGTGCCGCCGATCGGCCATTGCTGGATTGGCTGAGAGCTCAGGGAGCCGGTCAGCGGATCCTGCTTGTTGAAGCTTCGGGCGATAGCTACACCGACGCTGGCAGGCTCTCGGCTATGAGTGGTGTGCCCACTGTTATGGGTTGGCAAAATCACGAATGGCTCTGGCGCGGCGACTATGGTGCGACGGTCATTCGAGCCGAGGACGTTGCAAGCTTCTACTCGTCGAAAACGCCCGCCAATGCCTGCAGAATCTTGACAAAATACGGTATCACTCACATCGCCATCGGCACGGTGGAACGGGAGAAATATGCAGCATTAGATGAAAGCCTCTTTCGAGGGCTGGGAACTGTCATTGTTAATAGCGGACCTTCGATCCTGGTTCGTTTCGACGCATCAACCTGCCCAAATGGGAAGTCGACGGACAGGATGGACTGAGAATTAATGGTACATTGCGATAGGATGGGGCGGTGCTATCATCACCGCCGATATTTGGGGACGCCACGTGAAACGCACCTATGCCCGGCCCACGCTAGCTAAGTCACATATTTTGCCGCACCATTTGGCGGCGGCGACTGCTTTGTCACGTTCCCATGGAACGACGCCTCCAAGCCTGACTCCAACTCCAGCTCCGACATCAACACCGACACCAACACCAACGCCGACGCCAACACCGACACCAACGCCGACACCAACTCCAACTCCAACTCCGACACCGACGCCAACTCCGACACCGACGCCAACGCCAACGCCAACGCTGACACCAACTCCGACACCGACGCCGCCACCATAGGTTGCGGCTCGATCTATCCCCTGGCCAGCTGTCTCATCACTAGCTTTGATCGCTGCTCACAGTCTCAACAGTGGAGGTCGGTTTTGAGTTCAAGACGTGGCGGCTGATGCCATCACCGAAGCGGCCACCGTGCATCATCGTCAGACCCGTCGCGCCAATGCTCAACTCGCAAAAGCCGTCACCCATAACACCCGCGCTCCAACGCCAGCCGCCGCACCAGCGCCAGCACCGCGTCGACGGTCGGTGTCGGCTTGTCCGTTAGCCGGCCAAGCTCCTGCACCGCGCTTACCAGCGCGTCGATCTCCATCGGGCGGCCGCGCTCCAGATCCTGCAGCATCGACGTCTTGTGGTCGCCGACATCGCCCGCACCCTTGATGCGGCGGTCGACCCCGATCGGAAAGCGCACGCCGAGGCTTTCGCCGATCGCCTGCGCCTCCAGCATCATGGTGCGGGCAAGCGCGCGGGTGCCCTCGTCGGCGACGATCGCGGCCAGCGTGCTGCCGGTCAGCGCCGAGATCGGGTTGAAGGAGAGGTTGCCCCACAGCTTCACCCAGATTTCGCCGCGGATGTCGTCGCGCACCGGCGCCTGCAGCCCGGCCTTGACCATTTCCTCGGCCAGCAGCGTCACTCGTTCGCTGCGCTCGCCGGAGGGCTCGCCGAGCGAGAAGCGCTTGCCCTCGACATGGCGGATGAGACCGGGCGCGTCGACCTCGACGGCAGGATAGACGACCGCGCCGATGACGCGCTGCGGCCCAATCCGCTGCCAGATCGCACCGCCGGGATCGACCGCGTTCAGCCTGGTGCCCTCGAGCGGCCCCCTCACCCCATGGAAGTACCACCACGGCACGCCGTTCTGCATGGTGACGACCGATGTTTTCGGCCCAAGCAGCGGCGCGATCTGGTCCAGGGCAGGGGTCAGCGAATGGGCCTTCAAGGCCAGCACCACAGTATCCTGCACGCCGAGCTCCTCGGCCTTGGCGGCGGCCCGGACAGGCGCTAGCGTTTCTTGGCCATCCTCGATCAGGCGCAGGCCATCTGCCTTGATCGCTTCGAGATGGGCGCCGCGCGCGACGATCGACAGATCGGTGCGGCCGGCGATCGCCAGCTTGGCGGCGAGATAGCCGCCGATCGCGCCGGCGCCGAAGATGGTGATCTTCATCGTCAAAGCCCGAGCTTGGCGGCGAGGCCGATGCGCTGCAGCTTGCCGGTCGCGCCCTTGGGGATCTCGTCCAGGATCACGACCTTGCGCGGCACCTTGAAGTCGGCGAGCCGTGTCGCGGCATAGGTGCGGATATCGTTTTCGGTGGCGCCCATGCCTTCGCGCAGCACCACGGCCGCGGCCACCTCCTCGCCAAGCTTGTCATGCGGCATGGCGAAGGTGACCACCTGCGCCACCGCCGGATGATCCATCAGCACGTCGTCGACCTCGAGCGGCGAGATTTTCTCGCCGCCGCGGTTGATGATTTCCTTAAGCCGGCCGGTGACCCGGAGATAACCGTCTCCATCGAGCACGCCCTGGTCGCCGGTGTGAAACCAGCCATGCGCGAAGGCCGTGGCATTGGCGTCTGGGTTCTTCTCATAGCCCGCCGTCACATTGGGTCCGCGAATGACGATCTCGCCGGTCTCGCCGGCCTCGAGCAGCCGGCCGTCTGGCGCCATCACCGCCACTTCCGGACCGGCGCCGGCGCCGACGCTGCCCGGCTTGCGCAGGCCCGGCGGCAGGCGGTTCGACGCCATCTGGTGCGCGGCTTCGGTCATCCCGTAGGATTCGATCACCGGACAGCCGAAGGTCGCTTCCAGTTCGGCCATCACTTGCGCCGGCAGCGATGCCGAGGACGAGCGGATGAAGCGCAGGCGCGCGCCCGCCAGCGCCTCGGTGTTGCGCGCCGCCCGGGCCAGGATCGCCTGGTGCATGGTCGGCACCGCCGTGTACCAGCTTGGCCGCGCCTCGCCCAGCCACTGGAAGAAGCGCAGTGCATTGAAGCCCGGCGTGCAGTAGATGCTGCCGCCCGATGCCAGCGACGACAGCACGGCCGCGATCAGCCCATGGATGTGGAACAGCGGCATGATGTTGAGGCAGCGGTCATCGGCCGTCAGGCCAAGCGTCGCCCCGATATGGGCTGCCGAGGCGGCGATGTTGGCATGGCTGAGCGGCACCAGCTTTGGACGCGATGTCGTGCCCGACGTGTGCAGCAGAAGCGCGATGTCGCCATCCCCCGCCATGTCGGGCGTCACCTGCGGACCGATAGCCGGGCCCTCGATGGTGAAACTGCCGGCAGCCGGCGAAACGACAAGCCTGAGCACGCCGATGCCGAGCCGCTCGGCCACCGCAACCGCCGGGCCGGTTTCGTTCTCCGCAACAAGGATCGCCCTGGCGCCGATGTCGGTGAGATAAAAATCGAGCTCGTCCGCGCGATAGGCGGGATTGAGCGGCGCCGTCGAGGCGGTGGCGGCCACGGCGACGAAGGCGGTGGCCATCTCCGGCCCATTCGGCAGCACGATCGCCACCCTGTCGCCGCGCCCGATGCCGAGCGCATGCAGCCGCTCGGCCGTGGCCTTGATCAGGCTGCGCAGCTCGCCATGGGTGAGTGTAGCCCTGTCCGGCGCCAGGATTGCCGGAGCATCATCGGTGCCGGCGACGAGGCGGCGGGAAAGGTCTTTTGAATTCGTGCTCATGGTCACCAACTATGTTTCAAACGACTGGTGATGGAAGCCCAACAGACGGTGGCGCCGCGACGGGGAGAAAGGGCTGGCCGCAACGCCGGTCTTTCTTTTCAACCTTGGCGATTGGCGAAACCATCGACAACAGCGCCCCTCTCCCCGTCACTATACGGGAGAGGATGCCGGCAGGCAGGTGGGGGGCAGCGCCAACTCTTGGAATGTGATTCTCCACCTCAATATCCAAGCGCCATCCCATCCTTACGCGGATCGGAGGCGCCGGTGAGCGTGCCTTTCTCCCAGTCAATCAGCACCGCCTGTCCGCCGCCAAGCGGATGCTGCGGCTCGGCTAAGCGATGGCCGCGCCGGCGCAAACCTTCGAGCGCCTCGGCCGGAACGTTGCGTTCAGCCTCCACCATGCCGTCATTATAGAACACCCTTGGCGCGTCGAGCGCCTGCTGCGGGTCCATGCCGAAATCGATCATGTTGGTCAAAAGATGCACATGCCCGAATGGCTGGTAGCCGCCGCCCATGACGCCGAACGGCATCACCACGCGGCCGTTCCTGGTCGCCATGCCGGGCATGATCGTGTGCATCGGCCGCTTGCCGGGCGCGATGGCGTTCGGATGCGCCGGGTCGAGGCGGAAGCTCGAGCCACGGTTCTGCAGCACGACCCCGCTCTTCGGACCGACGACGCCGCTGCCGAACGAACAATAGGTCGAGTTGATGAAGGAGACGGCGTTGCGGTCGCGGTCGACGATCGAGATGTAGACCGTGTCGCTGCCCGGCAGGTCCAAGCGCGGCAGATGCGTCATGGCGCGGTCCCGGTCGATCTCGGCGCGCAGCCGGTCGGCATAGGCGCCGGACAAAAGTTGTTTCACGGGCACTGGGACAAAATCCTGGTCGCTGACGTAGCGGTCGCGATCCTGGTAGGCCAGGCGTCCGGCCTCGATTTCCAGATGCAGCCGCTCGGCGCCGTTGGGATCGAGCCCGCCGAGCTTGAAGCCCGACAGCACGTTCAGCATAAGCAGAGCCGTCAGCCCCTGGTTGTTCGGCGGCATCTGGTGGATATCGTAGCCGCCATAGGCGGTGCTGACCGGCGCCACATAGTCGCCGCTGGTCGCCGCGAAATCCTCGTGCGAATGCAGCCCGCCCAGTTCATTGAGCCGGCGCACCATGTCGTCGGCGACCGCGCCTTCGTAGAAGCCGGCGCGGCCCTGTTTGGCGATTGTCCGCAAGGTGGCGGCGAGTTCCGGCTGGCGGTGGATGTCGCCGGCCTTCGGCGCCTTGCCGGCCGGCAGGAAGATGCGCGCGGCATGCTCGTCGGCCGACAGGTCGATCTCCGGCTCGGCCCAGTCGAAGGCGACGCGATCATGCACGACATAGCCGTTTTCGGCATAGTGGATGGCCGGCGCCAGCGCCTCGGCCAGGCTTTTGCGGCCATGGTCTTCCAGGAGCCGGCTCCAGGCATCGACGGCGCCCGGCACGGTCACCGCGTGTGGTCCCTGCTTCGGAAGCTCGTCGAAGCCCTTGTCAAGATACCAATCGACGGTGGCGCCCGCAGGTGCACGGCCCGAACCGTTGAAGGCCAGCACGTCGCCTTGCCCCTTCGGGCAGTAGAGCACAAAGCAATCGCCGCCAATGCCGGTCGACTGCGGCTCGACCACGCCCTGCACGGCGGCGGCGCAGACGGCGGCGTCCATGGCATTGCCGCCGGCGCGCAGCATGTCGATCGCGGCAAGGGTCGCAAGCGGATGCGATGTCGCGGCAACCGCTTGGGTGGCACGAACCGGCGAGCGGCCGGGAAACTGGAAATCACGCATTCTTTCTTTGTATCCCCTGGTCTGATGGATGCGACGCTGCCGCCATGGCGTAACACGACAGCGCAACGGATCGCTTCGGCTTCTCGACACTGCGCATTTCGCCAATTCTCCTCGTTGCGCCAGACGCGTATCAGGGTCGGACCCGATAAGGCGTGAGCCAGGTTTCCAGCGCGTTCAGTGCAGAGATGATCGTGAAATTGATGGTGAGATAGATTGCGCCCGCGGCCACGAAAACCTCTATGGCGCGATAAGTCTGAGAAATAAGCCCCTGGGCGATGCCGGTTACTTCCATCAGGGTGACGATCGATGCAAGCGACGTACCCTTCACCATGAGGATGATCTCGTTGCTGTAGCTCGGTATGGCTTGGCGCAGCGCCAAAGGCAGAACGACGAGGCGCAGGGTCTGGAGCCGTGTCATGCCGAAGGCAGAGGCCGCCTCGACAAGGCCGCGCGGCACACCCTGTATCGCACCCCGTAGGATTTCGCTGCCATAGGCGGCGGTATTGAGACTGAGCGCTATGATGGCGCACCAATAGGGCTCGCGAAACAGCCACCAGAGCCCAACTGCCTGAAGTGTGGGGCGGAACTGGCCGAGGCCGTAATAGATGAGGAATATCTGGACGAGCAATGGCGTGCCGCGAAAGACGGCAACGAAGGAGCGTATGGGCCAGACCAGCATCCGATGGTTTCCCTGCTGCGCCAGTGCGAGCAACAGAGCCAAGGCAAAGCCTATTCCGATCGACAACCCCGCAAGTTGCAAGGTCAACGGCAAGCCGGAGAGAAGGGTGGGAATGATCTCTACAAAGAAGGTCAAGTCGATCATGCGTGGACCATGCCTCGCCACGCCCGTGCCTCGCCGTAGCGGAAGACCGATCCGGTCACGGCAGCGATGAGGAAATACAGCGTCGCGGCTGCTACGTAGAAGACGAAGGGCTCCCGCATCGATCCCGCGCCGATCTGAGATTGCCGCATCAATTCCACCAAGCCGATCACGGAGATCAAGGCCGAATCCTTGAGCACGAGCTGCCAGACATTTCCGAGACCCGGCAGGGCGTGCCGCATCAGTTGAGGCACGATGACGAGACGCAGCGATTGGAACCGGGACAGGCCGAGCGCCTTGCTAGCCTCAAACTGGCCGAGATCGACGGCGAGATATGCTCCGCGATAGACCTCGGCTTGATAGGCGCCCGAAATGATACCGATCGCCAGGACGCCGGTCGCAAATGTCGGCAGCCCGACGAAGCCTGCGCTGCCGAAGAATTTGCCGATCTCAGTCAATGCTATGCTGCCGCCGTAGTAGAGCAGGTAGATCGTCAACAGATCGGGCACACCCCTGAACACCGTGCCATAGCCCTTGGCGACCCATGACGGCAAAGCTCTCGTGGAGAGCCGGCCTCCTGCTGCAATCGCGCCGAAGAGAGCGCCGAGCAGGAAGCCGAGGACTGACAGCGCAAATGTCACGCCGGCTGCCAGCAGCAAGGCTCCGCCCCAGCCGCCCTTGCCCAAGGAAAGGATATGGAGTGTGTCCGTCATGTGAAACCTGATCGTTCAGCACGGCATCCGGCCGATCGGTTGATACCAACCGGCCGGACAGAATACACGTGGCTACTTGACCGGCGTCACGTCCGTTTTCACCCATTTTTCCGAGATGCGTTTGATGGTCCCGTCGGCAATGGCGGCGCTGATCGCGTCGTTCAGCATTTCCTTGAGCTTGGCGTCTTCCTTCCTGAGTCCCGCACCCGTTCCGGCGCCGAACAAGCCGCCGACAAAGCCCGGCCCTGCAACCGTGAAGCCCGAGAATTCGGGTTTTGCGAGCGTCGCGGCGAGTGCTGTCTTCTGAGCGAATATTGCATCGATGCGGCCCGCGGCCAGATCGAGATCGTGCTGCTCGGTCGTCTTGTACTCGCGGATCTCCACCGTGTCGCCGAAGTATTTCTTGACGAATTCGAGCATGGCGGTGGCCGCCTGGACACCGACCACCTTGCCCTTCAGCAGGGGCTTCAACTTGTCGACCGCGGCCTGGGAAGCAGCCTCGTCGTCCAGTTTGAATTTCTCGGTCGAAGCGCCGAGCTTCCCCAGATCGCTATCCTTGGCGGCTGCGAACCCGCCCGGGTCGATCGCATAAGGCTGGGTGAAGTCGATGGTCTCGAGGCGTTTCGGCGTGATGAACATGCTGGCCATGATCACATCGAACTTGCCGACCTTCAGCGAAGGAATAAGTCCGTCCCAGTCCTGAGCGATGATGGTGCATTTGACCTTCATCCGCTCGCAAAGATTGTTGGCGAGTTCGATCTCCAGTCCGTCGAGCTTGCCGTCCGCGTTGGTGAAGTTCCACGGAGCGTAGGCACCCTCCGTGGCGATGGTTATGGCCTTGGGCGCGTCCTCGGCCAATGCGGTGTGCATGAAGCCGAACATGCTGAGTGCGGCCGCAACTGCGGCCAAACGACAAACTTTCATGTGGTTCCCCTTTTTTGATAGGCTGATCGAGCTGTTCCTACGTCCGGCCGCATTGCCGGTTCGAGGCCATTCCTGTCCGGCCGGCGTTCGTCACCGGCTCGGACTCACGAACTCGGCCAGCATCGGTGCTGTGCTGAGAATGTGATCCTGCATCACCTTTTCCGCTTGAAGTTCGTCGCCTGAACGCAAGGCCGCGATCACGGCGGCATGCTCCTCGCGCGCAGAATGCGGCTTGTCACAGTCGTCGAACCAGATGCGCATGTAGGGCTCTATCACCACATGCAGCGCCGCTATCTGGTGGATAAGCTTGGGCCTCCGGCTTAGCGCACAGATACGGCCATGGAATTCCTGGTGGCGGACCACCCAGTCGCTGCTTCCGCTCTGGCCCGCGCGTTCCATGCGCTCGAGCAGGCGCTCGAGTTCCTCGAACTCCTCCTCATCGATCCGGGGCATCGCCAGCCTTACGGCCAGTCCCTCCAGAACCGACCGAATTTCGAAAATCTCGTAAAGCTCATCGACCGTCAGGCCTGCGACCACGCATCCCCGATTGGGCCGCAAAACCACCAGCCCGTCGGAGGCCAGGCGCCGAAAGGCTTCCCGCACCGGCATTCGACTCATGCCGATCTCGGCGGCAATCTCCTCCGGAATAAGCCTGTCGCCCGGTTTGTAGCGGCCGAGGCGAAGGGCTCTCTGAACGTGCCTGTACGCCTCTTCCTCCGCGGTGGCGGGCATCTGTGGCTCTGCCGAAAAGGCTGCTGGCATGGGAGCACCTAGAAAGTATTTTTGTATCCACGTATCATAAAATCCGCATTTTATTGCATCGTCAATAGCCTGTGACGACGTTCAGGACGGAACAAGAGCTCGAAGTCGGCATCGACCTGCACCGCGTCATCGCCGAAATCAGCGGCAATGCGATGCTGCACGGCATGCTGTGCGGCATCCTCGACAAGTGCCAGCACTATGTCTGGACCGAGCTGTTGTGGCTCGACGAATGGAAGATCGCCCGCGACGAGCATGCCGAGATCGTCGAGGCGATCTGCGCCGGCGATGCCGCCCGAGCCGGCACGCTGGCCCGCGCCCACGTAAGGGGCTCGCGCGACAATGTGCTGCGCCTGCTGCAGGCGAAATCGGACTACCAGAGTTTTCTGGCCAAGGCGTCCTGAGTGGCGCTGGTGGCGGCGTCAGATGGTCCGAGCGGCCATGGATATTGCTATCGACGGCACTACTATATGTCTCACGAACTGCGACGAGGACGGTCCAGTGCTTCCCTCGACAGGGCTCGATCGGTTGAGCGCATTTTCGGATGGCGTGTTCGCCGTCCTCATCACGGTGCTGGTCCTCGACTTGCGCCCGCCGGAGTTGCCGAGGTTCAAGGCGCTTCTGGAGCTCTGGCCGACATGGCTGAGCTACAGCGTCAGCTATCTCTTCATCGCCATCGTCTGGGCGAACCATCATCATCTGTTACGCCACGCCAGGGAGGCGACAGCCAGCCTGATGTGGTACAATTTCGCGCATCTGTTCTCGGTTTCGCTGCTGCCGCTGGCGACCGCGTGGATGGCGGTCAGCGAGCTGGCGCCGCAGCCGGTCGCCTTCTATGCCGCCGTCTTCTTCCTGGTGAACCTGACCTACATTCTTCTGATCCGCGAACTCATCGACCCGATGCCGGAGAACGCGGTTCCGCTCGCGGTGCGCAAGCGCATGCGCATCCGGTCGCTCGCGACGCTCTGCCTATTCGCGCTGGCGGGGCTGGTCGCCCTGAAATATCCAGTCGCGGGCTTGGCGATCTGTTGCTGCTGCTTGGCCGTCTATCTCAGGCCGGAAGCGCCGGGGGCAGGCAAAAGCTCAGGCAAAGGCTGAATTCTCGCACCCGACGCGTTGGACGGCTTCAGCCCTTGCGCTCCTGCAGGCTGTTGCCGCCGTCGACCACCAGCAGGGCGCCGTTGACATAGCTGGCGCCTTCCGATGCCAGGAACGCGACCGCCGCGGCGACCTCATCCGGCCTTCCGGCCCGCGCCGGCGGCGTTTGCAGGGCCGCCATCCGCTCCATCTCGCTCGACGCGCCGGTTTCGATCCAGCCGGGAGCCACGGCATTGACGGTCACGCCGCTCTTCGCCACTTCGAGCGCTAGCGTGCGCATCAGGCCGACCATGCCGGCCTTGGCGGCGGAATAGGCAGATGTGCCCTCGAACGACACCACCGGCCCGGTGACCGACGCCACATTGACGATGCGCCCGTAGCCCGCCTCGATCATCGCCGGCAGAAATGCGCGGGTGACCAGGAAGGCGGTCTTCAGGCTGATGTCGAGGCCTCGGTCCCAGTCCGCTTCGGTCATGGCGAGAAACGCTTTGTCGATCGACGGCGATGCCAATGAGCCCATGCCGGCATTGTTGACCAGGATGTCGACCGCGCCGGCGGTTGCCCGCAGTCGCTCGACCTCCGCTGCGCTGGTGAGGTCGGCGACCGCCGCATTGGCATCGATGCCCTCGGTGCGGAGCTCCGCCGCGCGATCGAGCACGCGTGCACTGGCGCCGGTCAAGAACACGGCATGTCCCGCATGGCCGAGCTGCCGGGCGATGGCAAAGCCGATGCCGTCGGCGGCTCCGGCGCCGGTGATTAAAGCGCGCTTGATGCTGGCGGACGTCATGGCTCAATCAGCTCCGCTGGTTTCCGTCGCGCACAGCTGGACAGCAGTGGCCGCGATCGCCGAACCATATAGTCCATGGAAAAAGATTTGGCGCCCCGAGCGGTGAGGATCGAGCCAACTCTCATTTCTTCTGCCGGAATTTCGAATGACAACCCGAACAATCCTGCAGGATGAGATGCAGCAAATGTTCCGCCGGCAGCTTGGCCGGATCGGCCTGCGCGGTGTCTGGCCGCTTGCCGAGCAGGCTGCCGCCATCCATCGGCAGACCCGCTCCCATCCGCATGTCATCACTGATTTCGGCCGGGGCTTTGTCGGCCTTGGCGGCGAGTGCCGAGGCGAGCTTGCCGATGTGGCGGGCGAGCGCTTCGAATTCCGGCCTCGCCTGGTCGATCTCCACCCTGGCGCCAGACGGCGCGCCCAGCGTGCCGGCCGGGAATTCGGCGAACAGGGCAGGGCTGGTGTGGGCGCTGAGCGCATCGGCCGCCGCCTTGAACCCGCCGGCATTATACTCGCGCTTGCCGTCGAACATCTCGGCGATGGTTCTTGCCGCCCCCGCCATCGCCTTCATGGAGGCCTGGCGGGCGGCCACGGTCGCATCGCTCGAGGCCGGCGCCATGGATGAGCAGAGAACCATCCAGCCGGCAAGCGCCAGCGTCGCGGCTCCGGCCGGTATGCGGGTCTTCATGCCCGCACGTCGAGCACGCCCATCATGCCGAGTTGCTCGTGCTCGAGGATGTGGCAGTGATACATGCGCCGGCCGGGCTGCTCCTGGCGCAACAGAAGCCGCACCGTCTCGCCACGCGCCACGTTGACGGTGTCTTTCCACGCAACGAAGGGTGGCTTGGAGACCTTGCCGTCGCGCTCATGCTCGATCACCTGGAACTGCGTGCCGTGGACATGGAACGGATGGTCCATGTCGGCCTGATTGACGATTTCCCACAGCTCCGTCTCGCCGGCTTTTGCGACGATATCGATGCGCGCCATGTCGAAGGTCTTGCCGTTGATCAGGAAGCCCATCTCCATGCCGGTCGCGTTCATCGCCATGATTTCGGTGAAGACGAGACGCCGGCTGACAGCAGGGGCGGAAAGCGGAGCGATCGGCCGCAATCGCGCGGGCAGCGGCGGCATCGCTGCTCCCGGCATTTCCGAGACATCGACCGTCAGCAGCATCAGACCAGCATCGGCCGGGCGGCCCGCGCCCATCCAGCCGCGATCATAGTCCAACGTGCCCAGGGTAGCGGGACCAGGCCTGTCGAAGGCGACGACCAGCTCGATCCGCTCGCCCGGGCTGAGCAGGATCTCGTCCACCGCCACCGGCGCCTCGATGAGCCCGCCATCCGTTCCCACGATTGTCATCGCCGCGCCTTCGAAGGCGAGCTTCAGGAAGCGCGCATTGGTGGCGTTGTAGAGGCGCAGGCGCCGCCTGTCGCCCTTTGCAACGGCAAGCCTCGGGTTCCTCTGGCCATTGACCAGCACCTGGTCGCCGACGCGGCCGTTCATCAGGTCGGTCATGGTGTTGCCGGGTATCGAGCCGTCGGCGGCCAGCCGCAGATCGGTCAACATCAGCACCGTGTCGCCATATTCGGCCGGAACAGGGTCGGCTTTCGATTTGACCACGAAGGCGCCGGCCAGGCCGCGGTAGACCTGTTCGGCCGTCCTGCCGTGCGGATGGGGGTGATACCAGTAGGAGCCGGCGCTGCCTTCCGGCAGGTCGAAGGCGTAGACGCGATCGGCGCCCGCGGCCACCGGGTCCATAGGATTGCCGTCCTGGTCGGCCGGCACGGGCATGCCGTGCCAGTGGACGGTGCTTGCCTCGCTGTTGATTCGGTTGGCGAAGCTGACCTCGACCCGGTCGCCCTCGAAAGCCTCGATCAGCGGCCCCGGGCTCATCCCGTTATAAGCGAGGATGGGCGTTTCCAGCCCCTCGGCGAAGCGCGCAATAGTGGCCTCCGCCGTCAGCTTCGCCTTGAACACGCTGGGCCGGGCCGCCTCGTTTGCAAGCAGCGGCAGCGCACGCAACGCTTCGCCCTCCGGCAGCATGGTGGCGCCTTGCGTCACCGCGTCCATCTTGTGGCCGCTCATCTCCATGCCGGGCATGGTGGACATGTCGTCCATTTTCATCTGCGCCAGCGCGCGCGGGCTCGCCAGGACCGTTGCCAGGCCTGCCGCCAGAAAACCGCGTCGATGCATTTTCGCTCCTCTATGTCGAGGGAAAGGGCCTCACCATACGATCTTGCCGACGCTAAACCTTCCAGTGGCGGGAAGGTCAAGCGCGATCGACGCTTCGGCGCTGGAATTTCCAGCCGATGGATCGCAATGGCTTCGGCCGCGTTCACCCCAATGGCTGGTACAACCAGCCGTTTCATCGACCAGTGCGAGAAGCCCGACCATGCTCATCCAACCGATCGACTATTTTCTTGTCGCCTGGTTCACGCTCGCCCTGGCTTCGACCCTCTATGTCGGCTTCGACCAGTACCGCAACAATCCCGAGCCGGTGGTGATGAAATGGGGCTTCATCCTGGTGACGCTCTATATGGGTCCGCTCGGCCTGCTGCTTTATGTGCTTGCCGACAAGGAGCCGCGACCCGGCGAGCACGAGGCCTTCACCCGCACGCTTTGGAAGCAGGGTGTCGGCTCGACCATCCATTGTGTCGCCGGCGATGCCACGGGCATCATCCTGGCCGCTGTCATCACGGCGGCACTCGGCCTGCCGATGTGGCTCGATCTCATCGTCGAATATCTCGCCGGCTTTGCCTTCGGCCTGTTCATCTTCCAGTCGCTGTTCATGAAGTCGATGATGGGCGGCAGCTATTGGGAGAATGTGAGGAAGAGCTTCCTGCCGGAATTCATCTCGATGAATTTCATGATGGCCGGCATGGCTCCGGTCATGAGCTTCCTCATGATGGGCCGTGACATGCGCGCCATGGAGCCAACGGAGCTGCTGTTTTGGGGCGTGATGTCGATCGGCGTCATCGCCGGCTTCGCGCTTGCCTATCCCGCCAATGTCTGGCTGGTCGCGCGCGGCCTGAAGCATGGCCTGATGACCGAGCGCCCGGATCAGGGCGCGGCTGGCGGGCACGAGCATCACCAGAAGGGACACAAATCGGCTTCCGGCAAGGGCAGCGCCGGCCATGGCATGCGCTCGGACGCCACCACTCCGCAAATTGCCGCGCTCGGCGTGGTGTCGGCGATCGCGTTGGCGCTTGGCATGGCCGCGCCGGCGAACTGGCTGAACCTGACATTATCGGCCCGCGATGTCGGCGGTGTGATCATGCCGCAAGGCATGATCATGGATCGCGACACGCCGGCGGACGCCATGCGCGATATGGCGGCGACCTCGCCGCGGCTCGTCACCGCTTCCTACGGCTTGGCTGCCAGGGGCGACCAGGATCTGCCGTTCCGCATGGAAAACGGCGTCAAAGTGTTCGAACTCAGGCCCTCGGTGGTGCGCTGGCAGATCCTGCCGGACGTCGCGGTCGACGCCTATGCCTATAACGGTCAGATCCCGGGGCCGCGCATCCATCTTCGCCAGGGTGACCGCGTCCGCATCAACGTCACCAACGGCCTGCCGGAGGAAACCACGGTGCATTGGCACGGGCTGATCCTGCCTAACCAGATGGACGGGCCGGCCGAGATCACGCAAAAGCCGATCGAGCCCGGACAGAGCTATTCCTACGAGTTCACGGCCACCCAGCATGGCACCTACTTCTACCATCCGCATGCCAAGCCAGACCGGACCCAGGCGCTCGGCCTCTATGGCGCGCTGATCATCGATCCCGCCAACCCCGGCGACGAAGTGGCGGCGGACCACGACTATGTCATCGAGCTCCAAGAGTGGCTGGTGCGGGAGGGGCTGACCTATCCGTCGATGCCGATGGATGGCGGCATGCCCAATTTCTTCACCATCAACGGCAAGGCGTACCCTGCGACCGACACGGTCCGCATGAAGGTCGGCGAGACGCTCAAGGTGCGTTTCATCGGCACCAACAACGGCTTCATCCACCCCATGCACATCCATGGTGGACCGTTCGAGGTGGTCGCCCGGGACGGCGAGACTATCCCTCCCGCCGCACGCTTCCTTGCCGATACCATCAATGTCGGGCCCGGCCAGCGCTATGACGTGGTCTGGAAGGCACAGCGCCCCGGCAAGTGGCTGATCCATTGCCATATCCCGCACCACACGACGAACAACAATGTCGAGGACAAGGGCGGCGGCGGACTGATGACCGTCATCGAGGTGAGCTGACGGGGGCTAACCGTAAGTCACAGATCGCCTCGGCCATGCCGTTTTTTTTTGGACAGCGAAACCGCCGTCGGTTCAAAACCGGCTGAATCTGAAATCAAGCCGGTAACCGCACACCTGATAGTCGACTGAATGAATTCAGCTGTTTGGAATGGCGCGCCCGAAGAGATTCGAACTCCTGACCCCCAGATTCGTAGTCTGGTGCTCTATCCAGCTGAGCTACGGGCGCGCATCAGGCCGTGTTTTCAACGACCCAGCGATCCGATCCTGAGGACCGGCCGCGAATGTGTGCAGTTCCCTAGCGACTGAATTTACGAAAAGCAAGTCGATCCGGCAAAAGTTTTGTCGCAGGCATGTCATCTGGCGATGGCGGCTCGGATCCAGACGCTCGAGGCAGCCGCGAAGCCGGCGCGATTCCAGGCTGGACGGAAAGTCTCGGGGAAGATCAGGGAAAGGCCGAAAGGCAAGCGCCCCCCGAGGAAGCAGTGCGGAGACCTCAGGCCGGGCGGCGCAGGCTGCCGCGGGCCTGGTCGAGCCGCACCGGCTGGTCGGGGATGGTGACCGAGAATGTCGTGCGTCCGCCGATCGACTCCACCAGTTCCACCGTGCCGCCATGCGCACGGATCAGTTCGTGCGCGATGGCCAGGCCGAGCCCGGTGCCGCCGCTGCGCGCCGAGCCGCGGAACGCCGCGAACAGGTTCTCGCGCGCCTTAGCCGGCAGGCCGGGGCCGGTGTCGGTGACGACGATGCGGCTGACGCTGCCCATCCGTTCGGCCGAGACCGCCAGCCGGCGCACCACCGCGCTCTCGGTGTCCGCCGCCATCGCCTGCACCGAGTTGCGGCAAAGATTGGTGAGCACCCGGAACAACTGGTCGGAATCGGCATCCACCTCGAACGCCGTCTCGACGGCGTTGATGAACTCGATGCCCTGTCCGATGTCGAGCAGGCCGTGCACGTCCTCGACCAGCTGGTACAGCCGCACCCTGCGCCGCGAAGGCGGCGGCTCCTGCGTGCGGCCATAGGCCAGAACGCCTTCGGAATAGGAGACGGCACGGTCGAGCGCGCGCAAAAGCTTCGGCGCGAAGGCCTGCACGGTCGGGTCCCTGACCTGGCGCAGGCGATCCGACATCAGCTGCGCCGAAGCCAGGATGTTGCGCATGTCATGGTTGATCTTCGACACGGCAAGGCCGAGATCGGCAAGGTGCTTCTGCTCGGAGAGCATCTTTTGCAGCCGCTCCTGCATCTGCGACAGTTCGCGTTCGGCAACGCCGATCTCATCGGCGCGGGCGGCGGGGCGGATGATGCGCCCGGGATCGTCCGGAGCCTCGGAGAAGGACAGCATCGAGCGCGTCATGGTGCGGATCGGCCCGATCATGATCAGGTCGATGGCGGCGTAGACCAGCATGGCCGTGAACAGCGAGATCAGCAGCGAGACGAAGGCGACATTGCGCGAATATCTCAGCATCGCGTGGCGCAGGCTGTAGTCCGGCATGATCAGCTCGAATTCCTTGTCGCTGTCGCCGACCGGTCCGAAAACGCGAAGCATTCGGTCGCCGCCGAAGAACAGCGTGTCCAGCGCGCCGGTCATACCCTTGACCATGCCGACGCTGGCGAGGTCGATGTGCTCGTCCACCTGCGGCGGCATGTCGGCCACCACCAGGAGCCGCGAGACGCCGCCATCGCGCACCGCGATCGCCTTGGCGCCGATCGCCATCAGCACGTCGTTCTGGGCCGTACGCGACAGCGAGGTCGACTCGCCCTGCACCAGCACGATCGAGACGGCCGCGGCCGTGCTCAGCCGCTCCTTGAGCCAGTTCAGCCGGTAGCTGGCGATCCAGGGCAGGAAGATGAGCACTTCGGCCAGCAGCACGAAAACGATGGTCAAAAGCAGCAGTTTCGTCGACAGGCCGCGCGACAAAGGAACCGTGCGGACGGCGGCTGGCGCTGTTCCGGTCCCTTCTCCCGCTTGCGTGGCTTCGCTCATGTAACCCTGTCTTCACAATCACTTGATCGGCCAAGATTAGGCGATTAAGGCATTTTTGCCAATTTTATCCTTTGGTCGGAACATTAAATCGCCGTCATAAAGCTCGCGTCCTTGGCGCGGCGACCTGGATTGACTTCCAAAACCCTTCTTTCTATAAGCCCGCTCACGCTCGGGCCATTCGTCCCGGCGCGGTTTCGATCGCGCCAAAGCCGGCCCGGCAAAGCTCCTGTTACAGAGTGACAGAATCAAGAAGGGCCGCACCCCGCGGTATTAAAACAAATGAAGCGTACCTACCAACCGTCCAAACTCGTCCGCAAACGTCGGCACGGCTTTCGTGCCCGCATGGCCACCAAGGGTGGTCGTGGCGTCGTCGCAGCTCGCCGCAACCGCGGCCGCAAGCGGCTCAGCGCCTAAGCGAGACGAGATCGTTGCCCGCAACCGGCAAGCCAGTGGGGGTTGATCCCAAGCGGCTTCTGAAACGCGCGGAATTCCTGGCCGTCCGCCGTGGTGAAAAGCGCCGCGGGCGGTTTTTCCTCGTCGAGGTCCTCGACCGCGGCGACGGCGGCGTGCCGCGTGTCGGCTTCACCGTCACCAAGAAGGTCGGCAACGCTGTTGTGCGCAACCGCGTCAGGCGGCGGCTGAAAGAAGCCGTCCGCGTCCATGCCGCAGATGACATGATGCCCGGCAATGATTATGTCATCGTCGGGCGCGACGATGCGCTGCGCGCCCCGTTCGGCCAGTTGAAGGCTGAACTCTCCCGCCGACTTCGCGGAACACGATAGGCCAAGGGCTCTCGATGGAAAACAACCGGAACTTCTTCATCACCATCGCGCTGTCGGTGCTGATCCTGACTTTGTGGCAGGTTTTCTACATGAACCCGCGCGTCGAGCAGCAGCGCGAGGCGGCCAAGATCGAGCAGCAGCGCGTCGAGGAGCAGAAGAAGGCGGCCGAGGCCGCCAATCCAGGCGCTGCGACACCGGCGCCGGCGCCGGGCACCATTCCCAACGCGCCCGGCGGTGACGCCGTCACCGCGGCCGGCCGTGATCAGGCGCTGGCCGCTTCGAAGCGCGTCAAGATCGATACGCCGAGCCTCGAGGGCTCGATCAACCTGACCGGCGCACGCCTCGACGACCTCAAGCTCAAGCACTACACCGAGACCGTCGACAAGAATTCGCCCGAGATCGAACTGCTCAACCCGCAGGCGCTGCCGACCGGCTACTTCGCCGAGATAGGCTTCGTCGGCAACGACAAGACCGGCGCGGTGCCGGGTTCGGACACGGTGTGGAGCGTGGAAGGCAATCCGACGCTGAGCCCGTCGACGCCGGTGACGCTTACCTACACCAACGACAAGGGCCTGACCTTCAAGCGCGTCTTCTCCGTCGACGCCAACTACATGTTCACGGTCACGGATACGGTGCAGAATTCCGGCGCCAGCGCGGTTTCGCTGTTCAATTACGGCCGCGTCACGCGCTACGACAAGCCGGCCGTCGCCAGCACCTACGTGCTGCATGAAGGCCTGATCGGCGTTACCGGCACCGAGGGCCTGGCCGAATACAAATACGCCAAGATCGAATCCGAAAAGCAGGTCACTCCGGGCAAGTCGACCGATGGCTGGCTCGGCATCACCGACAAATACTGGGCCGTCACGCTGGTGCCGACCGAGAAGCAGCCGTTCCAGCCGCGCTATGCCTTTTTCGAGGATGGCCGGCACCGCTACCAGTCCGACTTCCTCACCGATGCAATCAATGTCGATGCCGGCCAGTCCGCGACGGTCGAGACGGAGATCTTCGCCGGCGCCAAGGAAGTGGCCAAGATCAACGCCTACGAGGCGGACCGTCACATTCGCCAGTTCAACCTGGTGATCGACTGGGGCTGGTTCTATTTCATCACCAAGCCGATGTTCTGGCTGATCGACACGCTCTACAAATTCTTCGGCAATTTCGGCCTGGCGATCCTCGCCACCACCGTCATCGTCAAGGCGCTGTTTTTCCCGCTCGCCAACAAGTCCTACGCATCGATGGCGAACATGAAGAAGGTGCAGCCCAAGATGCTCGAGATCCGCGAGAAATACGCGGACGACAAGATGAAGCAGCAGCAGGCTATGATGGAGCTGTACAAGACCGAGAAGATCAATCCGCTCGCCGGCTGCTGGCCGGTGGCGCTGCAGATCCCGGTCTTCTTCTCGCTCTACAAGGTGCTCTACATCACCATCGAGATGCGCCACGCGCCGTTCTTCGGCTGGATCCAGGATTTGGCCGCACCCGATCCGACCTCGATCTTCAACCTGTTCGGCCTCGTGCCGGTCACGCTGCCGCACATGCTGATGATCGGCGTCTGGCCGCTGATCATGGGCGTCACCATGTTCCTGCAGATGCGCATGAACCCGACGCCGCCGGATCCGACGCAGGCCGCGATCTTCACCTGGATGCCGGTCATCTTCACCTTCATGATGGCGGGTTTCCCGGCCGGCCTAGTCATCTACTGGGCCTGGAACAACACGCTGTCGATCCTCCAGCAGGGCCTGATCATGAAGCGCCAGGGTGCCAAGATCGAGCTGTGGGACAATCTGGTCGCGCTGTTCCGGAAGAAACCGTCCCCGGCTGAGTAGCCGGCCTTCTTCCTACAAAAGGCTGAATAGAAGATCTCTTCTCGAAAAGCCCGGTTCGTCCGGGCTTTTTCTTTGGGTGAATATCTGTTCACGTTCCTGTGATCGGCGAAACTGCAAGCGGTCGCGGGGCGTGACTGCGTGTGCATTTCCAAAGGCTATCAATTCCGATCAGCCCTCACCCGGAGGAAGACCACATGCGCTTGCCGTCATTCAGGATCATCGCCCTTTCCGCACTCCTCGCTGGCGCGGCAATTGCCGCCCCGGCCTATGCCAAGAACCCGACAGTCGGCGGCGCGCCGATGTACGCCACCAAGAACATCGTCGAGAACGCCGTCAACTCGAAGGACCACACGACGCTGGTCGCCGCCGTCAAGGCAGCCGGCCTTGTCGATACGCTGCAGGGCGCCGGCCCGTTCACTGTCTTCGCGCCCACCAACGAAGCCTTCGCCGCGCTGCCGGCCGGCACGGTCGAAACGCTGCTCAAGCCCGAGAACAAGGACCAGCTCACCAAGGTGCTGACCGCGCACGTCGTGGCCGGCAAGATCTCCGGCAAGGACATGATGGCCAAGGCCAAGGCAATGGGCGGCAAATATGAGATGAAGACCGTTTCCGGCGACACGCTCACCACCGAGGTCAAGAAGGGCAAGCTCTACATCATCGACGAGTCCGGCGGCGAGGCCAAGGTGACGATCGCCGACGTCAACCAGTCGAACGGCGTCATTGATGTCGTCAACAAGGTGCTGTTGCCGAAGTAACGGCTTCCGGCAAAGGGGATCAGGCAGGTCCGTTGGGGCTTTCTCGGACCTGTCGTCTCCACCTCGTGACGAGGTCCATATTTCCTGGGAAGCCGTATCGGCAATGGGCCGGGGTCCTGCAGTCCCTCGCAGGGCCCCGGTTTCTTTTAAGAGCAATTCCAGGAAAAGTGTGACACGGTTTTCCCGGGAAAAGCGCGTAGCGCTTTCCCTTGGGAATTGCGTAAAAACAAAGAGATAGAGCGGTTCGCCGTTTCCGTGAAACGGTGAAATGCTCTAGCGCGCGTCGGGCAGCTATCCGGTCCGGCTTCTCCCGGAATCCTCCGCCGCAAAAAAGATCACTCCATGACGGCGCTGTGGTCGACCTTGGCCGGTGTCGCGGGCTTGCGCAGCAGGAGAACCAGCGGGATGGCGGCAAGAGACAGGATCATCATCAGCTTGAAGTCGTTCATATAGCTGATGATAGTCGCCTGCAGCGTCACCACGCCGTCCAGCGCCGCGCGGCCAGCCGCGCTGTAGGGGTTCATCGCCTGGAAGATCGCCGGATTGCCGAACGCCTGGTTGAAGGGCGTCACATAGGTGGCGATGTTGGCGTGGTTGATCTGCACGTTCTGCGTCAAGAGCGCGGTGACCACCGAGATGCCGACGCTGGAACCGATGTTTCGCGACAAATTGTACAAGCCCGTGCCTTCCGCGCGCCGCTCCGGCGCCAGCGTGGCAAAGGTGATGGTGGTCAGCGGCACGAACAGGAAGCCAAGCCCGGCGCCCTGGACGAACCCGGTGCTGACGATTGTCCATTGCGAGACGTCGGGCGTCCAGCCGGTCATGTCGTACATCGCCCAGGCGGTGATCAGCAGGCCGATCAGCAGCAGCCAGCGCGTATCGACCTTGCCAATCAGTTTGCCGACCAGGAACATGCACGCCATGGTGCCGAGGCCACGCGGCCCCATGACGATGCCGGCGGTCACCACCGGATAGCCCATCAGCGTCTGCAGATAGGGCGTCATCAGCGCCAGCGAGGCCAGGTAGGTGATGCCGATGATGAAGATGAAGATCATGCCGACGGCGAAATTCCTGTCGAGGAATAGCCGCGGGTTCACGAAGGTGTTTTTGGCGGTGAAGGTGTGGACGAGGAAGATGTAGAAGGCCGACGCGCAGATCAACGCCTCGACGATGATCTCGGATGACGAGAACCAGTTGAGCTGCTCGCCGCGATCGAGAAACATCTGCAGCGCGGCAATGGTTACGCTGAGCATGCCGAAGCCCAGCCAGTCCAGCCTGGCCTTGATGTCCAGCTTGGTTTCCTGGACGAACATCGACACGCCGGCGAAGGCCAGCGCACCGATCGGCACATTGATGTAGAACACCCAGCGCCAGGAGACATTCTCGGTCAGCCAGCCGCCGATGACCGGTCCAAGCACTGGCCCGACCATCACCGAGACGCCGAACAGCGCCATCGCCGAGCCGCGCTCCTCGACGCTGTAGATGTCGAGCAGGATGCTCTGCGACAGCGGCACCAGCGCCGCGCCGAACAGGCCCTGCAGCAGGCGGAAGCCGACGATCTGGGGCAGCGACTGCGCGAAGCCGCACAGCACCGAGGCGACCACGAAGCCGGTGATCGAGGTCAAAAGGATGCGCTTGCGGCCGAAGCGGTTGGCAAGGTAGCCCGAGGGCGGCGTCATCACGGCGGCCGCCACGATGTAGGAGGTCAGCACCCAGTTGATCTGGTCGGCGCTCGCCGAAACGCTGCCCTGTATATAGGGCAGCGCGACGTTGGCGATGGTCGTGTCCAGCGCCTGCATGATGACGGCCAGGATCACGCAGGCGGTGATGGCGCCGCGATTGGCGACCACCGCTGTGGCACCTGTCGCGGACGCGCTGGTCATGACTTTTGTCCGAACCGGCCGATGAGGTCGGTGACGAAGTCCGGCAGCCCGCGCGCATGGCCTGTGTCGATGCCGACCACGACGCTCATTCCGCCACGCAGCGGCGGCTTGCCGTGGGGATCGTCCACCGTCACGCGCATCGGGATGCGCTGCACGACCTTGACCCAGTTGCCGGTGGTGTTCTGCGCCGGCAGCAGCGAGAAGCTCGACGACGAGGCGGGGCTGATCGAGGCCACTGTGCCGTGCCATACGGCGCCCGGATAGGTATCGACGCTGATCGTCGCCGTCTGTCCCGGCCGCACATAGGTCAGCTCGGTCTCCTTCGGCTCCGCCTCGATCCACAGATCCGTCTGCGAAATCAGGCTGAAGGCCGGCTGCGAAACCGGCAGGTACTTGCCGACCTGCAGCGCGTCGACATTGGTGACGACACCGTCGAACGGCGCCTTGACGATGGAATCGGCGAGATTGCGCTCGGCGTCGTCCACGCCCGACTGGGCCTGCAGATAGAAGGGGTTCTTCTCCACGGGCTGGTTGGCGTCGCCGCCAAGCTGGGCAAGCGTCGCCTGTGCCTGCGCCTTGGCCACAGCCACCTTCTGACGGGCGGCGACGAGGTCGTGCTGGGCGCTGTCGAAACTCGCCTTGGAGGCGGTCGAGGTCTTGAGCAGGTCCTGCTGGCGCTGGAAGGCGGACTCGTAATAGGGAATGTCGGCCTGCGCCTGCTCGATCTGCGACAGCGATTGCTGGTAGCTGGCCTGCAGGGTCAGCACCTGGTTGCGCACGGTACCGAGCTGAGCCTGGGCGGCGGCGAGGGCGGTCTCGAAGGAGGCCGGCCTTAGGCGGAACAGCACATCGCCCTTCTTCACCGTCTGGTTCTCGTGCACATCGATCTCCTGCACCGTGCCGGAGACGTCGGTGGACACGCCAAGCGACTGGGCCTGGATGTAGGCGTTGTCGGTCGTCATCACCTGGCCGCCGGTGACGTAGTAATAGCCGCCGACGACCAGCGCGACGGGAAGCAGGCCAAACAGGATCGGCCGCGTCAGGCCGCGCTTGGGCTTTGTCGGGGCCGGTGGCGCCACGGCGGCGGGCGCTTGCCGGGGTTGCGGCTCCTTGGCCGGAGCCTCCAGGGTTGCCGGTTCCGGAGCCACGGACACTTCCCGCTCGTCATTCTCGATGACGACATTGGCTCGCCTCTGCTCGCGCTCGCTGTCCAGCTGGATGATCTGGTCGCGTGAGCGATCGGTGGAAGGCTCGCCTTCGGCAGGCTTCTTGGGTGCGGTCGATTCAGCCATGTATTTTTCAGCCATGTATTTTCTCCCGGTCGACGGCAGGCTGGGTGCAAGCCGCGAGCAGATTGGATTTGATCAAGCTTAGGGTTTGCAGCAGTTGCTGCTGTGCATCCGACGAAAGCCCGTCGAAGGCCTCGTCACGCGTCTTCTGGCCATTGGCGCGCATGATCTTGAGCAGCGGATGGGCCAGAGGGGTCAGATAGAGCAGCCATGCCCGGCGGTCGGCGGGGTTGGGCCGGCGCTCGATGAAACCGCGCGCCTCCATCTTGTCGAGCAGCCGGGCAAGCGTGATCGGCACGATCTCGATGAGGTCGGCGAGCCTGTTCTGGTGAATGCCTTCATGCAGCGACAGATAAGCCAGCACCTGCCATTGCGCCCGGGTCAGCCCCGACGTCCGCGAACGCTGCTCGAACCGCTTTCGAAGCGGGCGCGCAACATCGTGCAGCACGAAGCTGATATTGGGCGAGATTGGCATGGGGAGGAATTCGGGTCTGCGAGCAACTTTTCGTGAGCATGCTTATTATCATCATGCACATAATCCTGCTGGACCCGATGCACAAGACGGGTTAAGCCGCGAAAAGGAAAAATTGCATGGGCCACGACAGCGAGGAGGCGCTTGGCGGTGGGAATTTGCCGGCAAGGATTTGACGAATGAATTGGATCAAGATCGCGGCTGTCGCGGGCCTCCTGGTGTGCCCCGGCATCGCAGTTGCAAAGGAAGCGGTGAGCTGCGGCGGCGCCGCCATGCTGGGCGGCGCGCAGTTGAATTGCAGCCATGTCGAACCCAAGGCACCGCCGCAATTCTGCACGTTCAGCTGGGCTCTCCACACGGTGGCGGGCGATCAGAAAGTCGTCGAAGGTACATTTCTGCTGCCGCCGGGAGCATCGAATATCACCGTCTATCAGGGCAGCGGTTTCGACAGCGCGCTGTCCAATCCGATCGTGATCTGCCGCGGCAACAAATGAACTCCATGACAAGGAAAGCTCGCTCTCGGCCGATTGATGCTATAGGGCGGATCACGTTATTTTGACCAGGCGCACCCCGCAGCCCGGATGCGCCGACCAATCACTTCCTCGACGGATCTCGACATGGACGGACCCAACCCCGGCATCAAGCACCCGATCCCGATGCATACGCGCGTCGGCTTCCTGAAGCCGCTGGTGAGCGCGCCGAACATCGAGATCGGCGACTTCACCTACTATGACGACCCTGACGGCCCGGACAAATTCGCCGACAAGTGCGTGCTGCACCACTATCCTTTCATTGGCGACAAGCTGATCATTGGCAAGTTCTGCGCCATCGCCGAAGGCGCGCGCTTCATCATGAACGGCGCCAACCATGCCATGTCCGGCTTTTCGACCTATCCGTTCAACATCTTCGGCCATGGCTGGGAAAACGGTTTTGATCCGGCGACATGGTCGAAGGAAGTGCGCGGCGACACCGTGGTCGGCAGCGACGTCTGGATCGGCATGGAGGCGGTGATCCTGCCGGGCGTGCAAGTCGGCCATGGCGCCATCATTGCGGCGAAGTCCGTGGTGACGCACGATGTGCCGCCCTACGCCATCGTCGCTGGCAACGCGGCCAAGGTGGTGAAGATGCGGTTCGACGACAGGACGATCCGGCGGCTGCTGGCGGTGGCATGGTGGGACTGGCCGGTCGACAAGATCGGCCGCAACCTCGACGCCATCAGGGGCGCCGATATTTCTCTTCTGGAGGCAGCAGCTTGAACGCTTTGAACAGCACCACGATCGGCACCGACCTTTTCACGCGCGGCTGGATCTTCATCCGCGGCGTGCCGGCCATGAAGTTCCTGCCGCCGGAAGGGCCGCCGGAAATCGCCTTTGCCGGCCGCTCCAACGTCGGCAAGTCGTCGCTGATCAACGCGCTGGTCAACCAGAAGGGGCTGGCTCGCACCTCCAACACGCCGGGGCGCACGCAGGAACTCAACTATTTCGTGCCGGATGGATTTTCGGGCGAGGGCGCCGACCTGCCGCCAATGGCGCTGGTCGACATGCCGGGCTACGGCTACGCCACCGCGCCGAAGGAGAAGGTCGACGAGTGGACCAAGCTGGTCTTCGACTATCTCAAGGGCCGCGTCACGCTGAAGCGCGTCTATGTGCTGATCGACGCCCGCCACGGCATCAAGGCCAAGGACGACGAAGTGCTGTCGCTGCTCGACAAGGCTGCGGTGTCCTATCAGATCGTGCTGACCAAGACCGACAAGATCAAGGTCGCGGGCGTGCCGCGGCTGATCGAGGAGACGCTGGCCAAGATCAAGAAGCGTCCGGCGGCGTTTCCATTCGTCCTGGCGACGTCATCGGAAAAGGGTGAGGGTCTCGAGGAATTGCAGGCCGCCATCGTGCTTGCCGCCAATGGCGGGTGACGGGGTTTCCCGTCAGGACTTTGCCTCGAGGGCAATCATCTGGTGGCGTTCTTCCTCGGCCAGGCTTGCGGTGCCATAGGCCTTCAGGAACATATCGACGCCCGACCGGACGATGTGCTCGATCTCCTCCTGGCTCGGCGCCTTGACGCGGTAGGCGAAGATGCATTGCCGGAAAAGACCGGCAAGGCAAAGATCGGTGAACTGATAGGCGGCAAGGTCGACGTCGTCGATGCGCAGCAGGCCGCGCTCGATGGCGGCGTTCAAGAAGGCCACCATCCTGTCATGGCCGCGTTTGGGGCCGCGCTCGTAAAACCGCGCGCCCATGTCGGGTATCCTGTCGGAGGCGCCGATCACGGTGCGCTGCGCCTGGATGACCCTGGCCGAGGTGATCTTCATCGACAGCACCTTGCCGAACTTCACCAGCGTCTGGCGCAGATCGTCGGAACGGTCGAGCAGGTCGTACATGTTCTTGAATATGCTGCCGCGCTCTTCCTCGATCAGCGCCTCGAACAGCTCTTCCTTATTGGCGAAGTATACATAGATGGTGCCCTTCGACACGCCGGCTTCGCGCGTGATGTCGTTCATCGAGGCGGCCTCGAAGCCCTTGTCGATGAAAACGCGGCGGGCGCCGTCGATGATCTGGCTGCGCTTGACCGGGTCCTGTCCGGCGGCCGGGCGGCCGCGGCGCAGGCTGTCCAGCAGATCCTCGCATTTGTCGTTTTCGGCGTCGGGCGTTGTGTCGGCCATAAAAGTCACACCTCGAAAATAATTCGAACCAAGCGGTTCGATTGCCTCTTGATATGGTCCTCTTTACGCGCTATGTCAACGTCCATCGAACCGAACGGTTCAGTCTATTATAATCTTTCCTAGAGAGATGTCATGTCCTCAAACGCGCCATCCACCGCCGAAGTCCGTCCGTTCCCCAGCGCCAAGGTTGCGCCGGCGACGGAAGCACCGGAAATTCCTGTCCAGCCGGCCGCCGCGCCGCCGCCGGCGGAAGCCCCCGCAAAGAAGAAGCGTTCGGCGCGCTCCTTCCTGCTGCCGATTATCGGCGTTGCCCTGCTCGGCGCCGGCGCCTGGTATGGCTATGACTATTGGATGACCGGCCGTTTCATGATCTCGACCGACGACGCTTACGTCCAGGCCGACATGGCGTTCGTCTCGCCGAAGATTTCCGGCTATGTCGATCAGGTCAAGGTGAGCGAGAACCAGCTGGTCAAGGCCGGCGACCCGCTGCTGACGATCGATGACGGCGACTACAAAATAGCTGTCGCCCAGGCTGACGCGCAGATCGCCACGCTGTCGAAGACGCTCGACCGTATCGACGCGCAGACCAAGGCCGCGCAGGCTTCCCTGCAGCAGGCGCAGGCGCAGAAGGTCGCCGACCAGGCCGCAGCCAGCAATGCCGCCCGTGCCCAGCAGCGCGCCGCGCAGCTGGTCAAGACCCATGTCGGCACGCAGGCGCAATTGGACGACGCCCAGACCGCGCTCGACCAGGCCAATGCCGCGCTGGTCGGTGCCGACGCGCAGATTGCAGCCGCACAGGCCAATATCGGTGTGCTCGAGGCGCAGCGCGCCGAGTCGGCGAGCACGCTCGCCTCCTTGCAGCTCAGCCGCGACAAGGCCGCGCGCGATCTTTCCTTCACCGTGCTCAAGGCGCCCTATGACGGCGTCGTCGGCAACCGTTCCGTCGAGCAGGGCGACCTCGTCAGCCCCGGCCAGAAGCTTGCCGTCGTCGTGCCGATGGACAAGCTTTACATCGTCGCCAACTTCAAGGAGACCCAGCTTGCCCGGCTGGTTCCCGGCGAAAAGGTCAACATCTCGGTCGACGCCATCGACGGCCAGCCCATCCAGGGAACCGTTTCGTCGCTCGCTCCGGCCTCAGGCGCGGTCTTCTCGCTGTTGCCGCCGGAAAATGCCACCGGCAACTTCACCAAGGTCGTGCAGCGCGTCCCGGTCCGCATCGACGTCCCGGCCGATGCCCTGAAGACCGGCAAGCTGCGCGCTGGCTTGAGCGTTGTCGTCAACGTCGACAGCCGCACCGCACCTGCCGCGACGACCAACTAGGCGCTTTTCGGAGGGCGGCTCGGGGGCTGATTAAGCACTGAGCCGCCCGGCCTGCCTCAAGGAGGCCCATGCAATGGCAACCGCAACAATCACCGCAGGATCGCCGCCGGCACGGCCGTCCGTCCCTGACACCATTTCCACACGCCGCATCATTGCCTTCCTGGCGATGGTGTTCGGCATGTTCATGGCGATCCTGGACATCCAGATCGTCTCCGCCTCGCTGGCCGAGATCCAGGCGGGCTTGAGCGCCAGCTCCGATGAGATTCCGTGGGTGCAGACGGCCTATCTGATCGCCGAGGTGGTCATGATCCCGCTGTCGGGCTTCCTCAGCCGCATGCTCTCGACGCGCGTGCTGTTCACCATCGCGGCGGCCGGCTTCACCGCCGCCAGCGCGCTCGCCGCGACCGCCACCAACATCGACCAGATGATCGTCTACCGCGCCGTGCAGGGTTTCATCGGCGGTGGCATGATCCCGAGTGTCTTTGCCGCGGCCTTCACCATCTTCCCGCCCTCGCGCCGCGCCATCGTCTCGCCGATGATCGGCCTGGTGGCGACGCTGGCGCCGACCATCGGCCCGACCGTCGGCGGCTATATCAGCCATGCCTTTTCATGGCACTGGCTGTTCCTGGTCAATGTCGTGCCCGGCATTCTGGTGGCGACCGCCGCCTGGTCGCTGATCGACTTCGACAAGCCCAATCTCAAGCTGTTCAGCAAGTTCGACTGGTGGGGTCTTGCCGGCATGGCGGCGTTCCTCGGCTGCATGGAATATGTACTTGAGGAAGGCCCCAACAATGACTGGCTGCAGGATCATGCCGTGTTCATCTGCGCCATAATCATGACCATCGGCGCGGTGGTCTTCTTCTGGCGCGTCTTCACCGCCGAGGAGCCGATCGTCGACCTCAGGGCCTTCAGCAACATCAACTTCGCCTTCGGCTCGCTGTTCTCGTTCGTCATCGGCATCGGCCTCTACGGCCTGACCTATCTCTATCCGGTCTTCCTCGGCCGCATCCGCGGCTACGATTCGATGATGATCGGTGAGGCGCTGTTCGTCAGCGGCCTGGCCATGTTCGTCACCGCGCCGATCTCCGGCATCCTGTCGAGCAAGATGGATTTGCGGCTGATGATGATGATCGGCTTCTTCGGCTTCGCCACCGGCACGTGGTGGATGACGCACCTGACCGCCGACTGGGATTTCTATGAGCTGCTTATCCCGCAGATCCTGCGCGGCTGTTCGATGATGCTGTGCATGGTGCCGATCAACAACATCGCGCTCGGCACCTTGCCGCCCGACCGGCTGAAGAATGCGTCCGGCCTGTTCAACCTGACGCGCAACCTCGGTGGTGCCGTCGGCCTTGCTCTCATCAACACCGTGCTGATCGATCGCAACGCCTTCCACTACGCCCGGCTTTCGGAGCACGTGCAGTGGGGCAGTGCGGCGGCCCAGCAGAAGCTGCAAAACATGACGCTCAATTTCGAGCAGACCACCGGTCTCGATGCGGCGAGTGCCGCGATCTCCAAGCTGTCGGGCATGGTCCAGCAGCAGGCGGCGCTGCTGTCCTTCATGGACGTGTTCTACATGCTGACGGTGCTGTTCGCGACGCTTGGCCTGTTCACCATGCTGATCAACAAGCCTGCCGCGCCCGGTGGCGGCGGAGGCGGCGGGCACTAAACAAAAATACCCTACGTGGGCAGCGGTTTCGGGAAGCTCCTCCAGTCCACGCCCGAAAGTCTCTGACCGCGCGAAAAACTCCGGGCCGCAAAGCCCGGAGTTTTTCATTAAGCAGAGTTCGTCAGGCCGTGGCGGGCTTGAAGCTTAGCGCCACGCCGTTGATGCAATGGCGCAGGCCGGTCGGCGCTGGGCCATCGTCGAAGACATGGCCGAGATGGCCGCCGCAGCGGCGGCAATGCACCTCGGTGCGGGTCATGCCCAGCGACCGGTCCTCGGTCTTGCCGATACCATTGGCGATCTCCTGCCAGAAGCTCGGCCAGCCGGTACCGGAATCGAATTTCGTCTCCGAGGGATAGACCGGCAGGTCGCAGCCGGCACAGGCGAAAATGCCCTTGCGGTGCTCGTTGAGCAGCGGGCTGGTGCCCGGATATTCGGTGCCTTCCTTGCGCAGCACGTCGAAGGCGGCCGGCGACAGGATGGCCTTCCATTCGTCGTCGGTCTTGGTGACCTCGAACTTCTCGGCGGCTTGAGCTGCCTGCGGGCTGCCCATGCGCAGCAAGGTGGCTGCGGCCCCGACGACACCAACGGCAGCGACGCCGCTCAAAAGAAAGTCGCGACGGTTCATGACCAGTTCCTCCGATTGTCTATTTTGCCAAACTATGCCGCCACGCGAAAGTCAAAAGCCGGTGACGGTTGCCCTCGACGAACTCCGCGCCCTTCCACGGGTGGATCCGTGGGCGGCGCGGAGCACGCGTGTCGCTTGCAGGTCCGGGAGCGAGACGATGCAATCGACGGAGGGCTCTTGCTGCAGGTTCGCCGCGGCAAGCCCTTTGTTACATTTTCGGGCCGATCACATCTTCGGGAGCAGGACCTTGTCGATGACGTGGATGACGCCGTTGGACTGCTCGACATCGGCGATCGTCACATTGGCGACATTGCCGTTCTCGTCGGTGACGGTGACCTTGCCGCCATCGGCCTTGAGCGACAGCTCGCAGCCGCCGGCGGTCTTGACCTTGTGGGTGCCGCCGTCGGCCTTGGCCATCGCGGCCACGTCGGCGCCCATCGCCTTGGCGCCGATGACATGGCAGGTCAGGATCTTGGCGAGCTTGTCCTTGTTCTCGGGCTTGAGCAGCGTGTCGACCGTGCCGGCCGGCAGGGCGGCAAAGGCTTCGTTGGTCGGCGCGAAAACGGTGAACGGACCGGCGCCCTGCAGGGTTTCGACCAGGCCGGCAGCCTTGACGGCCGCGACCAGCGTCGTGTGGTCCTTCGAATTGACGGCGTTTTCGACGATGGTCTTGTTGGCAAACATGGCGGCGCCGCCGACCATCGGGTTTTCGGCATAGGCGGCGGTGGCAAGCGCGGAAACGGCGATCGTACCGGCAAGCAAAAGGGTGGCGAATTTACGCATGATGTAGAACTCCTCGGGTTTTCTCTTCCCATTTTTGGGGACGCGAGGAGATACGGAACACAAACGCCGGAGTTTCAGTGTATTTTTCGTTTTTGAATTTATCCGATCGCGGAAAGAAATTGTCCAGGCTCGGTAGTTTGCCGGCTTGGCGGCACTTTAGACGTGCGTGATGAAGGATAGACTTGCTATCGCCTAAATCATGGTTACAAGCGCGAACGGTCGGGTTAGATGCTCTTCAAATCGCCCGCGGCAACCACCGGTCCGGTCGGCTGCCCAGTTGGCGAACCGCCTGATGGTTCGAGGCTGACGGCCAACACCGCGCCTTGCGCCAGCTTCTGCTGCGCCGACGGCGAGACGACGATATGCGCGGTCGCTCCGCTCGGGATGACACCCATCGAGACCGGCGCGTTCTTGCCTTCGATCATCCACAGTTCGAAGTCCTTGCCGGAAGCGCGCTCGCCGGAGACATGCGACAGGCTGACTTCATGGTGCGCGGCATCGTAGACGGCGAGGTATTTGACGTCGCTGCCGTCGGCGGCCAGCGAGGCGACTAGCCGCGTCTGCGGCTGGACGGCCACCGGATTGACGTAGGGCACGGCAATGTAGAGCGCGAGCGCGGCAACCGCCGCCACCGCGAGGCCGCGCCAGAAGGCGAGGCTGGACCACAGGCCGGCACGGGGTTCGGCGGGTGCGGCCGGGGTCGATGCAAACAGGCGTCGATCGACAGCCGCCTTTACCGATGCCGGTGGCTCGATTTCCGGATAAGCGGCAGCCAGGGCCGAAAGATGAACCTCCCAGGCGTCGACAAGCCGCGCGAAATCGGTCTCGGAATCGATGCGCCTGGACGCGATCTGCCGCTCGTCCGCGGGCAGCACGCCGAGAACGTATTCGGCGGCGAACATGTCGTCGCCCCCACGTTCCGGTCCATTGTCCTCTGCGAGCGTCATCTCTCCAGGCATTCTCTGAGTTTCATCAGGCTGCGGCGCAGCCAGGTACGCATCGTGTTCAACGGCACGCCGTGGCGTTCCGCCAGTTCGGCATAGCTTTCGCCCTTGAGATAAGCGCCCCGGACGGCCGCCGCCCGGTCCTTCTCCAGCTCGTCGAGGCAATGATGGACGCGTTCGGTCTCGTCGCCCGCCATCGCCATCGCTTCAGGTCCCGGCGCCGGATCGGCCACGTCGAGCGCGGCATCGATATCGGCGGCAGGCCTGCGCCGCGCCCGGATGCGATCGATCGCATGATTGCGCGCGATCGCCACCAGCCAGGAGATCGGGCTCAGATCGGAGACAGCAAAACGGTCCGCCTTCGTCCATATCTTGACGAAGACTTCCTGCAGCGCTTCTTCAGCATCTCCCCGGTCGTTCAATACACGAAGGCATACGCCGAAAAGTTTCGCGCTGGTCTGCCGGTAGAGCAGATCGAACGCGGCCCGATCCTTCATCGAAGTCCGGACGATCAGCTTGGTGATGTCCTGCGGCGTCATGCCGAGCCAAATTAGGCAATTGCGTTGTATTTGCAACGACGGAAATATTCGATGCACCTAAAGTTCCGGCGTCCGGACGCAGGCTTCGATTGCCAAGGGAATCGCCGCTGGCTAGCTTGGCGGCAATGGGGGGACGCACATGTCGGTCGAACGGATCCTGTGGGAAGAAGACGCAACCGGCCTTGCCGGCCTGGTGCGCAAGGGCGAGCTGTCCGCGATCGAGCTGACCGAGGCGGCGATCGCACGCGCCGAGGCCACTAGGCCTGAAATCAATGCCACGGCCGAGCCGCTCTATGAGGCCGCACGGGCGCGGGCGAAAACCATGGACCGTTCGTTGCCGCTGGCCGGCGTGCCCTTTGCCATCAAGGATCTCGGCATCGCCATCAAGGGCGTACCGTCGCATGGCGGCAGCCGCATTCCCGCCTGGCTGCCCGATGTCAATTCGGTGATGACCGAGCGCTACCTCGCCGCCGGACTGGTCCCGATCGTCACCTCGACATCGCCGGAACATGGGCTGCGGCTGATGACCGAATCCAAGGCCTTCGGCATCACCCGCAATCCCTGGAACACCGGACACACCACCGGCGGCTCGTCCGGCGGTGCGGCAGCCCTGGTCGCCGCCGGCGTCGTGCCGGTGGCGCATGCCTCGGATGGCGGCGGCTCGATCCGTGTGCCGTCCGCCTGCACCGGGCTGGTCGGCCTCAAGACCTCGCGCGGCCGCATCCCGCTGACGCCGCTGGTGAGCGAAAGCTGGTACGGCATGGTGGTCGACCATGCTGTCACCCGCTCGGTGCGCGATTGCGCGCTGCTGCTCGACCTCACCCACGGTCCCGACTCGCTGTCGCCCTATGCCGCGCCGCCGCCGAAGGGCACATTCGCCGCTGCCGCCGCGCGCGATCCCGGCAGGCTCAGCCTGGCCGTCTACCGCAAATCGCCGCTCGGCCTGCCGATTTCGGCCGAGACGATGAAAGCGCTGGACATCGCGGTGGCGCTTACCCGCGAAGGCGGCCACACCGTCGAGGACATCGACCTGCCGTTCATAGGGCGCGATTTCTTCGCAGACTTCTGCAGGACGGTTGCCTCCGCCGTCGCCGGCACGCTGCGGGCGGAAGCACTGCGCGTCGGCCGTGCCGTTACCGGCGACATTGAGCGTGCCACGCGGGTGCTCGGCCGGCTGGGCGAGATGGTTTCGGCCGGCGAGACCTATGCCGCCCTGCAGCGGCTCCACGCTGCTTCGCGACAGCTGATTACGGAGACCGCGCGCTATGATGCCGTGCTGTTGCCCATCATCGCCCACCCGCCGCTCGCCTGTGGCGCCATGGATCCGAGAGGCGCCGACGAGCTGGTCGAGAACCTGCTCGACAAGCTTCACCTCACGCCCTTGCTTAAGGTGAAGTCCGTGTTCGGCCAGCTGATGGACAAGAGCCTGTGGTTCACCCACTGGCCGGCGATCCACAATGTCAGCGGCCAGCCGTCGATTGCGCTGCCCGTCCATGTCACCGATGCCGGCCTGCCGCTCGGCATCCAGGCCGCCGGCCGCCCGGGCGACGAGGAGACGCTGTTGTCCTTTGCCGCGCAAATGGAAAAGCTTTCGGGCTGGCTGAAGCGGCGGGCGCCGCTGATGATGCCCTGATAGTGACGAGGCCGTGAACCCGGCGAATATGACAACAATGACATTTGCGGGCAGAACCAATTCCCGCTAAGACGCCGCCGGTCTCAACGGTGCATGTCGCCATAAAATCAAAGCCAGGGAACCATGCCGATGACGGAGATAACCGCCACCGCCGAAATGCAGGCAGCCCTGCTGTCGCGGGCGCTGCCCTACATGCAGCGCTACGAGCACAAGACGGTCGTGGTGAAATATGGCGGCCACGCCATGGGCGATATCGAGCTCGGCAAGGCTTTCGCGCGCGACATCGCGCTGTTGAAACAGTCCGGGGTCAATCCGATTGTCGTCCATGGCGGCGGGCCGCAGATCGGCGCCATGCTGGCCAAGATGGGCATTGAATCCAAGTTCGAGGGCGGCCTGCGCGTCACCGACCAGAAGACGGTCGAGATCGTCGAAATGGTGCTCGCCGGCTCGATCAACAAGGAGATCGTCGCCCTGATCAACGCCGAGGGCGAATGGGCGATCGGCCTGTGCGGCAAGGACGGCAACATGGTCTTCGCCGAAAAGGCGCGCAAGACCATGATCGACCCGGACTCCAACATCGAGCGCGTGCTCGATCTCGGCTTCGTCGGCGAGCCGGTCGAGGTCGACCGCACGCTGCTCGATCTTCTGGCGCGCTCCGAAATGATCCCGGTGCTGGCGCCTGTGGCGCCCGGCCGCGACGGCCACACCTACAACATCAATGCCGATACCTTCGCCGGCGCCATTGCCGGCGCCTGCAAGGCCACGCGCCTGCTGTTCCTGACGGACGTGCCCGGCGTGCTCGACAAGAACAAGAAGCTGATCGACGAATTGACGGTCGCCGAGGCAAAGGCGCTGATCAAGGACGGCACGGTCTCGGGTGGCATGATCCCCAAGGTCGAGACCTGCATCGAGGCGATCGAACGCGGGGTCGAAGGCGTCGTCATCCTCAACGGCAAGACGCCGCATTCGGTGCTGCTCGAGCTGTTCACAGAACACGGCGCCGGCACGCTGATCGTGCCCTGACGGTCCGCGGCTGTGCCGCCTGGGCGGCGCGCGGTTGGGCGGTACGCGCTAATCAGGCAGTGCCGCCACCGCCACGATCTCGATGACCAGATCGGGATGGGCAAGTGCGACCACTCCGATCACCTCCGATGGCGGCGGATTGTTGTAGCTGCAATGCTTTGGGCAATGCTCGGCAAAGAATTCATCCATCACGTCCAACCGGAAATTTGGCGAGCTCAAGGCCCCGCCGTCCGGAAACGGTCCCTTGACGTACTGGGTGATCTTGACGAGATGCTCGAGCGAACTGCCGAGTTCCTCCAAATCCGATTTGATGTTCGTCAGGATGGAGCGCCATTGCGTCGCCGCGTCACCAACGGCACCTCCCTTGCCACTCGACGGATCGTAGTTCTCGGCGGTGCCCGTATTTCCGGCAAGGAAGACGAACCCCCTGGCTCCCGTCACGACAGTGCCTTTCCCCCAGGGCATCAGCCGGTCACCTTTCATCTTCTTATGCGTGACAAGGTTCATCGCTTCCTCCTGCCGGTAACCAACGGTTCGATTGCAGAAAATTAGCGCACTGCCCGCCGGCCGCCAGGGCCAGCCTCGCGGCAGCGACACCTGGAGGAAGCGCCACTCAGGCGGAGCGCGATTGCGCGACGGCGGACGCGGCCGGTTTTCGGGCTGGACGCTGGAAGATCATCGCTTCTTCCTCGGCATCCTGCGGCGCGCCCCAGAATTCGGCGAGCGTCGGCCCGTCTTTCACCCTGATGTCGCGCGCCAGAAAACCCCAGACTTCGCGGAACCAGACACGGCGGCCCATCCGCGTATACCAGCGCATCGAATGCCGCTGCTCGGGATCGGGGTGGAACAGGATGCGCGCCAGAGCCTTTGGCCGCGACTGCACGGCGAGTTCGATCAGCTTGACCAAGAAGAACAGCATCCACGGCTTCAGCCGGGTCATGTGCAGCACCTGATGCTTGTAGTCCCACAGCCGGGCGTCCTGCTGGATCACCTTGCGGTCGCGGGCAATCCTGAAGAACGGCGTCCAGCGATGCGGCGTCACGTAAAGCGCCTGGATCTGGTCGGGGTCGTAGGCGATGAGCTGGCGAAAGCCGCGCCAGAGGTCGCGAAACCCCTCATCCTCGAAACCGGCCACCCAGGTCGCCATCGACAGGATGCCATGCTTTCGCAGCAGCCGGATCGCCTCGCGGTCGGATGAAATGCTGCCACCCTTGCGGATCAATTGGAGTGTCTGCTCGTCGGTGTTCTCCATGCCGAGCAGCCAGCGGATGACACCGGCCTTGCGGTAGAGATGCAGGATATCTGCGTCGCGCACGATGTCGTCGGCCCGCGTCGAGCCGACGATCAGCACCGGCACGTTCTCGGCGATCAGGGCGTCGAGAAAGGCGCGCCAGGCCTTCTTCGATACGGTCGGGTTCTCGTCGGCGAGATTGATCAGTTCGACGCCGTGCTCGCGGTGCAGCCAGGCGATTTCCCGCGCGAATTTTTTGGGATCGCGGTGCCGCCAGCGGGTCCAGAAGCCGCGCTGGCCGCAATAGTTGCACAGATGTGGGCAGCCGCGCGAAAACTGCATGACCACGGCGCGCTTGCCGCCCCAATAGCTGTAGCGGCTGTGGTCGATCAGTTCCCAGCCGACGCGGTAGGCGTCGAGCTCGGTGATGGTCATCGCCGGCTGCGTCGCGAAGGGACGGCGCAAATCGTCGCGAAAGGCGATGCCGGCCACGCTTGCCGGCGGCTGGTGCATTTCAAGCGCCTCGACCAGCGCCACGACGGTCGCCTCGCCCTCGCCGCGCACGATGAAGTCGAAGACATCGGTCGCCCCGAGGATGTCACGCCAGTGATAGGTCGGGAAGACACCACCATAGATGACGATGGTCGCCGGCTCGCGTGCCTTGATCATCCCGGCGATCAAAAGGGCGGTCGGGTGCGCCGAGGTCGAGCCGGAATGGCCGATCAGGACGAAGTCCGGTCGATCGTCGAGTGCGCTGCGCACCACAATGTCGAGCGGCATCGGCCCGAATTCGGCATCGACCAGCCGCACCTCGTGGCCGGCATCGAGCAGCGGGCCGCCCACCGCCAGCAGGCCAAGCGGCGGCAGATGATCGTCCGGCACGCGGCTGCCGATAGCGGTGTGCGGCGGATTGATCAGGACGATTTTCATGGCGGACCTCCTGGAGGGATGATCCGCGCATGCTGGCCGGCGATGTGGACCCCGGCTTGGCCGGTTTCAGCAGTTTGCGTGCAGCTTCTCCGCAGGAATGCGGAAGGATGGGCGATGTCATCGCTTCAGGTGCGCGAGCGGCACGTGGCCGGGCCCCTTGATGTTCTGCAGCACCAGCTGGGTGTGCACGTCGCGCACGCCGTCGAGCCGCATCAGCCGGTGCATGACGAAGGCGTTGAGTTCGTCGACCGACGGCACCATGACATGCAGCAGGAAATCGTGGTCGCCGGTCATCGTCCAACATGATGACACCTCGTCCATGCGCTGCACCGCGGCAATGAAGCTTTCGGGCGAGCCGTCGCTGTGGCTGACCAGGCGCACCTGGATGAAAACCTCGACCATCAGGCCGACCGCGCGGCGGCTGATCACCGCGGCAAAGCCCTTGATGATGCCGGCATCCTGCAGTGCCTCGAAGCGCCGCGCGCACGGCGTCGTCGAAAGGCCGATCTCCTGCGCCAGCTCCGATACTGGCTTGCGGCCGTCGCGCTGCAGGACATCGAGCATCTTGATCTCGAAATCATCGAACTGAGGCATTTTCACTCCTATAGCGCAGATTGTGAGTGAATATTATCCACGATATCGCATTCGAGCTACCACAAAAGCCGATTTGCCCCGGCAAATCCGGTTAGCCTTTCGGCAGGTCACCATCATGATTTGCAGGGAGAAAAGCCATGACGACGATGAGCGTTGCCGAATATGCCCGCGACTGCGCGGCGCAAGGGTTGCGTGGCGACTATTCGGTCTGCCGTGCCGATTTCACCGTGCCGCAGGGCTATGACTACAGCGCCGAGGAACAGGCGGTGTGGCGCACATTGTGCGACCGCCAGACCAAGCTGACGCGCAAGCTCGCCCATCATTCCTATCTCGACGGTGTCGAGAAGCTCGGCCTGCTCGACCGCATCCCCGATTTCGAGGACGTCAGCGCCAAGCTGCGCAAGCTGACCGGCTGGGAGATCGTCGCCGTGCCGGGTCTCATACCGGCCGCCCCCTTCTTCGATCATCTCGCCAACCGCCGCTTCCCGGTCACCAACTGGCTGCGCACCAGGCAGGAACTCGACTACATCGTCGAGCCGGACATGTTCCACGATTTCTTCGGCCACGTGCCGGTGCTGTCGCAGCCGGTGTTCGCCGACTTCATGCAGATGTATGGCAAGAAGGCCGGCGACATCATAGCGCTCGGCGGCGACGAGATGATCACCCGGCTCTACTGGTATACGGCCGAATACGGCTTGATGCAGGAGGCAGGCCAGCCGCTAAAGGCCTTTGGCGCCGGCCTGATGTCGTCCTTTACCGAATTGCAGTTCGCCGTCGAGAGCAAGGACGCCCATCACGTGCCCTTCGACCTCGAAACAGTGATGCGCACCGGCTACGAGATCGACAAGTTCCAGCGCGCCTATTTCGTGCTGCCGTCCTTCGACGCCCTGCGCGATGCCTTCCGGACCGCCGATTTCGAGGCGATCGTCACCCGCCGCAAGGGCCAGCCAGCACTCGACCCGGCGACGGTCTAGTGGATCCGGCTCCCGTGTTTAAGGCGCGTCGCGTGGATCCATTTCGACGCGACGCGCCTTGGGCGCTTTGATCTCGCCAGGCTATTGCATGGCAGACGGGTTCATCCACAGGAACTCCCAGACGTTTCCGTCTGGGTCTTCGATGTGACGGTTGAACATGAAACCGAGATCCTGCGCTGGATTGGGATCGGCGCGGCCGCCTGCCGCCACGCCCTTCTCGATTATGGCATTGACCTCGTCCCTGCTGTCGGTGGTGAGCGCGATCAGCATCTGGCTGTCACGCTTGGGATCGCCGATCTGCCGCGCTGTGAACTGGCTGTAATGCTGGTGCGTGAGCAACATGACACCAATGGAGTCCGAGAACATGATCGAGCTGGCCTGGTCGTTCGAGAACTGCGGATTAAGCGTGCCCCCGATCGCGAGATAAAAGTTTGTCGCTGCCTGCAGGTCGCGCACCGGCAGATTAAGGAAGATCATCTTGGTCATCGGTCTAGGCTCGCCTTCGTTGACAGGGTACTAGTCAGTCCAGTACCGTTTCAGAGCTATCATACGGGAACGGTACCGTCTAGTACCGGTCGAGAGGCGCCAATGGAAATCGAAGGTGAGACCAGATCGGCACGCAAGGATCGTGAAATCATCCAGGCGGCCACGGCGGCGTTCATCGGCAAGGGCTATGATGGAACCAGCATGGAGGAAATCGCCACAAGGGCGGGAGCTTCCAAGCAGACCATCTACAAGCATTTCACGGACAAAGAGACGCTTTTCGGCGAAGTCGTCCTATCAACCGCTACCCAGGTCAACGATGTCATAGAGTCCGTGACGACACTGCTTTCCGAGGCGAAATTCATGGAGGGCGGCCTGCAGCAGCTTGCTCGACGTTTGGTAACGATGCTCCTGGATGAAGAGTTGTTGAAGCTGCGGCGCCTGATTATCGCCAACGCGGATCGAATGCCGCAACTTGGCCGCAGCTGGTACGAAAAAGGTTTTGAGCGCATGCTTGCCTCAACGGCGTCCTGCTTTCAAAAACTCACCGATCGAGGACTGATGCAAACCAGTGATCCCCGTCTGGCAGCCAGCCATTTGTTTGGAATGCTTCTTTGGATTCCCATGAATGAAGCTATGTTCACGGGAAGCAATCCGCGCTCCAAGGCCGAACTTGAACGGCACGCGGATGCCTCGGTGGAGGCGTTTCTTGTCGCCTATGGGGTCCAGCCGAAATAGTCCGGCTCCCTGCCGGCGTTCGCGGTAACGCCGGCGAACACATGGCCCCTATCGCCTGGGAATGACCGGCCCCTCGGCCTTCAGCCGCGCAAGCTGGTCGCGCTGCAGGTCGAGCGCGGCGTTGACGAAGCGCGATATTGTGGCAAGTTCGGCGTCGCTGAAGGCGGCTATGACCTTTTCGCCTTCCCGCGCGATGGCGCCGTAATAGCGTGCCGACAGATCCCGCGTCGCCTCGGTTGCCTCGACCACCACCTTGCGCCTGTCCTCGAGGCTGCGCGTGCGTGTCAGCAGGCCACGCGCTTCCAGCCGGTCGATCAGCGCCGTCACCGCGGCCGGGGTGAGCCCGGTCGCGGTTGCGATCGCGCCGGCCGATTGCGGTCCGCCGTAAAGCAGTCCGAGGCAATGGCGCTCGGCCATGTTCAGCCCGAGCTTTACCCCGACCGCTTCGTCATAAGCCTGCGTCGCGTCCTGCCACTGCATGATGGCAAGGCCGATCTCGGCCGTCATTGCCTTGCGATTTCCACTTGACGAATTTATTTCGACCATCTAACTATCAATCTGTCTAACATTTAGACTATCGCAGCAATATGCGGCTGCGCCGAAGACATGGCAAGAGCCTGCCGCCGACAAGGAGTGAAAAATGAGCTTGATTCAACAGCGCGCGCCTCTCTCTCATGATGAGGAGTTCAAATACGCCAAGCTTGCAATGGAATGGTATGGCTGGGGCTCTCCCATCGGCCTCGGCATTCTGCTCGTATCCCTGGCCGCCGCAGCGGTGCTGGTGCGCATCGCCATCTACGGTTTTTGAGCCGATACCAAGCTTTGCCGGCGCCGTCTTCAGCGCCGGCAGAGATTGCAAGGGAGCTCAGACGGCAACCACCTTGGCCAAATGCTCACCCAGCCGGCAGGCCAGCGCGGTGATCGTCGTTGTCGGGTTGGCTTGCCCCGACGTGCAGAACACCGAAGAGCCGCCGACATAGAGATTGTCCATGCCATGCACCTTGCAGTTGGCGTCGACCACGCTCTTGGTGACGTCGGTGCCCATGCGCGTGCCGCCCATATGGTGGTGGCCTGCCGTCTCGTCGTTGGTCGGATAGTCCTGACCATTGGCGATCCAGTCGGCGATGCGCACCCGGCCGAGATTCTTCTCGATCAGCGTGGTGCCGAACAGCCTAAGCCCCTCGAGAAGGGTACGGCGTTCCAGGTCCGATTTCTTCCAGTGCAGTTCGATGCGCGGCACGCCGGCGTGGTCGACATCGGTCTTCGACAGTTCGATCTGGTTGGAGGCCCGCGGCGCCTGTTCCCAGGCGACATAGAGCTGGGCCGCGCAGCGCAGGTTCTGGCTCAGCTTGGAGGACATCCATTCCGCCATGTTGGGCGCCGTGCAGGCAAGATCGGCGATCAGGCTCTTGACCCCCGGATACGGCGTCTCGATCAGCCGGATGCCGAAATTCATGATCTGCAGGCGCTCCATCGCGGCGAGCGTCGGCGAGAAGAAGGCCTCGTTGACGGCATCGACCTCGAACGCGCCGTAGTCGGCCAGGATGGCATTGCCGCCCTCGAAGGTCGGGTGCTCCATCCAGTAACGGCCGAGCGCCGCCGCATTCGGCACCACGCCGCCGTTCGAGCGCCGGTTCGACCACAAAAGCAGCCGTGAATTCTCCAGCCCGCCGGTGCAGACAATGAAATAATCAGCGCTGAAGAAGCCGGCATCCTGGCCGTCGGACCACAGCCTGGCACCGGTCACCCGTTTGCCGTCGCCGGCAAGTTCGGTGGCATAGGTGTTGAGCACGATGGCGATGTTGCCGCTCTTGTCGAGTTCGTCGCCGAATTTCTCGGCGAAACGCACCGCCGGGCTCTTGATCAGCTGTACCCAGCGAATGTCGTCCGATATCGGCACATCCGGCCGGAAATCGGGAAGGTCAAGGATGTCGTGCACCTCGTTCAGGTAGGGCTCGATATCGGCGCGGCGGATCGGCCAGCCGGTGTCGGGTGCCCAGGCTTTCGGCTCGAAATCCTGCTTGTCGAGCACACGGCACCATCCGGCCCAGTGGTTGGAGCTGCCGCCCATGAACCGCAGCCGGGTGATGTCGAGGTCGAAATAGAAATCGCCGACGGTGGTGCCGCGGTAGAAATCCTGGGATTCGTCGCTGAAATCCCGCGCGCCGGCTTCCAGCACCACGACCGGAATGCCGGCGGCACCGAGCTTGCGGGCAATGGTGGTGCCGGCAGGGCCGGAACCGAGGATGCAGACCTTGGGTTTGAAATTGGCGGCGCGATACGCCTCGTAACTGTCGAAGATCATGCCAGATCGCTCCGCTTCAGGATCCAGCCATTGGCCTCGACGATTTCGTTCGGGTCAGCCAGTGCATCGACCCGGGATGCACCGGGATTGGCGGCGTCGGCGTCAGGCGATTTGCGGAACAGGGACAGGGCAGGCATTGCGATCAGCGCCTGCATGATCGTGCGGCGCGACATTTCTTTGAAGAAACTCATGACTGGTCTCTCGATGGGAGCCTCGGCTGCGCATGGCGTTCCCGGAACGGGACATGCATCGGGGAAGAAGCTTGTTTCGTGCCAAACCTAACCGTGAAGCCGTTTCAAACCGGATAATGGTGCGGCCGGCTGCAAACAAAGTTAGAAATCTCTTAACGGCGGCGCTGGCTTGAGTGGCCCATGGGCCCGGTCTCCCGGCCATTCGCCGGCGGCTTATGCGGCGGCAGAGATATCCGTATCGAGGACCGACAGGTTGCGGCCCGCGTGCTTGGCTTGATAGAGGCGCCGGTCGGCGGCGCGCATCAGCTCCGATACATTGGCTTCCTCGCCGCAGACGGTGCCGCCGATGCTGACGGTCAGCGGAATGGTCCGTTCGTCGACGGGCCGGAAGCGGATCAGCTCGACCTCGCGGCGAATGCGCTCGGCGACGCGCTTGGCCTCCTGCTCGGTGGCTCCGACCAGGAACGCGCCGAACTCCTCGCCGCCGATGCGGCCGAGCACGTCGCCGTGGCGCACGCCCCGTTCGATCGCGCTGGCGATCAGCAGCAGCGCATCGTCACCGGTCAGGTGACCGAAACTGTCGTTGATCTTCTTGAAATGGTCGGCGTCGATGATCAGCAGCGCGCCGCGATCGGACTTGCGTCGGGAGCCATCCAGCGCGGCGAAGAAGCTCTCCCGGTTGAGCATGCCGGTCATGTCGTCGCGGCTTGCCTTTTCCGCCAGGCGGCGATGAGCGGCGGCGAGCTGGGCGTGCGCCCGGGCAAGTTCGCGATGCGCGTTTTTCAGCCTGTCGCTCTGCCAGAAGGTGCTGGCACAAGCAACCCAGGCGAGTACCAGCGGACAAACAGTCGAGGTCAGCCAGATCGTCCGGCTCATCGGAAATCCCATGGCCGGAACGATGATCAGGGTCAGCAGGAGAGAGATGGCGACGGAGGCGAAAGCGATAGCGGCGGACTTCAGAATTATGGTGTTCATCGCTGGCTCCCACAGGACTGTCTCTGTGCCAGCAAGCCCTGAAGGCCACCTTTCCCGGATGCTTAAAATTTGAATCGTGAGCCCATTTTTGCCACTTTGGTCGCGCGGAAGTTGTGGATAAAGTGCCTTTCGGAATCCGCGTTTCATGCCATAAGGGGCACATGACCACGCTCCCCGATCCCGCCCGCTTCGCTCATGTCACCGACTGGGTGTTCGATCTCGACAACACGCTCTATCCGCACCATTCGAATCTGTTCTCGCAGATCGACGTCAAGATGACCGCCTATATCGGCGAGTTGCTGGCGCTGCCGCGCGACGAGGCACGCAAGCTGCAGAAGGAGCTTTATCTCGAATATGGCACGACGCTGAACGGACTGATGACGCGCCACCGCATCGACCCCGACGATTTCCTCGAGAAGGTCCACGACATCGACTATTCGTGGCTGGTGCCCGACCCCGTTCTCGGCACCGCCATCCGGCAGCTTCCCGGCCGCAAATTCATCTTCACCAATGGCGACCGCAGGCACGCCGAGCGCACCGCGCGCCAACTCGGCATCCTCGACCATTTCGACGACATCTTCGATATCATCGCCGCCGACCTCAATCCCAAGCCGGCGCGCCAGACCTACGAGAAGTTCGCCGAACTGCACGCCGTCACCGGCCACAATGCGGTGATGTTCGAGGATCTCGCCCGCAACCTTTCCGTGCCGAAATCACTGGGCATGACCACCGTCCTGGTGGTGCCGCGCAATTTCGAGCCGACCTTCTCCGAAATATGGGAGCGCGACCCCGCGCAAGAGGACGACGTCGACTTCGTCACCGACGATCTGGCGACGTTTCTCACGGCGATTGTGGAAGGGGTAGAGGAGTTGAAGAACTGAGGAGTTGAAGAACTGGGGAATTGAAGAACTGGGGAACGATCCGGCTCCCTTTTTTCCTTCAGTTCTTCAGTTCCCCAATTCCCAGCCTACTCCCCCAGCTTGTAGAACCGGCTGATAATCCCCCACGCCTCGTCGGCGGTGTCGACGAAATCGATGATGTCCTGGTCGCCGGGGCTGATCGTGCCCTGTTCGGCGAGGAAATCGAGATCGATCGCCCTTTTCCAGAACGACTTGCCGAACAGGATCACCGGCACGCGTTCCATGCGTCCGGTCTGGATCAGGGTCAGCGTTTCGAAGAATTCGTCCATCGTGCCGAAGCCGCCGGGAAACACCGCCACCGCCTTGGCGCGCATGACGAAGTGCATCTTGCGGATGGCGAAATAATGGAAGTTGAAGCACAGCTCCGGCGTCACATAGGCGTTCGGCGCCTGCTCATGCGGCAAGACGATGTTGAGCCCGATCGACGGCGCGCCGACATCGTCGGCGCCGCGGTTGCCGGCTTCCATCACACCTGGTCCGCCGCCGGTCACCACGACATATTCGCGGTAGTATGAAGTCGCCGACTGCTGCGAGCAGAGACGGGCGAACTTGCGCGCCTCCTCGTAATATTTGCTGTTTTCCTCGAGGTTCTTTTTCTGCGTCTCGTTCTTGGCCGCCCAGGCTTCGCCGCCGGGCTCGGGCAAACGCGCGCCGCCGAACAGGATCACCGTGGAATGGATACCGCGCTCGGCCAGGATCATTTCCGGCTTCAGGAGTTCAAGCTGCAGCCGGACCGCGCGCAATTCGCGCCGCGTCATGAACTCGGGATCGTTCCAGGCCAGCCGGTAGGTCTCGGCCCGCGTCTGCGGCGTGTCCGGCACGCTTCTCGACCGCTCCAGATCCTCGTCCGAATGCGGCAGCGGCGTCCATCCCGCCTTTTCCATGGGAGTCATCGAATCCACCGTCCAATTCCCTTAACTGCGCCGTCCCGTGACGCACACGCGATTGACCCTCATACAGCCTTAACATAGGGTCCGCGCGACTTTTAAACAGGTTAAGGCTCAGGCCCTTAACAGCTTGGTAATGGAGCGAAATCATGTCGAAGCCCGATCTGGCAAGCCTCGAAAAGACCATCGAGAAGGCCTTCGAGGAGCGCGACACGATTTCGACCGCGACCCGTGGCGAGACGCGCGATGCCATCCAGTCGGCGCTCGACCTGCTCGACCGCGGCACGGTGCGCGTCGCCGAGCGGCAGGACGACGGCAAGTGGCACGTCAACCAGTGGCTGAAGAAGGCGGTGCTGCTCTCCTTCCGGCTCAACCCGATGGAAATCATCAAGGGCGGCCCGGGCCAGGCTGTGTGGTGGGACAAGGTGGCGTCCAAGTTCGACGGCTGGAGCGCCGTCGACTTCGAGAAGGCGGGCTTCCGCGCCGTGCCGGGATCGATCGTGCGCCGCTCCGCCTATGTCGCCCCGGGCGCGGTGCTGATGCCGTCCTTCGTCAATGTCGGCGCCTATATCGATACCGGCACGATGGTCGATACCTGGGTCGGGGTCGGCTCTTGCGCCCAGATCGGCAAGAATGTGCATCTTTCCGGCGGCGTCGGCATCGGCGGCGTGCTGGAGCCGATGCAGGCCGGTCCCACCATCATCGAGGACAATTGCTTTATCGGCGCGCGCTCGGAAGTGGTCGAGGGCTGCATCGTGCGCGAAGGCTCGGTGCTCGGCATGGGCGTCTTCATCGGCCAGTCGACCAAGATCGTCGACCGCGCCACCGGCGAGGTCTTCTACGGCGAGGTGCCGCCAAATTCCGTCGTCGTCGCCGGCTCGATGCCCGGCAAGCCGTTGCCGAACAACGAGCCCGGCCCCAGCCTCTACTGCGCCGTCATCGTCAAGCGTGTCGACGCCAAGACCCGGTCCAAGACCTCGATCAACGAGTTGCTGCGCGATTGATCTTTCCGCCGGGTGGGCGCACCTTCCGCCGGCGCGGCAATCGGTCGCGCTGGTTCGACATGGAGGGGTGACATGGACTGGAAATATCTGCTGACCAGCTATGAGGGTCGCATCAACCGCGCGAAGTTCTGGGCCAGCGTCGGCATCATTTTCGTCGGCGCGGTAATCGCGATGATCCTCGACAACATACTGGGCACGACGTTCAACCAGATGCCTTACGGCTTTATCTATTTGCTCTACTCGCTTGCCATGCTCTATTCGGTCTTCGCCTTCTACGCCAAACGCTGGCATGATCGTGGCAAGTCCGGTTGGTGGAGCCTGATCATCCTGGTGCCGTTCATCGGCGCGATCTGGTTTCTGGTGGAGTGCGGCATTCTCGAAGGCACCAAGGGTGCCAATCAATACGGACCGGACCCGCTTGCCTGAAAGTTCAAATCTCACCTGGCTTTTCTTCAAGACATCGGGCCGCGTCAGCCGCGCGGCCTATTTTCTTGGCGGGCTGCTCGTCGCCATCATCCAGGCGTTTCCGCTGTACCGTTTCACGCTGGTGCCGGAGGGCTCGGCCGAGAGCAACATGTGGTCGTTCATCTTCTTCGTCGCCTTCATCGCCTCACTGTGGTCGAACATCGTGCTGGCGGTGAAGCGGCTGCACGACCTCGACAAACCGGGCATTGCCGCGCTGATCCTGTTCGTGCCGGTCGTCTCGATCGTCGCCTTCCTTGTGTTGTGCCTGTTTCCAGGGCAGCCTGGACCCAACCGCTATGGCCGGCGCACCAACGAGCCGGAACAACCCTGAGGATCGATCGGGCATGCGCTACCGTACGCTTGATCCGAAACTGATCGTCGAGACCGCCGAGCGGCTGGAGGGCCGCATCGCCGACCGTTTTCCCGATGCGGGACTGCGCGGCGTCGCCGCCGAACTGGTGTCGTTGTCGCGCGACCTGGCAAAGGCCGCCAAGGCGCTCGAGGCGCCGATCTGGTGGCTGCGCGGCATCATCGTCGCCGCCGTCGTCGCCGGCGCGCTGGTCTTCCTGTTCGTCGGCACCATCCTGCCACTCATTCACATTTCCCAGGCCGACGACGCAGTGCAGTCGGTGCAAGGCATCGAAGCCACGATCAACATGATGATCCTCGCCGTGCTCGGCTTCCTGGCCCTGATCCGCACCGAGGAACGCATCAAGCGCAAGCAGGTGTTTCGTCAGCTGCACGGCCTGCGCTCGCTGATCCACGTCATCGACATGCATCAGCTGACCAAGGATCCGGCGGCGCTGTCGGCCAATTTCAAGCCCACCCTGCACTCGCCAGCCCGCATCACCAATGCCGCGGATCTGGCACGTTATCTCGACTATTGCTCGGAAATGCTGTCGATCACCGGCAAGATCGCCGCGCTGTTCGCCCAGTCGGTCAATGACGCCGTGGTCATCGACGGCGTCAACGACATCGAGAATCTGAGCTCCAACCTGTCACGCAAGATCTGGCAGAAGATCACGCTGATCGAGGGCCACCCGGCGCCAGAACCTGTTCCGGCGTCAGGCCCGGCGATCCAAGCCGCGCCGCTTCGGCCGCGCGCACCAAAGCGGTAACGCTTTTCAAGAGCGGCGCCGGTGTGCCTGTTTTTTCTGCGAGGCCGAGCACCGCACCTTGCAGCTCGCCGATCTCCGTCGGCCGGCCGCGCCGCAGATCGTCCCACATCGACGAGCGGGCCTCGGGGTCGATCGCCAGCATGCGTCGCGCCAAAAGCTTGAACAGCCAGTCCGGCAGCCTGAGCACCTTCGGCAGCAGCGCCGGCCGCAAGCCGGCGATACGAGCGGGCTCGATGCCGGAGGCTTTCATCGCCCGCAGCGCTTCGTCGATCTGGCCGGCCAGGATCAGCCGCCAGCGGCGATCGGCGAGTTCGCGCGCCAGCGGCAGGTCGGAAAGCGCCACCAACGCGTTGTTCAAATTCATCAACAGCTTGCCCCACAGCACCGCCTTCATGTCGCCATGGGTTTCGACCGCCAGCCCTTCGACATTCAGAAAACTGGCGACATCGAGGAGGCCGGCAAGACCGTCCTCGATCATCACCTTGCCGTCGCTGGCGCGGTGGACGCGCAGCGGCAATTCGCCGTCCGGCGACTGCACGACATTGAACGGCACCATGCCGGCCAGCACCGTTCGTCCGTCAAGTCCGGCGCGCAGCCTGTCGGCGTTGTCGACGCCGTTCTGCAGGCTGACCGCGACGGCATCGGGGCGGGCATGGGCCTTGATGAGGGCGGCCATCTCCTGCGTCGCGCCGCTCTTGACCGTCACCAGGATCACGTCCGCTTGCCGTAAGGCGGTGGCGGGATCCGCGGTGACCTCGAGCGCCTCCGGCTTGACCAGGCGATCACGGCCTTCGAGGTCGCTGACGCGCAATCCGACCTGGCGCAGTGCCGTCTCTATGCGCGGCCGGGCCAGCAGGATCACCTGGCGTCCGGCAAGAGCCAGGCAGCCGCCGGCGTAGCAGCCGATGCTGCCGGCACCGGCAATGACGATCTTCTTCCCGCCGTTTGTCATTCTTTCGTTCCGCCGCGGCCGCGACTATACGACATGAAAACCATAATGTCGGCGCTTTGTCAGGCCATTGGGCTGGCCCCTATGTCTGGCCGTGACAGGCCCTCAGCTTTCGACTATCGGTTTTGCCATGACGCTGCCGACCGACCCCGCCGCAAACCTCGCCACCCTTATCCGTTGCGCTTCGGTGACACCAGCCGAAGGCGGCGCGCTCGGCGCGCTGGAAACGATGCTGAAACCGCTCGGCTTCCTGGTCGAGCGGCCCGTGTTTTCCGAGGATGGTACGCCCGACATCGAGAACCTCTATGCAAGGCGCTCCGGCAACGGCCCGCATCTGATGTTTGCGGGTCATACCGATGTCGTGCCGGTCGGCGACGAAGCCGCTTGGACGCATCCGCCTTTCGCCGCCGAAATCGCCAATGGCGAGATGTATGGACGTGGCGCCGTCGACATGAAGGGCGGCATTGCCTGCTTCATCGCCGCCGTGGCGCGCCATGTCGAGGCAAATGGCGGCCCGAAAGGCTCGGTCTCGCTGCTGATCACCGGTGACGAGGAAGGACCCGCCATCAACGGCACGGTCAAGCTGCTCGAATGGGCGGCGTCCCGGGGCGAGAAGTGGGATGCCTCGATCGTCGGCGAGCCGACCAACCCGGATGCGCTCGGCGACATGATCAAGATCGGCCGGCGCGGCTCGATGTCGGGCGCCGTCACCGTCAATGGCCGCCAGGGCCATGCCGCCTATCCGCAGCTTGCCGACAATCCGGTGCGCGGGCTGATGAGCCTGGTCGACGCCTTGCTGCATCCCGTCTTCGACAAGGGAACCAGGGATTTCCAGCCGACCAATCTGGAAGTCACCTCAATAGATGTCGGCAACCCGGTCACCAACGTCATCCCGGCGAAGGCGGTCGCTGTCTTCAACATCCGCTTTAACGACACCTGGACGGCCGAAACCCTTCAGGCCGAAATCCACAACCGCCTCGACCAGGCGGCCGGCCGCAAGAAATATCGGCCGGGCAAGAAGACGCCGGTCGACTACGATCTCGTCTGGCGCGACCGTCCGAGCCACGTCTTCCTGACCCGTGACGACCGGCTGGTCGAAACGCTTGCCGGCTCGATCAAGTCGGCGGTTGGCAAGGAGCCGACGCTGTCGACCTCGGGCGGCACGTCGGACGCGCGCTTCATCAAGGACTATTGTCCGGTGGTCGAGTTCGGCCTGGTCGGCAAGACCATGCACATGGTCGATGAGCGCGTCGCCATTGCCGATCTCGAAACACTGACGCGGATCTACCAGCGCTTCATCGAAGACTGGTTCGGGCAGGGCTGAGCGGCATGCTTTCGGCGGACGAAACCCAAGCTTCGCTGACTGGCGCCTGGCGGCTGATGCTCGGCAAGGTCGACGGCCTGCGCCTGCTCGACCTGTCGGCCGACGGGTTCTGGAATTCCTTCTTCGCCATCATCGTTGCGGCGCCGGCGCTGATCGTCGGCTGGGTCGGGATCGCCAACGAGATCGGCGATCCCGACGCCTTCGCGGGTCGCTTCAGCATGCTGCTGCGGTTGGCGACCGTCGATATCGGCTCCTGGGTGCTGCCGCTGGTCGCGCTCGCCCTGGTGGCGCCGCGCGCTGGTATCGGTGGCCGTTTCGTCCACTATGTCGTTGCCAGCAACTGGGCCTCGGCGATCACCGCCTGGCTGATGCTGCCGTCGGCGCTGATCAGGCTCTTCCTGTCGTCGGCAAGCCAGGTCTCGAGCCTCGTATCGCTGCTGTTGTTTGCCCTGTCGATGGTGCTGACCTGGCGCATGACGAACGCCACGATCGGCAAGGGAGCGGCGGTCGGCACCGCCGTCTTCGTCGGCATGTTCATCGCGTCGCTGCTGGTGCTGTTCGGGCTGCAGATGCTGCTCGGCATCGCCGTGCCGGACGATGTCGGGGCTCAGAGCCTTTCCGGGCTCTATCCCGGATAGAGCCCCGTCCCTATCCCGGATAGAGCGTCCCGCCTCTATTCGGGATAATCGACGCCAATGAGAAAAAGCCCGTCGGGCGGCGCCACCTGGCCGCAAGCGGCGCGGTCGCGCGCTTCGAGCGCCGCCTTGAGGTCACCGGCGCTCCAGCTACCGTCGCCGACGCGCTTGAGCGAACCGACCATGGATCGCACCTGGTTGTGCAGGAAGGAGCGCGCCGAAGCCCGCACCTCGATCATGTCGCCCTGTCTGCTCACGTCGAGCTGCTCCAGCGTCCGGACCGGGCTGTTGGCCTGGCACTGCGTCGAGCGGAAGGTGGTGAAGTCGTGCCGCCCTAGCAGGATCTTCGCCGCTTCGTGCATGGCGCCGGCGTCGAGCCGCTTCGGCACCCACCACACCTTGCCCTTCTCCAGCGCCGAGGGCGCGCGTCGGTTGAGGATGCGGTAGAGATAGTGGCGGCCGGTGGCCGAGAATCGGGCGTCGAAATCGTCGGGGACGACGCCTGCCTTGAGGATGACAACGCGTGCGCCCGCCGCCTGCAGATGGGCGTTGACGGCATCGCGCACCTTGTCGCCAGGCCATGCCTTGACGAGGTCGACATGTGCGACCTGAGCCGTGGCGTGCACGCCCGCATCGGTGCGGCCGGCGGCGCGCAGTCGCACCGCCTCGCCGCAGAATTTTTCGATCGCCTCTTCGATCGCCTGCTGCACCGAAGGCTGATCGGCCTGGTGCTGCCAGCCGGCGAAAAGGCTGCCGTCATATTCGATGTCGAGGCGAAAACGCGGCATGCCGGGCAGCTATACGCTTTCGCCTAGGCGGCGAGAGCGGTGAAGGCGGAAGCATAGATCAGACTGCCGGTTTCCGGAGCGTCGCCCCAGGCCAGCGCCTGCAGCGCTTCGCCCTGGTATTCGCTCTCGAACTTTTCGGCCCGCGTATGGCTATAGCCGAAACGGCCGTAATAGGCCGGATCGCCCAGCACCACGGCCAGCGTCTCGCCGGTATCCTTGAGGCGGATATGCGCCTCGCGGATCAGCGCGCCGCCAATGCCGCTGCCATGGAAGGAGGGCTCCACCGCCAGCGGCGCGAGCGCCACGGCGGCGAAGCTCTTGCCGCCATTTTGGACGAACAGCCGGGAAAACAGGATGTGGCCGACCACTTGCCCATCTTCCTCCGCCACCAGTTCGACGACGGCATCGCCGCCGGTCACCAGCGCATCGACCAGCCCGGCTTCCGCCTGCTGGCCGAAAGCGTGTTCCTCGACGTCGCGAATGGCCTCGCGATCCCGCGGCGTCGCCGCGCGTATCGACATCATGCTCATGAGAACTTCATTCCTTTTTCGATCTTGGCCCCGCGCAGGAATTCCGGCGCGGCAGCAGGCCTTCCGCCCGCGCGTTGAACTTCGACCAGCCTGACCGCGCCTGTTCCGCAGGCTACCGTCAGCCGGTCATCGAGAATGCCTCCCGACTCGCCCAAATCATCCGAAAGCGGCAGGCCTTCGGACAGCGTCGAGCGAAGCAGTTTCAGCCGCTCCGGGCGGCCGCCAATGTCAATCTCGGACCAGGCGCCGGGAAAGGGCGACAGGCCGCGAATGGTGTTGTGGACCTCGGCCGCCGGCCGCGTCCAGTCCACATGCGTCTCGGATTTATCGATTTTTCTGGCGTAAGTCACCCCATCCACGGCCTGTGTGGTAAATCTCAGGGTGCTCTCTTCCAGCCGCGCCAGCGCTTCCACCATCAGGGCAGCACCGATGCTCATCAACCGATCATGCAGATCGCCGGCCGTCATATCGGGTTCGATGGCGCATTTTTCAACCAGTCCCACCGGCCCGGTGTCCAGGCCCTCTTCCATGCGCATCACCATCATGCCGGTTTCCAGGTCGCCCGCCATGATGGCGCGCTGGATGGGAGCCGCGCCCCGCCACCGCGGCAACAGTGACGCATGGCCGTTGATGCAGCCGAGCCGGGGCGCGTCGAGGACCGCCTTCGGCAGTAGCAACCCATAGGCGACGACCACCGCGATATCCGCCCCCAGGGCATGCAAAGCGGCCTGCTCGGCTTCGCCTTTCAGCGATACGGGCATGCGCACCTCGACGCCCAGCCGCTCAGCCTCGCGCTGCACCGGCGACGGCGTCAGTTCCAGCCCGCGCCGTCCGGCGGCGCGCGGCGGCTGGGTATAGACGGCTGCAATCTGGTGTCCCGCTTCGGCAAGCGCGCGCAACGTCGGCACCGAAAACTCAGGCGTGCCCATGAAGATGACGCGAAGGGGCATTCCCTATCCCACCAGTTTGCCCGGCGCCTTGTCCTTGGCGAGCTTCTTGAACTTCTTCACCACCATGTCGCGCTTCAGCTTCGAGATGTGGTCGATGAACAGCACGCCGTTGAGGTGGTCGATCTCGTGCTGCAGGCAGGTCGCCATCAGCCCCTCGGCCTCCATCTCCTGCAGCTTGCCGTCGCGATCGAGGTATTTTACGCGCACCGAAGCGGGGCGTTCGACTTCGGCGTAATAGTCGGGGATGGATAGGCAGCCTTCCTCGTAGACCGAGCGGGCGTCGGCGCTTTCCAGGATTTCCGGATTGATGAAGACATGCGGCGCCGGCGTCTCGTCTTCCTTGGCGAGATCGATCACCAGCATGCGCAGGGGTTCGCCGATCTGGATCGCGGCCAGCCCGATGCCTGGCGCGTCATACATGGTGGCCAGCATGTCGTCGGCTAATCCGCGCAACGGCGCGTCGACGCGTTCCACCGGCTTGGAAACCTGGCGCAGGATGGGGTCGGGAAGGATGATGAGCGGCTTGATCGGCATGGCGTTCCACGTAAGACGTCCAGCGAAGAGCGTCAACCGGGGCGTCTGAGCCTCGTTCACGTTTTGATCTGTGTCGTCGGGCCGAATCGGCTATGCTGTCCACATGAATGACCTGAGCACCATCCTTTCGGAGCCCGTGGCACGGCTTGGCGCCTCCACGATCACGCTTGGCCACGCGCTGGCTTTCGGCGCATTGCTGTTTCTTGGCCTGTTCGTGGCGCTTGTCGTCGCGCTGTGGCGGTCGGCCAAGGCGCGCGCCGTGGCGGCTGCCGAAGCCGCCGACCATGCTCGCGACGCCGAAGCGCGGATGGCCGGCATTCTGCAATCCCAGGCCGAGATGCAGGGCCGCATGGGCGCCATCGCCGAAGTGTTCGGCGCGCGCCAGGCAGAGCTGACGCAATCGATCGGCCAGCGCCTCGACGCCATGACCGGCCGCATCGGCCAGACCATGACCGAACAGACCAAATCCACGCATGAGAGCCTGGCGAAGCTGCAGGAGCGGCTGGCGGTCATCGACACCGCGCAGGGCAACATCCAGTCGCTCGCCGGCCAGGTCGTGCAGTTGCAGGCGATCCTCTCCAACAAGCAGACGCGCGGCGCCTTCGGCCAGTCGCGCATGGAGGCCATCGTCGCCGACGGCCTGCCGCATGGCGCTTACGAGTTCCAGGCAACGCTGTCGAACGGCAGCCGGCCCGATTGCCTGGTGAAAATGCCGAATGGCGCGCCGTCGCTGGCGATCGACGCCAAGTTTCCGCTGGAGGCATGGAACGCCATCCGTGCCGCCGATGGCGCCGACCTGCAGAAGGTCGCCGCCCAGGCCTTCCGCCGCGACATCGAGATCCATGTCCGCGACATCTCGGAAAAATACCTGATCCAGGGCGAGACGCAGGACACCGCCTTCATGTTCGTGCCGTCGGAATCGGTGTTCGCCGAGATCCACGAGAATTTCGAGGCGATTGTCCACAAGGCGCATCGGGCGCGCGTCGTTATCGTTTCGCCGTCGCTGCTGATGCTGTCGATCCAGGTCATCCAGGCCATCCTCAAGGACGCCCGCATGCGCGAACAGGCGCATCTGATCCAGGGCGAGGTGATCCGGCTGATGGAGGATGTCGCGCGGGTCGACGAGCGGGTGCGCAAATTGCAGGTCCATTTCGGCCAGTCGGCCAAGGACATCGACGATATCCTGGTCTCGACATCGAAGGTCACCAAGCGCGGCCAGAAGATCGAGGCGCTGGAATTCGGCGCGCAGCCAGACGGCGATGCCGGCCCGGACGGAGCCTCACGCGCACCGGCCGCGAAGGCCGATGCAGGCCCCCGCGTCGCCGATTCGAAGACCGGGCAGCTCAGGCTGAGGGTCGTCGAAGGCGACGATTGAGGCGCAGCGCCGGACCCGGCGCTACTGCTCCTCCACCGTGGTCATGCCCTGAAATTCAGGCAGCCAGTGCAGCGCCGAGCGGTGCCATTTCTGCAGTGTCGGAACCAGATCCTGACGTTGCCGCGCGGTCCCCGCCCGAATTCCATAGACCTTCGGACCATCGCCGACCGACGTGGCGTAAAGGTGCGAGCCGCAGTCTGCGCAAAAGGCCTGGACGCGCTTGGCGCCGCTCGCCACGGTCTTGATGTAGATTTTCGGGGTGCCCCGCGTGATCCGGTAGTTGTTTTCCGGCGCCGGAACCGTCACGCGAAAGGCGGTGCCGGTCAGCTGCTGGCAATCCGTGCAATGGCAGATAGAGGTCTTTTCCGGGTCGACCTCCGCTTCATAGGTGATGGCGCCACAGTGGCATCCGCCGTCTATCTTCATCGTCGTTCCTCCTGCAATTCGGACCAATCTTAGCGGGGCAAGCCCGCGAGGCAACTTCGCTTTGCTAGTCCAAGGCCGGGTCGGACATGGCACCGATCAGCTTGCGCCGCTGCTCCCAGGTGCCAGTGGTCTGCGGCTTGACGAACAGCCGCGTGATCTCCGGCATCTCTGTATTCAGTCGTTTCTCGATGCGCTCCACGCACGCCTCGATCTCCGGCGCCGCCAGATGATCCTCGAACTCGATGCTCAGGGCGGCGACGATCTCTGCCGGTCCCATATGGACGGTCAGAACGCCGTTCGCCCGCTGTACCGCTGAATCCTGCTGGACGATCGCCAGCACCCTTTTCTGCACCTCGGGTGAAGCCGGCTCGCCGATGAGCAGGCCCTTGCTTTCGCGAGCCAGGAAGACCGCCGTCGCGCCGAGGATGAGGGCGATGCCGATGGAAGCGGCACCGTCGAGTTCCGGCATATCGAGCAATTCCGCCGCCAGGATGCCGGCAAAGGCGACGATCAGGCCGAGCAGGGCGGCGCTGTCCTCGAACAGCACGGTGTAGACGCTCGGGTCCTTGCTCGATTGCACGGCTTGCAGCCAGCCTTCCTGCCTGCCCTTCTGCCGGCGGAACTCCTTCAGCGCCACCAGCCAGGAGCTGCCTTCGAACAGGAAGGACAGGCCAAGGACGATGTAGTTCACCTTGACGTTGGCAACCGGTTCTGGCGCCATAATATGGATGATGCCCTCATAGAACGACACGCCGGCACCCAGAGCGAAGACCAGGAGAGCGACGATGAAGCTCCAGAAATAGAGTTCGCGGCCGTGGCCCAGCGGATGCGTGCGGTCGGCCGGACGCGCGGCACGATGCATGCCATAGAGCAGCAGGCTGCCATTGCCGGTGTCGACCAGCGAGTGCACGCCCTCCGACAGCATCGCCGAACTGCCGGTGAAGAAGGCGGCGGCGAATTTGGTCAGCGCGATGGCGAGATTGCCCGCCAGCGCCGCATAGATAACCGTTTTCGAGCCGCCATGCCCGGCCATGCAATGCTGTCTCCTTCAGGATACCCATCGTAGCTGCCCCGCCGCCGAAGCTCCACAGGCAGCACAACGCACGAACCGTCCCGATCGTTCAGGTCGTTGAAGGCTCCAGGGCTGGAACCTTCTATTCGACGATCTCGTCGGTCCACACCTTGAAGCCGGCAAGCGTGCCCGGTCCGAAAATATGGGTCAGCGGCACGTCCGCCGCGTCGCGGCCGGAGGCGATCAGGATGCGGCCGATGCGCGGCGCATTGTTTCGCGGATCGAAAGCATGCCAGCGACCGCCGAGGTAGACCTCCATCCAGGCGCAGAAATCCATGCTCGCCCAAGGCTTCGGCATGCCGATGTCGCTGATGTAGCCGGTGCAATAGCGCGTCGGGATGTTGAGCGCCCGGCAGAAGGTGACGGCAAGATGCGCGAAGTCGCGGCACACGCCGCTCTGCTCGCGATAGGCTTCGGCGGCGGTGCGCGTCGGCCGTGCATTGCCATAGTTGAAGACGATGTGATTGTGGACGAAATCGCACACCGCCTGCACGCGCGGGATGCCTGGTGGCGTATGGCCGAACAGCCGCCACGCTTCGCTTGCCAAAAGGTCGCTCTCGCAAAACCGGCTGGGCAGCAGGAACAGCAGCGTCTCCGCCGGCAGGTCGCGCACCTCGTGCTGCCAGGCCATCAGCTCGCTCATCTCGAATGTACCGGGATCGCGGATTACCGCATCGGTACCGAAGGTAAAACGCCCGGGCGGCGCGACGAAGCGGTTGCACCAATTGCCGAAACTGTCGCGATAGCTCTCGATCGGCACCGGCGGGTTCGAGGTCAAAAAGTCAGGCCGCTCGAGATCGGAGGCACGGGAGTAGTGGACATTGAGCATCGCGATGAGCGGCGTTTCCTGCGGAAAGTCGAAGCTCATCTCGCAGCCGATGTGGATTCGCATCGTCGTCCTGACCGGCCTGCCTGGCAATCATCCAGCGAAAGCGCGGATCGATGCTGCAGTGCGAAGATGACCATGGCACGGACCGCCATGGTTTACGAGCAAATTAGAAAGCGGTTGAAAGCGGCCAGCCGGCGGCTGCGGCCGACTCAAGGCCCTTGCGGCAAAGCGTTTCTCTTGTTTCACTTGGCTTCCCGCAATTGGAGGAACGAATCATGGCTAAAGGTGCGATGAAGGCAGGCAAGGAAGCCCGCAAACCGAAGAAGGACGCCAAGAAGCCCGCGCCCGCGCCCGCCCTGAAGGCGCCGCCGGTCAAGGCGATGCGCATCAAGGAAAAGTAGGCTTCGGCACATCCCGCTCGGCGGGATTTGACCGGCGGCGTCGGACAATGCCGCCGGCGAGCGTTGATCGGACGTTTGGACGACCTTATATTGCTGGTGCGGGGACGACCCCGCGCCTCCCCCAAAATCCGGTCGGGACGACCCGCCCATCATTTATCGAGCATCTCGGGAGCGGATTCCGTTCCGGCCCGATGCTGGATGGAGCGTTGCGATGTCGTGGATTTTTCTATTTTTTGCCGGCCTTTTCGAAATCGGCTGGGCGATAGGCCTCAAATACACCGATGGATTCACCAGGCTTGTTCCGACGGTGCTGACGGTCGCGTCGATGGTCGTCAGCCTTACCCTGCTCGGCCTGGCGCTGAAGGCGCTGCCCGTCGGCACAGCCTATGCGGTGTGGACCGGCATCGGCACCGTCGGCACGGCATTGCTCGGCATCTGGCTGTTCGGCGAGCCCGCCACGGCGATCAGGCTCGCCTGCATCGCGTTGATCGTCTGCGGCATCATGGGGCTGAAGTTCGCGGCCTGATCGAGTCCAAGCGCTTCCCTCGGCTTGATCCGAGGGAGAGACCTCCTGAGGAAGACAGCCGTTGGGATGTCCTGCCCTAAGGCGCTCTAAAGCGTCGCTTCACGAAAACGCGTTCAGGGCCGCTGCGAGGCGACCCTGATACTGAATTCGAAGCTTGACCGCGAAGGCCGTTAGCGAGCCGAGAAGCCTGGAGGCGTTCTGCCGGTACGCTGCTTGCGTGCCGCATAGCGTGCGTCGCGTTTCGCCTTGCGTTCGGCTTCGTCGGCCAGCAAACGGGCGATGCGCTCGTTCTCTTCGGCTTCCTTGATCTTCGCTTCAGCCTGTGCCGCCTCTTCGGCCGCGACACGCGCCGCTTCGGCCGCTGCCTCGCGCTCGGCCTTCTCGACCGCTTCGCGTGCCAGCTTTTCCTGCTTCAGCCTGGCCTTCTCAGCTTCGCGTATCTCGCGAGCCTCGAGGATTGCCTTGCGTTCGGCCTGTCGCGCCAGCACTGCAGGATCATCCGCCGCCGGCTTTGACTTGAAGCGCTCCAAAAGCGCTTTCTTTGCCTCGTTCGCGGCATTGCGCCGCTCGAAAATGTCTTTTTCCCTGTAGATAGCCAAGTCCACTTCCCTGAAGTCAATTCGCGAGGCTTACATACGCGCGAATAGCGAGAGTTCAAGCGCCAAAACGGTATGCCAGCCATGAAATTCTGTGCTGTTGCCCACGGGAGACGCCTTTCTCATCCAAACCGACATGCACTGTTCACCGTCCGGCTCTCTGGTGGCGAGGCATGTTGGTCGCTACTTCCAGAGCGGTTCACCGTTTCGGTGAACCGCTCTTTCTCTTTTGTTTTGACGCAATTCCGGACGGAAAACCGTTTCACACTTTCCCTGGAATTTGCTTTAGCCGCAAAACCCAACATCAGGATGACATCAGATGGAACTCGGTCTCTACACCTTTGCCGACGTCAGCCCGCAGCCCGGCCCGGGCGCCATCGGCCCGCATGAGCGATTGCGCAACCTGATCGAGGAGGTCGAACTGGCCGATCAGGTCGGTCTCGACGTCTTTGGTCTCGGCGAGCACCACCGGCCCGACTATGCGGCCTCGGCACCGGTCGTGGCGCTAGCGGCGGCCGCCGAGCGCTCCAAGCGCATCAGGCTGACCAGCGCGGTCACCGTCCTCTCCTCCGACGATCCGGTTCGCGTCTTCCAGCAGTTCGCCACGCTCGACCTTCTCTCGGGCGGTCGTGCCGAGATCATGGCTGGACGCGGCTCGTTCATCGAGTCCTTTCCGCTGTTCGGCTACAATCTGGAGGATTATGACGAACTCTTCGCCGAAAAGCTCGATCTGCTGCTTGCCATCCGCGACCAGGTGAAAGTCACCTGGTCCGGCAATCTGCGCGCGCCGATCAACGATCGCGGCGTCTATCCCCGGCCGTTCCAGGACAGGTTGCCGGTCTGGATCGCTATTGGCGGCACGCCACAATCGGCGGCGCGCGCGGGCGCGCTCGGCCTGCCGCTGGCGCTTGCCATCATCGGCGGCGAGCCGGCACGCTTCGCGCCGCTGTTCGACCTCTACCGCGAGGCGGCCAAGCGCGCCGGCAGCGACCCGACGGGTCTCGCCACCAGCATCAACGTGCACGGCTTCATCGCCGGGACGACCGAACAGGCCGCCGATGACTTTTATGGCCCGCAAGCCGAGGTGATGAACCGCATCGGCCGCGAGCGCGGCTGGGGCCCGACATCGCGGGCGCATTTCGACCAGTCGCGCGGCCCGAATGGCGCCCTGTTCGTCGGCAATCCCGAGCAGGTCGCCGAAAAGATCGTCGCCCAGCACAAGATCTTCAACAATGACCGCTTCCTGCTGCAAATGGCGATCGGCACCATGCCGCACGCCAAGATCATGAATGCGATCGAACTCTACGGCACCAGGGTGGCCCCGATCGTGCGCAAGGAAACCGCGAAGTCCGCGCCGGCGCTGGCAACACCCGCCGCCTAAGCGGCGAGCGGGCTCGCCAGCCGCGCCCTCTCGCAAAGCCGGCTCATGGAACCTACAGCCTGAACTTCGCGTTTCCTGCAGGCAATTGCCGGCCGCGGAGAGGCGGACGGTTCGAGGGTGACCATGAAAACCGAACCCGCTGCCTTGGGCGCAGGCGCCGCCGACGAGCCGGATCCGCGCGTTGAGGCGCGTGCCGACACGCATCTGATGCGGTTGCTGCTGGTCGGCATTTTCCTGTTCATGGCCATCTACGCGCTCTACTTCGCACGCGCCTTCTTCATGCCGGTCATCCTGGCTTTTCTGCTCGCCCTGACGCTCACCCCGATCGTGCGGATACTGCGCAAGCGCGGCATTCCCGAAGTGGCCTCTGCGACCCTTCTGGTGCTGCTGTCTATCTGCGTCTTCGCCAGCGCCGGCTACCTGCTCTCCAGCCCGGTCTTCGACCTCATCAACAACTCCTCGTCGATCGGCCAACAGCTTACCGAGCGGCTGGCGCAACTGCGGCGTCCGCTGGAAAAGATCATGCAGATTTCGCATCAGATCGAACAGCTGACCGAGACCTCGCAGGAGCCCGGCATCCAAAAAGTCGCGGTGGCGCAGTCCGGCATCCTGTCGGCGGCCGCCAGCAACATCCTGTCGGCGGGAACAAGCCTCACTATCATCTTCGTGCTGTCGCTGTTCCTGCTTGCCTCGGGGACGATGTTCTATGAGAAGATCATCCAGTCCTTCGCCAGCCTCAGCGAGAAGAAGCGGGCGCTGCGCGTAGTCTATGACGTCGAGCGCGAAATCTCGCACTATCTGCTTACCGTCACCATCATCAATGCCGGCCTCGGTACGGTCATCGGCCTTGGCCTGTGGGCGCTCGGCGTGCCCAACCCGCTGGTCTGGGGCGTGGCCGCCGCCCTGTTCAACTTCCTGCCCTATGTCGGGGCGCTCTTGACCATCGTGCTGGTCGCGGTGATTGCGCTGATCAGCTTCGACACCATTTCCTACGCGCTGTTGGCACCCGCCTTCGTGCTTTTGTGCGACGTCGTCGAAGGCCAGTTCGTGACGCCGATGGTGGTTGGTCGGCGCCTCGAGATCAACGCCGTGGCGATCTTCATCGCCATCGCCTTCTGGTCGTGGCTGTGGGGTTTCGTCGGCGCCCTGATGGCGGTGCCGTTGCTGGTCGTCATCAAGGTGTTCTGCGACCATTTCGACGGGCTCAGCCATGTCGGCAATTTTCTCGCCGCGCAGCACACCGCCGTGGTGGAAGAGGAACCAGCCGAGGAGAACGGCAAGGCTTCGGCGTGACCGGCTGGCCGTGTTTGCGGCGCCGGGATCGAATGCCTATATCCGGCCGATCAATGCCCGGTGCCCTTCCCGATGAGCGATGCTCCCTTCGACCTCGACGCCTATTTCGCCCGCATCGGCTATGCCGGTTCCAGGGATGCTTCGCTGGATACGCTGAAGACGCTTCATTTCCTGCATCCGCAGGCAATCCCCTTCGAGAACGTCGACCCGTTTCTCGGCCGCCCGGTCAGGCTCGACCTTGCCGCGCTGCAGGACAAGATCGTCGCTGACGGGCGCGGCGGTTATTGCTTCGAGCACAACCTTCTTTTCATGCATGTGCTGAAAGCGCTTGGCTTCGAGGTCGGCGGCCTCGCCGCGCGCGTGCTTTGGGGCCAGGCAGAAGATGCCATCACGGCGCGCAGCCACATGCTGCTGCGCGTCGAACTCGAAGGCCGGACCTACATCGCCGATGTCGGCTTCGGCGGCCTGACCCTGACCGCTCCGCTGCTGCTGGAACCCGGCACGGAACAGAAAACCCCGCACGAGACCTTCCGCATCGTCGCGGCTGACGATCATTTCCGCCTGCAGGCCGCCATCGGCGGCGGTTGGCGCTCGCTTTACCGCTTCGACCTGCAGCCGCAATACGAGGTCGACTATTCCATCGCCAGCTACTTCCTGTCGACCAACCCGATGTCGCATTTCCTCACCTCCGTCCTTGCGGCGCGCGCCGCGCCCGATCGGCGTTACGCGTTGCGCGGCAATCGCCTGTCGATCCACCACATCGGCGGCCGCACCGAGCAGAAGGACATAGCCAATGCCGCCGAACTCGCCGACACGCTGGAAGGCCAGTTCGGCATCATCATCCCAGACCGTGCCGGCTTCGAGGCCAGGGTGCGCGAGAAGAAGATCGTGGAGACCAACGCATGACCGAATTGTCCGTTCTCGACCTGTCGCCGATCGTCGAAGGCAGCGATGCCTCGCAGTCGCTGGCCAATTCGCTCGATCTCGCCCGCCATGCCGAGCGGTTGGGCTACAAGCGCTACTGGCTGGCCGAGCATCACAACATGCCGGGCATCGCTAGCGCGGCGACGGCCGTGGTCATCGCCCATGTCGCCGGCGGCACCAGGACCATTCGCGTCGGCGCCGGCGGCATCATGCTGCCCAACCATGCGCCGCTGGTGATTGCCGAGCAGTTCGGCACGCTGGCCGCCCTGTTTCCCGGCCGCATCGATCTCGGCCTCGGCCGCGCGCCCGGCACCGACATGAACACCGCGCGCGCCTTGCGCCGCAACCTCGAAGCCGGCGTCGACAATTTCCCGCAGGATGTCGTCGAGCTGATGGGCTATTTCCTGCCGGCCGAGGAGGGCCAGCGCCTGCGCGCCGTGCCCGGCGAAGGCCAGACCGTGCCGATCTGGATCCTCGGCTCCAGCCTCTATGGCGCGCAGCTCGCCGCCATGCTCGGCCTGCCCTATGCCTTCGCCTCGCATTTCGCGCCGGCCGAGCTCGACCACGCGCTGGACATCTACCGTTCGCGCTTCCAGCCGTCGGAACAGCTCGACAAGCCGCATGTCATGCTCGGCCTCAATGTCTTTGCCGCACCCACCGATGCCGAGGCGCGATTGCTGTTCACCTCGCTGCAGCAGGCCTTCGTCAACCTGCGCACCGGCCGCCCCGGCAGATTGCCGCCGCCGGTCGAGAATTATGATCGCGATCTCGACCCGATGGCCAGGACCATGCTGGGCCAGGCGCTGTCCTGCGCCGTCGTCGGCTCTCCCGAAACGGTTCGCCAGGGCATCGATGCCTTCGTGCGCCGCACCGGCGCCGACGAACTGATGGTCACCGCGCAGATATCGGATCATGCCGCCCGGGTGCGATCGTTCGAGATTTTGGCGGAGGCCCACAAATCGCTGTCGCAGGCGGCCTGAGGCGGCATGGCACGGGATCGTCCGAAAGAAACGGGACAGCGCAGCCTTACGCCAGCTTGGCCAGCAGCCTCATGAAGGTGGCGGCCTCCTTGGCCGACAGTGGCGTCAGCGTTTCCGCGGTGATTTCGCGCGCCAGCGGGATCAGGCGTTCGATCGCTTCGCGCCCTTCGGCGGTCAGGTTGACCAGCAGCCGCCTTTTGTCGACCTCATGCTTGGAAAGCTCGACAAGGCCGCGCGCCTTCAGCCGGTCGATGACGCCCTTCACCGTCGCCGCATCCATGGCGATCAGCGTGCCGAGCTGGTTCTGCGAGGTTTCGCCGACATCGCGCAGTTTGGCGAGGGCGGCGAATTGCGGCGGCGTCAGGTCGCCGATATGCGCGGCGAAGATCGAGACATGGCGCTGGTGCGCCTTGCGCAGTATGAAGCCGACCTGCTCCTGCAGGAGGTAATCCTGATCGTCCGGCCCCTCGACCTCGACCAGCTTGAGCAGATTGTCCTCGCCGCTCACCGCAAGCCGTCCCATGCCTTGATGTCGTCGGCCGCCAACCCGCCCATGCGATTGTGGATGCGCGGACCGCAGGTCATGGCCAGGCAGAAGAGGATCTCGTCGGGGCGCGGGCCGTCGCTGATGCCGACCTCCATGGCGTCGAAATGGCTGCGCACATAGGCTGCGTTGATGTGGCCGAGCGGCACGTCGAGCTTCGAGCCGAAAGCGCCGACCTTCTTGGCCGACGGCACGATCGCCTTGGCGTCGCCGAGCCGCTCGCGCATGGCATAGCCGCCCGGCACATGCCAGAGCGCGCCATGCTCGAGCTCGCCCGCTATGCCAACAATGGCGCCCTTGCCGTAGCCGTCGATCTGTTTGACGTCGCCACCGAGTGCCGCGATCAGCCGGTCGGCGAGCAGCAGGCCGAGCGGTTTCAGATCGTCCATGGCGCTCTGCAGCTCCTCGGCATAGCGCCCGGCGAACGGATTTCTCACCAGCGCCATGGCGGCTGCGCGCCGGCGCGGCACCTTGGCCGCCGGTCCACCCTCGTGAAAGATCTCCTCGTTCAGGACAGCGATCTTGCGGATCGGAAACTCAGGCATGCGCAACTTCCTCCCTCGAATTTTTGTTGGGCGCCGCAAGCGCAACGGAGCCACTGATGCGGGCCTCACCGCCTAGAAACAGCGCCGATCCGGCAATCAGGCCGCGCCGGCGAAAATCTTCGGCGACAGCAAGGCCGTTGTCCAGCGCCCGCGCCACTTCGCCAGGCGCAAGCGTGCCGACGCTTTGTGTCACCAGCCGCGGGCCGAGATCGCTGTCGGGGGACAATTCGCTTGCGGGAATGCGCTTGATGGCTGGATTGCCGGGCAGGTCCACCGCGTTGGCGATGAGTGTCGCCGCCGCGTCGGCCTCGGCGCCTGTCCGCGCGAGCACGGTGACGGCGTCGGCAATGCCGAGCGAGAAGGAGCGGCCGCGCCAGCCGCTGGTTGCAACGCCACGCACGCCATCCTGCGCGCGGATCATGATCCGGTCGGCCATGTCGTGGCCCGTGCCGGCGATCGCCAGGTTCATCGAAAGGCCGTTGCCGATATGGAGTGCGCTGTCGCCGCCATTGTTGACATAGGCGCGGTCGAGCTTGCGACCGGTAAGCAGCGCGGTGAGCATTTCGTCGGCTACCGACCCGGCAACGGCGGCCATCGGCGTGATGAAGCATTCCGCCAACGGGATGACGGCCGCCTCCATGCGACGCGCCGTCGGGCCGTCAAATGCGCGCGGCGCCAGGAAGAATGCCGGCAGCCGCAATTCGGGAAGCTCCTTGACCAACTCGATCAGGATCGTCTGGAAGCGCGCGACGGCTTGTTCGTAGGCGTCACGGCACTCATCCGCCTCGCCAAAGGCTTCGACGATCAGGTCGATCGGCCCGTGGCTGAGGTGCAGCCGCTTGCCGTCCTGCAGCCAATGGACCTGCGGGCCTTGCATCATCCGGCCCCGTTCGCGGGCACACGGTGCAATTGCGCCAGCGGCGGCCACGGATTGCCGCCCGGCGCACCGGTGCCGCGGCGCGCATTGAGGTATTCGCCGCCCTTGGCAACGATGTCGTGGACACTGCGGATTTCGGCCTCGTAGCCGCCCAGCCTGATGTAGTCGTCGCGGCGCAAGGTGAATTCGATCGGCGCCACCAGCGCCGGCGTCGGCACATAGCCGAAGGCGCCTTCGGGCACCCGCGTGACATCGACCATCAGCGTGATGCCGCCTCCCGGCCAGACATAGACCGGCGCGCCGCCGACCGTGACATAGGTCTTCAGGCCTTGCACGGAGCGTGTGAGATTGACCGGGTTTTCTGTGACGCCGGCGCGCAGCGAGCCGCCGGCGCCGCCGATGAACAGCACGGTGCACAAAGCCGGCTCGCAATTGTCCTCGATCAGACCGACCGACTTCTGCAGCCGCTCCGGAAATGGCTTTTCGACCGGCTTCAATTCGTCATCGAGCTCGTAATAGGCGAACTGTTCGCCGGTGGTCGAAACCATCAGCAGCGACAGGCCGGGCCGCGCGCCCTTCTTGGCGTTCCATTCGCCAAGGATCGACAGCGGATCGGAAATCGAGGTGCCGCCCCAGCCGAGGCCGGGTTCGGAGACCTTGAAATAGCGGCCCGGCGTCGAACGCCGGCCGATGATCTTGATGCCCGTATCCTGCCAGCCCAGCACCTTGCCGGCCTGATGCTCGGAGACGACGCCGGTGATGTGGTCGTCGACCACCACCACCTCATCGACCAGCCCGCGCCATTGGGTGGCGAACATGCCGATGGTCGCCGAACCGCAGCCGACGCGCATGCGATGCTCCTGCTTGCCGTCGATGACAGGCGGTTTGCCGGCTTCGACGACAATGGTGGCGCCGCCGTCAATGCCGAGTTCCACCGGCTTGCGGTTGCACAGGTCGAGCAGCGCATCGCAGGTGGCGCGGCCCTCCGCCTTCGAACCGCCGGTCAAATGATGCACGCCGCCCAGCGACAGCATCTGCGAGCCATATTCGCCGGTCGTGACATGGCCGATCGCCTCGCCTTGCGAGCGCACGACAGCCGTTTCGGGCCCGATATGACGGTCGGTGTCGATCTTCACCTTCACGCCGCAGTAGGAGAAAATGCCTTCGGTGACCACGGTCACCAGATCGACGCCCTCGACCTCCTGGCTGACGATGAACGGGGCCGGCTTGTAGTCGGGATAGGTGGTGCCGGCGCCAATTGCCGTGACGAAGCGGCGGCCGGTGTTGACCAGCTCGCCATCCCACGCTTCGCCCTCGGCGACGAAAGGCACCATCGTGGCGCCGGTCTCCGCCGCGTGGTCGAGGATGGTCAGCGGGTCCATGCGCACGATACGGCCGCCGACATTGCCGTAGCGGTCGCAGGCGCCGGTGCGGCCGTCGGCGATGTAGCACATCACCGGGCAGGCATCGCAGCGGATCTTCTCTGCCACCAGCTTCTCGCCGGGATCATGGGTCTCGAAGCGCTCGGCAAGCTCGCTCATGGGCGTGCCTCCTTTTCGCGGATGCCATCTTTTTCGCGGATGCCCGCGCGGATACGCGTCGGCGTCGCCGGGACCTTGGTGACCAGGACGCCGGTGGCGTGGCGGATGGCGTTGAGGATCGCCGGCGCCGTCGGGATCAGCACATGCTCGCCCAGGCCCTTGGCGCCGAACGGCCCTTCGGGATCGGGAACTTCGACCAGTATGGTCTCGATAGGCGGCACGTCGCCAATGGTCGGGATCAGATAGTCGTGCAGGTTTTCGGTGCGGCCCGGAATGTATTCTTCCATCAGCGCCATGCCGATCCCTTGCGCGATACCACCTTCGATCTGGCCCTCGACCAGCAGCGGGTTGATCGCCTTGCCGACATCGTGCGCGGCGGTGATCTTGATCAGCTTCACGGTGCCTAGCTTGAGATCGACTTCCAACTCGGCGATCTGCGCCCCATAGCCGTAGACGGCATAGGGCTTGCCCTGGCCCTTGGCATCGAGCGGCAGCGTCGGCGGATCATAAGTCTCCTCGGCGCGGAAGACCAAACCGTCGGCATTCGCGTCGAGCGAGGCGAGATCGATGCGGCGTGTGGCCTCGCCCTCGCCGATGACGATTGCCGAGCCATCGAGCTGCATGGAGGCTTTTTCGGAAACATTGGCAAAACGCAGGATCTTTTCGCGCAAGGCCCGCCCCGCCTTCTCGGCCGCCTTGCCGGTGACGAAAGTCTGGCGCGACGCCGAGGTCTTGCCGGCGTCCGGGCTGATCGCCGTATCGGCGCTCTTCAGCCGGAATTTGTCCAGTGGCAGGCCAAGCGCATCGGCGCAGATCTGGGCGATGACGGTGTTGGAACCCTGGCCGATATCGACGGCGCCCTGGTGCAAGATGACTTCGCCCGATGGCGAGATGCCGACCCGGATGGTCGACGGATTGGGCAATGACGTGTTGCCGCAGCCATACCAGCACGAAGCCACGCCAACACCGCGTTTTCTGTCCACGCTGGCGCTGTTGAAGGCATCCGCGTCCGCCGTCGCACGTGCCCAATGCGGACGGAGCGACTCCAGGCACTCGGCAATGCCGACGCCCGACTCCAGCCTCTGTCCTGTAACCGTTTCGGAGCCGTTCCGGAGGCAGTTTTTCAAGCGAAAATCGAGCCGGTCGATACCGAGCTTGCCGGCCAGCTCGTCATAGAGCGTCTCCTGCATGATGGTCGCCTGCGGCACGCCGAAGCCGCGGAAAGCACCGGAAATCGGTCCATGCGTATGCACGGCTCGGCCCTCGGCGCGGTAGTTCGGCGTCGCATAGGGGCCGGAGGCATGCACCGGCACGCGGTTGGCCACCGTCGGTCCCCAGCTTGCATAGGCGCCGGTGTTGAAATCCCCATCGAAGATCATGCCCGTGACATGGCCGTTGGCATCGGCGCCGATGGTCGCCTTCATCTGCGCGGGATGACGCTTGGTGGTCGAAATCATCGATTCGTTGCGTGTGTAAGCCAGCGCCGCCGGTCGGCCGGTCTTCAGCGCCACCAGGCCGATCAGCGGCTGCAGCGAGACGTCGAGCTTCGACCCGAAGCCGCCGCCGGTCGCCGTCGGCACGATCCGCACCTTGTCGACGGCAAGGCCGAGCACCTTCGCCGTCTCGTCGCGGTCCATATATGGCGCCTGGGTGCAGGCGACGACGACCAGCGTGTCGCCCTCCGTATAGGCATGGCCGGCCTCCGGCTCGATATAGGCGTGCTCGACATAGGAGGTGTCGATCGCGCCGGAAACCGTGACGGCGGCATTGGCAAGCGCTGCCTCGGGATCGCCGCGTTCGACGAAGCCCTTGGTCAATAGGTTGGCCGGGCGCGCCTGATGGATCAGCGCAGCACCGTCGGCCTGCGCCTCGCCAGGCTGCAGAAAATGCGGCAATTCGGTCCAGCGGACTGGAAAATCCGACAAATCGAGATCGAGCATCGCCTCGCGCTCGCCGGCGACCAGCGCCACCGCCTCGCCGCGGAGCCGCGTAAACCCTTCGGCCAGCGCCGGCTGGTCGGCGAACGGGCCGATAACGCCGAAACAGTTCTTTCCCGGAATATCCGCCGCCGTGAACACGCCGACGATGCCGGGATGCGCCTTTGCCCAACTGTCGAGATCGCCGAAGGCAAAACTGGCGTGATAATGCGGCGAGCGGACCACCAGCACGGCAAGCGCATCGGCGGGGAAGGCATCGCCACCGAATTTCTCAGCCCCGGTGACTTTCGGCACGCCATCGAGCCGGATGGGGGAGGAGCCAATCGCTTGGCCGACTTGAGGCAAGCGGAAATCGAGGCTTGCTGTCTGCAAGGAGGCATCCATCACCGCCGCGATGATCTTCCGGTAGCCGGTGCAGCGGCACAGAATGCCGCCGAGCGCGTCCTGCACCTCGATCTCGGTCGGGCTCGTCTTCTTCTCCAGCAGCGCCATCGCCGCGACCAGCAGGGCGGGCGTGCAGATGCCGCATTGCGCGGCGCCGTGGGCGAGGAAAGAGGCCTGCAACGCCGACAGCCGGCCATTGGCGAGGCCTTCGACCGTTGTCACCGATGCGCCGGCGGCGGAGGCCGCCGGCATCAGGCAGGCGCAGACGGGATCGCCGTCGACCAGCACCGTGCAGGCGCCGCAGTCGCCGGCGTCGCAGCCGACCTTGGTGCCGGTCAGCTGCAATTCGTCGCGCAAAACCTGCGACAGCCGGCGCAGCGGCGGCACGTTGACCGAGACGGCGACGCCGTTGACCGCGAAGGCGATGTCGGCACGTTCGAGGCCAAGCGGAACGCCACCCAGATCGGGCAGAGCTTCACTCATTTCAGGCAGAACCTGGCTCATGCCGCCACCATGTGGTCGTTCATCGGTCCGGCGGCCGTCAGCACGGCGCGGGCAACGATCTCGCGCGCCGCATCGAGCCGGTACTCGGCGCTGCCGCGCACATCGGCGATCGGCGACAGCTCGGCCATCGGCGCGGATTGGACCGCATCGGCGAGCCCGCCATCCGCTGCCAGCCCACGCAACGCCCCCTCGACACCGGCGAGCCGCTTGGCGACGGCCGAACACGAGCCGACGGCTATCGCTGCGTCCGTGACCGTTCCGCCCTCAACGACCAGGCGCGCCGCAACCATGGCGATGGAAATGACGAGGTAACGCCGTGCGCCGAGCTTAACGAAGGCGGACGTGCCCGCAGGCTTCGGCATGCGGATGGCCGTGACCATTTCGCCAGGCTGCAGGGCTATGCGGCGGTTGCCGAGAATGAAATCCGGCAAGGGCAGATGGCGCGTCGCTGCCGCCGAGCGCAGCTCGACCTCGGCATCGAGGATAAGCAGGCCCGGCACGCCGTCGGCGGCCGGCGAGGCGTTGCAGAGATTACCGGCGACCGAGGCGACGTTCTGGATCTGCGCCGAACCGACCTCGCGCGCTGCCTGTTTCAGTGCATCGAAGGCTGGCGGCAAGGGATGGCGGATGATGTCGGTCCATGTCGTGCGCGCGCCGATAACAAAGTGGCCATCGGTCTCGGCGATGCCGCGCAGCGTCGTCAGGCCATTGATATCGAGGACATTGTCGCGGAACGGCTTGCTGCCCTGTGCCGGATAGAAATCCGTGCCGCCGGCCAGAATGCGCCAGGCGCCCTCGCCAAGCAAAGCGAGCGCCTCGTCGACCGTGGTGGGTTTCGCGTAACGGATCACGCTTTGCCTTCCCGAAAAGAGGCCTTCCAGAGCTGGTACTTCGAAAGATCCTTCCAGCGCAGGGGCCGGGAAATTCATTCGTATGCAAATGATATCAAGCCGGCAGGAATTGTCAAAGCCGGAGTTTGCGGCAGCTCCGCCTCCACGCATTTGTTATGCTTCCAGAGGTTGACGCAGGCTGCCATCTGGTCAAGTTTCTGCGTCCGGTCGCGTCAGCGGCATTTTCCACTGGAGCCTGCATACGGAAGAGGAAAGCCCCATGGCCGACGAAGCGCTTGTTGTCATCGACCTGCAGAACGACTTTTGCCCCGGCGGCGCGCTGGCGGTCGCCGGCGGCGACGAGATCGTGCCGCTGGTCAACGATATGATCCGCCATGCCGACCATGTCGTGCTGACGCAGGACTGGCATCCCGCCGGTCATTCGAGCTTTGCCTCCAGCCATCCGGGCGCGCAGCCTTTCACCATGATCGAGATGCCCTACGGCCAGCAGACCTTGTGGCCGGACCATTGCATCCAGGGCAGCCTCGGCTCGGATTTTCACTCCGGCCTCGCCTGGACCAAGGCCGAGCTCGTCATCCGCAAGGGGTTCCGCCCCGCCATCGACAGCTACTCGGCCTTCTTCGAGAACGATCATGCGACGCCGACCGGCCTCGCCGGCTATCTCAGGGAACGCGGCATCGACACGCTGACCCTGGTCGGGCTGGCGACCGATTTCTGCGTCGGCTTTTCGGCGCTCGACGCTGTCAGCCATGGCTTCAAGACCACGGTCCGGCTCGACGCCTGCCGCGGCATCGATCTCAACGGATCGCTTGATGCCATGCTGCAGCGCATGCGCGACGCCGGCGTGACGCTTGAAGACCAGTTGTCGGACTGAACGGTGGGGCAGCGGGGGGGCTTTTTGCGGATCACCATAGGCAAGATGGCAGGTGCGGCGATCGCTGTCGCGCTCCTGTTTCCAGGCGTGGCTTTCGCGGCAGAAGAACACGGCCTGCCCGGCGCCGCGATGTCGCTGTGGTGGGCGCTGCCGTTCGCCGGGCTGCTGCTGTCGATCGCCACCGGTCCGCTGCTGTTCCACCATGCATGGGAGCATCACTACGGCAAGATCACAGCCCTATGGGCGGCGCTGGTGATCGTGCCGTTGGCGTTGGCCTTCGGCATCCCCTCGGCGACCGAAGCGGTGCTGCATGCGCTGCTCACCGAATACATGTCGTTCATCATCCTTCTGTTCGCGCTCTACACCATTTCGGGCGGCATCCTGCTTGCCGGCAACATTCACGGCACGCCGCTGGTCAATGCCGGACTGCTGCTTGCCGGCGCGATCCTGGCTTCGGTGATAGGCACCACCGGCGCCTCGATGATCCTGATCCGGCCGATCCTGCGCGCCAACGACAACAGGCCGTTCAACGCCCATGTCGTCATCTTCTTCATTTTCCTGGTTTCCAACATCGGCGGCTCGCTGACGCCGCTCGGCGACCCGCCTCTGTTCGTCGGCTTCCTGCGCGGTGTCGATTTCTTCTGGACCACCGCCAATCTCTACCGGGAGACGCTTTTCGTCGGTCTCGTCGTGCTGGCGGTGTTCCTAGTTATCGACATCACCCTGCACAGGCGCGAGGCCGGCGCGCCCAAGATCAAGGATCCGACGCCGGATACGAAGGTGCGCCTGCGCGGCCTGGCCAACCTTCCGCTGCTGGCCGGCGTCATCGCTGCGATCCTTTTGTCGGCGGCCTGGAAGCCAGGCGTCAGCTTCTCCGTGTTCGGCGTCGGTCTCGAGTTGCAGAACCTGGTGCGCGACGCCATCATCCTGGCGCTGGCCCTGCTGTCGCTCCCCCTCTCCTACAAAAGCCACCGCGAAGCGAACGGCTTCAACTGGGGGCCGATCGCGGAGGTGGCGAAATTGTTTGCCGGCATCTTCATCTGCATCGTGCCGGTCATCGCCATCCTCAGGGCAAGCCATGAGGGGGCCTTGGCGCCGCTGGTGTCGCTGGTCAGTTCTCCTTCAGGCCAGCCCAACGACCTCGCCTATTTCTGGCTGACCGGAGCGCTGTCGTCCTTCCTCGACAATGCGCCGACCTATCTGGTGTTCTTCGAACTCGCCGGCGGCGACCCCCAGCATCTGATGACGGAGTTCGCCTCGACGCTTGCCGCGATCTCGGCGGGCGCCGTGTTCATGGGCGCCAACACCTATATCGGCAACGCGCCCAACTTCATGGTCTATGCCATTGCCCGGCATCGCGGCGTCAGGATGCCGGGCTTTTTCGGCTACATGGCGTGGTCCGGCCTGGTGCTGATCCCGACGTTTCTGGTCGCGGGCTTTCTGTTCTTCGGCTGATCAACCGACGCCCACGTAGCGCCTGACCGCCGAAGGGTCGGCGCGCAGGTCCTCGACATCGACCGTCTCGCGGTTGCGCCCGTTCTCGATGAACGAGACCCGATCGGCGACCGACAGCACCGCGTCGACCCGTTGCTCGACAAGGATGGTCGAGACGCCCATGTCGCGCAGCTTGGCCACCGTCTCGCGGATCTTGGCGATCATCGACGGCATCAGCCCTTCGGTCGGCTCGTCGAGCAAAAGCACCTGCGGTTCGAGGCAAAGCGCGCGCGCCATGGCCAGCATCTGCTGTTCGCCGCCCGACAGGGTGCCCGAGCGCTGCCGCAGCCGCTGGCGCAGCAATGGAAAAAGATCGAGGACATTTTCCCGCACGTCCTTGCCCTTGCCGCGCGCCATCAGCCCGATCTCGATGTTTTCGGCCACCGTCATCTCGGCGAACAGCCGCCGTCCCTGCGGCACATAGGCGACGCCGGCCTTCGGCACCTCATGCGCCGGCAGGCCGGTCAATTCCTGGCCACCGAGCTTGATCGAGCCGGCGCCGGCTGGCACAAGGCCCATGATCGCCTTCAGCGTCGTCGTCTTGCCGGCGCCGTTGCGGCCGAACAGGCACAACACCTCGCCCTTGTTCAGCACGACGTCGAGACCGTAGAGCACCTGGACCTCGCCGTAGAAACAGTCCAGTCCCGAGATCCGCAACGCTTCCGTCTTGCCCGTCTGCGTCATCTTTGTTCTGATCATGGGGCCGTCCCCAGATAGGCTTCCTGCACCGCCGCGTTTTCGCGGATCGCCTCGGGGGTACCCTCGGCCAGGATCTTGCCGGCATTGAAGACGGTGATGCGGACCGCCAGCTGCATGACGACCGGCATGTTGTGCTCGATCAGGAGCACGGTGGCGCCGTTGGCTATGTCGCGCACAAGCGCGATAAAATTGTCGATCTCGCTGTCGGCCAGCCCCTGCGTCGGCTCGTCAAGGATCAGCAGGCGTGGTTTCAGCGCCAGGCCCATCGCTACTTCCAGCAGGCGCTGGTGGCCGTAGGACAATTGCCCGGCCGGCATGTGGGCGCGGTCGGCCAGCCCGGTGCGTTCCAGCGCCGACATGACGCCGGCACGCACGGCACCCTTCGAGCGGCCGTCGCTCAGCGTGCGCTGCACCGGCAGGGCGACATTGTCGTAGGCGGTGAGGTTGGCAAACACGCTGGTGATCTGGAACGTGTAGGCGATGCCCTGGCGGACCCGGACATAGGCCGGCAGGCCGGTGATGTCGGCGCCATCGAAGACGATCGCTCCCGAAGTGGGCTGGATGCGGCCGCTGACCAGGCTGACGAAGGTGGTTTTCCCAGCTCCGTTGGGGCCGATCACGGCGCGGATTTCGCCCGGCATCAACGTGAAATCGACACCGTCGACCGCACGCAGACCGCCAAAACTGCGCGACAGGCCTTTCGTCGTCAGAAGCGGCGTCATGGCAGCCATCCGAGCCAGCGCTGGCGGATGCTGCCCAGAATGCCCTTCGGGAAGAACAGCACCAGCAGGATCAGCGCGATGCCGACGATCAGCAGATAGGCCGAGGTGTAGCCGCTGGTGATGTCGATGACGTAGTACATGAACAGCGTGCCGATCAGCGGTCCAAGCGTCGTGGCGGCGCCGCCGAGCAGCACCCACAGCAGCGGCAGGATCGAATACTGTACCGAGGCGAAGCTCGAGCCGATATAGCCGAACAGCAGCGCGTAGGCGGCGCCCGACGCCGCACAGATCGCGCCGGAGACGACGACGGCGGCAAGCTTGTTGGAGAAGGTGTCGTAGCCCAGCATCTTCGTCCGCTCCTCGTTCTCGCGGATGGCGACCAGCACGCGGCCATGGCGGGATCCGACGATGGCCAGCGTGATCATGAGCACAAGCGAGAACAGCGTCAGCGCACTCATGTAGCGCACCGTCGGATTGGTGAGGTCGAGCGAGGTCGCACCGAGATCGAGCACGCGTGCCGGCTGCGGCACGACCTGGCCCTGGTCGCCCCCGGTCCACACGGCGAAGTAGAGGATGAGCAGATAAAACACCTGCGCGAACATCATGGTGACGATCATGAAGGCGACGCCGGTGGTGCGCAGCGCCAGGAGGCCGATCGCCAGCGCCAGCACGGCGCCGCAGGCAATTCCGGCGGCGAAGGCCAGCGGCACGTTCCAGCCGAGCTGGATGACGGCCAGGCCGGCGCCATAGAGACCGGCGCTGAAGAACATCGCATGGCCGAGGCTGAGCAGGCCGACATAGCCGAACAGCAAATTGTAGCCCATGGCGAACACCGCCAGCACCAGGATGCGGGCGAGCAGGCCGTGATAGTAGTCGGGCAGCACGAAGCTCAGCATGAACAGAAGTGCGATGACGCCGAGGTGGAGCGCGTAGGCTTTTGCCGGCGAAGCTTCACTCATCGCGAGGCCGTCCCGAACAAGCCCTGCGGCCGGAACACCAGCACCATGGCGACCAGAAGCGTGGCGATGATCTTGGCCAGCGTCGGCGAGAAGAACATCGAGATGATGCCGTCCGACATGCCGATCAGCACGGCGGCGACGACCGTGCCGCGCAACGAGCCGAGGCCGCCGATGATGACGACGATGAAGGACAACAGCAGCGGATCCTGTCCCATCAGGTAATGCGCCTGGCTGATCGGCACGATCAACACCGCGGCGATGGCCGCCAGCATGGCGCCGAGCGCGAAGACGCCGCCATAGACGCGGCCGACAGGAATGCCGAAGGCTTGCGCCGTCTCGCTGTCATACTGCGTGGCGCGCATGACGAGGCCGGCCTTGGTGCGCGTCAGCACCAGCCAGGTCGCGATCAGCAAGAGCGCGGAAGCAGCGACGACAGACAGCTTGTAGCCTGAATAGCCAAACCACGGCAAAAGGATGCGGTGGTTGAAGGGCGGCTCCACCGGCCGCGCCTCCGGACCGTAGAAGGTCAGTGCCAGCTGCTGGATGATGTAGAGCATGCCGATGGTGGCAACGATCGTGGCTTCCGGATTGTAGTTGAGCCGGCGCAGCACCAGCCGCTCGGCGATGAGCGCAATGGCACCGACGATCAGCGGCGCGATCACCAGTGCCGCCAGGAAGCCAAGCGCCGGATGGCTGCCGACCGCTGTCGAGATCGCCCAGGCGAGCACCGCGCCGAGCATGAAGAACTCGCCATGCGCGACATTGACGACACGCATGACGCCGAACACCAGCGACAGCCCAAGCGCGGTCAGCGCCAGCACGGCGGAGGTGACGAGGCCTTCGAGGGCGGCGAGGAGGAGATGAGGTCCGAAGTGCATCGGCTAGACACCAGCGGATGCGCGAGGCACCCCCCTCTGCCCTGCCGGGCATCTCCCCCGCAAGGGGGGAGATTGGATGTCGTCGATGGTTTCGCCAATTATCAAGGCCGGCAGATAGGCGCCGCCGCATAAGCTGCCGATCTCCCCCCTTGCGGGGGAGATGTCCGGCAGGACAGAGGGGGGTGCCTTGGCACTCACGCTGGCTAAAGCAGCCTACAGCGCCTGCGTCGTATAATCCCCCTCGGCCTCGTAAAGCCCGTCCTCGATCTTGGTCTTGTGGACGACCTTCAGCTTGCCGCCCTCGACCTTGGAGATGTTCTGGATGCCGAAACACTGGTGGATCTTGCCGTTGAAGGTTTTCGGCCCCTGCGGGTGCTCCGGGCCTTCGGCGAAGGCGGTCAGCGCCTCGGTTGCCTCGACCAGCTTGGCGCGGTCCTCCGGTCCCTTGTAGCCGGCGTCTTCCATCGCCTTCTTGACGACATAGAGCGTTTCCCAGCAGCCGAACATGTGCGCGGCGGTGGAGACGTCCTTGGGGTCGCCGACGGCCGCCCCATTGTCGTCGATGCCGACAGCGGCGCGATAGGCCTTCTGCGCTTCGCTGTCATCGGGCTGCGCGTAGCGTGGCGACCCTTCCCAGAAATGGCTGCCGTCGAGGAATTCCAGGCCGGGGCTGTTGATGTCGGTGGCCTCGAGCGAATCGATGAAGCCGAACAGCTGCGGCCGGTTGGAGCCGTAGAATTCGCCGAGTTCCTTGACGAAGGTGAGCACCGCCGGGCCGACCATGACGTGGTAGATCACTTCGGTCTCGGCCGGGATCTGCGGGAAATATTTGGTGAAGGACGATTCCGTCGGCGGGATGGCGATCTGCGCGATGACCTCGGCGCCTTGCGCCTTCAGCGCCGGCGGCAGGTAGTCGCGATGATCGTAGCCGAAGGCGAAATCGGGGAATATCTGCGTCACCTTCTTGCCGGCATTGGCCGCGATCCAAGGCGCCATCGACTGGATCTGGCTCTTCACGTCGGTGATGCCGGGCTGGAAGACATAGCGGTTGAGCTTGGTCGAGGCGACGTGGTGGCCTTCGCTGACCACGAAATAGGGCATCTTGTTTTCGCCGGCGGCGGGCGCCGAGCCGATGACGACATGCGAGAACAGCGTGCCGAAGACGATGTCGGTCTTGTGCTGGGTGGCGAATTTGCCGACCACTTCCGCACCACGGCCGGGATCGGTGCCGTCATCCTCGATGATCACCTCGACCTGGCGGCCGTTGATGCCGCCGGCGGCGTTGATCGCCTTGATAGCGGCGGCCGTGGTCTTCTCGTACCAGCGGCCATAGGCGGCACCGATGCCGGTGCGGTGCGACTGGAAGCCGATCTTGATCGGCGCAGAGCTCTGCGCCTGGGAGTAGCGGACGAAGCCGGGAGCGAGCGTCAAGCCGGCGCCGGCGGCGAGGCCCTTCAGCGCCGTGCGGCGAGAGAGCGTGGTTTTGGAGAGATCGAAAAACCCATTCTTGTCAGTCACGGCAGTTCCCCTGTTTTTTGAGTTTTGACCAATGGCTGTAGCGCGGCGGGCCGCCCTATCGGAGGGCCGAAATTGCATGTGTACAAACTAAATCACCAAAGTCGGGACACGGCAATGCTGGTTCCCTAGGCGAATCCCGGTTTATTTTCCAGTGCAGACGGCTCATCCAACTGTCGGCGTGGCAAGCAGCCAGAGGCCGAAGACGGTGTAGGCGATCATCAGCAGCGTGAGCGGAAACTGGCTGAGCGCGGCGCGGCCAGGCTGCGGATGCAGGCGCCAGGCAAGCCCGTGGGCGACGAGGACGGCGAGCACATGGCCAAGGATGATGGCGCCGGCCTGGATGTTCCACAGCCACCAGGCCGAGCCGGCTCCGGCAACGATGCCGGCCTCGATCTGCATGTCGGCTGTGCCGAACAGGTTCCAGCCCAGTGCGAACGGGTCGGACAGGGAGGCCAACGTATACTGGCCGTCGACCAGCAGCGCCGTCAGGTAGTGTGCGACATGATAGGCGAGCGCGATCGGCACGATCGACCAGACCAGCAGTCCCGCGGCGTGACGAAGAGGCTGATCGCTGCCGGCAACGCGTTGGCCGAGCCAGACGGCAAACAGGAAAACCACCGCCAGCAGCAGGAATGTCAGGACGAGCCCGAAAGTGCCGCTGCCGATCACTGCGGTGCGGCCCGGGAATTCGAGCGGATTGATGCCGAACAGGCCGAGCCAGAAGAAGGTTTTCGACAGGCCGTCGAAGGACACTGACGACAGCGCAAGCAGCAAGAAGGCGATGCCGCTGGGCGGCAACGGCTCGGCGGCGAGCAGCTTGGCGCCCGGCCAGCAGAGCGCAAGCCGGCCGGCGTCGTTGCGCTCGACGGGCGCGAAACGCGCCACCATCGAGAAGAAGACCGTCAGGAATTCTCCGCCGCGGCTCCAGCCGCGATAGCCGAATGCCAGCATGGCCAGGAAGGTGAGCAGCCAATAGACACCGGCGGCAACGGCAAGCCGTGCGGGATCGTCGGGAGCCGGATCGATGAGTTCGAACCAGGCAAAGGCGAAAAACAGGATGACGGCTGGCCAGCAGCCGAGCCATCGGGGAAGCAGCAGTATCCCTTCATCGCCCGCGCGCAAGAGACGTGAGATCAGACGCCAGGGCCCGTACCAGGGATTGAGCCATGACCAGAGGTCGCCGAAGACGCCCTGCAGCAGCGTGAGGCCGGCCCACATCAGCGTCCAGATCAGCAGCGGCAGCGGATTGGAGAGCGGGTCGCGGCTGCCGAACAGGCCAGCGGCAATGAGAATTGCAAAGCCGGCAAAGGATGTCAGGCTGACGGCGGTGCGCGCGCCGTCGCTGACGGTGAAGAATTGCAAGCGCCGACGCCAGAATTTGTCGAGAGCCACGGGCGGCAGCAGGGCCAGCACGAGGAAGCTGACGGCCACTGCGAAAGCGCCGCCGGCGAGATAATAGCCGGTCGGCAAGAGCAGGACGTGGCCGCGGTCGGAGGCGTGGGCGAAGGCTTGGGTGGGGAGGAGGGCCAGCAGCGCCGCAGATAATAACGCCAACAGCAGATAGTAGCGCTCTACGGCGCCCCCCTCTGTCCTCCCGGACATCTCCCCCTCAAGGGAAGAGATCGGCTGAACGGTCTGTTGGCGCCATTCTTCAAGCGTTGGAGATTGGCGAAAGCAGAGACCAAGTCCAATCTCCCCCCTTGAGGGGGAGATGTCCGGCAGGACAGAGGGGGGCGCCAAGGAACCCGGCCTATCCAAGATTGCGATCTTGGCTGGCGTAGCCACCCCTTCACACCTTGACCAGCTGCTCCACGCGATCCTTCTCGCCAAAAATCCTGATATAGCGCTCGATCTCTTTCTCGTCGCCGGTCGCCTTGGCCGGGTTGTCGGAAAGCTTCACCGCGGGCCTGCCATTGGCCTCGGTGACCTTGCAGACCAGCGATATGGCGTCCAGCCTGTTGGTTTCGATCGGTGCGCAGTCCTCGAAATCATTGGTCAGGTTGGTGCCCCAGCCGAAGGACATGCGCACCTTGCCCTTGAAGTGGCGGTAGGTCTCCTCGATGGTCTCGACCTCGAGCCCGTCGGAGAAGATCAAAAGCTTCTGCTTGGGATCCTTGCCCTTCTCGCGCCACCAGGACAGGATCTTCTCGCCGCCCTCGATCGGCGGCGCGCTGTCGGGGCGGAAGCCGGTCCAGTCTGCGACCCAGTCCGGCGCATCGCGCAGGAACGAGGCGGTGCCGAAGGCATCGGGCAGCACGATCAGCAAATTGCCGCCATAGTAGCGCTGCCAGTCCTGCAGCACCTTGTAGGGCGACACTCTCAGCTCTTTTTCCGAGTTGGCAAGGGCGGCAAACACCATAGGCAGCTCATGCGCGTTGGTGCCGAGCGCCTCGAGATCGTTGTCCATGGCGAGCAGCACGTTGGAGGTACCGGTGAAGGCCTCGCCGATGCCTTCCTTCAACGCTTCGACGCACCAGCGCTGCCACAGGAAGGAATGCCGCCGGCGCGTGCCGAAGTCGGAAATGCGGATGCCGGGCAGCGCCTTCAGCCGCTCGGTCTTGGCCCACATCTTGGCCTTGGCGCGGGCATAGAGCACATCGAGCGCGAAGGGGCCGAAGGCCCGCATGGCGGCGCGAGACCGAAGCTCGTTGATGATGGCGAGCGCCGGGATCTCCCACAGCGTGGTGTACATCCATGGCCCGCTGAAGGTCAGCTCATACTGGCCATCACGCTTCGACAGCTCGTAGTCGGGCAGCCGGAAACCTTCCAGCCAGGCAAGGAACTCCGGCTCGAAGATCTGCTTGCGGCCGTAGAAAGTGTTGCCGCCGAGCCAGATCATCTCCTTCTTGGAGAAGCGCAAGGTACGGGCATGGTCGAGCTGTTCGCGCAGCTCGCCTTCGTCGATCTCGTCGGCGAGCCGCACCGAAGTCGTACGATTGATCAGCGAGAAGGTAGTGTCGACCTTGGGGTACATGCCCCAGATCATCTGCAGCATCAAAAGCTTGTAGAAATCCGTGTCGAGCAGGCTGCGCACGATCGGATCGAGCTTCCAGGTGTGGTTGTAGACGCGCCGCGCTATATCGGTTTTTGCCATGCTCGCTGCCGCCTTCGCTGCCTGCCATCCACAATCGCGACAGGCCTCATAGCATCGAATTGGCCAAAACGCTGCCCGCTTTCAGGCTGGCCCGACAAAAAGAACGGCCTGCGTATGGCCATCCGCAGCCGGCTCAACCCGCGGTCTTTGCGCCGATGACCTTGAGCGCCGGGCGCTTGCGGCGGCTGATGATACGGCCGGCGACCGGGGCGTCGGCGCGGCCGTCATCTCCGGCCTTCTCGGCGAACAGCCAGTCGATGAACACCTGCACGATCGGCGTCGCCCGCATTTCATTGCGGCAGACGACATAGAAATCATCGACCGCCGGTACCGACAGGCTGAACGGCGCGACCAGCATGCCCCTGGCCAGCAGCGCGCTTGCCGTGACGGAATCGCCCAGCGCCACGCCATGGCCGTGCACCGCGGCCTCGGTCGCCATGCGGGCATCGCCGAGATGATGGCGGCGGCCACGTTCGAGGTCCAATGCGTCGGCGGCGGCCAGCCAGGTGTGCCACTCGCGGCCGTCGTCGCCATGCAGGAAGACATGATCGGCGAGGTCCCTGACGCTGCGGATCGGACGGTTGTTGATCAAGGTCGGACTGACCACCGGGAACAGTTCGAGGCCCGACCATTTGCGCATCCAGCAATCCGTCCAGGTTCCGTTGCCATAGTGCACGCAGACATCGATATGCGGCGCACGGATATCCCTGGCGTCGTTGGAGGGGATGAGCGTCAGCTGGATGTCGGGATATTGCGCGGTGAAGCTGCCCAGCCTCGGCGTCATCCACAAAAGCAGCAGTGCCGGCACGCAGGACACCGACAGCGCGCCGCTGCTTGCCGGCCGCGTCAGCCGCTGCGTGGCGGCGGCGATGCCGTCGAAAGCGGTCGATACCGCCGGCAGGAGTTCCGCACCATGCGGCGTCAGCTTGACCCGCTGGCCGACCCGCTCGAACAGCTTGACGCCGAGCGATTGCTCCAGCGCCTTGATCTGGTGGCTGACGGCGCCATGCGTGACATTGAGCTCACTCGCCGCCTTGGTCAGCGAGCCATGGCGCGCCGTTGCCTCGAAGGCGCGCAGCGGGTTCAGGGGCGGCAGGCGCTTGGCCATCATGGAACTCGTTGTTTGTGAGTTTTTCTCACAGAAAAGACCCTAACAATATCAATTGCTTTTTCAAGGCGGCTGCCGGACACTTTGGCACGGAATAGCACCAAGACATCAAATCTGCAGGCAGCCAGCGGGACAGCGACCCGGCCGGACGACGGTCAGTTCGCATCGGATCGTCGACGGGCCGCACTGCATCAGCCCAGGAGGAGCGGATATGGGTTACGATCGCGGCAAGCTCGACGCGCTGCGTCGCAAATATGGCGAGAGCCATGGCGGCGAGATGTTCGACCCGAAATTCCGCAAGGTCGCCGACAAGATCTTTTCCAAGAGCGGCACGCGGCTTGCGCCCTATGCCGGCATCCCGACCTTCCTCGCTGCGCCCTACCGCGAGATAGCGGCGGAGAATCCGGATTTCGGCGATTTGCAGGTGGCGATGATCGGCGTGCCGATGGACCTCGGCGTCACCAACCGGCCGGGCTCGCGCTTCGGGCCGAGGGCGCTGCGCGCCATCGAACGCATCGGCCCCTACAATCACGTGCTGGAATGCGCGCCGACGCATGAACTCAGGGTCGCCGACATCGGCGATACGCCCTTCCGCAGCCGTTATCGGCTCGAGACCAGCCATGAGGACATCGAACGCCGCACCAACCAGATCGTCGATGCCGGCGTCATTCCCTTGTCGGTCGGCGGCGACCATTCGATCAGCCATCCGATCCTGAAAGCCGTCGGCAAGAAAGCGCCGGTCGGCCTGATCCACATCGATGCCCATTGCGACACCAGCGGCCTGTTCGACATGACCAAGTTCCACCACGGCGGGCCGTTCCGCAACGCGGTGCTCGACGGCGTGCTCGACCCGACCCGCACCATCCAGATAGGCATCCGCGGCTCGGCCGAGTATCTGTGGGAGTTCACCTACGAGTCCGGCATGACGGTCGTTCATGCCGAGGAGGTGACCGGGCTCGGCCTCCCGGCCATCATCGAGAAAGCGCGCAAGATCGTCGGCGACGGTCCAACCTATGTGTCCTTCGATATCGACAGCGTCGATCCGGCCTTCGCGCCGGGCACCGGCACGCCGGAAGTCGGCGGTCTGACGACGCGCGAAGTGCTTGAACTGCTGCGCGGCCTCAAAGGGCTCAACATTGTCGGCGGCGACGTCGTCGAGGTGGCGCCGCAATATGACGCCACCACCAACACCGCCCATGCCGCCGCCCAAGTGCTGTTCGAGATATTGAGTCTGATGGTGTTCAGCCCCGCAATTACTGGCAAGGGTGCCTGACGTTCGAAAAAGCAAAGGCGGCCGCCGCGCTGGAGCCGGCGGCCGACCCAACAATCAAAAGCTTCCAGACAGGGGAATGACAATGACAATCCGCACGACACTCAGATCATCCATCGCCGCCGTCCTGGTGCTCGGCGCCGCCGGTATGGGCTCCGCCACGCAGGCCGCCAACGCCGACGCGCTGGCCGATATCACCAAGGCCGGCAGCATCAATGTCGGCGTCTTCGCCGACTTCCCGCCCTTCTCCTCGGCCAGCGCCGACATGAGCCTCAAGGGCTACGACATGGACGTCGCGCAATACATCGCCGACACGCTTAAGGTGAAGCTCAATCCGGTCGCCGTCACCGGCCAGAACCGCATCCCCTATCTGAACGATCATCGCGTCGATATCCTGATGAGCGTCGGCTATTCGAAGGAGCGTGAGCAGGTCATCGACTTCGCCGCCGCCTACGCGCCCTATTACATTGCGGTGATCGGGCCGGCCGCGATGGCGGTCAAAGGCAAGGAAGACCTTGCCGACAAGTCGATCGCCGTCAACCGCGGCACGCTCGAAGACACCTCGCTCACCGAAGCCGCGCCCGCCTCGGCCGATATCAAGCGTTTCGACAATTACAATTCGGTGATCCAGGCCTTCATCTCCGGCCAGACCCAGCTGATGGTCGTCGGCAACGATGTCGGCGCCCAGGTGCTGGCCAAGCAGGACGCGCTGAAGCCGGAGCAGAAATTCCAGCTTCTCACCTCGCCCTCGCATATCGGCCTCAACAAGAATGAGGACGGACTGAAGAAGGCGGTCAACGATGCCATCACCAAGATGCTGGCTGACGGCAAGCTCGACGAAAGCTCGAAAGCCTGGCTGAAGACGCCGCTCAACCCCGACAACCTCAAGGATTGAGTTTCCGTGGCCTTCGGCTGGCTCCCAGGTGCCGTGGGCGACATTGCCCACGCCGCCGCCACGACGATCCTATTGATCGCCGTCACAACGCTGGCCGGAACGCTGCTCAGCATCCTTGGCGCTGCGGGGCGGCGGAACGGTCCCGTGCCGCTCAAACGGGCCATCGCCTGCTATGTCGAGGTGATGCGCAACACGCCGTTCCTGGTGCAGCTGTTCTTCATCTTCTTCGGCCTGCCGAGCCTCGGCATCAGGCTCGATCCGATCCTGGCCGCCATGCTGGCGATGACGCTCAACATGGCGGCTTACACCATCGAGATCGTCGGCGCCGGTCTCGATGCCGTGCCGGGCGGGCAGACGGAAGCAGCCCTTGCGCTCGGGCTGCGGCCGCGCCAGGTGTTCATCAAGATCGTGCTGCCGCAGGCGCTCAAGATCATCTATCCGGCACTCACCAGCCAGATCGTCATCATGATGCTGGAGTCGGCCGTGGTGTCGCAGATCGCGGTGCGCGAGCTGACCTATGAGGCCGACATGCTGCAGGCGCGCACCTTCCGCTCCTTCGAGACCTATTTCGTCGTGACGCTGGTCTATCTCCTCCTGTCGATGGCCTTACGCCGGCTCCTGGTCACAGGCGGGCGCCAGGTTCTGGGGGCTGGCGTGTCATGATCGAGTTCACGCTTTGGGACATCATTCGCAACCTTCTGCTCGCCGCCCGCTGGACGGTGTTGTTGTCGCTGGCCGCCTTCATCGGCGGCGCGATTGTCGGCATGATTGTGCTGTTCTTCAGGATATCCAAGAACACATGGAGCCGGCGCATCGCCTCGGGCTACATCGCGCTCTTCCAGGGAACGCCGCTGCTGATGCAGCTCTTCCTCATGTTCTTCGGCCTGCCGATGCTCGGTCTGCGTATCGAACCCTGGACGGCCGCCGTGCTCGGGCTGACCTTCTTCGCCAGCGCCTATCTCGCCGAGATCTGGCGCTCCGGTGTCGACGCGCTGCCGTTGGGCCAATGGGACGCCGGTGCCAGTCTCGGCCTGCACTATCTACAGGAGCTCAGGCTGATCATCCTGCCGCAGGCGTTCTCGATCACCCGCGCGCCGACGGTCGGCTTCCTGGTGCAGCTGATCAAATCGACGGCGCTGACCTCGATCATCGGCTTCGAGGAGCTGGTCAGGACATCCAACGCCATCAACAACGCGACCTTCGAACCGTTCAAGGTCTACGGCCTGGTGGCGCTGATCTTCTTCGTCATGTGCTTTCCGCTGACGCAGTACGCCCGCCGTCTGGAGAAGCACGCGTCGGCGCACTGAGCCACGAGCACGTTGTGTTGACCGGCATCGACGGCGGCTACATTGAGTGATTTCGGTGGTGAAGGCGGCCACACGGGAAGCCGGTTGGCAGCAGCGCTTTACATTTGCGGCCTGGCACCTAGTTTTAGAGTTTCGCGCCGTGCACCTCAGTGCGTGGATGATCGAAAACGGGACCGTGACCTCTGGCCGGCCCCTCAAAAGCTCCCAAAAGGATGACTGCCATGACACAGGCCAAGAATGGCGACACCGTGCGCATCAATTATACTGGACGTCTGGCCGACGGCACTCAATTCGACGCTTCCGGCGGCGAACCGTTGCAATTCACCCTGGGTGAAGGGCAGGTGATCGCCGGTCTTGAAACCCATGTCGAGGGCATGGAGGTCGGCGCGAAAAGCAGCGTCACCGTTCCCGCTGAAGCCGCCTATGGCCCCCACCGCCCCGAAGCGGTCATGACCATCGACCGCGCCCGCGTGCCGGATAACATCAATGTCGATATCGGGACTCGATTGCAGGTCAGAACCCGCGAAGGGGGAGCCATGCCGGTAACGGTCGTCGGCGTGAACGACGCCAGCGTCAAGCTCGACGGCAATCATCCGTTGGCCGGAAAGGACCTGGTGTTCGACGTTGAACTGGTCGAGATCGTTCAGGCGGCGTAGTTCCGGCGTCAACGGGATAATCACGGCTGAAAGTTCGGTGGCGGGCAACCGGCAATGGTCTGTTTCAATGCCCGAACGCCAGCGGCGGTGCGATCCTGTCGCGCCGCAGCCAGCGCGCCAGAAGCAGCGCCGCCACCACGGCCAGCCCCGACGACAGCCCGATCCAGATGCCGACGCCGTGGAAGCCGAAATGGAAGGCGAGCAGCACGCCGAGCGGCAGGCCGACGCCCCAATAGCCGATCGCTGCATAGATCATCGGCACCTTGGTGTCGTGCAGGCCGCGCAGCATGCCGGCGGCAACGGCTTGCGCGCCGTCGAACACTTGGAACAGGGCAGCAAATACCAGGAACGACACGGCAAGCGCGATCACCCTGGCATTGGCCGGGTTGGCGAGGTCGATGAAGGCGCTGATCAAAAGGTGCGGCCACAACACCATCACCAATCCCATCAGAGCCATGAACGAGACGCCGATGACGAAGGCGGTCCAACCGGCGCGCGACACGCCTTCCGGATTGCCGGCGCCATGGGCAAGACCAACGCGCACCGTCACCGCCTGGTTGAGGCCAAGCGGCACCATGAAGGAGATCGAGGCGATCTGGATGGCGATGGCGTGCGCGGCAAGCGAGTCCGCGTCGATCAGGCCCATCAGCAGCGCTGCCGCATTGAAGATCGTCACCTCGAAGGCAAGGATGCCGGCGATCGGCAGGCCGAGCCGCAGCAGGCCCTTGAAGCGCGGCCAGTCGGACCGCCAGAAGCGGCCGAACAGTCGGTAGCGCCGGAACTTCTTCTCCAGCATCACCACCACGGCCATGCCGGTGAACATCAGCGTCGAGGACAGCGAGGTGGCAAGGCCCGAGCCGGCAATGCCCATCGACGGCACGCCGAGATTGCCGAACATGAACACCCAGTTGAAGAAGGCGTTGCAGGCGACGGCGACGAAGACGATGACCAGCGCCCAGCCCGGCCGCTCCAGCGCCGAGATGAACGAGCGCAACACGATATAGCCATAGAAGGGCAGCACCGCCCATTCGAGCCAGCGCAGGTAAATGCCGGCCTGATGCGCCAGGGCCGGTTCCTGGCCCATGGCCAAAAGGATGGCCTCGCCATGCCAAAGCACCAGCCAGATCGGGATCGAGATCAGGATCGCCAGCCACAGGCCCTGGCGCACCGTGCGGCGCAGGTCGCGCACCGAATGGCGGCGACGGCCAAGTTCGGTCGCGATCATCGGCGAGGTCGCCAGCATCAGGCCAAGGCCGAAGATCAGCGGCATGAAATAGAGGTTGGCGCCAAGCGCGCCGCTGGCCAGCGTGTCCGGCCCCAGACGCCCCATCATCATGACGTCGGTCGCCGTCATCGCCGTCTGGCCCAGATTGGTCAGCACCATCGGCCAGGCGAGCGCCAGCGTCGCCCTGATTTCCTGACGCCAAAGGTTTTCCGGCGCGCGAGCGCCGGCTTCGATCGCAGACATTGTTCCGCTCTTTCCAGATACGGCACGTCGGCATTAAAGCCGGAAGCCGCATATCAAACGGCAAAACCTTCGGTTTCGCGGCGTTTGCGTCAGCATTTGGACGAAACGCGACATGAAGGCAAGGGAGGAGGGGCAGGAACAGATTGAGCCAGCACTGTTCCAGGGGTAGCGTTGCCTCGTTCCCTTGCCGGCCACGGGCTGTTACGGATTGCCTCGGAGATAGGCAGCCGGCGAACCCGCCGGGAGGAACGGATGGCGTTCAGACAGCGAAAAAACCCGGTTGCGACGCTGCGCACGGCGCCGGCCTTCGAACATATCGTCACCGAGGCGAGCGACAGTTTCCTGTGGCGGCTCGACGACTATCCGTGGGAGCGCAATGTCTGGAACTTCCATCCGGAATACGAAATCCATCTGTTGCGGAAATCCTCCGGCGTGGTCCTGGTCGGCGATCATATCGGCGAGTTCGGGCCGGGTTACCTGACCATCGTCGGCGGCGGGCTGCCGCACGATTGGGTGACGGCGGTGCAGCCGGGCGAACTGATCGAGGGCCGCGACATCGTCCTGCAGTTCGATGCGCAGAGGCTGCGCGGCTCGGCCGGCCTGTTGCCTGAATTGCGCGAACTGGAACCATTCCTGGAGCGGTCGGCGCGCGGCATGGTCTTTCACGGCCGCACCGCGCTGGAAGGCGCCGCGCTTATGGAGCGGATGGGAACCGTGCATGGGCTCGCCCGCCTCTGCCTGTTCCTCGAACTGGTAGATCTCCTCGCCAGGACCGACGAATACGAACTGCTCTCGTCGCCGGATTTCTCGCCGGTCCTGGATGCCGCCTCGCTGGACATCATCCAGCGGGCACTGATCTATCTCTTCCAGCATTTCGCCGAGGACCTGAAGCTGCCGGAAGTGGCGGAACTCGCGGGGATGACCGAGAGCACGTTCTCGCGCTTCTTCCAGAAGAACACCGGCAACTCCTTCAGCGACCACCTCGCCAAGCTCAGGCTCTGGCAGGCCTGCAAGCTGTTGTCCGACACCGATATTCCGATCACCGACATCTGTTTCCAGGTCGGCTACATGAACATCTCGAACTTCAATCGTGCGTTCATGCGCAAGCACAAGATGACACCGTCGTCCTATCGCAAGCTGTCGCGGCAGCGGCTGACGATGCGCGCATAAATCGCCATTTCAGGTGCAATCGGTACTCACGTGAATGGCGCCCCGGATGGGCGCCCTTTTTTGCGCTGCACAATGCATAAAAGTACAGGTCTGCTGCAACGGAGCTTCTAGCACGAGCCGCCGCAACTCCGCATTTTGGCGATGGGTGGCATGTCGCTCGGGCGATGGTGAGGATCGCTGAACCGAGGACTTTGCGCTTCCTGCGAAGTGTACCTGGAGGAGAAAGACCATGAGACCAGTTCGGCTCGCTGCCAGCCTTGGCGCAGCTTTTTTGCTTTCCGCTACCGTTTCCACCCTTGCGCTCGCGCAGGCACCAGTCTGCTCGGCGCCGGTCAAGGTGCTGGCTCAGCCACGCGATGGCCTGACCCTTCTGGAGGACTCCAAGGCCGAGTTCGAGAAGCTTGCCGGCGCCGGTTTCCAGATCGATTATCTGAACGAGAACGACCGCCGGGCCAAATCGCGCGCCGATGCGTCCACCGTCGGCAACTACAATGTCTATTATGTCGACGAAGCCAACGTCGCGTTGTTTGCCTCCTCGAAATGGATCGTGCCGCTGACCGATTACTATCCCGCGGACTATGATTACGCCGACTTCGATCCTGGCCGCCAGAAGGTCGCGACCTATGACGGCAAGGTGTGGTTTGCGCCGCTGACCGGCGGCGGCGACCTGATGGTCTACCGCAAGGACGTGCTTGAAGCCGCCGGCATCCAGCCGCCGAAGACGCTGGACGAGCTGATCGCCGATGTGCCGAAGCTGACCAATCCGGACAAGGGCATGTATGGCATCGCGCTGCGCGGCGCACGCGGCTCGGGCGCCAATGTCTGGCGCTGGATGCCGTTCTTCAAGGCCTATGGCGGCCAGTGGTTCGACGGCGACAAGCCAGCCTTCAATTCGGATGCCGCGGTCAAGGCAACAGAGACCTATCTGAAACTGTTCAAGGATTCGGCACCCGGCACGCAGACCGGCAGCTGGGATGAATCGACCGGCGCCTTCCTGTCGGGCCAGGTCGCGATCCTCGTCGAATCGACGCCGCTGTCTGGCATGGCGGTCGACCCGAAGACCTCGCAAGTGGTCGGCAAGATCGGCTTCCTGCCGCCGCCCTCGCCGCTCACCGGCGGCGGCTATGGCCATGGCCTCGCCATCGCCGCGAAGGCCAATGCCGACGATGCCTCGAAGAAATGCGCCGGCCTGTTCATCGCCTGGGCGACTTCGAAGGAAAACGAGAAGCGCCGGCTCGATGCCCACCAGTTCGGTGAACTGAACCGCACCAGCGTCCTGTCCAGCAAGGAATTCGCCGATATCTACGGCGCCGATCTCGGGCAGGCGCTTGCCGAAACCGGCAAGGTCACGGCGGTCAACTTCTGGCAGGATCCGCGCTGGCCGGATCTCGGCGACCGCTGGGGCATCATCCTCGAGGAACTGGTCACCGGCACCCGTACCGACATCAAGGGCGGCCTCAACGAGCTCGAGGCCTATGCCAACGATCTGGTGAAGAAATAAGCCATCCTCCCCCCGCGGCGCACGGTCCACGGCATTCAAGCGGATGTCGGGACCTGTGCGCCGCGGGTTCCCATCATTGCCGTTCGAGCCAGCCATCGCGAAAAGGTCCAGCCATGCTCAATCGCTCGAGACGCAGCCAGGGATAGACAGATGCCACGACGCTCTTCCTTGCCGGTCACGTTTGTGGTGCCGACGCTCGTCATTCTCTTGATCCTGTCGATGGTGCCGACACTCTATGCCATTGTCATCGCCCTGCAGAACCGCGAGCTCTCTTCGACAGCCTATTCCTATGTCTGGCTCTCGAATTTCGCCGACCTGTTCGCCGACCGGCGTTTTCTCAACGCCGTCTGGGTGTCGGTGAAATGGGAGTTCGTCACCGTTGTCGCGACGATGGTTGTGGCGATCGGGCTGGGCGTCCTGATGTTCGAGGTCGCCAGCCCACGCCTGCGCAACGTCTACTGCCTGCTGTTCATCATCCCGGTGCTGCTGCCGCGCGTTTCGGCCGCCTTCGTCTGGAAGTTCGCCTATCACCCGCTCTACGGCATCGCCACCTACCCCTATCGCCTGCTGACCGGCGGGCTGATCTTCGACCCACTGTCCAAGCCGGCGACGGCGCTGTTCGCCGTCGCGTCGGTCGATGTCTGGCAATGGGGCCTGTTCTTCGCCGTCATCGTCCTGAAGCTCCTGGAAACGCTGCCGCCGCAGCCGATCGAGGCAGCGCGGCTCGACCATGCCAGGCGCTGGGAGATCCACGCCTACGTGACCTTGCCGATGCTCAAGGCGCCGCTGATCAGCCTGATGTTCGTCAAGATGATCGAGTCGCTGCGCTCCTTCGACCTGATCTATGTCATGACCCGCGGCGGCCCGGGCGTGGCCACCGAAACGCTCGACATGTACGCCTTCTCGCAAGGCTTCATCGAATCCGGCAAGGTGTCCTACGCCTCGGCGATGGCCGTGCTGATGATGATCGCCACCGTGATCACCTTCACCATGCTGTGGAAGCGGGTGCAGGCATGAGGCCGGGTAGGCTCATAGGCAAGGCCGTGCTGGCATTTGCCGGCTTCATGGCCGTGTTTCCGCTGCTGTGGACAGCGCTCAATTCGCTGAAGAACAATGTCGACATCATCACCCGCGTGCCGCGCCTGGTGTTCACGCCGACCCTTGCCAACATCAGCTACATCATCGGCCGCGACAGCGTCATGACCGGTCTCTACAACTCCGTCATCGCCTGCGGGGTCGCGGTGCTGATCGGCGTGGTGCTCGGCCTGCCGGCCGCCTACGCCGTCGCGCGCTACCCCAACCGCTGGGCCGGCGACATCCAGTTCTTCGTGCTGTCGCTGCGCTTCCTGCCGCCGGTGGCGGTCGCCATCCCGCTGATGGTGATCTGGCTTCAGCTCGGGCTTTACGACACGCTGGCGGCGCTGATCGTTACCTATTCGCTGCTCACCATCTCGGTGATCATGTGGCTTGCCATCCCCGCCTTCCAGGCCGTGCCGAAGGAGGTCGAGGAAGCCGCCTTCGTCGATGGCTACGGCGCCTATTCGGTGTTCTGGCGGATCGCGCTGCCCGTGGCTGCCCGCTCCCTGATCGGTGCGGTCGCCTTCAGCTTCGTGCTGGTCTGGAACGAGTTCTTGATCGCGCTGATGCTGTCCAGCTCCAACGCCAAGACCTTGCCGATCGTCGCTTCGGAACTGTCCCAGCAAGGCATGAACGTGCCGTGGGGCATACTCAACGCCTCGGTCGTGCTTTTGTCGCTGCCGCCGCTTTTGTTTCTCGGCGTGCTCAGCGGCTTCCTGAATTCCGTTTTCCGGCAAAAAAAGACTTGAAGCGAGGACGATACGATGCGGGCACTGGTGCTTGAGAAGAAGGGTGAGCTGGCCTTGCGCGAGATCGCTTTGCCGCTCGATGTCGGGCCGGACGACGTCAGGATCGCCATCCACACGGTCGGTGTCTGCGGCAGCGACGTGCATTACTACACCCATGGCGCCATCGGCAGCTATGTCGTGCGCGCGCCGATGGTGCTCGGCCACGAAGCGTCCGGAACGATTATCGAAATCGGCGCCAATGTCAGGACGCTGAAGGTCGGCGACCGCGTCTGCATGGAGCCGGGCGTGCCGAACCTGTCGTCGCGCGCGACAAAGCTCGGCATCTACAATGTCGACCCGGACGTGACTTTCTGGGCGACGCCGCCGGTGCATGGCATTCTCGCGCCTGAAGCCGTCCATCCGGCGGCGTTCACCTACAGGCTGCCGGACAATGTCTCCTTCGCCGAAGGCGCGATGGTCGAACCTTTCGCCATCGGCATGCAGGCGGCCGCCCGCGCGCGCATCGTTCCGGGCGACGTCGCCGTCGTCGTCGGCTGCGGCCCGATCGGCATCATGATCGCGTTGGCGGCTCTCGCCGGCGGTTGCTCGAAAGTGCTGATTTCCGACTTCTCCGCCCCCAAGCTCGAAATCGCGGGGCGCTATCCCGGTATCGTCCCGGTCAATATCGGCGAACGGTCGCTGGCCGATGCGGTGGCGGCAGCGACCGACAATTGGGGAGCCGATATCGTCTTCGAGGCCAGCGGCAGCCCAAAGGCGTTCACCAATCTGTTCGACGTCGTGCGCCCCGGCGGCGCGGTGGTGCTGGTCGGGCTGCCGGTGGAGCCTGTGTTGCTCAACGTGCCGGCGGCCATATCGAAGGAAGTGCGCATCGAGACGGTGTTCCGCTACGCCAATATCTTCGACCGCGCCTTGCAGCTCATCGCATCGGGCAAGGTCGACCTCAATCCGCTGATCACTGGCACCTATGATTTCTCCGACAGCATCGCGGCGTTCGAGCGGGCAGCGGCGGGCAAGCCGGAAGACGTCAAGCTGCAGATCCTGATTTCGAGCGAGAAGGCCTGACCAGACCATGTCCGCGATCGTCTGTTCCCATGTCGACAAATCCTACGGCGCCACGTCAGTCATCCGTGACCTGAACCTCGCCATCGAGGATCACGAGTTCGTCGTCTTCCTCGGCCCATCCGGCTGCGGCAAGTCGACCTTGCTCAGGATGCTGGCGGGGCTGGAGGACATCAGCGGCGGCGAGGTCTCGATCGGCGGCAAGGTGGTCAACGACCTCGATCCCGGCGATCGCGGCATCGCCATGGTGTTCCAGAACTACGCGCTCTACCCGCACATGACGATCTTCGACAACATCGCCTTCGGCCTGAAGCGGCAGAAGGTGCCGAAGGCCGAGATACAGAAGCGCGTCGAGGCGGTCTCGAAGACCCTGGGTCTCGACCCCTATCTCGGCCGCAAGCCCGCCGAACTGTCCGGCGGCCAGCAGCAGCGCGTCGCCATCGCCCGTGCCATGATCAAGACGCCGAAGGTGTTCCTGTTCGACGAGCCGCTGTCCAATCTCGATGCCAAGCTGCGCAACCACATGCGCGTCGAGATCGCCCGGCTGCACCAGTCGTTGAACACCACCACCGTCTACGTCACCCATGACCAGCTGGAGGCAATGACGCTCGCCGACCGCATCGTGCTGCTGCGCGACGGCAGGATCGAGCAGATCGGCTCGCCGGCGGAAATTTACGAGCGGCCGGGCAATCTGTTCGTTGCCGGCTTCATCGGAACGCCGAACATGAATTTCATCGATGTGACGGTGGGCCGGAAAGGCAATGGCTGGACGCTGACCAATGGCGCGACTGTCTTCACCGTCGATGGCTCGCGCTTCAAGCTTCAGCATGGTGAGCAGGCGGTGCTTGGGATCAGGCCTCCAGATCTGAGGATCGCGGCAGCCGACCGCTCCGAAAATGTCCTGGCGGGAACCGCCGATCTCATCGAATTCCACGGCAATGATGCGCTGGTGACATTCGCTCTCGGCGGCAAGGAGATCAGCGCGCTTGTATCAAGCCGCGCCTGTCCCGTTGTCCGCAGCGGTGTCCGCTATACGTTCGACGAATCGAACATGCATCTGTTCGATGCCAAATCCGGCCTGTCCTTGCTGGCACGGTAGGGCGCGTTCTACCGGATCGCGTCGAGCGCCTGCCGCTGCCGGTGCATCTCGAGGAAAATCCGGTAGTCGCGATCGAAACGGGCGCCGGCGGCCGGGTTGGCGGCACGCATCTTGCCGCCTTGCTGCATGGCGAGGCAGGCGGCGTTGAGGTCGGGGAAAAGCCCGGCGGCGGTCGCCGCCACCATGCCGGTGCCGAGCAGCACCGCCTCGTCGGCCAGCGGCTCGACCACCGTGCAGCCGGTGGCGTCGGCATAGAGCTCCATCAGGAGCGGGTTCTTGGTGTGGCCGCCGGTGACATGCAGCGTGTCGATCAGATAGCCGTTCTCGTTCAGCGCCTCCAGCACATGGCGCACGCCGAGCGCGATGCCGACGGCGGTGCGCCAGTAGAGCTTGCACAGGCTGTCGAAGGAGGAATCCAGTGTCAGCCCGCTGACCACGCCAACGGCGTGCGGATCTGCAAGCGGCGAACGGTTGCCGTGAAAGTCCGGCAGCACATGCAGCCGCGCGGCAAGATTGTCACCTTCGGCGGCGCGCAGTTCTGCGACACGCTCGGCGATCCTGGCATGCATGGCCGCATCCGGTTCGCCGCCGGCGCCATGCCAGCGGATGATGTGATCGAGCAGGGCGCCGGTGGCCGACTGGCCGCCTTCCGACAGCCACAGCTTCGGCAGCGCCGCGCCGTAGTAAGGCCCCCAGACGCCGGCGAAAGGCTGCGGGTCGGGCGACATCGCCATGACGCAGGAGGATGTGCCGGCGATCAGCGCCAGATGCCGGCCGATATTGTGCTCGTCGCCGGCAAAGCCGCCGAGCACGCCAAGCGCGCCGGCATAGGCATCGATGACCCCGGCGCCGACCCGGCATTTTTCGGTGAGGCCGAGCTCGTCCGCGGCTTGTGCCGTCAACGAGCCGATGTAGCCGCCGACGGGGTTCGCCCGCTCGGGTAGATTGCCGTGCTCGAATAGGTCATCGAGACCAACGAGCGCAAAGAAATCGCGCTGCCAGCCTGCTTCCTCATGTGCCAGATAAGTCCACTTGGCCGTCAGCGTGCATTGCGATCGGGCCAGGGATCCCGTCGCTTGCCAGGTCAGGAAGTCAGTGAGGTCGAATAGATAGCCGGCTTCATTCCATGTCCTCGGCAGGTTGCGCTTCAGCCACATAAGCTTCGGGGTTGCCATTTCCGGCGACATGACGCCGCCGATATAGTTGAGCACGGCGTGGCCGCTCGCCGTGCATTCGTCGGCTTCGGCGATGGCGCGGTGGTCGAGCCAGACGATGGTGTCCCAACGCTTGTCGCCGGTGGTCGAAACGCTGAGCTGACCGCCCTGCCGGTCGCGCACCACCAGCGAACAAGTGGCGTCAAAGGAGATGCCGACAATATCCTCAGCGGCGACGCCGGCCTTTTCGCGCGCCGCACGCACGGCGGCGCAGACGGCCGACCAGATATCGCGCGAATCGTGCCCGGCGTGATCGGCCTTCGGCTGGTGCATGGCGATCGGTCGCTCGGCGCGGCCGAGCAAGGTGCCACTGGTGTCGAGAATGCCCGCGCGGGCGCTCCCGGTGCCGACATCGACCGCGCAAACAAACTGTTTCGTCAAGATGCTCTAACTCTCGCTCCCAGGCCTGCAATCAGATCGGGCAATTGCAGCATGTCAGCGAATATAAAGTCCGGTTCACTCGACGCAAGCCGCGCTTTCAGTGCGGGGTTGCCGGCATGCGAGCCGCCGGTGAAGGCAAACACGCGCATGCCCGCCGCCCGCGCTGCCGCGATGCCCGCCGGACTGTCCTCGATGACCAGGCATTTGCGCGGATGCGCCCGCATGCTGGCGGCGGCATGCAGGAAAAGGTCGGGCGCCGGCTTTCCCTTGGCCACCATGGCGGCGCTGAACAGATGCGGCTCCAACAGCCCGAGCAGCCCGGTGACGTCGAGCGCGTAGCGGATGCGTTCCAGCGTGCCCGAGGAGGCGACGCAGAACGGCTGGCCGAGCTTCGGCAGCACCTCGCTGATGCCGGGGATCGGCTTCAGCTCCTCACGGAATTTTCGCATCAGGTCGACGCGCATGGCGGTGAGGTGCTGGTCGCTGATCTCCAGGCCGAAGTCGCGGCCGAGGATCTCGCGCACGCTTTTCATGCTCTTGCCCAGGAAATGCTCGTAGGCGGCGTCCTCGCCGACATTGCCGCCGGCCAGTGCGATCATGCCGAGCAGCGCCGAAACGGAGAGTGCCTCGCTGTCGACCAGCACGCCATCGCAGTCGAAAATGACCAATTCAGGCGTCATGGCGTCGAATGGTTCTCAGAGCTTGCCGGCGATGTAGCGTGTCAGCGTGGCGCGCGCGCCATTCGCCCATAGCACGTTGAGCGCATGGGCAAAGGCCTCGACGAACGCCGTCGCGCGCCCGACATCGCCATAGATGTCCTCCATGGCAAGCCAGGCGGCGGGCGCGTCCTTTGCCGCCTTGGCGGTTGCCTGCATCCGGTCCCAGCTCGGGTCGTTGGGCTCGATGGCGGCGCCGCTGTCCGACGTGCCGAAGCAGTAGCGGCACCATAGCGCCGATTCCAGCGCGAGACCCGCGACGCCCTTTCCGGCCTTCAGCCGGTCGGCGATGGTCGGGATGATGAATTTCGGCTGGCGGTTGGAGCCATCGAGGCAGAGCCTGCGCACCGTGTCGCCGATCTTCGGGTTGGAGAAGCGCTTCTCGATGAGCTGGTAATAGTCCTCCAGCACCGTGTCCGGGACCGGCGGCACGGTCGGAATGATCTCGTCATGCTCGAGCTTGTCGAGAAAGCCGCGCACCAGCGGCTCCTGCATCGCCTCATGGACGAAATGGATGTCCATCAACCCGGCCGGATAGGCGATGGTGGCGTGGCCGCCATTGAGGATGCGGATCTTCATCAACTCGTAGGGCGCGACATCCCTGACGAACTGCACGCCGACCTTTTCCAGCGGCGGGCGGCCATCGGTGAAATGGTCTTCCAGCACCCACTGCCGGAACGGCTCGCAGAACACCGGCCAGCTGTCCTCGACGCCAAAATCCTTGGCCAGGATGCCGCGCTCGCGATCGGTGGTGGCTGGCGTGATGCGATCGACCATGCCGTTCGGGAAGGCGACATGCTCGCTGACCCAGGCCGCCAGATCCTCGTCGATCAGGCGGGCCAGGCCAATGACGCCATCGGAGGCGACGTGGCCATTGTGGGGGATGTTGTCGCAGGACATCACGGTGAACGGCACGATACCGTCCTCGCGGCGGCGCATCAGGCCGGCAAGGATGATGCCGAACACGGTCTTCGGCGTGGCGCCCGGTTGCGCGTCGGCAACGATGTCGGGATGGGCCGGGTTGAAGACGCCGGACGCCGGGTCGATGAAATAGCCGCCTTCGGTGATGGTCAGCGAAACGATCTTGATCGCCGGGTCGGCCAGCTTCTCGATGATGCCGGCCGCATCGCCCGGCATCAGGAAGTCGATCATGGCTCCGGTGACGCGGGCGCTCATGTGACCTTCATCCTGCTCGACCACCGTGGTCAGCCAGTCCTGCTCTTCCAGCTTGCCGCGGCCGATTTTCTCGCCGTCGAACACGCCGGCGCCGACCAGCGCCCAGTCATGGCCGATGCCCGCATTGAACAAATCGTCGAGGTAGACGGCCTGATGCGAGCGATGGAAATTGCCGACGCCGAAATGCACGATGCCGGCCTTGAGCTTCGAACGGTCGTATTTCGGTCCGGCGACGTTGGCCGGAAGCCTGGCGAGATTGGAGGAAGAGAGTTTCACGGTCATCTGCTTTACCCTTTGGCCGGGCTCCGGCCTTCGTTACGCTCCTCTCCCCGTCTTCTACGGGGAGGGCAAAGGCGAGGGCGGCGCACCATCGGATAAAGGCTCGCCTCTCACCGGACTGTCGGCCTCCTCTCCCCGCGGAGGTACGGGAAGAAGAGGCCGTCCCCCCTCAACTCATCCACTGGCCGCCATCGACATTGTAGGTCTGGGCGACGATGTATTCGGCGTCGTCGCTGGCCAGGAACACGGCCATGCCGGCGAGATCCTCCGGTCTGCCCATGCGGCCGTAAGGCACGCCTTCGCCGACCAGTCTCTTCTTCTCGCCCTTGGGCCGGTTCTCGTATTTGGCGAACAGCGCATCGACCTGATCCCACATATCGCTGTCGACGACGCCGGGCGCGATGCCGTTGACGTTGATGCGGTGCTTGATCAGGTCGAGCCCCGCCGACTGGGTTAGCGAGATGACGGCGGCCTTGGTGGCGCAATAGACGCCGACAAGGGCCTCGCCGCGCCGACCGGCCTGGCTCGCCATGTTGATGATCCTGCCGCCCTTGCCCCGCGCGATCATCGAGCGGGCGGCCGCCTGCAGCATGAACAGCGTGCCGGCGACATTGACGGAGAACAGTTTCTCGTAGCTTGTCCGCGATATCTCGACGATCGGCGCAAGGTCGAACAAGGCGGCATTGTTGATCAGGATATCGAGGCCGCCAGTCCTGGTCTCGACAGCCTTCACCGCCGCGTCGATGGAGGGCTGGTCCGTGACATCGAGTTTCACGGCGTAGGCTTTGGCACCGATCTCGGCGGCTGTCTTCTGCGCAGCTTCCAGGTTGATGTCGGCAATCGCCACGGCAGCGCCTTCGCGCGCGTAGGCTTCGGCGAAGGCCCTGCCGATGCCACGGGCCGAACCCGTGATCAGCGCCGATTTGCCCTTCAACCTCACTGCACCATTGCCTTTCCGTCGGCGCCGAAGCGATGCAGCTTGGCCTTGTCGGGGGTGAGATAGATGGTGTCGCCGTGATGAACCGCCAGCTCGCCGTCGGCGCGCACCGTCAGCGGCCCTACGCCATCGGCCTGGACATGCAGGAACGTGTCCGATCCAAGATGCTCGGCGACACCGACGGTCGCCTTCCATTCGCCGGCCGTGGTCGAGATTTCCATGTGCTCGGGACGGATGCCGACGGTCTTGGCGCCATGTTTGGCCGCCGGTGCGCCTTCGATGAGGTTCATCTTCGGCGAGCCGATGAAGCCGGCGACGAAAAGGTTGCGCGGCGTCTTGTAGAGCTCCATCGGCGAGCCGACCTGCTCGATGTTGCCGGCGTTGAGCACGACGATCTTGTCGGCCATGGTCATGGCTTCGACCTGGTCGTGGGTGACATAGATCATCGTGGTCTTGAGCTGATGATGCAGTTCGCTGATCTCCAGCCGCATCGTGCCGCGCAGTGCCGCGTCGAGGTTGGACAGCGGTTCGTCGAACAGGAAGGCCGACGGCTGGCGCACGATGGCGCGGCCGATGGCGACGCGCTGGCGCTGGCCGCCCGAGAGCTGGCCGGGCCTGCGTTCGAGATAGTTGGTGAGGTTGAGCACGCGCGCCGCGTCCTTCACCTTCTTGTCGATGGTGGCCTGGTCCTCGCCCGCCATCTTCAGCGGGAAGGCGATGTTCTTGGCCACCGTCATATGCGGGTAGAGCGCGTAGGACTGGAACACCATGGCGAGCTTGCGCTTGGCCGGCGCCTCGCCGGTGACATCACGGCCATCGATGTTGATGGTACCGCCGCTGGTGTCCTCCAGTCCGGCGATCAGCCGCAGCAGCGTGGACTTGCCGCAACCGGACGGGCCGACGAAGACGACGAACTCGCCATTCTCGATGACCAGGTCGAGACCGGGGATGATGGACGTCGATCCGAAGGATTTGGAGACGTTCTTGAGCGTGATGTTTCCCATGGTTTCCTCCCCGAGGGGTTATTTTCCTGCCGATTGCTTCGGGCAAATCCGGTTATTTCACCGCATCGCCATTATTTGACGGCGCCAAATGTCAGGCCGCGCACCAGCTGCTTCTGGCTGAACCAGCCCATGATCAGGATCGGCGCGATGGCCAGTGTCGAGGCCGCCGAAAGCTTGGCCCAGAACAGGCCTTGCGGACTGGAGAACGAACTGATGAAGGCGGTCAGCGGAGCAGCGTCCGTGGTGGTCAGCCGGATTGTCCAGAACGCCTCGTTCCAGGCCAGGATGATGTTGAGCAGCATGGTCGAGGCAATGCCGGGCACCGCCATCGGGGTCAGCACATAGACGATCTCGTTCCACAGCGATGCGCCGTCCATGCGTGCCGCTTCCAGGATCTCGCCCGGGATTTCGCGGAAGTAGGTGTAGAGCATCCACACCACGATCGGCAGGTTGATCAGCATCAGCATGACCATCAGGCCGATGCGGCTGTCGAGCAGTCCGAGATTGCGGAAGATCAGGTAGATCGGGAACAGCACGGCGACCGCCGGCATCATCTTGGTGGACAGCATCCACATCAGGATGTCCTTGGTCCGCTTGGTCGGCGAGAAAGCCATCGACCATGCCGCCGGAATGGCGACCAGCAAGGCCAGGATGGTCGAGCCGACCGAGAGCAGCACCGAATTGAAGAAGAATTTGAAGTAGCCGCTCTGCGCCTGGACCTCGGTATAGCTCTCGAATGTTCCTGACGGGATCAGGTTGAAGCCCTGGATCGCCTCCTGTTCCGACTTGAACGAGGTGATGATCGTATAGAGGATCGGGAAGAAGATCAGCAGGGCGACAATCCAGGCCGCAACGGTCGCGATCGTCTTGTGCTGGGTGGTGACTGAGCGTGCCATCGTATCCTCCCTTACTTGTCCAGGTTCTTGCCGACGGCGCGCATGGCGAAGAAGGCAACGATGTTGGCGAGAATGACGGCGATCACACCGCCCGCGGATGCCTGGCCGATTTTGAATTCCAGCAACGCCTTCTGGTAGACCAGGAAGGGCAGGTTGGTGGAGGCGTACCCCGGGCCGCCATTGGTGGTGACCAGGATCTCGGCATAGACCGACAAAAGGAAGATCGTTTGGATCAGGATGACGACGGTGATCGCGCGCGACATGTGCGGCAGCGTCAGATAGATGAAGCGGCTGATGAAGCCGGCGCCGTCCATCTCGGCGGCTTCCTTCTGCTCGCCGTCGAGCGACTGCAGGGCGGTCAGCAAGATCAGCGTCGCGAAAGGCAGCCATTGCCAGGCAACAATGATGATGATCGCCGTCATCGGATGCTGCCCGAACCAGTCGATCGGCTGAGCCCCGAAGAATCGCGCTATATCGGCGAACACCCCGTATTGCGGATGCATGATCATATTCTTCCAGACCAATGCGGCCACCGGCGGCATGACGAAGAACGGCGAGATGACGAGGATGCGCACAATCCCTTGCCCCCACATCGGCTGGTCGATCAGCAGCGCCAAAAGGATGCCGCCGATCACCGTGATCAGCAGCACGCTGATCACCAGGACGAGCGTGTTGAGGATCGACTGTAGGAAGGCTGGATTGGAATAGAACAGCGCGTAGTTGGAGACACCGACGAACCCGTCGCGGATCGGATTGAGCGGATTGTACTGCTGGAAGGAGAACCACAGCGTGAGCGCCAGTGGGACAACCATCCAGACCAGGAGCAGGACGACAGATGGCGCCATCATGAAACGGGCAAGCGAACGGGTCTGCTGAGTAGCCATGACGGTCACCCTCCAAAGGTCAGCTGGATTTTAGAGTTGCGCCAGAAATTCCAGGATTTTGAAGATGGCCGCCCGAACTGGGACTCGGGCGGCCATTGCCGGTCATGATGCGCGACCGGCATTCGGCACCGGGAGGAGCCTACTTGATATAACCGCCTTCGGTCATTGTCGCCGTGGCGGCGTCCTGGGCCTGCTTCAGGGCATCGTCGACGCTCGACTGGCCGGCGAGAGCCGCCGAGAACAGCTGGCCGACAGTGGTGCCAAGGCCCTGGAATTCAGGGATGGCGACGAACTGCACGCCGACATAGGGCACCGGCTTGACGGTCGGATGCGTCGGGTCGGCCGCGTTGATCGAGTCCAGCGTCATCTTGGCGAACGGAGCCGCTTTCTGGTAGTCGGCGTTGGCATAGAGCGACGAGCGCGTTCCGGGAGGAGCATTGGCCCAGCCTTCCTTCGATGCGACGAGCTCGGCATAGTGCTTGCTGGTCGCCCAGGAGACGAACTTCTCGGCGGCGTCAGCCTTCTGCGTACCGGCGGGAATGGCCAGCGACCAGGCCCACAGCCAGTTGCCGCGCTTGCCCAGCCCATTGTCCGGGGCCAGCGCATAGCCGACCTTGTCGGCGACCTGCGAGGCCTTTGGATCGGAGACGAAGGACGCGGCGACCGTGGCGTCGATCCACATGCCGCACTTGCCCTGCTGGAACAGCGCCAGATTTTCGTTGAAGCCGTTGGAGGACGCGCCCTCGGGGCCGTCGGCCTTCATCAGGTCGACATAGAACTGCAGCGTGTTCTTCCATTCGGGCTGATCGAATTGCGGCTTCCAGTTCTCGTCGAACCAGCGGGCGCCGAAGGAGTTCGACATGGCGGTCAGGAAGGCCATGTTCTCGCCCCAGCCGGCCTTGCCGCGCAGGCACACGCCGTTCACGCCATTGGCGCGGTCGGTCATCTTGTCGGCGGCCTGCTTGATGAAGTCCCAGGTCGGCGCGTCGGGCATCTTCAGCCCGGCCTTGTCCATCAGGTCCTTGCGGTACATGACGAAGGAGCTTTCGCCGTAGAAGGGCGCGGCATAGAGCTTGCCGTCGACCGACAGGCCGCCGGCGATGGCCGGGATGATGTCCTTGGCGTCGTAGTCGTCGCCGAGCTTGTCGAGCGGCAACAGCCAGCTCTGCTTGGCCCAGATCGGAACCTCGTAGGTGCCGATCGTCATCACGTCGTACTGGCCGCCCTTGGTGGCGATGTCTGTGGTGACGCGCTCGCGCAGCACGTTTTCCTCGAGCGTCACCCAGTTGAGCTGGATGTCGGGGTTTGCCTTGGTGAAGTCGTCGGTCAGCTTCTGCATGCGGACCATATCGCCATTGTTGACGGTGGCGATGGTGATGGATTCGGCGTGCGCAGCGAACGCCAGCGCGCTGGTCGAGCACAAGCCCAGGATGAGCGTACGAAGTTTCATCAAATTCCTCCCATGGACCAAGATGAGCATTTGCCTTGGCTGTGAGCAATTACTCATTAAGTTCCATATTATGTCAAGCCAGATTCGATGCTGCAGCGCAGCACTCGACGACGCTGGCCGGATATGGAGTGGAGGAAATAGCCGGGCAGGCTGCCTGCTGCCTCTCATAATTCAGAGGTCGCGCAGCCCGATCGGATCCGGAGGCCAAAACGACCGGCATTTTGAACGGCATGCATGAAGACGCGTCGCGGAACTTCGCTTCGAAGCGATGCACCTTGCCAGTCAGCAGGCTATTTCGGCCAGCAGCCAGTCGCGGAAGGCGCGGATCTTCGGCACGTTGCGCCGTGCCTCCGGATAGACCAGCCAGTAGGCGTGGCCATCGTCGCCGACGAGGTCGAAGGGTTGGATCAGGCGGCCGTCGGCGAGTTCCGCCTTGAACAGCGCCCGGGTCAGGATCGCCACGCCATGACCGGCGATCGCGGCATTGGCCTCATAGGCCTGTGCGCCCATGCTGCTGCCGGGCCGCTTGGCGAGATCGTGCGAGTGCACGCCGGCAGCCTCGAACCATTGCGTCCACCAGATGTCGCCGGGATCGAGGATCGGCAGCCGCAACAGGTCCGCCGGTTCCCTGACGCCGCCGATGCTTGCCGCGAGCTTCGGGCTCAGCATCGGCGTGAAATCGGCATCGAGCAGCTTGTAGGCTTCCAGCCCCGGCCATTTGCCGCCGCCCGACCGGATGGCGAGGTCGACATCCTCGCGGGCGAAATCCGTCAGCCGGCTCGACGTTTCGAGCCGCACGGCGAGCGAAGGATGAGCGATCTGGAACGAGCCCAGATGGTGCGCCAGCCAGTTCGAGGCGAAGGTCAGCACGGTGGTGACGCACAGCACGCCATCCGCGCCGCCGCGCGCCGCGGCATAGGCCTGGCCAAGAATGGCGAAGGCCTCGCTGACCGCCGGCGCGAGGCGCTGTCCGGCCTCGGTGAGTGCGATCTGGCGCGGCCGCCGCAGGAAAAGCGGCGCGCCGACCCGTTCCTCCAGCACCTTGATCTGATAGCTGACCGCCGCTTGCGTCATGGCGAGCTCCTCGGCCGCCTTGGTGAAGGAAAGGTGCCGCGCCACCGCTTCGAACACCCGGATCGCCTGCAACGGCGGAAGCTGCGAAACCTGCCGCGAGCTGAGGTCCGGCATAAAGCCTCCTTATGGGTCCTTATCGACGTTCGATTGGCAAAGGCGGCCGGCAAGACCGACATTCAGCGTCAACCCGTCATTCGGGTCCAGGATAGCGAAGGTTGACGATCATGACCATGGCACAGCAAAAATGCACTCCCGCCCCCGATCATCGCTGGATTTCGTGGCTCGCGGACGGATTCGGCTGGTTTGCGAGCCGAAAAAAGGCACATCTCGACATCAGGGACCTGTCGCCGCATCTGCAGCGCGACCTCGGTTTCCTTGACGGCAACGACCCTTTCGGGCGGCACGGATAGCATTGCTCTCTTTATCGCAAATCGCTCGCGGCGGGTTCCAGTCAGATGCTGGCCAGCAGCGCGGCTGCCGTCCGCTCGTCGGTGATGAGCCCGTTGACCAGCCGGCGGTTCACGGCCGCCAGGATACCCGGCAGCTTGCGCTCGCCCATGGCCAGCGCAATGACCAGCGATTTCTCGCGCGACGGCAGCGATGCCGACGACACCCGGTCATTGGTGATGCCCTCGATCATGCGGCCTTCGCGATCGAACACCCAGCCGACGATCTCGGCGATGCCTCCCGCCTTCTGCAGGGCTTTCAGCTCGCTTTCTGAAATGAAGCCGTCCTCGTAGAGCGGCGCCTTCGGGCCGAGGTCGCCGATGCCGATGAAGGTGACGTCGGCCTCTGCCGCCAGCGCCAGCGTCGGCTGGATCATCGGCTGGTTGAGCAGCATCTCGCGCTCCTGCGGCGAGGAGGCGATGACCGGCAGCGGCATCGGAAAGGAGCGCGCCTTGACCCGGTCGGCCATGGTGAAGATGACGTTGTAGAAAGCGGCCGAGCCGTCCGGCGAGATGTTGCCGGTCAACGACACCACCTTGTGCTGCGGGCATTCCATCGGCGGCAGCTGTTCGATTGCCGCCTTCAGCGTGCGCCCGGTGCCGATCCCCATGACGATCGGCGTCGATGACCGCAGCCGGCGCTCGATCTCGGCGGCGGCCGCCTCGGCGATACCGATGGTCGTGGAGGATGAATTCGGGTCACTCGGCACCACCTCGACCAGGTCGAGCGCGAAACGCGACTTGAGCCGGGCCGCGAGGTCCAGGCAGTTGGCGATCGGATGGTCGACGCGCACCTTGATCAGCCCTTCCGACACCGCCAGAGACACCAGCCGCTGCGCGGTCTGCCGCGATATGCCGAGCGTCGCGGCGATCTGGTCCTGTGTGTTGCCGGCAACATAGTAAAGCCACCCGGCGCGCGCCGCGTCGTCCAGCCTGTTGTTGCCGCCATCCTGCCGCGTATTCACGTCCTGCCTCCCGGGGCCGCCGGTCATCGAGGCGGTCCATGCCTAGTTTCGCAGGGAACTGCCTGCTGTGCAATTGTCAATCTCAAGGGCAAATGCTTGCGTCTGTCCAACCCGGATTTTGCATCCACCAATGTCTGGTCGGAGAAGCAATGCGGCGTCGGTTGCCGACCGGAGCCGCGTTCTGCGGTCGCGAAGGTTTATCTCCCGGCGCAAACCCTTTAAGGGATCGAAAAAAGGAGCGCTGCATGACACCGAAAGCGGTTTTCTGGGACATGGACGGCACGCTGGTCGACAGCGAACCGCTGCATGAGGCAGCCCTCGTGGCGGCGATGCGCAATGCCGGTCTCATACCGCCTGATGATTTGCATGAGCGGGTGCTCGGCGTTGCCGCCTGGCCGGTCTACGAGATGATGCGCGACGAGTTCGGCCTGGACCTTCCCTTCGACGAATGGATCGTCCACAAATACGAACACTATCTGCCGCTTGTCGAAAGCTTGCAGCCGCGCCCCGGCGCGATCGAGGTTTTCAACGAGTTGCGGGCAAAGGGCGTGGCGCAGGCCGTGGTGTCCAATTCGGACCGGATGATCGTCGATGCCAATCTGCGCATGGTCGGGCTGACCTATCCGGGCATGAAGACGATCAGCCGCAACGACGTGCGCGAAGGCAAGCCGCACGCCGAACCCTTCATGCGCGCCGCCTATCTCGCCGATGTCGATCCCGCGCACGCCGTGGCGATCGACGACAGCTGGCCCGGCGCCCTGGCGGGGCTGGCGGCGGGCATGAAGACGATCTTCTGGCCGGAGAAGCCGATGGAAGGACCGCCCGGCGCCACGGTCATCAACAGCGCCGAGGAGTTGCGCAGAGAGCTTGGGCTCTGATTTCCCGGAAGCTCAGTTCCGGTAGACCGGTTCCTGCTCGTCGAGGATCGCCTTCAGTTCGCTGAGATGGCGCTCGGCCTGGCCGGGATAGTCGTCCATTTCGCTCGCCGTCTTCTCGGCAATCGCGTCGGACAGCGTGCGCAGCGGCCGGCCGGTCCAAAGTGCCTTGATGTAGGTTTCGGCGGCGCGCTCGAAATAGAACATGCGGTTGAAGGCATCGGCCACGGTATCGCCGATGACCAGCACACCGTGATTGCCCATCACCATCACCTTGACCTTGGGGTCGGTCAGAAGCTGCGAGCAGCGTTCGCCCTCTTCCTCGAAGGCCAGTCCGCCATAATGGGCGTCGACGACATGGCGGTTGAAGAACATCGCCGAATTCTGGTCGATCGGCGGCAGGCGGGAATCGGCGAGCGAGGCCAGCACCGTGGCGTGGATCGAATGGACATGCATGACGCAGCGCGCGTGGCGGACATTGCGATGGATGGCGCCGTGCAGTCCCCAGGCGGTCGGGTCGGGCGCGTTCGGCCCCGTGAGCGTGTCGGGATCGTTAGCGTCGATCATCAAAAGGTCGCTCGCCTTGATACGCGAGAAATGCACCTGGTTGGGGTTCATCAGGAATTGCGTGCCGTCCTCGTCGACCGCCAGCGAGAAATGGTTGGCCACCGCCTCATGCATGTTGAGCCGCGCCGTCCAGCGGAAGGCGCAGGCAAGATCGACGCGCTCTTCGTAGAACGGCAGGTTGGTCAGCGTTTCCTTCTGCAGGCGGGCGATGCTCATCGAAAATCCTCCGGTTTTGGCAAGAATGCCGCGACCCACGTCCGCCCGCAACGGGTTTCGGTTGGTGCAGGAAGAGGCGGCTGCCGGTCAGGCCGCCGTACTGGCGGCAGTGCCGGCCCTCAGCCCGCCATGCTCGACGATGAAATCGATGACCTCCTGCAGCCCCTTGCCACGCGACAGGTCGGTGAAGCCGAACGGGCGCTTGCCGCGCATGCGGCCGGCGTCGCTCTCCATCACGTCGAGGTTGACGTTCACATAGGGCGCCAGGTCGCTCTTGTTGATGATCAAGAAGTCCGAGCGGGTGATCGCCGGTCCGCCTTTCCGCGGGATCTCTTCGCCCTGGCAGACCGAGATGACGTAGAGCGTCAGGTCGGCAAGGTCCGGCGAGAAGGTCGCGGCAAGGTTGTCGCCGCCCGATTCGATGAAGATGATGTCGAGATCGGGGAACTTCCGGTTGAGCTCGGCGATCGCCTGCAGATTGATCGAGGCATCCTCGCGGATGGCGGTGTGCGGGCAGCCGCCAGTCTCGACACCGACGATGCGGTCCTCCGGCAGCGCCTGCAGCCGCGCCAGCATCATGGCGTCTTCCCTGGTGTAGATGTCGTTGGTGACGACCGCGATGGAGAATTCATCGCGCAGCGCCTTGCAGAGTTTTTCGGTGAGCGTCGTCTTGCCCGAGCCGACGGGGCCGCCAATACCGATGCGAAGGGGACCGTTAGCCTGGGTCATGTCGGGAACTCCGTGATGGCAAGGACTGCGAAGCCGAGCCCGATCAACAGGCACAGCGGCGAATAGTAGCTGGTATCGAGCCGCGCGAAGGGCTGCTCGGGGGTCAGCCGGCGCCACCAGGGCGTGAAGCCGGCAATGCCGCGCCCGACAAACACCAGCCCGATGAGCAGCGCGGTGGCGGCGAGGCCTTCCCTTGGGAAGGGCGATGCGAAAAAGCCAATCAGCGCCAGCGGCCACAACGTTGCCAGGGCGAGACAGGCGGCAACGGCGAAGCTGGCAAACGGCGTCGGCATCTCATCGACGCCGCGAAAACCGACGACGGCATGCGCGCATGACCTGGCATCCCTGCCCGGCCAGATGCCGCCAATGCCCCAATAGACATGCAGCGCCGTGATCAGCAGCAGGACGAATGAAAGGACGAAGGCGAGAACGATCATGAGCGGAACAGCCGCGAATATTGGGTTTCGTGCTTCATCGCCATGACATCGGAGACGAAGGCACAGCCGCCGAGATCGTCGAGCGAGGAACTGGCGGCGCGGGCAGCGGTTGCCAGGGCCAGCGGCTCGAAGCCGGCAAGCAGCACTGTTGCTTCCGACTGGCCAACGACACCCAACCTGATCGCCGCCTGGACAAGGTTGGAGAAGAAGGCTTGCAGGAAGGCGGACAGCGCGTCCCGCAGCGCAATCCCATTGCCGCCGGCGATGGTCCCGACAGCGATGCAATAGGCGCATTCGGCCGGCAAGCGCTCCAGCGCGGGATTGGGCCAGGCCGATGCGGCCTTGATGAAGGCGGTACCTTGCAGCATGGTCTCGGTGTGGCGTTCGCGCGAACCGGCGAGCGCCTCGGCGAGCGCGGCCACTTCGACGAGATCGCCGGCGTCGTGGGCGCGGCGCCAGCTCTCGGCGAACAGCACGGCATCGTTCCAGCCCGAACCCATCTCGACCAGCGTTTCCAGCCATCCGGCGAGGCTTGCGGCATCGGCCACCAGCCCGTCATGCACCGCGCGCTCCAGACCGTGGCTATAGGCAAAGCCACCGATCGGAAAGGCCGGCGACAGCCACGCCATCAGCCGCAGCAGGGCGATGTTGGAGGGCTGGTCAGTCATGGTCGTGGTGGTGATGGTCGTGGGAATGGCTGTGCGAATGGGAATGCTGTTCGCCATGTGCGTGCGAATGCGCTTCCGAGTGGCTGTGAGCATGCGCCTCCGCGTGATGGCCGTGATCGTGACCATGGGCACCACTGTGCGCTGAATAGGCGCCGCGCACCGGCTTGAATGGCTCGGAGACCTCGCGCACCGTGGCGCCGAGCCCCTCCAGCATCGCCTTGATGACGTGATCGCGAAGGATGACGATGCGGTCCGCCTCGATGCCCGCCGCGAGGTGACGGTTGCCGATATGCCAGGCAAGTTCTGTCAGATGCACGGCGTCGCGGGCGCGGATGTCATAGACGTCCTCCGGCGCCGCGACGATCTCGATATGGCCGCCATCCTCCAGCACCAGCCGGTCGCCGTCGTTGAGAGCGACAGGCTCGGGCAGGTCCACCAGCACCTTGCTGCCGTCGGCAAGTTCGATGGCGCGGCGGCGCAGATGACGCTCGTCATGGGCTAGAACCGCACGGCCCGATGGTGCAGTGGTTCCGGCCATGCCGGCAAGCAGCACCGAGACGGCACGCGGGAATTTGGTGAAGTCGGTGTTGAGATTGAGCTTCATTTCATGGAGCCTCCGTTAGCTTGCGCCTTTGCACGGGCAGGGCGCGCCAAGACACGGTCGAAATAGGCGTTGACGCGCTCGGATTCGATCGGGAATTTTCCGGCGCGGGCCCAGCCGCCCATATCGCCCAACATCACGTCGACGGCGGAAAACCGGTCGCCGAGCGCGAAGGGCTTGTCGCCAAGCCGGCGATCCAGCGCCTGAAGCTCCGAGATGAAATCATAGGTCGCGGCGGGACCGACATCGACCCGAACTTCCTTCGGCAGCAGGAAGCGATGGCGCAGCTTGTTCCACAGCGGCGCCTCGAACTCGCTCTGCGCGAAATGCATCCAGGAATCCATTTCGGCACGGCCGGCAATGCCCGGATTGGCGCCCATGCCCTTGTCCGCGTGTTTGTCGGCCAGATAGACGCAGATCGCGGCCGAATCCGTCACCGTCAATTCGCCATCGATCAGGATCGGCACCTTGCCCGAGGGGTTGAGTGCATAGGCTTCCGGCGAGCGCAGATGAACCGCGACGAATTCATAGGGCTCCCCGAGCTCCTCCAGCATCCAGAGGACGCGGCTGACCCGGGATCCGCGCGATCCGACGGCCTTGTACATGGTTGGACTCTGCCTTTCCTCTGAACTCTAGACCATGCGCCTTGGTCATACGATCGTGTCGAAGAGCCGCAGGATGAACGATATCTGATAGATCAGCGCCGCCGTGACAAAGGCGATGTGAAAGCGGCGATCGCGCACCAGGATCGCGGCGATGCAAAACGCGACGAAGACCGGCGTGCGGAACAGATATTCGTTGCCGAAGCGGGCGAAATGCTCCGGTCCCTTCAGCAGCGTATCGATCACGTCGAGCAGATAGGTCGCCGCCAGCAGGCCGAAGAACCAGGCGCGGCGCGAATAGAAGAAATCCTCGTAACTGGTGTAGTCCAGCATCGAATCCGGAAACAGCAGCGCGCACAGCAGGAACAGCGTGATCGCGTAGAAGATGATGAACAGGTATTTGCCGAAGGTCCACGTTTCGATGGCGTAGAGGCCGAACTCCCACCACCAGAAATGCACCAGCATCAACAGCACCGAAGCGACCCAGGCCAGATGCACGGGATAGAGCCGGTATTGGCCCGGATGCTGGACGATGCGCGCCACCCCTGACAGCAGGCGGGCGACGCCAAGCCCGATCACCATGCCCATGACGATGCGGATATGCGGGAAGATGTCGTGGGGAGAGGCTATTTCGGTGGCCATCGGCGGATAATAACAATGCTCACGACGGGATGAAATATTTGCGACGGGCCACTTCGCGGCTACTCGCGAATAAGTTTATCCGAAGACCACGGCGTGCCTGGAAAATAGCCATGGTCCAGAATTTCCCTGATTGTAAATGGGCAATCAACAGGAAAATCGCGATCGCTCAAGCCGGTTTCGTCCAGCGCCTTTAACCTTGCTATCTTGAACTCTCGTCCGAGCATCTGCGCCGGATACGCTTTCAGGCTCGGACTTTCATCGAGCAGATTTTCAATCCGATATCGCTGTTCACGGATTGTGAGCAGCCATCCGGTTTTGCGCTGCTCGGGCTGAAACTCCCATTTGAGCAAATGCAGGATCAAGGTGCCAAGCCTGCTCGCAATTTCCCTTTTGTCGCTCCGCCCCAAGCTCTCGATCTCCTCGGCGAGATTCTCGCGATCAAGATCGGACAGACGATCTTCGCGCAACAGCGCGCCTTGCTCGGCGCACCACTGAGCATAGTCCGCCTCGTAGGGCGTCAATTGCTGTTTGCGAAAAATCTTGTTCATGCAGCCTATATTGCTCCAATGGCCCCGAATTTCCAAGTTGGAAGCAAAGGATAGGGGCGATAAGGCGATCCAGCGAAAACTTTGTCGGCGTCGAGGTTGACCAACCGTGTACGGTTTTTGCGCTAGCGATTGACGCAATGCGCGCATCTTCAGTCAGACGCATCTAGCCGAATTCATGAACCAGTAATGACCTGGGGAGACATCAAAACAGAAAATACCGCTGCGCCATCGGCAGCACCGTCGCCGGTTCGCAGGTGAGCAATTCACCATCGGCCCGGACCTCGTAGGTTTCGGGATCGACCTCGACATGCGGCGTGGCGTCGTTGAGCACCATCGAATGCTTGCCGATGCCGCCGCGGGTGTTTTCCACCGCGACGAACTGCTTGTCGACGCCGAGCCGGCCATGCAGGCCCGACCCGAGCGCTGCCTTGGAAACGAAGGTCACCGACGAGTTGGTCCTGGCCTTGCCATAGGCGCCGAACATCGGCCGGTAATGCATAGGCTGCGGCGTTGGGATCGAGGCATTGGGGTCGCCCATCGGGGCGGCGGCAATCATCCCGCCGATCAGCACCATATCCGGCTTCACTCCGAAGAATGCCGGGTTCCACAGCACCAGGTCGGCGCGCTTGCCGACCGTGATCGAGCCGATCTCTTTCGACAGGCCATGCGCGATGGCCGGGTTGATCGTGTATTTGGCGATGTAGCGGCGGACGCGGAAATTGTCGTTGTTGCCGGTCTCCTGCGGCAGTGAACCGCGCTGGCGCTTCATCTTGTCGGCAGTCTGCCAGGTGCGGATCGCCACTTCGCCGACGCGGCCCATGGCCTGGCTGTCGGACGATATGATCGAGAAGGCGCCGATATCGTGCAGGATGTCCTCGGCGGCGATCGTCTCCTTGCGGATGCGGCTTTCGGCAAAGGCGATGTCCTCGGGGATCGACGGCGACAGATGGTGGCAGACCATCAGCATGTCGAGATGCTCGGCCAGCGTGTTGACCGTATAGGGCCGCGTCGGATTGGTCGAGGACGGGATGACGTTGGGCAGACCGCAGACCTTGATGATGTCGGGTGCGTGGCCGCCGCCCGCACCTTCGGTGTGGAAGGCGTGGATGGTGCGGCCCTTGATCGCCGCCACGGTGTTTTCGACAAAGCCGGATTCGTTCAGTGTGTCGGTGTGGATCATCACCTGCACGTCATGATCATCGGCCACCGACAGGCAGCAGTCGATGGCCGCCGGCGTCGTGCCCCAGTCCTCATGCAGCTTCAGCGAGCAGGCCCCGCCCAGCACCATTTCTTCCAATGCCGCCGGCAGCGAGGCGTTGCCCTTGCCCGACAGGCCGATATTCATCGGAAAGGCGTCGAAGGACTGGATCATGCGGGCCATGTGCCATGGTCCCGGCGTGCAGGTGGTGGCCAGCGTGCCGTGCGCGGGGCCGGTGCCGCCGCCCAGCATCGTGGTGATGCCTGACATCAGCGCTTCCTCGATCTGCTGCGGGCAGATGAAATGGATATGCGCGTCGAAGCCGCCGGCGGTCAGGATCTTGCCCTCGCCGGCGATGATTTCGGTGCCGGGGCCGATGATGATGGTGACCCCATCTTGCGTGTCGGGATTGCCGGCCTTGCCGATCGCGGCGATGCGGCCATCCCGGAGGCCGATATCGGCCTTGAAGATGCCGGCGCTGGCGTCGATCACCAGCGCGTTGGTGACGACCGTGTCGACCGCGCCCTGGGCGCGGGAAACCTGGCTCTGGCCCATGCCGTCGCGGATGACCTTGCCGCCGCCGAATTTCACCTCCTCGCCATGGATGGTGAAATCCTTCTCGACCTCGATGAAGAGTTCGGTGTCGGCAAGCCGCACCCGGTCGCCGACGGTCGGGCCATACATCTGCGCATAGGCGGCACGGGTGATTCTGGCCATCAGCGATTGCTCCCGAATTGCGGTGCGGTTGAAGCCGGCTTGCACATTGTCGCCATCCAATGGTCATGCAATGACCCGCTGGGCGACACCTTCTGATCCCATTTGGCGGTTGAGGTTGGGGGGTCACCCCAAAACGACCGTTTGCCAAATCGATGGAAGGAAGATCCATGCGCAAAGCGATAGTTCTTGCAGCCGCCGCCACCCTGACGCTGGCGGGCGCCGCCAGTGCCCAGCAGCAACCTGCGCAACAGCCCGCCCAGGCGCCGGCCGCGCCGGCTCCTGGCGGTCAGCAGGCCGCGCCGGCGATCCAGAGCGTCAACATCGTCGACATCACCGAGCTGCCGAAGGACACCCAGACGCAGGTCAACCAGGTGATCGCCCAGCGCGGCGATGACGGCCTGAAGAAACTGCGCAGCTCGATCGATGCCACGCCCAAGGTCAAATCCGCGCTGGAGGCCAAGGGGATGACCTCGGCGCAAGTGGTCGCGGCCAGTATGGAGCCCAATGGCGCGCTGACCCTGATCACCAAGAAAGCCAGCTGACGATCCGGCCTGGCGGGCCGGCATCCGGTCCGCCGGGCGCATCGTGAAGGGAACCGTGAAGGGAACCGTGGCAAGGCTGGAAGCGTTTCGTTTCCTAGAGGTTGGAACGAACCACGAAAGCGAGCGATGACCGTCACGATACTGCCCGATGCCAGATGGCCGCATGCCTTTGCGGCGGTGGCTTTTCTCGCGGCAAGCATCCCGCAGGCGGTGCTCAACGCGCAGGGCCTCGAAAGCCCGGAGACCGTCGACAGGATCGTCGGGTCGCAGGTCAATCAGGAAGAGGCCAAGGCCACCGCGGAAATTGGAAAAGTCAGTTCGGCGATCGACCGCACGCGTGAGAACATCAGCACCGTGCGCAAGACGTCCAAGCTCGACAAGGTCGACATCGTCTTCCTCACCGATGCGGCACGCAGCGAAGGCGGCCCGCCGCCGGTCATCGAGAACAAGGTTCGGCAGCATCAGGACGATGTGGCGGAGCTGCGCAAGGAGATCGAGGCCAACGCCCTGCTCTTCAATGCCATCGATTCGCGGCGCGTGCTGGCCGAGGACGTCCTTGCCGTCGAGTTCGACGATCCCGGAAAGATCGTCATCTACGCGGCCGCCAAACCGCCCGGCTGAGCTGAAAGCACCGTGTGCTCTCACGCTTGCCCCGAAGCCTGTCGCCATCTTGGCGCACCACGCATGAGATCCCACCGATCTCACAGCTTGCCCATCACCTTCTGCTGGAATCCATAGATCTCGCGCTTGCCGCCGAGCGGCACCAGCGTGACGTCGCGTTCCTGGCCCGGTTCGAAGCGCATGGCGGTGCCGGCGGCGATGTCGAGGCGCATGCCGCGTGCCCGTTCGCGGTCGAACTTCAGCCCTTCATTGGTTTCGAAGAAATGATAGTGGCTGCCGACCTGGACTGGCCGGTCGCCGCTGTTGGCGACTTTCAGGGTGACGGTCGGCAGGCCCTTGTTGAGTTCGATGTCGCCTGGTGCGGGGATGATTTCGCCGGGGATCATTGGACCTCACACCACGCCGAAGGCAAGGCCGACGCCGATCGCCGCGCAGGCCGCGCCCGCGATACGGGCCAGGCCGCGCAACCTCTGGCCGAGGCTGAGGCCGGCGGCAATGCCGGTGGCATGGAGCAGCACGGTGGCGACGGCAAAGCCTGCCATGTATTCGAGCCCGCCGGCATTCTCCGGCACTTCGGTGCCATGGGCATGGCCGTGAAACAGCGCGAACAGGGCGATGATGGCGGCGCCAGTGGACACCGGGAGATCGATCGCCAGCGCCACCAGCAGCCCGAGCGCCACGACCGACGCCAATATGCCCGGCTCGACGAACGGCAGCGGCATGTGCAGCATGCCGAGTGCGCCGCCCACCAGCATGACGCCGGCAAAAGCCGCCGGCCAGGCCCAGATCGCCTTGCCGCCCTTGAGTGCCGCCCATAGTCCGACCGCGATCATCACCGTCATGTGATCAAGGCCGGAGAGCGGATGCATGAAGCCGGCGGTGAAGGAGGATGTCGTGCCGATGCCGACATGGGCATAGGCCGGCATGGCGGCGGCCAGGAGCAGGATCGCCGAGAGGCACAGGCGTTTGGCGGGGATCATTCTACTTGCCTTTCGTTTGCGGTGTCGCAGGGGTCACGCGGCCTTGCGCGGGCCGCATCCCTCGGCCTTGAGGATGCGCTTGGTCGAAGCCGGGTATTTCTTCAGCATCGCGGCGGGACGGATCGGCCGGGCCGAAAAATTGCCGCCGCAGTTCGGGCAGACGCCACCCAGCACGCCTTCCGCGCAGTCGGCGCAGAAGGTGCACTCGAAGGTGCAGATCAACGCGTCCGTCGCCTCCGGCGGAAGGTCCTTGTCGCAGCATTCGCAGTTTGGACGCAGATCCAGCATTCCGGTCTCCTCACCTGATGGGTTCGTGCACGGTCACCAGTTTCGTGCCGTCGGGGAAGGTCGCCTCCACCTGCACGTCATGGATCATCTCGGCGATGCCTTCCATGACCTGGGCGCGGCTGACGACATGCGCCCCCGCCTCCATCAGCTCGGCGACCGGGCGGCCGTCACGGGCGCCTTCGACGACGAAATCGGTGATCAGCGCGATTGCTTCCGGATGGTTGAGCCTGACGCCGCGCTCCAGCCGCTTGCGTGCCACGATTGCCGCCATGGCGATCAGCAGCTTGTCCTTTTCCCTTGGCGTCAGGTTCATGCGTTTGCCTGAAATGATGCGAACAGAATCACAATGACCATAATTTGGGCAGTCCCGCCTCTCCATTGAGCAATCCGACGAGCGGAACCAGCCGCTGGCGCAACTGGTAGCCGTCCTCGGCGTAAAGCCTCGCAAGAAGCTTGCCAGATGTCCCTACGCTCCAGATGCTGGCGCCACCCTGATCGCCGATGATCTCCCGGACCGGATCGAGCAGCGCCTCTGCCCGTGGCGACACCAGCAGCAGCGTTGCCACCGCGATCGCGCCGCCGGCGACGGCCGGACGGCCCAGGATCGCGGCGATGTCGGGTCCGATGCGGAAATCCTCGGCATGGATGAGGGACCCATTGCCACGGACGCGCCAGCGGTCGTGGAAATTGCCGTGCGCGGCACGTTCGCCCATTGCCAGGCGGCCAAAGACCGTCGCCTCAACCAGCAGCGCCTCGGCCCCTGCGGCAAGTTCGACATCCAATGTCCTGGCAAAGGCCGCCCGGTCGAAGACGATGGTTTCCTGGGGCAACCATGCAATACGGCCGTTTTCGCCGACGGTCAGCTTTATCGACACCTCGGCGCGGTCGGACGCAGCGCGATAGACCTTCTCGCAGGCCTGGGTGGTTATCGCAGCGCTGGCATTTGCGCCGACATCCACGTCCCATCCGAGGCGGTCGCCGCCGGTCAGCCCGCCGGCGGTGTTGATCAGCACTGCTTCCAGCGGTCCGGCCGAAACCGCCGGCAGCCTTATCTTGGCGGAGCCGTCCTGATAGAGGCGGCGCAGCCGCGTGCGGCCGTCGATACTGGCGCAGCCAAGCTGGGCCAGGCCGGCGGCGCGCTGGGCCGGTTGGCCTGAAAACTTCGTATATTCGATCGTGTCCACGCCGTCAGGTTAAGCACTGCGGCGGTTTTGTCGACATATAGCTTGTTGCTTGATAGCGTTTCCGTTTCTATAGAGGGAGCCACTTGGTGCGGTCATGCGATGCTTGGCGGGGGTAGAAGGCGACAATCGCGGCCTGATATCGAGGACAAAAAGGCGCTGTTCAGTTGGCGTCGGGAAACGAAAAAGTGGGGAAGAAACCGAATGGCCGACCAACTGGCAACGGAAATCATCGAAAAGATCAAGGCCCATGCCGAGCCGGGCGGTGAGGAAATCACCACCGCCACCGAATTGACGGCGCTCGGCATCCATTCCCTGGAGCTGACGGAGATCATCTTCGATCTCGAGGAGCAATATGGCATCGAGATCGAGATGAACACGGTCGACGCCTGGAGCAATCTGAAGAACGTTGGCGACATGGTCGAGGCCGTTCGCGCGCTGATCGCGAAAAAAGCCTGACCGAATGCTGAAACGCGTCGTCATCACCGGCCTTGGCGGCATATGCGGGCTCGGCACCAATGCGCCGGCAATCTGGGGCGAGATGCGCGCCGGCCGCTCGGCGATAGGCCCGATCGAAAATCATTCCCTGCACGACCTGAAGGTCAGGACGGGCTGCGAGGTCAAGGCGCTGCCCGATCACGGCATCGAGCGCAAGCAACTGGTGTCGATGGACCGTTTCAGCCTGCTGGCGGTGATCGCGGCGCGCGAAGCCCTGCAACAGTCCGGATTGGCCCCCCACGCCGACAATACCTATCGCATGGGAACCATTGTCGGCGTCGGCGTCTGCGGGTTCGAGACCGTCGAGGAGAACTATCGCGCCATCCTGGTCGAGGGCAAGAATCGCGCCGGCATCTTCACCGTGCCCAGGGTCATGCCGGGTGCCGCCGCCGGCCAGGTCAGCATGCACCTTGGCCTGCGTGGGCCTGTGTTCGGCGTCACTTCGGCCTGCTCGTCGGCCAACCACGCCATCGCCTCGGCGGTCGACCAGATCAGGCTCGGCCGCGCCGATGTCATGGTGGCCGGCGGTACCGATGCGCCGCTGGTCTGGGGCGTGCTGAAGGGCTGGGAGGCATTGCGCGTGCTGTCGCCCGATACGTGCCGGCCGTTCTCGGCCGATCGCCAAGGGCTGGTGCTGGGCGAGGGTGCCGGCATGGCTGTCCTGGAACGCTATGAACATGCGACGGCGCGCGGCGCCACCATCCTCGCCGAAATCGCCGGCACCGGCCTGTCGGCCGACGCGTCCGACATCGTCGCGCCGACCATCGAGGGCCCGGAAGCCGCGATGCGCTTCTGCCTGGCCGATGCCGGGCTCAATCCCGAGGACATCGACTATCTCAACGCGCATGGCACCGGCACCAAGGCCAACGACCAGATCGAGACCACCGCCATCAAGCGCGTCTTCGGCGAGCACGCCTACAAGCTGTCGGTCTCCTCGACCAAGTCGATGCACGCCCATTGCCTAGGCGCCTCTGGCGGACTGGAAATGATCGCCTGCGTCATGGCGATCCGCGAAGGCGTCGTGCCGCCGACGGCGAATTTCCGCGAGGCCGATCCCGATTGCGACCTCGACGTGACGCCGAATGTGGCCCGCGAACGCAAGGTGCGCGCCGCGATCAGCAACGGCTTTGCCTTTGGCGGCACCAACGCGGTGCTGGCCTTCAAGGCTGTTTGACCCCTGCGGTCACCACCGCATCCCTGCGGTCACGACTGCCGATGATTCGGAATGCCACCGGCGGTGGCGCTCCGTCCGGTCTGGTTGACGGTCCGTCATGGCGAAACCGTCGCCGCCATATTGATCACACCCGGCCGCGCGCCTAATTCTTTGCGGACCCGCCAGCACCGCGCTTTTGCGCATCCCCATTCAGGAGTTCACGATGGCCGACCTGTCCGCCTTTCCAATCACCGCGCGCTGGCCGGCCAAGCACCCGGACCAGATCCAGCTCTATTCGGCAACGACGCCGAATGGAGTGAAGATATCGATCGCCCTGGAAGAGATCGGCCTGCCCTACGAACCGCATTGGATCAATATCGGCCAGAACGAAAGCTGGACGCCGGAATTCCTGGCGCTCAACCCCAACGGCAAGATACCGGCGATCATCGATCCCAACGGCCCGGACGGCAAGCCGATCGGCCTGTTCGAATCCGGCGCCATCTTGCTTTATCTCGCCGAAAAGACCGGCCTGCTCATGCCCGTGTACGCCGCGCGCCGCTACGAAACGATCCAGTGGGTGTTCTTCCAGATGGCTTCGGTTGGGCCGATGTTCGGCCAGGTCGGCTTCTTCCACAAATTCGCCGGCCGCGAGATCGCCGACAAGCGCCCGCTGGAGCGCTATCGTGACGAATCGCGGCGGCTGCTCGGTGTGCTCGACGCCAGGCTGAAGGGCCGCAAATGGATCATGGCCAACGACTACACCATCGCTGACATCTCGCTGCTCGGCTGGGTGCGCAACCTGATCGGCTTCTATGAAGCCCGCGACCTCGTCGGTTTCGATGATTTCGCTAATGTGGCGGCATGGCTGGAGCGCGGCCTGGCACGGCCGGCGGTGCAAAAGGGCCTGACCATTCCGGCAAAGGCTTGAGGCGGACTGCCGCCCTGCTGCCTGCTACTTCGCTTTCGCCTTCGAACTGCCCTTGCCGATCACGGAGGCGGCAAGCGAGGCGGCCCCGCGGGCGGTTGCAACCACCGCACCTGCGGCGACGTTCGCCGCGGTTCGAACGGCACCGGCTTTGTTCGGCGTCGCTTTGCGCGGGCTGGCCGCCTTGGCGGCCGGGACCACTTTTCTAGGTGCCGCCTTGCCGAAAGCGCCTTTGGCGTCTTTTGAGCGTTCGGCTACCGCAGCGCCAGCACCGGCTTTCGCTTGCGTTGCCTTCGCGGGTTTCGTCTTTGCGGGTTTTCTAGCCTTGGTTGCCATGCAAAATCCCTCACGCCACACAAACTGGTTCTGAGGCATAACGGCGCGAAACTCTTAAGGTTCCCGTCCAAGAATACCGAAAATTAAGCAGGTTAACCAATGACCAGGTCGGCCGCCCGGCGCCGTGCCAGCACGCGTTCGATGTTCGGCATGTCGTTGGAGGCGATCCAGGCGCGCGCATCGGCGTCGGAACGGCCATGCTCGTGCCAGCGCTCCATCAGGCGGCGCTCGAGCTCGTTGCGCGGCACGTCGACGAAAATCGAATAATCGAACAGCGGCGCCAGCCGCGACCACGGCTCCTCGTCGAGCAGCAGGTAATTGCCTTCGACCAGGATGAACTTGGTCTCGGTGCCGACGATCGCCGCGGCGGCGCGCGACAGCTCCAAGCCGCGGTCGAAGACGGGAATCGCGATCTCGGCCTCGCCGGCCCGGATGCGCTTCAGCAGGGTTTCGAAACCGGCGAAGTCGAAGGTTTCCGGCGCGCCCTTGCGCGCGCGCAGGCCGCGCGCGTTGAGCACGATGTCGTCATAATGGAAGCCGTCCATCGGCACGACTTCCACGGCTCCTTCCGGCAAAAGGTCGTGCAGGCTCGCCGACAATGTCGACTTGCCTGCTCCCGGCGGCCCCGCAATGGCGACGATGAAGCGCTTTGCCTTGCCGGCGCGCTTGAAGATGGTGGCGGCGAGGTGAGCGATTTCGGACATGGGAGCCTCACTTGCCCTGATGATAGGCACGATATCTCCGTCGCATTTTGGCGGCAGTCGGGCGAAATTTCAAATTGGGACTTGTTGGGTTTGAGGGTGGCCGCCGAACTGCCAACATTAGGGTCAATCCACTCACGCAACCGCAGGCTGGCCGATGCGCAGGAAATCGCTGTCGAACGGCACGTCCCATGTCGAGCCGCCGGCCGACAGCCGCATGCGGCCATCCGCCGTGACAACCTCCTGCGGCGGTTCGCCACCCGGCAGCGGCATGGCGCCGATGACATGGCGAAACGAGAAGCTGTCGCCGAGCGCAAAGGCGGTCGCCACGCCCTCTCGTTTCAGCCAGTTGTCGCCGATCGAGGCGGCGTGGCCGACGGCGGCGCGCCCATCCTCGATGCCGAGCACGCCCAGGTGGCGGCCGCTCCACGGCGCGTAGTCGCGGCCGCCATTGCTCAGCCACAGCATGGTAACAGGCAGTTCGGCCGGGTTCTTCAACACCAGCACCAGGTCGCCCTCGGCCTTGCGGGCCAGCGCCGTCCAGCCCGGTCCGCCATGGTCGGCCTCGATCAGGGTGACGAAATCCTCGCGCCGGTCATCCATGCGATAGTCCGTCAGGTCGCGCGTGCCTCCGGCGGCGGCGGGAAAATGGCCGAGGTCGGCCGACCGCGCCGGATAGGCGAGCATGACGCGGCCGCGTGCGGGATCGGGCTCCAGCGGGTCGGCCGGCGTCGCGGCAAAGCGCTTCGGCGAAAAGGCCAGCCGGCCGCCGCCCTTCATCGCCGTCATCGGGTGGTGGGCGACGGAAATCGCGCCGTGGCCGCCGGAAAAAACGTGCTCCTGGTAGAGGAAGGGATGGCCGTCGATGAGGGTCAAGATCTTGTCGACGCTGGCGCCCATGACCTTGTGCCGCAGCCGCAAAACCGCGCGCCAGCCACCGTCCGTGGCGCTGCTTTCGGTGATGTCCCAGGCGCTGTTGGCCGGCCAGCCATGCAGCGGCGCATCCTCGACATCGCTGCGCGAAAACGGCGCGCAGAGGAAATCCCCCGACAGGCGAACCGTGCCTTGCGGCAGGTCGTTCGGCAAGGTCTCGCCCGCGTCGACCCAGGGCGCGCGATGCAGCGGCTTCAACCGGCGTCCGTCGCCGTCGACGGTCATGTCGGCGATGTGGCCGACGGTGAGATCGAGCGAAACCGAAATGCCCCTGGCCTTGATCGTGCTGATGTCCATTGCGCTCTCACCCGATTCTGAAGCCGCAACCAGAACCCGTTCGGTGCGGCTTGCGCAAGCGCGATGTCGGGCATTTCGCATCACGCTGCTCACCCTCCCCACAAGGGGGAGGGCAAAATCGGCCGGCTCCACAATCCTGGGATAACCGCCATTAACCAAATGGACGCACCACTCGCGTTACGTTAGCTTCGCCGCATCTCTCGCAACGGCTTACCAAGAACAGACCTGCCCTTGTCCCACCTGCATCCCCTTTCGTTCGTCCACAAAATTCTCGCGGCATTTGCCTTGCTGGTGCTGCTGTCCGGCTGTGCGACGACACCGCCGGACAGTGTGCTGGCCGTGCCCGCGCCGCCGCAGAAATATGCGGCGATTGTCGTTGACACCGGGACCGGCAAGCAGCTGTTCGAGGTCAACTCGACCGCGCAGCGCTACCCGGCCTCGCTGACCAAGATGATGACGCTCTATCTGCTGTTCGAGGCGATGGACTCCGGCCGCGTCACCAAGGAAACGCAGATCCCGGTCTCCGACCACGCCGCCTCGCAGCCGCCGACCAAGATGCGCTTCCGGCGCGGCGAAGCGATCGACGTCGATTCCGCCATCCGCGCCATCATCGTCAAGTCGGCCAATGACGTGGCGGTGGCGGTCGGCGAATACCTCGGCGGCTCGGAGGATCAGTTCGCCGCCATGATGACCTCCAAGGCGCGCCAGCTCGGCATGACCAGCACCACCTTCCGCAACGCATCCGGCCTGCCAGACGACAGCCAGATGACGACGGCGCGCGACATGGCGGTGCTCGGCATGGCGCTGCATTCCCGCTTTCCCCAGCATTTCCACTATTTCTCCGAGAGCGATTTCATGTTCCGTGGCCGGCTGGTGCGCGGCCACAACGACATGCTCGGCCGCGTGCGCGGCGTTGACGGCATCAAGACCGGCTACATCAGGGCCTCCGGCTTCAACATCGTCACCTCCTACAATGCCGACGGCCGCCAGCTGATCGTGGTGGTGATGGGCGCCGACTCGGCCCGCCAGCGCAACGACCATGTCGAGGCGCTGATCCAGCGCAGCCTCTCGCCCATGGTCGCCGACACCAAGACCAGGCTGATGTTCGCCGAACAGCAGTAATCGAACAGCAGTAATTAAGAGCCGAGCCTACCTTCGTCATCGTCGGGTCTGCGCGACGGAGCTTCGCTCCTGCTCCGCCCGTGGATGACGACGTTGGGGAGGCCTCGCCTCTTATGGCCATCCGACCCCCCTCAACCACAAAAACACCCACAGCCGGCTATCGTTTCACGAATGTCACACAATCGTGCGGAAGCCGTGGCATAGGCTGCGGAATCCGGCGGTGGCCATGCCCCGTCGCCTCGGCGTATCCTCGACCACCAGCGCCATAGCAGGAGCCAGCACTATGAGCACCGTTCCCAAGGCATCCGAGCAGAAGGCGGCGGACAATGAGAACGACAGCGGCGGCGAATATTTCGAGGCGCCGACCATCGAAGAAGACCTGCACGGGGTTTCCGACGAGCATTTCGACACGCCCGAGGTTCCGGACTCCGAACCATCAGGCCCTGGCGCATCGCGGTTCAAGCCGAAGAAAAAACCGTCGGCGATCTCGGGCCGCAAATTCCGCAAGCGTGACCTAGTGCGCATCGACACGCTGCGCCCGAGCCTCGCCGACCGCATCCATGCTGATCATCCGGACCTGCCCAAGGGCGCCCGCATCAGCCGCGAGGAGCTCGGCCGCTACCGCATGCGCTACATGGAGGAGCTGCTGCAGCAGGAGCACGGCGAATTCTCCGAACTCGACCGCCAGGTGGTGGAATCGATCGCCCGGCAGGACACGATTTCCGAAAACTCGGAAGAAGAATTCGAGGAGCACCGCTCCTTCGCCGACCGTGTCTCCGACAACATGGCCGCCTTCGGCGGCAGCTGGTGGTTCCTGATCTCGTTTGGCAGCGTGCTTTTGATCTGGATCGGCATCAACCTGATCGCCGGCATGAGCAGCGCCTTCGACCCCTACCCCTTCATCCTCCTGAACCTCCTGCTCTCCTGCATCGCCGCCGTCCAGGCGCCGATCATCATGATGAGCCAGAAGCGCCAGGAGACCAAGGACCGCCTGCGCTCCTTCAACGACTACCGCGTCAACCTCAAAGCCGAGCTCGAAGTGCGCCATCTGCACGAAAAGCTGGACTACCTCATCTCGCGCCAATGGACGCGCCTGGCGGAGATGCAGCAGATGCAGCTCGATGCCATGCATGAGCTGACGGGTGCCAAGAAGGCGAAGCGGGCCGTGCGCGGGCGGCGGACGGTGAAGGGGGAGGGTGAGGCGTGATCCGCGAAGCGGACGAAAAGCCAATTGCTTGGCTTTTCGAACGACGAACGGTGAAGACCCGGTCCGCCTTCGGGCGGATCAAAAGGTCCAGTGGACCTTTTGAAGGGGTTGAACGCCCGAAGGGCAGGGAGCCTGCGAAGGGCAGGCCGCACAGCCAATCGCCAATTGCCCGTTGAAGCCCGCCCCGGCTTCCGCTAAGAAGCCGTGACTTGCCGGTTCGCCGGCTGGTTCGTTTTCCGGGTTCCCGGGAAGCACCCGTAGCTCAGCTGGATAGAGCGCTGCCCTCCGAAGGCAGAGGTCACAGGTTCGAATCCTGTCGGGTGCGCCAATATTTGCCTGCACGGCCCGGAGACATGAGTTACGGTTTATACCGGAGGGTAACGCTTTGTAGCGCGAGGATCTTGTAACCAGTCCTGCGCGATATCGAACCCTCGGCCCAGCGCCACCATCTTCCATCGCCAGCAGCCGGACGACGAACTTCAGCCGCTCCTCCATGACGCTACACTCCTTCCAAGGCACCTTGCTCTCCCTGCAAAGGGCCGAAAGTGTAACCCATCTATCCAGACTGAAATGTCACCCATCTCTCGGGGGCAAGTGAAGAAATCAGTTGGTTAACTTTAGTCACTCAAGCACTGGCTTGCGCGACCATTTCTCCGTCAAAACGATAGCGGAGCCGATGACAACACCGAGGACAACACCAACAGGAAGGCCATATACGGCGCCGCCGCTGGCTAGCCCAAGCAGGTTGTTCGCGTTGATTTCGAGATAGAGTTTAACTGCATCAACCACGCCAAACATATATAATGGTCCGAAAACAATGCAGGCAGCGACCCCGCCCAAGGCGAGCGCCGCGACTGCCGCGCCTGCGCTAGTTCGCACGCGGCGCGCGCTCAGCCGCTCAAAGTCAAAATTCACGATCGAAAAAATGATGATCGAAGCTCCGAGGATCGATCCGGGAAGCAAAAGGCCTGGCGTCATTTCCGGCCGATCGTGAATCTTGCCAAAATACATCGTTATCAGTGGTGCGGCGATCACCCCAGCCAGTGCTCCGCCGCAAGTGGCGCCGATTACCATACGGCGCGGCGAGCGGTCATCTGTCACATAGAAACCACTCCAACCTATCGAGGCACGTGCGAAAAAAAGGCCAAGCGCACCGAGCAGGCAAGCCGTCAATGCCGTAGCAATGGTAATTTCGAGCAACAACGCTCCAAACGGTTCCGTAGGCCTATCCCAGCCTCGATAATAGAGCAGGCTTAGGAGTAGTGATGCGGCGGATGAGCCGAGATAGCCGCCGAGCAAACCCTTCTGGGCAGCGGTCCTGAGATGCTCCACGATGGTATGAGGCGCATTGGAATCGCCTTCAAAACGTCCTCGCAACCGCGAATAGACTGTCTGTGCACCGAAGAGCAAGATGCCCAAGGATATCATAGGAAGAGCGGACGCGATCATCAGCCATGGCCATGTGCGGTTCGGCCAGGCCAGAATGAGCGAGTAAGGGATGAGTGAAAGAAATAGACCGACGAGAGCCATTAGGTTGCCTGTGAAAAGGAGGAGGCTGCCCGGATTGAAATAGAAAGGTGCCATCAGCGACGACTGGTCCCACGTGCGCTGGTTCCCGCCGGTGTGATTGAGGACATCCTGACGAATTCGACTCGTCAGGTTGGAGATCGGAAGGTCAACCGCATCGAGATACCTGACGAAACTCGCCGAGAACGGACTAAGGAGGTCGCCGGGCGATCCATCATAGGCTACCTGCCCTGGCGCGGCTGCGAAAGCGATGAACGTGTTGGTTGCGGCTTGCATCGAAGCAAGCCCGGTCGCCGGTATGGGCTGGTTGTCGATGAGTATTTCTTTGCCAACCTTGATGCCCTTGCCGCCAACAAAAACACGAGCATCTGTGTTGTTGCGGCAAGCATCTAGCAATACGATGCGTACGGCTGTTTTGCTCGTCATTTTCTCAACGATCGATTGCACGCTGACGAGTTGTGCGATTTTCTGTTCTGCGAATTGATCGAAATCAATTGGTACCATGTAGTTCTGATCGTCGATCTGAAGGCCATGGCCAGAATAATAAAGCAGAGAAACGGTCGTGGTAGGCTCATTTACCAGTGCTACGAACTTTTCGATCTGGGCCAGTGTCGTTTCAAAACTCAGATTAATACCAAGCGTCACTTGGAAGCCGAGCTCGCCAAGCGTACGACCGACCTCGGTCGCATCATTCGGTGGGCAAGCAAGCTTAAGATTGGGCGCATATGCGCCGTTGCCAATCACCAGTGCCTGGCTCATCGCGATCATCGGCATCCTCCAAAACGAACTGGACGCATAGAGCACTATTCAGGAGTGAAAACGTTCGGCTGCTGCTTCCATTGGTTCCATGTCGTCGCGACATCAGAGGGATATTTGCAGAGAACCCTGCGTTCACCGGCGTCGCGCATAGTTGCGTTAGCGTCCCAAGCTCTTCCGCCGCCCAACCGCACTGCTTGATAGATGATGAAAGCCGTGGCCGAGGACACTTTCATATCTGCCATAGCTGCCTTAAGGACTCCGTCGGCCTCTTCTCGCTTGCATGGCTGGAACCAATACAAATAATCGTGGACGATCGCCGGATAAGAATAGCGCGCCGCAGGAGGTAATCCGCTCCAGAATTCCGGCGGAATGCTGGCAAGATCTGTAACAAAGCCGGCGGGAACGCTGACCGCGACCGGTTCCATCGCGATGCCTTTATCTGCGCGCCATTCAAGTGACTTGGTCGTGTAATAATAGTCCCAATCAGCGAAGGGCACTATAGGCACCGGGGGCGATATAATATCACGAGTCGGCGTAAGCGCAATTTTCATGAACGACTTCTTGTCGGCCACTGACTTATCTCCCTATGCCGCTACCCGCCGTCCTCCAAAAAGGACTAGGCCGAATGCTCTCCACCAAATTCATCAAGAATCGACACCGAGACGTACGATTTATTGCCTCCACGCTGTGTCAGGAGAGCAATTGCGCGAGGTGGATACCTGATGGCATGGACTGTATGCTTAAACAACGAGAATACATTGTAGAAAAATATTTTGCCAGCGCAATTCGATCGAGGTATCGTGGCATCAGATATAGATCCTATCCTTGCCAAATGGGGGGATTGGCAAGCTGGTTTGCCGGTGTCTATGTGGGCCAAACCTCAGAATGCCGTGTCATCCTTTCTGGCCGGCTTTCTGGCGGGTGGTTTGGGACAGCGCCGGCCCATCGGCCGGTCGCCATATGGGTCGATGTCGTTAGCGCTGGGAAGAGGCAGACAAGGAAACATCCGGCAGCAGGTCGGCTACTTCAGCGCGTTGCGGCAGTCGATCGCGGTTTGTCGCTCTCGCAGAAATCGTGGCGATCGGTGCCATATCGCCTGATCCGTTGCGCGTCGCGCTCTAAACCCACCAAGCACGTTCATCGGAAAGGGTGAAGCGGCCTTTTCGCCAACTTCCGCCTTGCCGAGCGCCCCTTTTGTAGGATTGAGTCCAACTTGAATGGACACCGGCTTCGCCTCTTAGCGGCTGTCATGAGAAGCTGCAAAAAAGCCGAGAGCGCAAAGGTCGAACATTGGCGTCATGGCCTTAACCTACCTTTCGCCTGCTTGACCGTCCCTTGCGGATTGTCCGCGGCAAATCCGGCCAGGCTTGCATAGCCACGCACGACCCGCTGGCGTTCCTCGTAGGATGCGACGGTCTCAATGTCGTCGAAGCCGTCGGGTGCTCGGCTTTCCACGAGATCGATCACGCCTTCCGGCCCGCCCTTGCGGTTGGAATGGACGATTTGCGCCGTGTTGGGACGGCGTTCCGCGTCGTATGCCGCGAGCGCGGCCTCCACCGATCCCTGGGTCCGCAGATGTTCCGCCAGGGAGCTGGCATCGAGGATGGCCTGGCTCGCTCCGTTTGAGCCGAGGGGATACATGGGGTGGGCGGCGTCGCCCAACAGCGCGACGCGTCCGAACGACCAGCGCGGCAGCGGTTCGCGGTCGCAGTTGGGATATTCATGAAACGCACCGGTGGCGCGGATGATCTCCGACGGATCGACGTAATCCAGGTGGAAGCGGTCGCGCACGAACGGCAAGACCTCGTCGAGCTTGCCGGGCCGGCTCCAGTCGCCAAGGGTGAGCTTTCGGCTGGTTGCTTGGCGACTTCTGGCCATCACGGCCCAGTTGGTCAGGCGCATGCCCGGATTGTCGGGATCCTTTCCGATCGGATAGAACACGAACTTGGCGTGGTTGCCGCCAGCGATCGCCATGGTGCGGCCGTCCTGCCATTTCGGCCACCACGTGGCGCCGCGCCAGAGCATGACGCCGTTCCAGATCGGCGGCCCCTCGTCCGGATAGAGTTTTGCGCGCACGGTGGAGTGAATCCCATCGGCGCCGACCAGCAGATCGCCGCTCGCCTGCAAGGACTTCCCGGCTTCCGAGAGGTAAACCGTGGCCCGGCGCCCCTCCTGTTCGAAGCCGGTCACGGCGCAATTCGTGCGGATGGCGCCCGGCCCCAACCGGTCGATCACAGTCCGATGAATCAAGCCCAGCAGCGTGCCGCGATGGATGCTGAACTGCGGCACGGCATGGCCTGCCTCGATGCCGCGCAGCTCCCGCCAGACGATCTGGCCGAACCGGTTCGCATAGATCAGTTCGCGCGTGCGGATTGCGGCCGCGTCGAGTGCCTCCATCAGCCCGAGTTCGGCCAGCAGGCCGACAGCGTGCGGCAGCATGTTGATGCCGACGCCGAGTTCACGCACCGCCTCGGCGCGTTCGAAGATCTCCACCTCGATGCCGGCCCGGTGCAGGAAGAGCGCGGTCGTTAGCCCACCGATGCCGGCGCCGGCGATCAGCGCCTTCATGGTCCCGCTCCGTATTGCGGGTATTCGGGCAGCGTCCTCAGCCAAAGGCCGAGGCTTGCCGCCGGCAAGGCGATGAGGGCCAATCCAGCCCTGATGAGATTGCGCATGGGCATCCCCGATCGAGCGTAGCTCCCCTCGTCACGGTATCGAGCGCACCCTCTGGCGGGAATGACATAAACATGGCATTTTCTGCCAATGCACCATGTCACCTTCGCCGTCTATCCCGGCTTCGAGCTTCTCGACACGTCTGGGCCGATCTCGGTCTTCACCAGTGCCAATCGATCTCTGGGGTTGCGTGAAAAACCACCGTTCTACGCTGTCGACCTCGTCTCGGCCGCGGGCGGGCCGGTGACGAGCAGCAGCGGCATCGCCGTCGAGACGCAAAGCCTGGAAGAACGCGCCCGCAAGGCGGTCGACACGCTCCTTGTCGCCGGCGCGGAGCGCGAGCACCTGCTGCCGGCCCTTGCGCATTCCGCCTGGGCAGCATCGCTCCGGACGCTGGCGGGCAAGGCGCAACGGCTTGGCTCCGTCTGTTCAGGCGCGATCATCCTCGCAAGGCTCGGACTGCTCGACGGGCATCGTGTCGCCACACACTGGGATGCCTGCGCGCCGCTTGGCGCCGCCTTTCCATCCGTCACTGTCGACCCGGATTCGCTCTACGTGGTCGATGGGCGGCTGTGGACCTCAGCCGGGGTTACCACCGGCATCGACATGGCGCTCGCCATGGTCGCGCACGATCTGTCCGCCGAGATTGCCGGCGAGGTCGCCAAACGGCTCGTGCTTTATGCGCGACGCCCCGGCTACCAGTCCCAGTTCAGCCCGTTGCTTCAGGCGCAAGTGAAGGCCGATAGTCCTTTCGCCGAGCTGATCGCCTGGATACTGGCGAACCTCGGCGCATCGCTGGAAGTTCCTGTGCTGGCCGATCGCGCCGGCCTCAGCGAGCGGACGTTTCATCGCAAGTTCGTCGCGGCCACCGGCGAAACGCCGGCCCGGTTTGTCGAGACAGCGCGCCTCGATGCCGCCCGCATGCTGCTGTGCCGCGGGCTTTCGCTGAAGTCGGTCGCGGCCGAAGTCGGCTTGTCCCCGGCGACGCGCTTCTCCGAAGCCTTCGAGCGCCGCTTCGGCGTCTCGCCGCGCCTGTTTCGCGAAATGCATGCGGAATTTTGACAATTGATCGCCGGGGAGAAAAACGCGCGATGCCACTGACCGTACACAAGTTCCAAGTCGTCGAAGATCAGGAATGGATATTCCCGGCTGATGACGACGATTATGAGACCTTCTTTGCGCTGGACGGCCGCGTCATTCAGGATTGGGTCGCTCCTGTCATGAAACTGGATACGGCAGGCCGGACCTACTCCGATTTCCCGTGGCTGGGCGAACACGCGCCGATCTTGAAAAAGCCCGCCGTCCAAGCACTGGCGCCGACTCTTGGTGGGCACGGGCAGCTTCTGCCCCTAGAGGGGGAAGCAGTCTGGCTTTTCAACACCACGACCGTCCTCGACGCCCTCGATCATGAGCGGTCGCGCATCGCCTATTTCGACAATGGCGACATCCTCGACATCGAGCGTCATGTCTTCAGGACAGAGAAGATTGGAGCTGCAGAGCTCTTCAAACTGCCGATGCGGGCCTCGGCCGTCTATGTCACCGGCAGTTTCGTTGAGAAGGTCCGGAACGCCGGTCTTCGCGGTGTCTCGTTCGCCCATGTGTGGACGTCTGCGGAGAAATGAGCAGGCCGCCGATTTCCCGAACCATCCGCTAAACCCACCCAGCCTTCTGGAAAAACCCCGGCACGTCATCCAGCCCATGCGCAATCGCGTCCGGCTGATAGTCCGCCGGCGGCCGGCGCCCTGTGCCGCGATCGACCCATACCGCGCGAAAGCCGAGGTCGCGCGCGGCGGTCAGGTCGAGATGCGGGCTGGCGCAGATGTGCACCAGCTCTTCCCTGGTCACGCCAAGGGTCCGCCAGGCATGTTCGAAAATCTGTCGCGACGGCTTGTAGGCTTGCGCCTGTTGCGCCGTGATGACCCGGTCTATTGCGCCGCCCAACTGCGCGACATTGCCGGCGATGATCGCATCGTCGGTGTTCGAGATGATCGCCAGCTTGAAGCCGGCTTGCTTCAGCCGGCGCAACGTCGCGACAACTTCCGGGAAAGGCGGCATCCGCCCGATCGAAGACGTCAGCAATTCAGCGTCGCCGGCATCCGCATCCAGTGAGAAATCGCGCATCGCCAGCTGCAGCGCTTTTGTGGTCACCTCGGCGAAGGAGAGATGCGGCTTGGTATGCTCCAGCTGGTGTTCGTGCCGGTCGTAGACGGGAATGAATTCTTCCGCCTCGATCTTGCGGCCCTTGCGCCACAGGATCGTCTCCATCGCCGCCATCAGCCCTTCATCCCACTGGATCAGCGTTCCGTAGCAGTCGAAGGTAAGCCAGGTCGGGCGGGGACCGTTGAGTACCATGTCAGGGACCTTTCCGAAAACCGGCTGGGCAATCATCCCGGCTGGTCAATCATATTTGAGTAGCCTGTCGAGGAATGAAATATTCCAAACCCGCCTTTTATCCAGTCCATGGCGCCCGGATCGGTGCCCGTTCACCAATCAAGTCGCCGTCAGCCGGCATTCGCCGCCCTCACACGCTCCCGCTCCACCAGCGGGACTCCAGCTTGAAGGGCCAACCGGGAACATTATCTCCCACGGATGCGTTCATGATCCTGCAAGGGACGGATTTTTTCCGGAGGCTGACGATGCACAGCTTCGAAATGATCGATCTGCTTTGCGTGGTCGAGGCGTGCAAGCGCGATCACGCGGTTGGGAATTTCGTCTCGATGGCCGAAGGGGTGGAAGAGTTGCGGGTGCTGACCGGCGATTTCGTGTCATCGGACCACGCGGTGGCAAATGCGCTTTCGAAGGTGGCGCTTGCGCGGGGGTGCTCGGTTCTGTTCGACGAACAGGCGGGCGCTGAAATCCCCTTCTGAGGCCTGGACGGCCAAATCCTTGCGGGGAGAAGCCAGCCGCTCAGCCCCCCGCCGCCGCCCTCACGCTCTCCCGTTCCACCAGCGGGCACTCCAGCTTGGTGATGGGGTAGCGTCCCCGTCCAGGCGCCGGCGGTGCCTCCAGCTGTTCGATCGCCCACTGGCCCATCGCCATGTGCGGCAGGATCGAGGTGGTCAGCGGCGGGAACAGGTGGCGGGCGATTTCCTCGTCGTCGTAGCCGACAACGGAAATGTCCTGCGGAATGTGCAGGCCGGCCTCCTTCAGCGCTTCGTAGCAGCCGATCGCGGTGCGGTCGTTCTGGCAGAAGATGGCGGTCGGGCGGTCTTTTAGCGCGAGCAGTTTGACGGTTGCGGCATAGCCGGCGCTGGCCGACCAGTCGCCCTCGACTACCAGTTCGGCATCGAACGGGATGTCGGCGGTGGCGAGCGCGCGGCGATAGCCTTTCAGCCGGTCCTGCGCGGCCTGCATCCAGGGTTCGCCGGTGATGGTGGCGATGCGGCGGTGGCCGTGGCTGATCAGGTGGCGGGTGGAACTCTGGCCGCCGGCGATCTCGGAGGGCACCACAGCCGGGAAAGCATAGTCCGCCGTGTAGCAGTTGAGCAGGATCACCGGGATGTCGAGGCCATAGAGATAGTCTGGCGCGGTGATCTCGCGTGTGAAGATGGTCATGTAGATCAGTGCCGAAATGCCCCGCCTGGTCAGCGCCTGGATGGCGCGCGGTTCCATCACCGCGTCGCCCATGGTCTGCGCCACCAGAAGCACGTTGCCGGCGTTCCACGAGGCCTGGCGGGCGCCCTCGATGGCGACCACCGCTTCCGGGCTGGTCGCCAACTGGTCGACGGCAAAGCCGATCACCCCGTCAAGTCCATCGAAGACCGGTCCTTCGAAGACTGGCCCCTCGAAGGCGGCAATCGGCGTCTTCAGCGCCGAGAAGGCGGGCGCGCTGTAGCCGAGCGCGCGGGCGGCCTCGATCACCCGTTCGCGCGTTTGCTGCGACAGTTTTATCCCCGGCGAATTGTTGAGCACGAAGGAAACCGTCGCTTGCGAACAGCCGGCGGCCCTGGCGATGTCGGTCATGGTGACCCGGCCCTTTGGCTTCGCCGCCGCCTTGCGGCGCCGCGCCGTTTCGATAGGGCCGTCCGTCGTCTCGCTCATTGCATTCGTGTCCCCAGATCCCCGGCCTGTCCTAGCGGCGGCCTTGCCGTCCGGCAAGATGGCGCAGCGTCGACGGCTTATAGAACCGTCACTGCGTTTATATCTATTAGTAGACTGTCCGTCCATCGCCATGTGACGATGTGCATCCCGGAACGACAGGAACAGAAAGGCGTAAGCGCCCGCGCGCCAACACAGCGGTTTGTCGGCAAAGCAGCCGCGATGTCGCAACGATGGGTGCCCCAGCAAGGTCAAACTAATACTGTTTACTAATACAAAAATGCGCTGTAACGTCGATCGGTCGCGTCCAGATCCGGTTGGATCCGGAGCGGCGGGAGGTGCATGTGAACGGCCCGATGGCGAGCGGATAGTGCCCCCCCGCGAAGCTTTGTCTCGGACATGTGATATGTCAGACAAATCGGACTATTTACGAATGAGGGATGAGTCTCTAAAGTCCGTGCTCGTGGCTGGAACGACGCCATTCTTTCAGTGCCGGGTACCCTTGAGGAGGAGGGGCGTCCAAGCCGCAAGCGGCATATTCAGGTGAGCAAGCAATTCTAGTGACTAAGACCGGTCAGCCGAATGGCTGCACCAAAACGGGAGGTTGAACATGAAATCCTTGATACGCAATGCATCCGTGGCCACCGCAGCGCTGCTGCTTGGCCTTACGGCGACAGCCATCGCGCGCGCCGACGACAAGCCGACGCTGGCCTTCGTCGTCAACGGCGCTTCCGATTTCTGGAAGGCGGCCGAAGCCGGCGTCAAGAAGGCGCAGGGCGAACTGCCCGACTACACGCTCGAGCTCAAATATCCGGAACAGTCCTCGGTCGCCATCCAGCAGCGGCTGATGGACGATCTGGTGACGGCCGGCGTCAAGGGCATCATGGTCTCGGCCGTCGATCCCAAGACCTCGACCGACGGCCTGAACAAGATCGCCTCGGAGACGGCGCTGTTCACCACCGACAGTGACGCCCCGCAGACCAAGCGCGTCGCCTATATCGGCTCGTCCAACGTCGATGCCGGCAAGCAGGCTGCCGAGATCGCCAAGAAGGCGATGCCCAATGGCGGCAAGTGCTTGGGCTTCGTCGGCCTGCTCGGCGCCGACAATGCCAAGGAGCGTATCCAGGGCATGAAGGATGGTCTGGCCGGCACCAAGATCGAGCTCGTCGACGTGCGCGGCGACGACATCGATCAGGCGCGCGCCAAGAAGAATGTCGAGGACGCGCTGGTCGCCAGCCCCGACGTCACCTGCATGGTCGGCTTCTATTCCTACAACACGCCGCGCATCTATGAAGCGCTGCGCGACGCCGGCAAGCTCGGCTCGATCACCGTCGTCGGTTTCGACGACGATCCGATCACGCTGGGCGGCGTCAAGGAAGGCACCATTGCCGCCACCGTCGTGCAGCAGCCGTTCGAATGGGCCTATCAGGGCATGAAGCTGATGGCCGCCTATCTCAAGGGCGACAAGTCGGGCATCCCGGAGGGCAATTTGATCATCATCCCGACCAAGATCATCGGCAAGGATGATGTCGACGCATACGCCGCCAATCTGAAGGCGATGTCTGGAAACTAAGCCCAAGGCAGTTCAGCCGGCTCAAGTCGCTTGAGCCGGCTGTTCGCATTGACGAACCCTTCGAGGACCGTCAGTCTGCCGGGAGGCCGGCCCGCCAACTGCTGTCAGGCATGATGAATTATTCCGACACATCCATCGCCGCGAGCACCCCGTTTCTCAGCCTCGAGAACGTGCGCAAGACCTATCCGGGCGTCGTCGCGCTCGATGGTTTTTCCATGGAGGTGAGGCCGGGCGAGGTCATCGGCCTCGTCGGCGAGAACGGCGCCGGCAAATCCACCTTGATGAAGATCCTCGGCGGCGTCACCACGCCGGACACCGGTACCATCACCGTCGACGGCACCGCCCACAACAGCCTGACCGTCGAAGGCAGCCTCGGTTCGGGCATCGCCTTCGTCCACCAGGAACTCAATTTGTTCGACAATCTCGATGTCGCCGCCAACATCTTCTTCGGCCGCGAGCCGCTGCGCGCCGGGCCGCTCAGGCTCGTCGACCGCGCCCGGCTGCGCGCCATGGTGGCGCCGCTGCTCAAGCGCGTCGGCGCCAATTTCTCCGCCGACATGCAGGTCGCCGACCTGTCGCTCGCCCAGCAGCAGATGGTCGAGATCGCCAAGGCGCTGTCGATCAAGGCGCGGCTGGTCATCCTCGACGAGCCGACATCGAGCCTGCCGATCGCCGAGACCGACAAATTGCTCGACGTCATCAAGGCGCTGAAGGCCGACGGCATCAGCGTCATCTTCATTTCGCACCGCCTGCACGAGATCGAGCGCGTCGCCGACCGTGTCGTCGTGCTGCGCGACGGCATGCTGGCCGGCACGCTTCAGAAACGCGATATCAACCACGACCAGATGGTCAAGCTGATGATCGGCCGCATGCTGAAGGAACGCGAAAAGGCCTCCGAAGCAGCCCGAGCGCCCGGCGCTGTCGCCCTCGCGGCCAAGGCGGTGCGCACCCCCACCTATCCCGGCCGGCCTGTCGACCTCGACGTCAGGCGCGGTGAAATCCTTGGCCTTGCCGGTCTTGTCGGCTCCGGCCGCACCGAACTGGCGCGGGTGTTCTTCGGCATCGAAGGCAGCCTTGGCGGCACGCTCGAACTCGACGGCAAACCGCTTGTGCTGGGCTCGGCTGCCGACGCCGTCGCGCACGGCATCTTCCTGGTCCCGGAAGACCGCAAGCTGACCGGCATCCTGCTCGACCTGTCGATCGCGCAGAACATTTCGCTGCCCAATCTGCCGGGGCATGCGAAGCGTTCCCTGGTCTCGGCAAGTGCGGAAACCGCCACCGCCGAGAAGCAGAAGAAAGACCTCGGCATCAAGGCGCCTTCGGTGCAGACGCGCACCGGCACGCTGTCGGGCGGCAACCAGCAGAAGGTGGTGCTCGGCAAATGGCTGGCCATGAACCCCAAGGTGATGATTCTCGACGAGCCGACGCGCGGCATCGACATCGGCGCCAAGGCCGAGATCTACGGGCTGATGCGCGCGCTTGCCGATGCCGGCGTCGCCGTGCTGATGATCTCCAGCGACATGGAGGAGGTGATCGGCGTGTCCGATCGCATCGCCGTCATGCATGAGGGCCAGATATCCGGCATTCTCGACAAGGACCAGTTCAGCCAGGAAAACGTGCTGCTGCTGGCGGTGGGCAAGCAGCCGAAATAGTTTTTGCCGCGGCGTCGCCAGTAGAGCGCGCGGGCAGGCATTGGGGAGAAGACGATGAGCAAGAAAGATCTCGGCCTGCTGATCCTGATCCTGGTGGTCGGGGCGATCGTCGCCATCATCAATCCGCGCTTCCTCTTGCCGATCAACCTTGCCAACACCTCGAACCTGATTGGCCTGTTCGGCATCCTGTCGATCGGCCAGGCCTTCGTCATCATCACCGGCGGCATCGAACTGTCGGTCGGCTCGGTGGTCGCGTTGCTGGGAACGCTGTTCATCGACTTCATCGCCGTGCGCGATCTGGACTGGCCGCTGGCCTTCGTGCTGATCATCGCGCTCGGCGCCATCATCGGCCTGGTGCATGGCTGGCTGATCACGCGGCTCAAGCTGCAGCCCTTCGTGGTGACCTTGTGCGGCCTTCTGATCTATCGCGGCGTCGCCCGCTTCTACACCGCCGACGGCACCGCCGGCTTCGCCTTCGGCCAGAATTTCCCCGAGCTGGAATTCCTCACCGCCGGCCGCTCCTGGGGCGTGCCGAACTCCTTCATCGCGCTGATCGTCATCGCCATCGTCATGTGGGTGGTGCTGCACCGCTCGGTGTTCGGCCGCTATCTCTACGCCATCGGCAAGAATGAGGAGGCGGCGAAATATTCAGGCATCCGCACCGGCCGCATCGTCATGGCCGCCTATGTTATCTGCGGCGTGCTGACAGCCTTGTCGGCGATCTATTTCGCCATGTACACGCGCTCGATCTCGCCCGCCAGCCACGGCCAGTTCTACGAGCTCTACGCCATCGCGGCGGCAGTGCTGGGCGGCTTTTCGCTGCGCGGCGGCGAAGGCTCGCTGATCGGCGTCGTTCTCGGCACCGTGCTGCTGCAGGAGCTGCAGAACCTCGTCAACCTGCTCGGCATTCCGTCCTCCCTCAACTTCGCGGTGATGGGCGGCGTCATCCTCATCGGCGTGCTGGTCGATCAGCAATGGGGCGTGTTCAGGGCACGGCGGCTGATGGTCGAGGCCGCCCGCAAGAACGTCGCCGGCGCGCCGGCGGAATAAGCACGCGGAGCGATACCGCTGCTTGCCCGGCCCTTGAAGATATTATAATAGCATAACCCGAAGAGACTTGAGGGCGGGCGGGGCATGCGCTGCGATTTGCGAGGCAAGGTAGCGCTGGTGACAGGGGCGGCAGGGGCGATCGGCAGCTCCATCGCCAAACGACTGTCCGACAATGGCGCCGCGGTCGTCGTCGCCGACATCGACGGCGAGGGCGCAAGCCAGGTCGCGGCCGGTTTGAACAATGCGATGGCCTGCACCACCGACATCCGTGACATCGCCTCGGTCGACGGCGCGATCGCCGCGATCATGGAGCGGCACGGCCGTCTCGACATCCTCGTCAACAATGCCGGTGTCAACACGCTGGCGCACCGCGTCACATTGGATGAATTTCCATCGCAGGAATGGGATCGCATCACCGGCATCGACCTCGACGGCCTCTACATCATGAGCCGGGCGGCATTGGCGCCCATGCTTGCCGCCGGCAGGGGCGGGCGCATCGTCAACATCGCCTCGGTCGTCGGCCTCGCCGCCATGCGGCTGCAGAGCCCGTTCGTCGCCGCCAAGGCCGCCATCATCCATTTGACGCGCTCGATGGCGATCGAGTTGGGCGCCAAGGGCATCCTGACCAACGCCGTTGCCCCGGGCTCTGTGATGACGGCGCTGACGGCAAAACTGTTCTACGGCGACGACGGCAAGTTCGCCGGCCGCACGCAGGAATTCCTCGCCCATGTGCCGCTCGGCCGGCCCGCCGAGCCGCGGGAGATCGCCGAGGCGGTGCTGTTCCTGGCCTCGCCGGCCGCCAGTTACGTCAACGGCCAGGTGCTGGCCGTCGATGGCGGCTGGACGGCGGGATACATGATGTGAGCGGCGCCATGGACATCGAACTCGCGGGCGCCACTGTCGCGCTCGATGGTGAAACCAACCCCATCGTCGATGCGGTGCTCGCCGCGTTGCGCGCGTGTGACGGCACCATCGTCGAAGCGACGCAACCCGCCGACATCCTGCTGATCTCCAATCCGCTGCGTCCGGGAACGACGGCCCAGGATCCGCGCTTCCTGCATGCCGATGCGCGCAAGGCGGCGGTGGCCATGGCCGAGCGCGGCGGCCGCATCGTCTTCCTGGTCTCCGCGGTCGCCGGCATGCCGATGCGCCGCCATCCGCGTTTTTCCATGGAAAATGCCTCTATCCTGGCAGGCATGCGCACTCTGGCCATGGAGTTCGGGCCGAAGGTGCTGGTCAACGCCGTCGGTTTCGGCGCCATCGAGGACACCACCATCATCTCCGGCGACAAGGCGATGCTCAGCCACACCCCGGTCGGCCGCGCCGGCAGCATCGAGGAAGCGGTTGCCGCCGTGCTGTTCTTCTGCGATCCAATGAACACCTATACGACGGGCCAGATGCTGGGTGTCGATGGTGGATGGATGGCAGGCTATGGGCGCAATTTCTGAACCGCTGACGCTGAAAGCCGGGGCGCTCGAGGTCGGGCTCGTGCCGCATATCGGCGGCTCCGTGAGTGCGCTACGCTGGGGCGGCATCGATCTCATGCGCCTTCTATCGGATGCCGATCTCGATGCCGGCAACGTGCTTGGCGTCGCCATGTTTCCGATGACGCCCTACGCCAATCGCATCGCCGGAAACGCATTCGAATTCGGCGGAAAACGCTGGCAGGTCCTGCCCAACAATCCGCCCGAAAAATTCAACGTCCATGGCAGCGGCTGGCAACATGCCTGGACGGTCACCGAGGCGGGGACCGCCGACGCCACCCTGTCGCTGGACATCGCCGCTGGAGCCGACCCCTATTCCTACCGCGCGACGCAGGCATTCTCGGTTTCCGGGGAAGGCCTCGGCGTGACCATGACAATGACCAACACCGGACTGGTTCCCCTGCCGTTCGGCTTTGGTCTGCATCCCTGGTTCGATCGCGATCCGGACGTAACATTGCAATTCGAGGGCAAGCGCTTCTACCTTGAAGAGCCAGACGGCATTTCAGGCGACCCGGTCACGCTGCCGCCCGAACTCGACTTCGCCGAGGCGCGGCCCTTGCCGGGCGGCTGGCGCAACAACGACTATGGCGGTTGGGGCGGCGAGGCGACGATCCGCTTTCCATCGCGCGGCGCGGGACTGTGCATCAAGGCCGACCCGGTCTTCAAGCATTTGATGCTCTATGCCGATCCGGCCAAACCCTATTTCTGCGTCGAGCCGCAAACCAACGCTTCGGGTGCGTTCAACCGGGGTCGGTGGGACGATCCGGAAGAGGGCGTGGTCGTGCTGGCTCCGGGCGAAAGTGCCGCCGGCGCCGTTTCGTTCATGCCCTTCGCGCTTTCACCCTAAAGCAGCCGCGCCAGCAGGCCGCCATCCACTTGCATGGCGCTGCCGGTGACGAAGGAAGCGGCGTCGGAGATCAGGAAGCCGATCGCCGTCGCGATCTCGGCCGGGTTGGCAATGCGGGCGATCCGGTTGGGCTCGAAGGACAGGCCCAGCGCTTCCGCGCCGCCGGCCGCCTCGAGCCCGTCCAGCGTCATCCTCGTGGCGACGGAACCGACCAGCACGGCGTTGACGCGGATGCGGTCGACGGCATAGTCGAGCGCCATCTGCCGCGACAGGCCGACCACCGCCGCCTTCGTTGCGGCATAGGCGGGCACGCCGGGAACCGTGGCGTCGGCATGCACCGAGGCGATGTTGACGATCGAGCCGCCGCCGGCCGCCCGCAGCAGCGGCAAGCTTGCCCGGCAGACGCGAAAAATGGCCGTCAGGTTGACGGCGATGGTCCTGTCCCAGTCCTCGTCGGAAAGTTCTTCGAGCCGCTTGCCGGTGGGGTAGATGCCGGCGCAATTGACGACCGCGTCGAGCCCGCCAAACCGCTCTTTCGCCGCCGAAACGGCCGCCTGGACATCGTCCTCGCGGGTGAGGTCGCTCTCGCGGAAGCTCAATTGGCTTTCGGCGTGACGGGCGGCAAGCGCCTTTCCCTCTTCGCCGTCCAGCCCGGCGCCGAACACCTTGGCGCCTTCAGCGGCAAGATACTCCGCCGTCGCCCGGCCGATCCCGGTCGCCGCACCGGTGACGAAAACGCGTTTGCCGGCAAACATCATGGTGAGCCCCGTGCGGCCATGGCGTGGCGTTCCGCTTGCGCTGCCGTCACCGCGCGCAGCACGCGGTCCTCGCCGCCTTCACCGCGGCTGAATTCGTCGACGATGCTGCCGTCGGCGACGACCAAGCAGCGGTCGCAAAGGCCGATCAGCTCTTCGAGTTCCGACGCAACGATGATGAGGGCGACTCCCTTCTCGGCCAGCTCGACCACGAGCTTGTAGATTTCGTGCCGGGTTGCGGCGTCGACGCCCTTGGTCGGCTCATCGAGCAGCAGCACTTTCGGCGCCCGCATCAAAACGCGGGCAAACAGCAGCTTCTGCTGGTTGCCGCCCGACAGATGGGTGACCGCAGCCTGGGGCGATGATGCCTTGACGTTGAGCGCGCGCATGGCGGCGAGGATCGAACCGCGCTCGAGCCCGCCGCGCACCATGCCGTGCCGCGACAGGGGCGCAAGGTTGCCGATGGTGATGTTGGCGCCGACCGGCAGGTTGAACAGCAGGCCGTCACGCTTGCGGTCTTCGGTCAGCAGCGCGATGCCAACCGCGCGGGCGTCGCTTGGCGACCTGATCGATACGGCTTGTCCGGCGACGCGGATTTCGCCCTCGGCGGGCACGCGGCCGTAGATGCCATGCAGGATCTCGCTGCGGCCGGAACCAAGCAGCCCCGCCAGCCCGACGATCTCGCCGGCGGCCACCGAGAGGGCGATATCCCTCGCGCCGTGGACGGCGCCGCTGTGACCGGCGACGGTAAGACTGCGAACCTCCAGCACGGTCGGCGCGCCCACGGGCGCCGCGTGCTCTGGAAACAGCCGCTGCAGCCGCTGGCCCGACATCGAGAAGATGAAAGTCTCGGCATCAAAATCGTCTCTTGCGATCCGCACCGCCACTTGCCCGTCGCGCAGCACGGTGGCGCGATCGCAGATGGCGAGCACCTCCGGCAGGCGATGGGTGATGTAGATCATCGCCACGCCTTGCGCTTTCAGGCGCCGCAGCACGCTGAACAGTGCATCGACTTCGGTGCCCGACAGCGAGGCGGTCGGTTCGTCCAGCATCAGCACGCGCGGCTTCAGTACGATGGCGCGCGCGATCATCACCAGATGGCGCTGCGCCGAGGTCAGAGACGCGACATAGGCCGTGGGATTGATGGCGATGCCAAGCTCGGCAAAGATTTCGCCGGCGCGCTGTTCGAGCTTGCGCTGGTGGACCAGCACGCCGTCGCCGAGCCCGGTGCGGCCGGCAAAGACATTCTCTGCCACCGAAAGCTGTTCGAGCACCTCGATCTCCTGCGGCACGTAGCCGACGCCGTTCGACCGCGCATCGGCGGGCGAGGCAAAACTGACCGCCTGGCCGTCGAGCTTGATAGTGCCTGAGTAGGAGCCGGCCGGATGCACGCCATTGAGGATCTTGACCAGCGTCGACTTGCCAGCGCCGTTCTGGCCAAGCAAGGCATGAATCTCGCCCGGGACGACATCGAAATCGACGCCGCGCAACGCCTGCACGCCGCCAAAATTCTTGGCGATCGCGGTGGCTGAAAACAGCGGCTCTTGGCTGGCGTCGGACAATGACGATCCCCCTGGAAGGTGCCGGGCCCGCAGGGCAGGCCCGGCGGCAGGCGTTACTGGCCGGCGCTGTCCAGCATCTTGTAATAGGGTTCGAGGTCGCCTGATGTGATCACCTTCGCCGGCAACGGATTGCTGTAGGGTACGGTCTTGCCCTGGGCGAGGTCGCCGAGCAGCTCGGCGACCTTGGCGCTTTCTTCGTAGAGCGGCTGCGCGACAATGCCGTAGGCGGCGCCCGACTTCACCAGATCGAGGTTCTGCCTGATGTAATCCATGCCGATGATGACGACGTCGCGCCCGGCCTTGCGGGCGGCACCCGACCAGGTCTGGATGCTGTTGCCGGTGGTGCCGAAGGCGGCGGTCACGTCAGGATTGCCTTGCAGGATCGCAACGGCCTTGGCCTCCGCCGCCGAGGGCTCGAAACCCTCCATCTGGGTGTCCAGGACCTTGATGCCGGGATACTTCGCCGCGATGGTCTTGCGGAAGGCATCCGACATGGCGTTCTCGGTGTCGTTGGAAGCGCCCTGCGTCAGCGCCACGGTGCCTTTGCCGCCGAGCTTGTCGCCGATGGCGATCGCGGCATTGGTCCCGGCCTCGGCGATGTTCTCGCCGGTTGCCGCCTTCAGGCCGTTGACGGTGCCTTCCGGCGGCAGGACATGCCAGGTGACGATCGGGAACCCTTCCTTGGCAAGTTTGGAGATGTAGGAATAGATTGCCGGATCCGGGCCGTAGACGCCGATGGCATCGTATTTGGTGCGGGCCAGGGCGGCTTCGGCAAGCGGCAAGGTCGCTGGAATGTCCCAGTTGGTGGCGCTCGGATCACCGACCACCTCGCAGGTGTAGCCGAGTTCCTTGCACCTATTCAGGAAGCCCGCCTGCATCAGCCGGTGTACGGGATGATCCTTCATCGCCTGCACCCAGAGCAGGTGGACGTCCGCCGCCCGGGCCAGGCCCGCTGAGCCCAGCGACGTGGCAACGGCCGCCGCCACCAATGCGGCGCCGACCAGCCCTTTTTTCAAGTCGATTTTCATGTCCTTCCTCCCTTCGTCGGCCGGCGTTTTTTGCCGGCGCAATATGTCTGCTTTCTCTTGCGGCCTTCAGGCGCCGGCAATGAAATAGCGGCGGCGCACGATGTCGAGGCCGACGGCCATGACCATGATCACGCCGACCGCGATCTGCTGCCAGTTGGAGTTGACGCCGATGACGACGAGGCCGCTCTGCACCACCTTCAGCATCAGGATGCCGACGACGCCGCCGGCCACCGTGCCGGCCCCGCCGAACAGGCTGACGCCGCCGACCACGACGCCGGCGATGACGGTCAGTTCCCAGCCGCTGCCGATCGAGGTGCCGCCGCTGCCGAGGTCGGCCATGACGAACATGCCGGCGATCGCCGACAGCGCGCCGACCGTGATGAAGGCGCCGATCTTGTAGGCATTGGTGTTGATGCCAACGAGATGCGCCACTTCCTTGTTGCCGCCGGTGGCATACATGTTGCGCCCGAGCACGGTGCGCCGCAGCACGAAGTCGGCGGCGATGGCGGCGATGATGAAGAAGGCAAAGCTCCAGCCGAGCCCGAAGGCGAGATCGGTGCCGCCGATCGTGTTGATCGCTTCCGGCAGCGGGTAGACCGGATAGCCGCCGGTCACCACCTGGATCAGGCCCTGGCCGATGAACAGCATGCCGAGCGTCTGGATGAAGGCGGGGATGCCGAGCCTGACGACGATCAGGCCATTGAGAAGGCCGATCAGCGCGCCGACAGCGATGCCGCCGAGGATGCCGACGGTTACCGGCAGGGCGGCCGCGGTCATCAGCTTGGCGGCGACCACTGCGGACAGCCCGGCCACCGAACCGACGGACAGGTCGAACTCGCCGGCGACCAGCAGAATGGTCTGGCCGATGGCGATGATGCCGACGAACGACACGACGTTGAGAATAGCGCGGATGTTGCGCTCGGACAGGAAAGCCGGTTCCAGCAGCCAGAAGAACGCGATCAGCAACGCCATCGCCGCCAGCACGCCGACCTCGCCGACGGCAATGAAGCCGATCAATCGCCGCCTGAATGATTGCGCATCCCGGGGCGGCGAGCTCACGTCAGCCGCGCTGTTCATCCTGACCTCCCTCGCGGCGCTTGTTGCCGGCTCTCTCGGCCGGCTCCACTCACCCTCGCCGTTGCCGACGCTCTCCTCTTGGCCATTAAGATTATAATATTATAACTTGTCAACGTCGAAGTTTTGGATCGCGGGGATAGCGCTGCCCGTCGCTGGAAAGCAGCCGCCGCAACCGCTATGAATGGGCCGATGCCGCGCCACCGTTGGGACATTGTCTTGCCGGGTCGCGCCCTCTTGGAGCACGGTGATGACCGATAGACCGCCGGCGGGCGAAAAGAAGCCGCAGCGCCTCGGCGTCCGCGAGATCGCCAAGCGCGTCGGCGTGGCACCGATGACGGTATCGCGCGCGCTGTCCAATCCCGACATGGTCTCGCCGGAGACGCGCGCCAAGGTTCTCGAGGCCATCGAGGAGGCCGGTTTCGTGCCCAACCGGCTGGCCTCCAGCATGCGCGGGAATGGCCGCATGATCGGCACCGTAGTGCCGCCGCTGATCAATTCGGGTATCGCCGAACAGGTGCAAGGCATGTCCGACGAATGCCACGAGAGCGGCTATTCTATGCTCCTGGTCCAGGGCGAGTTCACGCAGGAAGCCGAGGAGAAATCGATCCGCAATCTGCTTGGCTGGCGCCCGGTCGGCATGATCCTGCAAAGCTTCGTGCAGAGCGAGGCTGCCCGCGCATTGCTGAAGACCAGCGGCGCCCCGGTGGTCGAAATCTCCGAGATCAAGGGCCGCAAGCCGATCGACATGGTGGTCGGCGTCTCCAATTTCGAGACCGCCTACGCCATGACCATGCATTTGGCCGCCAAGGGCTACAAGCGCATCGGCTTCGTCTCGACGCCGATCCATGGCAACGACCGGCTGCAGCAGCGCCGCACCGGCTACCATGCGGCACTCACCGAGCTTGGTTTCAAGAACCATGCCGACATGGAGGTCGAGGTGCCGATCACCGCGCAGGGCGGCGCCGAGGCCTTGATCACATTGACCTCCCGCCACAGGGATATCGACGCCATCTTCTTTTCCAGTGACACGCTGGCGGTCGGCGCCGTGCAGGAATGCCACCGGCGACGCTGGGCAGTGCCGGGCAAGATCGCGATTGCCGGCTACGGCGACATGGATCTGGCGGCCCAGCTCTATCCGCCGCTGACAACGGTCAAGGTCAATCGCTACGAGATGGGCCGCCGCGCCGTGCGGCAATTACTGGCAAGGCTCGGCGGCGACACCAAGGTGCCGACCATCACCAGCCTCGGCTTCGAGATCGTCGACCGCGAGAGTGCTTGATCAGGGCTTCTCTTCCCGCCGCCCAAGCCGTTTCTCCCAGCCTTCGGCATGGACGTTGAGATAGGCGTCGGGATCGTAGGGATGATCCTTGATCGCCTCGATGTTGAGATCGATGCCGAGCCCCGGAGCGTCAGGCAGCGAAAGGTGGCCATTGTCCGGATTGACGGTTGGATGCCAGGTCACGAGGTCGCGCGTCCAAGGGTCGTTGAAGGCGTCGAAATGTTCCTGGATGAGGAAGTTCGGCACCGCCGCCGCAAGCTGCAGGCACACCGCCGTCGCCACCGGGCCGCCGCTCTGGTGCGGGGCGATATGGCTGCCATGGGCGAGCGCCAAATTGGCCACCTGCATCGACGGCCCGATGCCGCCGAGCGACATCGGCTCGGGCTGGAAGATGTTGACGCCGCCGCCGGCGGCCAGCATGTAGAACTGCCCGACCGTGTCGTACATCTCGCCGGTCGCCACCGGGATCGGCGAGCGATGCGCCACTTCGTGCACCGTCTCCTGCCGGTCGCGCGAGGTCGGCTCCTCCCACCAGTAGATGTCGAGATCGGCGAACCTCTGCGCCGCCTGCAGCGCGGCGATCTCGGTGAAGCGCGCATGGACGTCGATCAGGATCAGCGTGTCCTTGGGCAGCTTGTCGCGCAGCGTCCGGCAGATCGCGTAGGAGAGATCCAGTTCCTCGCGTGAGATAAAGCCTTGCGCGGTGCCGAACGGATCGAGCTTGAACGCCTTGAAGCCTTTCGCCAGCACCGCCTTCGCAGCTTCGAGAAAAGCTTCGGGCGAGCGCTCGGTCCGGTACCAGCCATTGGCGTAGCCAAGCACGCTGTCACGCACCTGGCCGCCAAGCAGTTGATGGATCGGCACGCCGAGGCTTTTGCCCAGAATGTCCCAGCAGGCGACCTCGATCGCCGCGATCACCGTGCGGTGGATATGGCCGCCGTCGAGCGAGACACTGTCCAGCATGCGCTTGGCCAGTGCATTGATGCGGCGCGGATCCTGGCCGATGGCGAGATGCTTGAGCTCGTGCACGCCGGCTTCGGTGGTCTTGATGAAACCGTTCAGCGTGCCTTCCCCGATCCCGTGGACGCCCTTGTCGGTATGGACTTTGACGAAAAGCCAGTTTTTCCAGCCGGCGCCGACCGCGAAGGTCTCGATCTCGGTGATTTTCATCGCGAAACTCTAGCTATCTTTTGTTTTGACCATGATCTTATCCTAAAACCGGCTCCCACTTTTCGGGATCATGGTAGCGCAGTGATTGTCGCGATGATGGCCTCGGTGGTCAGGCCATACTTCGCCTGCAAGGTCGGCACGGCGCCGCATTCGATATAGCGGTCGGGCAGGCCGATGCGCGTCACCCTTTTCGCAATGCCGGCATCGAACAGGGTCTCGACGACAAGGCTTGCCAGCCCGCCGACCACGACATGGTTTTCCGCCGTGACAACACGATCGACTGAGCCGGCAAATTCGGCAACCGCCCCGGCATCGAACGGTTTGATCGTCGGCACATGCAGCACACCGGCGGAGATGCCCTGTCTTTGCAAGGCATCGGCTGCGTCCAGCGCCCGTTCGGTCATGAAGCCGGTCGAGATGATGCCGACGTCGGACCCTTCGCGCAGGCGCCGCGCCTTGCCGATCTCGAAACGATAGCCGGGTTCGAACACGACAGGCACGCTGCCGCGCAGCAGCCGCATGTAGACCGGCCCCTTATGCTCGGCGATCGCCGCCGTCGCCGCCTCGATCTCGGTCGCGTCGCAGGGGTCGATGATGGTGAGACCCGGAATCATGCGCATCAGCGCAAGATCTTCGATCGCCTGATGGGTGCCGCCATAGCCGGTCGTCAGCCCGGGCAGGCCGGCGACGATCTTGACGTCGAGGTTGGAGTGGGCAAGCGCGATGGCGACGAAATCAAAAGCGCGCCGCGTCGCGAAAACGCCATAGGTGGTGGCGAACGGCACCTTGCCGGTGCGTGCCAGTCCGGCGGCGACGGCGATCAGGTTCTGCTCGGCCATGCCGACATTGAAGAAGCGGTCCGGGAAGGCATCGCGGAACGGCAATATGTCGGTGTATTTGCCGAGGTCGGCGGTCAGACCGACGATGTCGGGCCGGCTCTGGCCAAGCCTGGCCAGCGCCCGGCCGAAGGGCGCTTCGACACTTTGCCGGCCGCCGCCAGCCGCTTCGTCCTGGCCCATGGCCAGCGTGCGCCCGGCCTCCTTCGCAGCGCCGCTCATCGGACTGCTCCCGTGCCCTTGTCGAACTCGGCGATGATGCCGTCCCATTGCGCCACGTCGATGCGGAAGAAGTGCGATTTCTCGGAGGTCTCGATGCGCGGCACGCCCTTGCCGGGCAGCGTGCGCAGCACGATCGCCTTCGGCTTCCCGTTACGCCGACGGGCATCGGCCAGCGCGCCGACTATCGCCGCCATGTCGTTACCGTCGATCTCGGATGTCTGCCAGCCGAAGGCGCGCCATTTGTCGGCCACCGGTTCCATGTCGAGCACCACGGGCCCATCGGCCTGGATGCCGTTGCAGTCGATCAGCGCCACCAGCCCGTCGAGCTTGAAATGGCTAGCCGACATCGCAGCTTCCCAGGTCGAGCCTTCCTGCATTTCGCCATCCGACAGTTCGACGAAGACGCGCGCATCGGAGCGGTCGACGCGCAAGCCCAGCGCCTGGCCGACGCCCTGTCCCAGACCATGGCCGAGCGAGCCGCCGATCATCTCGACGCCGGGCGTGGTGTCGAGCGTCGACATCTCCAGCCGGCTGTTGTCGGCGCCGTAGGTGGCGAGTTCCTCGACCGGAAGGATGCCGGCCTCGGCAAAAGCCGCCCACAGCGCGATCGAATAATGTCCTGTCGAGAGCAGGAAACGATCGCGATCGGGCCAGTCGAGATTGTGCGGATCGTAGCGCAGCTCGTGGAAATAGAGCGCCGCCAGCGCGTCGGCGATGCCGAGGCCCTGGCCGATATAGCCTTGGCCCTGACCGCGCGCCATGGTCAGCATATGGCGGCGCAGCAGCTTTGCCTTGCGTTCGAGCGCGTCGATATCGGCGCTGCCGGGAGGAGAATTTCGCAGCATTGGATCAGTCCTTGTCGAGCCCGCCCGACATGTTGAGCCGCTCGGCTGTCATGTATTTGGGCGAATCGAGGCAGAGCCAGACGACCGCCTCGGCAACCTCGGAAATCTCGGCGCGGCGGCCGAGCGGAATGCGGCGCGTGCGCTCGTCGAGGAAGGCCTGCAAATCGTTGCGGCCATTGGCGCGGGCAAGATCGGCCTCGGTGGAACGTTGCATCTCGGTGTCCATCATGCCGGGCGCCAGGCTGTTGACCAGCACGCCATAGGGCGCCAGCGCAACGGCCGCGGCGCGGGTGATGGAATCGACCCCGGCCTTGCTCGCCGTGTAGGCGGTGTAATCGGGCAGCGCCATGCGCGAACCGGGCGAGGTGATGTTGACGATGCGCCCGGAGCGCTGCTCGCGCATCACCCGTCCCGCCGCCTTGCAGGCCATGGCAAGGGCAGTGACGTTGAGCGCCAGCGTGCGCGTCCAGGCCTTGTAGCTGGCGTCGAGGAACGGCTCGATCACACCATAGCCGGCATTGTTGACCAGAATGTCGATGCCACCCCAGCGCGCGACCACTTTCCCCACCGCCGCCTCCGGCGCGCCCTCCAGGGTGAAATCGCTTGTCATGATTTCGGTTGCCGCGCCGGCGCCGATTTGCCGGGCCGTTTCGGCCAATCCTTCGCCGTTGATGTCGGTGATCGCGACGACACAACCGCGCCGGGCCAGCTGGATCGCCACCTCGCGGCCGAGCCCGCCGGCCGCACCCGTGACCAGGGCTCTCCCCGGCGCTGCGTTCTGATTTTCGGCAGTCAAGCGAGCACCCTCCCGGTGGCCATCTTGACGCGATTGATACCGGTACCATAAATGGCTGTCAACGACGATGTGCTATTGTCAGTTGGCCAAGTGATCGCCGCAGCCGGGAGGAAGAAATGAAGATCGTCGCGCTCGAAACGCTGCAGCTGGCGGAGTTTCCGTTCCTGTTCTGGCTGCGCGTTCACACCGATGCCGGCATCGTCGGCACGGGCGAGACCTTCTGGGCACCGGGGCCGGTCGCTTCCTATGTCCATGACAATGTCGCCGCCTACCTGCTGGGCAGGGATCCCCGCGACATCGAGCTGCATGACCGCACGCTCGGTAGCGTCTATGTCGGCGCGCGCGATTCCGGCGCCGAGGTGCGCGGCAATTCCGCCGTCAACATCGCACTGTGGGACATCTACGGCCAGGCGCTCGGCGAGCCGGTCTGGCGCCTGCTCGGCGGGCGCACCCAGCAGAGCGTGCCGATCTACAACACTTGCGCCGGCTACAAGCATGTCCGCGCCACGAAGAAGAACGCGCTGTTCGAGCGCGGCGAGGATTGGTCGCTCGAGGCAGGCGATTCGAACGAAGGTCCGTATGAGGATCTGCTCGCCTGGCGCTACAATGCCGGCGACCTCGCAAAAAGCCTGAAGTCGGAAGGCATCGGTGCCATGAAGATCTGGCCGTTCGACATCGCCGCCGAGGCGTCGAACGGCACCCGCATCTCGCTTGCCGACCTCGACAAGGCGCTGGAGCCGTTCGGCAAGATCCGCGACGCCGTCGGTCGCGACATGGAGATCATGGTCGAGCTGCATGGCCTGTGGACCTTGCCGCCGGTGCTGCGCATTGCCGAGGCGCTGAAATCTTATGACGTCGCCTGGCTGGAGGAGCCGGTCCGCTACAACGAGCTCGACGCCATGGCCGAGCTTGCCCGCCATACGTCGATACCGATCGCCGCCAGCGAGCGGCTGGCCTCGCGGCAGATGTTCAAGCAGTTGATCGCCAAGCGCGCCGCTTCGGTGATCATGATCGACCTCGCCTGGTGCGGCGGGCTTTCGGAAGCGCGCAAGATCGCCAACATGGCGGAGGCCAGCGAATTGCCCGTCACCTTGCACGACTGCACCGGGCCGATCGTCTATGCCGCCAGCTGCGCGCTGTCGGCGACCTTGCCGAATGTCAACTACCAGGAAGCGGTGCGCGCCTATTTCACCGGCTGGTACACCGAAATCGCCGCCGACATTCCGCAGGTCAAGGATGGCCATGTCGCGCCGCTCGAAGGCCCCGGGCTGGGCCTCAGCCTGCGGCCGGAGCTGTTCCAGCGGCCCGACGCCACGGTGCGCATCACCAAAATTTAGCCGTCGCATTGGCTCCTCTCAGAGCCAGTAGACATTATGCTATTATAATCTATGATGCGCCGAAGCGAGCGGCCAACAAGCTCGCCGCCGGCGCTCTGCCGCTTGGCGCCAGACGGATTCAGGGAGGCTTCGGTGGCAATTTCCGCGGCGCGGGCGCGCGACGATTTCAAGAGCGCTCCAAACCTGCCCGACAAGCAGGTCCTGCTCGACCTATTCGAGCGCATGGTGCTGCTGCGCCGCTTCGAAAGCATCGCCCAGATCGCTTGCCGCAAGGGCGAAACACCTGGCTTCCTGCATCTCTATATCGGCGAGGAGGCAACGGGCGTCGGCGTCTGCGCCCATCTGCGGCCGACCGACTGGGTGACATCGACCCATCGCGGCCATGGCCACGCTCTGGCCAAGGGCGCCAATCCGGGCCAGGTGATGGCCGAGCTGTTCGGCAAGGCCGACGGCATCTGCGGCGGCCGTGGCGGCACCATGCATCTCTACGACCGCTCGGTCGGCCTGTTCGGCACCAACGGCATCGTCGCCGCCGGCATCGGCCATGCCGTCGGCATCGGCATGAGCGCGCGCCAGCAGGGCCGCGACGACATCGGCGTCGCCTTCTTCGGCGACGGCGCCGCCAACCATGGCGGCTTCCACGAGGCGCTCAATTTCGCCGCCGTGCAGCGCGCGCCGGCCGTCTTCATCTGCGAGAACAACCTCTACGCCACCGCGACGCCGCTGAAATCGATCACACTCAATCCCGAGATTGCCACCAAAGCGGCGTCCTATGGCATGCCCGGCGTGGCGGTGGACGGCAACGACGTCTTCGCCGTCTGGCTGGCGATGAAGGAAGCCACCGAGCGCGCCCGTTCCGGCAAGGGGCCGACGCTGATCGAGGCCAAGACCTACCGCACCGTCGGTCACCACGAGGGCGATCCGGTCATCGGCACCTACCGCACGCAGGAGGAACTCGATGCCTGGATCAAGCGCGATCCGATCGACATGTTCCGAAAGAAGCTGGTCGAGGATTACGGTATCGCCGATGCCGAAGCGCTCGCGGCGATAGAGTCGCGGATCGAGAAGGTGGTCGATGAGGCGCTGGCTTTCGCCCGCAATTCACCCGAGCCCGATCCGGCATCGGTGCGCCTGCACGTCTTCGCCGATCCGATCAATCCGCCAGCCGCGCTGCAGCTACGCGCCCTCGGTGAGACGCGCACGCAAGGCTGGTTGGAAGCGGTGCGCGACGGCATTGCCGAGGAGATGCGGGCCAACCCGGCGATCCTCTATTTCGGCGAGGGCACCGGCGAGCGCGGCGGCAGCTTCGCCCACACCAAGAATCTCTGGCAGGAGTTCGGCGCCGAGCGCATGGTCGACACGCCGATCTCCGAACAGGGCTTCACCGCTGCCGCCGTCGGCGCCTCTGCCACCGGCGCGCGCACCGTTTCGGACCTGATGTTCGCCGACTTCGCGTTCGAAACCGCCGGACAGATCTTCCTGCAAGCGGCAAAGCTGCGCTACATGACCAGCGGCCTGATGAGCGCGCCGATGGTGGTGCGCGTCGGCGCCGGCGCGCTGCGCAGTTCCGGCCCGCACCACAGCGGCATTTACCATCCGGTCTTCGCCCACATGCCGGGGCTGATCGTCTGCGTGCCCTCGACCCCGGCCGATGCCAAGGGGCTGATGAAGACGGCGCTGCGGGCCGGCGATCCGGTCATCATGCTCGAGCCCAAGGCGCTGTTCGCCTCCAAGGGCGAGGTGCCCACGGGCGAACATTATGTGCCGTTCGGCGTCGCGCGGATCGCAAGGGCGGGAACCGACATCACCATCGTTGCCGCTGGCCAGATGGTGCAGCGCGCGCTGGAGGCTGCGGAAGCGCTGGCAGCCGAAGGAATCGAGGCCGAGGTGATCGACCCGCGCACCATCATGCCGCTCGACATCGAGACGATCGTCGCCAGCGTGAGGAAAACCCACCGCCTGCTCGTCGTCGACGAAGCCTGGGCGATGTGCGGCCTGGGCGGAGAGATCGCCCAGGCCATCAATGAGCTCGCCTTCGATGAACTCGACGCCCCGCCCGGCCGGCTGCACACCGCGCCGACCTCGCATCCTTTCGCGCCTGTGCTGGAGCGCGCCATGCTGGTCGACGCCGCACGCATCGTCCAGGGCGTGCGCGACGTCATCGCTGGCAAACCGCCGGTGCCGGACCATTGGTACACGGTCGGCCTGAAAAGTGCTGCGCCGGCCAATCCAGTTCCTGCCGCGGTCAAGCTGCAACCCGCCGCACCAGCGGTTGTCGCTCCAGCCGCGGGCGACGACGAGCCGATCACGATGCCGTTCGGCGATCTCACTGTTAGCGAAGGCACGGTCATAAAATGGCTGAAGGCGGTCGGTGACGCGGTGAACGAGGGCGAACTGATCGCCGAGATCGAAACCGACAAGGCCGTGGTCGAGATCGAGGCGCCGATCGGCGGCACGCTGGGCGCGATCGATCAGCCGGTCGGCAGCGTCGTACCGATGGGCGGCCGCATCGGCGGTATCAAGAAATAATCACCGTATCCGAGAGACCCGAAGGACTGGCATGAAGATCCTGTGCGCCAACTGGCAAGCCGCCGACGAGGCCGAACTCGAACGGCAGCATTACCCCGACATCGAGTTCATCCTCGCCCGCTCCACCAACGACAAGGCCGCCGAGCTCGATCCGGCTGTCTGTGAGGCGGTCGACGCCGTCATCAACTATTCGCCCACCCACAATGTCGCGGCCGCACCGGCGTCCTTTCCCAAGGCGAGGATCGCGGTGCGCTCCGGTGTCGGCTTCGACAATATCGACACGGCGGGCTGGGGAGCGCGCAAGATCCCGGCCTGCAACGTTCCGGACTATGGCACCACCGAGGTCGCCGACCATGCCATCGGCCTGATGCTGGCGCTGACGCGTGGCACCTCCGCCTATGGCGCCGAGCTTTCCGGTCATGGCGCCGAGGGCTGGCATTTCTCTAGGGCGTCGCTGGTGCGCCGGCACAAGGGCGCCACCTTCGGCATTGTCGGGCTCGGCCGCATCGGACTGGCGACCGCACGCCGCGCCGCCGCCTTCGACATGAAGGTGGTGTTCTACGACCCGCATCTTCTGTCCGGCGTCGACCTGTCGACCGGCTATGAACGCGTTCATTCGCTGGGTGAATTGATGGGACGGGCGGATGTCGTCAGCGTCCACGCGCCGCTGAGCGAGGAAACCCGCACGCTGCTCGGCGCGGCCGCTTTCGCCGCCGCCAGGCCCGGCCTTGTGCTGGTCAACACCGCGCGCGGCCCGATCGTTGATCTCGACGCGCTCGAATCCGCGATGCGCAACGGCACCATTGCCGGCGCCGGGCTCGACGTGCTGCCGAACGAGCCCGGAGACCTCGACCATCCGCTGCTGGCGGCATGGCGGCGACGCGAGCCATGGATCGCCAATCGACTGATCGTCACCCCGCACGCCGCCTTCTACAGCCCGGCATCGATGCGCGACCTCAGGCTGAAATCGATTGAGGTCGTGCACGCCTATCTCGCCGAGGGCCGGCTGACCAACTGCGTCAATTCAGAGCATCTGAAATGAACATGGCCGCGACGCAGGCTCCGCGGCTGGCGGTCTCCCCATATGCCCGCCGCCTGGCGCGCGAGCGCGCGCTGCCGCTCGAAACGCTTCGCGGCAGCGGCCCGGGCGGCCGCATCCTGGCCGCCGATGTCATCGGTTTCGTCCCGCTTGGCGTGCCCGTCAATTTCCCCGATGTCGTGGCCCCGGCGGCAGCGCCCTCCATTGGCGCGTCCCGCATCGCCGCCTTTGCTACCTCGATCGCACTGGAGGGCTTGAGAGACCTGCTAGCCGCGCTGGCGAATTCAGGAACTGTATTCGATATCGACGACCTGCTGCTGCGCGCTGCCGGTCGTGCATTCGCGGAGGCTCCTGAAATCGTCAAAGGCGCCGACGTGGCCGTGGCGTTGGAACTGACGAGCCGACAAGCCGTGTTCGCGGCAAGCCCGGAAATGTCACTGACATCGCTTCGCGCCTTGCGGCTGGCGGCGTTGGCCGACAATCATGACGACGCTGACAAACCGGCGATGCTGTCGCTGCGGCTGCTGCCGGCCAGCGACATCAGGCCGGTGATGATGCCGCTCCTGCCCGGCCGCGCCATGCGCCTGACGGTCTCGCTCAACAGCGCAGGCGGCCAGGCCGAATGCCTGCTGACGGCCGATGCGAACAACGTCGATGAGGTGATCGCGTCCGCATGGCTTTCGGCCCTGAAATCGGCGATCGAAAACCCACTTCGGCTCTTCGTCTGAGCGGTTGGTGATCGCCGGCCTTGATTTTTGGTTTAGGCATGTCGTTATCCCAAGACCGGATCCACTTTTGGGCGACATGCGATAGCCTCTTGCGAAGGAAGCTATTATAAAAGCTTCGACACAGGCGCGACGAGGCACATGGATCATCCCACCATCGACAGTCTTCCCAGGCGCACGCTCGGCCGCGCCAACGGCCCGCTTTACCGCCAGCTCGCCGACATATTGCGCGAGCCGATCGGCAACGGCACCTTTCCCGTCGGCGGCGAACTGCCGAAGGAAGCGACCATCGCCGAGCATTTCGGCGTCAGCCTGATCACCGTACGCCAGGCCTTGCGCGATCTCGAGGCCGACGGCCTGATCAGGAAGCGCTCGGCCAAGCCCGCCGTGGTCGCGGCGCGCAGCCCCTCGGTCAATCTGAGCTGGAAGTTTAAGAATTTCGCCGACATGGCGGCCTTCACCAAGGACGCCGAGCTGACGGTGAAGTCCTACCGCAAGGAAGTCTCGCCAGTGCTCCAGCGCCATTTCGGCATGGCCAAGGACGAGGCCGGCTATTGCCTGCGCAGCGTGCTGTCGATCGGCGAACAGCGCAAGGCGCAGATCACCACCTACTTTCCGCCCGACATCGGCGCCCGCATGAAGCGCGAGGACTTTTCCGACGTGCTGATCTTCCGTTCAGTGCAGAAACATCTCGGCCTGCGGCTCGACGTGGCGCATGTCACGGTGCGCGCCGAAATCGCCGACGAGGCGGTTGCCGGCGACCTCGGCATTGCGCTGGGCAGTCCGGTGCTGACGGTGGAGATGCTCTATCAGTCGGCGGACCAGCGCAGCATCGAATTCTCCGTCGCCCGCCATCCAGCCGATATTTTCAGCATCACCTACGACGCGCCCAACGATCTGTCTTGAACCAGATCGGCGGCATTGGCGCGCCGATTTCCTGGTCTCGGTCATGGACAGCCTTATAAAATTATAATAGCATCATAGCTAGGATGAAGGCTGCGCGGAGGACCACGGTCGCACGTGGGCGCAAAGCCACTTCCGACGCTGAGCATTTGCCCGGTCCATGTCACTCAACCGGCATGTCACCCAAGATGCGCGGCGGTTCTGGGGTAACGGCATGCACAACAACAAAGTCTGTCCATAAGGGGGCTGTGCCTCGAAGGCGTAGATGGGGCGGCGGCGTTCGCGCGGCTGACAACAAACACGGGAGGAGAAAGTCATGAAAGCGGGCGTATTTTTCGCCGGCCTTGCGGTGATCGCGGCGACGTTGCTGTCGGTCGACACCGTGCCGGCCAATGCACAGGACAAGAAGCCATACACCATTTATCTCTCGAACAATTTCGTCGGCAACGACTGGCGCCAGCAGATGCTGCGCAGCGCCGATATCGCGGTGAAGAAACCGCCGCTTGCCGGCCGGGTCGACCTCAAGGTCGAGGTGGTCGAGACCACGGTCCAGGCCCAGATCAATTCCCTCAACAACATCATCCGCAACAAGCCCGACGCCATCGTGATCGATGCTGGCTCCGGCGAGGCCCTTAACCCAACGATCGAGAAGGCCTGCAAGGCAGGCATCGTGGTCATCGCCTTCGATCAGATCGTCAGCGCGCCATGCGCTTATACGATGGAGTCCGACTGGGGCCGGGCGCCGCGCGTGGAGGCCGAGTGGCTGGTCAAGAAGCTCGGCGGCAAGGGCAAGATCCTGGTCGACCGCGGACTTGCCGGCGCTCCGATCTCCGCCCAGCTGCAGGGTGGGTTCGAGGAAGTCATCAAGAAATCTCCCGGCATCGAGGTGGTCGGCTATTTCAATGGCGACTATGCGCTCGGGCCGGAACAGGCCGGCGTCGCCAGCCTGCTGGCGGCCCACCCGCAAGTCGACGCGATCTTCGTTCAGGGTTACGGCGCCGGAGCAATCAAGGCGCTGCAGGATGCCGGTCGTCCGATCGTCCCCATCACCGGCAGCCCCTTCAACCTGACGACGACGACCTGTGCCCAGACGAAAGGCGCCCAGTGCATCCTTGCACCCAACCCCGCCTATCTGTCGGCCGAGGCCTTGAAGCTTGCAGTCGAGATACTCGACGGCAAGAAGCCGGCGCAGAAGAAGATCCTGCTGCGCAATGCCTTCCTCACCACCGATCCGGTTCCGTCGGAACTCTATCCCGATGCGGCCATGCAGAAGATAGAGGTCGGCACGAATGCCTTTCCGGACATGGCTCCCGGTCTGTTCCTTCCGGCCAGCCCGGACTGGGTTGAGATTACCCCTGCCGAGGCCGCTGGTTCGAAATGAGCGACGTCTGCAAATCGCGGCGAGGGCCGCCCCGATGCGCCTTGGCTTAAATTGACAAGGCGCATTGGTACCGGTATCAATTTGCGTGCAGCACCCACAAAGATGGCGAAGTCCGTCACCGGCTGATGCAGGAAACACCAAGGAGGAGAGACCATGAAACTGAAGACAGTTTGCGGTGGATTGGCAGCTCTTGCCATGTCCGCAATCGCGGTGGGCACAGCGCCGAGCCATGCCGAGGACAAGAAGCCCTACACCATCTATCTCTCGAACAATTTCGTCGGCAATGACTGGCGCCAGCAGATGGAGCGTGTCGCCACGGTGTCGGTGAACAAGGGGCCGCTGAAAGGCCGCGTCGACCTCAAGATCGAGAACGTCGAGAACACCGTCCAGGCGCAGATCAATTCGCTGAACAACATCATCCGCCAGAAGCCGGACGCCATCCTGGTCGATGCCGGTTCGGATTCGGCGCTCAACCCGACCATCAAGAAAGCCTGTGATGCCGGCATCGTGGTCATCTCTTTCGACCAGGTGGTGACCGAGCCCTGTGCGTTCGCCGTCGCCTCCGACTGGGATCGCATCCCCTCGGTGATGGCCGAGTGGATGGCCACGCAGCTTGGCGGCAAGGGCAACATCATCCTCGACCGTGGCCTTGCCGGCGCGCCGATCTCGGCGCAGCTCCAGCAAGGCTATGAGAAGGTGCTGGCCAAATATCCCGACATCAAGGTCGTCGGCTACTACAACGGCAACTACGCGCTCGGTCCGGAACAATCCGGCGTCGCGGCACTGCTTGCCGCCAATCCGCAGATCGACGGCATCATGACGCAAGGCTATGGCTCGGGCGCCATCCAGGCGCTGAAGGACGCCGGCCGGCCGATCGTTCCGGTCGTTGGCTTCTCCTACAATGTAGCCGCCGTCACCTGCGCGCAGACGCAAGGCGCCAAGTGCATCCTCGGCTCCAACCCCGCTTATCTTTCTTCCGAAGCGATCAAGCTGGCGGTCGACATCCTCGACACCGGCAAGAAGCCGGCCGAGCGTTCCGTTTCGGTCAAGGGTGACTTCGTCACCACCGATCCCTTCGAGTCCAAGCTCTACCCGGGCACCAAGATGATCAAGATCGCGGTCGGCGAAAATGCCTTCCCCGACCAGGCGCCCGGCCTGACGCTGCCGATCACGCCCGACTGGGTCGAGATCACCGCTGCGGAAGCCGCCGGCAGCAAGTAAGATCGGGAACCACGACCCTGTCTCCCGGCATCGCAAGATGTCGGGAGAGCTTTTCGAAAGCGCATTCATGGACCTCGTCACCGTCAAAGGCTTGTCCAAACGCTATGGCGGCATCGTCGCGCTGAGCGAGGCGACATTCAGTGCCCGCGCCGGCGAAGTGCATGCGCTGCTCGGCGAGAACGGTGCGGGCAAGAGCACCTTCATCCAGGTCCTGTCGGGGGCGGTGCGTCACGATGGCGGCTCGATCCTGGTCGACGGGCAGGACTATCGCCCGGCCAATCCGGATGCGGCCCAGGCGCGCGGCATCGCCGCCGTCTTCCAGGAGCTGTCGCTGATCCCCGATCTCAGCGTCGAACAGAACATCTGGTTCCGCCACGAACCACGAACATTGCTGCGCACCGTCAACCGCGCGGAGATGCGCCGCAAGACGCTGGCGCTGCTCGAAAAGTACAATTTCCCGCCACTGCGCCCCGACCAGGAATTGCGACGGCTGACACTGGCCGAACGGCAGGTCGTCGAGATCGCCAAGGGCCTGGCCAAGGATCCGCGCATCCTGATCCTCGACGAAGCGACCTCGGCACTGCCCGCGCGTGAAGCCGAATGGCTGCTCAAGCTTACCCGGCAACTGGCGGCTGAAGGGCGGCTGGTCATCTTCATCTCGCACCGCATGGCGGAAGTGCGTGCCATCGCCGACCGGCTGACCATCTTCCGCAATGGCAGTACGGTCGCCGCGCATGAGGCCAATACCGTCTCCGACAGCGAGATCGTCACCCAGATGATCGGCCGGCATCTCGACCGGCTCTATCCCGAGCGCATTGCCACCGCGACCGATCGCATCGCACTCAGGGTCAAGGGGTTTTCCAGCGGCAGCCGGCTCTCCGGCGTCGACTTCGCGCTGCGCGAAGGCGAGGTGCTCGGCGTCGGCGGCCTGCAGGGCCACGGCCAGCGCGAACTGTTCCAGGCGCTGTTCGGCGCCACCAGGGCCAGCGGCGCGATCGAACTCTGGGGCAAGCCGGTTTCGATCGGCAATCCGCGCCAGGCGCTGATCGGCAAGGATGGCATAGCCCTGGTGCCGGAAGACCGGCGCGGGCAGGGCCTGCTCCTGACCAAAAGCGTGCGCGAGAACCTGACCCTGTCGGTCATCAAGCGCTTTACCGAAAACGGCTTGCTGAGCCGGCAAAAGGAGGCGGCGCTGGTCAAGGAGATGGTCGATTTCCTGCGCATCAAGGCCGGCACGCCGGAACAGCTTGCCGGCACGCTGTCCGGCGGCAACCAGCAGAAGGTGATCTTCGGCAAGATGCTGTTGACCGAGGCGCGCGTGCTGTTGCTCTACGATCCGACGCGCGGTGTCGATGTCGGCACCAAGGGCGAGATTTTTCAGCTGATGCGCGACCTCGCCGCCAAAGGCTACGCGATCCTGTTCCATTCCAGCGACATGCCGGAACTCGTCCATGTCGCCGACCGCGTGCTGGTCATGCGCAATGGCCGCATCGCCGCGACGCTCGAAGGCGACCGTATCTCGGAGGCGGGCATCTTGCGCGCCGCCATGCTTGAAAGCGAGGCGGCTTGAGGCATGTCCGTGGAGCAAGCTGTTGAAATGGCACAGATGCCGGCCAAGATGAAATCAGGCACACCAGCCATCGACTGGCGCGGCCGCGCACTCGACCGCGCGCCGTTCCTGGTCGCCTGCCTGATGCTGGCGTTGATCGTTGCCGTCTATGGCAGCCTGCAGTCCGGCGTCTTCACGCTGGACGAGATCAACCTCGACACGGCGGCGGCGATGACGCTGATGCTGGCGGCGACCGGCCAGACCATCGTGCTGGTGCGTGGCGGCATCGACCTGTCGATCGGCGGCATGATCAGCCTCGGCACGGTGATCGCCGCGACGCGCTTCACCGACGATCCGTCGACCACCGCACTTTGGGCGTTGATCATCCTGGCGCTCGGCTTCGCCGTCGGCGCGCTCAACGGCCTGCTGATCTCGGTGCTCAAACTACAGCCCTTCCTCGTCACCCTCGCCACCTGGTCGATCCTCAACGGCGTCGCCATGATCATCCTGCCGACCGATGGCGGCAGCGTTCCCCCCTGGTGGGTCGGCTTCGCCTCGGCACAGATGTTCAGCCTGACCAGCCCGGTCTGGATGCTGCTGGCGCTGCTCGTGTTCTGGTGGTGGTTCCGCGCCACGCGTGTCGGCATAGCCATCCAGGCGACCGGCTCCAACGAAAAATCGGCCTTCCTGTCGGGTGTTTCGATCACCCGCGTCAACCTCGTCACCTATGGTCTCTCAGGCCTGTTCGCGGCCGGCGCCGCACTGTTCCTGGTGACGCAGACCGGTGCCGGCTCGCCGACCATCGGCAAGGACTATATCCTGCCTTCGGTGGCGGCGGCGGTCATCGGCGGCGTCAGCCTGTTCGGCGGCCGTGGCCATCTCGCCGGCACGCTGATCGGCGCCTTCGTGTTGACGCTGATCGGCAATCTCGTCTTCGTCCTGCATGTGTCGAGCTATTGGCAGCCGGTCGCTTCCGGCGTCATCCTGCTGCTCGCTGTGCTCGCCAGTTCCGTCGCCGAGAAGGCCGCAAGGAACCGTGTCCAATGAGCGCCTTCCTCGCCCGCAACCGCCTTATCGTGCTTGCCTATGCCGGCATGGTCGTGCTGCTCCTGGTCACGGCGCTGTTTTCGCCGGGTTTCCTTTCGGTCTCCAACATGCGCTCGACCGTCGTGCTGGCGGCCTTCGTCGGCATCGTCGCGCTCGGCCAGACCTTCGTCATCATCGGCGGCGGCATCGACCTGTCGGTGCCGTGGGTGCTGAATTCGGCCGCCATCGTCATGGCGCTGCTGTGCGGCGGCCAGGACCTGCCGCTGGTCTGGGTGATGCCGCTGCTGCTCACCGGCGGCGCCTTCATCGGGCTGGTCAACGGCGTCGGCGTCGCTCAGTTCGGCGTGCCGCCGATCATCATGACGTTGGCCACCAACGTCATCCTGCAAGGCCTGATCCTGGTGCTGACCGGCGGCTCGCCCACCCCTTCGGCGCCGGCCTTGATCCAGTTCCTGTCGGTCGGCCGCCTCGGCGGCTTCCCGGTCATCGCGCTGATCTGGCTCGGGCTGACGCTGGTGGCGACGCTCTTGCTCTCCAAGGCCGCCTTTGGCCGCCATCTTTATGCGCTCGGCACCAGCGCCATGGTGGCCGAATTCTCCGGCGTGCCGACGGCGCGCACCACCATCCTGACCTATGTCATCTCCGGCCTCACGGCAGCCTTCGCCGGCATGCTTTTGACCGGCTATTCCGGCCAGGCCTATCTCGGCATGGGCGACGCCTATCTGTTCACCTCGATCGCCGCGGTCGCCATCGGCGGCGCCTCGATCCTCGGCGGCAGCGGCCATTATCTCGGCACCGTCGCCGGCGCCATGGTGCTGACCATCCTCACCGGTCTTTTGCCGGCGCTGAACCTTTCGAGTGGGGCGCTGCTCATCGTCTATGGCGCGGTGATCCTGCTCACCGTGTCGATCGGCAGCGAAACCTTCGCCGGCCTCGGCGGCAAGCTGCGCGGAAAAGAGGGCTGACCATGGTCGAAATCATCTGTGTCGTCGATGCCGGGGCCGAACTCGGCGAAGGCACGCTCTGGGATCCCAAGGCCGGTGTTCTCTGGTGGATCGACATCTGGAAGAAGCTGATCCATCGCTACGATCCCGCGACCGGCAAGGACGAGGTCTTCGAGACACCGGAATATCTCGGTTGCCTCGGCCTGCGCGCGAAGGGCGGCCTGGTGCTGACCATGACCGACGGCTTCCATTTCTTCGATCCCGTCACCGGCAAATTCGAGGCGATCGTCGATCCGGAAGCGCATATACCGAAGACCCGCTTCAACGACGGCAAGCCGGACCGCCAGGGCCGCTTCTGGTCGGGCACCATGTTCGAGGTGCCGGGCAAGCCGATCGAATTCATCGGCGCGCTCTATAGGCTCGATCCCGACCTTTCCGTCCACAAGATGATCGACGGCATCGGTTGCTCCAACGGGCTGGCCTGGAGCCCGGATTCGAAAACCATGTATTTCTCCGACAGCCACGCCGGCGCGGTCTGGGCCTATGATTTCGATCCCGCCACCGGCGACATCGAAAACCGCCGCACCTTCATCGACATGACGGTGACTGGCGGTGTCGCCGATGGCGCCACGGTGGACGCCGAGGGCTGCTACTGGGTCACCATCCCGGTTACCGGCAAGGTCTGCCGCTACGACCCGGACGGCCGCCTGATGCAGACCGTGCTGTTGCCGACCGACCTGCCGACCTGCTGCGAATTCGGCGGCAAGGATCTCGACATCCTCTATGTCACTTCGGCGGTGCTCAGGCGCCCGGCCGGTCATTTCGTCGGCCAGAAGAATCCGGGCGGACTGTTCGCGCTCGATGTCGGCGTCAAGGGCCTGACCTTGCCGGCGTTCAAGGGCTGACCGGTTAAACGGCCGACATGACCAGCGGCGTCTCGACCTTGCGGACCGTTCCGGTAGCGAAACGACGCTCGAGATAGCCGGCATAGAGCGACAGCGGCCAGCACAGCGCGAAGTAGATGATCGACACCGTGCCGAACACCATCACCGGCTGGAAGGTCACGGTGTTGACCTGTGTGGCGGCGCGGGCAAGCTCGGTCAGCCCGATCAGCGAGGCGATCGACGTCGTCTTGACGATCTGCACCATGAAGCCGACGGTCGGCGGCAGCATCAGCCGCACCGCTTGCGGGATGATCACCAGCCGCAGCGTCCTGACGAAACGGAAGCCGAGCGCGGTGGCCGCCTCCCATTGCCCCTTGGGGATCGCCTCGATGGCGCCGCGGAATATCTCGCCGAAGAAGGCGCCGCCATTGAGCGAGAACGTCACGGCGGCCGCCACCCACGGATCCGGTCGATAGCCGAGGAACGAAGATCCGTAATAGGCCATGAACAGCTGGATCAGGATCGGCGTGCCCATGAAGAACTGGATGTAGCCGGCGGCAAGCCAGCGCAATGGCCGGGCTGGCGCCACCCGGATCGCGGCCACGATGAGGCCGATCAGGCCGCCGCCGGCAAAGGCGATCAGCGCCAGCAGGATCGTCCAGCGCGTCGCCATGAGCAGGAACATCAGTTCGTTGGGGCCGAAGTCGCGCAGGCTCATGGCTCAGACCTTCCAGCGGAACATCAGTTTGCCGAGGCCGGCGAAGAGTAGGCTGGCGGCCTGCACCAGCACGAAATAGATGATGGCGATGACGATGTAGACCTCGAAGCTCCTGAAGGTCTGCATGACCAGATTGTTGGCGACCGCCGTCAGCTCTTCCGCCGCGATCGCGCCGACGATCGAGGTGCCCATGATCTGCAGGATGAACTGCGCCGACAGCGACGGGTAGACCGCGCGCGCCGCCGGCACCAGCACGACATGGCGGATGATGCGGTAGCGGCTAAGGCCAAGCGATTTTGCCGCCTCGATCTGTCCCTCCGGGATGGCTTCGATGCCGGCGCGCAGGATCTCGGTCGCATAGGCGCCGAGGTGGATCGACAGCGCGACGACGGCCGCCATGTTGCTCGACAGCTTGAAGCCGAACAGCGGCAGCGAGAAGAACACGAAATAGAGCTGGATCAGCAATGGCGTGTTGCGGATCAGTTCGACATAGGCGGCGACCGCCCACGACAGGAAACGCGGCCCGAAGCTGCGGCCGACAGCGCCGAGGATGCCGATGGCGGTACCGAACAGGATCGACAGCGCCGCCAGCTGGATGGTCTTCTCCAGGCCGCGCAGCAACAGGTCGAGATGGATCAGGATCGGGCCGAATTGCAGGGCGGTTTGCATGGGCATCCCGTCACGAAAAGCGGGGCCCAGAAAGGCCCCGCTGCTTCATGGAAGCGCGATCAGAAAACCGGCAGCACCGGCAGCGGCTGGTTGCGGTACTTCATCGACAGCGCATCCAGCGTGCCGTCGGTCTTCATGGTGAACAGCCAGGTGTTGATCCACTGCCGCAGATTGTCATTGCCCTTGGCGACGCCAATGCCGAAGTAGAAGGTCTTCAGCACGTATTTCTGTTCGAACGCGTCGCCGTTCTGCGCCTTCTTCAGATAGATCTCGCCATAGTCGCCGCCGCCCATGGCGTCGATCTGGCCCGATACCATCGCCTGCAGCAGCGAGGAATAGTCGTCGAAGCGCAGGATCTCGATGCCCGGATTGGTCTCGGCGGCCTTGGTCAGCAGCCCGTCCTCGCCGGTGCCGCGCGTCAGGCCGACCTTCTTGCCGACCAGGTCGGCGACGCCCTGGATGCTGGTGCTCTTCGGCGCGATCACCACCGCCGACTGTCCGGCATAGGGGATCGAATAGTCGATCTGGATGGCCCGCGCCGGGGTGATCGAGAAGATCGATATCACCGCGTCGACCTGCTTGGTCAGCAGCGCCGGGATGCGGCCGGGCGAGGTGACGGTGACGAATTCGACGGGCACGCCGAGCGCTTCGCCCATCTTGTTGGCGACCTCGATGTCGAAGCCGGTCGGCTTCAGATTGGCGTCGAGAAAGCCGTAGGGCGGCGTCGTGGTGTCGATGGCGACGACCAGCTTGCCGCGCGAGATGATATCCTCGACCGACTGCGCCGAAGCGATCGACGGCAGCGCCAAAAGCGCCAAGCCGGCCAGCAAGGCGCCGGCCCCTCCCAGGAAAGTCCGCATGTTTTCCTCCCATGCATTTTTTGAGCGCCTCGTGTCGGCATCGCTCATGCGGGGCGCAGGCCGCGCGACGACGTAAATTTTTGCTCGCTGACATCCCCTTGCAAAACCGGGGCGCAGCGCTCCTCCGCAGATATAATGGTATGCTATTATAATATTTAGGACCTGTCCATGAGCGCTTCAGCCGACTTCGAGTTGACAGATGGTAACGGTACCATATTGCATTGCATTTATACGTCCAGTCAATCTCTCATGAGCCTCATAGGAAGGTCTGCACGGCCGTCAGCCATGTTGGAAGCGATGAAACTAGATCAGGCCCGACATGTCGGAAAAGGCCACGGCCTTGCGCAACAGCTCGGCGAAGCGTTCGCCGGCCACTTCGCGCGCGCCGCTGTTGTCGATCGAGGTGACGCCAGGACCGGACAGGGTGACATTGGCGCTGCGTGCCAGCCGCGCCAGCACTTCGCCGCGCGACTCGCGGCCGCGCATCGCCAGCCGCTCGGCCAGCACATCCGGCGAGGCGGTGATCTCGACTATGGCCAGGTTGGCGTAGCGTTCGCGCAACACCGGAATGACCGCGCGCGACACGTTGGCCACCGCGACACGGCCGTTGGCCACCGACCAGTCGACATCGGCGGGCAGGCCATAGCGCAGGCCATGCGCCTCCCAGGAGATGGCGAAGGCGCCGTCGGCCTCGGCCTCGACGAAGGCGGCGTCGGCCAGCGTGTCGTGATCCTCGCTCGCCGCATCGCACGGCCTGGTGATGACGCGGCGGACGAACTCCAGCCGGGTCTCATCGGTGAACAGCGCGCGGGCGTAGCCGATCACCGTGTCCTTGCCGGCGCCGCTTGGGCCGACGATAGCGACGAAAACGCCATGGCGGATCGGAAACGTTTCGGCGGACAGTTCACGCTCGATCAAGGCCGACACCATCATGCAACCCGCAGTCCCTGCCGCCAGACGGTGCGCACCACCGGGACATGGTCGTCGACGCGCACGCGCACCAGGTCGGCGCGGCGGCCCTGCTGGATGATGCCGCGGTCATTGAGGCCAACCGCTTCGGCCGGGTTCTTCGAAACCATGGCGACCGCCTGCGGCAGCGAGATGCCTTCGACCACGTCGCCGAGGAAGAAGGCGGACTGGATCAGGCTGAAGGGAATATAGTCTGACGACAAGATGTCGAGCAGGCCGTCGCTCGCCAGCGTGCGGGCCGAGACATTGCCCGAATGCGAGGCGCCGCGCATGACGTTGGGTGCGCCCATCAGCACGCCGAGCCCGGCTTCTTTCGAAGCGCGCGCGGCTTCTTGCGTGGTCGGGAACTCGGCAACGCGCACGCCCTGTTCGATCGCCTCGCCGACATGGCCGATGGTTGCATCGTCATGGCTGGCCAGCACGATGCCGCGTTCCTGGCAGGCGGCGGCGATATGCACCCGGTTCGGCCTCGAATTGAGCGCCGACTCGCCCATCCGCTTCTCGCAGAATTTCTGGAAGTCGCGATCCGTCAGCTTCAGCTTGCGCTGGTAGTAATAGGCATAGGTTTCCAGATTGACGAACTGGCGCTGTCCCGGGGCATGGTCCATCAGCGATGCCAGCTTGACCCGCTCGTCGCCGTCGAAATTGGCGAAAGCCTTGAGGCAGTCCGGCGCCGAAACCTCGCAGCGCAGGTGGATGAAGTGGTCGGCCCGCAGCCGGTCCTGCTGCACACTGTCCTCGATGGCATCGGCCAGCTTGCGGATGTCGGTGGAGGTGAGATCGGCGTCCTCGTCCATGCCGACGCGCAGGGCGTCGAGCACGGTGGTGATGCCGGCGGTCGCCACTTGCGCGTCATGGGCAAGCACGGCGGCGATCGGGTTCCAGCGCACCTTCGGGCGCGGCGCGTAGTGGCCCTCGAGATGGTCGGTATGGAGTTCGACCAGCCCGGGAATGATGTAATCGCCGCCCATGTCCTCGCCTGCCATATTCCCGCCGGTTTGCCTGGCACCCGCATCGATGCCGGCGATAAGCCCGTCGCGCAGCACCAGCGAACCCTCGACGATCTCGTCGGCAAGCACGATGCGGGCATTGGAAAGAACGGTCTCGGCGGTCATTTCAGGCAATCCTTGGTTCTTCCGGTCGGAACTGTTCCGGCTCAGGCGGTCTTTCTGGCCGGGCGGCGCCCAAGCGCGTGATGGGAAAGCACCATGAACGGTGCCCCCGGTTCGAGTTCGACGAACAGCGTCAGCGCGTCCACCAGCACCGGCTGCGAAAGCACCTCCGCGAACAGGCTGTCGATTGCTGCGCGCAGACGTGGGCTTTCCTGTGGCCCGGCCCGGCCGGACAGCGTCATGTGGAAGCGAAAAGTCTCGAAGACATAAGGGTAGCCCCACTGGCAGAGGTTGCGAAACTCGGCCGGCTTCAGCGAATCCGGGCTGCGCCGCTCGATCTCGGCCTCGGTCAGCGGCGCACGAAAGCGGTCGAAATCGCGCACCACGTCATCGGCGAAACGGTTGAGCGGCGGCAGCGGCCCTTCCGGCACGAGCGCGAAAAAACTGTCGATCTGGCTGACGACGAGACGCGGGATCGTCACCACCGGCGTTGCTTCGGCAAAATGGTCGAGTGCCGCGCGCAGCGAGGCCTCGGTCTCGTTGGCCGCCAGGCGGAAGGGCGCCTTCAGCGTCGCGTGAAAGCCGTAGCGGCGCGCCGAAGCAGTGTGGAAGGCGACTTCCGCCGCCGACAAATCCGCCACCGCCTCGACTGGCTTCGTCGCGGCGCCGAACGGGTCGCGGCCTAGCCAGTTGGCGGCGATCCGCGCCAGCGGTTCGTCCTGCCGGGGGGTGAAATAAATGGCATAACGCATGAAAAATCCTCGTCAGTCTCGCTGCCATAGGTGATTTCCATGACGGATTGACGAAGCTTTGAAGGGTTTTCGATGGCAAATCGACCCCTGTCGGTCCTTAGCCGACGATTTTTCCGAGCTGGACCAGTGGCTTCGGCCGAAAACCCGGAACGGTCAGGCCTTCATCAACCATTCGTGCTCGGGCGCATTGTGGAATTTCCACGTCCGCTTCGGTCCGGCCATGACGTTGAGATAATAGAGGTCATAGCCATGGCAGGCGGCGCAGGGATGGTAGCCCTCGGGCACCAGCACGATATCGCCGTCCTCGATCGCCATCGCCTCGTCGAGCGCGCGATGGCCGCTCTTGTCGGCGTCGGTATAGACGCGCTGGAAGGCAAAGCCCTGCGGCGGGTTGAGGCGATGATAATAGGTTTCCTCGAGATAGGATTCGGCAGGCAGATTGTCCTGGTCATGCTTGTGCGGCGGATAGCTCGACGTGTGGCCGCCCGGCGTGATCACCTCGACCACCAGCAGCGAGTCCGCTGGCTGGCCTTCCGGCAGGATGTTGGTGACATAGCGCGTGTTGGTGCCCTTGCCGCGCACCTCCTGACCGAGATCGTCGGGTCCAATCACCCGAACCGGCAGCCCGCCGCCGAGGCCCGGTGCCGAACAGACGGCGAGTTCCAGTTCGGTGTCCGCCGTCACCGACCAGTCCGATCCCTGCGGCACATAGACCGACCATGGCTTGCCCTCGAAGGGCGACATACGTTCGCCGAGCAGGCCGAGGTCCTTGCCGCCGGCTTTCGCCTTGCCCTTGCCGGTGACGAACACCAGGCAGATTTCGCGGTCGTCCATCTTTCCGGAAGCCGTTTCGCCCGGCTTCAGCCGATGCAGGTCGAAACCGACATAGGTCCAGCCGGCGTTTTTCGGCGTCACATGAGCGACGCGGCCATGGCCTTTGCCGGCTTTGACGAGCAGCTTCGACATTTTTTGTCTCCTATCGCAGATATTCGAGGTGCGCCGAGGCCCCCGCCTTCGTCATCCTAGGGTCTGCGCCGCGCCGCGTCGCTCCTTGCTCCGCCCCAGGATGACGAGGCGGGAGGCGTTTCAGGCAATCTCCAACGCACGCGACCCGTTCCGCGCCCAACGGCCCCTCTATTCCTTCGGTTCGGCCTCGGCCGGCGCCTTGCTCTCATCGACCGGCTTGTAGAGGTAGAAAAACTGCCAAACGCCGTAGCCGGCGAAGCCGAGCGCGATGACGCCCCAGAACGGGGTGCCGGTGGCGAACTCGATGATCGACCAGATGACGCAGACCGCGACGACGGCGACACGCCGCCAAAGCGGGCGGAAGAAGGGGTGCTCGGAATCTTTCATCGCGCCAATCTACAGCAACCTGCTTCGCCGTGAACCCATCGCGTCAGGCATTCGGAAAACCCTGGGTTTCGACCGTATAGCCGGCGGCGGTCATCACTCGCATCAGCTCCTTGTGGCCAAGCTGCGCCATCTTCAGCGGCGGGTTCTTCTTCGGGTCCTGCTCGGCCTCGACCACGAACCAGCCCTCATAGCCATGGTCGGCGAAGCGCTGCACGATGGCGCCGAAATCCAGCGAGCCGTCGCCCGGCACCGTGAAGGCGCCGAGCGCCACCGCGTCGAGGAAGGACTGCTTGGTGCGGTCGAGCCGGTCGATCACATCCATGCGCACATCCTTCACATGCACATGGCTGATCCGCTTGTGGTGGTTGTCGATGGCGCGCAGCACATCGCCGCCGGCGAAGGCCAGATGTCCGGCGTCGAGCAGCAGCGGAATGCCTTCGCCGGAATGGCGCATGAAGGCATTGAGCTCCGGCTCGGTCTCGACCACGGCGGCCATGTGGTGGTGATAGGACAGCGGCATGCCTTGCCCGGCACACCATTCGCCGAAAGCGGTCACGCGCTTGGCATAGGCCTTCATCTCATCGTCCGAGAGTTTCGGCTTGGTGGCCAGCGGCTTGGAGCGGTCGCCCTGAATCGAGCGGCCGACCTCGCCATAGACGATGCAGGGCGCGTTGACCGCCTTGAACAGGTCGATCATCGGCTGGATACGATCCTGGTTCTTCGCCATCTCCTCGTCGACCAGCGTGCCGGAAAACCAGCCGCCGCACAGCGTCACGTCAGCCTTCTTCAGGATCGGCAGCATGACAGCGGGGTCGTTGGGAAAACGCCGGCCCATCTCCATGCCGGTGAAGCCGGCCGAACGCGACTGGCGCAGGCATTCTTCCAGCGACACGTCATCGCTGAGTTCGGCAAGATCGTCGTTCCACCATGCAATGGGGGACATGCCCAGTTTGGCTTTCAAGTTTTAGCTCCGGTTTCTTGTTCACCCTCCCCCTTGTGGGGAGGGTCGCTGCGCAGCAGCGGGGTGGGGGTCAGCGCCGATATCAATCGCCAACGCTCTGCATCTGCCGCTTTTCGTCATAGGCCTTGCGTGCCGCATTGACCTGTGGTCGCGCCGACACTTCCGGCACCGCCACATCCCACCAATGGCCGCCGGCATCGGTGGAGGCCAGCGGGTCGGTGTCGATGACCAGCACCGTGGTGCGGTCGTTTGCCTTGGCCTTTTGCAGCGCATTTTCCAGCCCGGCGATCGACGGCACTTTTTCGGCGATCGCGCCCAGGCTCGCCGCGGGCGCGGCGAAGTCGATGTCGGGCAGGATCTCGTGGCGCGAGTCCTTCAGGAGGTTGTTGAAGTTGGCGCCGCCGGTGGCCATCTGCAGCCGGTTGATGCAGCCATAACCTCTATTGTCGAGCACCACGATGGTGAGCTTCAGGCCGAGCATCACCGATGTGGCGATTTCGGAATTCATCATGAGGTAGGAGCCGTCGCCGACCATGACGACGATCTCCCGGTCGGGCTTGGCCATCTTGGCGCCGAGCCCGCCGGCAATCTCGTAGCCCATGGTCGAGAAGCCATATTCGCCATGGTACGAGCCCGGCGCTCCCGCCTGCCAGAGTTTATGCAGTTCACCCGGCAGGCCGCCCGACGCGTTCAGCAAAATCACGCCTGACCCCATTGCACGCTGCACGGCGCCGATCACCTGCGCATCCGAGGGGAAGGCAGCGTTGGTCGAGGCCGTCACCTTGGAGGCGTCAACCTGCCAGGCCTTCTTGCCGGCAGCGGAATTGTCAGTCCAGGAGGCAGGTGCTTTCCAGCCGCCCAGCGCGGCACCCAGTTCGGCCAGTCCTTCGGCCGCGTCGGCGACCAGCGGCAGCGCGCGGTGCTTGCCGGCATCGAAAGGCTGCACGTTGAGCCCGATGATGGTCTTGCCGGAATTCTTGAACAGCGCCCACGAGCCGGTGGTGAAATCCTGCAGGCGCGTGCCGATGGCCAGCACCACATCGGCCTCTTCGGCCAGCCGGTTGGCGGCAGACGTGCCGGTGACGCCGACCGCCGCCATGTTGAGCGGATGATTGTCCGGCAGCGAGGATTTGCCGCCTTGCGTCTCGCACACAGGAATGCCGGCACCTTCCACGAATTTCGCCAGTTCATCGGAAGCCTGCGAATAAAGCACGCCGCCGCCGGCGATGATCAGCGGCTTCTTCGCGCCCTTGAGCGCCGCCACCGCCGCTGCCAGTTCGCCGCGATCCGGACGCGGCCGGCGCTGGTGCCAGACTCGCTCGGCGAAAAAGCTCTCGGGATAGTCGTAGGCCTCCGCCTGAACGTCCTGGCAGAGCGAAAGCGTCACCGGGCCGCATTCGGCCGGATCGGTCAGCACGGCCATGGCGCGGCTCAGCGCCGGGATGATCTGCTCCGGCCGGATGATGCGGTCGAAATAGCGCGACACCGGGCGGAAACAGTCATTGACCGTCGCCGTGCCATCGGAAAAGTCCTCGGCCTGCTGCAGCACCGGATCGGGAATGCGGTTGGCGAAGACATCGCCTGGCAGAAACAGGACGGGCAACCTGTTTACGTGCGCCAGTGCCGCAGCCGTCACCATGTTGAGCGCGCCCGGGCCGATCGACGAGGTCGCGGCCATGAAGCGGCGGCGGAAATTGGCCTTGCCATAGGCGATCGCCGCATGCGCCATCGCCTGTTCATTATGGGCCCGAAAAGTCGGCAGTTCGTCGCGAACCTGGTACAGCGCCTCGCCGATGCCGGCGACATTGCCATGGCCGAAGATCGCCCAGACGCCGCCGAAAATCGGAACCGTCTTGCCGTCGATCTCGGTCAACTGGCGGCTGAGGAAGCGGGTCAGCGCCTGCGCCATCGTCAGGCGGATTGTCTTGCTCATGGTGTTTTCCTCCGCGGTCCTGCGTCGCGTCTTGTTATGCTGCGCTCTTCTTATGCTGCTTTGCGGCCGCGCGCGGCAAGCCACGCTTTGGTCAACTGCTCGAAGCGCGACGCCATGTCGGCGATGGCTTCGTCATCCGACATCTTGCCGGCCAGCCATTGTTCGGCCGCATGGACGAAGATGGTCCGGCCGACGGCAAAGCCTTTCACGATCGGTGCCTTGGCGGTGGCGGCGAAGGCCGCTTCCAGCTCGTCCTGCGGCGCTTCCAGCCCAAGCAACACGATGCCCCGGCACCATGGATCGTGTTTCAGGATGACGGCTTCGATCCTGGCCCACGCGCCGCTCGACGCCTGCGGTTCGAGCTTCCACCAGTCCGGTTTGATGCCGAGCGCATAGAGTTCCTCCAGCGCGCGCGGGATCGTTGTGTCGTCGAGCTTGCCGTGCTTGCCGGCGATGATCTCGATGAGAAGCTCCCGGCCGACTTTCCGTGCGGCTTCGAACAGCGCGCGCAGCTTCTGCTGCTGCTCTTCCTTGAGCGCCGCCGGATCGTCCGGGTGGTAGAAGCACAGGCACTTGATGCAGTGATCGACCGGCCATTCCACCAATTGCGAGCCGATGTCCTGCGAGAATTCGAAGCGCAGCGGCCGCGAGCCCGGAAGTTCCACCGGCCGGCCGAGCCAGGCGAAGGGATGGCGGGCGAATTCGAACATCGCCTCGCGGCCATGTTTCTCATCGATCAGCATGCCGTAGCCGTCGCGCCCGGCGGCGACCTTGGCCGCCGCCTTGACCGCCAGCACCTTGAAATCGCGAATGCGTGCCGGATCGGCGCCGGCCTTCGCGGCGACATCCTCGAGCTGGATGCGATGATCGCAGGCGAGCGCCATCAGCGAGGGAACGTCGCGCCGGCGGGTTGTCGCCCAATGAATGTGGTTGATCGCCTCGTCCTTGCGCAGCGCCCGATGCTTGCTGCCGTTCTTGAGGAAGAACTGCAGCTCCTCGAAGGTCGGATATTCCGGCGCGCACAGCAGCCGCGAGACGGCGAAGGCGCCGCAGGCATTGGCCCAGGTCGCCGCCGTCGCATGGTCTTCGCCGCCGAGCCAGCCGCGCAGGAAGCCGGACATGAACGCGTCGCCGGCGCCGAGCACATTGTAGATCTCGATCGGAAAACCCTTGCCGACGATGCCGTCTTCCAGATCGTCGCTGATCGGCCCGTCATAGACGATGCAGCCCATGGCGCCGCGCTTGAGCACGATGGTCGCCGAAGACAGCGCGCGGATCGTCTTCAGCGCGCTCAGGCAGTCGTCGGCGCCGGACGCGATCATAATCTCTTCCTCGGTGCCGACGATGAGATCGCAATCGGGCAGCACCGTCTTCAACTGGGCCGAGACCCGATCGGACTTCACATAGCGCTCGAAGCCCTCGGCATGGCCGGCGAGGCCCCACAGGTTCGGCCGGTAGTCGATGTCGAAGACCACCTTGCCGCCCTTGGCTTTCATGATGCGGATCGCCTTGCGCTGGGCGGCATCGCTGTTGGGGCGCGAAAAATGCGTGCCGGTGACGACGATCGCGCGCGCCGAGGAGATGAACGCTTCGTCGATATCCTCCTCGGCCAGCGCCATGTCGGCGCAGTCCGAGCGGTAGAAGATCATCGGCGAAACGCCCTCATCCTCGACCGAAAGCAGCACCAGCGCGGTCAGCCGTTCCTTGTCGGTCTTCAACCCGTCGGTGTTGACGCCTTCGCGCTTCAACTGCTCGCGGATGAAGCGGCCCATCTGCTCGTCCCCGACGCGCGTCAGCAGCGCCGAGCGCAGGCCGAGCCTGGCCGTGCCGACCGAGATGTTGGCCGGGCAGCCGCCGACCGACTTGGCGAAGGAGGTGATGTCCTCCAGCCGCGAGCCGATCTGCTGGCCATAGAGGTCGACCGAGGCACGACCGATGGTGATGACGTCGAGCGGCGCCTGTCTTGCGTCCACGGCTTCGCTCATTGGAACCTCCCGTCGGTCTTGTTGTCATGAACAACATTGTTTGGGTAACACGCGCGAGCGGCAGCGTGGCGCCGGCAATATGAAATAATAATTCCAATCCATAGTCAATATGGAATGAGCATTCCCAGGCTGAAAAGTACGGGAGCATGATCCCCGACCGAAGCCGCGGCAAGCGATCGGCTGGGTCCGGTTTCTGGCCGGCCGCGTCGCGTCAGGACAGGCTCAGGCCTTGCGCTTGCGGCTGACGTCGCGCCGTTTCTCGCCGACGCCGACGGTCAGCGCCATGGCCAGCGCCATCGTTGCCGACAGCGAACGGAAGCCGGCGAAATCCGCCTCGGCAACCTCGAACCACACGCTGGCGAACTGGGCAAGCGGCGAAAACGAACTGTCGGTGATGGCCACGATCGGCACGCCCTGCTCGGAAATGGCGCGGGCTTCCTCGATGGTGGCCGGCGCGTAGGGCGAGAAGCTGATGGCGATGACGGCGTCCGCCGGCGTGGCGAAGCTGACCATCTCGGCGTTCAGGCCGGCTGCCGATTCGATCAGCTGGTTGCGGATCTTCAACTTGCCCAAAGCATAGGCGATGTAGCTCGCCACCGGGTAGGAGCGCCGCTTGGCCAGCACATAGATGGTCTGCGCCTTCGCCAGCAGCGAAATCGCATCTTCAAGGTGCGCGTCGTCAAGCGTGCGCGAAATGTCGTTGAGCGAGGTGCTGGCGGCGGCAATGAAACCGTCGAAGATCGCCCGGTGGCCGGCGCCGGCATCGGCCTTGGCGCGCAGCGCCTGCAACCGCTCGTCATAGGACGAGTTGCGCTCGCGCAGCCGCTCGCGAAACACCTGCTGCAAGCTGGTGAAGCCATCGAAGCCAAGCTGCTGGGCAAAGCGGATGAGGGTGGAGGGCTGCACCCCGGCCGAGGCGGCGATGCTGGCCGCCGTGCCGAAGGCGATGTCGTCGGGATTGTCGAGCGCATAGGCGGCGATCTGCGCGATACGCTTGGGCAGGCTTTCGCGCCGATCGAGGATCGTGGCGCGCAGCGTCTCGAAGTCGCGAGGTACCCGTTCGTCCATCGTCGGCCCGTCCAAGCTTGTCCAAAGCGCGTCACGTCGAAGCGGTTTCAGTCGGCGCGCTTTAGGCCGTTTGATTCCATGCATGTCGCTGTCCCAAACCACTGCGCACTTTGGGCGACATGCACTGGAAGCATCCTCTCTGCCCCATCATAGCGAGCCTGCGCAAGAACACCATAAAAAATGAGGCAGACATTCCATTCCCGATAAAAATGGACTAATTCATCCACTCAACCTTTGTGGTCAGTGGAGGAACAAGGAAAGATGGTCGGCGTAGGTCTTATCGGCACGGGTTTCATGGGCAAATGCCACGCCATCGCGTGGAGCGCCGTCGGTGCCGTCTTTCCGGGCGTGGCCAAGCCACGGCTCGTCCATCTCGGCGAGGTCAATGAGGACTTGGCCCGGCGCAAGGCCGGCGAATTCGGCTTCGAGAAGGCGTCCGGCGACTGGCGCGCCGTCGTCAACGATCCGGAGGTCGATATCGTCTCGCTGACCACGCCCAACCAGTTCCATCCGGAAATGGCCATCGCGGTTCTTCAGGCCGGCAAACATCTGTGGTGCGAAAAGCCGATGGCGCCAAGCTTCGCCGAGGCCGAGGCGATGGCGGAAGCGGCGAAGAAGTCAGGCAAGGTCGCCGCGCTTGGCTACAACTACATCCAGAGCCCGGCCATCCGTCACATCGGCGCGCTGCTCGACGAGAAGATCATCGGCGAGGTCAACCATCTGCGCATCGAGATGGACGAGGATTTCATGGCCGACCCGGAAGCGCTGTTCTTCTGGAAGCACGAGGCCGCTTCCGGCTATGGCGCGCTCGACGATTTCGCCGTGCATCCGCTGTCGCTGGTCTCGGCGCTGTTCGGCCGCGTCGCCAGCGTCATCTGCGACATGGCCAAGCCCTATGCCGACCGCAAGCTGGCGGCGGGCGGACGCCGCCCGGTCGAGACCTATGATATCGCCAGCGTCTTGATGCATCTGGAAAACGGCATTGCCGGCACGCTGCTGGTCAACCGCTCGGCCTGGGGCCGCAAGGGCCGCATCGCCATCCAGATATTCGGCTCGAAAGGGTCGATCCTGTTCGACCAGGAGCGGATGAACGAGTTCCAGCTCTATCTCACGTCCGATCGCCCGACCGAACAGGGCTATCGGACCATCCTGGTGGCGCCGCAGCACAAGCCCTACGATCTTTTCGTGCCGGCGCCCGGCCACAGCCTGGGCTTCAACGATCTCAAGATCATCGAGTGCCACGAACTGTTGACGCGGCTTGCCGGCAAGCCGGCGCGGCTCATCGAGTTCGGTGAAGGGCTGGAGATCGAACGCACCGTGCATGCAATGGCATGTTCCTTCGAGGAAAAGCGCTGGGTCGACGTGAGGTAGAGCGGCTGCTTCCCTTCTCCCCTTTGTGGGAGAAGGTGTCGCCGAAGGCGACGGATGAGGGGTGTTCCAGGGAACGCCAGCGTCTCATTCCGCTGGAACACCCCTCAACCGTCTCGGCGCTGACGCGCCGATCCACCTTCTCCCACAAGGGGAGAAGGAGAAGTGCCATCCGTCTGGCGTCGCTCCAACAAAACCAGCTATCATGCCAGCATAGCTTGCGGGGTTGGCGATGGAAACAGCGGATTTCATGCCTGGTGAGGCGGCCACCGCCGCCATCTGGAAAGACATCGAGAGCTATGAGGCGGCGCGGGCCTCGGTGGCGCGGCAGGTGCGCTGGCGGGTGCCGGTGTTCGTCGGCCTGGTGGTGGTCGCCGTGGTGGTGCTCACCTGGCTGTTCAACAAGGTCGCCGACCCAAACGAGCAGTGGTTCTCGCCGCCGCATGTGTTCCTCTATGCCGTCGGATTCGCGGCTTCGATCCTGCTCTACTTCCAGGCCATGAAGCCCGCCGCCCGGCTGCAGCAATCGTTCCGCCAAACGCTGCTGCCCATCATCTTCGGCTTCATCCGCGATGTGCGCTACCAGCATGGCGGCAGGCCGAATTCCTTCGACCGGCTGCCGCGCGAGGCGGTCGGGCCGTTCAACCGGCAAGCGTTCGACGATGTCATTTCGGGCCGCTACGAGGAGTTTCCGTTCGAGCTCTACGAAGCGGAATTGCGGGAAGGGACGGGCAAGGGCTCATCGACGGCCTTCAAGGGCGTCATCGTCGCCTTCGAGGCCATCGAGCCGTTCCCGGGAATCCTGGTGGCGACGCGGCGCACCAATGCGGTCATCGGCTTCTTCCGCGGCATGTTCACGGCCAGGATGCAGGAGCTGTCGTCGGGTGAGCCCCTGCTTGACGCGGCTTACGAATTCCGCACCGACAATGTCGAGGCGGCGCGGCCGCTGGTGACCGGCCGGCTGGCGCAGGCGCTGAAATGGCTCGGCGAAACCTGGCCGGACGATCCGGCCCGCGTCGCGCTCAATGGCGGCGACGGTTTCCTGCTGTTGCCGCAAGCGAAGAACTTCTTCGAGCTGCCGGACATTTCGGTGCCGCTCGATTACACCAGGCACGTCGCGCCGATGATATCAGACATGGGCGCCATGCTGGCCACGGCAGCGCTGGTGCGCAAGATCGGCGCAAAGGACGCGGCGGGTTAGCCGAGCTTGGCCGTCAGCAATCGAAGCCGTATTTGTCGCGCATGGTGTCCACCTCTTCCTTCGACATCTTCTTGAACATCACGCAGACGGTGAAGCTGCCGACCTGCCGTCCATCGCGGGTATAGCCCCAATCTGAAATATCGTCCCGGGTGAATTCGATGTTCTGGCCGAGGACGACGTTGCGCACTTGTTCCGGCTGGTTCGCCAATATGCCGACAAAGCCGGTTTCGGTGCGCCGGAACGGGATGACCGAGAAGTGCTCGGTGACGTTGCCGTCGCGCACCTTGACCTTCAATTTGAACCTCTCCGTGCCGGAGGGAGGAGCCTCGGCCAAGGCCAGGAATTCATCGAGGCTGGTGAGCGCCTGCGCGGTCGCGGCGGCCATTTCGGGATCGTCCTTGGTAAAGATAATCGTCTTGTCGTCACCCGGGTCCACATCCTGCGCACAGGCGGATCCAGGCCCAAGCGCCAGCATCAGCGATATTATGGTCCGGAATACAAACTTCATGGAATGACGTCCCCCTCTGGCTGCCTATACTCTCGTGCATTCGTTTCGAATTTGCAACCATAGCGCGTATCCCCGGTGTCGCCGCTATGGTTTTTGCCGAACAGCCGCGCTATCCCTTGGCCAACGGGGGATATTCATGGCCGAGCACCAAAAAGGGTTTCGCCTGTCGCGGCGGCTGCTGCTGGGTGCGGCGGTGGTCGGCGGCGCGGTGCTGTGGGGCGGAACCACCATGGCGCGGCTTGCGCGCGGGCCCTCCGGGCCGAAGAATGCCGGCCGCATCGCCGATGTCGACGGCATTGCCCTGCCGCTGAAGCCGCTCGGGAACGCACCGGTCTTCGATCCCGCGCTGCCCTGGTCGGCCAAGGGCGGCGACATCAACGATGCCAGCGGCCTGTCGAGGACGCCCGTTTATGGCGTGGTCGAGGTCGGCGAGGAGGACCACATCGCCAGGGCGTTGGCCTTCGCCCGCGCCAACGGCCTGAAAGTCTCGCTGGCCGCAATCCGTCACTCGATGGGCGGCCATGCCTTCGACGACAACGCGCTGGTGCTCGACCTCAGAAATTTCAACAAGGTGACCGTCGACGCGGCGGCCAAGACCATGACGGTGCAGCCGGGCGCGTGCTGGCACGATATCCAGAACATGCTGCATCCGCGCTTCGCGGTGAAGTCTATGCAGTCGACCGACATCTTCTCCGTCGGCGGTTCGCTGTCCGTCAACGCGCATGGCATGGACCACCAGGCGGGCTCGGTTGCCGGTTCGATCCGCTCGATGCGGGTGATGCTGGCCGACGGGTCCGTGACCACCTGCTCTCCGAGCGAGAACACCGGGCTGTTCCGCCATGTCGTCGGCGGTTACGGTCTGTTCGGCGTGGTGCTGGAGGCGACGCTCGATATCGTCGACAACGCCGTCTACCGGACCTCGCGCGAAATCATCAAATCCGACGACTTTCCGAAATTCTTTGCCGAGGTGCTGGAGCCGAACAGGGGGATCGGCCTGTTTTACGGCCATCTGTCGACGGCGCCGGGCAATTTCCTCGAGGACATGATCGTCTATCGCTACGACAAGGTGGCCGAGCAGCCGCCGGCCGGCCAGCCCGAGATCGGCGAGCCGGAGGGTGTCGGGCTGAAGCGGGTGATCATGAACCTGGCCAAGAAGGGCAGCCTGTTCCAGGAGCTGAAATGGTTCACCGAAAAGACGCTGGAGCCGAAATTCGAGAGCTGCACGGTGGCGCGCACGGCTGCGATGGCGCAGGGCGAGGCCTGCCTCGTCACCCGCAACAACCCGATGCACGATTCGGTGCCCTATCTCTTCAACGATTTGATGGATGAGACCGACATCCTGCACGAATATTTTATTCCACGCGCGGCGTATAATCCATTCATCGCCGAGGCCCGCGAGATCCTGCGCAACCAGAACCTGCCTGTGCTCAACGCGTCGGTGCGCATCGTCCACAAGGAGGATTTGGCGCTGACCTATGCACCGGAGCCGGCCTATTCGCTGGTGCTCTACATCAACCAGCCGACCGATGCGGACGGCAACGCGAGAATGCGGGCGCTGACGCGGGCGCTTATCGACGTGACGATCCGGCATGGCGGGCGGTTCTTCCTGCCCTACCAGCTGCACTACACGGCCAGGGAGTTGCTGGCGTCGTACCCCGAGCTGCCGGCCTTCCTGGCGGCAAAGCGGCAATATGACCCGGCGGAACTGTTTTCCTCGACCTTCTACCGCGCCATCAAGGCGCTGAGCGGGGTGGCGTAGGCCGGGTAGAATTTCTTGAAGGCGCCGGAGAGCGCGGCGTTCGAGCCTACAGCCCCGTCGGCATCAGGCCCGTCAGCCAGTTGACCGAGCGTTTGGCCGCGTCGGCGGTCGCAGAGGCGGCGCGGCCGAGGTCGGTCTTGACCACGGCGTAGCCGCTCTTGGTGCGGTAGAGCACGCCGGTGCCGCCATCGACCACCTGCTCATAGGCGACAGGCCGGGCGGCGGCCGCTTCCAGGGCCGTCGTCGGCGAGCCGACCGGAACGCTCGGCCGATGGCTGAGCTCGGGCGGCAGCGGGCTTTGGGTTTTGACGATCCTGCTGGCGGGCTTCAGTTCCGGGCGGGAGGCGGTGGCTGCCAGTTGCGAGGAGGACGACGAACCCTTCGTGCGGCAGATGCCGGAGACGAGCGGATAGTTGAAATTGCGCTCATGCAGGATCTGGCTCTTCATCGCGGATTCGCACTCGGCGATGGTTGACCACTTGGCCGGCGTCTCGCCGATATATTCGCACAGCTTGGCGTCGCAGTCGCAGCCGACGATGGTCATGGCGACAAGGGCGGTCTTGATCACGGTCTTGTCCCTTCGAGATGCCCCCCGGCAGCCGGTTCAGGTGCATGTCACGGTCCCAAACCGGTTTCCGCTTTGGGCAACATGGAAGCGTTCCATCGCGCGCGAACAAGGCGGGATTTGGCCGCGATTGTGGATTGAGCGTGGCGTGGTGTCCGAAAGATCAACCGGGTGTCGATTCTGCAACATCGATGCGGTTCCCGTCGCCCCGGCCGCCGTCCCCTGTCAGTAGTCGTAGACGTGTTCGAGTTTCGCGCCGGCCTTGATCAGTGACGGCAGCACAAGGTGCAGCTTGCGCACGGCGACGACCATGCCGGTGCGGCGCGTCGAGGGATCGGCCGGCAGCGGGTAGCTGAACAGGATGCGCATGCCTTCGGGAACGGCGATCGCATCCGTCGACAGCGTGGTGACCATGATCTCGTCATTGCCGCCGATCTCGACGAAGGAGACGCCCTTGTCGATCAGGCGCGGGATCATATCGGTGAACACCTGATAGCGCTTGGTGACGAAGACGGTGCCGTCAATGCCGTAGTCACGTTCCAGCAAGGTGTCTGGCTCATTGCGTGTCGCTTCGCCGACCGGCCCCTTGGCCCAGACGTGGATGTCGAGCAAGGCCGGATCGGAGGTCGCGGCAAGCGCCTTGGTGATCAGGTCGGCATAGCCCTGCTTGATGGTGTCGGCGAGACCGAAGGCGAGCTTGCGTTCGCTGGTGCGGATAGAACTGTCGCCCGGTGCCGGCTGCACGGCAAACAGGCCGGCGCGCTTCTGCGCATAGGGGAACCGGTACCACGGCACCTGGTCGAGGAAAGCGGCGTACTCGGCCGCCACCTTGGCCTGGTAGATGTCGGCGGCGGTGCGCTTGGCCGTCGTCGCCTCTGTGATGCGGCCGACCGTGTTCTCATAGGCCCATTGCAAAATGTGCTCGATCGAGTGGCTGGTGCCGATGATGACCAGCATCTGGTGGTTGGCATAGTTGAACTTGTAGGCAGAACCGGCGCGGATCACCATGGCGTAGTCCTGCCAGAAGCGGCCGACATAAGACCAGTAGGGGAAGCCGCTCGGCTGGTCCTTGGCGACGAAGCCGGCATATTCGCGCGCGGCATAGACGATCGCCCATTCCGGGTAGGTGAGGAAGGTCGATTCCTCCGGCCGCTGGTAGCCTGGGATCTCAGTGCGGACCTTGTCGGCCAGCGCCTTGGGCGGTGCACCGTCGGCGATACCGGGCAATGGCGTCTTGTCGAGTGATGGCGTCGTCAGGAAGCCATAGGCCAGCCCGACGATCGGGATCAGGATGACGATGACGACCAGCCAGAGGATCGTCTTGACGATGCGCTTCAGCCAGCGGAACAGGAACATGGCTGGTCAGGCCGTGGCGAAGTGGTCGTAAATGCGCTTCGACAGCCAGAAGCCGACATAGACGGCGAAGCCGCCAATGACGAGGTGTGGCAGGTTGGCGAAGAAGCGGGCGGGGAATTCGATGTCGTTGAGGGAGCGGAAACCGTTGATGAAGATGCCGGCATCGAGGCAGCCGGAGCCGGTGATCAGCCCGAGCACACCGTCGAACAGATAGACCGAGCCGAACAGCCTGAAATAGAACACCGCCTGGCGGTGCGAGATGAAGGCGGCGGCCAGCGCCCAGACGCCGGAGAAGGCGTGCAGCAGGTCGTCGTACCATTGCAGCGAGAACAGGCCGAACAGATTGCCGTTTGCATCGTTGAAGGCCGGTATGTAGCCGATGGCGACGACGCCGAAGAACAGGAAAGCATAGGCAACGGCAAGCTTCTGGATCAGCGTCATGAAGTATCCCCACTTCTGCGAGTCCATTTTGCAGATGGACTCCGACGCTGGGATACTAACCGATTTTAGCGCGCGGTGAAGCGGCGCCCGCAAGATCATCGGCAAAGGATGTCGAAGAGGCGAAAAGACAGTCGGCGCCGGGATTTCTCCCAGCGCCTCCCTGTCAGATCAGAACACGGTCGCGGCAGCAACTTCCGTAAAGTCGTCGCGCCATGCCGGTCTTGATTTTGACGGTCCTGCCAGAAGCCACCCAGAGGCAGCATCCGTTCCAGACCACGCCGGTCTCCACCCTTGCGAGCTTTGCCCTGCGTGCCATCGAAGGTTTTTGCCGTCCTTCATGGCAGCATCGGTCCGCCGTCGGCGTTGGCACGCTTTCCGCGGCCCCGTAGGTCTCGGCTTCCGTCCCTCGCACAGGCAAGCCTGTTCTCGGTCCGGGCCGTACGGGCCTCAGGAAATCCGCCTTTCACTTTCGCCTTTCGGCTTGATGATCGGTAGCCGCCTGAGATGGGTTAAACTTACGCCGGGTAAGGGTTTTGGGGAATGGCCATGGACCTGTGGATAGCGGGATTATCGGGGACCGACGCCAAAAGCCCAGGAGTTTCAAGCTCCAACGCCTTAGACAGCCTGCCCCGCGCTTTTCGGAAGCCGTAGCCGAGCGCCCCTTGCTCTGCCGGCGCGCGCGGGCTTCAATGTCGGCAAAGGATCGGGGACACAGGCCCGGCGACGGGGAGGGCGAGTATTTGAAAGTCGGGGTGGTGCTCAATCCGATTGCCGGCGGCGGCCGGCTGAAACGGCATTGGCCTCAAGTCGCCGCCTCGCTGAAGAAGCACTTCGGCGATTTCGAACTGCGCGAGACGCAGGCCGAGGGCGACGCCGAACGCTTGGCAATCGACCTTGCCGCCAGCGGTTTCGACCTGGTGATCGCAGCCGGTGGCGACGGTACGGCGAGCGAGGTGGCCGATGGCCTGCTGCAGGCGGCCGAGGAAGGCGGCCGCACAACCGAGCTTGGTCTGCTGCCATGCGGCACCGGCATCGATTTCGCGCGCGGGCTCGGCCTGCCGAAGCAAGTGGATGCGGCGCTGAAGCGGATCGCCGAAGTGAAGGGGCGCAAGGTCGATGCAGGGCGTATCGGCTATGTCGACGACCATGGCGCGCTGGCCAGCCGCCATTTCATCAACATCGCCAGTCTTGGCCTGTCCGGCGTCACCGATCGCGCCGTCAATGCCGACAAGCGCAAGGGCAAGATGTCGGCCAAGGCGCTGTTCCTGTGGCGCACCGTGGTCGAGTTCATCCGCTACCGCTTCCAGGATGTCAGGATCACCGTCGACGACGCCGCGCCGGTCGAGGCGCACATGGCGCTGGTGGCGGTGGCCAACGGCAGATTCTTCGGCGGCGGCATGATGATCGCGCCGGATGCCGAACTGACCGATGGCCAGTTCGACATCGTCATCCTGCGCGCGGCGGGCAAGCTAAAGCTGATCTGGGACATCCGCCTGCTCTATGGCGGCAGGCACCGCAACCATCCGGCCATCACCATCCTGCGCGGCAAGAAAGTGGTTGTCGAACCGCTCGGCGATGGGACAGAAAACAACGCGCTGGTCGACATAGACGGCGAGTCGCCCGGGCGCATACCGGCGACTTTCGAGATGCTGCCGGGCGCGCTGACGCTCAGATATTGAATCAAGGCGCTGCGGGTTTGATTCAACTCCTTTCGAGAATGAATCCGGCGATCAACTCAAGCTCATGAAATTGCTTTGGTTTTGGCCTCCAGGTCAAAGCTCCAGTCTGGCCGGAAAACCGGGCGCGCGCAGGTCGGTGCCGACGGCATCCTCGAGCAGTTTGACGATCTGGGTCGACCAGGCGCCGCCGCCATAGGCGCCCTTACCTTGCTCAAAAATCGCGTTGACGCGCGTGGCGAGGTCGAGCGGGACGCCGAAATCCCTGCCCATGCCCAGCGCGAAGCCGAGATCCTTCAGCGCCAGGTCCATGGTGAAGCCGATGTCGTAGGAGCCGTTCAGGATGAGCTGGCTTTCGGTCTCATGGACGAAGCTGTTGCCGGAGGATGCAACGATGGCATGGTAGCTCTGGGCGAGGTCGAGGCCGCCTTGTTTGGCCAGCATCAGTGCCTCGCCGGCGGCGACGAGATGGATGAACGCCAGCATGTTGGTGATCACCTTGATTACCGCCGCCGAGCCGATCGGCCCCATCAGGAACGATTTCGCGCACATTGCCTCGATCGCCGGTCGATGGCGCTCATAGAGTGCGGCGTCGCCACCGACCAGCGCGGTGATCTTGCCGGCCGCCGCCAGATGAACGCCGCCGGTGACCGGGCACTCCAATGTCTCGATGCCCTTGGCCGAGGCGAGGGCGGCAAGGCGCAGAATCTCGTCGCGGCCATTGGTCGACATCTCGATCCAGGTGCCACCCCTGGGCAGACCTTCCAATAACCCACCGGGCCCGGCCAGCACCGCTTCGCTGACCTTGGGCGAGGGCAGGCAGGTTATGGCATTGCCGGCCCGTGCCGCTGCTTCGGCCGGGCTGCTGGCGGCGGTGGCACCGAGCGCGACAAGACGCTCGACGGCGACGGGATCGCGGTCGAACACGATGACGGCAAAACCGTTGCGGATCAGGCTGGCAGCAAGATTGCCACCGAGATGACCGAGGCCGATGAAGGCGTAGCGTTCGCTCACGGCATCAGCGGCGTCTGCATCATCTGCAGATGCAGGTCCTTGCCGGTGTAGGGGTGCGCGTCGCAGACCGCCTCGTCGAGCTCGACGCCGAGGCCGGGCTCCTTCGAGGGGATGACATTGCCGTCCTGCCACTCGATCTTCTTCTTGAGCAGCGTGGCATGAAAACCGTCCCATTGCTTCAGCGATTCCAGGATCAGGAAGTTGGGCAGCGTCACGGCCAGCTGGATGTTGGCGGCACCGACGATCGGGCCGCAATAGCAATGCGGCGCGATCTGGATGTGATAGGCCTCGGCCATGGCGGCGATCTTCTTTGTCTCCAAAATACCGCCGGAGCGGCCGAGGTCCGGCTGCAGGATGGTCGCGGCGCGGTTTTCGATAACACGGGCGAACTCGAACTTGGTCGTCAGCCGTTCGCCGGTGGCGATCGGGATCGAGGTCGCGCGGGCCACCTGCGCCATCACCTCGGGCATGTCGGGCGGCACCGGCTCCTCGAACCATAGGGGATCATAGGGTTCGATGGCGCGGGCCATGCGCAGCGCACCGGAGGCGGTGAACTGGCCATGCGTGCCGAACAAGATGTCGGCGCGGTTGCCGACCGCCTCGCGGATCGCCTTGATCATGCGGGTGGAGACATCGATGTCGATGAGGCGCGGCTGGTGGCCGTCGAAGGCGGTGTAGGGGCCGGCCGGGTCAAGCTTGACCGCATTGAAGCCCTGCTCGACATATTCGAGCGCGCAGGCCGCGGCCAGGTCGGGGTCGTTATAGACGTTCTTGCCGTCCGGCGCGTCCTCGGAATGGACACTGCCGGTGTGCGGGTAGAGATAGGTGTAGGAGCGCAGCGTCTCGTGCACCTGGCCGCCGAGCAATTTGTAGACCGGCTTGTTGGCCTCCTTGCCGATAATGTCCCAGCAGGCCATTTCCAGCGCCGAGAAGCAGCCCATGCCGGACACGTCGGGGCGCTGGGTGAAGCCGGAGGAATAGGCGCGGCGGAAGAAATTCTCGATATCATGCGGATCGCGGCCAACGAGGTAGCGTTCGGCCATGTCTTCGACCATCCTCGCCGTGACATGGGCGGAGAAGGTGGCGTTGTAGGCCTCGCCATAACCGACCACGCCGCCATCGGTGGTGAGCTTGACGAAGATGAAGTACTTGCCGCCGATGCCGGGCGGCGGATTGCCGACAACCCAGGTCTTGACGTCGGTGATCTTCATTTGTGGTCCTCCAGAACCAGTTCTGCGCCCTTCCATCCGGTCACGATGGAGGCTGCATTGGTGTTGCCGGTGATGTTATCGGGAAAGATCGAGGCGTCGATGACGCGCAAGCCTTCGATGCCGTGCACCCTCAGGCGCGGATCGACGACGGCGCGCGCGGGATCGGACCCCATGCGGCAGGTCGAAACCGGGTGATAGACGGTGCCCGAACGCTTCCTGAAATCCGTGATCAGGTCGGCGTCCGACTGGATCGACGGGCCTGGCAGAACCTCCTCGGCGATGATCTCGGCCATGGCCGGCATCGCGGCGATCTTGCGCACGAACTTCACCGCCGCCAGCATTTCGTCGACGTCGGCGTTGGTCGAATAGGCGTTGGCGACGATCTTTGGATAATCCAGCGGGTTGCTGGACCGGATCATGATCTCGCCCCGGCTCGACGGGCGGCAGTTGGACAGGCCGATGGAGAAGCCCGGCCAGGGATCGGGCGTCAGGATCGGACGCTCGCCGCCTTTCGGGATGACGGTCGAGAAAGCCTGGAAATAGAGCTGCATGTTGGGGCGCGAAAACACCGGGTCGGTGCGGAAGAAACCGCCGGCATGGTTCATCGACAGCGACAGCGGGCCCGACCGCGTCAGGATATATTGCATGCCGACCAGGAGCTTGCCCCACCAGGGGCGCAGGATCTGGTTGAGCGTCGGCACCTTGCCCTTGAACGTGTAGTTGATGCCGACATGGTCCTGCAGATGCGCACCGACATTCTCGTTGGCGCGGACGAGCGGGATGCCCAACCCCTTGAGCAGCGCCGATGGACCGATACCGGAGAGCTGCAGGAGTTGCGGCGAATTGATCGAGCCCGCGGACAGGATCACCTCGCGACCGGCACGGGCGGTATTCGTGCGGCCGTTCTGGAGATACTCGACGCCGACCGCGCGCTTGCCTTCGAACAGGATGCGGCTTGCCAGCGCGTTGGTCTCGACGCGGACATTTGCGCGTTTCATCGCCGGGCGCAGGAAAGCGCGCGCCGCAGACATGCGGCGGCCGTTCCTGGTCGAGATCTGGTAGATGCCGACGCCTTCCTGGGCAGCGCCGTTGAAATCGGGATTGAGCGGCAGGCCGGCCTGCTGGCCGGCCGCGAGATAGCGCTTGGTCAGCGGATGGACGGTGTTTGAACAGTCGGTGATATGCAGCGGCCCGCCGGCGCCACGCCATTTGTCGGCGCCGGCCTCGTTGTCCTCGAGCGCCTTGAAGGCCGGCAGCAGGTCGTCATAGCCCCAGCCGGGATTGCCGGCGGCACGCCAATCGTCGAAATCTTCGCGCGCACCCCGGATCCAGACCATGGCGTTGATTGAGCTTGAGCCGCCAAGCAGCTTGCCGCGCGGCCAGTGGTCGGCATTGCCGGCGAGGCCGGGATCCGGCTCTGCCTTGTAGTTCCAGTTGACCGCCGGATCGAAGAAAGTCTTGCCGTAGCCGAGCGGCATCTGCACGTAGAAGCGGCGGTCGGTGCCGCCCGCTTCGAGCACCAGCACCGAGAAGCGGCCCGATGCCGACAGTTTGTCGGCAAGCACCGAACCGGCCGAGCCGGAGCCGACGATGATGAAGTCATAAATCTGCATGGTGGATATTGCCGGCTCTGAAAAACAGGCCGCAGCCTAGACGCGGTGGGTTCGCCGCGTCGCAGTGCCTTCCGGCATGCGTTGTGAAAAAAGCGACCGTGATGCCAGGTCGCGTTGTGGGGAATCCCGACAATCGCGCTTGATAGGCATGGGTCGACAGATTATGCGATTGCATCGACCAATCTGCGGAGGCAGGAAATCATATGCGTGTCCTGTCGGATGCCTTCATTCCCGAATTGCCTGGCCATTACAAGGGCAAGGTCCGCGAAAATTACGATTTGGCCGATGGGCGGCGCATCATCATCGCCACCGACCGTCTCAGCGCCTTCGACATCATCCTGACCTCGATCCCGTTCAAGGGCGAGATCCTGACGCAGACGGCGCGGTACTGGTTCGAGGAAACCGCCGATATCTGCCCGAACCATGTTCTGGAATATCCAGATCCCAACGTCGTCGTCGGCACAAGGCTCGACATCCTGCCGGTCGAGATCGTCGTGCGCGGCTATCTGGCGGGGACCACCAGCACCTCGATCCTGACCCGCTACAAGCGCGGCGAACGGGACATGTACGGCATGCGGCTCCCGGACGGCCTGCGCGACAATGAGAAGCTGGCCGAGCCGGTCATCACGCCGACGAGCAAGGCTGCGGATGGCGGCCATGACGAGCCGCTGTCCAGGGCGGAAATCCTCGATCAGGGGCTGCTCACCGAGGCGCAATGGGACACGGTTTCGGGCTACGCCTTGAAGCTGTTTGCCCGCGGCCAGGCACGCGCCGCCGAACGTGGGCTCATCCTCGCCGACACAAAGTACGAATTCGGCACCGACAAGAACGGGACGATCATCCTGGCCGACGAAATCCATACCCCCGACAGCAGCCGGTACTGGATCGCCGGAAGTTACGAACAGGCGCTTGCCAATGGCACGCGGCCGGAGAGTTTCGACAAGGATTTCATCCGCTCATGGGTGGCGGCGCGCTGCGATCCCTACAAGGATACTGTTCCCAAAATACCGGACGAGATCGTCGAGCAGGCCTCCAAGGTCTATGCGCAGGCTTACCAGGCGATCACCGGCAAGGAGTTCTTGCCCGATGTGTCCGGGGATACGGTGCTGGACCGCATCCGCTCGAACCTTCGCCGCTACTTTTGATGGCGGCGCGAGCCTTTCGCGGGACGGGCATGAGTTTTCCAACCATAGCCGCGACACCGGGCTCGCCGTTCAATCAACAAGCTGGCCGCTTTCGTCGGTGACGGACAATGTGGCGCAATTCGCGAGGAAATGAGCGTCAAGCAACTTTTCGATGACAGTGGCGGTGCGGCGCACTTTTCTCTTCGAGCGAACCGGGATGACGAGTCGGGATGCAACACGGTCGACGTCATCAAGCGAAAGCGATGCAAGCTCGTTCGATCGCAAGGCGCGATAAAGGTCCTCGGCGAATATCCAGATTTTGAAATTGAGATCAAGATCGTCTGGTGTCGTCTCGAAATCGATGAGGATACGGCGTGCCACCTGAACTCTCCATCGCGGCCGTTGCGCGTTGACCATTCGTCGTGCGACCGGTAGGCAATCTCACCAGGTTGGCCCAGATTGGCAAGGAGTTGTCTCGCATGGTGCAGTACGCGGACGGACGGCCGATCGGAGACCTGACGCTGCGCACGCTGGCCATGCCTTCGGACGCCAATGCCGCCGGCGACATTTTCGGCGGCTGGGTGATGGCGCAGATGGACCTTGCCTGCGGCATCCGCGCCGCCGAGCGCGCCAGGGGCCGCGTGGTGACGGCGGCGGTCAAGGAGATGTCCTTCGCCAAGCCGATGAAGATCGGCGACACGCTGTGCATCTACACCCATGTCGAGCGCGTCGGCCGCACCTCGATGACGCTCAAGGTCGAGGCCTGGGCACAGCGCTATCTCTCTGACCTGATGGAGAAGGTGACGCACGCCGATTTCGTGATGGTGGCGCTGGACGGCGAGGGCAAGCCGAAGGCCGTTCCGGCCGAGAGCTGACGAAAACCCGTTTGCCCACTCCGGGCAATTGTAACATCGCTCGTGCAGGCGATGCGCCGCGCGACATCCGATGGTTGCCTTCACGCCCGATACTGCAGGCGTTGGAGGAGAGACAATGCGTCAACACATGCTGAACGGCTGGCTCGCGGCAGCCCTTCTCGCGCTGACCTGCCTGCTCGGCGCAACGGCCTATGCCGAAGTCAAGCAAGCCCCTCCGCGCATCGCCTGCCTGCAAGGCAATGTCGACGTCAGGGCGTCGGCCACGACATGCGCGATCTGCGGGCCGGCGCATTGCGAAGGCATGGCGCCAAGATCCTGAATGATTACTTTGTCATTGCGGTTGCCGTCGGCAAGGCCGCGCCAGCTTGGGTGGTCTGAGGCGCCATAAGCCAAAGTTGCGAGACCTGGTTTAAGGAAGCGCCAGTTCGCTTGTCGTCAGGCGAGGGCGCTTACGACGAAACTCCGCACTCCTTGCCATGCAAGGGTCTCAGCCATCCATACCGTCGAATTTTTCGCGCGCGGCCCTGACGCGCTGCGTGTTCCTGCGTGCCCATTCGCCAAGCGCGCTGACCGGGATCAACAATTCGTGACCGAGTTCGGTCAGTTCGTAATCGACCCGCGGTGGAATGGTCGGGAACACGGTGCGGGTGACGAAGCCGTCGCGTTCCAGGCCGCGCAAGGTGGTGGTCAGCATCTTCTGCGAGATGCCGCCGACGGCGGCGCGCAACTCGTTGAAACGCAGCGGTCCGCCGCCAAGCTTGCCGACCACGAGCACCGTCCATTTGTCGCCGACGCGTTGCAGGATTTCCGAAACGGCGCGGCAGTCCTCGGTGTTGTGTGGGTGCCTTAGTAACAAAACGGTGCCTCCTTGCGTCACCAGCTGACAGTATCTCATATAGCGCCGGTATCTAAATGATACCAGCTTTACTGGAATGGAGAGCCCCTCATGTCAAAGCCGAAAATCGCCATCGTCATCGGTTCGACGCGCGCCGCGCGCTTCGCCGATGTGCCCACTCAATGGATCGCCAAGATCGCCAAATCGCATGCCGACATCGATGTCGAAATCGTCGACCTGCGCGACTTCCCGCTGCCCTTCTTCGACGAGGTCGCTTCGTCCGCCTGGGTGCCGTCGACCAACGAGGTGGCGCAGCGCTGGCAGAAGAAGGTCGCCGAATATGACGGCTTCATCTTCACCGCGGCCGAATACAATCACGGCCCGACGGCCGTGCTGAAGAACGCCATCGACTACGCTGCCAACGAATGGAACAAGAAGCCGGCTGGCTTCGTCGGCTACGGTGGCGTTGGCGGCGCCCGCGCCGTCGAGCAGCTGCGCATGCACGCCGTCGAATTGCAGATGGCGCCGGTCAAGTCCGCCGTCCACATCGTCTGGGCCGATTTCCTCGCCGTTCGCCAGGGCGAGAAGAAGCTCGAGGAGCTTGAGCACCTGAACCAAGCGGCCACCGCCCTGGTCAATGATGTCGCCTGGTGGGCGAAGGCGCTGAAGAAGGCACGCGATGCCGACGTGGTCGACGAGGAAATCAAGGCGGCCTGATCGCCGGTCGAATTATCCTCCCAGGGATACGGGGCGGCGCTTGCGCCGCCCTTTTCAATTATAGCGGCTCAAATCGAAAGCTGCCGCCAGATCGGGTGACACGGCCTATGCCGGGCGAGTCCAGATGCGCGCCCGCAACGAAACAATGATCGTCCGCCGCAAGCGCCAGCAGCCGCAACCGGCTCTCGCGCGCCTGGTCCTGATCGTCGTCGAACTCCCACGTCACCTCAGGCCGACCGAACTGAAGCGATGGGACGTGAACGGTATCGCCCCAGATCAAAATGCGCTCGCCGCCGCTCGAAACGCGAAAGCAGCTGTGACCGACCTCGTGGCCATGCGCGCCGATAATTTCAACATGGGTATCGAGGCGGTCTCCGGCTTCGAATGGTTCCGCCATGCCATGAAACCGTTCGAGCCTCGCTTCGGCGCGAAACAGGCCGAGTTCCTGCCTCGGAACGAGCAGGCGCGCCAAGTGTGGGAAAGCATCCCGGCCGTCCGCAAGCACAAGGCCATGGATGTGGTCGAGATGCGTGTGGGTGAAGCAGACGGCGCGGATTCGTCCGACATCGATGCCGGCCTCGTCCAGCGCCTGGGGAAGCCGGCCCATGGTGGGGTACCATGCGTTCGAAGCGCCAGTGTCGATCAATATGATCTCATGTCCATCGTCGATCGCGAAGGCATTGACGGAAAGCCTGAGTTGACCACCGACCAGCGTGACTTGTTCCGGCAATTCGTCGCCAAATGGCTCGTCGCCGTTTTGCCGAAGCCGCCTGATCGGCATGTCGACATAGCCATCGCGCAGGGCGGTGATGCGCAGGTCACCCAGAGTGTAGGTCGAATGAAGTTCGCCCGAAGCCATGCGGTGCATTTTTTGCCGATCCGTTCTGAAGATGTCAGTCAGTCTGCGATGGGCAGCCAGCGTCGGCAACCCGCCCTGTCGATTCGATCTATGCCATGTATGCGTGCCGCGCCTGCCGTGGCCGGATGATGCAGTCGGCGAGGCGGTGCGTTTCGTTCAGCTCGTCGGCGTGATGCTGGCCCCATTGGCAGAGCGCCAGCAGGATGGGTTCGAGGCTGAGGCCGAGGCTGGTCGCCGAATATTCGACGCGTGCGGGGACCTCGGCGAAGATCTCGCGGCTGACGAGGCCGTGCTCCTCCATTTCGCGCAGCTGCTGGATCAACACTTTCTGGGTGATGCCGGGCATCATTGCCTTCAGCGCGGTGAGTCGTCGTGGCCCATCGAACAGGTGATAGAGGATGACCGCCTTCCAGCGCCCGGCGATCACCTTGAGCGCCCGCTCCGCCGGCAGCATCGGCAGTCTCTTGATTGGCATTTTCCTGGCTGGGCTGGCCATGGTCACCTCCTGGTCAGCAGGGGACAAAAGAGTGTGTAGTCGCGGCCCCGCAGATAGTGGCAAACCGCAGCCGATGCCAGTGCGATCGGAGGTTGCCATGAAAGCCATTCAACTCAGCCGTTTCGGTGGTCCCGACGTGCTGGAGCTGGTCGACTTGCCGGCGCCTGTGCCGCAGGCAGGCGAGGTGCTGGTTCGGGTTCGGGCGGCGGGAATAAACTTCTTCGAGGTGCTGATGCGCGCCGACCGTTACGCGGTGACGCCGCAACTGCCGATGTTTCCCGGCGTGGAAGTGGCGGGTGTGGTGGAGGCCATTGGCCAAGGGGTGGATCCGGCGCTGCTCAGGACGCGCGTGGCGGCGCCGCTATTTGCCTCGCAACGTCCTTATGGCGGCTATGCGGAGCTGGTGACGATCGACGCGGGTCTCGTCGTTCCGCTGCCGGATGCAATTTCGTTCGACGAGGCGACAGCCCTTATGGTGCAAGGGCTGACGGCGCTTCACCTGCCGCGGCAAAGCCAGCCCGAAGGCAAGTCCGTGCTGGTGCCTGCGGCGTCGGGCGGTGTGGGATCGTTGCTGGTCCAGCTTGCCAGGCTGAAGGGTGCTCGCCAGGTGATCGCCGCCGGCGGCGGCAAGGCCAAGCTCGATTTCGCTTTATCGCTCGGCGCCGATATCGCCGTGGATTACACCAATCCGGATTGGCCCGTGCGCATCCGCGACGTCACCGACGGGGAGGGCGCCGACATGATCTATGATATTGTCGGCGGTGCGCTGACGGCAGCTTCCCTGCTGGCCCTGGCGCTCAACGGTGAACTGGTGTTCGCGGCGCTCGGCCGGTTCGCGCTTGGCGCTTCGGAGGTCGAGGCGATGATCGGCCGCAACCAGTCGCTCAGAGGGTTCGCGCTGCTGCCGTTGCTGTCTCCGGACGTGCTGAGAGCCGGCCTGTCCGAGCTGTTCCAGTTGGCGGCGAGCGGCCGGCTACGGGTCGCGATCGGCGGCCGTTTCCCGCTCGATCAGGCCGGCGAGGCGCACCGGCTGCTGGACGAGCGGCGCTCGACGGGCAAGGTGGTGCTGGTGCCCTAGCGGCGTTGCCACCCAACGGCGTGAGAGACGAAAGAAGCGCTCATTTTCTCCGGGAGAGGCCATCGAGCAGGAAGTCGAGGCCTTTGCGGAAAGCGCCATCCCAATCATTGTCCAACAGCAGGCGAGAGCGTTCGATTGCCGGGTAGCGTTCGCCGAGATGTGTAAGGCGCTGCTGTGCCGCGGCCCTGTCGTTGTCCGAGAAGTCGAAGCTCGCCCGTGTAATGGTGGCGCCCATCACATAGTTCCAAAGCGACCATATCGCGGCATTCACATTGGCATCCGTGACACCGGCTCCAGACAAGGTTCTGCTCAGCAGTTCCAGGCGGCCGAGGACGTTCGGGCCAAGCGCCCGGCGCGGCAACAGCGATGCCGACCAGGGATGGCGCAGCATGCCGATGCGCCAGTCCTCGAGCATATGAACGACTTCTGCGCGCCAGTCTTGAGACACAATCGTTGCCAGCGGTCCGTGATATTCGAGCACCGAGTCGAGCGCCAGATCGAAGACGTCGTCTTTGTTGTCCACATGCCAATACAGGCTCATCACGCCCGAGCCGAGGCGATCGGCCAGCCGACGCATCGTCAATCCGTCGAGCCCTTGAGCGTCCAACAATTCTACTGCGGTCGCCACGATGCGCTCCCGCGAGAGCGGCGGCTCACTGCTCGGCTCCTGCACGGGCTGAAGCGGCTCCCGTGCCCGTTGAGATCGTTTGCTCCGCGCGCCGCTACGCTTGGCTGCCATCCGTCTTCCTCACTGGTCGGAACCTCGATTTTGGCAGGCAACGTCAGGAATGTCGATGTCGAGCGATTGACTCGTGCCGTGTACTATACGATGCCTCGTACACAATATGGTACATTGTACTAGAGCTATCAGCGAGTTCAATTATTCCGGCCGCGAGGACATTGATCGCGGTCCGTGGAGCCGAGAGAAAATCATGTCACGTGCAATCAAGCATCTGCTTATCGGAGGGCTAATCATCATGACCACAGCGGCAACAGCGAATGAGAGCGATCTCAAGCCGACCATCGTCAATCCGCAGACCCTCTACGACCCGTCGCCAAACGGCTACAGTACGGCGGTGATCACGCCCCGCGGGGCCCGGTTGGCCTACATCTCCGGCCAGGGCGGCCAGGACAGCATGGGCGCCCTGTCGCCCGATTTCGCTGTCCAGGTGAAGCAGGCCTATGCGAACCTTCGCAGCGCGCTCGAGGGGATCGGAGCCAGGCCGGATCAGGTCGCCAAGCTCACGATCTTCGTGGTCGATCATGATATGTCCAAGCTCGAGGTGCTGACGAAGAACGTCAAGGCCATGTTCGGCGAGGCGCTGCCGGCGCAGACCCTCGTGCCTGTTCCCAAGCTTGCCATCGACCCCATGCTGTTCGAGGTGGAGGCCGTGGTCGTGCTTGATTAGCGCGGCGCCTGGCGGGTTCTGCGATGGAAGGCTGCTTGCGGCTGAATCCAATGCAGGCCGGCATTGGTGCCGGCCTGCATCATTCATTGGGCCGCTGCCGCGACCTTTCGCGATTGAACGAGCGTGCCAAAACCGAGGTCTTCGATGAGCTGGACCTGGGCGCTCGCCTATCGCGAGGCCTCCACCACGGCCTACGCCGATGCGTTCCTGGTGATCATGGTCGCGTTCGTCATCGTGACCGCACTGGTTCCGTTCCTGCGCAACGTCGCGCCAAAGCCGCCGCCCCCGGACGCACACTGAGGGATACATCATCGATTGCGGGTTGGACCCTCACATCAGCGGGGCTGCCATCTGGTCCCGCCTTTGCGCCCTGATATGTCAGGTTGCGATCCATCACATGAGCAACCCAGTGAAGTCATCCAGCCTGGCAGGCGTCGTTTCCCCCATGATCCCGGTGCTCGTCTGCGCGCTCGGTATCTTCCTCCTGTCGGCGATGGATGCGGCGATGAAGGTCCTGGTCATCGCCGTGGGCGTCTACAACACGGTGCTGTGGCGCAGCATGCTGGCGACGGTGGTCGCCGGCGCGGGCTGGTCGGCAGGGACGCGCTCGTGGCCCACGCTTTCCGTGCTGAGGCTGCATGCGCTGCGCGCCGTGGTCGTCGGCATCGTTTTGTTGTCCTTCTTCTGGGGGCTTGCCAGGCTGCCGCTGGCCGAAGCGATCGGGCTCAGCTTCGTCGCGCCTCTGTTTGCGCTCCTGCTGGCGGCGATGCTCTTGGGCGAACGCATACAGCGCCAGGCGATCTGGGCCTCGCTGGCAGGCATCGCCGGCGTCATAATCATCATGGCCGGGCAGTTCGGGCAGGCAAGCTATCCCAAGGATGCGCTGCTCGGCACAGCGGCGGTGCTCGCATCGACGGTGTTCTACGCCTACAATCTGATCCTTGCGCGACGGCAGGCCCAGGTGGCCAAGCCGATCGAGATCATGCTGTTCCAGAACCTTTGCGTCGCGATCACGCTTGGCTTTGCCGCGCCCTGGCTCGCCGTCGCCCTGCCGGGCAATCTCTGGCTTCCGCTGGCCGGGGTGACGGCGCTGTCGCTCGCCGGCCAGTTCCTGATGAGCTGGGCCTATGCGCGCGCCGAAGCGCAATATCTGATCCCGACGGAATATTCGGCCTTCATCTGGGCGGTCGCGATCGGCTGGTTCTTCTTCAACGAGGCGGCGACCTGGAGCACGCTGACGGGAGCCGGCCTTATCGTGGCAAGCTGCCTGATCGCCTCACGCTCCAATCCCCGGCTTGCCGAGCCGATCGAAGCCGCGGTTTGAGGGTCCCCGCGACACGCTTCGGGCGCTGCTGCCCTTGTCGCCGACACGGGCGGGCAGCAGGACCCGTTACAGCGATCGGTTCGATTTGCACAAGCATTAGATGTTTCTAATGTTAAATTTGGATGCAGCGGTGGCGCGCCAACCAAAAATGAACATGGCTGCGCAGCAGATTTTTAAATTGACAAGAGTGTATCCGCTGTGATGACAGTCATTGTGAGGTTGATAATTTCCAAATTTCTTGGTTCAACTTCCGGATCAGGTTTCGCAAGACGCCGCACTTGGCGTTCGTGGTCGCGATACTGAAGCGATGATACCTTGGAGGACGTTGCGTGAACCTGATCCTTGCAGTCATCATGATCACCCTTCACCCCGTCCCGTATTGGATCTGCGGTCCGTCCGGCGCCGGGCATATGCCGGTGTGCCAAGGCGTGACCATAGGCGTGACCTTATAATCCTCACCACAAGAATTATCGCGGCGGCATCCGGGAACGAGGCACGGCGTACCAGTTGGCCGTGACTGCCGGGCGGGTTGCGATCGGCATCTTCGATGCGGCGCCGGTCGGGCGCTTTGACGCACTATTTCCTAAGTGGCAATTGCACGCCCCGTCAAAAAGCAGGGGAGCGTTCGGGTGACCTGGAATCAAGCATGGTCGCAGGCAGATCGGCGCGCGTTGCGAAATTTTTAATAAATATTTCGCCGGACGAATTACTGTCCGTAGACCATTTCCCGGATCGTTGTGCTTTCAGTCCAGAAAACCTCACTGAACAGTCGATCTAATGTTGATCTATGTGGCAAGTTCCCGGAACGATATCGTGCGTGGCAACGTTGGTCCGGATGCACCCGCCTCGAACCCGTGTCGAGCGGTTCAAGCAGGCCTGGCATCACGAGGAGGATTTGTCCGATGAGCTTCTTTGTCAACGCCATGGGCGTTCCTCTTCCCTACAGCGGCGCTTCCAACCACTGGTTCTCGGCGGCAGGGTCCGGACCGGACTTGTACGGCAGCTCCGGAAACGACTCCATCTACGGAGCATCCGGTGTCAACGTCACCATGCACGGCGGCACGGGCGACGACATCTATTACCTCTATGCGGCGGGCAACAAGGTGGCCGAGGGCGTTGGGGCCGGCATCGACACGATCAGCACATGGATGAGCTACAAGCTCCCCGACAATGTCGAGAACCTCATCGTCACACACGCCAATAACTTTGCTTTCGGAAATGGGCTGGACAACATCATCACCGCCACGGCCGGACACCAGACGCTGGACGGCGGCGCGGGAAACGATGTGCTGATCGACGGCGGCGGCGGCTACGACACTTTCATCGTCTCGAAAGGCAATGGAAGCGACCTGATCGCGAATTTCGCCGCCACCGACACCGTGCGCCTCAACGGCTACGGGTTCACATCGTTCGACGCCATCCACTCAAACATGATCCAGGCGGGATCGAACGTGCTGTTGAACCTCGGATCCGGCGAGATCCTCGAGTTCAAGGACACGACCATTGACAAGCTGCAGCCCAGCCAGTTCGAATTGCCGATCGACAAGTCCGGAATGAGCCTGTCCTTCAGCGACGATTTCAACACGTTGAACCTTCACAATAGCCAGGGCGGCACCTGGGACACCAACTTCTCCTGGGGGGCACCCAACGGCAGCACCTTGACCAGCAATGGCGAACTGCAGTGGTACATCGACGCCAATTACGCACCGACGAGTTCCGTCCACCCGTTCAGCGTTGAAAACGGCGTGCTCACCATCACCGCGGCGCAGGCGCCGGCGGATATCAAGCCGCTGATCAACAATTACGAATACACCTCCGGCATCCTGACGACCCACGACACCTTCTCGCAGACCTATGGCTATTTCGAAATGCGGGCTGACCTGCCCGAGCACGCCGGCGCCTGGCCGGCCTTCTGGCTGCTGCCGGAAGACGGTTCGTGGCCGCCGGAACTCGATGTCGTGGAGACTGCCGGCCAAGCCCCGAACTCGTTGATCATGACGGCGCACACGAATGAAACCGGTACGCACGTCAAGGTCTCCTCGACGGTGAGTGTCTCGGATACCGCCGGCTTCCACACCTATGGCCTGCTGTGGACGCCGGACAAGCTCGTCTGGACCTATGACGGTGTGCAGGTCGCCGAAGCCGCGACACCGTCGGACATGAACAAACCGATGTACATGCTGGCCGATCTCGCGGTCGGCGGCTTTGCCGGCACCCCTCCGGATCACCTGGCCACGCCGGCCGAGATGAAGATCGACTACATCCGCGCCTATACGCTGGACAATGCGCCGGCGAACGCGCTGAACAGCAGCACCGCCACGCACAGCATCGCCAGCAGCACACTGCATGGCGGTTCCGAGTTTGGAGGCCACGCCTGAGGTCTCGGGATCATGCAGCCGGGGAATGCCGAAATGACTGGACCGTCCGGCCTGCGTCCGGTTTTCATGCGCGCCATCGCCGATGTCGGCGTCTTCTCTTTGTTGATCAACATCCTGCTGTTGGTGATCCCGCTCTACCTGCTGCAGGTCTATGACCGCGTGCTGCCGTCCTCGAGCGTCGAGACGCTTGTCTATCTCTCGGCCATCGCGGTTCTTGCGCTCGCTTTCCTCGGGCTGCTGGACGCGATCCGTGCCGTTTACACGCAGCGCGTCTCGGCGACCGTCGACCGGAAGCTGGGCGCTGGCACATTCGCGGTTTCGCTTGGCGCAAGATATGCCGGCGGCCTGTCGCCGCTGCGCGACCTTGCCTCGGTCTGCGCCTTCATCAGGTCGCGCGGCGTGGCGGTGGTGTTCGACCTGCCCTTCGCTCCTGTCTTCTTCGCACTGCTCTATCTCATCCATCCGGTGCTGTTCTGGGTGACGGTCGCCGGCGCGGCGCTTCTGCTTTTCCTGGTCGTGGCCAATCAGCTTGCCATCGGCAGGAACGATGCTTTCTCGGCCGAGCGTTCGGCTTTGGCCAGCCAGGCGGAACAGGCTTTTGCCCGCAATGCCGAGACGCTGCGCGCCATGGGCATGGTGGAGAACGCCGCGCGGGTCTGGGGAGGGTACGTCGCGGCTGCACTCACCTTCCATGACCGTTCCTCGAGTGCCAATGCAATCTTCAGCGGCGCCTCGCGGGCGCTGCGCATGATGCTGCAGCTGGCGATCCTCGGCACCGGCGCATGGCTGGTGCTCAGGGGGCAGATGACGGCAGGCATGATCTTCGCGTCCTCGCTGGTATCGTCGCGGGCACTGCAGCCGCTCGACCAGTTGATCGGCGCCTGGCGGCAGATCGCCGATGCCCGGCGAGCGTGGAAACGGCTGGAGACGGCGCTTGCGGCGCGTCCGGCTGAAGCGCGCAAGCTGATCCTGCCCAATCCTACCGGCGCGATTTCCGTGCAGGACGTTTTCTTCATGGCGCCGAATGCCCAGCCTGGCACCGAACCCATCCTCAAGCGCCTGAACTTCCAGATCGGCGCCGGCGAAGCGTTGGCCATCGTCGGCCCGAGCGGCGCCGGCAAATCGACGCTGGCGCGGTTGCTTGTGGGCGCCGCCCAGCCGACCGGCGGCGCGGTCAGGATCGACGGCGCCGACCTCAGGACCTGGGACGAAAGCCTGCTCGGAAAGCATCTCGGCTACCTGGCCCAGGAGGTGGAGCTCTTTCCAGGGTCGATCGCGCAAAACGTCGCCCGCTTCGACCCCGATGCGGATGACGCCTCGATCATCGAGGCAGCAAGGCGGGCCGAGGCGCATGAACTGATCCTGGCGCAGCGGGACGGCTACCAGACATTGATAGGCCCGTCGGACAGGACGCTGTCGGGTGGCGAGCGCCAGCGGATCGGGCTTGCGCGCGCCTTTTACGGCAAGCCCAAGATCCTCGTGTTGGACGAGCCCAGCGCCCATCTCGACGGCGCGGGCGAAGCCGCGCTCGAAGCGGTGCTTGCCGCTGTGAAAGCGGCCGGCGTCACGACAATCGTGATCACGCACCGTCCTTCGATCGCCGCGTCCTGCGACCGCGTGATGCTTTTGCGCGGCGGCGTGATCGAAGCCTTCGGCCCAAGCGGCGAGGTGTTGCGGCAGTCTGGGGCCAGCACGGGCGCCGGCAAGGGCATTCCCCGGCAGAATCCCGTGGTGACGGGCTCGTTCGCCACGACGGTCCGCATGCATAACACCCGCTTTGGATCATAGACCATGGCGGTGCAGAGCCTCGCCCGGGAAGGCAGTCCGCGCACCGACATAAGGCGTGTGGCATCCGCCGGATACGCGGCAATAGCGCTATTGGTGGGTTGCTTTGGCTATTGGGCCGTCACGGCGCCGTTGTCTGGAGCGGTGATCACGCAAGGAACGATCTCGGCGACAGGCGGAAACATCCTGATCCAGCATCCCGAGGGCGGCATCATCCAGGAATTGCTGGTCCATGAAGGCGATCGCGTGCAACAGGCCCAGGATCTGATCGTGCTGGATCCAACAGCCGCGCGGGCCGAGCTCAACCGGTTGACGCGACAGTCGATCGCGCTCAGGGCGAGCGCGGCGCGGCTGGAGGCGGAACGCGACGGATTGGACCGGCTGGCGCCAATCACCGAAACGGCGCCAGCACCGTTCCAGCGCGATTTCGAGACGCTGGTTGAAGAACAGCAGAAGGAATTCGACGCCAGGCTCGCCCGGTTTCGATCCGAACAATCGATCCTTGTCCAACGGGTGGCCATGCATCGCCAGTCGGTCGTGGGATTGCAGGCGCAGAAACAGGCAATTCAGCAACAGGCCGACGTTGTGAAGAAGGAACTCGGCATCAAGACCGGCCTGCTGGACAGAGGCCTCACCAATCGTAGCGAATACTCCCAGCTTTTGCGCAGCGAAGCCGACCTTGTCGGGCAAGCCGGGGCGCTGGAGGCCTATCTTGCGACGGCCAACACCCAGATCGTCGAGGCCCAGGAACAGACCGAGCACCTCGCCACGCAGCGCGTGGAGGAGGCGCTGACGAAGCTGGACGACGTTCGCTCCAACCTGGCCGACATCGAGGAACAGATCAGGGCGGCCGAGGCGGTGCTGCGGCGAACGACGATCAAGGCACCGGCGGCGGGCATCGTGGTCTCGTCAACCTACAACTCCAAGGGCAGCGTGGTTGCCCCCGGCGAAAAGATCATGGAGATTCTGCCCACGGCACCGGGCTTGGTCGTCGATGCAAGGCTGCGGCCCAACGACATCGATCAGGTCCGTGTCGGCCAGCCGGCGAAGCTGCGATTGTCCGCCTTGAACACGCGGCTTACCCCGGAGGTTTCAGCCACCGTGACACAAATTTCCGCGGACCGGCTCATCGATCAGGCTACGCACGAGCCCTATTTCCGCGCCAGGCTGAAGATTGCCGCCGCATTGCCATCCGGCGTGAAGCCCGAGCAGCTTTATCCCGGGACGCCGGTCGAGGCGTTCATCAACACGGGCGACCGGACATTTTTCCAGTATCTGGCGCGGCCGATGCTCGATTCCTTTGCTCGCGCCTTCGCGGAGCGCTGACTGTCAGCGCACCGCTTCGCGGTGGGCGCCGGGCAGGCGGGTGGCGATCAGCTTGTCGATGCGGCGGCCGTCGAGGTCGACCACTTCGAAGCGCCACCCCTGAGCGTCGACGCATTCGCCGGTCGCCGGCAAATGATGCATGTGCGACAGGACATAGCCGGCGACGGTCTCGTAGTCTCGGTTTTCGGGCAGGTCGATGCCGAGAACCTCGGCCATCTCGTCGGCCTGCATATAGCCGGCAAGCAGCCATGAACCGTCCTCGCGCTTGACGGCGTTCTCCTCGTCGCCGGCATCGAGGTCCGCGCGGAACACGCCGGTGATGGCCTCCAGGATATCGGCAGGGGTGACGATGCCTTCGAAATGGCCGTATTCGTCATGCACCAGCGCCATCGGCACGTCGGATTCCTTCAGCTTCTGCAGCACGTCAAGCGCATCGGCCTGATCGTAGACGATTGGCGCCGCGCGCACATGCTTGCGCGGGTCGAGCGTGCGGCCGGCCAGGATCGCGGCGAGCACGTCACGCGTCTGGACGACGCCGACCATGACATCGACGCCGCCGTCGCCCGCCGGCAGGCGCGAATGCTGGGTCTCGACCAACAGCCTGCGGATGGCCGCCTCATCGGATTGCAGATTGATCCAGTCGACCTCGGTGCGCGGCGTCATCACCGCGCGCACGGCGCGGTCGCCAAGCCGCATGACGCCGGCGATCATGCGCCGCTCGTCGGATTCGATGGTGCCGTGGTGCTCGGCCTCGGCGACCAGCATCTTGATCTCCTCGTCGGTGACCTTCTCCTCGCTTTCGCCACGCTGGCCGAGCAGCCACAGGATGGCGCGGCCGGAAATGTCGAGCAGGAAGACCAACGGCGCCGAGACGGTGGCAAGGATGGTCATCGCCGGCGCCACCCTGGCCGCAACCCGCTCGGGGTCGCGCAGCGCGATCTGCTTGGGCACCAGTTCGCCGACGATCAGCGAGAAATAGGTGATGATTGCAACCACGATGCCGACGCCGAGCGGATCGGCGACGGTCTCCCTCATGCCGGTCGAGGCCAGGAACTGCGCCAGCCGTTCGCCCAGCGTGGCGCCGGAAAACGCGCCCGACAGCACGCCGACCAAGGTGATGCCGATCTGCACCGAAGACAGGAACTTGCCGGGATTGGAGCCGAGCGCCAGGGCGCGGCCGGCGCCTTTGACCTCACGGTCGATCATCGTCTTCAGCCGGGCGGGGCGGGATGAAACGATGGCGAGTTCGGACATCGACAAAAGGCCGTTCACGCAGATGAGGACGACCACGATAGCAATTTCAACGTATAGCATGAGGGCTCAATAGCATTGCGGCGGGCCGCTCGAAAATAGTCCTTCATGATTTTTGGAAGATGACGGTCGCGGCTCTTGGGCGACATCCGGCGGCAACATCGAAGAACACGCCGCGATTTTCAATCCGATCCCGGGCCGACCGGTCTACGTGCGCATGATTTCACTGCGGCTGCTTCAGCACGCCGATGATCGCCTTGCCGTCGGTGAAATAGGGGTCGCCGCCGCCATTGCGGCCGGTTTTGGTGGCGCCGATGCCGGCCAGCTCGCTGGTCGAGATCAACTCGCCAGCGGCGCGCAGGTCGCCGATCAGAAAATCGCGCTCGGCGTCGATGTCGGGGCCGATATGGTGGGTGATGGCGCCGGTGTCGTGGCTCAGCCCCACGCCGCGATCGAAGCTCGCGGAGCCCAGCCAAAGCGGACGGCCATCGTCGCCGACCGTATCCGTCTGCCAGAAACGGACATGGTGGCGCCGGTCGGCGCTGTCTCCGACCGGCTTTTCGAAAGCGAGATCCTGGGTGCGGCCTTCGAACAGCAACCGGCTCATCGGCGCATCGGGATAGGGGCGGGAAAACAGGACACTTTCGCCGATGTCGATGGCGGTCCTCAAGGTGACGGCATCGGCGGTGTCCCAGCCGGCGACCGCGAAGGCGTGGACCACCTCTTTTTCAGTACCGACGAGACCGATATTGATCGGGTCGCCGGGAATGCCTTGCGGCGTGTGCGTCACCATTTCGAAGCGCTGGTCGCGAAAACCGCGATCCCAAAATGTCCAGAATTCCGGTGCGGCGACATAAGCGAGCGCCAGCCAGGCGGCCAGCAGGGTAGCCACCCAGGTCGTAATGCGTCGCTGGAGGCTTCGTTGGCTCATGAAGGAGGCTCGATCCGTGGGGGTATCTGTTGCCTGACGGTCCTTTGGAAATCAATGGCCACAGATGAGCAGCCGGTCTATCGTCAGCCATCATTTTTCAGGGGGCTGGAATGAAGCTGAAGCCGACGCGCCGGAGATCGATGGCGTTGACCGCCGATCTTGTCGTCAGGGTCGAGCGCATCGAACCGGATCCCGGCCCTGAGCCTGGAACAACCGAGCACACCGATGCGGAGTTCGATGAGTTGGTCGAGCGACTGCTTGCCGAATATCGACCCGAAACGCTGTGGGTCTTTGCCTATGGTTCGTTGATCTGGAATCCCGAATTCGTTCCTGTCGAGCAGCGCCCGGCGACAGCGCCTGGATGGCACCGCTCGTTCTGCCTGAAGTTAACCCGCTGGCGCGGAACACGCCAATTGCCAGCCCTGATGTTGGCGCTCGATCGCGGCGGCAGCTGCAATGGCATTGTCTATAGACTGCCCGCGGAAGATCATTTCGGGCAACTCGGCCAGCTTATGCGCCGCGAGATCGATGCCAATCCGCCAACCAACGTGCCTTGCTGGATCAAGGTCAAGACCAAGGAGGGTCCGCTGCGTGCTCTGGCTTTCGTCGCCGCGCCGGATGGCAAGGCCTATGCCGGACGGTTGCCGTTGGAGCAGGTCGCGGACACGCTGGCGCGAGCCGCCGGACATTGGGGCTCGTCGGCGCAGTATCTGTTCCGGACTGTCAGCAAGCTGGAGGAAAGCGGTATTCGCGACAGGAATCTCTGGCGCATCCAGGATCTGGTGGCACGGCAAATTATCGCATCCACCGGTGACGCTTGAGCTTTTCCTAGCGGCAGGCGCGATAACCGTTCTTGCGGTTCTTGATGTCGAAATGGAAATGGTTGCGGTGGTCGTAATTGTAGCCGGGGCCGAGCACGGTGGTGAAATACTGGCAGCCGTCGGCGCGCACATTGTTGAGGAAGCCGCGGGTGCGGAAGGCGAACAGGCCGGGCTTGCGCACGTCGATGTCGTCGCCATTGTTGAGCTCGATGCTCATGACGTCGAGCGCGTTGCCCTTGCCGTGCTCGGACAGCACGCCTTCGCCGGCGATGTTGCGGCAGGAATAGCTGGAGCCCTGGTGGATGGTCCTGACGCCGGAGAAGTAGCGCCAGCGCGCGGAAGGAACGAGTTCGTTCTTCGTCCAGGCGGCAAAGGTGGCGGCCATGTCGCAGGTCAGCGTTGCGGCGGGTTTCATCTGGATGCTGCCGATGGCCGTAACCTTGACCGGGTAATCGATGCCGCACTGGCCTTCGTGGATCGGTGCCAGGTCGGTGTAGGCGACATCGAGGCGCTTCAGCTCTCGGCGGCAATCGATCTCGCTGGTCGGAACCTGCTCGACCGGCGACATCGGCTCGTCCATGCGCGGATAGGCGGCCTGCGTCATGTAGGGATTGGACGGGACAAGCTTCTGCATGCCTGTGTATTGCGGCACGGCCGCCGTCTGCGAGCCGACATCGACGGCCGGCTGCAGCGACAGCACGCTGCCGGTGTTGCAGGCCGAAACGGCCGCAAGGGTGAGGCCGGTGGCCAGCAGCATCACGGGTTTCGATCGGCGTGCGGTGGCGAAAAACACGGCGCGAAATTTGCCGGCCATTTGCAGGATCCCACTTCTGGATATCCGGCATTTTAACGATCAAGGGTAAAGGAAAACTCAGCGACCGCGTTCATGCCTGCGGCCGAATTGCGGCGGCGATCCTGCAACAGCCGCGTTTACTGGCAGAAAGTGCCGCCATGGCGGCGCGGTTCGAGATCGAGATGGAAATGCAAGGCGTGGTCGGCATCGGCGCCAGGTCCGAGCACGGTCTTGAACGGACCGCAGGCGGCCTTGCGCACGGCGTCGAGGAATTTTGCGTCCTTTTCCGGCGGCGCCGGCCCGACCTCGATCTTCTTGCCGTCCGATAAGGTGAAGCTAGCGATGTCGAGGGCGTTGCCGAAAGCGTGCTCCGAGAGTTTCCTGGTGCCGTTGCGGGGACGGCAGACAAAGGCCGACGCCTGGCTGATCGATTTTAAGTCGGCGCCGAATTCGGCCTTTGCAGCCGGCTGCACGACGTCCGCGGCAAACCGGGCGGCTGCCTCGGCCATCGGGCAGTTGAGCTCGGTGCTGGGGGCAATCGCAATCGACTTGCCCAGGCTCTTCAGCACCAGCGGATAGGGGATCGAGCAGCCGATTTCGGGATTGCTTTCAGCCTTGTGCTCCTCGAATTCGACGCCGAGCGCCTTCAACCGCTCGCGGCAAGCGACTTCCTCCGCCGGCATTTTCGCGTCGGGCAGATCGGCAGAGCGCGGGTCGGGGAGCATCTTCTCGTCGCCGGCATCCGCTGGTTTTTCAGGCGGCGTCGGCGCGACATCAGGCGGCTGAGCCCCTGGTTCGGCGGTGTCGGGCCTTTGTGTCGGGACCGGGACTTCGGCCGGCGGCTCCGGCTCGTTTTCCGTATCGGCGGATGGCTCCGAGGCTGGCGGTCCGGGGTGCGCCTGCTTTTCCTGACGGGACTTGTCTTCATTGAACCGACCGGCCGCCCCGGCGGTCTTTGGCACGTCCGCCTTTTGTTCCTCCGTCGTCGCGGCATCGGTCTTCGGCGCGTCCGCGGGACGCGGTTCAGGCACTGGAACATCGGCAGGCGAGGCCTGCCGGTCCTGCGTCTTCCGTTGTGCCTTGTCCGGAGTGATATGGTCCGGGGTGATGTGCCGCTTGCCCCGTGATTTCAGGCGCTGCCTTGCCCGGGGTGCCAGCGGTTGGTCGGCACGCGGTGTCAGCGGCTGCTCCACCCGTGGCGCCGGTCGTCCGTGATGCCTGTGACGATGCTTGGCGTCGGCCGGGGTCACCAGCAAGGTGGCGGCCATCAACGGCAACGCCAGTCTGCGAAACAGGGAAAAGCTCAGCGTTGCCATCGCTTCGAAACGGCGCCGGCATGCCGAAGTTGCCTGGAAGGCGCTTTCCCCCGATCACAATCGGTAACCGCGCCGTTACGCGCCAATTGCTTCGAGGCCTTCCTCCAGCCAATCGGCGAGCAGCGGCATGCCGAGCAGGTATTTCGCCGTGCGCCTGTTGGCGCGTTCGCGCGCCGCCGTCACGGCATCGGACCATTCCGCCGCGTCATAGTCGCCGCGGCCGACCCAGGCCAGTGCGATCAGTTCGGCCGCCTCGTCGACATTGAGGTCGTTGATCAGCTCGCGAAATTCCTCTTCGGTCAGGTTCTCCGAACTTTCCTCGGCGAGGCCGTCATGATGATGATTGTCGTGGGTGCCGCCGTCGAACTCGATCTCGTGCTCGGCGCCGTCGGCGTAATCCTCGTTGACGGCCGCGCTCAGCGCCTTGGCTTTGAGGATGAACAGGCGCACGGTGTCGGGGCCGATCGTAAGGTCCCAGTCCTTTTCAAGCCGCCGCTGCACGGGCCGTCTCCGTCAGTCGTTTGCCGGATGATAGCGGATTTACGGCCTCCGTCACCTCATCTTCTCCACGCATGCTTTTCCGGGATGAAACGCGGAGCGCTTGGCGTTAGTGTTGTATTCTCACCCCTCAAGGAGGCTTCGATGCATAAAAGAATGCTGATCCAGGCGGCGACTGCCCTTGTCGCGCTGCAGTTCTTCGCCGTCCCGGTGTTCGCGGCGGGCAGTGGCGGTAGCACCGAGACCACTACCCAGTGCAAGAAAGGCGAAGTCTGGGACAAGAAGAAGAAAAAGTGCGTCGCACCCCAGGAAGGCATGCTCGACGACGACAGCATCTATGATGCCGGTCATGATCTCGCGATGGCCGGACGTTATGACGAGGCGATCGCCGTGCTCAGCCTCGCCGCCAACAAGCAGGATCCGCGCATCCTCAACTATCTCGGCTATTCGCACCGCCATTCCGGACGCGTCACTGTCGGCCTCGGCTACTACGAGGAAGCGCTGCGCATCGACCCGAACTACACGCTGGTGCGCGAATATCTCGGCGAGGCGCATCTGCAGATCGGCGACCTGGCCGGCGCCCAGCAGCAGCTGGCGGAGATCGAGAAACGCACCGGCAAGGGCTCACGCGAATACGGCATGCTGGCCGAGCAGATCGACCATTTCATGCGGAGCTGACCACGCTCCAGGCATTCCTCGAAGCGGCCGCGAACCATCGCGGCCGCTTTTTTGTTCACCCTGTCTCGTTAGAACAGTTCCTGGAATTGCCTCGGCCGCCTCGGTTGGATGAAAGCCGCGACGATTTTTGAAAAACCCATTTTTTGGGCGTGAAAAACCCGCTGACATTGCTATATTAGGGCAAATTGCGGTGAGACGGTTCCGTTAGCCCGAGGCTGCCGGACCGTTTTCTTTTTGTACCCAACGACAAGGCTTCCCCCGAAACGCGGGGGTGGTGGCAGGAAAGGTGAGGCATGATGAACAAGGTCCCGATGACAGGCGAGGGGTTCGCGTCATTGAAGGAAGAACTGCGTTGGCGCCAGCAGGAAGAGCGGCCGCGCATCATCGAGGCGATCTCCGAAGCGCGCTCGCATGGCGACCTGTCCGAAAATGCCGAATATCATGCCGCAAAAGAGGCACAGAGCCTCAATGAGGGCCGCGTTAACGAGCTCGAGGATTATATCGCGCGGGCCGAGGTGATCGACGTCACCAAGCTCAGCGGCGAAAAAGTCAAGTTCGGCGCCACCGTCGTGCTGGTCGACGAGGACACCGAGGAAAAGAAGACTTATCAGATCGTTGGCGACCAGGAAGCCGACGTGAAGTCCGGCCGCATCTCGATCTCCTCGCCGATCGCGCGCGCGCTGATCGGCAAGGAAGTCGGCGACGCCATCGAGGTCAATGCCCCTGGTGGTGCAAGGGGCTATGAGATCGTCCAGGTGCAGTTCATCTAGCGGTTTAGGGGCGCCGCTGACCTATTCAAGCTGAGGTTTGCGCTGCCCCTCATTGCCCTGCCGGGCATTTCTCCCCGTATAGTGACGGGGAGAAAGACGCTGTCACGTGTGATTTCGCTAATTTTCGACGTTGAAGAATAGGCTGCTCCGTTGCGGCCAGCCCCTTCTCCCCGTCACTATACGGGGAGAAGATGCCGGCAGGCAGATGAGGGGCGGCGCTGGCCTTTTCAATTGAATTGATTTGAAAAAATCAATTCTTACCAGCCAGAGCAGCGCCCCTACGCGCCAAAAGCCTCTCCGCCTCCGCCACCACCTCGCTCGGCGTCAAACGCCCACCTGGCGGCGCCAATAGCGTCGACGCATATGGCCCGCGAGGGCCTGTCAAACCAGGCTCGGTGGCCAAAAAAACCGCGACCGTCGGCAGGCCGAAGGCGCTGGCGAGATGGGTCAGGCCGGTGTCGGCGCCGATGACCAGCGTCGAGCGGCCGAGGATGGCGGCGATGTCGGCGAGCGGCGATTTCGGTACCACGACCGTGGAGGGCACCGCCCTGGCGATCGCTTCGGCCACGGCTTTCTCGCGCTCGTTCGACCAGGTGGTGACCGGTGTCATGCCCCGCTCGACCAGCAGGCGGGCCGTCCCGATCCAGTCTCCGGCCGGCCATTTCTTGTCCTCACGGCTGGTGCCGTGCAGCAGGAAGGCGGTGTTTGCGCCGATGTTGGCTGGGGTGACCGGCGATGGAACGATGCCGGAGTTGAGTGTCGAAAGATCCGGCTGATAGCCGAGCGCCTGCCCGAACAGCCGCCGCGTCCGCTCTATGGCATGCAGGTTGCGCGGCACGCCGTAGGTGACGTCATAGAACAGCGTTGCCGAAGGTTCGCGCGCGCTGGACCGGTCGAAGCCGGCAATCGGTGCGCCCGCCTGCCGGGCCACAAGGGCCGACTTCAACAGGCCCTGTGCATCGATGACGAGGTCGTATCGGCGTTCGCGCAAGGTGCGGCGCAGCGCGGCCGCCTCGCGCCAGGTGGCGCTGTCGAGCAGCGCCTTGCGCCAGCGCCGGATGGCGACCGTGTGGATCCTGCCGATCGCCGGGTGCAACGCCACGATGCCGGCAAACGCCTCTTCGACGCACCAGTCGAAGGACACGTCCGGCCTGGCGAGGCTGGCGTCCTCGACGGCCGGGAAGGTGTGAATGACATCGCCCATCGACGATGTCTTGACGATCAGCACCTTCATGCCGCCGCCGGAAGTTCCAGCAGGCGTTCCGCCGCTGCCGCGACTTGCCCGACTTCCAATGTCTTCAGGCAGTTGAGATGGCCGAGGGGGCAGATCTTCTGGTGGCAGGGCGAGCAGGACAGGCCGAGCCAGACCAGTTCGCGGCGCTCCGCCAGCGGCGGCGTATTTTGCGGCGAGGTCGAGCCATAGACGGCGACGATCGGCGTGCCGACCCCCGCCGCGACATGCATCAGCCCGCTGTCGTTGGACACCGCCAGCCTTGCCGCCGCTATCAGGTCGATGGCGTCTTCCAGCCGCGTCTGGCCGGCGAGGTCGACGACGCCGGGGGCGAGGCTTGCGATCTCCGCCGTCACGTCGCGGTCGTTCTTCGAGCCGAACAGGGCGACCTTGAGACCCTTGCCCATCAAGTCGCGGGCCAGGCCGGCATAGCTTTCGCTCGGCCAGCGCTTGGCCGGTCCGAACTCGGCGCCGGGCATCAGGGCCACGAATTGCTGTGGCGCGAGCCCGAAACGATCGAGCAGGGCGGCCTGGTTGCCGGCGTCGACGGTCAGGTGAGGGGCGCGGAAGGTGCCACCCTGGGCGAGGCCGAAATAGGCCTGCGCGGTGCGCCGTTTCGCGGCCTCGGGCAGCGGCACGATGTCGGTCAAAAGGCCATAGCGCATCTCCCTGAGATGGCCGAACCGGCGCGGGATGCGGGCAAAGAAGGGGATCAGCGCCGACTTCCAGCTGCCCGGCAGGATATAGGCCATGTCGTAGCGGTCGCGCAGCAGGCGGCCGAAGCGGCGGCGATGGGTGAATTCGAGCGCGCCGGGCTTCAGCGGAAAGTCGATCTGCTGGCGGATTTCGGGCATGCGCTTGACCAGCGGGGCGGCCCAGGCCGGCGCCAGCACGTCGATCGCGGCGTTGGGGTGCAGCTCCTTCAGCGCCGAGAACAGGCACTGCGCCATCACCATATCGCCCACCCAGCGTGGGCCGATCACGAGGATCGTTGGGCTTTCAGCCATTCGACATAGTCTCTGACGCCAGTTTCGACGCTCCGGAACTGGCCATTGTAACCGGCCGCGCGCAAACGGGACATATCAGCTTGCGTGAAGCTCTGGTAGCTGCCCTTGAGATGGTCGGGAAATTCGATGAACTCGATCTCGCCTTTGCCCAATGTATCGATCACCGTTTCGGCAATGGCGCGGAACGGCTGGGCGCGGCCGGTGCCGCAGTTGAAGATGCCGCTCGCGCCGCGCTTCCACAGCCACAGATTGACGTCGGCGACGTCGCCGACATGGATGAAGTCGCGGCTCTGTTCGCCAGGGCCGAAACCGCCATAGGCGCCGAAGAGCTTCGGGTTCTGGCCTTGCTCGACCTGGTTGAAGAGATGGAAGGCGACCGAGGCCATGGCGCCCTTGTGCGCCTCGCGCGGTCCGTAGACATTGAAGTAGCGCAGGCCCGCGACCTGCGAGTGGTCACTGTCAAAGACGGTGCGCCTGACATAGTCGTCGAAGAGTTTCTTGGAATAGGCGTAGACGTTGAGCGGCCGTTCGAGCGTCGGATCCTCGCGGAACTCGGCGCCGCCGCCATATACGGACGCAGAAGAGGCATAGAGGAAGGGCACGCGCAGGGCTTGGCAGGCATGCAGCAGCCGCTTCGAATAAGCAAAATTCACCTCCATCATGAACTTGCCGTTCCACTCGGTGGTGGTCGAGCAGGCGCCTTGGTGGAACACGGCCTCGATACGGCCGAGCGAGCCCGCCTCGATGCGGGGCAGGAAATCGTCCTTGTCGAGATAATCGGCAATGCCAAGATCGGCGAGGTTGGAGATCTTGTGGCCGTCGGTGAGGTCGTCGACGACAAGGATGTCGTCATGTCCCTCGGCATTGAGCGCGGCGACGATGTTGGAGCCGATCATGCCGGCGCCGCCCGTGACGATGATCATGAAGGCCTCTGGTTGCTTGCGATTCCGGTCCTTATAAGGGAGGCCAGCCGGGCTGTCGACAAAGCAGGTGCAGGGCGACGGCAGGCGAGGCGGGTTGACGTCACGGTGGGGCCGCAAAGCTGCCGCTTCTGTTGGTTCGCCTGCCGGACTGGATCACGAAGGAACAAACGAATGCCGTCGACGGAACTGCTCATTGCGTTTTTCGCCACCACGGCGATTTTCGCCTACATCCCTGGTCCGGCCATGCTTTATGCCGCGGCGCAGACGATGGCGCGTGGGCGCTGGTCTGGGCTGACGGCGGCACTCGGCATCCATCTCGGCGGGTATGTGCATGTCTTTGCCGCTGCCGCCGGGCTCTCGGTGCTGTTCCACGCGGTGCCGCCGCTCTACATGGCGGTCAAGCTTGTCGGCGCGCTCTATCTGATCTGGCTCGGCATTTCGCTGTTCCGCAAGCGCGCGGACGGTGACACGACGCTGCCCGTCATCGAGCGGAAATCGGCGCGGCGTGCCTTTTTCGAAAGCATCACCGTCGAGGTGCTCAACCCGAAGACCGCGATCTTCTTCATGGCCTTCCTGCCGCAGTTCATCGATGCCTCGGCGGCGTTCCCGGTCTGGCTGCAATTCGTCGTGCTCGGCACCATCGTCAATTTGATGTTCTCCTCGGCCGACATCGTCTGCGTCTTCCTGGCCGGTCTCGTCATCGGCCGGCTGCGGCGTTCGAGCCGTGCACAGCGCCTCATGCAGCGCGCAGGCGGGGCCGTGCTGGTCGGACTGGGCGTCCACGTTGCCCTGCAGAAGAGCTGACCGCCGGACTATGTCCTGCCGTTGCGCTGCATGGATTTGCGGTATATCGGCAGGCATGAACGATCCGGCCCGTAAATTGACAATTTTCAGCACGACAGAGATCGGCCTTTCCCGCGCGTTGCCAGTGACATGATCAAGCACAATCCGCCTTCTCCCGAACCTTTGCACCGCGCGATCGCGCGTTTCGGCGACGTGACCGTTCTGGTGGTCGGCGACCTCATCCTCGACCGCTTCGTCAACGGCGTCATCGAGCGGATCTCGCCGGAGGCGCCGATCCCGGTGCTGCATGGGCGCGGCGAGGTCTTGGCCATGGGCGGTGCCGGCAATGTCGTGGCCAACATCGTCTCGCTCGGCGCGCGGGCCATCCCGGTTTCGGTGATCGGTACCGATGCGGCCGGCGACAGCCTGGTGCGGATGCTCAGCGAGCTTGGCGCCGAAACGGTGGGGCTTTCGCAGCAGCGCGGCCGCATGACCTCGTCGAAGAGCCGCTTCAGCGCGCTCAACCAGCAGGTGCTGCGTTTCGACGAAGAAGAAATCAAGCCGCTCGGCGACGACGAGCGGGCTGGTCTGGTCGGTCATTTCCGGGATGCGCTCAAGCAGGCCGATATCGTTATCCTGTCCGACTACGGCAAGGGCATCCTGCTCGACGGCGTCGCCGGAGAACTGATCGCCATCTGCCGTGAGGCGGGAAAGCCGGTGCTGGTCGACCCGAAGGGCCGCGACTATGCCCGCTATGCCGGCGCGACCGCCATCACCCCTAACCGCAAGGAGCTTGGCGAGGCCGCCGGCCATGCGGTGTTCGCCGATGACGAGATCGTCGCGGCCGCACGTGAACTGATTTCCGCGCACGGCTTCGATTTCGTTGTCGCCACCCGCAGCGAAAAGGGCATGAGCGTGGTCGGCCCCGACGAGGCGCACCACATCGCCACCCAGGCGCGCGAAGTGTTCGACGTCTCGGGCGCCGGCGATACCGTGATCGCGACCTTCGCGCTGGCGCTGGCCGCCGGTGCCGATCCGGTCGCGGCGGCCTCGATCGCCAATGCCGCCGGCGGCGTCGTGGTGGGCAAGCGCGGCACCGCGCGGCTGACGGTCGAGGAACTCGCCGGCGCGCTGTTCCGCTCGCATGGACCGACCGCCCACAAGGACGCCATCCTCGATGCCGCATCGGCGGCGCGCATGGTCGCGGCCTGGAAGGCGGAGGGACTGAGCGTCGGCTTCACCAATGGCTGCTTCGACATCCTGCATGCCGGCCACGTCAGCCTCTTGCATGCCGCGCGCAGCCAGTGCGACCGGTTGGTGCTCGGCCTCAACAGCGATGCCTCGGTGCGGCGGCTAAAAGGGCCGGGGCGCCCGGTCAACGACCAGCATGACCGCGCCTGCGTGCTCGCGGCCCTTGCCTCGGTCGATGCCGTCGTGGTGTTCGAGGAGGACACGCCGCTGGCGCTGATCGAGGCGCTTCTGCCCGACATCCTGGTCAAGGGCGCGGATTATACGATCGACACCGTGGTCGGCGCCGATGTGGTGCAGAAGGCCGGCGGACGCGTGGTGCTGGTCGATCTCGTCGCCGGCAAGAGCACCACCGGCACCATCGGCAAGCTGCGTGCTGGCGCCACCACGAACTGAGGGTTCCATGTCTGAACTGAACGACTACCTGGTCCGCTCGGCGGCTGCGATCACGGCGATGGTCGAGCGCGACCTGACCGGCGAGATGGAGCGCGCGGCGAGCGCCGTGGTGACCGCGCTTTCAGCAGGCAAGGCCTTCCTGATCGCCGGCAATGGCGGCTCGGCCAGCGATGCCATCCACATCGCCGGCGAACTGGTCGGCCGCTTCCTCAAGGAGCGCAAGGCCTACAATGTCATCGCATTGCCGGCCAACGCCGCGGTGCTGACCGCCTGGGGCAATGACTACGGTTTCGACACGGTGTTTTCGCGCCAGGTCGAGGCGCATGGCGCGGCGGGCGGCGTGCTGCTCGCGATCTCGACCAGCGGCAATTCGCCGAGCATCCTCGCCGCCGCAGAACAGGCGCGGATGATGGACATGACGGTGATCGGCCTGACCGGCGACACCGGCGGCAAGTTGAAGCCGCTGTGCGACATCCTGCTCAACGTGCCCTCGACCTCGACGCCGATCATCCAGCAGGGACACCTGTGCCTCTACCACCATCTGTGCGAGGTGGTGGAAGCACGCCTGCACAATGGCTGACGCGGTAGCGTATCCGCTGACCGAACCGGGCTTGTGGGTCGAGCGCATCGGCGACCGGGTTTTCCCGGGACGCCCGCCGGCGCTGTTCCTGGACCGCGACGGCACCATCAACGTCGATACCGATTACCCCAGCGATCCGGCGGAGATCGTGCTGCGCGACGATATCGTGCCGGCGATCGCGGCCGCCAACCGCAACGGGATTCCGGTCGTCGTGGTCACCAACCAGTCGGGCATCGCGCGCGGCTATTTCGACTGGAGCGTCTTTGCGGCGGTGAACGGTCGCGTGCTCGACCTGTTGGGCGAGCGGGGCGTATTCGTCGACATGGTGCTTGCCTGCGCCTACCACGAGGCGGGCGTCGGGCCGCTCGCCGTATCGGATCATCCGATGCGCAAGCCCAATCCGGGCATGCTGGCCGAGGCGGGTAAACGTCTCGATCTCGATCTCCAGCGCTCCCTTATCGTCGGCGACAGGCTGGGCGACATGCAGGCCGGATGGCGCGCCGGCCTGGCGCAGGGATGGCTGGTGGACGGAGAGGCGGCGGCTTTGCCCGGCTTCGCCATCAGGCGCCTGCATGGCGGCGATGACCTCGGCGGTCTGCTCGCTGCCATTGAAACGCTCGGCCGGGACAAGGGGTCCTGATCCAGGCCTGACCGCTCACGTCTGATCGTCGCGCTCCGAGGCTTCGTAAAGCTTGGCCTCGGTGGCGAAGGAATAGATCATCACCGACATCGAGTAGACGAAGCCGTGCCGGCCGCACAGGAAGTAGCGCTTGGCGAGATAGAACTTCAGGAAGTTGCCGAACGGCGACAGCACCAGCCGCACCAGGCCGGGCTTCTTGCCCTTCTCGACCAGCGTTTTGGCCTTGAGGCCGGAGTAGCTGTTGGCCCGGGCAAGATCTTCCTCGACCGAGATCTCGCGGCGATGCAGCAGCACGCCGTTTTCGATGGTGCCGGTTTCGCCGGGCACACGGAAGGATTCATGCACTCGCGCGGAGAGGTCCATGGTGGCGCCCTCGCGCCGGAAGAGCCGCAGCAGCCTGTTGTGCAGCACCCAGCGATGCGCATAGCCGTAGCCCTTCAGCCAATCGCGGCGGCGGATGTACCAGCCGCCGATCTTGGTGTCGGCAGCCTGCGTGGCGGCCACGATCGACTGCCGCAGCCGGTCGTCGACGCGCTCGTCCGGGTCGATCGAAAGACACCAGGGCTGGTTGGCATGGTCGAGCGCGAATTGCCGCTGTCGGGGAAAGCCCGGCCAGTCATTGTGCAGCAGCGTTATCGGGTAACCCTTGACGATATAGCTTTCCACGCATTCGACGGTGCCATCGGTCGAGCCGGAATCGACGATGATGATCTCGGCGCAGAAATCGATGCTTTCCAGGCACGGGCCGATCATATCGGCCTCGTTCACGCAGATGATAAGCGCCGAGACCGGGCTTGCAAATCGAGTCATGGTCCCCTTCCCATGGCGGGCCGTCCCCGGAACAACACTGCTTGCGCTCTGTTCGAGCGTCAGTCGAGCGGCGAAGTCCGGCAAGCCGTCCAGCCTTGTACATCAGCGTCTGTCTGATACCAACGGGGCGCCGGTGTGGCGAAGGTAAGGAATTTGCCGGCGGACAGGCCTTCGCCCGGCCTCAGGGGCGCTCGAACGAGACCAAGCCCTCATCCTTGACCCGGCGGATGGTGAGGGCGGTGCGCACCGTGTCGACATTCGGCGTCGAGGTCAGTTCCTCGATGACGAAAGTCTGGAAGGCGCCGAGGTCGCTTGCCACGCAATGCAGCAGGAAGTCGGATTCGCCCGAGACCATCCAGGCGTCGCGCACGATCGGCCAGCCGCGCGTGCGCTCGGCAAAGATGCGCAGTTCAGCATCGGCCTGGTGATGCAGCCCGACCAGGCAGAAGGCGACCACGTCGAGGCCGAGCGCCGGGGCGTTGAGCAGAGCGCGGTAGCCTCGGATGATGCCGGCTTCCTCCAACCGCTTGACCCGGCGCAGGCAAGGCGGCGCCGAAATGCCGACGCGGTTCGACAGTTCGACGTTGGTCATGCGGCCGTCGTCCTGCAATTCGCGCAGGATCTTCCAGTCGATGGCGTCGAGGTCGGCCTTGAGCGGCATTGGAGGTCTCGATGATCAGAGTGGCGCAAGAATCTTTCGCGATTTTGTAATTAAACGACTTTTGTGTCGACGCCAGCCCTCATCAACGCGATTTTGGAACGGCAACGAAAAGCGGTCATCGCGCGAATATCCACATAGGCCGAAGCTTTCCGGGGACGACGGCCCGTTCGCCTTGCTGGCGTGGTTGGCAACCCTTACATTAAGCGCGACATTCCACGTCTTTTTCCAAGGCAACACTCCATTGTCTGCCCCGCAGAGGCTTCAAATGACCACCAAGCATGCGCCCGTTCTCATCATCGGTTCCGGCCCGGCCGGCTATACGGCGGCGGTCTATGCCGCACGCGCCATGCTGAAGCCGATGCTTGTCGCCGGCCTGCAGCAGGGCGGCCAGCTGATGATCACCACCGATGTCGAGAATTATCCGGGCTTCGCCGACCCTATCCAGGGGCCGTGGCTGATGGAGCAGATGCTCAAGCAGGCCGAGCATGTCGGCACCGACATCATCAACGATATCATCACCGAGGTCGACCTCAACGTGCGGCCGTTCCGCGCCAAGGGCGATTCCGGCACGACCTACACGGCCGACGCGCTGATCATCGCCACCGGTGCGCAAGCCAAGTGGCTGGGCATTCCGAGCGAGCAGGATTTCATGGGCTTCGGCGTCTCGGCCTGTGCCACCTGCGACGGCTTCTTCTATCGCGGCAAGGATGTCGCCGTGGTCGGCGGCGGCAATTCGGCGGTGGAGGAGGCGCTCTATCTGTCGAACCTCGCCAAGAGCGTGACGGTCATCCACAGGCGCAGCGACTTCCGCGCCGAGCGCATCCTGCGCGAGCGGCTGCTGAAGAAGGACAATGTCCGCGTCATCTGGGACACGATCGTCGACGAGGTCACCGGCCGCCCGGGCAAGACGCCGCTGCCGCCGTCGGTCGAAGGGCTGAAGCTCAAGCATGCGGTGACCGGTGCCGAAACGCACCTCAAGGTCGATGGCGTGTTCGTGGCGATCGGCCACGCACCGGCGGTCGAACTGTTCGCCGGCAAGCTGAAGCAGAAGCCGAACGGTTATCTGTGGACCGCGCCGGATTCGACCCGCACCGACGTGCCCGGCGTGTTCGCGGCCGGCGACGTGACCGACGATATCTATCGCCAGGCGGTGACGGCGGCGGGCCTCGGCTGCATGGCGGCGCTCGAGGCGGAAAAGTATCTGGCCGGTATCGAGGTGCATCGCGAAGCAGCGGAATAGGGGTCGCTGTAAAACTGTTAAAAAAGCGGCTTGGAAACGCCGTGCAAAAGCCTGATTTTTCATTCAGACGCCAAACAGAACGAGGGGTATCATGGCGTTGGACTGGGACAAGCTACGCGTGTTTCACGCAGCGGCGGAAGCGGGGTCGTTTACGCACGCGGCCGAGACATTGCACCTGTCGCAATCGGCGATCTCGCGGCAGGTCAGCGCGCTCGAGCATGATGTCGGCGTGCCGCTGTTCAACCGCCATGCACGCGGCCTGGTGCTGACCGAGCAAGGCGAGATGCTGTTCCGCACGGCGCATGACGTGCTGATGAAGCTCGAGACCATCAAGTCGCGGCTGACCGAGACCAAGGACCGTCCTTCCGGCGTGCTCAGGGTGACAACGACCGTTGGCCTCGGCGCCGGCTGGCTGACCGAGCGGGTGCAGGAATTCATCGAGCTCTATCCCGAAATCAGCCTGCAGCTGATCCTCGCCAACGAGGAGCTCGATCTCACCATGCGCCAGGCCGACTGCGCCATCCGGCTGCGTCAGCCGCAGCAGCCGGATCTGATCCAGCGCCGCCTGTTCACCGTGCATTTCCACCTCTACGCCGCCCCTTCCTATGTCGCCAAGCATGGCAAGCCAGCCTCGGTCGCGGAGCTCAGGACCCATCGCATCGTCACCTTCGGCCTGCCGGTGCCTTCGCATCTGTCGGAGCTGAACTGGCTGGAGACGGTGGGCGATTTCGAGGGCGGCCAGCGTGTACCCTCGCTGCAGATCAACGACATCCTGTCGATCAAGCGGGCCGTGCAGGGCGGTGCTGGCATCGCCATGCTGCCGGACTATGTGATCAGCAAGGACTCCGGCTTGGTGCAATTGCTGCCGGAGACCGAGGTGCCGTCCTTCGACACCTATTTCGCCTATCCAGACGCGATGAAGAACCAGGCCAAGCTGCACGTGTTCCGGGATTTCATCATCGCCAAGGCCAGAAGCTGGTCTTTTTAGGATATGCCGATATTCAGGTGAGGCCGGCCTGCGAACGAGAGCTTCCTGCGCTTCCGGTACTCACGGACGGAAAGTCCGCTCCGTTCCGGTTCTCGGAAGCTCCCGTTCTCGGCCCGGCCTGACCTGAATCTCGACATATCCTCTGCGGCGCTGCGTCCGTAAGCCGGCTCACCCCCGCCAGGGCGTCAGGCGGGGCAGCCAGCCGGGCATGTTGCGGCGGTAGGTATCGTATTCTTCGCCATAACGACGGCTGAGCGTCGGCTCCTCGTAGAGCCTGACGAAGGCTCCCATGGCGACCGCGCCGACGGCGGCATAGGCGACAAGCGTCCAGCTCGAGAACAGCAGCGCCTGGCCGAGGATGATCGACAGCACCGCGACATACATCGGGTTGCGGACGTGACAGTAGATGCCGCCGATCACCAGCTTCTCGGTCGGCGCGACCGGTGCTGGTGTCCCCAGCCTCCAGCGCGGCGAGGATCAGGACCCCAGCCGGCAAGCACAAAGCCCGGCATCGCTGACCAAGGCAGGCCCCAGCGATCGCTGAGCAGCCACGGGATCAGACCGGCGACCACGCCAGGTGCCGCAATCAGGAGAATAGCGCTGCCGGCAATCGCCGTGAACGTACGCATTGGCTGGCTCCTTCCGATTGCCTTAGAAATGAACGCCTGCTGCTCACTTCCACGTCATTGCGCGGTTTTGGCATTTCGCGGCGAAAACCGATCGCTATTCGCGATTCCGGTGTGACAATGGCCCGATCGCGCGCTGCAATTCGACGATTCCACTGGTCCTATTGGCGTCGGGAGCGGGTTAGACCACAGCCTGCGTCTTTTTGCATGCGTGTGTTGCAAAATAGATGCTTGTTTCTTGGGCATGATGAGCACATATATAGATCATCTCCTGGGCGCGTTCTCCTCCCATTAGCGCCCTCGAGTGTTCCCCTCTGGAGGTTAGCCTTAACAGGCACTTCCATCAAACTCAGCCGGATCTTCATTGATCCGGCTTTTTTGTTGCCCGCATGCCCCCCAGGGCGGCTGAGAATTTCACCTGAATTGCCGCGTAACAGTGTCATGTAACCTCTGGTAACATGACAAGGGCATCCTCCATCTGCTATGTAGATCATAGGACGCGGTGTGGTTCGGACGGGAGATGGGGGCATCACTCGAACGACCCGGGCTCAGGCGGCTACCGCGTCCGAACCTTTTTGCCGAAGCTCGGCGACTGCATATGCGGCGGACCTGCCGTTTCTCCTCCCAAGAAAACGGTCCGCAGAACAAAACGGCGTCCGGCTCCCCGGGCGTCGTTTTTATTTCCGCCCCCTCGAATTTCGAGGGGGCGTTATATCAGGATGGAAATCACGCGGCCTTGCCGTTGGCATTCATCGCCTCGTCCGCGAGGCGGCCGGTGAGGTCGGCCATGTGGTCGAAGACGGCGCGATAGCTGGCAACGCCCGCGGTTGCCGAGCGCAACTCGATGATCAGGTCGCCGATCTCGGCCTGCGGCATGGTCGCCTCGACGACATCCCATCCCGGCCAGTCGGGCCGCGCGTCATAACCGAGGATCTGGCCGCGGCGTTGCGGGATCAGCGCGATGATCTTCGACGTCGCGTCGGACGGCGTGACGATCTCGACCTTCATCACCGGTTCCAGAAGCACCGGCGAGCAGGCGGCCATGCCTTCCTTCATCGCCAGCTTCGCCGCCATCTGGAAGGCCATGTCGGAGGAATCGACCGCATGGTAGGAGCCGTCCGACAGGTTGACGGCAACGTCGACGACGGGGAAGCCGAGCGGGCCGGACTTCAGGTAGTCGCGCACACCGGTCTCCACCGATTGGATGTAGGTCTTCGGCACCACGCCGCCGGTGATGGTGTCGGTGAACTGGAAGCCCGAGCCGCGCGGCAGCGGCTTGATCTCGATCACCACATCGCCGAACTGGCCGTGGCCGCCCGACTGCTTCTTGTGGCGGCCGCGCTGCTGCACAGATTTGCGGATGGTCTCGCGATAGGGCACCGCCGGCGCGTGGCCTTCGACCGGAATCTGGTTCTTGCCCTCGAGCCGCTCGCGCACGACGCGCAGATGCATCTCGCCATGGCCCGATAGTACCGTCTCGGCCGAGTCCTGGTTGTGGCGCAGGTTGAGCGAGGGATCCTCCTCGGCCAGGCGCTGGATGGCCGCCGACATCTTCACCTCGTCCTTGCGCTCCTTGGGGCGCAGCGCGAAGGCGAAGACCGGTTGCGGCGGTTCGACATCGAACAGCTGCTTGATGCCGCCCTTGGCCGAGGTCAGCGTCTGGCCGGTCTTGACCTCGTCCAGCTTGCCGAGCGCGACCGTGTCGCCGGCCCTGGCGGCGGTGAGCTTGAATTGGTCCTTGCCGAGCATCCGGTAGATACCGGAGACCTTGGCGGTGCCGCCGCCGGGCAGCCAGAGTTCGGAGCCGTCGGCAACCTGGCCTGACAGGATGCGCGACACCGACAGCTTGCCGCCATGCGGCGTGTGGATGGTCTTCATCACCTGGGCCACGATGGCGTTGCCATCCGGTGCGCCGAGCCGCTTGCGGGTCGCCTCGATGTCGGGCGCATCGTGGCGGATCGTCTTCAGCAGGCGCAGCACGCCATTGCCCTTCTCGGCGGTGCCGATCAGCACCGGCGTCACCGCGCCGGCGCGCAGATCGGCCGAGAGGTCGTCGAAGATCGCATCCTTCGGCGGCTCGATCTCCTCGAGCAGCTGTTCCATCAACTGGTCGTCATGGTCGGCGAGAGTCTCCAGCATGGAGAAGCGCGCTTCCAATTCGCGCGCCTTGTCGTCGCCTGGTATCTCGGCCACCTCGCTCTCGGCATATTCGCGGTAGATGTAGGCGCGCTCCAGCGCCAGGTCGATCGAGCCGATGACGACGCCGTCCTTGCGCAGCGGAATCTGGCGCAGCAGGAGCGGTACCGAGCTGGCCGGCTGCAACATCTTCAGCGTGTCGCGCACGCCCGATATCGCCTTGTCGACCTTGTTGAGGAACAGGAGGCGCGGCACGCCGAGATCGTCGAGCTTGCGCATGATCAATTGCAAGGCGGGTATCTTCTTTTCATCGGCCTCGGCCACGACCACGGCGAGGTCGCAGGCGGCCAGCACCGGTTCGGCCTCGAAGGAGAATTCGATCGAGCCGGGGCAGTCGACGAAGGTGATCTGCTCGCCCATGAATTCGGTGGTGGCGATCGTCGCCTCGACGCTCATGGCGTGGGCACGCGCCTCCGGCGAATGGTCGGAAACGGTGTTGCCGGAAGAAACGGGATTTTGTCGGGGAATGGCGCCCGTACGGGCCAATATGGCTTCGAGAAGTGTCGTCTTACCGCTTGCGAAGGGACCGACTATGGCAATGCATTTCGGTCCCGTGCGTCGTCCTCCGGCGCGAGTACCCATGACTGACCTCCACTCAGGCGTTTCCCGTAGGACCGACTGGCATGCATGGTTCAGGCGTGGTCAATCGGTCCTGAGCGGCGGCCGGCCTGTTCGACCGTCGCGGGCGGGGTTCTTTTGGTTTCACCACCTGCCCGAAAGCATCGTCCCACTTGTTTGCCGGCAGGGCAAGAAAAATAGGCATCCGCCGCTGCGTCAGGCGTCCTTGCGGCGGCGCGGCAAACGGCCGGTTGCGCCTCGGAAGATATCAGCCGAGAATGCACCCGCCTCGAATGAGAGACGGCGTTTGCCGTCTGTCGCTTCACCACCGGTCCTGGGATTAGACGATGAAGATCATTACTTGCGGCAGCGTACCCACCATCATCGCACCCGAAAAGTACTTCACCGGCCGGGTTCTGCAGACGCCGATCATCGAGAAGGAGGAACCGGCGCGGCTGAGGGCGACACTGGTCAGCTTCGAGCCGGGTGCGCGCACATACTGGCACACACATCCGCTCGGCCAGACGCTCTACGTCACCTCGGGTGCCGGCCTTGCCCAGACTTGGGGCGGACCGGTCCAGGAGTTCAGGGCAGGCGACGTCATCTCGTTCGCGCCCGGCGAGAAGCATTGGCACGGCGCGGCGCCGAAATCGGCGATGACGCATATCGCCATGCAGGAAGCGCTCGATGGCGTCCACGCCGACTGGCTGGAGGCGGTGACCGCCGAGCAGTATGGCGGCTGAGTCCGGAGCCGGGGTTCAAAAAAACCCGGGTGGCTGCGATGATGCGTCCGATCAGGTCAGCGATGCCGTGAAGCGCTGGATGCGCGTGCAGGCTTCCTCCAGGAGGGCATCCGAGGTGGCGTAGGAGATGCGGAAGTTCGGGCCGAGGCCGAAGGCCGAGCCGAACACCACCGCCACGCCCTCGGCCTCGAGCAGTTCCGAGCAGAAGGCTTCGTCGGTGTCGATCACCTTGCCGGCCTTGGTCTTCTTGCCGATCAGCTGCGCGCAGGACGGATAGACGTAGAAAGCGCCTTCCGGGGATGGGCAAGAAATGCCGCGTGCCTGGTTGAGCATCGAGACGACAAGATCGCGCCTGCCCTGGAAGATCGCCTTGTTTTTGGCGATGAAGTCCTGCGGGCCGTTGAGCGCTTCGACCGAGGCCCATTGCGCGATGGTGCAGGCGCCCGATGTCTGCTGGCCCTGGATCATGTCCATCGCCTTTATCAGCTGGATTGGGCCGGCCGCGTAGCCGATGCGCCAGCCGGTCATGGCATAGGCTTTCGATACGCCGTTCATGGTCAGCGTGCGCTCATAGAGCTTCGGCTCGACCTCGGCGAGGGTCTTGAAGACGAAGTCGCCATAGGTCAGGTGCTCGTACATGTCGTCGGTCAGCGTCCAGACATGCGGGTGCTCGAGCAGCACGTCGGCCAGCGCGCGCAGTTCCGCTTCGGTGTAGGCCGCGCCCGACGGGTTCGACGGCGAGTTCATCAACAGCCATTTGGTCTTCGGCGTGATCGCCTTCTCCAGCACTTGCGGGGTCAGCTTGAAGCCGTTTTCGATCGAGGTGTCGGCAAACACCGACGTGCCGCCGCAGATCGCCACCATTTCCGGGTAGCTGACCCAGTAGGGGCGCGGGATGATGACTTCGTCGCCGGGGTTCAGCGTCGCCATGAAAGCGTTGAACAGGATTTGCTTGCCGCCGGTGCCGACGATGGTCTGCTCGGGCTTGTAGTCGAGATTGTTCTCGCGCTTGAACTTTTTCGCGATCGCCTCGCGCAGCGGCACGATGCCCGAAACCGGCGGATACTTGGTCTCGCCACGCCGGATCGCCTCGATCGCCGCATTCTTGATGTTGTCGGGCGTGTCGAAATCCGGTTCGCCGGCGCCGAGGCCGATGATGTCACGGCCGGCATTTTTCAGCTCGCGGGCTTTCTGCGTCACTGCGATGGTGGCGGAAGGCTTCACGCGGGAAAGGGTGTCGGCAAGAAAGGCCATGACCTTTTGTCTCTCCTGAGAGGATCGGCGCGGCCAGGAGCGGCCGCGGCGCTTCTCATGTCGCATCATTCCGCGCAGTGCAAGCTTTCTTGGCTGTGCCAGGTGGGTCGCGCGGTCAATGAGCTGTGATTGGGAGCCATGATCGGGCGCCGTGATCGGCAACAATAAATTTATTAACGGGCGGTAGAGGCTTGCGTGACAGGATCGCAATCCAATTGCGGAGCGAGGAACCGTGTCGCGCAGCGTCGGGCTTGCCCATATCATCCGTCATGATGACGGCACCTCTACCGGTGTCTGGGGCATTTATACGCTGCAAAGTGCCTTCCAGCCGATCTTCGCCTTCAAGGAGGGCAAGCTGTCGGTCACCGCCTTCGAGGGGCTGATCCGGCCGTTTCGCGATGGCGAGCCGCAATCGCCGATGAGCTTCTTTTCGACTTGTCCGGCCGCCGACCGCCTGCATGTCGAAGCGCTTACCAGGACGCTGCATCTCCTGAACGCCGGCGCCTGCCTGCCGCAGGAGGCATCGATCTTCATCAATTTCGACCCGTCGGTGTTCACCGAGCGGGCGATCGCCGACAATGCCTTGCGCGAAATGCGGCTGGTGCTGCACGAGGCCGGCATCGACCCGGGCCGCGTCGTTTGCGAGGTGACGGAACAGAGGTCGGCGTCGCAGGAGACCCTGCACAGCTTCGTGGCGGCGCTCAAGGGCAACGGCTTTCGCATTGCGGTGGACGATTATGGCGCTGATGAGTCCGACATCGGCCGGATCAAGGAATTGAAGCCCGACATCGTCAAGTTCGATGCGCAGTGGATCACGCAGCTGATGGAGTCCAGTGCAGGCTTCGCGCTGCTGACCACGATGGTGAAAAGCTTCGAAGAGCAAGGCATCCGCACCGTGTTCGAGGGCATCGAGGAAAGATGGCAGCTGGAGCTTGCCGAGAAGTCGGGAGCGTCGATGATCCAGGGCTATGTGCTGGCACGGCCCGAGCTGGCACCGACCAGCTTTCGCGTCTTCGGCAAAGTCCCGCCGGAACCCGTCTCCGCCGCCGAGACCGTGCCTGTCGCGTCGCCCGTTCGGCAAACGGCGCGACCGGTCAAAGCCTTCGGGCGCAGGGTCGCGCCATGAGGCCCGAACGGCGCCGCAATGTCGGCGATGCGATCTTCGTCGACGAGGTCGGCATCGAATTCGGCGTTTATGGCGACTTTCGTCTGCGCAGCGCCTATCAGCCGATTTTCGCCCCGCGCGGCGACACCCTGCACCCGGTGGCGGTCGAAGGCCTGATCGAGCCGCACCGCGCCGGCCGGCCAGGGTCGCCACGGGTGTTCTTTGAAGGCGTTGCCGCACCGGACCGGCTGTTTGTCGAGACCATGTGCCGGGTGCTGCATCTTCGGAATTTTCACAATATCGGGGTCGACCGGCTCGATCTGTTCTTCAACTACAATCCGCTGGTCAACGATCATGCCGGGCGGGCGCTGGCCGAGATCCGGCTGATGAGCAGGCATCTGGGCGAACTCGGCCTCGCTCCTCGCATGCTGGTCTGCGAAATCACCGAACAGGCGGCGGACGATGCGCTGCTTGCCCGGCTGGCGCGCGAGATGCGGCGCGACGGCATTCGCATCGCCATCGACGATTTCGGCACCGGCCACTCGACCGAGGAGCGGGTGAGCCTGCTCAAGCCCGACATCGTCAAGATCGACGGCGGCTGGTTCGCGCAGTTCTGCCGCCATGCCGCCGCCGAACGCTTCTTCCGCCCGCTGGTATCCAGCCTGCACGACCGCGGCGCCAAGGTCCTGGTCGAAGGCATCGAGCAATCCATCCATCTGCGCGTCGCGCTCGAAGCCGGCGTCGATCTGCTGCAGGGCTTTCTTCTGGCCCGGCCGGCGCTGGCCGGCACTGTCTTCGAGGAAGCGCCGCTCGTGATCGACGCGCTGCTGGGCCTCGACAACAAGATCGTGCCGCTCTTTGCCAGGACCTTGCATCAGCGGCGCTGATGGTCGCGCCAAAACAAATCATTGGTTGAGGACGCCGCCGCTGCGATAATCGCCTCTGCAAGGCAGCGCTCGGGGAACGGCAATGATACTTTACAGCATGATCGACAGCGGCAACTGCTACAAGCCGCGCCTGCTGATGGCCAAGCTCGGCCTCGGCTTCACCACGGTCGAGGTGAGTTCGCATACGGGCGACACGCGAAAAGCCGATTTCGTCGCCAAGAATCCGAACGCCATGGTGCCGCTGCTCGAACTCGACGATGGCCGGCGGCTGGCCGAGTCCAACGCCATCCTGCTCTATCTCGCCGAAGGCACGCGTTTCCTGCCGGCGGACAAGTATGAGCGCGGGCTCGCCTATCAGTGGCTGTTCTTCGAGCAATACAGCCACGAGCCCTGCATCGCCGTGCGCAAAGCGCTGTTGACCTTTCCCGAAAGGGCCGCGGATGCCACGCCCGAACGGCTGGCGGTGACACTGGAGCGCGGCAACAAGGCGCTTGGCGTGATGAACAGACATCTGGACAACAACGCCTTCTTCGCCGGCAGCGCCTTCAGCGTCGCCGACATCGCGCTCTATGCCTACACGCACACGGCGGAGCAGGGCGGCTTCCAGCTCGACACCTATCCAGCCGTAGCAGCCTGGCTGAGGCGGGTGGAAGCAGATCCGGGGCACGTGCCGGTCGGGTGGGTGGGGTAGCCTTCTCCTCCTGAAGGAGGGGCTATTTCAACAGATGGTCGTAATCGGCGTGGGTGCCGATCCAGAACCAGATCACATCTTCATTGTTGCGTATGGCAACAGCCCGGTAGTTTTCGTCAACTCGCGCCGACCAATAGCGACCGACCTGTTTGAAATGCAGTGAGGGATGAAAAGGATCGGAACGCAGTTGGGCAAAACGCCTGTCCGCCTTTGCTCTGATTGACGATGGCAGTTTTCATAAGCCTCCCAGAACGATGGAGAGGCGACGTGGTTCACAGAGGCCGCGTCCGACCAGCGCGATGGTCAGCCAGCGCCTGTTCGGCAAGCCTGTCCAAACGGCCCGCCTTCGCGTCGGCTTCCATTTGCCGGTCCCACATATCCGCCTGGAGCGCCTCGAACCAGGCGGCAAACGCCTTCAGTTCCTCGGGGCTCAGTTCGGCGACGGATTTTTCGATCTGCTCAAGTTTGGTCATGGCCGAATGATACCACTAGTGGGCCAAAAGTACCACCGGTGGGACTATTGCGCCGGCTGCGGCACCCAACCCCAGACAGCAAAAAGGCGGGATAAATCCCGCCTTCCGTGCTTGGTAGCCTGATTGGGAGCGTCCAGTCCGGGCTGGCAGCTATCTGCTGATCCAGTCTGTCGGGTCTTTCCGCTCCGGCGCGCTTCTCGCGCGACCGTCAGTACATCCGTGACTTGCCGCGCGCCCCGAGCTCTCGCCCGGCGCGCGCCATTCGCAAAATCAGGCTGCCTTGCTCAGAGATCCAGCGGACGACTTGCCAGTGCGGCGGTCCTGCTCGATCTCGAAGTTGATCTTCTGGCCTTCGACCAGGGTCGACAGGCCAGCACGCTCGACTGCGGAGATGTGGACGAAAACGTCCGCGCCGCCCGCGTCAGGCTGGATGAAGCCGAAGCCCTTGGTGGCGTTGAACCACTTGACCGTTCCAGTTGCCATAAAAATAGTCCTTGCATTTGCTTTGGTTTGACCAGACCGAGGTCCAGCCGGTGTGCATCGAGATTTTGGAGATAGACGTCAGCAAACGCGAAGATCGCGAGGCCCGGATCGATCGGCCGAAATATCAATGGGCCTGATATAGGCTGCTTTCCGACGAAAAACAAGACTGCGTGAAAAAGCCGTGATCGAGGGGCCGCCCAACGGCCGCCCCAATCTGGTGAAACCGTTGCGGAAGATCGCGCTGTCGGAGGATGGCGGATCGGGGGAGAGGACCATGAAAACCATTCTGCTTGCCGCCTGCCTGACGCTGGTGGCCGCCGAGGCGCAGGCGATCTCGCGCTACGACCCGACGCATATGAGCTGCGGCAAGGTCCAGTCGACGATCGCGCGGCAGGGCGCCGTCATCCTGCGCTACCAGTCGGCACGCGTGCCGGGGCTGCCGCTCTACGACCGCTATGTGCAAAGCCAGCAGTTCTGCACCATGGGCGAGGTGAGGGCGCGCGCCTATGTGCCGAGCGCCGACACCAAGTCCTGTCTGGTCTACAACTGCAAGCGGCCGGACAATGAGCATTTTCGACGGCGATTCTTCCACAACAACTAGGCCACTCATCGACTACAGCGGAGGCGTTCGCGCAGTTGTTCAACTGCGCCTCTCGGCGGCATGCGCTTTCATTCGCGGATATGTTCCATGAGCATCGACACGAACCGCGTCACCTTTTGCGGGCGAAAGCGCGCGGCCGGGTAGACCACGTGAATGCCGCCGGAGGGCAGCGCCCAGTCAGACAGCACATGGACGAGACGACCCTGCGATAGATAGTCGGTGATCAGATAGTCCGGCAGAACCGCCAGCCCGCCGCCGGCGAGCGTCGCTTCCAGGACGGCCGGTGTCGAGTTGATGGAGAACGTCTCGTGCATGGTGACGGTCCGCCGCTCGACATCGCCTCGGCTGAAGCTCCAGGTGAACGGCTTGCGAAGGACGGAATTGGCAACGAGCGGCAGGGAAGCGAGATCTTCCGGTTCGTCCACCGTGACCTTGGCGGCAAAATCCCGTGAAGCGACGAGGATCTGCCGGAAGGTGCCGATGCGGCGCGCCTGCAGGCTGGAATCTTCCAGCCAGCCGACCCGGATGGACAGGTCCATCTTGCTGCCGATCAAATCAATTATGGCATCGGAAATGAACAGTTCGACGCCGCAGGCTGGAAATTGCTGTCGAAAGCGGGCGGCGATCGGGGCCAGCACGATCGCGCCATAATCATTGGACGCGGAAACGCGCAGCACGCCGGCGACTTCGGTGTTGCCCTCGCCGACCTCGACGACTGCCTCTTCAACGTCCCGCAGGATCGTGACGCAACGTGCATGCAGAAGGCGGCCTGCTTCGGTCGGCTCGAGCCTTCGCGTCGTGCGCACGAGAAGCGTGGTCTGCAGTTCGGCTTCAAGGCGGGCGACCTGTTGGCTGACGACGGCCTTCGTGATGCCAAGCCGCTCGGCTGCCCGGGTAAACGAGCCCGCGTCGATGACGGTGGCAAAATAGGCGAGGCGGTTGAGGTTGATCGGTTCCATGGGAACGCCTTCGATTTATTGTAAGCTTATGGCATACAGTTTGTACTATTATAGAGAATTTATCAATTAATCCAACTGGGCTACGTTCCGAGCTGTTCTCTCAATCAGCGGCGGATGCCACCGCCACCCGATCCCATTCCATTCAAAGGAGCTATTCCATGTTTACGAGGAGACAGATCATGAAGACGTCATTGGCCCTCGGCGCAACCGCCGTCTTGGCATCCGCGGGGCGCGGCCAGGCCGCCGGCAGCAAGCTCGACTGGAAACATTTCCCGGCGGGTCCGAACGGCTTCTTCCGCGCGCCGGTGCTGCTGTCTGGACCGAGCGAGGCCCTGTTGATCGATGGCGGCTTCACCTATCCGGACGGCAAAGCGCTCGCCGAGGCCATCAAGGCCACCGGCAAGAAGCTGACCACCATCTATGTCAGCCAGTCCGATCCCGATTATTACTTCGGCCTGAAGCCGGTGCGGGAAGCCTTCCCGGAGGCAAAGGTGATCGCTGCTTCAGCCACGCTCGAAGCCATCAAGGACAGCGTGGAGAAGAAGCTCGCGGTCTGGGGCCCGCAATTGAAGGAAAATGGCCCTCAGGCGCTGACCGACATCGTCTTGCCCGAGGCTTTCGACGGCCCAACGCTCACGATCGACGGCGAGACGATCGAGATCGTCAATGCCGAAGAAGGACTAGCCAATCGCCGGTACCTGTTCGTGCCGTCGCTCAATGCCGTGTTCGGCGGCGTGATGATCTTCGCGGGTGTTCATGTCTGGACCGCCGACACGCAGACCAAGGAAAGCCGTGCCGCCTGGGTCAAGACGCTGGATGCGGTTGCAGCGCGCTACCCCGCCGTCGTGGTGCCGGGCCATATGACCCCCGATGCCGCGACCGGTCCTTCGGCGGTGGAATTCACCAAATCTTATCTCCTCGCCTTCGAGGGCGAGCTGAACAAGGCGGCCGACAGCGCAGCGCTAAAGGCAGCCATGGAGGCCCGCTTTCCAGGTCTCGGCATGGGCGTTGCCCTCGATATCGGATCCAAGGTCGCCAAGGGCGAGATGAAGTGGGGCTGACATGGCACCGACCCTCGATCTGATCCGCCGGACTATCGAGGGAACTTCCGAGGAGAACGGCGGCGATCTTGCGGCCGTTCTTTCCCCGACATCGAATGAACCGAAGCGGAGGGGAGGCATCCCCCTATGCTGGCCCGTGCCGTCGTCGAGGTGCCCTTCGCTCACCTACAAATTGCGGGACGGCGGGATCATTGGAATGCCCAATGCTCCGCCTCATCTGAAATCCACACAATCCAAGGAGCCATACATGTTGCGCCTTAGATCCTTCGCGGCGGCCGCTTTCGCCGTCGTGGTCCTCACCGTCGCCGCACATGCGGGAAACGCCAAGCCGGCCAAGGAGGCGGTTCGGCAACATCAACTGATCCAGGAAAACAGGGCGCTTGTCCTGAAGGCCTATCAAGCGCTGTTCGGCGACCATGACCTCAGCGCGCTCGATCGCTATTGGGCGGACAAGTATATCCAGCACAACCCGACGATGACCGACGGCCGAGACTCAGTCAAAAAGCTTCTCGAAAGCATGGGTGTTGCGAATTGGCCAAAACAAAAGGTGGACTTCAAGCGGGTGATCGCCGAAGGCGACCTTGTCATGACGGAGGTCGTCCAGCCGAAGACGGGCGACATGGCGGAGACTGTCATCGTGGATATTTTCCGCGTCGAGGATGGCAAGATCGCCGAGCATTGGGACGTGATGCAGCCGGTGCCGGCCAATCCGACGAACAAGCGACCAATGTACTGATCCAGCCCCTTGCGTGCTGCCTTGGCCGCCGGTTCAGAACCCGAACGAGACCTGCGCCGGTGGCGGCGGGCCGACGCGCACGCCTTCCATGGCCAGCATCCTTTCCTTGGTGATCGAGCCGCCGGGTGCCGAGAAGCCGCCGATCTTGCCGCCGGCGGCCAGGATGCGGTGGCAGGGGATGACCAGCGGCACCGGATTGGCGCCAAGGGCGGCACCCGTTTCGCGCGGCAGGCCGGCATGGCCGGCGCGCTTGGCGAGTTCGCCATAGGTGGTGGTTTGCCCATAGCTGAGCTTTCGCGCCGCGTCGTAGATGGCGAGGCGGAAATCGTCGACGCCGTCGAGATCGACGGGTACGCCGGTGAAATCGACGTCCTCGCCTGTGGTATATGCCTTGATCGAAGCGATCAGGTCGACCACCCATGGTGGCTGGGCCGTGGAGGCGGAAACGCCGGGATGGCGCATCAGCCGCCGCTCCACCGCTTCGCGGCTGCGTTCGGGCAGGCAGAGCCGGATCAGGCCCTTTTCGCTCCAGGCGATGCCCATGAAACCGATCACTGTTTCTAACACTGCGTGGCCGGCTGTGATCGAAGATGGCGTTTCCATGATGCGCTCCTTTCCGCAAAGCGGCGAAATCCGGGATTCCTGCCAGTACATATCAGGAACAATATGGCATCACCGCCTGCGCCTCGCCACCCGAAAACCACCTGATCGCCCTGATTGCCGGTGCTGAATCGCTGGTGTAAGGGATTTCTTAACACCCGACGAACCGGACCCGAGCGCGGCTTGCCAGCAAAACTGAACCTTATCGCGATCGGCGTGATCGTCGCCGCTGCCGGCCTTAGCGGCTGCACGTCGACCTCGCAGATGAAGGCGGCGCCATCCCTGACCGAAACCGCTGAAGTTGCCGGCAGCGATGCAGGCTTCACGGTACCGTTGCCGGATAAGGTTTCGGTGCTGCCGCAATCCTCTGGCATCGCGCCCGTTCAGGCAGCCGAACTGACGCCTGACCCGGCCGCGCCGGGTCTCGATCCCGCTGCCCAGCCGGCTGCGGCGACCGCTGCCTTTGCCGGAGCGACGCCAACCGCGCCGGCCATACCCGCAGTGATGACCGCCAATGCCTGGCAGGCGCCGCCGCCCACCAAGGCCGGTCAAGCGGCCAAGGCGGCGGAGACATACACGACCGCAGGGCTCATCGTGCCCGCAGTCGCCAAGGGTGGCCTGAAAACCATGCCCGGCGTGCAGCAGGTGGCCTATGTCGTGCCGCAGAATCCGGCTGCCCTGGTGCAGTTCCCGTCCGCGCCGGTCGATCCGGCCGCTCCGGCGCAGGAAGAGCACACAGGCATGCGCGGTGACGTCGACCGGCTGATCGTCAAATACGCCGCCCTTTACCAGGTGCCGGTGGATCTGGTGCGCCACGTCGTCAACCGCGAAAGCACCTTCAATCCCAAGGCCTACAACAACGGCCATTGGGGCCTGATGCAGATCAAGCACGCGACGGCCCGCGGCATGGGCTATGACGGACCGGCCAAGGGCCTGTTCGATGCCGAGACCAATCTCAAATACGCGGTCAAATATCTGCGTGGCGCCTGGCTGGTGTCGGACGGCAACGCCAAGAAGGCCGACTGGCTCTACCAGACCGGCTATTATTTCGACGCCAAGCGCAAGGGCCTGCTCGAGGCGACAGGCCTCGGTGTCGACCGCAAGCGGCAGCGCCTGCAGCCCGACGCCTGAGCGCCATGCCTGAACCGCGCCCGCCGGACCCGAACGACATCCGGCTGCGCAAGATCCTCGACGAGACGCTCGTTGCACCGCACTGGCCGCAGGGTTTCACCATGCGCTCGTTTGAGCCCGGTGACGCGCTGCCCCTGCATGCGCTGCTCGGCGACGTATTCGACGACGGCGCCGACGGCCCGTTCGACGAATGGTGGCCGCGCATATCCGGTGATCCCGAATTCGACCCCGCGCTTTGTTTCCTCGTCATCGACGCCAAGGGCCGGCTGGCGGCGGCGGCGCTTTGCTGGACGCGCGCTTTCGTCAAGGATCTCGCCGTCCATCCCGAGGCGCGCGGCAACGGCGTCGGCGAGGCCCTGATGTGGCACGTCTTCTCCGCCTTTCGCGATCGCGGCGCCGACCATGTCGACCTCAAGACCAACACGGTCGAGAACGCCGCCGCCGTGCGGCTCTATGAGCGGCTGGGGATGATGCCCATCGCCTGGGAGGGCTAGCTTCCGATCGGCCCGATCGCTGGTTGGCCGCGATGGCCAGGGAACCCAAAGCGTCGCTTTGCATTCATTGAACGGTGGGGCCTGACGAACTGCCGGCGTGTCCGCGTCGCCCTCAGCATGGAGATCCGCCATCGTGAAGCTTTTCCATGCATTTCTGGCGTTGGCGGTCACCGTCATGCTGGGAACGGTCCCAGTGCGTGCCGTCGAATTGTCGATCGTTTCGGGCGACACCGGCAACGGCATCAAGGTGCTGCGCGAGATCCTCGACCGCTACGAGAAAGAAAGCGGCAACAAGGTCTCGATCGTCGTCATGCCGTCGTCCGGGACCGACCAGTTCGGCCAGTACCGGCTGTGGCTTGCCGCTGGAAACAGCGACATCGACATCTACCAGACCGATGTCATCTGGGCGCCGCAGCTCGCCAGCCAGCTCGTGGATTTGACCGCGGCGACGCGCGATGTCGTGGGTGCGCATTTCCCCTCGATCATCCAGTCGCAGACCGTCAACGGCAAGCTCGTCGCCCTGCCGATCTTCACCGATGCCCCGGCGCTCTACTACCGCAAGGATCTCCTCGACAAATACGGCGCCAAGGTGCCGGCCACCTGGAAGGAGCTGGGCGATACCGCGAAGCTGGTGATGGACAAGGAACGTGCCGCCGGCAATCGCGATATCTGGGGTTTCGTCTTCCAGGGCAATGCCTATGAGGGGCTGACCTGCAACGCGCTCGAATGGGTGATGTCGAATGGCGGCGGCCAGATCATCGAGCCCGACGGCACCGTCTCCATCAACAACCGACAAGCGGCGGCGGCGCTCGACATGGCCAAGGGCTGGATCGGGACCATCTCGCCGCCCGGCGTGCTTGCCTACCAGGAAGAGGAATCGCGCGGCGTCTGGCAGACAGGCAACGCCGTCTTCATGCGCAACTGGCCCTATGCCTATGCGCTTGGCAACGGCCAGGGGTCGCCGATCAAGGGCAAGTTCGACGTGGCACCGCTGCCGGGGGGCACGGGCGAGGGCGCCCGGCCGGTCGCGACGCTCGGCGGCTGGAACCTTGCCGTCTCCAAATATTCGAAGCATCCGGACGCGGCGATCGAGCTGGTCAAGTTCATCGCCTCGCCGGCGATGCAGAAATACCGCACGCTGAAGACATCCAACCTGCCGACCATCCAGGCGCTGTATGACGATGCCGACATCGCCAGGGAACAGCCGATCGTTCCGCACTGGAAGCAGATATTTCTCAATGCGGTGCCGCGTCCCTCGTCCGCGACAGGGATCAAGTACAACGAGGCATCGAGCCAGTTCTGGAATGCCGTTCACAACACGCTGTCGGGCGACGGCGCCGCCGCTGACAATCTGGCCGATCTCGAAGCGACGCTGACCAGGCTGAAGGGCCGCGGCTGGTGAGCGCGGAGCCGGCCGGCGCCAGCCAGGCCGGGCGCCCGCGCCCGCGGCTGATGGCACAGCGCGTTCGCTCGGCGTGGCTTTTCCTGGCGCCGATGCTGCTGGTGCTGGCCGCCGCGGCCGGCTGGCCGCTTGCCCGCACGGTCTATTTCAGCTTCACCGACGCCTCGCTGGCCGATCTCGACGCGCGCCAGTGGGTCGGCTTTGCCAATTATTTCTCGGTGTTCACAATGCCGAGCGGCCGCGTCCTACATGACGGCCTGCTGGTCGATCCGGTGTGGTGGCGCGCCGTCTGGAACACGGTGCGCTTCGCGGCGATTTCGGTGAGCTGCGAGACGATCCTCGGCATGATCGTAGCGCTGGTGCTCAATGCCGAATTCCCTGGCCGCGGCATCGTCAGGGCGGCGATCCTGATCCCCTGGGCGATCCCGACCATCGTCTCGGCCAAGATGTGGCAGTGGATGCTGAACGACCAGTTCGGCATCATCAATGTCGTGCTCATCAATTTCGGCCTGATCGACGGCAAGATCGCCTGGACGGCCAGTGCCGAAACGGCAATGGCGGCGGTGCTGATCGTCGACATCTGGAAGTCGACGCCATTCATGACGCTGCTTATCCTGGCCGCGCTGCAGATGCTGCCGCGCGAGATCATCGAGGTGGCGAAGCTCGACGGCGCCAATCCATGGCAGATCTTCTGGCGGGTGACCTTGCCGCTGATCCGTCCAGCGGTGATGGTGGCCGTCATTTTCCGCGCGCTCGATGCGCTGCGCATCTTCGACCTGATCTATGTGCTGACGCCCAACAATGTGCACACCAAGTCGATGTCGGTGTTCGCCCGCGAGAACCTGTTCGAGTTCGACAAGTTCGCCTATGGCTCGGCCGCCTCGACGCTGCTCTTCCTGATCCTGGCCCTGCTCACCATCGCCGCCATCCGGATCGGCCGTGTCAGCCTGGATGGAGGCCGCTGAGATGTGGCTCCTGAAGCGCACGGCTTTTTACCTGCTGGTCGCGGGAATCGTCTTCGTCGCGGTGTTCCCGTTCTACTACGCCATCGTCACCAGCCTGAAATCCGGAACCGCGCTGTTCCAGGCCGATCTCTGGCCAAAGACGTTCAGCCTGGCCAACTACCGCAACGTGCTGACCGAAGGCAGCTTCGCCCGCAATTTGATGAATTCGCTGGTCGTTTCGGGCGCGGTCGTGGCACTCTCCCTGTTCCTGGGCGTTACCGCGGCTTACGCGCTAGCGCGCGTCCGCTTCCGTGGCCGCTCGGCGCTGCTGTTCGCCATCCTGTCGGTGTCGATGTTTCCGCAGGTGGCGGTGCTGGCCGGGCTGTTCGAACTGGTGCGTCTGTTCGGCCTCTACAATTCGCTGTTCGCGCTGATCTTCTCCTACATGATCTTCACGCTGCCGTTCACCGTCTGGGTGCTGACCGCCTTCGTGCGCGACCTGCCGGTCGAGGTCGAGGAGGCGGCGATCCTCGACGGCGCGACGCCGTGGATCATCATCACCCGGATCTTCCTGCCGCTGATGTGGCCCGCGCTGGCGACCACGGGGCTGCTCGCCTTCATCGGCGCGTGGAACGAATTCCTGTTTGCGCTGACCTTCACCTCCAACAACGCACAGCGCACCGTGCCGGTGGCGATCGCGCTGCTGTCGGGCAATTCGCAGTTCGAGATACCGTGGGGCAACATCATGGCCGCGTCGGTGATCGTCACCGTGCCGCTGGTGGTGCTGGTGCTGATCTTCCAACGCAAGATCGTCTCCGGCCTCACCGCCGGCGGGGTCAAGGGGTGAGGATCCGGAAAGGAACTGTCCACCAAGCTGCCAGTCGACATCTTGCCTGCATGCATCCGGTTGCTAAGCTTGAGCCGGCGGGCATGGCTGAAACCGGAGGAAAAATGATGCGGCTTCTGCTCTCCAGCCCTACCACCCTTACCCCCCTGACCTTCGCCACCTTGATCCTTGCCGCTCCGCTCACTTCCGGCCCGGCTCGTGCCGCCGCCGACTGTGCCAACGCGCAGGACCAGACCACCATGAACGAATGCGCCGGCAAGGATTTCGTCGCCGCCGACAAGAAGCTCAACGACGCCTACAGGCAGATCGAGGGCCGGCTGAAGGACAATGCGGCGTCGAAGAAATTGCTGGTCGACGCGCAGCGCGCCTGGGTCGCCTTCCGCGATGCCGAATGCAAGTTCCAGGGCGGTCCGATCGACCAGGCGGGAACCATCTACCCAATGGTGGTCGCCAATTGCCAGACGTCGCTCACCAACGACCGATTGAGCGATTTCAAGACCTATCTCAACTGTCCCGAAGGCGAGATCAATTGCCCGGTGCCGACGGCGCAGTAGCGTTCGTCCGCCCTTGCGGGAGAGGTGGTCCGTCGTCGCCACGCAGCGCGCAAAAATGTCGGAACCGATCGCGACGAAACGTCCTTGGGTCGTAGAGCAACCGCGCCGGGATGCCGGCGCGACGACGCAAGGAGCCGATCATGATCACCTTTCCCAATGAATCCGCCAGATACCGCACCGCCCGCGAAAAGCTGCTGACGAAGGAAATCGAGCTGCGCCGCGCCATGGAAGCGGTGGCCGAGGCGCGCCGCGCGCTGCCGCCGGGCGGGCCGATCCGCCAGGACTATGTCTTCGATGCAATGGGCGCCGATGGCAAGCCGGCCAAGGTCAAACTGTCGGAGCTGTTCGCGCCGGGCAAGGACACTCTCATCCTCTATCAGATGATGTTTCCCCGCCATCCGCAGGAAACGCGCGATGTGGCGACCAGCGGCGGCACGGCCAAGCTCGCCCGGCCGGACCAGCCATGCCCGTCCTGCACGGCGCTGCTCGACCAGTTCGACGGCGCGGTCGGGCACCTCCAGGCCGCCGGCTTCAATTTCGCCGTGGTGGCCAAGACCGGGCTCGAAAACCTCACTACGCTCGGCCGCGACCGCGGCTGGAGGAACATGCGGCTGGTGTCGTCGGCGTCCAACAGCTTCAAGCGCGACTACAACGCCGAGGATGCCGACGGCGCGCAGATCCCGCTGCTCTCGGTGTTCCACCGCGATAATGACGGCATCCGCCATTTCTGGTCGTCGGAGCTCGGCTTCGCGCCGCCCGAACCCGGCCAGGACCCGCGTGCCATCGGCACCTGCGAGATCCTGTGGAACCTGATGGATTTCACGCCCGAGGGCCGGCCAAACTGGCACGAGCAGCTGCAATATGGTGAGGCGTGCTGCCACTGAGCGACGCCCAAGCGCAACTTCACCGCTTCTGCCGCGTTGGACCTTCGAGGATTCGAACACGGGAGAAACCAGATGAGACCGCATCTCACTCTTGCGACGCTTGCCCTTCTGGCCGGCGCGTCCGCGGCTTTCGCGCAGCAGGCGGCGCCTGCCGACGTACCGCCGGTGTCGGAAAACAAGATCGACACCGACACATTCTCCAAAACGCTGGTCAGCGCCAACCGCTTCGAGATCGAGAGCAGCAAGCTGGCCGAGACCAAGGGTGTCGCGGCCGATGTGAAGGATTTCGCCGAACTGATGATCAAGGACCACACCAAGGCCGGCGAGGATTTCAAGGCAGCCCGGGAAAACAGCCAGACCACGGCATCGGTCACGCCGGAAGGCCCGCCACTGCTGCCCAAGGACCAGGCGATGCTCGACCAGCTCAAGGCGCTGGACGGCGACGCCTTCCAGGCCAGGTACATCGCCTTGCAGGCGGAGGCGCACAAGCAGGCGGTGGCAATGTTTTCGACCTACGTCCAGTCCGGCGACGACCCGGCGCTGAAGGAGTTCGCCAAGAAGACGCTGCCGACGCTGCAGATGCACGAGAAGCATGTGAAGAACCTGGCGGCGGCGCATTAGGGGGCGAGAGCGAGGCGGTCAAAGTCGGCGCTCTACGGCGCCCCCCTCTGTCCTGCCGGACATCTCCCCCTCAATGGGGGAGATTGGCAGCTTTGGCGCCGGCTCTCTTCTCGCAACATTGAAAATTGCCGAAAGCCGACGTGACGGCCAATCTCCCCCCTAGAGGGGGAGATGTCCGGCAGGACAGAGGGGGCGCCGTAGGGCGTGACGGCGGATGCTTCGCCAGTTGCGAACCCGGTGCCGCAAGTTGGCTCCGCGCCCGTCGCGAATTAAACTGTGGCCATCACCCGAGGAAGCACCCATGCCCAAGATCGACCTCGCCACCGTGCCCATCCGCCAAGGCTCCGGCTACCCCGCACCCTTCGACGCGCCCTGCGCCACCCGCACGCGCCGGCGCCTGGGCGATGCCGGCGGGCTCACCGATTTCGGCGTCAATTTGATGACGCTCCCGCCCGGCGGCTGGTCGAGCCAGCGCCACTGGCACAGCCATGAGGACGAACTCGTCTATGTGCTGGAAGGCGAACTGACGCTGGTCGAGGATGGCGGCGAGACGCTGCTCAAAGCGGGCGATAGTGCTGCCTTCGCCAAGAACAGCGGCAACGGCCACCATATGATCAACCGCTCGGCGACGACGGCTGTTTACCTCGAGGTCGGCTCGCGCAATCCGGACGACGTCATCACCTGCTCCGACATCGACATGATGAGCCCGAGTTCCGACGGACGGTTCCTGCACAAGGATGGGACGCCGTATCCGGGGCAGGGGTGAGCGAGGTGCCGGCCTTTCCTTCTCCCCCTGTGGGAGAAGGTGGATTGCCGCGAAGCGGCAAGACGGATGAGGGGTGCTCCAGCGGAGTGAGGCGTTGGTGTTTTCTGGTTCGATCTCGTAATTGTTTGACGGTATCGCCAAGCTGGAACACCCCTCATCCGACCCGGCGCTGACGCGCCGTGCCACCTTCTCCCACAGGGGGAGAAGGAAGAACTGCGCTGGCGTTCGGCGGCTGGCGCGATAAGCTTCCGCCAACCCAGGGAGCATCACCATGAAAAAAGAAGTCATCGAAGTACCCGTCATGTCGGACAAGGTTCGCTCGCTCGGCCTGCCCTGCTCGACAGCGGTCAAGGCCAACGGCTTCGTGTTCATCTCGGCGACGCCGCCGGTGGACATGGTGACCGGCGAGATGGTGCGCGGCGACATCGAGGTGCAGACCGAGGCGTCGCTGAAGGCGCTGAAACACTGCCTGGAAGCGGCCGGCACCTCGCTGGACAATGTGGTGATGGTGCGCATCTACGCCGTCAATTCCGGCTTCTACAACGCGATCAACCGGGTTTACGCGAGGTACTTCAACGTCAACCCGCCGGCGCGGAGCTTCGTGCCGGTGGCGTCTTGGCCGATGGAGTTTGATATCGAGATCGAGTGTGTGGCGGTGGCGTGAGGGTCGCTTCCAACGAAACTAGCTGCTGAAATCGCTTGTCACCACACATGTATTTACCTCAACATGTGGAGGTGTTTTTCGAAGTCTCTTTTGTCGAAGCAAAATGGGGTTTGAACCAGACGTGAAAATTAGGCCATCCGACCCAACGAACGAGACGGTGAGTTCGAACCCCGAATGGATCGTTTCTAACAAGCTGATCGATTTGGCAGAGCTAAATATCGACAGAAAAGTCGTTGAAGCGTCCATCTCTGAAGAGACCGATATTATTCTCGATCTGCGATTTGGCTTGGGTACAATAGATATCAATGGGCAAGAGATAGATATCGGTTTCAAGTGTGCCGAGCTCTATCTGATCCTGGATGGTGTGGAGATAACTCCCGGTAGCCGGTTTGGAGACCATCAGGTAGAGGCAGTCATTACAGATACGCTTAAAGAATCAACGAAGTTGTCGGCGTCGAAGGCTACGGCTACGAAGGCAGGGTTCACTCTTGACCCAACGGCGCTTCTAGCCAGCGCTTCGCATGAAGAGTCCGGCGCTTCAAACATGGAACATGCTGTCGCTCGCGACCTCACTAGAACTGAATATCGCATCAGCGCTCGCCCCAATGGTCTGTGGTTTCTGGAAGGACCAAAGGGTGGCCCTCTGGTAAATACATATCTTTCAGGCAGTTTGCTGTGTAAAGTACGACCTTTAGAAAAATCTAATAGACGGGGCGCAAAGATTGTTTTGCTATCTAGAAAAAACCATATCTATTTCTCACCGCCGGATAGTGGATCTGGAATTCTATCTAAGTTGAGCAGGGGAAATACGAATCTCGATCGTGTTTTTTCTGCCTTGCTTGCAAAGTCAGTTGGTAACGAGAGCTATGAAAAAAAATCTGGCTACATTGAGATTTCAGTTATAGGTAACCATGAGCTATAGATATATACGTTCAGTTCCGGTTTCTGCTGATTTTTCAACTAACGCTCTTCGTTTGCTAAATGAGAGCAGCAAGAATTTTGTGATATTGGCTGTTGCTGCAGGTATTGACCCTGCTACCGATCTTGTTGGAACAGACCTGAGCGGAGTAAATTTTTCTGACTGCGACCTGAGTGGCTACAATTTCACCAATTGCGACCTGCGTGGTGCTTATGGATCAAACGTTCTGTTCGATGAGACCACGAATTTTACCGGCGCGCTGGTTGAGGGTTCTTTATTTTACTATTTCAAAGAGGTGTCAATATTTAGCGATGAATTTGCGGAGAAGGAGTATCTTAGACTTCGCGCAAATTACTGGGGAGCTATTTGTGATTGGATTGCGCGCAGTATTGGCAGGGATGCTCGTGAAAACGATCGCGCAATGGCGATTCGCTTGTTTTTTGATACAAAAGACCTTACAGTGAAGACAGATATACTTCTTCGAATGAAAAATATATTTGTTAATATTGAAGACTATCGAAAATTTCTTGTGAATATAATACTACGACAATCCAATGACGTTCGTGCTATGAGGGCGGCAATTCAGGCTGCCTCTCGAATAATTAACAGCGATCACTTCCTATTCAGAACGATATTGGCCTACGCTCGTACGGCAGAGTACGGGCTTTCGATCTCTTTGATGTCACAACTGATAAGGTCTCAGTTTTTTTCCAAACACGTCGACGATATACGTGAAATAATCAATGCGAATTCTGACTATAAGTTGAGGGTTTCGTTTCTTCGAAGAGTTAACAAAATTTACAGGTACTGCCCAGAGGAGTACATTCAAGTTGATGACGGGCAATTCCTAGATTTTGGAGTGGCTATCGAAAAAAAACAATTTCTAAAGGTATTAAGCTTTAGTTTTGACCGTCTTTATTCTGCGCAGATTGGAATACTAAGAACCCAATCTAAATTATCTGATAGGGAGCTGTCAAAGCAAGCAAGATCGAACATGGCTCTAGATATATTGTCGTCACTTAGAAAATTCGAGACAAATGAAATTTATCTTGTTTCAAGCGATTTAATAGACGAAGAGGTATCTGGGTTTGTATAGAATTGCTAAACGTGTTCTTGTATTATTGCAGCTATCCGGTTGATATATCACGCAAAATACTCCTGCAGCGGCCGAACCTCCAGGCTCCCCGCCTTCAGCGCCGCAATCGCCTCGGCCACCGCCGCTGCACCCGACAGCGTCGTATAATACGGTACCTTCTGCATCAGCGTCGCCCGGCGCAACGACTTGGAGTCCGACACCGCTTTCTGGCCGTCCGTAGTGTTGAAGACGATCTGGACCTGGCGGTTGCGGATGGCGTCTTCGATGTGGGGGCGGCCTTCCAGCACCTTGTTGATCTTTTCGGCTACCACGCCGTTTTCGGCGAGGAAGCGCTGCGTGCCCGAGGTGGCCAGCACCTTGAAGCCGAGGCCGGCGAGGCGCTTGACCGCCGGCAGGATGCCTTTCTTGTCCTCGTCGCGCACCGAGACGAAGAGGGTGCCGGAGCGGGGCAGGTCGACGCCGGCCCCTAACTGGCTCTTGGCGAAGGCCAGCGCGAAATCGCGGTCGAGGCCCATGACCTCGCCGGTCGAGCGCATTTCCGGCCCGAGCAATATGTCGACGCCGGGGAAGCGGGCGAAGGGGAAGACGGCTTCCTTGACAGCGATGTGGCCGGGGTTCCTGGGGTCAGGCATCGCGCCATAATGGGCGAAGGCGTCTTCCAGGCTCTCGCCGGCCATGATGCGGGCGGCGATTTTGGCTATGGGCCGGCCGATGGTCTTGGCGACGAAGGGCACGGTGCGTGACGCGCGCGGGTTGACCTCCAGCACATAAACCGTGCCGTCCTTGATCGCATACTGCACGTTCATCAGGCCGCCGACATTGAGCGCACGGGCAAGGGCTGCCGTCTGGCGCTCCAGCTCGTCGACGAGTTCGGAAGGCAGCGAGTGGACGGGGAGCGAGCAGGCACTGTCGCCCGAATGGATGCCGGCCTCCTCGATGTGTTCGAGAATGCCGGAGACGAAGGTCGCCTTGCCGTCGCAGAGGCAGTCGACATCGACCTCGATGGCGCCCGAGAGATAGGTGTCGAACAGCAGCGGGTTCTTGCCCAGCAGCGTGTTGATCTGGCCGGTCTTGTCGTTGGGGTATTTCTGCTTGATGTCCTCCGGCACCAGGCCGGGCACGGTGTCGAGCAGGTAGGATTGCAGCATGCTCTCGTCATGGATGATCTGCATGGCGCGGCCGCCCAGCACATAGGACGGGCGCACCACCAGCGGGAAGCCGAGTTCGCCGGCGACGAGGCGGGCCTGCTCGACCGAATAGGCGATGCCGTTCTTCGGCTGGCTGAGGTTGAGCTTGTGCAGGAGCTTCTGGAAGCGGTCGCGGTCTTCGGCGAGATCGATCATGTCGGGCGAGGTGCCGAGGATCGGGATGCCGGCCTTCTCCAGCGCGTCGGCGAGCTTCAGCGGCGTCTGGCCGCCGAACTGGACGATGACCCCGACCAGCTCTCCCGAGGCCTGTTCGGCGCGCAGGATCTCCAGCACGTCCTCCGCCGTCAGCGGTTCGAAGTAGAGCCGGTCCGAGGTGTCGTAGTCGGTCGAGACGGTCTCGGGGTTGCAGTTGATCATGATCGCTTCATAGCCGGCGTCGCGCAGCGCGAACGCCGCGTGGCAGCAGCAATAGTCGAACTCGATGCCCTGGCCGATGCGGTTCGGCCCGCCGCCGAGGATGACGACCTTCTTGCGCGACGAGACCTGGGCCTCGTTGGCGAGGCTGCCTGCGAACGGCACTTCATAAGTGGAGTACATGTAGGCGGTCGGCGAGGCGAACTCGGCGGCGCAAGTGTCGATGCGTTTATAAACTGGATGAACGTCGAGCTTTTCGCGAATCTTCTGAATCACTTCGGCGTCGGTCTTCGTCAGCGACGCGAGGCGGGCGTCGGAGAAGCCCATCGCCTTCAGCATGCGCAGATTGACGGCGTCCTGCGGGATGCCGTGCTCGCGGATGCGGGCTTCCATGGCCAGGATGCCGGCGATCTGTTCGAGGAACCACGGGTCGATCTTGCACATGGCGTGGACGTCTTCCAGCGAGGTGCCCATGCGGATCGCCTGCGCCACCATGCGCAGCCGGTCGGGGGTCGGGGTGCCCAAGGCGGCGCGGATGGCGTTGCGGTCGTCGACATGGCTGGCAACTGCCGCCCCATGGCCGAGGCCGGGGATCTCGATCTCGTCGAGGCCGGTGAGGCCGGTTTCCAGTCCGCGCAGCGCCTTCTGCAGCGATTCCTGGAAGGTGCGGCCGATGGCCATGACTTCGCCGACCGACTTCATGGCGGTGGTCAGCACCGGCTCGGCGCCGGGGAATTTCTCGAAGGCAAAGCGCGGGATCTTGGTCACCACGTAATCGATCGACGGCTCGAACGAGGCGGGGGTAGCGCCGCCGGTGATGTCGTTCTCCAGCTCGTCCAGCGTGTAGCCGACGGCAAGTTTCGCGGCGATCTTGGCGATCGGGAAACCAGTCGCCTTGGAGGCGAGCGCGGAGGAGCGCGAGACGCGCGGGTTCATCTCGATCACCACCAGGCGGCCGTCGGCCGGGTTGACGGCGAACTGCACGTTGGAGCCGCCGGTCTCGACGCCGATCTCGCGCAGCACCGCGAGCGAGGCGTTGCGCATCATCTGGTATTCCTTGTCGGTCAAGGTCAGCGCCGGGGCGACGGTGATCGAATCGCCCGTGTGCACGCCCATCGGGTCGATGTTCTCGATCGAGCAGACGATGATGCAGTTGTCCGCCTTGTCGCGGACGACCTCCATCTCATACTCCTTCCAGCCGAGCACGCTTTCCTCGATCAGCACCTCGGTGGTCGGCGAGGCGTCGAGGCCGGACTGGACGATGTCGTAGAATTCGGCGCGGTTGTAGGCGATGCCGCCGCCTGTGCCGCCCATGGTGAAGGAGGGGCGGATGATGGCCGGCAGGCCGACATGGTCGAGCGCCTGGGCGGCGATCGCCATGGCGTGGCTGATATAGCGCTGCTTGCGGTCGCCTTCGCCGAGGTTCCAGCGTGTCTCCAGCGCATCGAGCGCGGTATCGAGATCGGCCGGCTTCTCGGCCTTCAGCGCGGCGCGCTCTGCCTCATGCGTCTTGCGGTCGGCGTTCTTGACGTCGGTGGCGTTGGCCAGCATCGACTTCGGCGTTTCCAGGCCGATCTTGCTCATCGCCTCGCGAAACAGCGCGCGATCCTCGGCCTTGTCGATGGCCATGGCGTCGGCGCCGATCATCTCGACATTGTAGCGCTCGAGCACGCCCATGCGGCGCAGCGACAGAGCGGTGTTGAGCGCGGTCTGGCCGCCCATGGTCGGCAGCAGCGCGTCGGGCCGCTCCTTGGCGATGATCTTGGCGACGACTTCAGGCGTGATCGGCTCGATATAGGTGGCGTCGGCCAGTTCCGGGTCGGTCATGATGGTGGCCGGGTTGGAATTGACCAGGATGACGCGAAAGCCCTCTTCCTTGAGCGCCTTGCAGGCCTGGGTGCCGGAATAATCGAACTCGCAGGCCTGGCCGATGACGATGGGGCCGGCCCCGATGATCAGGATCGACTTGATGTCGGTGCGTCTTGGCATGGGTTCGGATTCCGTTCGGCGAGCGGCTTACACGAAAAACCGGGACGGGAAGACCCGGCCGGTTGTGCTTGCGATTCTGGTATCAGGCTAGGAGGGCCTTATAGGGAAGAGTTTTGTCGGATGTAACCCCGAAAATGAGGGGAGGGATTAGGGAGTAGGGATTGGGCAGTAGGCCATAGGAAGCGCTGCTGAACGCTTTTCTTCCCATCTAGTCCCTACTGCCTACCGCCTAACCCCTAATCCCCAAACGCAATGGCATCCGTGATCTCGAAACGCTCGGCCTCGCCGATGCGGATCATGTTGAGGCTGCCCTCGCGGGTGAAGCGGAAATTGCCGTCGGCGTCCGAGCCGGCCGGCCGGCCGGCGTCGAAGGCGATGACGCGCGTGCCGCCATCGGGCCAGGTCACGGTCACTTCGGCCTTGTCGGTGCCCTTGTGCACGACGATTGCCGCGCAGCGCGTCATCGGCTGGCCGACCTTGCGGGCGCAGGGAATCTCGATGCCGCCGCCAGAGGCAAGAGCGTCGGGCTGGGGCGGGAGTTCCGCGACGGTCTGCTTATCGACGGGTGCAGCCGCGGCGGGATCGGCAACCGCCCCGGCCGGCGGGGTCTCAGCCGCCAGAGCCAGGCCATAGGCATCCCGCATGGCGGTCTCGGCAACGGATTTCACCGGCGGTTCGGCGGCGTCGGCCGCCTCGCCCAGCCGTGCCGTCAGATCAGGCGTTGGCGGAGGGGCGGCGGCATCACCGGCAGGCGCGTCCGCCGCCTGGTCCAGATCGGATACGGTCGCCGGATTGAGAGGCACGAGGTAGCGCGCGGGGGCCCAGCCGGTGGCCTTGGGATTGTCGGACTCGACCTTGCACCAGGGGTGCCCGTCAATGTCGTTGCAGCCAAGGTTGCGTACGCTTGCGCCGCCGGCCAGGCGGGCCTCGGTCTTGCCGATCGCCGATGGCTTGGCTCGGATATTGAGCAGGTCGTCGGGGGCAAGCCCGGTGACGACCGAAATGAAGTCTTCGGCATGGGCAGGGACAACGGCCGGCCAGGCCGCGATCAGCAGCGGAACGGCAATCAGCGCCTGCAAACTTGTTCGGAGCGTAACTGTACGCCTCATCATTTGGCCGTGCGCCGATATTCAAAACACCATGCCGCGGCAGTCCCGCCGCATGCCCGGCCGGTTTTATAGGGGACGACGGGCCGCCATGTAAGTCCGAAAATTGTGGCAAAGCTGGTGCCGGTCGATCGCTGGGAAGCCGGCCGCGCGGTTTACGGCATGAAGCCGGTGCGCAAGCCGTGGGCCCATTCCGGCCGTCCCGCCTGCTCGGCCTGCCGTGCGGCCGCCTCGTGGTCGTAGCCGACGGCGATGGCCTCGAAACGGTCAGGCAGGCCGGCGCCGCCCAAGGTGACGATGCCGTAGCGGGCGTGCGGCGAGCCCTGCTCGGAGACATGTGCCGGCGGCGTTGAATCGTCATAGGCGGGGCAGCCGATGCTGCCGGGGTTGAAGATGACCGGGCCATCGGGAACACGGACCAGCTCGGCGCGGTGGCTGTGGCCGCACAGCGCAATGCGGCAGGCCGGGGCGAGCGCCTTCAGCCGGCGCCGGATCGCCGCCAGCGGCGCGCGCACCAACTGGCCATCGACGATCGCGTCGGTGAGATATTTCTCGTCATGGTCGGGACGGGCGTGGAAGGCGATGACGCCGGGTGCGATCTCCAGGGTGAGGGGTTGCGCGAGAAGCACCGCGCGCTGCGCCTGCGTCAGCCGCTCCTGCGCGTAGACGTCCGAGGGCCACATCTCGTCATTGGCGGGGTCGGCCGCGACGCGGCGATCATGGTTGCCGCGCACCGTCGGCAGGTTCAGCGCCTGCAGCCTTGCAAACGTCTCGCGCGGCCAGAGCGGGCCGGAAACGCTGTCGCCAAGATTGACGGTGAGATCGGCGCCGCCACGCCGCGCCAAATCCTCCAGCACGGCATCCAGCGCCAGTATGTTGCCGTGGATATCGGCGAGGACGGCTATGCGCATGCGGTGGGCTCCCTTGGCACGGCCCGTTGGAGGCCTTTCCGGCCCTTCTTCGATATCAAGCCCCCGTCTTCGTTATCAAGCCCCCGCCTTCGTTATCAAGCCCCCGTCGTTGTCATCAGGCTCTTGAGATCGTTCGGGACGGGACCACTGGGCAGCCCAGCCGTGGCTATCGCGGAAGCACTGCATTTGCTAGCGTCCACGCCGTCCCGAAGTTCATATGGGAATATCCGCTTAGACAGCCTCGAAAGGCACCAGGCGATGACCCGCGACCGGATGTTCGCCCACCTGCGCGCTGCCAATGACGTCGCGCGCGACGCCGCCGCGCACGGTCACCATCCTTTCGGCTGTGTGCTCGTTGGCCCCGACGATCGCATCCTCATGCGGCAAGGCAACATCAGCACCGTGCGCCACGCCGAAACCGAACTCGCTCGGCGTGCCGCGGACGCCTATCCGCCGGAATTCCTCTGGTCCTGCACGCTGGTCTCGACCGGCGAGCCCTGCGCGATGTGCACCGGAACGCTTTACTGGGCGAATATCGGCCGGCTGGTCTACGGCTTCGAGGAGACCAAGCTTCTGGAGCTGACTGGCGACCATGCCGACAACCCGACGATGAACCTCGCGTCGCGCACGGTCCTCGCCTCCGGGCAGAAGCCGGTCGAGGTCCACGGCCCCTTCCCAGAGATGGAGGAGGAGCTTCTCGCGCCGCATATCGGTTTTTGGCAGCGCTAGGGGGGCTGAATTTTGCTTCGGAACCTGCGGTCTACGCCGGCACTTCGATGTCGGGGCCGCCGACCGCCGGAAGGGCAGAGTCGCCAGCCGCGGCGATGACACTGTCGAGCAGGCCGGGGAAGCGGGCGTCGAGGTCGGCGCGGCGCAGCGTGATCATCCGGTTGGTGCCGACCACTTCGGTGCGGGTGACGCCGGCCTCGCGCAATTTGGCGAGGTGATAGCTCAAATTCGTCTTCGAACCGAGATCGAGGAACCGGCTGCAGTTCAGCGGTACGCCTTCCTTGCTGGCGAGATAGCGCACGATGGCAAGCCGCGTCGGGTCGCCGAGCACGCCGAGCACGATGGGCAGGCTGATCTGGTCCGTATTGGGGTGAGGCAGCGTCATGGCTGGAAACCTAAGCGCAGTTCGGGCCGATTTCAACGCATCCGTCCTCGCCTGCCCGTACACACTGTTTCTCCCGTTTCGCCCCGTGCTGACCTTTTGTGCTGACACAGGGCTGTCAGGATAGTTCAGCTATTTTCCGTTGGCTTCATTGACATCATGCCCTGTTATGTCCAATTGTTCAATAACTTTTGAACTAAGGACACTTCCCCATGGACAAGCGTCTCTTCTGGCTCGCGCTCGGATCGTTCACGATCTCGACCGAGGGCTTCGTCATTTCCAGCCTTCTGCCCGACATCGCTGGGGATGCCGGCATTTCCATTCCGTTGGCGGGCACGCTGATCACTGCCTTCGCGCTCGCCTATGCGATCGGCACGCCGATCCTGGCGACGCTCACCGGCGAATGGGACCGGCGCCGCGTCATTCTGTGGACGCTGGTGTTCTTCGTCGTCGGCAACATCACCGCCGCCTTGAGCTCGTCCTTCGAAGTGCTGCTCATCGCGCGCATCATCATGGCGCTGTCGTCGGGCCTGTTCGCGGCGACCGCGCAAGGTACGGCGGTGGCACTGGTCGATGACCACCACCGCGCCCGCGCCATTGCCGTCGTCGTCGGCGGCACCACGGTGGCCGTTGCGCTCGGCGCGCCGCTCGGTGCGCTGGTGGCCACGGTCGCGGGCTGGCGCGGCACCTTCTTTGCCATCGCCGGGCTCGGCGCGCTGGCCGGCGCGATCCTGTGGTATCGGCTGCCGCGCGGGATCGTCGGCACCAAGCTGCCGCTCAGGCGGCGGCTGGCGGCGGCACTGCGTCCCGGCGTCATGCCGATCCTGCTGACGACGGTCTTCGCCCTGATCGGCGCCTTCACCGTCTTCGCATTCATCGCGCCCCTGGCTATCGAAGGCGGTGGGCTCAGCCCGCTGGCGCTGCCCGGCATGCTGCTCGCCTTCGGCGTCGGCGCCGTCATCGGCAACGTCGCCGGCGGCCAGGCCGCCGACCGCTTCGGCGCGACGCGCACCGTTGCCTGGTCGTTGGCACTGAGCGCGGCGATGCTGGTCACCTTCTCGCTGATCCCGACCTTCCTGCCGCACAACATTGCCGGACCGGCGCTGATGGGCATGATGGTGCCGTGGGGCATTGTCGGCTGGGCGTTCCCGCCGGCGCAGGCCAGCCGCATCATCAAGCTGGCGCCAGATGCTGCCCCGATCGTGCTGTCGCTCAATGCCTCGGCGCTCTATCTCGGCGTGGCGCTGGGCGCCGTGGTCGGCGGCGCCGTGCTGCGCTATGGCGTGCCGGCCGACCTCGGCCTGGTCGCGGCTGCCTTCCCGATCGTCGGGCTTGGTATCGTGGTGGCCGGCCGGATGCTGGCCAGGCCAGTGGCGATGCCGGCGGAATAAGGTCTGCGAAAAGCCGTCGGCTGCTTCAGGTGGCCGACGGCAGATCGAAATCCAACGCGGCGATGTCATCCAGCACCGCGCGCAGCTTCGCCGCCTGTTCCTTGCCGACCAGATCCTCGAATCGCCGCTGGGCGACTTCCCAAAGCTTCACGGCCTCATCGAGCTTGACAAGGCCCAACGGCGTCAGCCGGACGCGCTTGATGCGGCGGTCATCCTTGTCGGCGAAGGTTTCGAGGAAGCCGTCGCGGATCAGCGGCTTCAGCGTATGACCGAGCGCCGACAGATCCATGACAAGGGCAGCGGCAAGGGCGCCCATTGCCGGCTCGTTGCCGACATGGATCTGGTAGAGCAGGCCCTGCTGTGTTGCCTTGAGCCCCGACGGGGCCAGCACATCATCATAGAATTGGCCGAGCTTGCGCGTTGCACGCCGCAGCATGGCGTTGTTGCAAAGGTTAAGGCCGGGCAGGGCGTCTTTCGGCATGATAGGTCCTCGCGGCAGAGACATGATGTCCGTCGCAGCCTGACAAATAATCCCCGTTGAGATCATTGACAAGATAGTGGCATATGCCTACTTCGTTGATAGTGGCATATACCACTATTGAGTTGAGCGACTTTGGTGAAGGCGAGGGCGATTGCCCACGGAGCCCGGCAACACGGGTCGAAACGAACCAATTGGTCGAAACAAGGAGCAGGATAATGAGTGCAGAAAACAACAAGGGCACGGCGGTCGTCACCGGCGCCTCGTCAGGCATCGGCGCCGTCTATGCCGACCGGCTCGCCGGCCAGGGCTACGATCTTGTGCTGGTGGCGCGACGCGCCGACCGGCTGGCAGAACTGGCTGAAAAGCTGCGCCATACCTACGATCGCAAGGTCAGCGTGATCAGCGCCGATCTTGCAAACGACGATGATGTGCGTCGCGTCGAGCAAGCTGTAACAGCCGACGAGAGCATCACACTGCTGGTCAACAATGCCGGCATCGGCGGTCAGGCCGTCGTGGCCACCGCCGACGTCGACGCGGCCGAGCGCATGATCAAGGTCAACACCATCGCCTTGACGCGCCTAACCCGCGCCGTGCTGCCGGGGCTTTTGGCACGCAACCGCGGCGGCATCGTCAACATCGCCTCGGTGCTCGCCTTCGACACCTCCTTCGGCGGCATCTACAGCGGCACCAAAGCCTATGTCGTCAACTTCACCGAAGCCCTGCACCGTGAGGTCGCGGGCACCAATGTGAAGGTGCAGGTGGTGCTGCCGGGCGCGACCCGGACCGATTTCTGGGAACTTGCCGGCACCGATATCGACAATGTTCCGAAGGAGATCATCATGACCGCCGACGACATGGTCAATGCCGCCCTTGTCGGCCTGGCCAGGGGCGAAGCCGTCACCGTGCCCGCACTTGCCGATACCGCCAAGCTCGACACGTTCCTCGCCGCCCGGCAAGCCTTCTACGGCAGCCTGCACGCCGACAAGCCGGCGGCGCGTTACGGGGTTTGAAGCCAATGCACATACCTTCTGTGACTGGCGTGACCGATCGGCCCGAGGCTTGACTGCCACGTGGTTCCCCCAATCCGTCGCTGCTTCGCAGCGCCACCTTTCCCCCCTCCGGAGGGAAAGGAAGGGAGCGTTGCTGGACGAGCGTTGACGGCAAAAAGCCTGGCGCCTTTCCTCTACCCCGTCGATCGGGGGAGAGGTGGCTCGGCGAAGCCGAGACGGAGTGGGGGTCGACCAGCGCTACGTTAGACAATGCATGCGCCAAGCTGCCATGCAAGCTATCGCCAAAGACCAGCCGCTTGGGAATGTGTCTTGGGCTGACGGGCTGGGTGCGCAACGAGCGCGACGGCTCGGTCACCGCGCTGATTGCCGGTGCCGATGCCGCGGTCGACCCCATGATAGAGCGGCTTTGGCAAGGGCCGCGGGGCGCGCTGGTCTCGGCGGTCGAGGTCGAGGAGGCGACGGACGACGCGCCGGCAGACTCAGGATTATCGCTTAGCGCCATTCCTCGCCCCCAAGGCAGCGGGGCGAGGAACAACGTATCCAGAGCACTTGAATTAATTGAACGTTCGTTTTATTAATGCCGCTTCAATGAGGCGACCATGGCGCGCACCACAGGATCCGATGGCGAAAAGACCGAGGCGGCTGTCCGCCAGGCAGCGGTCAGCCTGATTGCGCGCTATGGCTACGAGGCGATGTCCATGCGCCAGTTGGCGGCGGAAGTCGGCGTGCAGGCCGCAGCGCTCTACCGCTATTTCCCGACCAAGGAAGACCTGCTGTTCACGCTGATGCGCGAGCACATGGAAGGGCTTCGCGGGGCCTGGGAACAGGCCAGGCCAGTCGGCGCCGATCCAGCGGAGCAGCTTGCGGCCTATGTGCGCAACCATATCGCATTCCATATCGAGCGACGGCACGCCACGCATGTATCGAACATGGAACTGCGCAGCCTTTCGCCCGACAGGCTGACGCAGATTCTGCGCATGCGCACGGCCTATGAAAAGGAACTGCGCTCGATCCTGCGCGATGGCGCGGAGGCAGGCGCCTTCAGCATCGATGACACCGGACTGACGGCGATGGCGCTGATCCAGATGATGACCGGCGTCATCGTCTGGTTTCGCCCGGGCGAGCGGCTGTCGATCGCTGAAGTGACGGCGACATATCTTTCGATGACAATGCGGCTGGTTGGCGCGACAACTACCGGGGAGGAACGGCATGTATACGAACACGCTCAGCTTCGGGCATGACGAAGACATCGAGGCATTGCGCGACCTGGTGCGGCGCTTCGCCCAGGACAAGATCGCGCCGATCGCCGGCGACATCGATCGCCAGAACGAATTTCCGGCACATCTGTGGCGCGAGTTCGGCGCGCTCGGCCTGCTCGGCATAACGGCCGATCCGGATTTCGGCGGCAGCGGCATGGGTTATCTGGCCCACGTCATCGCGGTGGAGGAGATTTCGCGCGCTTCCGCCTCGGTCGGCCTCTCCTACGGCGCTCATTCCAATCTTTGCGTCAACCAGATCAACCGCTGGGCAACACAGGCGCAGAAGGAAAGATTCCTGCCGCCGCTGTGCTCGGGCGAGCGTGTCGGCGCGCTCGCCATGTCGGAATCCGGCGCAGGCTCCGACGTCGTCTCGCTCAAGCTGCGCGCCGAAAAGCGCAACGACCGCTATGTGCTCAACGGCACCAAGATGTGGATCACCAACGGGCCGGATGCCGAAACGCTGGTCGTCTATGCCAAGACCGATCCGGAGCGGAAATCGCGCGGCATCACCGCCTTCATCGTCGAGAAGGCGATGGCCGGGTTCTCCGTGGCGCAAAAGCTCGACAAGCTCGGCATGCGCGGTTCCAATACTGGCGAGCTGGTGTTCGAGAATGTCGAAGTGCCCTTCGACAATGTGCTGCACGAAGAAGGGCGCGGCGTCGAGGTGCTGATGTCGGGCCTCGACTATGAGCGTACCGTGCTCGCCGGCGGTCCGATCGGCCTGATGGCGGCATGCCTCGACGTGGCGATCCCCTATGTGCACGAGCGCAAGCAGTTCGGCCAGGCGATCGGCGAATTCCAGCTGGTGCAAGGCAAGTTGGCCGACATGTACACGACGATGAATGCCGCGCGCGCCTACGTCTATGCCGTCGCCGCCGCTTGCGATCGCGGCCAGACGACGCGCAAGGATGCCGCCGGCTGCGTGCTGTTCGCCGCCGAGAAGGCGACGCAGATGGCGCTCGATGCGCTGCAGCTGCTTGGCGGCAACGGCTATATCAACGACTATCCGACTGGGCGTCTGCTGCGCGATGCCAAGCTCTACGAGATCGGCGCCGGCACCAGCGAAATCCGCCGCTGGCTGATCGGCCGCGAGATCATGGCCGAGGGGGTGTAGCATGGCCGTTCTCCGAACCCAGATCTCCCCCTCCTCCGAGACCTTCCGTGCCAATGCCGAGCGCATGCGGGCGCTGGTCGCCGACATTGCGGAGAAGGCGGCTAGCGTCGAGCGCGGCGGCTCCGAGGAGGCCCGTGAACGCCACGTCTCGCGTGGCAAGCTGTTGCCGCGCGAGCGCCTCGCGCAATTGCTGGATTTCGGCTCGCCCTTCCTCGAGATCGGCCAGTTCGCGGCGTGGTCGATGTATGGCGAGGAGATTTCGGCGGCCGGCTTGATCGCCGGCGTCGGCCGCGTCGAAGGCACCGAGGTCATGGTCGTCGTCAACGATGCCACCGTGAAAGGCGGCACCTACTACCCGCTGACGGTGAAGAAGCATCTGCGCGCGCAGGAGATCGCGCTGCAGAACAATCTGCCTTGCGTCTATCTGGTCGACAGCGGCGGCGCCAACCTGCCCAACCAGGACGAGGTGTTTCCCGACCGGGAACATTTCGGCCGCATCTTCTACAACCAGGCCAACATGTCGGCGGCCGGCATTCCGCAGATAGCCTGCGTCATGGGTTCCTGCACGGCGGGCGGTGCCTATGTGCCGGCGATGTCGGACGAGACGATCATGGTGCGCAACCAGGCGACCATCTTCCTCGGCGGCCCGCCGCTGGTGAAGGCGGCCACCGGCGAGGACGTCAGTGCCGAAGATCTGGGCGGCGCGGACGTGCACACGCGGCTTTCCGGCGTCGCCGACCATTATGCGATGGACGACGAGCATGCCCTGGCCATTTGCCGGCGCATCGTCAAGAACCTGAATCGAAACAAGACTGTAAGCCTGACCTCTAGGAAAGCTCATCCGCCGCTTCATCCGGCGGATGAACTCTACGGCATCGTACCGACCGATCTGCGCCAGCCCTATGATGTGCGCGAGGTGATCGCGCGCATCGTCGACGGCTCCGAATTCGATGAGTTCAAACAGAATTACGGCACCACGCTTGTCACCGGCTTTGCCCATCTCCATGGCATGCCGGTCGGCATCATCGCCAACAATGGCGTGCTGTTTTCCGAGAGCGCGCTGAAGGGCGCGCACTTCATCGAGCTGTGCTGCCAGCGCGGGATACCCCTGGTTTTCCTGCAGAACATCACCGGCTTCATGGTCGGGCGAAAATACGAGGCCGGCGGCATCGCCAAGGACGGCGCCAAGCTGGTGATGGCGGTTGCCACCGCCAAGGTGCCGAAGGTGACCATGATCATCGGCGGCTCGTTCGGCGCCGGCAATTACGGCATGTGCGGTCGCGCCTATTCGCCACGCTTCCTGTGGATGTGGCCGAATGCCCGCATCTCGGTGATGGGCGGCGAACAGGCGGCAACGGTGCTTGCCATGGTCAAGCGCGAAGGCATCGAACGCAAGGGCGGCGAGTGGAGCGCCGAGGAGGAGGCGAAGTTCAAGAAGCCGATCCTGATGAAATACGAGCATGAGGGGCACCCGCTCTACTCGTCCGCGCGGCTCTGGGATGACGGCATCATCGACCCGGCAAAGACGCGCGAGGTGCTGGCGCTCAGCCTGTCCGCGGCACTCAATGCGGAGATCGAGGAAACCCGCTTCGGCGTGTTCAGGATGTGAGATGAACGATATCGGCGTGGTCATCCATCCCATCACGAAATTGCGAGCCTTCGCCGCAGAGCTAGTGATGGCAGGAAATATTCGCTATTGCTTGTGCTTGCGCTGCACTACGCAATGGGAATGGGCTAAAAATGAAACCGAAATACCTACAGAATGCATCCGCATCAATACTTTCAGTAATTCTTTTGCTCGCGGCATCCAGCGGGAGTATCGCCGTGTCGCTTTCGGGAAGCGAAGGAGACAAGCGTTTTCCGCCAACTCTGCCCTACACGCAGAAGGCACCATGCACCAAGGCTTACAAGGCCTATATTGCGGCGGGCGGCCATTCGGCCTACGCCACCACGCCTTATACACGGGTGAGATCGCTGTATATCATCTGCGGCGCAAAGCTGAACGCTCCCTCTCAGAAAGTGGCCGAGGATCTGGCGATGAAATCCTGCGAGGGTACGGTCGCCCGCCACAGGGTGACGACGGGCGGCGCCTGCGAGATCGCTGCTTCGAAATAGCCGGGCATCTGCCGAACCAGCGCCGCCCGAGGCAAAACCGGGAGGCTCCATGTTCGCCAAGATCCTGATCGCCAATCGGGGCGAGATCGCCTGCCGCGTCATCCGCACGGCGCGCAAGCTGGGCGTGCACACTGTTGCCGTCTATTCGGATGCCGACGCGAAGTCGCTGCATGTCGAGATGGCCGACGAGGCGGTGCATATCGGCTCCTCGCCGGTCGGCGAGAGCTATCTGCGCGGCGACCGGATCGTCGCGGCGGCCCTGGCCACAGGGGCACAGGCCATCCATCCCGGCTATGGTTTCCTGTCGGAAAACCCTGATTTCGTCGACCAGGTGGTGGCGGCAGGGCTCATCTTCATCGGCCCGTCGGCCGCCTCGATCCGTGCCATGGGGCTCAAGGACGCCGCCAAGCGGCTGATGGAGAAGGCCGGCGTTCCGGTCGTTCCGGGCTACCATGGCGAGGCACAGGAGATCGTGCTGCTCGCCTCCAAGGCACGCGAAATCGGCTATCCCGTGCTGATCAAGGCGCGCGCCGGCGGTGGTGGCAAGGGCATGCGCCGGGTCGAACATCCAGATGATTTCTCCGAGGCTCTATCCAGCGCCCGGCGCGAGGCAAAGGCCGCTTTCGGCGACGACCGCGTGCTGGTCGAGAAATATGTCGACAAGCCACGGCACATCGAAGTGCAGGTGTTCGGCGACAATTTCGGCAACGCCGTGCATCTTTACGAACGCGACTGCTCGGCGCAGCGCCGCCACCAGAAAGTGATCGAGGAAGCCCCTGCCCCCGGCATGACGCCGGCATTGCGCAAGGCCATGACCGACGCCGCTGTAAAGGCCGCCAAGGCGATCAGCTATTCCGGCGCCGGCACCATCGAATTCATCGTCGACGCCTCGCAAGGCCTGCAAGCCGACCGCTTCTGGTTCATGGAAATGAACACGCGCCTGCAGGTCGAGCATCCAGTCACCGAGATGGTCACGGGCACCGATCTGGTCGAATGGCAGCTGCGCGTCGCCAGCGGCGAAAAGCTGCCGAAGACGCAGAGCGAGATCGCGCTTGCCGGCCATGCTTTCGAAGCGCGCATCTATGCGGAGGATGCGGCCAAGGGATTCCTGCCGGCAACCGGCATGCTGCATCATCTGAAATTTCCTGAAGCAGCCGCCGAAGGGGCCACGATGCGTATCGAGACCGGCGTGCGGGCCGGCGATGCCATCTCGCCCTATTACGATCCGATGATCGCCAAGCTTGTCGTCCATGCGAAGGACAGGCAGGCAGCGCTGGAGGCGCTCCGTACGGCGTTGTCGCAAACCGAGATTGCCGGCTCCACCGTCAACACCGCCTTTCTTGCAGCTCTGGCGGCCGATCCGGATTTTTGCGCCGGAGACGTCGACACGAGCTTGATCGGCAGACATCAAGTGGTGCTGACCGAGGTCGCGCCGCCGAGCGGCGAGGTCATCTCGGCAGCCGCCCTCGCCGCCTCCGGCGCGGAGGCATCGCCGGGTTCGGACGACCCATGGTCGTCGCTTGCCGGCTATGCGCATTTCCACGGCGTGGCGCGGCGTACGCGGCTGAAGTTCGGCGAGGACGACATTGTGGCAAAGGTTTCGGTGCGGCCGGACGGGCGCTTCCAGGTCGCGCTCGACGCACCCTATGACAGCACCAATTCGCATGATTTCCGCGCCGTTCCGCGCCTCGCCCGCTGGCCCGGCCACGTCACCGTGTTCGAAGGCGCCGTTGGCTATACATTCGCGGTTCCGGACCCGCTAGCAAGGGCGGATGAGGCGGCTGCCGCCTCCGGCAGCCTGCGCGCGCCGATGCCGGGGCTGGTGAAGCTTGTGCGCGTGGCGAAGGGCGATGCGGTGATCAAGGGCCAGCCGCTGCTGATCCTCGAAGCGATGAAGATGGAGCACACCATCGCCGCGCCGCATGACGGGCTGATCGCGGAGATCGCCACCGAAGGGTCGCAGGTCACCGACGGGACCGTGCTGGTCCGGTTCGCCGAGGACAGCCATGGCTGAACGCCTGGTTGCTGGTTGACTAAAATAGCTATGTCGGCAGGACAGAGGGGGCCGCCATAGAGTGCCGACCAAAACGAAAATGGCCGGGCAAGCCCGGCCATTTCCAACAGCGAAATAGGCAGCGATTACTGCGCGATTGGCGCGTACTTGCCGTCGTGCCACTGGTTGATGTCGTAGCTGGCATTCTTGAGGTCGCCCTTCTCGTCGAAGGTGACATCGCCGACAACGGTGCTGATCGGCGTGCCGTTCTTCAGGGCTTCGGCAACCTTGGCCGGATCGTCGCTGCCGGCGCGCTTGATGCCTTCGGCGAACGCCTGGACCACGGCGTATGAGAACAGCGTGAAGCCCTCGGGCACGAAACCGCCGGCCTTGATCTTCTCGACCGCTGCCTTGGCTTCCGGCTTTGCCTGCGGATCCGACGGGAACACGAACATGGTGCCCTCGCCGGCCGGGCCGGCAACCTGCCAGAATTCCGGCGAGGCAATGGAGTCCGGCATGATCAGCTGGAACTTCAGGTTCTGTTCGGCCGACTGACGCAGGATCAGGCCGGCTTCAGGATGATAGCCGCCGAAATAGACGACGTCGGCCTTCAGATCCTTGAGTTTGGTGACAAGGGCCGAATAGTCCTTCTCACCGGGATTGATGGCGTCATAATAGACTTCCTTCAGGCCACCGGTGTTCATGGTTGCCCTGACGGCGTCGGCCACGCCCTGGCCATAAGCGCTCTTGTCGTGCAGGATGACGACGTTCTTGCCGGCATACTTCTTGGCGATCCATGGGCCAATGAAGGCGCCCTGCGCGTCGTCACGCGTATAGAGGCGCATGATCGTCGGCCAGCCGGCCTTGGCCGCGGCGTCGGTCAACACCGGGTTCGAGGAGGCCGGGCTCATCATCAGAAAGCCGGCTTCGGCATAGACGGCCGAGGCCGGAATGCTCGAGCCCGAGCAGGCATGGCCATCGATGAACTTGACGCCATTGGCCACGATGCGGTTGGCGACCGACACGGCCTGCTTGGGATCGCATTGGTCGTCCTCGATGTCGAGCTTGATCATCGAGCCGTTGACACCGCCCGCGGCGTTGATGGCATCGGCGGCGGCCTGTGCGCCCTGCTTGAACTGATCGCCGATGGTGGCGAGCTGACCGGTCATCGGGCCGACCACCGAAACGGTGATGTCGTCGGCGAACGCGACCGGCGCGCTCATCATCAGGCCGAAAATGGCCGCGCTCAAAATACTCATTTTTTTCATGGTGATAGAACTCCTCCACTCACGCACGGCCGCCCGGCCGCGCTTCTTCCAGAGAGGCCGGACAATTTCATCCTTCATTGGGCCTGTCTAGGCGCATTGGCGCCGCTCGATTGGGCCTGGGGTCCCTCATCCACGCAAAAAAGCCACGCCAGCCTTGTTTCGGCTGGTCGTGGCTTTTCGCTCGTCGGGCTGTTCCGCAAGCGCCCCCGCACCCCGAGCCCAACGCGCCTTCCCTGTCTTTTCCAAGCCCATGATCTCGGCCTGAAAACCGGATTCCCATTTCGGGATCATGGTCTTTCGCACGGCTTGGACCTGTCTGGCCTGCCGCATTCTTGTCGTTGATGGCCTGTAGCCTGGCTGTCTGCGCAGCCTTGTCCCTGTCGTGGCCCGACCGTCTCCGCGGTCTTGGCCGGAGCGTGCCCGTCTGGTGGAACTCAGTGCATGGTCATCCATTCGCGGGCTTCGCGCAGCGCCTTGGCGATCTCGACCTTCGACATGGCCGCCGACAGTTCCGAGCGCAATTCCGCGGCGCGGGCCGAGCCCTTGATGGCGGCGATGTTGAACCATTTGTGGGCGGCGACGACGTCGGTCTCGCAATCGCGGCCGGTTGCATACATCATGCCCAGTTCGAAAAGGATGTCGGCCTGGGCAGTTGCCCCCATGGTGCCGAAACCTGCTTCAAGCATTTCAAAACGTGCCATTTTAGTCCCCTGTCTGGCTCCCGAGAGCTGCCTCCGTTTGTCTTGTCCGGGCCGCTCTTTCGATGCTTTCGAGAATGCCGCGCAGGCTTGAATCCGCCGTTAAATGGCGTGCTTAATTTGAGGAAAACAAAGCTAAAACAAGAGGTAAACACAAAAATTCGTTAAGGATACGAAGCCAGCAATTCGGCCGGTTTTCGCAAAATTTGACGAAAATTTTCAGGGTGGGAATCAACACTCCGCTAACCACGGGAGACAAAGCCAATCCGGCGATCGTTTCATTTTCTCGCCGAAGGCGCGCTTTCAGGCGCCTTCAAAATCGGAAACTCTTCCGCAACGGCACCGCTTTTGTTTTGATGGGAGCTGGATTAGCTTACGTTTGCGTAAGCGGCAGACCGGCGAGGCGGAGCATCCGGCCGGCTATCCAAAGGGAGGAAGAACATGTTTCGAAAAGTGAGCCTGGCCCTTGCAGCCACATTGATCATGGCGGGCGCGGCGTGGGCCGATCCGATCGAGGGCAACTGGAAAACGCAGGCCGGCGACACCGCGGCCATATCCGGCGGCGGCTCGTTCTCCATCACGCTCAAATCCGGCAAATATGCCGGCAAGACCATCGGCTCGCTCAAGGCGGCCGGCGACAACAAGTACACCGGCAACATCACCGATCCGGCGAACGACAAGACCTATTCCGGCAAGGCGACGCTTTCGGGCACCTCGCTCAAGATGAGCGGCTGCGTGCTAGGCGGACTGATCTGCAAGAGCCAGACCTGGCATAAGCTCTGATCGGCTGCAGCCTTGCGACATGACCACGGGGCCCTGACGGGCCCCGTTTTCGTTTCATCGACACGCCGGGCGCCGGCGCTCCATGCCTTGCCGCTGTTGGCCGTCCTCGGGCCAGTCAGATCCCGTCAATCAATTTGAACCGCAGATGAACGCCGGTCTCAGAGCCGGTTCACAGGCGTCAGGGCATTCTCCGGCGTGTTGAAGGAGACACCACCGATGCTTGCTCGCCGCTTCACCATCGTCTGCCTGCTGATGAGCCTGTTTGGAATGTTCTTCGCCATTCTCGTCGCCGAAGCAGGCCGTCCGGCCCGCTCCTGGGACGAAGCCACCAGACTTTGCGGTCTCGCCTGCCCGACCAACCTTCGCCACTGAAACCAGAAAACCTCGAAAAGAAAAGCACAGACATCATGAACCGCATCGCCGCCAACGCCCTCAAGACCCTCCGGCTTTTGCCGCGGGCGGCGCTTATCCTGGTGCTCCTGGCCGCCCCGGTCCTGGCCGTGCCGATGATGCGCGCCGATGCCGGCTCGACCATCGAGGCTCCGGCGCTGAGGAAGTCAGGTGTCGGCTTCGTGCTGCTGGTCAGCCTGCAGCGTGGGTGAAGAAAAAATCGCGCTTTGGGCGCCTTCGACAGCGACACCCCTCCCAACCGCCCATCCAAGTCTCTATATTGAGCTATGGAAAAGCGAATCTACCCCCAAGCCATAGAATCAGTCGTGATGCCGGAGCCTTTTGGCCGGCAAAGCTTTGACAGGGCCGAGAAAGCCGTCGCGGCGCTGCAGGCGCTTTACGATCGCAATACCAAGTTCCTGCGCGACTCCTTCGCGGCACTGGCCGCCGGCGCCGACGGCAGCAAGCGCTACCGGGCCTTCTACCCGGAGATCGGCGTCACCACGAATTCGTTTACCCAGGTCGATTCACGCCAAGCCTACGGCCATATGCCGACACCTGGCCATTTCGCCACCACGATTACCCAGCCGCAACTGTTCGAGAATTACCTGGTCGAGCAGCTTCGCCTGATCATGCGCAATCATGGCGTGTCGGTGACGGTCTCGGAATCGACCACGCCGATCCCGCTGCATTTCGCCTTCCTGGAAGGCACCTATGTCGACGGGGCCGCCGCCGAACGCATCAAGCGGCCGATCCGCGACCTGTTCGACGTTCCGGACCTGGACGGCACCGACGACCAGATCGCCAACGGCACGTTCGAAGTGGCCTTCGGCGAACCAAGGCCGCTGGCACCGTTCACGGCGCAACGCATCGACTATTCGCTGCACCGCATGACCCATTATACGGCCACCAGCCCGCAGCATTTCCAGAACTTCGTGCTGTTCACCAACTACCAGTTCTACATCGACGAGTTCGTCGCCCGTGCGCGTGGCCTGATGGAGAATGGCGGCGGCGGTTATGTGGAATTCGTCGAGCCGGGCAATGTCGTGACCCGCGCCGGCGCCAGCGCGGCAAGCGAGGGCACCCCGCCCGCCCGCCTGCCGCAAATGCCGGCCTACCACCTGAAGAAGCCGAACCATGGCGGCATCACCATGGTCAATATCGGGGTTGGGCCTTCCAACGCCAAGACGATCACCGACCATATCGCGGTGCTGAGGCCGCATGCCTGGGTGATGCTTGGCCACTGCGCCGGGCTGCGGAACACGCAGGCGCTGGGCGACTATGTGCTGGCGCACGCCTATGTGCGCGAGGACCACGTCCTCGACGACGATCTTCCAGTCTGGGTGCCGATCCCGCCGCTGGCCGAGATCCAGGTCGCGCTGCAGGAAGCGGTTGCCGAAGTCACGGGCCTGTCGGGCTACGATCTGAAGCGCATCATGCGCACCGGCACGGTCGCCACCATCGACAACCGCAACTGGGAATTGCGCGACCAGCGCGGACCGGTGCAGCGCCTGTCGCAATCGCGCGCCATCGCGCTCGACATGGAATCGGCGACGATCGCGGCCAATGGTTTCCGCTTCCGCGTGCCGTACGGCACGCTGCTATGCGTTTCCGACAAGCCGCTGCACGGCGAGTTGAAGCTGCCCGGCATGGCGACCGAGTTCTACAAGCGCCAGGTGGCGCAGCACCTGACCATCGGCATCAGGGCAATGGAAAAGCTGGCGGAAATGCCGATGGAGCGGCTGCATTCGCGCAAGCTCAGAAGCTTTTCGGAGACCGCGTTCCAGTAGGCGGTCTCGAAGTCCCGGCGAGGCAATTCTTCGTCTTGCTCAGGCCGCAATTTGATCGATAAGCAGATCGAACGGATCGTCAGGCGACACTCGACAGACACGGCCTCAATGACAACAGGCGGCGCGCGCTCGAATATGATAGCTGGGGTGGCATTCCTGGCGATGACGGCATTGTCGCTCGCCTTGTTGGCCGGATTCCTCGGCACGCTGCATCCGGCCTTCGATTCCTTCTCGCATTTTCGCCTTCACCTGTGCCTGCTGATCGCGCTTCTGGCGTTGCCGCTGCTTGCCAGCTCGTTTCGGCTGCAAGCGGCCGTGGCGCTGCTCTTTGCGATCGCCAGCGTCGCCACGACGATGAGTACGCTGCCGCGCCTTTGGCCTGTGCAAGCGGTCGCCAAGCCCGTCGATCAGATCGTCTACCACCTGCTGCAGATGAATTTGCGCTACGACAATCCGACGCCGAAAAAGGTTCTTTCGCTGATTGGCCGAACCAACCCCGACGTGATCACGCTCAATGAGGTGTCGGCGATGTGGGAGACCGAGCTCGGTTACATCACCAGCGCCTACCCATACCGGATCCTCTGCCCCTACCCCAATGGCGTGTTCGGGGTGGCGTTGCTGTCGCGGGGGCCCTTTGCCGCCGACAGCGCGCCGCATTGCGAGCCGCGGGGCGCGATGGCGATCGCGGCGGTCGATTTCGGCGGCACCGCCGTCAACGTCGCAGCCATCCACCTCAGTTGGCCATGGCCGCGCGAGCAGAACTGGCAGATCGGTGAGCTCTCGAATTCGATTTCCTCGCTCGGCGAAACCGCCATCATGGCCGGCGATTGCAACGCCGTGCCGTGGAGTGCGGCGGTGCGGCGGGTCGCCGCCCTCGGCGGGCTGACCGTCATGCCGTCAGCGGGACCGACGTGGCTCTACATCAAGCTGCCGGACGTGCTGCGGCGCTTTGCGGGACTGCCGATCGACCAGGTGTTCAGCAAGGGCGGGGTGACAGTTCATTCCGCGACGCGGCTGGAAGATACCGGTTCGGACCATCTGCCCGTGCTGGTCGAGTTCTCGGTTCGCTCCGATGAGAAGCAGCCTGAGGATGGGCACGCCACGGCACTCGCGGCGAGCGCCTTGCCAGCCAAGCCGCAAGGCTGACGCTTCAACCGAGCCAAGCACTCGCTCGTTCATGGTTTTCGGATCAAGGCCGCGATCAGATGCTCGACGTGGCCGCCGCGGCTATGCTCGCGCCGATCGAAGGCGTTTTGTCTGGCCTCATATTCGGCATAGACGGCCTGGATGCGACGCCGGGCCTCGCGGCGCGTCTTGTAGCAAGACGGGTCGTTGGCGACCCGCAGGCCGGTGATCGACCTTTCGGTGGTGCGCATCATCTCCCTGGCGATGCGCCCATGCGTTTCCTCATGGCCGCGAACGCCGGCGAAAAACCGGCTCCAGCGCCGCTTCAGCGCCGGCGTCATGGGCGAGGCAATGCGAGGGAAGGTGTAGAACAGATTAAGCGTGCCGTTGACCCGCCGCAGCCGGCAGAAGCCGTTCTCCTGACCTCCGCCGAGATCCCAGTCGACGGTATAGGCAGTCGTGGCGATGGCATGCGTCATGAAGCCGTGCCTGGGGCCTTTGCTGTCCATCGCGTCGATGAAGGCCGCGCCCGAGCTTCCGGTGACGTCGTAGGTCCGCGTCTGGATAACTGCCCTTGTGCCGGCAAAGGCTTCTGGAGCGCATAGCGTCCCGATAGCAACGAGGCATGTCAGAACGGTCCGGCGCATCGGCCTTTCTCCTTATCCCTGGAGAAAGAACCATAGACCGGTGGCCGTTTCAACGTCCCTGCTGGCCTGGACACCCCTTGCGGCCAGCCGCGACCCACGTTTTTTGCTGCCGCCGCTCCAAACCAGCGGCGGCGCGAGGTCACATACCCTGGTAAACAGGGCCTTCGCCGCCCTGGGGCGGTACCCAGTTGATGTTCTGGTTCGGGTCCTTGATATCGCAGGTCTTGCAGTGGACGCAGTTCTGCGCGTTGATGACGAAGCGCACATCCTTCGCCGATGGGTCGGCCGCGGCATTCCCGTCCTTGTCGACCCATTCGTAGACGCCGGCCGGGCAATAGCGGGTCGATGGCCCGGCAAAGACATCGTGCTCGGAGCGCTTTTGCAACTCCATGTCGCCGACAAGCAAATGCACCGGCTCGTTTTCCTCGTGATTGGTGTTGGACAGGAACACGGAGGACAGGCGGTCGAAGGTCAGTACGCCGTCGGGCTTGGGATAGGCGATCTTCTTGTGCTGGGCGGCAGGCTCGAGCGTCGCATAGTCGGCCTTGCCATGCTTCAGCGTGCCGAAGGGCGAGATGCCGAACAGCGTGTTCAACCACATATCGAGGCCGCCGAGGCTGACGCCGACGATGGTGCCGAAGCGCGACCAGAGCGGCTTGACGTTGCGCACCTTCTTCAAATCCTTGCCGATGTCGGTCGCGCGCCAGGCTTCCTCGTAGGAGGTGAGCTCGTCATTGGCGCGGCCAGCGGCAATTGCTTCGCTGACATGCTCGGCCGCCAGCATTCCCGACAGCACGGCATTGTGGGAGCCCTTGATGCGCGGCACGTTGACGAAGCCCGCGGCGCAGCCCATCAGCGCGCCGCCGGGGAAGGACAGTTTCGGCACCGACTGCCAGCCGCCCTCGGTGATGGCGCGCGCGCCATAGCCCAGCCGCTTGCCGCCTTCGAACGTAGCCGCGATCGCCGGATGGGTCTTGAAGCGCTGGAATTCCTCGAAAGGCGACAGATAGGGGTTCTTGTAGTTGAGGTGGAGAACGAAGCCGACCGCCACCTGGTTGTCCTCCAGATGGTAGAGGAACGAGCCGCCGCCGGTCTTCATGTCGAGCGGCCAGCCGAAGGAATGCTGGACGAGACCCGGCCGGTGGTTCTCCGGCTTGACCTGCCAGAGTTCCTTGAGGCCGATGCCATATTTGCCGGGCTCGCGGCCGTCGGAAAGCTTGTATCTGGCGATCAGTTGCTTGGCGAGCGAGCCGCGCGCGCCTTCGCCGATCAGCACATACTTGCCCATCAGCGCCATGCCCGGCGCAAAGCCCGGACCGTGCGTGCCGTCCTTCTCGACGCCCATGTCGCCGGTGACGACGCCGGTGACGGCGCCTTCGTCATTGTAGAGCAGGCCGGTGGCGGCAAAGCCCGGATAGATCTCGACACCAAGCGCCTCGGCCTTGCCGGCCAGCCAGCGGCAGACATTGCCGAGCGAGACGATGTAATTGCCGTGATTGTTCATCAGCGGCGGCATCAGGATGTTGGGCAGGCGGAAGGAGCCGGCGGGCCCGAGCACCAGGAAATGGTCCGCCGTGACCGGCGTCTTGAAAGGATGGCCGTCCTCCTCGCGCCAGCCCGGCAGCAGCCGGTCGATGCCGATCGGATCGACCACGGCGCCCGAAAGGATATGGGCGCCGACCTCGCCGCCCTTTTCCAGCACGACGACGGAAAGCTCGGGATTGACCTGCTTGAGACGGATGGCCGCGGCAAGGCCGGCCGGTCCGGCACCGACGATGACCACGTCGAATTCCATGCTTTCGCGTTCGATATCGCTCATCAACCCCTCCGCACTGGCTTGCCGCTGTTGCCTATCTTGCTGGCTCTTGCGCTGCATAGCGCATCAATTGACGACAGGAAACCGGCGCATACGTGACAATGCGGTTTTGGGCGGATTTGGGCGGATTTGGCCAAAAAGTCGCGCATCTTGCGGCCTGGCCGCCGTTGCTGTCCGATGAGATCCGCCGCGCCGGCGTTTTTTTGTTTGTTCGACGGCTTGCTTATCGGCCATACTTCCCGGCATGCGCATTCCTGGCCCAGCCGGCTTTTCTTCAACGCGCTTTCTTTTCCCGCCCAGCCGGGCCTGCCGGGCGGTTCTTCTGGCACTTCTGATGTTGGCACCTGGTCACGCCGCCGCGGACGGGGTGAAGGTCTGGGCGACAGGCGCCTATTCCTTCTCCGACGAACTTGGCGGCTTCCGCATCACCGGGGCCTCCGGCATCGGAACCAAGGACGATCCGCTGGTCATCACCGAAGAGCTGAATTCGGCGACACCGGTGACGCTGACCATCCGCACCACGAAGCCGATCCAGACATTCGGCAAGGCGGGCGAGTTCGCCAATGGCATCATGTATATGCGCATCGACGTGCTCAACAACAGCGGCCAGGCCTGGATCGAATTCCAGTTCGAGCTTCAGGAGACGCTGAACCAGCCGAGCGTGTTCGGCGACGGGCTTTCGTTCGACCAACGCAACAAGACGCCTGACAATATCTCGTCGAGCAATTTCGCCGATTTCGACCGCGACTTCGAACCCTATGACCGACTGCTGTTCAAGAACGGCAAGGTCGACCCGCTGAAAACCGCCAGTTTCGAATTCCTGGTGACCGACTACACGCCGCGATGGACTTTCTACCTGGTGCAGGACCCGCGCATACCGACGGGATAGGGCAAGCCGCCGGCCTTGCAAATTTCGGCCATGCGGATGAATGTGCGCGCCATGACTGCCGCCCCCAATAGCCCGACCGAAATCGCCGACATCCTGGCCTTCTATGCCAGCGCCGGCGTCGATGAGGCGCTGGAAGACGCTCCGGTGAACCGCTTCGCCGAGGCGGCGCCGAGGCCTGTCGAGCGCGCGCCGGCGCCCTTGCCGCCGCCTCGCGAAGACAAGACGCCGGAGCGGCCAGCAGCATCGCCCGGGTTGGATGCAAGCAAGGTGCCGGATGCGCCGGTGCGCACCGTGTCCGCCACCGCCGCCGTCCCCGACGAGGCGCAGGCCGCCCTCGCCCGGCAAATGGCGACAAGCGCCTCCACACTCGATGAGCTTCGCCAGCACATGGCTGCCTTCGACGGCTGCAATCTCAAGGCCACCGCCAAGAGCCTCGTCTTCGCCGACGGCAACCCGGAAGCCGCGGTCATGCTGGTCGGCGAGGCGCCCGGTCGCGACGAGGACATAGAGGGCCTGCCCTTCGTCGGCCGCTCCGGCCGGCTGCTCGACCGCATGCTGGCTGCGATCGGGCTCGACCGTTCTTCGGTCTACATCGCAAACGTCATTCCATGGCGGCCGCCGGGAAACCGCACGCCAACGCCGCACGAGACCGAGATCTGCCGGCCGTTCATCGAGCGGCAGATCGAACTGGTCAATCCCAAGGTGCTGGTCAATCTCGGCGGGCCTTCCGCCAAGACGCTGCTCAACACCTCGGAAGGCATCCTCAGACTGCGCGGCAACTGGCATGCCCACACGACGGCGTCGGGCGTGACCATTCCAGCGATGCCGACGCTGCATCCGGCCTATCTCTTGCGGACGCCGGCGCACAAAAAACTAGCATGGCGGGATTTTCTCGAAGTGAAGGCAAAACTGCGAGCGCTAGGGTGATTAGCCGATCTCCCCCCTCGTGGGGGAGATGTCCGGCAGGACAGAGGGGGGCGCGAAGGATCGCAAGGGGGAGATTGGCCGTCATCTCCGCTTTCGCCGATCTCGGAATAGATACTGTAGCGATAACCTCCAAGGTAATTGAAATCCCTCCTCCGCGGCCTTAGTCCTTCCTCATGACGACAGCCCAAACCTCCGCCGGCAGCCTGATCCGCGAATGGCGCACGCGCCGCCGCATGAGCCAGCTCGAACTCGCCATGGAAGCCGAGATCTCGCAGCGCCATCTCTCCTTCGTCGAAAGCGGGCGTGCCGCGCCCTCGCGCGACATGGTGCTGCATCTGGCCGAGCAGCTTTCGATCCCGCTCAGGCAGCGCAACCAGTTGCTGCTGGCCGCGGGCTTTGCGCCGAGCTTCGGCGAAAGGCCGCTCACCGATGCCACGCTGGCGCCGGCGCTTGCCACCGTCGAGACCGTGCTCAAGGGGCATGAGCCGTTTCCGGCGCTGGCCGTCGACCGGCACTGGAACCTGGTTTCGGCGAACGCGGCGATTAGTCCGTTCCTCGCCGATGTCAGCGAGGCTTCCTTGCTGGCGGCGCCGGTCAACGTGCTTCGCCTCAGCCTGCACCCGGGCGGCATCGCGCCGCGCATCGTCAACCTCCAGGAATGGCGCACGCACCTGCTCGAACGCCTCAAGCACCAGAATGACGCCACCGGCGACCCCGTACTGATCGACCTGGAGCGCGAGCTGCGCGGCTATCCGTCCGGCTTGACGGGCAGCCGGCCCGCGCCTGTCGAGCCGAATGCGATCGTGCATCCGCTCAGGCTTGCGCATGGCGACCAGGTTCTGTCGTTCATCAGCACCATCACCGTGTTCGGCACGCCGCTCGACGTGACGCTGTCGGAACTGGCGATCGAATCGTTCTTCCCGGCGGATGAACAGACACGGGCGGTGCTGGTACGGCTGGCAAGGGAACGGGCCTGACTACCCCTGTGGCAGTGCCGCCTTGCGGGTGCGGGTGCGCTCCAGCCCCAGCTGCCGCTCGCGCCAGATGATGAAGATGCCGGCGGCAACGACGATCGCACCGCCGACCAGCGTGCTCAGCGACGTCACGTCGCCGAAGACAAAGTAGCCGACGACCACGCCGAGGATCATCGAGGTGTATTCGAACGGCGCCACCACCGAGGCTTCTGCATGGCGATAGGCCGAGGTCATCAGGATCTGGCCGAGGCCACCGCAAAAGCCGGCCATGATGAGCAGCGCGGCTTGCACAGGCGTCAGCGATTGCCAGCCGAAAGGCAGCGTCAGCAGCGAGAGCACACTCGCTGTCGACGAGAACCATAACACGATGGTCGCCGTCCTCTCCGTCTGCACGAGGTTGCGCACAAGCAGCATGGCGACGGCCGAGATCGCCGCCGCCACCAGCGCCGCCATGACGCCGAGAACCTCCTGATCGTCGAGCGCTTCATCCGAATTGAGCAGAGTGAGCTCCGGCCAGGAAATAATGAGCACGCCGACCAGACCGACTGCCACCGCGCTCCAGCGGTAGACGCGGATCGTCTCGCCAAGGAAAACGGAGGAGAACACCACGACCAACAGCGGCTGTGCATAGTTCAGGGTGATTGCCTCCGGCAGCGGCAGCCTGGTGAGCGCGAAGAAGCCAAGCCCCATGGCGCCGACGCCGACAATACCGCGCGCGACGTGGTTGAAGGGACGTTTGGTGACGAATGCCGTCGGCAACTGTCCCTTAAATGCCAGAAAGGCAATGATCGGGAAGATGGCAAAAAACGAGCGGAAGAAGACGATCTGCCCGGCCGGCACCTCGCCGGCCGCCTTGATGCAGGTTTGCATTCCGACAAAAACCGCGACGGACACGATCTTCAGGGCAATGCCCCTCAGCGTGTCGTGGCCGCCCGCCGTTTCTGGTGCCGCCCCCGCCCCTGATGTCACCTTGGCGATGCTTCCTGGATGGTCGCCCAGATGCGCGCTGGTGTCGCCGGCATCTCGATATGCCTGACACCATAGGCGCGCCACAGCGCATCGGTGACCGCGTTGAGTGCCGCCGGTGTCGAGCCGATCGTGCCGGCCTCGCCCGCGCCCTTGATGCCCAGCGCATTGGTGGTCGACGGCACGTTCCGGGTCTCGAAATGGAAGAACGGGAAATTGTCGGCGCGCGGCATGGCATAGTCCATGAAGCTCGCCGTCAGCAATTGCCCATCCTCGCCATGGACGGTGTTTTCGGTCAGCGCCTGGCCGACGCCTTGCACGACGCCGCCATGAACCTGGCCGGCGAGCAGGATCGGGTTCACCGTGACACCGAAATCGTCGACGATGGTGTAGCGCACGATCTCGGTCGTGCCGGTGTCGGGATCGATCTCGACCTCGCAGATGTGGGTGCCGTTCGGATAGGTGCATTCGTCCTGGACGAACTCGCCGAACCCCTTGAGGTCATCGGGGTTTTTCGCGGCCTTGGCGATGGTGGAAAAATCGATCGTGCGGTCGGTGCCGACGATGCGGGCAACACCATCGGACAGCTCGATGTCGCCGGCGGAAGCCTCCAGCTCGTCGGCGGCGATGCGCTTGATCTTGTTGGCCAGATCCTCGCCCGCACGGGAAGCGGATACACCCCCGAGCGGAATCGAGCGCGAGCCGCCGGTGCCGCCGCCGGCCTTCAATTCGTCGGTATCGCCCTGGCGGACATGGATCTTGTCGATGTCGAGATTGAGCTTTTCCGACAGGAACTGCGCATAGGCGGTGGCATGGCCCTGTCCGTTGGTCTGGGTGCCGATCTTGAGCGTCACCGTGCCGTCGCCATTGAGCTCGACGAATGCCGGCTCGGAGCCCGGGAAGGCGCAGGCCTCGATGTAAGTCGCCATGCCGATGCCGCGGATCTTGCCGCCGGCTTTCGACTGTTCGAGCCGTTGCGGAAACGCCTTCCACTCAGACCGTTCGATGGCACGCTCCATGTGGCCCTCGAATTCGCCGTTGTCGTAGAGGCGGCCGGTCTGCGTGCGATAGGGAAACTGTTCCGGCCGGATGAAATTGCGGCGGCGGATCTCGTCGACGGACAGGCCGAGATCATGGGCGCAGGCATCGACCAGCTTTTCCAGCAGGAATGCCGCTTCCGGCCGGCCGGCGCCACGATAGGCATCGACGGGACATGTGTTGGTGTAAAGGCCGGTCACCGTGACATCCAGCGCCCTTATGTCATAGACGCCGGTCGACATGGTGACGCCGATATAGGGAATGAACGGACCGTATTGCGAGACATAGGCGCCCATATTGGCCAGCAGATCGACCCGCATGCCGAGGAAGCGGCCATCCTTGTCGAGGGCCATCTCGGCCGTCACGGCATTGTCGCGGCCTTGCGCGTCGGTGAGGAAATGTTCCGTGCGGTCGCCGGCCCATTTCACCGGACGGCCAAGCCGCTTCGCTGCCTCCAGCACCAGCGGATATTCGCGGTAGACGAAGCTCTTCGGCCCGAAACCACCGCCGACATCCGGCGTGATGACGCGCAGCTGGTTCTTCTTGATCTTGAACACGCTGGCCAGGATGTACTGCATGGAATGCACGCCTTGCGACCCGGTGGTCAGCACGAAACGGTTCTCGCCGGCGTTCCATTCGCCGATCGCAGAGCGCGGCTCCATGTAATTGCAGACCAGCCGGTTGTTGACGAACTCGATGCGGGTGACATGAGCCGCCCTGGCGAAAGCCGCCGCCGTCTTGGCCTTGTCGCCCATGTGGTAGGTGAAGGCGCGGTTGGAGCCGAGCTCGGGCCACACCAGCGGCGTGCCTTCGGCAAGCGCGGTCGCCGTGCCAGACGCGGCATCCTCGCTGTCATAATCGACATCGATCAGTTCGGCGGCATCCTGCGCCAGGGCACGGCTGTCGGCGACAACAAAGGCAACGGCATCGCCGACATAATTGACGCGATCACGGCACAGGACCGGAATGTCGCGGGTCGGCGCCTTGGTGCCGTCGGGTTGTTCCTGCATGACGCCGGATTTGAGATCGCCGAGATGGGCCAGGTCCTTGCCCGTCAGCACCAGATGGACGCCTGGAGCCTTCTTCGCCGCATCGGTCGAGCCGACGGTGAAGCTGGCCTTGGCCACCGGCGAGCGCAAGACATAGCCGTGCAGCACGCCGGCCGGCTGGATGTCATCGGTATAGCGGCCCTGCCCCTGGATGAAAGCAGCATCCTCGCGCCGCAACACGGAAGCGCCCATCCCGAACTTCGGTGTGACGATGGTCATGACTGCCTCGCGATGCTGGAAAGGAAGGCCTGAAATAGGCCCTGTCGCAGTTTTGTCGAGGGGCCGTTTCGTGTAAAGAGCGCGGACTTCAAATTTCTTGGATCAGCGGAAACAATCCGCCTCCAACGCAATCGACAGGAAAAAACCCGGAATGCGCACCGACACAGGCCAGGTCTTCAAACTCGAAGACTATCGCCCCAGCGACTACCTCATTCCGGAAACGAACCTTGAATTCCGTCTCTCGCCACAGGCAACGATCGTCACCGCAGCAGTGACGATCGAGCGTCGCGACGGCGTTTCGGTGTCGGCTCCGCTGGTGCTCGATGGCGATGGGCTGGTGCTCAAGCGCATCGAGATCGACGGCAAGAAAGTGAAACCCGCCGACCTGGTGGCCAGCCCCGACCAACTGACCATTCTCAAGCCGCCGGCAGCGAGCCGTTTCCAGTTGCGCATCGAAACCGAGCTGGCACCGGCGAACAATGAAGCCTTGATGGGCCTCTATCGCTCGAGCAATGTCTATTGCACGCAGTGCGAGGCCGAGGGCTTTCGCCGCATCACCTATTTCCTCGACCGCCCCGATATCCTGTCCGTCTATACCGTGCGGATCGAGGCCTTGCGTGACGAGGCGCCGCTGCTTCTGTCCAACGGCAACCCGGTCGACAAGGGCGACCTCGGCGATGGCCGGCACTACGCCGTGTGGCACGATCCCTTCCCCAAGCCGTCCTATCTGTTCGCGCTTGTGGCCGGCAATCTCGGCCAGGTCGCCGACAGTTTCGTCACGATGTCGGGCCGCACGGTCGAGCTCGGCATCTATGTCGAGCCCGGCAAGGAGAAGCTCGCCGGCTACGCCATGGATGCGCTGAAGCGATCGATGCAATGGGACGAGCAGGCGTTTGGCCGGGAATACGACCTCGACGTCTTCAACATCGTCGCCGTGTCCGACTTCAACATGGGCGCTATGGAGAACAAGGGCCTCAACATCTTCAACGACAAATACGTGCTGGCCGACCAGGAGACCGCGACGGATGCCGATTTCGCCAATATCGAGGCGATCATCGCGCATGAATATTTCCACAATTGGACAGGCAACAGAATCACTTGCCGCGACTGGTTCCAGCTTTGCCTGAAGGAAGGACTGACGGTCTTCCGCGATCACGAATTCTCCGCCGACCAGCGCTCGCGCGCGGTCAAGCGCATCGCCGAGGTGCGCACGCTGCGCGCGCACCAGTTCCCCGAGGACCAGGGTCCGCTGGCGCATCCGGTGCGGCCGCGCCGTTACCGCGAGATCAACAATTTCTACACGGCGACAGTCTACGAGAAGGGCTCCGAAGTGGTGCGCATGATCCGCACCATTCTCGGCCCGGATGCCTTTCGTGCCGGCATGGACCTCTATTTCGAGCGGCATGACGGTGAAGCTGCGACGATCGAGGATTTCATCAAGGTGTTCGAGGATGCGTCCGGCCGCGACCTGTCGCAGTTCGCGCTCTGGTATCATCAGGCCGGCACGCCCAATCTGACGGTCAGTTCGACGCACAATCCGGCTTTGCAGGAATTCACGCTCGAGATCGAACAGTCGGTGCCGCCGACACCCTCCGAAAGCCGCAAGCGGCTGATGCACATCCCGCTCGCCTTCGGCCTGATCGGCGCCGGCGGCAAGCCGGTGTCGTACAGCGGCGTCGAGGGCGCCAGTGTCGACGATGGCGTCATCCATGTCCGCAAGCGCCGGCACATGGTGCGTTTCTCTGGCGTGGCGGAGCGCCCGGCGGTGTCGCTCAACCGCGGCTTCTCGGCACCGGTGACGCTGTCGGTCGAGCAGAAGGCTGACGACCAGTTCTTCCTTGCCCGCCATGACAGCGACGCCTTCTCGCGCTGGCAGGCATTCAACACGCTGCTCACCGATACGCTGATTTCAGCCTTCCGCGAGATCCTCGGCGGCAAGCAACCGGTCTTCGCGAAACGGCTGACCGAGCTCGCCGGCAGCATTGCCGCCGACGAGACGCTGGAGCCGGCCTACCGGGCGCTGGCACTGGCGCTGCCCGGCGATGCCGACATCGCCCGCGACATCGGCAGGAACATCGATCCCGACGCCATCCACACGGCCCGACTAGCCCTTGCGCTCGCCATCGGCACCGCCAATGGCGCGGCGTTTTCCGGCCTCTACGACAGCCTTGCCGACAGGACCGCGTTCAGCCCCGACGCAGCGAGCGCTGGACGACGCGCCCTGCGCAACACTTTGCTGGATTATCTCTCGCTGCTGCCTGGCGGCGCGGCATTGGCCGCCGGGCATTTCCAGTCGGCGACCAACATGACCGACCGCGCGGCAGCCCTTGGCGTGCTTGCGCATCGACACCATGGTTCGCCGGGGGCAAAAAAGGCGCTGGCGGCATTCGAAACGAAGTATGCGTCCGACCCGCTGATCATGGACAAATGGTTCCAGATCCAGGCCAGCGTGCCGGGGCCGCAGGCGGTGGACACGGTCCGGGCGTTAACCGCTCATCCGGCCTTCTCGATGGGCAATCCAAACCGGGTGCGCTCGCTGATCGGCACATTCTCCAGCGCCAACCAGACCGGCTTCCATCGCCCCGACGGCGAGGGCTACCGCTTTTTCGCGCAGACTGTGCTCGAGGTCGAAAAGCGCAACCCGCAAGTGGCGGCAAGGCTGGCAACGGCGCTCAGGTCATGGCGTTCGCTCGAGCCGGGCCGCCAGGCCAAGGCCCGGGAGGCGCTGCTTTCGATCGCCAATGCCGAAAACCTGTCGGCGGACTTAAGGGACATTGTCGAGCGGACGCTTGCTTAGGTGTCTGATCTCCCGCTCGTGGGGAGATCGGCCGCTTCGGCACTATTTTAGTCGATTTTTAATCTTTTTCGCCGGAGCACTGGACAAGGCGAATCACCTTTGATTCTTTAATGGCGATTCGGAAGTGCGGCGTTGCCGGATCGTCAAGCCTGTAGAGTCGGGTATACTGAAATCGGGGAGTGCCATTTATGGCGAAGGCGGACGCGTGGGGCGCGCCCGGAGGGATGGCTTTTGCGCGTCGCGAGACGCGAAGCGACGGCCTTGCCGGGAATACGCGGCTCATCGCCGAACCAGCCTACAAGCGGCTTCTGGCTGCCGAACCGTTGCTGCGCCGGTCGATACCGGCCCTCATCGTCATCTTCCTGATCGTCATCGCGGCGCTGCGCGTGCTGTCGCTGATGAACGAACGCGACGATGTGGAGCGCGACGCCAAGGCGATTCTCACACTGGCGGCCGGCCAACTGGCCAGTTCGCTCGCCACCGTCACCGACACCCCGCCAGGCGCCATCCAGGACCTGCTGGAGACCACCAGCCGCCAGGGCGCGATGGGCCGCAGCCATGTGCTCGTCATCACCGACGGCGCCTTCAGGATCACCGCGGTAACGCCACGCTCGACGCCCTGGCAGGGCCACTCGCTCGACGGCCTCGTCGAGGGCGGCCAGCCGCTGTTCATGTTCGGCGACCGCGCCGGAGTCATGGAGGTCAGCATCGGCGGGCAAGACTGGTACGCGGCGGTAAGCGTGGCCAAGGACGGGAAAGGAGCCGCGGCGGCATTGGTGCCGCAGGAAGCCGTCTTCGACACCTGGCGCAAGACAGTCTCGCTGAACGTCACCCTGTTCGTGCTGACCGCCGGCGTGCTGATCATCATCCTCTATGCCTATTTCGGGCAGGCGGCGCGCGCTCAGGCAGCCGACCGCATCTACCTCGAAGCGCATCAGCGCATCGACATGGCGCTGGTGCGCGGCCGCTGCGGCCTGTGGGACTGGGACATGGTGCGCGGCAAGATGTACTGGTCACGTTCGATGTACGACATGCTCGGCTACGAGCCTTGCGAGACGATGCTGTCCTTCGGCGAGGTCGACGAGATCATCCATCCCGAGGACGGAGACCTGTTCGAGCTCGCCAACAGAATTGTCGCGCGTGAAATCGACCACATCGACCAGGTGTTCCGGATGCGGCATGCCGACGGCCAATGGGTGTGGATGCGCGCCCGCGCACAAGTCATGGACCCGGAAGCGCCGGAGATCCAGCTGATCGGCATCGCCGTCGACGTCACCGAGCAGCGCCATCTGGCGCTGCGTTCGGAGGCAGCCGATCTTCGCCTGAGGACCGCGATCGAGAACATCAACGAGTCCTTCGTGCTGTGGGATTCGGCCCAGCGCCTGATCATGTGCAACTCCAAATACCAGCAGGACAACGGGCTCTCGGATCGCGACGTGATGCCAGGTGTGACGCGGGTTTCGCTGGAAGAGCGCATGCTGGCCTTTGCGTCAGAGCGCCGGCTCGCCAACACCAATGGTCTTCAAGGCGGCGCCACTTTCGAGCGGCAGCTGTCCGACGGCCGCTGGCTGCAGGTCAACGAGCTGAAGACAAGGGATGGCGGCATCGTCTCTGTCGGCTCGGACATCACCCAGATCAAGTTGCACCAGGAGAAGCTGGTCGACAGCGAGCGCCGGCTGATGGCGACCATCCATGATTTGAGCCTCGCCCGCCGGGCCGAAGAAGAGCGGTCGCGCGAACTGGTCGACCTCAACCGCAAATACATGAAGGAAACCGAGCGCGCCGAAGCGGCGAACCGGGCCAAATCCGAGTTCCTGGCCAACATGTCGCACGAACTGCGCACACCGCTGAACGCCATCATCGGCTTCTCCGAACTGATGGAACAAGGACTGTTCGGCCCGCTGGGTTCGTCGCGCTATGAGGAATATGCCACCGACATCAACAGCAGCGGCAAATACCTGCTGGGCGTCATCAACGATATTCTCGACATGTCCAAGATCGAGGCCGGCCAGTTCTCGCTGGACCAGGAGCAGATCGACCTTGGCCCGCTGATCAGCGAGACGGTGCGCGTCGTCTCGCTGCAGGCCGCACAAAAGGCGATCACCGTGGAAACACGCATCGCCGACGCGCTCACGTTGTTCGCCGATCGCCGGGCGATCAAGCAGATCGTCATCAACCTGCTGTCCAACGCGGTGAAATTCACCGGCCAGGGCGGTCACATATCGGTCAGGGCCCGCAACACATCGGGCGCCCTGGTGCTGACGATCGAGGACAATGGCTGCGGCATCCCGAAGGAGGCGCTCGGCAAGCTCGGGCGGCCCTTCGAACAGGTGCAGAACCAGTTCTCCAAGAACCATGCCGGATCCGGCCTCGGCCTCGCCATCTCGCGTTCGCTGGCCGAGCTCCAGGGCGGCGCACTGAAAATCCGTTCGACCGAAGGTGTCGGCACGATCGTGTCGGTGCGCATACCGGTGAAGAAGGCGACGCCGGCGGTCAAGGTCGCCGCTTGAAGATTTCGCTACCTCCCAAGCCGATCCCGGCCCTCGCCTCGATGCCCGCAGGCGAGAGCGGAAATCCTTGACAAATTATCTATTTTATCTACTTTAGATAAGAAATAGAGGATTTGTCGTGCGAGTGACTTCAACGGAATTCCAACAGAATGTCGGACGTTTCCAGGACGCCGCCCAGCGTGCGCCGGTCGCGATCACCAAGAATGGCCGCACCCACACGGTGCTTCTGTCGGCAGCGATGTTCGAGGTTCTGGTCAAGGGACGGGTCGCCCGTCCAATCGAGGAACTGGACGATGAGACGCTGAACGCCATCGCCGAAAGCGCCGTCCCGAACCAATATGCCGGGCTCGACGCAATGCTCAAAGACTGGACACCGTGAGCCTGCCAAAGCCTATACCGGGTTTGGTGATTTGCTATTCATACCTTTGGGCAAAGGAACATGAAACGGGAGCCGAAGAAGGCCGCAAGGGCCGACCCTGCGCAATCGTCGCCGCCCGCCAGGTCGTGGAGGGGCGCGAGGTTGTAACGGTGGTTCCGATCACGCACTCGCCGCCATTTGATTCTGCCGATGCAGTAGAGATACCGGCGACGCTCAAAACTCATCTTGGACTTGATGATGCACCGTCATGGATCGTCGTGACCGAAACCAATGATTTCCTCTGGCCCGGTCCCGATCTCAGGCCGATCCCGCGAAGCAAGCCATCCCGCTTCGACGACGGCATGCTGCCGCCACGTTTCTACGCCTACTTGCGCGACCGGATTTTGGCGGCCCACAAGAGCCGCACCCTCAACCGGATACAGCGAACGGAGTAAACTGCAGGCCGTTTTCGATTTCCGGTCTCTCTGGCGGGTTGCGCCGCCAGAGAGACGCCACCACTCGCGCACATCACTACTGCATGCCACTGTCGTCATCCCACTGACGGTCGCGGCCAAAGTGACCCGAGCATGGCGCAGACCTTCTTCTCACGGCTGGCGATATCGTCGGATGTTAGCGTGCCGTCGCCCTTGCTGTCGTAGCGGGCGATGATGCGCTTGGCCATCCGCTGGAAGCGCGCCTTCTCCAGCGCGTCGGCGAGCTGGGCGACGGTCAGCGTGCCGCCATTGTCGGCAACCAGCTTCTTCAGCCGCGCGTTCATGGCGTCGGAAAACTGGTCGAAGGTGATAGCCCCGCCCGAATCGCCCATCGCCTTGTCGAGGCGCATCATCGTGTCCTCGCGCACTTTTGCGCTGGCGATGTTTTCAGCGTATGCGGTGGCGCCGGCGAGCGCTGCGAAGGCAAGGGCAAGCTTGGTTGACTTTCTCATGGGTCTTCTCCTGTTGCATCGTCACCCCCGATGCGGCCGGCTATTTCATGGTCGCCCGGCACGAAGCAAAAGGTCAAAGTCCCGCCTGACCTTCTGCGATGTCTCCTTGAGATGTGCCTCCAGCACACTGAAATCCGGCAGATCGGTGACCGCCAGAAGCAGATCCGAAAGCCCCGGCGGAACGTCGTCGCGCTCAAAGGCTCCGGTGAGGCACAGCCGCGTCATTTGGGTCAGCGCCAGATAGAGGCCGTAGGCTTCGCAAAGCTCCTGCCTCACCCCGGAATCGGCAAAGCGAGGGGCCAGGCGGGACAGTATCTCGGCCGTACCAGTCACACGCGGCCCGGTCTCGACCTGCCTCGTAATGACTGCCACCTGGGCGATGAATTCGAGATCGATCAGTCCTCCGGGAATAAGCTTGATGTCCCACAGGTCGCGCGGCGGCTTTTCCTTCTCGATCATGGCCCGCATGTCCGAGGCCTCGGCCTTCGCCTTTGCCGCATCGCGCGGCTGGCCCAGCACCGCGGCAACTTCCGCTTCGACTTCAGAGCACAGGCCGGCATCGCCGGCGATGGCACGGGCCCGCGCCAGTGCCATGTGCTCCCAGGTCCAGGCCTCCTGTCGCTGGTACTTCTTGAAGGCGTCGATATGGGTGGCCACCGGTCCCTTGTTGCCGGACGGGCGCAAGCGCAGGTCGAGTTCGTAGAGCACGCCTTCCGCCGTCGGCGCCGATACGGCCGAAATCAGCCGCTGCGTCATGCGGGTGTAATAATGCGAAGGCGCCAGCGGCTTTTCCCCGTCGGAATCCTCGGCGTCCGCATCGTGGTCGTAGAGCAGGATGAGGTCGACATCCGACCCGGCCGTCAATTCGCGGCTGCCAAGCTTGCCCATGCCCAGCAGCGAAACCACGCCGCCGGCAATCATGCCGTGACGCCCTGCGAATTCGGCCATCACCGCCCGTAGCGCGGCCTCGATGGTGAGGTCGGCCAGGTCGGAAAAGGCGCGGCCGGCGCGAGCCGGATCGATCGAACCGGCGAGCAGGCGCACGCCGATCAGGAATTTCTGCTCCGAGGCGAAGATGCGCAAGCGGTCGAGCACGTCCTCGTAGGCCCTGTCGCCTTCGATAAAGGCCGACAGCCGGCCTGAGAGATAGGCACGGTCCGGCAATTCGTTGAGAAGGGCTGGATCAAGCAGGCCGTCGAAGACATGGGGCCGGCGCGTGATGATAGCGGCCAGCCGGGGTGCGGCGCCCATGATCGTGGCCATCAGCTTGAGCAGCGCCGGGTTCGACTGCAACAGGGAGAACAGCTGGATGCCGGCCGGCAGTCCGGCAAGGAATTCATCGAAACGGATCAAGGCTTCGTCCGCCCGCCGTGTCTGGCCGAACGCCTTGAGCAGGGCCGGCGTCAACTCCGTCAGGCGCTCGCGCGCCTCCGCCGACTGGGTGACGCGATAGCGGCCGAAATGCCAGCCACGAATGACACGGCAAATGTCGCTCGGCCGCTGGAAGCCGAGACCATGCAAGGTCTGCAATGTGTCTGGGTCGTCGACGTCGCCGGTGAAGACCAGATTGCCGATGCCCGCCGAAAGCTCGGGTGCCGCTTCAAACAGCGCCGCATAGTGGCGCTCGACCTGTTGCAGCGAGGCACGAAACGCCCCGGCGAAGGTTGCCGCATCGGCAAAGCCCAGCATCCGGGCAATGCGCTCCAGCCCCTCATCGTCTTCAGGCAATGTGTGCGTCTGCTCGTCGGCCACCATCTGGATGGCGTGTTCGACCCGGCGCAGGAACCAGTACTGCCGGGCAAGCGCGTCGCGCGCCTCGGAGGTGATCCAGCCGCGCGCCGCGAGCTGGCCGAGCATCGGTACGGTCTCGCGGCCGCGCAGTTCCGGAAAGCGGCCGCCGGCGATCAGCTGCTGTGTTTGGACGAAGAACTCGATCTCACGGATGCCGCCGCGGCCGAGCTTGACGTTGTGGCCCTTCACGGCGATCTCGCCATGTCCCTTATGGGCGTGGATCTGGCGCTTGATCGAATGCACATCGGCAATCGCGGCGTAGTCCATGTATTTGCGCCAGATATAGGGCTGGAGCTCCTTGAGGAAGGCGGCGCCCGCGGCCAGATCGCCGGCCACCGGACGCGCCTTGATCATGGCGGCACGCTCCCAGTTCTGGCCGCGCGCTTCATAGTAGCGCAGTGCGGCTTCGACCGGGATCGCCAGCGGCGTCGAACCGGGATCGGGGCGCAACCTCAGATCGGTTCGGAAGACATAACCGTGCTCGGTGCGGTCCTGCAAGATGCGCACCAGCCGGCGCGTGAGACGCGAAAACAGTTCGGTGGCGTCGAGGGGATCGACGACGGCAGGGACTTCCGGATCGAAGAACACGACGAGGTCGATGTCGGAAGAGAAATTCAACTCGTGCGCGCCGAGCTTGCCCATGCCGAGCAGGATCCAGCCCGACTGCCGCGACGGGTTGTCGAGGTCCGGCAGCCTGAGCTTGCCCTGGCCATGGGCGTCACGCAGCAGGAAGTAGACCGCCGCACGGGTGCAGGCATCGGCAAGGTCGCTCAGCCGCCGCACCGTCAGCGACGTTTCGGCCTCGCCGGCGAGATCGGCGAGCGCGATCAGGAAATGCGCTTCGGCCTTGCACTGGCGCAACCCCATCATCAGGCCGGATTCCGAGATCGCCTCCGCTAGTGGCGCCTTGTCGATCGCAGCGGTGATCGCTTTCAGACGAGCCTCCACCGGCTGGTCGAAAAGACTGTCCAGGATCCGGGGCCGGCGCCGCGCCGTATCGCGCAGGAATGGCGAGAGGTCGAAGACGGCGGCCAGGAAATCCTGGCCCCTCCCCTTGCCGGCCAGGAACTTGGCCAACCGTGTCAGGCCTTCCTCGCGTGCCGCTGCCTGAATCTCGGCCAGTTCCTGCCGCGCCCGGCTTGCATCAAGGGGAACAAGCGCGACCTCGGGCCTCAGCGGCCAGTCGGTCTTGCTGCGCTTGGCAACGGCCGCCATCAGTGATCCTCGCGTGTGGGGAAACTCATGACCACGGATAGTCCCGGATTGCCGGGCAACAGGTCAAGCCGACCGTAGTGGAAAGTCATGACCGCCTTGGCGAGGCTGAGGCCAAGGCCGGAACCAGGCTGCGAACGGCTCTTCTCCAGCCGCACGAAACGTTCGGTCGCCCGGGCACGATCGGCATCGTCCGGGATGCCCTGGCCGTTGTCGGTGACGGAGAGCCTGATCTCGCCATGCGTGCGCGCGAGCGTCACACGGACCGCTGGCTTGGACGTGGAGTCCGTCGAATACTTGATCGCATTGTCGACGATGTTGGACAGCGCCTGGCCGATCAGCTCGCGGTTGCCGTCGACGATAAAAGCGCCGTTGACCTTGGCTTCCAGCGAGACGCCAGCCTCTTCCGCCACCGGCTCGTAGAGTTCGACCACGTCGCGCACGGCTGCCGCCAGATCGACCCGAGCGGTATGCTCAGACGAATATCCGGCCTCCAGCCGCGAGATCATCAGTATGGCGTTGAAGGTCTTTATCAGTTGGTCGGACTCGGCAATGGTGCCTTCGAGAGCCTGGCGGTAATCGGATGTCGTGTGCTTGCCGGAAAGTATCGCCTCGGCCCGGTTGCGCAGTCGGGTCAGCGGCGTCTTCAAATCATGCGCGATGTTGTCGGAAACCTGCTTCAGGCCTTCGTTGAGCGTTGCGATCCTGGCCAGCATGGCGTTGAGGTTTTCCGAAAGCCGGTCGAACTCGTCTCCGGCGCCGGTCACCGGCAGCCGGCCGGAAAGATCACCGCCCATGATGCGACGGCTCGCTTCCGAAACGCCGTCGATGCGCTTCAGCGCCGCGCGGCCGACAAAGAACCAGATCAGGATGCCGCCCAGGCCCATCATGCCGAGCGCCAGCGTCAGGGCACGGCGGATGACGGCGCGAAAGCGCTCCGGCTCGCCAAGATCGCGGCCGACCAGCATGATCATCTGGTTCGGCAGCCGCAGCACCAGCGCGATGGCGTTGTGGCCCTTCTCGCCCTCGGCCTGCGCCGCGTTCTCGCCGGTTGAAGGTGATGGCGTCTGGTCGGACGTTCCGCTGCGCAGGCGATCAAGCTCGCCTTCGCCGAAGCGCTTGTAGGAGAACGGCTCGGTCGTCCAGCCCTCGGCCTCGATCACGCCCGGCTCCAGGCTCTGCACATTGCCGGTCAGGATCTGGCCGTTGGCATCGGCGATCAGGTAGAGATTGGCGCCAGGCTGGCGCGAGCGCGCCTCGACCACACGGACCAGCACCGGCAGACCACCACGCTGATAGGCACGGGCGAGACCGAGCACTTCGTCGTTGATGGTTTCCTGTGTCTGCGCGGTCAGCATGCGTGCCGACAGCGATGTCATGTAGAAGACGAGCGACACGGCGCAGATCGCGAACAAAAGAAGGTAGAGCGCCGAAAGCCGCGCTGCCGTCGTCCTCATGGTGGCTGGCACGGATAAGGCCATGCCGCCGCCTAGATCAGCATGACGTTTGGTAGAATCGTCATGCTGATCCAGCTCTTTGTTGGAGCATGATCTCTGGACAAACGGAAACCGTTTGTCCGAGAAAACCGGTATCCACTTTTCGGGATCATACTCTAGCCGCTCTTCAGCATATAGCCTGCGCCACGAACCGTATGCAGGATGGGCTTGTCGAAGCCCTTCTCGATCTTGCCGCGCAGCCGCGAGACGTGGACGTCGATGACATTGGTCTGCGGATCGAAATGATAATCCCAGACGTTTTCGAGCAGCATGGTGCGCGTCACCACCTGGCCGGCATGGCGCATCAGATATTCGAGCAGCCGGAATTCGCGCGGCTGCAGGGTGATCTCGCGCGCCGCCCGGCGGACCGAATGCGACAGCCTGTCGAGCTCGAGGTCGCCCACCCGGTAGACGGTTTCGGCCTCCTTGGCGCTGGCCCGGCGATTCAACACCTCGACGCGGGCCAGAAGTTCGGAGAAGGCATAAGGCTTGGTCAGATAATCGTCGCCGCCGGCGCGCAGACCGGTGACCCGGTCGTCGACCTCACCCAACGCCGACAGGATCAGCACGGGCGTGGTGTTGCCCCTCGAGCGAAGGCCGGCAATCACCGACAGGCCGTCACGGCGCGGCATCATCCGGTCGATAACCATCACGTCGTAGTCGCCGGCATCGGCAAGCGCGAAGCCGGTCTCGCCGTCACCAGCGACATGCGCGGTATGACCAGCCTCGTTGAAGGCTTTCTGCAGATAATCCGCGGCCTCGCGATCATCTTCTATGACGAGAATCTTCATAGGCCCGTTATACGCGATTTCGCTGGAAGGTTGAGTAGCAGGCATCTGCATTCTAGCCTTTGCCAAAGCGCATCGCGATCAAGATGATCCCGAGCGTGCGCGATAAAATCTTGTTCCCTGGTGTCTTCATCGTGGACATGCCTGTTTTAGCGCATGTCGCTATACCGCGGTCACGGCATGTCCCCGCACCGGGCCGCAGGGAGCGCTTCTGGACAGCCTGTAAGATGTGCGGCAGCGGGCGATGGGAGGCCCGCTGCCGCTGGAGGAGAGCACGATGACTGACTAACGTACCCGGCTCCATGCTTCCCCATGCGGCGGTTCGGGGGTGTTTGACACCGCCGCATCGGAAAAGTCGTTTCAGCCCTTGGCGACCGGCAAGGCGACAAAGCGGTTGTTGTCGTCACGCGTGATCTGCATCAGCACGGCCTTGCGTCCGGACTTCACCGCTTCGGTCATCGCCTTGGTGACGTCCTCGGTGCCGTTGACTTCGGTCGAGTTGACCGCGGTGATGATGTCGCCCGGCTGGATGCCGCGATCGGCGGCATCACTGTCGGGATCGACGTCGGTCACCACGAGACCCTTGCCGTTTTCGGACTTGGTGACGGTGAGGCCGAGATCGGCAAGCGTGTCAGGCTTTGCCGGAGCGGCGGGCTGCTGCTGCTGGTCGTTCGAGGCCTGCTTGTCGCTGGCGGGCAGCTTGCCGAGATCGACCTTGACCGTCTGGCTCTTGCCATCGCGCCAGACGGTGACGTCGACCGGCTTGCCCGGCGAATAGGCGCCGATCAGGCGGGCGAGTTCCTTTGGCGACGCAACGTCCTTGCCGTCGACCTGGGTGATCACGTCGCCAGCGGTGATGCCGGCCTTCTTGCCGGGTCCGTCGTCCTGGGCGCTGGACACCAAGGCCCCATTGTTGGACTTCAGACCGAGCGATTCGGCGATGTCCGACGTGACCGGCTGGATTTCGACACCGAGCCAGCCGCGCTGCACCGCACCGTTCTTCATCAGGTCGCCAACAACCTGCCTGGCGGTCGAGGCCGGGATGTCGAAGGCGATGCCGACGCTGCCGCCCGAAGGCGAGAAGATCGCCGTGTTGATGCCGACCACCTGACCGTTGAGATTGAAGGTCGGGCCACCCGAATTGCCGCGGTTGACCGAGGCATCGATCTGAAGGAAATCGTCATAGGGGCCAGCGCCGATATCACGGCCGCGCGCCGACACGATGCCGGCGGTGACGGTGCCACCGAGACCGAACGGATTGCCGACGGCCACGACCCAGTCGCCGACGCGAACCTTAGAATCATCGGCGAAATCGACATAGGTGAACTTGCCGCCACCGTCGACCTTGAGCACGGCGAGATCGGTGCGCGGATCGGTGCCGACCAGCTTGGCGTCGAGCTCCTTGCCGTCATTGGTCACAACCGTGAAGGCGGTGCCCTCTTCGACGACGTGATTGTTGGTGACGAGGTAGCCGTCTTCGGAAATGAAGAAGCCGGAACCCTGCGCCACTGGGCGCGGCTGGCCGTTGTTGCGGTCGCGGTGACCGAAGCGACGGTGACCTTCGTCGTTTTGCCCGCCCTGGTCGCCAAAGCCTCGGAATTCCTTGAAGAAGCGGCGCAGCTGCGGATTGTTGGGAAGATTGTCGAGACCGTCCTGATCGTCGGAGCCGTCATCTGCGGTCGGCTGGATCTTGGCCTTGACCTTGACGCTGACCACGGCCGGGGAAACGCGCTCGACGACGTCGGCGAAGCTGGGAACCTGCGGCGCCTCGACACGCACCGCGTCGGCCAGGACGGGGCTGGTTCCGCTGGTCAGCGCGCCAACGCCGATCGCACCGGCAACCGCGACGGATGCGACGGCAGCCAGGAGACGCTTGCGGGTGCGGGAATATGAATTGGGGGCAATATTCATGGGTCTCTGATCCTCTTTTCGAAGGGACACGCCCTGATAGGCGTCCTCAGAAAAGGAGAATTAGAACGGCGCACATTACAACGCCATTTCCGACGCATGAAACTTTGGTAATGTTGGTGGCCGACCTGCCTGTCGGGCGGTCTCACCCTTCACGCCATTTCGCAGTCAGTCCTGGCGCAGGATCGCGTCCAGCGCCGCCTGTTCGTCGGCGGAGAGGGATTTCGTCGCCAGTTGCCGGCGAGAACGGGCGTTGAAGGCGATAAAGATGCCGCCTGCCAGAAGCAGAATGACGGGCGTGCCCCAAAGCAGCGCGTTGCGCAGGTCGAAGCGCGGCTTCAAAAGCACGAACTCGCCATAGCGCGAAACCACATAGTCCATCACCTGCTGGTCGGTATCGCCGGCGACGAGGCGCTGGCGCACCAGGATGCGCAGGTCGCGGGCCAGATCGGCATCGGATTCGTCGATCGACTGGTTCTGGCAGACCATGCAGCGCAGGCCTTCCGACAGCGCCCGGGCTCGCGCCTCCAGCGCCGGATCGGCCAGCATCTCGTCAGGCTTCACCGCTTGCGCCGCACCGGCGAAGAGCAGCGCCAGCAGCAAGACAATCGACGTCAGCGAGAACCTTGTCTTCATGGCAGGCCCGCTGGCGCCACCGCCGTCTTGCGGCGCCGCGAGGGTGCTCCGACCCGCAAGCGCCTGTCCATCAGCGACATGGCAGCGCCCGCCATCATCATCAGGCCACCGCCCCAGATCAGCGTCACCAGCGGCTTCCACCACAAGCGCACCACGACGGAGCCATCCTTGCCTTCGTCACCGAGCGAAATGTAGAGCTGGGAAAGACCAAGGGTTTTGATGCCGGATTCCGTCGTCGTCGTCTGCCGCACCGGAAAGAAGCGCTTGGCCGAGCTGATTTCGCCGATGGGACTGCCGCTGACACCGATCAGCTCGAAGCGGCCGCGATCTTCGCTGTAGTTGGGGCCCTGGGCCGGATAGAGCCCGACGAAACGCAGCGTGTGGCCGGACAATTCCACCGTCTCGCCGGCATGCATCGACAGGATTTTCTCGGTCCCGAAGCAAAGCGTGCCGACAATGCCCAGCGTGGTCAGGCCAAGGCCGAGATGGGCGAAAGCCGTGCCGAAGACCGAGCGCGGCAAGCCAAGCAGGCGCCGGACCATGTTCCCCGTCGTGACATTGCCGAACCCCGCCTTGATGGCGATGTCGGTGAGCGCACCAAGGATCAGCCAGGCGGCAAGTCCGACGCCAACGGCCGCCAATACCGAAGCGCCGTCGATGAACAGGGTGGTGACCAGTGCCGTCAGGAGGGCACCCGCGAATGCCACCATCAGGCGCTGCGCGACGGCGAAGACATCGCCGCGTTTCCAGGCCAGCAGCGGCCCAAAGGGAACCATCACCAGCAGGGGTACCATCAGTGGCGCGAAGGTCAGGTTGAAGAATGGTGCTCCGACCGAAATCTTGTCCGAGGAAAAGGCCTCGACCACCAGCGGATAAAGCGTGCCAACGAGCACGGTGGCGGTCGCCGTCGTCAGGAACAGATTGTTGAGGACGAGCGCGCCTTCGCGCGAAATCGGATGGAACAGGCCGCCGGCCGTCAGCTTCGAGGCGCGCAACGCAAACAGCGACAGCGAGCCGCCGATGAACAGCGTCAATATGCACAGGATGAAGATGCCGCGCGTCGGATCGGTGGCGAAGGCATGGACGGAGGTCAGGACGCCCGAGCGCACCAGGAAGGTGCCGAGCAGCGACAGCGAGAAGGTGAGGATGGCAAGCAGCAGCGTCCAGATCTTCAAGGCCGAACGCTTTTCCATGACGATGGCCGAATGGAGCAGCGCGGTGCCTGCCAGCCACGGCATGAAGGAGGCGTTCTCGACCGGATCCCAGAACCAGAAGCCGCCCCAGCCGAGTTCGTAGTAGGCCCAGTACGATCCCATGGCGATGCCGCCAGTCAGGAACATCCAGGCGACCAGCGTCCATGGCCGCACCCAGCGCGCCCAGGAGGCATCGATACGACCTTCGATGAGGGCCGCGACCGAGAAGGAAAAGCAGATCGAGAAACCGACGTAACCGAGATAGAGCAGCGGCGGGTGAATGGCGAGGCCGAGATCCTGCAGGACCGGGTTGAGATCGCGGCCCTCGATCGGCGCCGGATTGAGCCGGATGAACGGATTGGACGTCGCCAGGATGAACAGGAAGAAGGTAGCGCCGATGGCGCCCTGCACGGCCAGGACATTGGCCCGCAGCGTTGCCGGCAGGTTGGAGCCGAAAGCGGCGACAAGCGCGCCGAAAAAGGTCAGGATCAGCACCCAGAGCAGCATCGAGCCTTCGTGGTTGCCCCAGGTTCCGGTGATCTTGTAGATCAGCGGCTGCAACGAATGCGAGTTTTCCCAGACGCTCGCCACCGAGAAGTCGGAATTCGCATAAGCGCTGGCCAGCGCGACGAAAGACAGTGCCGTCAACGCAAAACCGGTCACCGCGACCGGGCCGCCGACAGCCATCAGGCGCTGGTTGTTCAGGCGCGCGCCAAACAGCGGCACGATCGTCTGCACCAGCGAAAGCGCGAATGCCAGGACCAGGGCGAAATGTCCGGTCTCAACCATGACTGTACCTGTAATTCACCGTTGCTCTCCTGCCAGAGCTATTCACTCTTGCTCTCCTGCCAGACGCCCTTGGCCTTCAGGCCATCGGCCACTTCCTTGGGCATATAGCGCTCGTCGTGCTTGGCCAGCACGCTGTCGGCGACAAAGACGCCGTCCGGGCCGAAGGTGCCCTCGGTGATGACGCCCTGTTCTTCGCGGAAAAGGTCCGGCAGGATGCCGGTGTAAGTGACCTTGACCGACTTGTGTGTATCGGTGACCGAAAAGGCGACGGTCGCGCCCTGCCCGCGCTCGATGGTGCCCTTCTCGACCAGCCCTCCCAGCCTGATGCGCTGTCCCGGCTGGACGCTGGCTGTGGCAAGATCGGCCGGCATGTAGAAATAGGACGCCTTCTGGCCGAGCGCGTAGAAGGTCAGTCCGGTGGCGGCGCCCAGGAAAGCCAGTCCGCCCACGATGACCGACAATCGTTTCTGCTTGCGCGTCATGCTCTACTCCGTCGCCGCCAGGCCGAGCGAGGCGGCAAAGGTGGTGAATTTCTTGGCTTCGTCACTGTCGGCCCCAAAAACGGCAATGGCGCGATGAAGAGCATCGCGCGCCTCATCGGCCTTGCCCAGCACGACGTAGGAACGAACGAGCCGCATCCATCCTTCCGCGTCACGCGGATTTTGCCGCAGTTTGTCGTCGAGACCCGCGACCATGGTGTTGATCATGGCTTCGCGGTCCTGCGGCGACATGGAGGACGCGGCGTCGACATCGGCGGCATCGGGACCTTTCGCGGCCGCGCCGGAAGCGACTTCAGGGTTGCCGGATTTGGCCAATGCTTGCTCGACGGCGCCGCGCCACGGCGAATCCGACGGCAGCGTGGCGAGCATTGCCTGCCAAGAGGCAACCGCTTCCTTGGTTCGCCCCTCCTGCGCCAAGGCCACCGCCACATAGAAACTGGCTTTCGCATTGGCCGGATCGAGTTTCAGCGCCGCCTCGAAGGCATCCTGGGCGTCGGCCGAAACAATGCCGCCCGCCGCACCGGCGATCGCCTCGCCAAGGCCGGCCTGACGGACGGCACTGTCGCCGTCGAGGCGAATGGCGTTGCGGTAGGCGGCGGCCGCGTCGGAAAAGCGCTGCATGCGCAGATAGACCGGGGCCAGCACATCCCACCCCCGGCCATCGGAAGGATTGGCGGCAAGGTGAGCTTCCGCCCGCGCGACCAACTCGTCGACCGAGCTATCGGCCGGGTTCTTGGCCAACCGCTCGCTGAGCGGCTGTGACGGCAGGTCGGGCGAACCGAGCTGGCTGTAAAGCCCCCAGCTGACCAACGGCACCGCCAGCACCGCGACGGTCGCGACAACTCTTGACGTGGCCGACGCCGGCCTGGCCGATGCCTTGCCAGCTGGATCCGCATTGTCGAGGCGCAGGATGCGGCGGGCGATCTCGGCGCGTGCCTCGGCTGCCTCCGCCGGCTGGATCAGGCCCCGTGCGGCGTCGCGGTCAAGCTCGGACAATTGATCGCGATAGACTTCCAGATCGTGGTCGCCGCTCGATGCGGCACCTTTCGAGCCGGCAGCCAACGGCAACAGCACCGCCAGGCTCGCGCCCAGCGTCAGGATTGCGGCTATGACCCAGAACAGCATGGCTCTTCCAATAAAGGCAGAGACTTGCCCTGCCAACATGTCCATCCTGCGACGCTTTGACGGCGGACGCGCCTGACGTCCTTGATCGACGTCAAGCGACCAGTTCCCAACCGGGATATCAGGTCAGCGGCGTCCAGCTGCCGTCGGTGTTGCGGCAAGCGGTTCCGCGGGCGGTGACGCCGGCTCCGCCGGTGAACACTGTCTGCGTGTACTGGCGGCAGTCCTGTGAACCGACGCGATAGGGCTGGGCCGGCACCACCTCGCCATAGCGCGAGGCCTGGTCGCCTTTCCACGTCACCTTCTGGCCGCTTGTCGTATATTCGAGCGCCTTGTATTCGGCCTCGAGCGCGCTGCGCTTCTCCGTTGCGCTGAGGCTGCTGCCGATCGAACCGCCAATCAGGCCACCGCCCATCGCGGATATGATCGAGGTGGTGACCTTGCCGCCCGAAGGAGGCGTCGAGGCCGGTGTCGGCGCGACGGTGGAGCCCTTGCCGCTCAAGGTAGTGCAGCCGGAGACGGCCAGCAATGCGGAAACAAACGCGACGCGAATCTTCATGCCAACAACCGGTTTTCTTGAGTTGGAGCCTGCCATGGATGCGCCTGGGGCCGCGTCATCGGAGAAGTGGGCGTCGCCATAGTATTGATATTTGTCGGAAATTTGGCCATTGCCGGCCGCTCCGGGACCAATCGATATGCCGCCATAACATGTGCCGTCCATCGGTGTCGATTGGCGCTGGGAAACGTCACTGAAGGCTCCGCAACCGCACCACCGCCTTCAATCCGCCCATGCCGGACCGTTCGAGCGCGAGAACGCCTCCATACTCGTTGACGAGGTCGGCGACAATGGCAAGCCCCAGACCTGTGCCCGGTTTCGTCTCGTCCAGGCGTCTTCCGCGCTTCAGCGCGTCGCGCGCTCTGTCCTCGGGAATGCCGGGGCCGTCATCGTCGATGCTGATCTCGAACAGATGATCATCCTTGCCGACCAAGGGTGCGACCGAGACCGACACCGCGCTCCTTGCCCATTTCATCGCATTTTCAAGAAGATTGCCGAGCAGTTCCTCGAGATCCTCGCGCTCGCCGGCAAAAACGATCTCGGATGCCGGCAGCGTCAGCGACAGGCTTGTCTGCGGATTGAGCTTCTGCAAGACCCGCACCATGCGCTGGGCCAGCGGCGCCACCGGTGTACGGTAGACGACGCTGTCGCGCTGCGCCGCGACGCGAGCACGCTGCAGGTAGTGATCGACCTGCTTCTGCATGGAGGCAGCCTGTTCGGCGATCAACTGCCCCTTTGGGCCGCCGAGCGCGCGGCCCTCGTTGAGCAGCACCGCGAGCGGCGTTTTCAGCGAATGGGCGAGATTGCCGACCTGGGTTCGCGACCGCTCGACGATGCGTTTGTTGTTTTCGATCAATGCGTTGGTTTCGTTGGCTAACGGTTCGATCTCGGCTGGAAAGCGGCCGTCGAGCCGCTGCGCGGTGCCCTCGCGCACCATGGCGAGCGCGTTCCTGACCCGGCGCAGCGGCTGCAGGCCAAGCAGGATAGCGATAGCGTTGATGGCGATCATGCCGATGCCGAACAGGCCGAGATAGGTCAGCAGGCGGCGCTGGAAGGTTCCGATTTCCTGTTCGAGTTCGCTCTGGTTGCCCATGACGCGGAAACGCGCGGCACGGTTCTTGGCGTCGAGGACGAATTCGCTCTCGAACACTTCGAGTTGCTCGCCGTCGATACCCTCGGCCGAATAGCTGCGCTGGAAGCTGGCATTGAAAGGCACTTCAGCGACGCTTGGCGACGGGATGGTCCTGGTCATCGAAGAGGAGTGGAGGTCGCCATGCACGCCTTCCGAGGCCGGTTCCACCGACCAGTACCAGCCCGAATTGGGCTCGGAGAAGCGGAGGTCGCCGAGGTCGGGGGCGCCGGTGAGCGCTCCGGTATCGGAAATGCCGATGGAGCCGATCAGATTGAACAGATGCGCCGAAAGCAGGCTGTCGAAGCCGCGTTCGCTGGCCTGACGGTACAGCGTGGTGATCAGGGTGAAGATGACGACCAGGGTCAGGATCGCCCAGACCGTGGAGAAGGCGATGACGCGGAACGTCAGCGAGCGCGGCCACAAACGCAGCGCAAGCGGCGTCCTTGCGATTGGTTTGAGCGGTTCCGAGTTACGCCTCCGGCTCACGCATGCGGTAGCCCATGCCGCGCACGGTTTCGATCATGTCGATGCCCATCTTCTTGCGCAGCCGCCCGACAAAGACCTCGATGGTGTTGGAATCGCGGTCGAAATCCTGGTCGTAGAGATGCTCGACCAGTTCGGTCCGCGAGACCACATCACCCATGTGGTGCATCAGGTAGGCGAGCAGGCGGAATTCGTGCGAGGTCAGCTTCAGTGGCACACCGTCGACATCGGCCTTCGACGCCTTGGTGTCGAGACGCAGCGGCCCGCAGGTGAGTTCGGACGAAGCGTGGCCGGCGGCCCGGCGGATAAGCGCCCTGACCCTGGCAAGCACTTCCTCGATATGGAACGGCTTGGTGACATAGTCGTCGGCGCCGGCATCGATGCCGGAAACCTTGTCGCTCCAGCGGTCGCGCGCCGTCAGGATCAGCACCGGCATCTTGCGGCCGCCGCGGCGCCAGCGCTCGACCACGCTGATGCCGTCCATCTGCGGCAGGCCGATGTCGAGCACGACGGCGTCGTAAGGCTCGGTGTCGCCGAGGAAATGGCCTTCCTCGCCGTCGAAGGCACGGTCGACGACATAGCCGGCATCGACCAGCGCGTCGGCTATCTGGCGGTTGAGATCCTTGTCATCCTCGACGACGAGTACGCGCATGCGGAGATCGATACCTGTTGAAGAGCTTTTTTGGACTGAAGACTTGGTCAGATCGAAGGGTTGGGGTCGGATTGAAGGTTGGGGTCAGATATAGGCCGATTCCGGCGGCCTGGGAAACGAGGCCTCTAAGGTGAAAGGATCCGGTCAGTTCTGCGGCACGACGATCTCGGAACGGCGCGGACGCTGCCCGTCCTTGCCGGGCACCAGCACGACGATGACGCAGACCGGCTGGCCGCCGCGCGTCGACTGCGAGGCCTTGGCCAGCGTTCCGCCATTCTGCTGGGCAACCTGCTGGCCGATCGCATAGCAGTCGGACGCGGCCAGAACGATCGGGCTGGCCTGGTCGGGGGCAATGACCGGCATCGCCACCGCCTGCGACGCAAACAGCCCGGCAGCACATAGCGCCAGTGTCGCGGTTCGGAAATGGGAGCGGAGCGTTTTCATGACCGGCGTTGTAACGCATCGGTGCTGAACGTGAAATGAACGGTGATCGACGCAAAAAACATGTCCGCTACACCCCTGAAAACACAGATGACCAATCGTGATTTCGACGCCCCAACCCGACGAAATCCGGGAAATGGCAGTCTAGACTCCGTTTCGGTCATATTGAAAGCGCGTCAGGCATTTTCCTGCGTCAGGGCGCGAAACCGCAGCAGCCCGTGATGCACCAGGAGCTCCTCATCGTAGCGGGCTTCGGTGAACTCGAGCGACAGCCGCGTCTGGCCGCGAGGACCGATGACCAGCACCGCGTCGTCAAGGCGTGCCTTGATGGCGTCCATGATTGCAAGCGTTTCGGCTTCGCCCTGGGCTTTCGACCAGACGTGCAGCGTGATCAGCTGATCGTCGTTGTTCTCGACGCCCGTATCCCAGTCGAAGGCACTGGTCTGACCGCAGGTCACGTAGGGAAAAGCGGCATTGTCGGCCGCCCGTTCCAGCAGCCCGGCACCGCCCAGCAACGCCGACAGGGATGCGTCGCCCTTCAGTCTCAAAAAAAGTGCCTGCTGCAAATCGCCGGGCGCGGTCATCGTCCTTTTCCTCAAGCCTTGCGCCACCGACATCGGCTTTCGCAAGCCTGTCCGTCTGCATGTTCTGCCAGATATAAACGTTCGCGACGCGAAGACGATGGCGATTCGTCATCAGAATGATGAACGCCGATGATCTCGAAAATACGACCTGCCGATACCCCGTTCGGCCGACGTCGCGCAACCTAACGATGAAATAGCCAAGCGCAAACATCCGCATGCCAGTTTTCAGACAACGGGCTTGTTCCAGCCGCATTTGAAGGCCAGCATCGGCCGTGCCTTCAAGGCGTCCGCTTCGGTCCACCGCGATCGAACGCGACGCCATTTTCGTCGAGCTTGGTCTATGACCGGAGCGTCGATGCTTTGCTAGCCGGCCACACTCTTGACCCGGTCGGCCACCGCGATCCTCGAAGGCGATAGCGGCTTTGCATGAAGTCGCAAAAGAGAGACGTGATCCGTCTCCCGACGGATCGGCGCGAGCTTGAAGAGGAGCCAGCCCACGGGCGGGTTTTGCCAAAATCAACCTAAGACGCGAGGTCGAATGCATGCAGTCCACCGCCCACAAAATCCCGGTATCCATTATTATCCCGAACTACAATTACGCGCATTTCCTTGAACGTAGCATCGACAGCGCCCTGGAGCAGGACCACGACGACGTCGAAGTCATCGTCGTCGACGATGCATCGCAGGACAATTCCACGGCCATCATGGAATCCTACGGCGACAGGATCCTTGCTTGTCCGAGACGAAAGAATGGCGGGCATGCGGCTGCCTTCAATACCGGCTTTGCCGCCAGTTCGGGCAGAATCATCCTCTTCCTCGACGCCGATGATTATCTTTATCCGGGGGCCGTCTCCAGGATCGTCGACACCTGGGACGCGGCAACTGCCCAGGTGCAATCCAGACTGCACATTGTCGATGAGCGGCAACACATCAAGGACGTCTTTCCGCCGCCGGAACTGCCCTTCGACAGCGGTGATGTCGTGCCGAAACTGCTGCACAAGGGGCGCTACCAGACGACCGTGACCAGCGGGCTGGCCTTCGACCGGACGACCCTGGAATCGATCATGCCGATTCCGGAACCGGATTTCCGTCAGGGCGCCGACGGCTATCTTGCGACGCTGGCGCCACTCCATGGCCACGTCCAGTCCATCGATGAATGTGTCGGGGCTTACCGTATCCACGGCGCCAACCATTCGGTTTTCGGTGAAAAGCTCGCCGAGCGGGCGCGCTGGCGGGTGGAGCACGATTTCCACCGCATGGAGGCGCTGTCGGACCAAGCATCGCAGGTAGGCCTGACCGTCGTGCCGGCAGACGTTGTTCGCCATGATCCGGTCCATCTGGAAGAACGGCTGGCGTCACTCTGCGCGGATAGGCACCGGCACCCCGTCGCCGATGATTCCCGGCTGGCGCTCGCGGCGGCGGGGGCTGTCGCCAGCCTCGAAATGTCGGCGTCCCTGCGGCGCCGCGCCGTGCTTGCCGGCTGGTTCCTGTCGGTCGGCATGCTGCCGCGGCAAATGGCCATGGCGGTGCTGTCGTGGAAGCTCGACGCATCGTCCCGGCCGAGATTCCTTACCAGCCTGTCCAGCACAATCCGCCGCGCGATGGGGTAGCCAGCCCGAAGCTCTTGAAGGATGACCACCGACCGTGGTCAAGGCCTGCCGCGCAACCGGACCACGAAGCTGCGCACCGCCAGCACCAGCACAGTGATGATGATCAGGATCACCGAGAGGGCGGCGATGGCTGGATCGATGTTGTCGCGCAGGCCCATCCACATCAGCCTTGGCAGGGTGATGGCGTTGACCGAGGTGATGAACAGCGTGACGCCGATCTCTTCCCAGGACAGCACGAAGGACAGCAGTGCCGCGGTGACGATGCCGAACTTGATGTTTGGCATGATGACGCGGGTGGCGCGCTCCCACACCGAGGCGCCGAGGCCGCGCGCGGCAAGGTCGATGCGCCGGTCGAGCTGGCTGAGCGAGACCAGGATCAGCACCGTGGCGAAAGGCACCGTCATTACCGAATGCGCCATGGCGACGCCAAGCCAGGTATCGTATCCGAAGAAGGAGCTGACGCCGGAGATCGAGGTGAGCAGGAAATAGAGCGTCACCGCCGAGACCACCGGCGGCACCACCATCGGCAGCAGCACGAAGCCGACGAGGGCCGCGGTGAAACGCGGCTGGAACATCCACACGCCGAGGCTGAAGCAGAGCGCCAGCACCGTGGAAATCGCGCTGCTGACGATGCCGATCCTGATCGACAGCAGGATCGACTGAAGCCAGCGCGGATCCTCGATCAGCGAACGATAGTGGCGCAGCGACAGTTCGCCCGACGGCATCGCCAGCATGCGGCTCGGCGTCAGTGACACCGGGATGACGGCGAGCAGCGGCAAAAGCAGGAACAGCGCCACCAGCACGGCCAGGATCAGCGAGACGGGTCCGGGGCGATAGGTCGGCATCAGATCAACTGCTTTGGTCTGACATAACGGAAAAGAAGCGCCATCAGCGCGCCGACGAACAGCACCAGCACGACGCTGATCGCCGCACCCAGCCCCCAATCCGGGCTCTGGAAGATGCGGAGATAGATCAGCTCGGCGATCATCACGCTGCGGCCGCCGCCGAGGATCGCCGGCGTGACGAAGAAGCCAAGCGAGAAGACGAACACGATCATCGCCGAGCCGATGATGCCGGAGCGGGTCATCGGCACGAACACAGTCCAGAAAGTGCGCATGCGGCTGGAGCCGAGCCCGCGTGCCGCCAGCAGCACCCGGTCGTCGAGGCTGCGCATGGCCGAGGCGAGCGGAAAGACGGCGAACGGAATGAGGAAATGCGTCATGCCGACGATGACGCCGAACTCGTTGCGCACCAGGGTCAGCGGTTCGGAGATGAAGCCGATCGCCTGCAGCCAGGTGTTGATCAGACCGCGATTGGACAGCAGCGCCACCCAGCCGAAGGCGCGCGTCAAAACCGAGATCCAGAACGGCACCAGGATGCAGAATTCGGCGACAAGGCGCTGCGCCGGCGTGCCGCGCACCCAGACGACGGTGATGGCGTAGGCGGCGGCAACCGAGACGACCGTGACGATGGCCGCGATGCGCAATGTGCGGATGAACACCGACTGCACCAGATCGTCGGTGAGCAGTGCCTCGTACTGGCCGAGCCCCGGCGTCGGCAGCGTGAAGCTCCACTTCACGACACCGAGGAACGGCCAGGCATAGGCGAGGACAAGAAACAGGAGCAGCGGCGCCATCAACAGCGCCGCGCCCATCCTGTCGGAGAGATATGCTCTCATCTGGACCCGATGATCCCGGCCCTGATCAAGCCGAGATGATCTTGGTGTATTCGTCGAGCGCCGGCCCGTAGTTCTTGGCGTACCAGTCCATGTCGAGCGCGATCTGCTTCTTCATGTTCTCCGGGTCGACCGGGTTGATGCGCTTCTTGTCGGCGGGGATCAGCGCGTCGGCGGCCGGATTGGCCGGGCCCTGCCCCAGCTTGTCGAACATGACGAGCTGCTTTTGCGGATCCTGCGCGCTGGCGATGAACTTCATCGCCGCGTCCTTGCCGCCGGGGTTGTTCTTGAGCACGGCAAGGGCACCGGGCGAGATCAGGCCCTGGTCCCAGATGAACTTGATCTTGCCGCCCGAGTCCTGCTCGATCAGCGAGGCGCGGGTCGACCAGACGATGGCCATCGAGGCCTCGCCGTTGAGCAGCACGCTCTGGCTCTCGGCGCCGCCGCCCCAATAGGCGACGACGTTCTCCTTGAAGGCGGCGATCTTGTCATGCGCGCGCTTGAGGTCGAGCGGGTAGAGCGAGGCCGGCGCGATGCCGTCCGCCAGCAGTGCGGCTTCCCAGCTCGAAACGCCCCATTTGTAGAGCGAGCGCTTGCCGGGGAACTTCTTCACATCGAAGAAGTCGGCCATGCCGGTCGGTGCGTCCTTGCCGTATTTCTCGGAATCATAGGCGATGACGTAGGAGAAGAAATAGGTCGAGGCGGCATACTCCCAGCCGAAGCCCGGCCGCATCTTCTTCTTGTCGACGACGTTGTAGTCGATCGGCTCCAGCGCGCCCTGGGCGCCGAGCGTGATGGCCGAGAACGGATCGACGTCGACGAGGTCCCAGGTCGGGGCGCCGCTCTTGGCCTGCGCGGCGATCGCGCCTTCGGTCGGGCCGGAGCCGTCCATCTTGACGGTGATGCCGGTGTCCTTGGTGAAAGCCTGGCCGTAGGCGGCGTCGTAAGCCGTGATGGCGTCGCCACCCCAGTTCACCAGAACCAGTTCCTTGGCCTGTGCAAAGGCACCGGTCGAACGCAAAAGCATCGGCGTGCCGGCGAGCACGAGTGCTGCCAGCTGCGTGAACTGGCGGCGCGAAATCTCGCCGCGACCTGCCCTGGCGGACAGGGTCTCGATGGCTTGTTTCTTGGTATCGTTTGTCATGTCAGTTCCCCTTTTTTGTCGTTGGTCATTCCCGGAAGCCTGCGTGTCCCATCGGTCCACGCCGGCGGTCATTGTCCTCCTTCCGGAAGGAGGAAACCCTTTTCCGCAGGCCAGGTCAGCCAGACGGAATTGCCTTTGCTCAGCGCCGCGGCCGCGACCTCGTTGGGCACCGAGACGGTCACCCTGGCGCCCTGCCGCGTCGTGAGATCGAGCTTGGTCGCCGCACCCAGATAGGTCGAGGCGGTGGCGGTCGCGGCAATGCCGTTCTCGCCGGCGGCGGCCTCGCCAGCGATCGACATATACTCGGGGCGGATTGCCAGGATTGCATCGCCACGGACTTTCTCGGCCTTGCAATGCATGCTGACCGCGCGATCCTCGCAAACGCCCGTCGAGCCATTGCCGGCGGGCTTGACCCCTTTCAGCGGCAGCATGTTGATCTCCCCGAGGAACTCGGCGACGAAGCGGTTGTCCGGCCGGTCGTAGACCTCGTCCGGCGCGCCGACCTGCAGCAATTTGCCGTGGTTGAAGATGGCGACGCGCGACGACAGCGCCAGCGCCTCGCTCTGGTCGTGGGTGACGAAGACGAAAGTGGTGCCGGTTTCCAGATGCAGGCGCTTCATCTCGGCCTGCATCTGTCCGCGCAGGCTCTTGTCCAGCGCCGAGAACGGCTCGTCGAGCAGGAGCACGCCTGGTTCGAACACCAGTGCGCGAGCCAGCGCCACGCGCTGCTGCTGGCCGCCGGAGAGCTGCGACGGCAGTTTCTTCTCGTGGCCAACCAGGCCGACACGTTCGATCATCTCGCCGACACGACGCTTGATCTCGGAGGCCGATTTCTTGCGGACCTTGAGCGGGAAAGCGATGTTGGCCTCGACGCTCATATGCGGGAACAACGCATAGCCCTGGAACACCATGCCGGCGGCGCGCTGCTCGGCCGGACGGTCGGTGATGTCGGTGCCATCGCTCAGGAGGCGGCCCTCGGTCGGCTGCACGAAGCCGGCGAGGATCATCAGGAAGGTGGTCTTGCCCGAACCGGAGGGGCCAAGCAGGGTCAGGAACTCGCCGCGGCCGATATTGAGCGTCAGATCGTCCAACGCACGGAACGAGCCGAAGCTCTTGCCGATCCCGATTGCCTTGATCTCTGCGGCCCGGCCGGGTTGCTGCATCCTGCCTTCTTCCTCAGTCCCAAGAGGAAATCGTAGGCAGGCCGGCGGCTCACCGCAACCGAATAGTTTTCGCCTGATCGGCAAATTTGATTCATCTATGGTCGGTCAATATGGCCTGACCGGGTTCTCCGAGAGCTTCGATCTCAGCCAGCCCCCGAACGCCTCCAGCACCGGATGGCTGGTTTTTGCGTGCTCGGAGACGAGGTAATAGGAACGCGGCGACTTGATCGCGATGTCGAACGGCCTGACCAGCCGGCCTTCGCTCAAGGCGCGCCGGCTCGTCAGTTCGTCACCCATGGCAATGCCCTGGCCGGCGATCGCCGCCGAGAAGACGAGGTTCATGTCCGAAAAGAAGATGCCGCCCTCGGTGTCGGGGTTTTCCACCTTGGACAGCGCCAGCCAGCGCGCCCAGTCCTCGGTGTCGTCAAGGTGAAGCAGGTTGGCGCGCAGCACGTCCGCGGGCCGAGAAAAGCCGCCGACCTTGTTGAGCAGCGTCGGACTGCAGAGTGGCGTGAACGAGATTTCACAGAGCGGCTCGACGGCTCGGTTCGGCCAGTTGCCGACACCGAAAGCGATGAAGGCATCGGCGTCGGCATTGCTGACGTCGTCGAGCCGCCTGGGGGTCAGGATGCGCAGCGCCACGTCAGGGTACATCTGCCGGAACTCGCCGATATGGGTGCATAAAAACAACGAGGCGAAGCCCGGCGTGCAGGAGACGGCGAACGAGCCGCCGACGCCCGTGCCGGCATCGCGCGTCACCGCATCGCCAAGCACTGTCAGCGCCTTGCGCACGTCGCTGGCATAGCGCTGGCCGCGCGGCGTCAGCGCCACGCCCTTGCCGATGCGCTCAAGCAGGTCGAAGCCGAGATCGCGCTCCAGCAGACGCAGTTGATGGCTTACCGCGCTGCGGGTGAGGTGCAATTCGTCGGCAGCGCGCCAGACGCTGCCATGACGGGCGAAGCTGTCGAGGGCGCGCAGCGCCTGTGTGGAGGGAATTCTCAAGAGGTGAACCGAATTTGCACGAACCGGGAAAACATATCACTTTTTGGCGAGCCGCTTCACTGCTTTCTTTGACGCATGGTCAAACCGGTGACGACATCAGCGCAGGAGACCGCGCTTGCCTGCCTCGACGGCATCCAGCCGTCGCTGTCGCAGTGGACGCGCACCATCTTCGATTTCGGCGAGACCGCATGGCGCGAATACCAGTCGGCCGCCTGGTATGTCGCGCGGCTGAAGCATGAGGGCTTCTCCGTCGAGGAAGGCTCGGGCGGCATGCCGACCGCGTTCTGCGCCCACTGGACGAATGGCGCCGGGCCGACGATCGGCCTCTATGCCGAATATGACGCGGTGCCCGGCAACTGCCAGGACGCGGTGACGGTGAAGCAGCCGCGGCCCGGCCTGGGCTTCGAGGCCGGGGGCCACACCGATCCGCATTCAGGGCTCGGCATGGCGAGCCTCGGCGGCCTGCTTGCGGTCAAGGCGGCCATGCAGCGGCATGGCATCGCGGGCACGTTGCGCTTCACCGGCGAACCTGCAGAAAAGGTGCGCGGCTCGAAGCCGATCCACGCGGCCAAGGGCTATTATGATGGCCTTGCCGGCATGATTTCGTTCCATCCCTTCTACATGCTGCCGCTCTGCAACACGGCGCGCTGGGACACGCATTGCGGTGCGGCCTATTCGATGATCTACCGCTTCGTCTGCGACGAACCCGAAAATTGGGTTCGCGCAGGCGATGGTGCACCGATCCCGCAGGCGCATTCGGCGGTGCGGGCGCCCGGCGCCAACGACGCGCTGATGACGATGTACATGACATCCAAGGCGCTGCGCGATTCCATGCTGCCGCACCAGGGCGGCTGGTCGATCAGCGAGGCGATCCTGACCGCCGGCCAGGCCACCGCCGACAATCTGCCGGCGGGGCTGGCCGAGATCCAGTACATGATCCGCGTGCCTACGCTTCGCATGGCCGAACAGGTCACTGCCGTGCTCGATCGCAATGCCACGGCCGCCGCCGCGATCAGCGGCTGTCGATTCGAGCGTCACTGGGTATCGAAATCGCGGCCGGGGCTTGCCAACCACGCCATGGCCGAGATCGCCTATGCGGCGCTGTCGACGGTCGGGCCACCGCCCTGGGACGAAGCCGCCAAGGCGGTCGGGCGCGAAATCCAGGTCAATGCCGGGGGTACCGCGACCGAGAACCCGTTCATCGACGAGCTGGAACGACTGATCGACCCCAGGCAGGCCGAGGAAATCCTGCGCCGTGACCTGCCGCCGTCGCAGCTGAATTCGACCTCCGACGACTACACCGACATGAGCTGGCATGCGCCGACGGCGAGGTTCTATGTCGCCCGTCCGGCGTTGCGTTCGGCAAGCGGCCAGCCCTACCCGGCCTGGGTGATGAACGCGCTTGGCGGCATTGCCGCGACGATCGATCCGATGGTCATCTGTGCGGCCAAGACGGTCGCGCTGGCGGCGCTGCGCTTGCTGGAGGACAAAACCGCCCGCGATGCGGCGATGGACGAGTTCGTCACCCGCACCGGCGGCGGCATCGGCGGTACGAACTGGATCGCGCCGCTCTGCGACTACGACCCGCCGATCCATTTCCGCTGGCCCGAATATGTCACCACCGCGCGCGGCCGCGACTGGTGGATACCGAGCGGTCAACCCAACCAAACCGCATGATCAAAGCACGAGGAGAACCCCATGACAGTCCATGATCGCATCGTCGCCGAACCGTTCTCGCTGCAGCGCCGCAACCCGGCCGGCGGCACCAAGCCGCTGACCGTCTGGGGCTTCGCCAACGAAACCGATGTCTTGACCGACGTCCTGCTCGGCTCGCCCAATTTCCTGCGCCATCTGTCGACCAGTTCGCTGTCGCGCAAGCATCTGCGCGAGGCGCCCTGCAACGTCCAGATCGCGCAGGCGCAGCACAAGGACCTGGTCGCCGCCTATGAGCATTTCGGCGTCAACATCCATTGGCACGAGCCGACGCCGGAACTGCCGATGCAGGTCTATTCGCGCGATTCCAGCGTGATGACGCCTTATGGCGCCATCATCACCGCCATGGCCAACTGGTGGCGGCGCGGCGAGAACTACGCCGCCATCCGCACCTACGAGAAACTCGGCATCCCGATCTACGACATGGTCACGGCGGGCACGTTCGAGGGCGGCGACTTCAACGTCATCGAGGACGGCGTGGTGCTGATCGGCTGCGGCGCCGCCCGCACGCAGGAGGAAGGCGCGCGCCAGGTGCAGGCCTGGTTCGAAAAGGAAGGCTGGGAGACACGCATCGCCTTCATCGACGAGTATTATGTCCATATCGACCTGATGGTGGTGCCTATCGCCGAGAAGCTCACTGCCGTCTGCCTCGCCTGCACCGAGCCCGGCATCGTCGACTGGCTGAAAGGCAAGGGCCACGAGATCATCGACGTGCCGTTCCAGGACACGATGGCACTCGGCTGCAACTTCATGTCGCTCGGCAAGGACCGGGTCATCGCGCCGACCTCCAGCCAAACGCTGATCGGGCAGCTCAAGGCGCGCGGTTTCGAGGTCGCGGCTGTCGACATGAGCGAGATCTCCAAGACCGGCGGCGGCATCCACTGCATGGCGCAGGCGCTGAAACGCGAAGCGGCCTGAGACCGCGCGCTCGCCAGTATCGGGAAAGCGGGCGCTTCGTTTGCCCTGGACGGGTCCGTGATGCCGATCCGACGCGTTGTCCATGATCACAGGATGGACAACGCTTCGGATCAGTTTTACGAGTCGGCCCAACCAGCGGAGATGTTCGCCTCCCCCAATGAACAAGATCGATACCCACAACAGCAAGGGCAGTGACGAGCGCTCGACAGCCACCAGCCTCCTGCGGCTTGGCACGAGGCTGAAGCTCTCCCGGCAGACACGGGGCCTGACCCTGAAGGCGCTCGCCACCGCCGCCAACTGCTCCGAGAGCCTGCTTTCCAAGGTCGAGAACGGCAAGGTCTCGCCCTCGCTTCCCATGCTTCACCGGCTTGTCGAGGTGCTCGGCACGAACATTGGCTGGATGTTCGAGGAGTCCGATGGCGAGGAAGGCATCGTCTTTCGAGCTGGAGCGCGGCCGTTGATCGCGCTCGATCCGCTCCGGCGCGGCGAAGGCATTTCGCTCGAGCGTGTCATCCCCTATTCGCCGGGCCATCTCCTGCAGTGCAACATCCATCATATCGAGGCGGGCGGTGAAAGCGCCGGCCCGATCCAGCATGCCGGCGAGGAAGTCGGCTATCTCCTGGAAGGCGCCATCGAACTGATGGTTGGTGAGAAGACGTTTCGCCTGTCCGCCGGAGATTCCTTCGTCTTCAATTCGGAACTCCCCCATTGGTACCGCAATGTCGGCGACGAACGCGCCAGCATTTTCTGGGTGAACACGCCCGCGACATTCTGACAGGTGGTCTCCCTTCGCCGACGCTAATTCAAGTTACTTGACAAGAAATCAAGTATCTTGAATTATGCCCATGCGCTCAGGCGCCATGTGAGCCCGATCAAGGGCCTTTTCGCAAAACCAAGGGGAACCGGAATGCGTCTTACAAAGATCCTTTTAGGCTGCGCCGCGGCCATCGCCATGACCTTCGCGCTTGGTTCTGGCTCCGCCATGGCCGAGACCTATGCGCTCGTCACCATCAACCAGCAGGCTCTTTTCTTCAACCAGATCAATGACGGTGCGACAGCCGCGGCGAAGGCCGCCGGCGTCGACCTCGTCATCTTCAACGCTAACAACGTGCCGAGCGCGCAGAACGATGCGATCGAGAACTACATCACCCAGAAGGTCGACGGCATCATTCTCGTCGCAATCGATGTCAACGGTGTGAAACCGGCGATCACCGCGGCCAAGGCCGCCGGCATTCCGGTCATTGCCATCGACGCGCAGATCCCGAATGGCGATAATGTCGCCTTCGTCGGCGTCGACAACACCAAGGCGGGCGAGGATATCGGCAAATTCTACGCCGACTACGTCAAGACCAAGATGAATGGCACCGCCAAGATCGGCGTTGTCGGCGCGCTCAATTCCTTCATCCAGAACCAGCGCCTCGACGGTTTCAAGAAGGCCGTCGCCGATAGCGGCCAGAAGGTCACCTTCCTCGATACGGTCGACGGCCAGAACGTGCAGGACGTGGCCCTTTCCGCCTCTGAAAACCTGATGACCGCCAATGCAGACATGACGACGCTTTATGCGACCGGCGAGCCGGCACTGCTCGGTGCGGTTTCCGCCGTCACCAGCCAGGGCCGCACCGGCGACGTCAAGGTGTTCGGATGGGACCTGACCAAATCGGCGGTGCAAGGTCTCGAGGAAGGCTGGGTGGTCGCTGTCGTCCAGCAGGACCCGGCTGGTGAAGGCAAGGCCGCCATCGAGGCCTTCGGCAAGCTCAAGAAGGGCGAGAAGATCGATCCGATCATCAATGTTCCGATCACCATCGTGACCAAGGAAAATGTCGGCCAGTTCAAGGACATGTTCAAGTAGTATCCTCCCCGGACCACCGGGCCGCGCATCGACCTGATGGTTGCCTGCGCGGCCCCGCGACCGATTGAACATGTCGCGCTTTGAGAACTGGAACCATGATGAGCGATGGCGAGACCTACCGCGTCAGGATGACCGGTATTTCCAAACGATACGGCCCCATCCAGACGCTGGATGATGTTTCACTAACCTTGAAACCCGGCGAGGTGCTCGGCCTGGTCGGCGACAACGGCGCCGGCAAATCCACGCTGAGCAAGGTTTTGTCCGGCGCGGTCATTCCGGATTCCGGCAGCATCGAGATCGATGGCAAGGCCGTGTCCTTTTCCTCGCCGGCCGATGCCCGCGCCGCTCGGGTGGAGATGGTCTACCAGGACCTTTCGCTCTGCGACACGGTGGATGTGGCGGGCAATCTCTTTCTCGGCCGCGAACCGCGCCGCCACGTTCTTGGCGTCCCCTTTCTCGACAACAGGCGCATGCATGGCGAGACGCGCGAGATGCTCGACCGGCTCGGCATCGTCATCGCCGATACCAGGCTCAAGGTCGAAAACCTCTCCGGCGGCCAGCGGCAGTCGATCGCCATCGGCCGTGCCGCCTCCTTCGACCCGTCGGTGCTGATCATGGACGAACCGACTGCGGCCCTCGCGGTGGCGGAAGTCGAGGCGGTCCTGGAACTCATCCGCGCCGTCAGCGCCCGTGGCGTCAGCGTCATCCTCATCACCCATCGGCTGCAGGATCTGTTCCTGGTCTGCGACCGCATCCAGGTCATGTACGAGGGCCGCAATGTCGCCGAACGCAAGATCGGCGACACCAGCATCGAGGAGGTCGTCAACCTGATCGTCGGCCGGAAATTCAGTGCGCGGTCGGCGCGTGCCAGCCGCGATGAGGGGGTACAGCCATGAACGCCACCTCGCCGTCCGCCGAGATTGGCGTTTCGCCGCCCAAGCGCGCCCACAAGGGTACATGGAAGGATGTGGCGATAGCCAATGGCAGCGTCGTCTCCATCGCGCTGTTCTTCATCGTCGTCTGCGTGATCTTCTCGCTGGTCACCGGTTCCTTCCTGACGACGCCCAATCTGCTCAACATCGTGCGCCAGTCGGCACCGCTGCTGATCGTCGCGGCGGCGATGACCTTCGTCATAACCACCGGTGGCATCGATCTCTCGGTCGGTTCGGTGCTGGCGCTGACGGCAACGCTCTCGGCCGTTGCCCTCCAAGCTGGCCTGCCGTGGCCGCTGGTGGTCGTCGCCATGCTGGCGCTTGGAGCGGCGATCGGCGCCCTGCAAGGCTTCTTCATCGCCTATGAGCGCATACCGGCCTTCATCGTCACGCTTGCCGGGCTTTCCGTCATCCGTGGCGTGGCGCTGCTGATCACCGGCGGCTACTCGATCCCGGTCGAACCGAGCAGTTTCTTCGTCAACATCGGCAGGGCCTGGTTTCTCGGCGTGCCGGTGCCGGCGCTGCTCGCCCTTCTCGTCCTGATCGTCGCCTATCTCGCCTTCAACCAGACGCCGTTCGGCCGCTATGTCACCGGCATCGGGGCCAATGCCGAAGCCGTGCGCCGCGCCGGTGTCGACACGCGCTTCATCACGCTCTTCGTCTACATTCTGTCAGGCATGGCGGCGGCGGTCGCCGGTGTCATCCTGGCGGCCCGGCTCGGCTCCGGCTCATCGAATTCCGGCCAGGGTTTCGAGCTCGATGTCATCGCCGCCGTGGTGCTTGGCGGCACCAGCCTGTTCGGCGGGCGCGGCACGATCATCGGCACCATACTCGGCGCGCTGACCGTCGCGGTCATCGGCAACGGCCTGATCCTGGCACACATGTCGCCGTTCCTGACGCCGATCGTTACCGGCACAATCATTCTCGTTGCCATCTGGCTGAATTTCCGGCTGTTCAAGGGCGCAACGCGGAGCCGCTGACATGGATCATCTGTTCGACGACACGCCAAGGCAAAGGGCGCCGATCGGTGTTCGCTCCGGCACCGTGATGACCGTTACCGGCCCGGTCGCGATCGCCGACATGGGCGTGACGCTGATGCATGAGCATATCCTGCTCGATGGCTCGACATCCTGGAAATGCCCTTGTCATCCCGACGAGAAGAAGATCGCCGAGCAGCCGGTCAGCATGGAGATCATCGGCGAGCTGCGGATGAACCCCTACATGAACCGCGACAATGTCTCGCTCGACGACAGCGACCTGGCGCTTTCGGAACTGGCCAAGTACAGGGCGCTCGGCGGCCATACCGTCGTCGATGCGACCAATATCGGCATCGGCCGCGATCCGGTGAAGCTGGCGCGCATCGCCCGCAGTTCCGGATTGCGGATCGTCATGGGCACGGGTTTCTACCTGCAGCACACCCACCCCGACTGGCTGAAGGCGATGGACGTCGACGATGTCACCGAATTCCTCGTCAACGACGTCGGCGGCGGGGCGGTGCAGCCCGAGATCATGGCCGGTACCATCGGCGAGGTCGGCGTCAGCAAGGATTTCACCGACGAGGAACGCAAGTCGCTGCGGGCTTCGGCGCGCGCGGCCAGGATAACCGGCGTGCCGCTGACCATCCACCTGCCCGGCTGGGAACGGCTGGCGCATGACGTGCTCGACGTCGTCGAGGCGGAAGGCGCCGATCTCAGGCACACGGTGCTTTGCCATATGAATCCGAGCCACGACGATCTCGCCTACCAGAGAAGCCTTGCCGCGCGCGGCGCCTTCCTGGAATACGACATGATCGGCATGGATTTCTATTATGCGGACCAGGATGCGCAGTCGCCTTCGGATGAGCAGAATGCGCAGGCAATCCGCTCGCTGATCGACATGGGCCTGGTCGACCGGCTTCTTCTGTCGCAGGACGTGTTTTTGAAGATCATGCTGACGCGCTTTGGCGGCTTCGGCTACGGCTTCCTCCTCAAGCATTTCGTGCCGAGACTGAAACGCCATGGCGTCGACCAGTCGGCCATCGACCGCATGCTCATCGACAATCCAAAGACCGTGTTCGCCGAAGGCCCCTGAGCCCGCGGATCAACACAATCAAGGGAGTATACATGTCCAGGAAGAAAGTTCTTCTCGCAGGCGAGTCCTGGGTCTCGACCGCGACTCATATCAAGGGCTTCGACCAGTTTCCGACCGTGACCTATCACACCGGCGCCGATGAACTACTGGCCGCACTGAAGGACGGTCCGTTCGACGTCACCTTCATGCCGGCGCATGAGGCGCAGCGGAATTTCCCGCAAACCATGGACGCGCTTTCGGCCTATGACGCGGTCGTGCTTTCCGATCTCGGCGCCAACACGCTGTTGCTTCACCCCGACACCTGGATCCATTCCAAGCCGACGCCGAACCGGCTGCGCCTGCTGCGCGAGTATGTCGGCAATGGCGGCGGCCTGCTGATGTTCGGCGGCTATTACAGCTTCCAGGGCATCAACGGCGGCGCGCGCTATCACAAGACGCCGGTCGAGGACGTCCTGCCGGTCACGTGCCTGCCCATCGACGACCGTGTCGAGGTTCCGGAGGGCTATGCGCCGGCCGTCGTCGGCCCGCAGGACCATCCAATTCTCAAGGGCTTGGGCAAGGATTGGCCGATCCTGCTCGGCTTCAACGAGGTCACGGTCAAGGATGGTGCGGAGGTTCTGGCCACCGTATCTTCCGACTACCGTTCGCTGCCGCTGCTGGTAACCGGCAAATATGGCAAGGGCCGGACCGTCGCCTGGACCTCGGATGTCGGTCCACACTGGCTGCCTCCGGGCTTCATCGCGTGGAGCGGCTACAAGACCCTGTTCGAACAGATGCTGGGCTGGGCAACGGCCAAGGACTAGCAAGGGATTAGCCATGCGCGTCCATGTCGTCGGCAATGTCTGCGTCGATACGACGTTTCGGCTGGACCGGTTCCCGCGGCCAGGCGAGACGCTGAACGCATCGGAGCATGCCGACGGGCTTGGCGGCAAGGGTGCGAACCAGGCGGTGGCCGCCGCGCGCACCGGAGCCGACGTCCGGTTCTGGACGGCGATCGGCAATGATGCCGCCGGGGCATGGATAAGGGAACAATTGCGCCGCGACCTCGACACCAGCCATCTGACGATGCTGCCCAAGGAGAGCGACCGTTCGACGATCATGGTCGATGCGCGGGGCGAGAACCTCATCGTCACCGGTGCCAGTTGCGCCACTGCCTTCGATCCCATGGCAGAGAGTGGTTTCGCGGCCTCGATCGAACGCGGCGACGTCTTCGTGATGCAGGGCAATCTCCATCCGAATGCAACGACTGCCTGTCTGCGGGCGGCGCATGGCGCTGGCGCCATGACCATCTTCAATCCGAGCCCGCTCGCAACTGGCACGACGCCGCATTTGAGCGACGTCAGCCTCGTCATCGCCAATGCGGGCGAAGCGGCGCAACTGACCGGAAAAGGCGATCCTGACGCGGCAGCCCGCGAGCTGATCCGTCGAGGCGCAGGCACCGCTATCGTGACGCTTGGCGCGCTTGGCTGCCTCGTCGCCGATGGTGAAGGACGGATCGAGCGGATCATGGCGCCCAAGGTGGCTGCGACGGACACCAGCGGCGCGGGTGACGTGTTTTGCGGTTGCCTCGCCGGCTGCCTTGCCACCGACATGGATATCACCGCAGCGGCCAGGATTGCGGTTCGCGCCGCAGCCATCTCGGTCGGACGCGCCGGAACGCTCGGCTCCTGCCCCGACAGGCAGGAGATGAAAACGCTCATGGAAACGACGGAAGCGGAAATCGCATGACAAAATCCCCCAAATCCATCGGCTCCAAGCAGGGCGAGAACGACGCGCTGCGATCGATCTTCGGCAGAAGCAAGGTGGTGATCGGCGTCGTTCATCTCGCACCCCTGCCGGGCGCGCCGCGCTATGATGGCGAGGCGGTCGAGGCCATCTACCAACGCGGCCTCGACGATGCCAAAGCCTATCTCGATGGCGGTTGCGACGGCGTGATCGTCGAGAACCACGGCGACGTGCCATTCGCCAAGCCAGATGACATCGGCCCCGAAACCTCCGCCTACATGTCCGTCGTCGCCGACCGTATCCGCCGCGAGCTTGGCCGGCCGGTCGGCATCAACGTGCTCGCCAATGCCGCCATTCCCGCGCTGTCGATCGCCAGTGCCTCCGGTTCTTCCTTCGTGCGCGTCAATCAATGGGCCAACGCCTATGTCGCCAATGAGGGCTTTATCGAAGGCGAAGCGGCGCGCGCCATGCGGTTCCGCGCCAGGCTTCGGGCCAACGGCATCCGCATCTTCGCCGACGCGCATGTCAAGCATGGCGCCCATGCGATCGTCGGCGACCGGCCGGTCGAGGAACAGGTCAAGGACCTGGTGTTCTTCGATGCCGATGCGGTCATCGCCACTGGACAGCGCACTGGCCATGCCGCCGACCTCGGCTATATCAGGATGATCAAGGACGCGGCCGGATTGCCGACGCTTGTCGGCAGCGGGGTGACGCCGGACAACGCCAACGACATCCTCGACATCGTCGACGGCGTTATCGTCGCCAGTTCACTGAAGCATGACGGGGTTTGGTGGAACCAGGTCGATCCGCAACGGGTGAGCGCCTTCATCCGTGGTCTCAAGCGATGAGGCTTGCGCCGCAGATCGACGGCGAAAGACTGCTGCGACGGCTCGACGCATTTGCCCGGATCGGCGCGACGCCGGCCGGAGGCGTCAACCGGCAGGCGTTCAGCGTCGAGGATCGGGGCGCCCGGCGCCTGCTGGCGGAGCTGGCGCTGGAGCGCGGATTCACGGTTTTCCAGGACGGGATCGCGAACCTCTTCATCCGTCGCGAGGGCGCGGACGCAGCACTGCCGCCGCTCCTGATCGGCAGCCATCTCGACAGCCAGCCTACGGGCGGCCGCTTCGATGGCGCGCTCGGCACGCTTTCCGCCTTCGAGGTGCTCGAAGCTCTCGAGGACGTGAAGGCTGAGACCCGTATGCCGATCGAGGTCGTCGCCTGGGCCAATGAAGAGGGCAGCCGCTTTGCCCCGGGCGTGATGGGCTCCATGGCGTTCACCGGCGCCGACACCGCCGCATGGAAATCGATCGTCGGCAGCGACGGTGCCTCCCTCGCAAAGGAACTCGACGCGACGATCGCAGCCTTGCCGGAGGCTGCCCTGCGTCCGATCGGCATGCCGATATCAGGTTACATCGAGCTGCATATCGAACAGGGGCCTTCCCTGGAAAAGGAGCAGTTGCCTATCGGTGTCGTGACCGCCGTCCAGGGCACGCGCTGGCTGGAGGTTTCCATCGAGGGCACCGCCGGTCACGCCGGCACCACCGGCCTTGCCTACCGCAGGGATCCGATGGTCGCCGCGATTGCCGCGATACACAGGCTGCAGACGACGATCATGCCGCTCGACAGCAGCGCGCGGCTGACCGTAGGCCGGATCGCCGCGCAACCAGGATCGATCAACGCCATACCGCAGTCGGTGACCTTCACCGTCGACCTCAGGCATCCGCGGCCTGAGCGGCTTGATGCCATCGAGGCCGAGGCGCGTCAGGCCTGCGCGGCGGAGGCGGAGGCACAGGGCTGCACGGCAACGATCAAACGATCCTTCGACATGCCCGGCGCGGCTTTCTCCGCCGATATGATCGAGATCATCGAAGACGCCGTCAGGTCGCAGGGGCTGTCGCACAAGCAGATGATATCGGGCGCCTTCCATGACGCGCTGTTCATCGCCCGCGTGGCGCCCGCCGCGATGATCTTCGTGCCGTGCCGCGACGGGCTCAGCCACAATGAGGCGGAATATGTGGAACCCGCGCACGCGATCACCGGCGCGCGGGTCCTGTTGCAAGCCGCCATCGCGGCGGCTTCGTCGCTCGAACTGCGGCGATAATCATTTCCAACAAAGCTTGCGGCTGTGTCCTCGCCGCCCTTGTGAGCGCCGGCAAAATGGATGAATAGTCAGGACAGGGCGCGGCCCTGAAATTGCCTGCTTGCGGTTTTCAGGTTGCGTCACAGCCGAGCCGGGTTTTTGAATGGTCGATCCTGAGCCACGCAAGAGAAGAGGTCCGCTCGCCGCCCGGCTGCTGGCGCTGGACGCTTGGCTCGATTCCTCGCTCTACGAGATCGGGTTCAAGGCGCGCCAGTTCTGGGAAGCCGCGACGATCTTCTCGCGGCGTTTCCGGCTCAAGGGCTGGCGCCGCGGCATCGTCGAACTTTTGAGCGAAGGCTTTACGCTCGGTGCCGGCGGCATCGTCGTCATGCTGGCGCTGGCCATTCCGGCCTTCCAGGACACCTCGGGCGACTGGCGGGCGCAGGGCGACTTCGCCGTCACCTTCCTCGACCGTTACGGCAACGAGATCGGCCAGCGCGGCATCATCCAGCGCGATTCCGTGCCGGTCGACGAGATGCCCGATCATGTCATCAAGGCGGTGCTCGCCACGGAGGATCGCCGCTTTTTCGACCATTACGGCATCGACGTGCTCGGCCTTTCCAGGGCCATCTTCGAGAATGTGCGGGCGAATTCGGTCGTCCAGGGCGGCTCCAGCATCACCCAGCAGCTGGCCAAGAACCTGTTCCTGACCAATGAGCGGACCTTCGAGCGCAAGATCAAGGAAGCCTTCCTGTCGCTGTGGCTCGAGGCCAATCTGTCGAAGAAGGAAATCCTGCAGCTCTATCTCGACCGCGCCTATATGGGCGGCGGCACGTTCGGCATCGAGGCGGCGGCGGATTTCTATTTCGGCAAGAGCGTCAAGGACCTGAACCTCGCCGAGGCCGCCATGCTGGCCGGCCTGTTCAAGGCGCCGACCAAATACGCGCCGCACATCAACCTGCCGGCGGCGCGGGCGCGCGCCAATGTGGTGCTGTCCAACCTTGTCGATTCCGGCTTCATGACCGAGGGCCAGGTGCTGCAGGCCAGGCTGCATCCCGCCGACGTCGTCGATCGCGGCGAACAGAAGAGCCCGGATTACTACCTCGACTGGGCGTTCGACGAGGTCAAGAAGATCGCCAAGCCCGGCCAGCATTCGCTGGTTGCCCACACCACCTTCGACGCCAACATCCAGAAGGCGGCGGAGGAGTCCGTCGAGTTCCACCTGCGCCAGTTCGGCAAGGAGTACAACGTCACCGAAGGTGCCGTGGTGGTCATCGAGACCAACGGCGCGGTGCGGGCGATCGTCGGCGGCCGCGACTACGGCGCCAGCCAGTTCAACCGCGCCACCAAGGCGCTGCGCCAAACCGGCTCGTCGTTCAAGCCCTATGTCTACGCCACGGCGATGGAACACGGTTTTACGCCGAACTCGATCATCTCGGGCGGGCCGATCAGCTGGGGCAACTGGTCGCCGCACAATTACAGCGGCGAGTCGGCTGGCAACATCACGTTGCTGATGGCGATGGCGAAGTCGATCAATACGGTGCCGGTGCGACTGGCCAAGGACCATCTCGGCATCGCTCCCATCAAGGCGATGGCGGAAGCGTTTGGCGTGGAATCGCCGCTCGAGGGACACAAGACGATGGTGCTCGGCACTTCGGGCATGACCGTGATGGACCAGGCGACCGGCTACAGCGTGTTTGCCCAGAACGGCTTCGTCGGCTCCAGGCATGGCATCACGCAGCTCGTCACCCGTACTGGCGACGTGGTGTATGACTGGACCAAGGACGCGCCGCCGCCGCATCGGGTGCTCTCCGAGCAGGCGTTGAAATCCATGAACACCATGCTGACGGCCGTACCGGTGATAGGCACGGCGCGGCGCGCACAGATCCCCAATATCGTCGTCGCCGGCAAGACCGGCACGACGCAATCCTACCGCGACGCCTGGTTTGTCGGCTTCACCGGCAACTACACGGCGGCCGTGTGGCTGGGCAACGATGACTTCACCCCCACCAAGAACATGACCGGCGGCTCGCTGCCGGCGATGGTGTGGCAGCGGCTGATGGTCTACGCGCATCAGAACATCGATTTGAAGCCGATCCCCGGCATCGACAAGCCGTTCGTCGACGAGGAGATCGCGGCCAAGGCCGCGGAAGCCCAGAAGAAGAGCGAGGACCAGGCGGCAGCCGAAGCCGCCGCCGAACGCCCGCCGGTGCTGTCCAGCCGAACCACGCAGACGCTGAGGGACATGACCCAACTGTTCCAGACGGCCCCCAGGCTCGACACCTCCACCACGCCCGAAACGCTTTCGGCATTGTAACACCGCCACGGCGCGAACCGGGCCTACAGGCAAATCCATCTCGCCGGCTTGCCACGAGGCCCCGCGCCGCGATATCCCCGAGCGGCAATCCTCTGTGAACCCGGCCCTTCATGCTCAAAAATGCCTTCCTGATGCTGCTTTCGCTTGCCATAGCCATTGGCGGCGGCGGCGCCAGCGTCTGGTATGCGCTGAAGATCCAGGACGGTGTCGGCGCGATCAGGATCGGCCAATGGACCGCTTTTCCCGACATCGGCACGCCGGCCGCGGACCCCTATTCCAAGGCGCGCGTGGCACGCGAGGGTGTGCTAGCGCTCGGCCGCGCGGAAGGCTTGTCCTTCGTCGCGGAAAATGATGCTACCGGCGACCAGCTCAAGCGGCAATGCACCTACACGATAGAGGGAGGGTTCCCGACCGCCCGCTTCTGGACGCTTTATGCCGCCGATCAATCGCTCGGCGTCGTCGAAACCGGCAAACCGCGACTTGCGGCACTTCAGTCCTACGAGGTGGTTCGCCAGCCCGACAATTCGGTGATCATTTCCGCCGGCCATCGCCCAATGCCCGGCAACTGGCTTCTGACCGACGGTTCTGGGCGGATGTATTTCGTCCTCACTTTCTACGACACGCCGATCGCCAGCAGCACCGGCCTGTCCGACGTCTCGCTGCCCAGGATCGTGAAGGTGGGCTGCGATGCGTAGTGTTTATGCCGCGATGCGCAGGCTCTTTTACGCTGTCCTGCTCGGCCTCGTCGGCGCCGGCATCGTGCACATCGTCGTCTTGCTTCTGGTGCCGGAATTCTCGGAACGTGACGCCTGGTCGCGTCTTTCCATGGCCTCGGATCTCTACAGGATGAACCGGCTCGATGCCGAGGCCGGCGGCGCGCCGGTGGTGAAATCGGTCGACCCGCTGTTTTATGCCACGGCCTGCCGTTTCGACCTTGACGAGGGAATTGTCCGGATCAGGGCGCCGGGAAACGTGCCCTTCTGGTCGGTGTCGGTCTATGACCGCAGCGGCCACAACATCTATTCCTTCAACGATCATACCGCGACAGGCGGCAAACTGGATGCCGTGGTGCTGACATCGGCGCAGATGATCGACGTGCGCAAGGATCTTCCCGAGGATATGCAGGGAGCGATCTTCGTCGAGGCGCCGATCAACGAGGGCATTTTCGTCATCCGCAGCTTCGTGCCGGACGACAGCTGGAAGCCCATCGTGTCGCGCTTTCTCGATCAGAGTTCCTGCGAGCTGCAGGACTTCTAGCGCCGCCTAGATCCGTTTAAGCACCGCGCTTCAATGGTGCGGAACAGGCTTCGTCCGCGATGATCCCGGCGTGTCCGGATCTACAGGCCGCACCTCGCCGGCCTGGGGCCGCTCGTAGCGGATGCCGGGAAAGATGATCACCGCCGCCGGTATTTCGGTGGCTTGCTTTACTCGATTGGTCGGTGCCGTTCGCGGCACGAAAGACAGTACCATGCCCATGATTCGCGCATTCCTCTCGGTTTCCCCGGAGCACAACGCAACGCCTCCAAATGTTATTAAGGCCGGCAGAGGGTTAACGGAGCGCTAACGGATCATCGCTAACTTGATCTTTGTTCCGAGGTCAGCACGTTCTGACCGAGGCAATCGCGAAACCGGCACAGCCCGGTGAGCGTGGCCAAGTGTGTATCGAGTATCGGGCGTATCCTTCGTGTCATCTTCGGACTTCAGGCAAATCGCTGTTCGAACGGAATCGGGAAGGGCCGAAAGGCTGTTCCGCGCCGCTGTGTCGGCATTCTGCTCGCTGACACGCCCGTCCCGCCGCGAGATCGGCCAGCTCGAGGACCTGACGCTGCCGCTGTTCGACGATGTGTCCCTTGAATCGCGACGCTACGTGGCAGCCGCCCTTTCCGAATGCGAATATGCGCCCGCCGCGCTGGTGCGTCGCCTATGCGAGGAGCCGGTCGATGTCGCCGCGCCGCTGCTCATCCGCTCCCGCGCGGTCAGTGACATCGACCTCATCGCGCTGATCGGCCGGCATGGGCTGCCGCACGCACGCGCCATCGCGCGGCGCAAGGATCTGAACCCGACCATCGCCGACCTGATCAGGGCGCTGGAAAGACCGACCCTGGTGCGCATGCGCGATCCAGAGGCGCAAGCTTCAACGGCGCCGACGGCACCGATCGTGGCCGCCGTCACCACGGACGTGGCGCAAGACAGTGCGGCAGCACAACAGGCCTCCGGCATTGCCGCCGAGAATGCACGGCGCAGGCTGCGCTCCATGATGCGCACCGGCGACGAGGCCCTGGCGGCACAGGTCGATGCGTTCCCTGGCTCGGATACCTATGTCAAACTGCGCGAGACGGCACTGACGGGAAACGCCGCCTTCTTCCAGACCGCGCTTGCGGATGCCCTCGACATCGATTTCTCGACCGCACGATCGCTGACCGCCAACCAGAATTATGCGCCGCTGCTTGCGGCACTGCGCTCGCTCGATTTCAGCGAGGACCGGGCATTCCTGATCACGGTCGCCGTCTATCCCGGCCTGTTCCCGCATCCGCAGGCGATCCGCACCTACCTCGACCGCTACCGGCTGCTGCATCGCGACGTGGCGCTGGACAGGGTGCGGGGCTGGAAGGCCGAAACGCTGCATAAAGCGGTTCGCGAGGCCGCGCCTGCAAACGGCGACAGCCGCACGGCATCGAACAGCGACGATGCCGTGACGCCCTCCGGCCTCAGGGCATCTTCACGGAAATAAGCTCCTCGACGGAGATGGCGCCGGCCTCGATTTCGACCACCCAAATCTCGGGATCGAACTTCTTTTCCCTTTCGAGGCGCGCGTCGAGCACGGCGGCATCGTCGCCGGCGGCAAGCAAGGTGAAGAAGCGGTCGTCGGGCCTGGCCGAATCGTAACTTGTCTGCGGCGCCGGTCCATAGAGGGCCATTTCACCCAGCCTGCCCCGCGCCAGCACGAAAACGGCACCGGCCTCGGTCGCGCCGCGCTTGACCACGGCGGCAAATCCGCCGGCGCTGAAAATCCTGCGCAACAGGGCCGAAACCCAGAGATCCGATGTGACGCGCATGAAAACTCCGCAAAGCGTGCGGGGCTATGTATCGCTGTTTCCGCGGCTCGGCGAGCCGTCATTTTGCCGTTAGTTGGTCAGGCCGATCTCGCGCATCTTGACGTAGACGATCTCATCGGGTTCGCCGGTCTGAGGCAGCCCGAACAGCGACTGGAATTCCTTGATCGCCGCCTTGGTACGGGCGCCTACGACCCCATCCAGTTGCATGTCGTCATTGCCGAACGCCTTCAGTCCGGCCTGGATCTTGACGATGCGAGGATCAGGCCCCTGCAACGCTGCATTCGTCTCCACGTCATTCTGTCCGGAATCTGCCTGCCCAGAACTTGTCTGCCCAGAACCTGTCTGCAAAGACACCGGAACGGCGGCCGACGTGTCCGGACGCGGCTGCGGTTTCGGCACGGCGGCGGTCTTCGGCGTCGCGCCCAGTTGATCCAGCAGCATCGCGTCGATCTCGCCGGAGGCGTTGAGCCCGACCTTCTGCTGGTAGGCTTCTATGGCCTTGCGCGTATTGGGGCCGGAAATGCCGTCGACCGTGCCGGAATAGAAGTCGAGGTCCTTCAATATGCCCTGCACCTGCTCGACCACCGGATCGCCCTTGATCGGAGCGGGCGCCGCATTCGGCCGCACGATGTTGATCGTGGTCTCGGGCTCGTCGGTGGCCGTATGTGGAAATCCCTGAAAGCTGCGGGTGGCGAAAAACGCCCCGGCGTGCGGGAAAGGCTGATACCACAGCGCATTCGCCGAGACATAGAACAGCGTCACCAGGAATGCCGTCGACCCGCCCACCAGGACAGGATTGCGCGAAATCATGCCGCCGACGGCAATGGCGCCGTCCTGGAAGGCATTGCTGCGGCGTTTGACCGCCTTAGGCCGTCTTGCGGAGCGAGCCATCCCTGTCCCCTTTCGCCCTCATCGCCGGCATCGTCAGCACTCCGGTCTGATTGACTGGGCGCCCCTTCGGCCCGTTGACCGGCAGGCTGATAGTCACCGTGGTGCCCTCGCCCGGCATGCTTTCGATCGACATCGTGCCTTCGTGCAGCGCCACCAGGCCCTTCACCAGGGAAAGACCAAGACCGGTGCCCTCGAAACGGCGGGTGTAGTCATTCTGGATCTGCATGAAGGGCTTGCCGAGATTGGCGAAATCCTCCTCGGCGATGCCGATGCCGGTGTCCCTGACCCAGAAATGCAGACGCGAGCCGATCCGCTTGGCGCCGACGACGACATTGCCGCCGTCAGGCGTGAACTTGACCGCATTGGAAACGAGGTTGATGAGTATCTGCTGCACCGCCCGGCGATCGGCGTTGATGTCGCCGGCGTCCGGCGCGACCTGCGTCTGCAGGTCGATGTTCTTGGCTTGCGCCTGCAGCCGCATCATCGACTGGCACATGTCCACGGCTTCCATGAACCGGAACGGCTCCGGTTCCGTTGCGTAGGCGCCCGATTCGATCCTCGATACGTCGAGTATGGATGTCACGACGGCCAGCAGATGTTGGCCGGAATCGCGCACCAGGCCGACATATTCCTTCTGGCGCGGGTCCTTGAAGGCGCCGAACATCTCGTGCAGCAGCATGTCCGAGAAGCCGATGATGGCATTCAACGGCGTGCGCAGTTCATGGCTCACCACCGCCAGGAACCGGCCCTTGGCCACTTCGGCGGCGGCCGCCGCCTCATTGGCCTGCGCCAGTTCTTGGCGCAGCCGGGCGGTCTCGTCATTCTCGCGCAGGACCAGCGTGAAGACATCGCCCTGCTCCTCACCGCGCACCAGTTCGAGCGCGAACGGCCGATAATTGTCAGCCATCAGGCGATTGTCACCTTGGCCATTCCCGTTCTGCGGCAGCCTGATGCGCAGTTCGAGGCGGCGCGACAGGGCGCCATCGCGCATGTCGGCCAAGGCGCTGAGATAGGCGACACGGTCGGACAGATGGACGCGATCGAAGAAACCTGTTCCCGAAAGCAGCTCCGGCGGCAATTTCAAAAGCGTACGTGCCCTGGCCGAGGCGTCCAGGACTTCGCCATGGCGAGCGACGCGCAGGACCACCGCATCGATGATGTCTTCCAGCCGGTCGCCGGTATCCGCCCTATCGGCCGCACCGGCGGTATCGCGAAACGCCGATATGCGCGGCACGACCGTGAGCGCCCAGGCCAGCGGCACCAGCCAATGCCAGGCGGCGATCTGCGCGCCCGCGAATGGAAGGAAGGCCGCGGACAGCGGCTGAAGGGCAATGGCGACGACGGCCGAGGCAGCGCCCCATAGCGCCGCACGTCGCGAGGCGCCGATCCACAAGGCTTCGAACGGCAGCGCCACGACAAGCATGGCGACAGGAGAGCTCAAGCCGCCGGCGGCACCGATAAGGCCGCCAAGCGCAACAGCCGCCATCGCCAGTGCGATCCGTGCCGCCACGGCCATCTTGCCGGTCGCCGCCGCCAGCAAGGCTATGAACCAGCACAGACCGAAGGCCGCGAAGATGGCCGCCATGGTCACCGCGGCGCCCATGCCTGACGTGACCAGTGTGACCGCGGCACCGGCTGCGAAGAACGGCGCCGCCAGCATGACGCCGATGAAGCGGCGCTGGCGCTCGCGGTCGCCCTGACCGAGAATGGAGGGATGGACCATACGTTCGCAACCGGCGGCAATCGCGCCAGGCAATTCAGCGTATCTGGCCTTGATCGGCATCAACTCAACGCACTCGCACTCGTCGTGAACAGCTCTGCTTCCGCAGATTGTTTTGATTGGCTCTGAAACTCTCATCCAGCGTTTAAGGAATGGATAAGGGCAGGCCCGACCAAAGCCCGGCCTGTGTCAAATATCGGGATGCTTGCCGTCGAAAACCCGGGCAAATGCCGCCATAGTAAATGGAGGGTTATCCGGGAACGCCCGCCCACAGTGGACCAGGGGTGGGCACGAAAACGCTCGAGTTCTAGAAAAGCGCAGTGGAAACAGCCAGATAAATGGTTATTGGTCGGTAACGAAAATCGTCCCGATATGAGACAAATCCATCGCAAAATGCTTGGTTTCGAATTTGTCTAAAATTTGAGGAAAATTGTCGGATGACCCGCAAGCCGTCCTTCGTGCCTGTGTGCCAACATCCTGCCATAAAAGAGGTCATGCCATGTGATGCATGATCCGGTCACGACGAGAGGCAAGGCATGTTCTTCCTGATAAGAATGGCTTTCTGGTTTTCACTGGTGCTGCTGGCGCTGCCCCTGACTGCCGGTTCGGACGAACCCGGGCAGGAAAGCGTCGGGCCGATCCAGGCCTTGTTCGCGGCACGCGACGCAGTCGGTGACATTGCCGGCATTTGCGAGCGCAAGCCCGATGTCTGCGAAACCGGCAAGTCCGCCATGCATACCATCACGGCACGCGCCAAGGAGACCGCCAAGATCGCGGCGGCGATGCTGGACGACAAGTCCGCCGGCCCCGACACTTCGACAATGACCGGCAGCGTGGCCGAGAACATCGTGCTGCCCGAGACAGTCAACCTGCCGGTAAAGAATTAAGCCGTCTCGACGGCGCACCGCGGGCCGTCTGCCCTCTCGACGTCCGCGGTGTCCTTGTTTTTTCCGTGACGCGACGCCGCTGGGGTTTTTTCCGTGACGCGACGCCGCTGGGGTTTTTTCCGTGACGCGACGCCGCTGGGGTTTTTTCCGTGACGCGGCGCCGCCGGGGTTTTTTCCGTGACGCGGCGCCGCCGGGTCACTATATCCGGGTCATGACGGCCTCGATCCAGACGATCCGCGACGACTTCTCCTTCCTTGACGAATGGGAGGACCGCTATCGCTATGTCATAGAACTCGGCGAAGCATTGCCTCCATTTCCCGATGAGGAACGCAACGCCGCCAACAAGGTGCCCGGCTGCGTCAGCCAGGTTTGGCTGACCACCGAACGGGGACCGGGCCCCGATCCGGTCATTGCGTTCAGGGGCGATTCCGATGCCCATATCGTGCGCGGACTGGTCGCGATCGTCTTGGCGCTGTTTTCGGGACGGACCGCCAGCGAAATCCAGAAGACCGATGCCGAAGCGACGCTGAAGGCGCTCGGCCTGGACGAACACCTGTCGCCCCAGCGCGCCAATGGCCTCCGCTCGATGGTCAAGCGCATCAAGCGCGATGCCGAGATGGCGCTCGAACAGACCGCCTAAGTCCCCTGTCCGTCTAGATCACCTGCCCGTCTATCAAGCCGCAAAATCAAACGGCGCCCGAAAGCGCCGTTGATGTCGGTTAAGCCTGACGAGGAGCGACTACCGCGCCTTGCGCTTGCGGCCGAGGCCCATCTTCTTGGCGAGCTGTGAACGAGCCGCCGCGTAGTTCGGGGCAACCATCGGATAGCTCGGGTCGAGGTTCCACTTTTCGCGATACTGCTCCGGCGTCAGATCATAGTGGGTCATCAGGTGACGCTTGAGCGACTTGAACTTCTTGCCGTCCTCGAGACAGACGATGTAGTCGTCATGGACGGAGCGCTTCGGGTTTACAGCCGGCTTCTGCTTGTCGGCAGGGGGCTGCTCGGCGGTTCCGCCCACACGCCCGAGGGCAGCGTGGACATCGGATATCAGGTTCGGCAGTTCGCCAACCGGCACCGGATTGTTGCTGACATAGGCAGCCACCACATCGGCGGTGAGCTCGATCAGCGCTTCATTGTTTCGGGAAGGTGATTCGACAATATCCATGGTCTTCAGGCCCCAACAAGAGTGACGTCGATTGTGCCCATTTTTGCAGGCAGGGCATTGCACGAATTTTGTGCAGGTAGAGCTTCTGCGATTCGTGTCGCGGGCACATCAATGCGGCCATGGATCAAGTAAGTCAATTCACTCACTGCATTATATCTACGAATGTTGATCAACTATTCGTCGTTCAGCTTCAATCTTTCGTGCATCATGTAATTTTTCGATATTTTTTCGGCCAAACGGGCAAAGGCTGACGTCGCGTCAGCTCGCCATTACATTCGCGATAACTCACGAAACGGGTTTGAATGCTCGGCTTTGCTTGGTTATCGCGTTTGCAAGCTTGGTTGTTCACATCTGTCCACGAAACCACAGGTTGCTGATCGTCTTTTTCGCGTAGGGCAACCAGGCGAGATGTCCGCCGGCCGGCCGCCTCGATTGGCCACTTGCCAAGCCGTGAATACGGTCGCATGAGACTGGCCGGCAAAGACCAGAGACACGGGCAGAGCGAGACGCAATGACCAAGACTTCCGCATTTCCATCCGTCAGCCCGCCGGCGCCCGAGAAGCGGCCGTTTACCGACACGCATCACGGCATCACGCGAACGGATGAGTATGCCTGGCTTCGAGCCGACAATTGGCAGGAGATGTTCCGGGATCCTTCCCTGCTCGATGCGGGGATACGCGCCGAACTCGAAGCCGAGAACGCCTACCAGTCGAAGCTGATGGCCGATACGACAGGCCTTAGGAAGCAGCTCTTCAAGGAGATGAAGGGCCGCATCAAGGAGGATGATTCTTCCGTCCCCATGAAGGACGGGCCTTATGCCTATGGTTCTTCCTTCAAGCTTGGCGGCGAGCAGCCGCGTTACTTCCGCATGCCGCGCGACGGCGGCACCGAGCGGATCCTGCTCGACGGCGACGCGGAGGCGGAGGGCAAGGCCTATTTCCGGCTCGGCGGCGTCGATCATTCAGCCGACCACGCCAAGCTGCTGTGGGCCTTCGACGACAAGGGCTCCGAATTCTACACGCTGCGCGTGCGCGACCTTGCCGATGGCAAGGACCTGGCGGACCAGATACAAGCCACAGGCGGATCTGGTGTGTGGGATGCCGGCAATGACGGGTTCTTCTACACCCGTCTCGATCCCAACCACCGGCCGTCGAAGGTGCTGTTCCATGCATTGGGACAGAACCCTGAAGACGACCGCCTGATCTATGAGGAGACCGACCCCGGTTTCTTCATGAATGTCGACGGCACCCGCAACAACGAATGGATCATGATCGGCATCAACGATCACGAGACCTCGGAATACCGGCTGTTGAGCGCAAGCGATCCTTTTGCCGAACCCAAGCTTGTTTCGGCGCGCGAGACCGGCCTTCAATATGAGCTGGAGGAAGGCGGCGACATTTTCTTCATCCTGACCAATGCGGACGGGGCGAAGGACTTCAAGATCATGACGGCGCCGGCAAGCGATCCGGTGCGCGCCAACTGGCAGGAGCTGGTGCCGCACGAGCCGGGCCGGCTGATCCTGTCGGTGATCGGCTTCAAAGACCATATGGTCCGGCTCGAGCGCAAGGAGGGCCTGCCGCGCATCGTCGTGCGCGATCGCGCAAATGGCGAGGAGCACCTGATTTCTTTTGATGAAGAAGCCTTTTCGCTCGGCCTTTCAGGGTCGTACGAATACGACACCGAGACCATGCGCTTTTCCTATTCGTCGATGACGACGCCGTCGCAGGTGTTCGACTACAACATGCGCACGCGCGAGCGGGTGCTGCTCAAGACCCAGGAAGTGCCTTCCGGCCACGACCCGGACCACTATGTCACGAGGCGCTTGATGGCGCCCGCCGCCGATGGCGAACTGGTGCCGATCTCGCTTCTGCACCATCGCGACACACCGCTGGATGGATCCGCACCTTGCCTGCTGTATGGCTATGGTTCCTACGGCATCGCCGTGCCGGCCGCCTTCAACACCAACTGGTTCTCGCTGGTCGATCGCGGCATTGTCTTTGCCATCGCTCATGTCCGTGGCGGCAAGGACAAGGGCTACGGCTGGTACGATGACGGCAAGCGCGAGCACAAGATGAACACGTTCACCGACTTCATCGCCTGTGCGCGCCACCTCGTTGCCGAGCGCTATACGGCGCATGACCGCATCGTCGCGCAAGGCGGCTCGGCCGGCGGCATGCTGATGGGCGCCATAGCCAACATGGCGCCGGACTGTTTCGGCGGCATCGTCGCAGAGGTTCCGTTCGTCGACGTGCTCACCACCATGCTCGACGCGACCCTGCCGCTGACCCCGCCTGAATGGCCGGAATGGGGCAATCCGATCGCGTCAGCCGACGACTACCGGACGATCGCCGCCTATTCGCCCTACGACAATGTCGCGGCGCTCGACTACCCGCCGATCCTGGCGCTCGCCGGCCTCACCGATCCGCGCGTCACCTACTGGGAGCCGGCAAAATGGGTGGCGCGGCTGCGCGACCGCAAGAGCGGCGACAATCCAGTGCTGTTCAAGATCAACATGGATTCCGGCCACGCCGGTGCTTCGGGCCGGTTTTCACGCCTGGAGGAGATAGCCTATACCTATGCCTTCACGCTGAAGGTGACGGGCAAGGCCCAGCTTGCCTAGGAGACCCGCCGATGATCGATCTGTCCACATTGATCGCCTATGTCGCCGTTGTGTTCGGCTTTGTCTTTATTCCGGGCCCGGCCACCCTGCTGACGATTGCCCGGGCAACGAGTTCGGGCACGAAGGTCGGGATCGCAACGGGTGCCGGGATCGCGGCCGGCGACATGTTTCACACAGCCATGGCGATGGTCGGCATCTCGGCCGTCATCGCCACCTCCGCGACGCTGTTCAGCGTCGTGAAGTATATCGGCGCGGCCTACCTCGTTTATCTCGGCATCCGCGCGATCATCGAAAAGACGCCCGCCGATCCGACCGCCGGCAAGCTTGCGATCTCGGCCGGCAAGGCATTCGGGCAAGCTATCCTGACCGAAGTGCTCAATCCCAAGACCGCGCTTTTCTTTCTCGCCTTCCTGCCTCAGTTCGTGCGGCCTGAAAACGGGTTGGTGATGCTCCAGTTGATGACACTCGGGGTGATCTTCGTTCTGCTGGGCCTTTTCAGCACGGTCGTTTTTGCGGTGAGCGCCGGGCGGCTCGGTACCTTCCTGCGCCGAAACCCGACGGTGCTGAAATGGCAGGGCAAGGTTGTCGGCGGCATCTACTGCGCCTTGGGTGTCCGCCTGGCCCTGCAACAGCGCTGACGGCGGGCGCTCTCCCGCCAGGCGCGACGATCATGATCTTTTGAATTCCGCGCTGCTGATTTCCGCTCGCAATTGCGACGGTCGCGCGCTACCCAAAGCACGATTTCCCCGGGCGATGAGGCCCACATTCGCACAAGGGTCCACTATGCTGCTCGTCGACGTCTATCTCGACAAATCGCCGATCCAGGGTATCGGCGTCTTTGCCAAGAACCACATCCCCAAGGGCACACTGATCTGGAAGCTCGACCCCCGGTTCGACCGGATCATCGACGTGGAAACCTATGAGGGCGAGACGGGGCCGGTGAAGAACTATCTGGACCGCTATTCCTACCCCGACAGGCGCGATCCGGCCTATATCGTCTTCGAAGCGGACGATGCCCGCTACATGAACCATGACGACGAACCGAATTGCGACGTCTCCTCGCCTGAGGAAACCTATGCCTTGCGCGACATCGCAGCGGGCGAAGAGTTGACCTGCAACTACAATCTTTTCTTCGAAACGGGTTTTGATTTCCTCGGCGACCGGCACCTGTGATCCGACGCCTGAAGCCGCCTGGGGCGGACGTAGATCAATTCGCAGCCGGCTTGCGCGCCGGATAGCCGTTTGGATGTGGCGGTACAGCCTTGAGGTAAGCGGCGATGGCCGCCCGATCCTGCGGCGTCAGCTCGGCCATGTTGCGCTGCACGTCGACCATGGCGCCGCCGACGGAATCGAAATCCGGCGTGAAGCCGGTCTCGAGGTAGTTGGCGATGTCGGATTCGGACCAGTTGCCGATGCCGCCCTCGCCCGACGTGATGTTCGGCACGACGCCCTTGCCTTCGGCGGCGACGGCGCCGGCCAGCCATTCACTTTTCCTGGTGCCGCCGGCAAGGTCACGCGACGTATGGCATTCGCCGCAATGGCCGGGCCCCTCGACCAGATAGCGGCCAGCCATCACCGGTTCAGGCGTGCCATCGGGTAGAGGAATGACCGGCTGATCGCTGAGATAGAGGCGCTTCCACAGGCCGATGCCACGTCGGATGTTGAATGGGAATGCCAGCGAGTTGTCCGGCGCCTTGCCAGCGACCGCGGGCAGCGTCTTCAGGAAAGCATAGAGGTCGGCAATGTCGGCCGGATTCATGCGCGCGTAGGAAGCGTAGGGGAATGCCGGATAGAAATGCCGACCCGAGGGCGACACGCCCTTCAGCATGGCGTTGGCGAGATCCTGGAGCGACCATGCGCCGATGCCGTCCTTGGGATCTTGCGAAATGTTGGGGGGAACGAAGGTGCCGAACGGCGTCTTGAGTTCGAGGCCACCGACCAACTGAAGCCGGGCATCGCCTTGCGAGCCCGGTTTTGCATGGCAGGAGGTGCAGCCGCCGGCGTAGAAAATGCGCTTGCCCTTGGCTGCGTCACCTGGCCCAAGCTTGGCCAGGGCCTGCGTGTCCAGCGTCGTCGGCGCCGACAGGATCCAGCCTGCAACCGCGCCGACGCCACCCAAGATGATGAGGGCGCCGACGAGTTTTTTCAGCCGGGACATTGCCCGCTATCAGCCCTTCTTCACGCGATAGGTCTGGTGGCAGGTGCCGCAATCCGAGCCGATGGCGCCGACTTGCGCTTTCAGCGCGTCGACGTCGGCGGGAGCCGCCGCGACCGCCGCCTTGACGTCGGCAAGATACTTGTCTTCGGTGGCCTTGAAGCCGGCCATGTCTTCCCAGATTTTTGGCGCCGCCGTCGTGTCGCCGGTATCGCTGCCTTTCGGGAACATGGCATCGGCGTCGAACTTCTCGGCATTTGCCTGCAGCGCCTGAAGTTGCGTCAGCACGGCCGCGGCATCAAAGGGCTCGTCGCCCTTGGCCACTTTCGCCAAGCCGCCGACGATCTTTCCGCGCTCCTTCATCAGGGCCTGCCGGTCGAGGATCGGATCGGCAAAGGCGGCCGAACCGGCGAAGGCGAGCATTGAGATGGCGATGACAAGCTTTCTCATTCATTTGGCTCCATGATGAAGGCGTTTCGGGACGAAGCGTTAACGGATGCGACGGGTGGAATATTCCCCTTCGCCTGGATGATTTTTGCTGTTGGATTTCGGCGCAGAAAAAGAAAAGCCCCGGGGTGCCGGGGCTTCTCTGACGATAGATCACTTCGCCTTTTCGTACATCTCCAGGACGTGGTCCCAGTTGATGAGGCTGTCGACGAACGCCTCGAGATATTTCGGCCGGGCGTTGCGATAGTCGATGTAATAGGAATGTTCCCAGACGTCGACGCCGAGGATCGGCGATGCGCCGTGGACGAGCGGATTTTCACCGTTCGGGGTCTTCGAGATCGCCAGCTTGCCGTCCTTGACCGAGACCCAGGCCCAGCCCGAACCGAACTGCGTCGTGCCGGCGGCGATGAAGTCGGCCTTGAACTTGTCGTAACCGCCGAGGTCGCTGTCGACCGCCTTCTGCAGTGCGCCGGGCAGCTTGTTGCCGCCGCCGCCCTTCTTCATCCACTTCCAGAAATGGATGTGGTTGTAGTGTTGCGCGGCATTGTTGAAGAGACCGGCATTCTTGCCGAACGACTGCTTGACCACCTCTTCGACCGACAGATCGCCCAAGCCGGCCTCGGCGGCCAGCTTGTTGCCGTTATCGACGTAGGCCTTGTGGTGCTTGTCGTGATGATATTCCAGCGTCTCCTTCGACATGTAAGGCTGCAAGGCCTCGTAGTCATAGGGCAGAGCGGGCAATTCGAAAGCCATGGATGGTACTCCCTCGTGGAAAAATCCGGTGTCCGTACCGGAGTAAGATAGGTCTGGGTTGAGCTGGAACAACTCCGGAATGAAGCGCCAGTTCCCTTTCTAGGCGGGTTCCGGAAAACTGTCACACGGTTTTCCCGCGGCGAACCGGGCAGCGACAAAACGACCGGACCGGCGCCTCAGCCGGTTGTCGCCGAATGCGCCCAGTCCCAATAGAGCTCGCGCGCCTTCTTGGCCACCGGCCCGGGTTGCAGGTCGCGGTCCTCGATGCGGGTGATCGGCACCACCTTAGAATGGTTTCCGGTGGAGAAGATCTCGTCCGCCTCCAGGAAATCGCGCACGCACAACGTCTTTTCGGTGGTTTTGAAGCCATACTCGCCAAGCAAATTTATCGTGCGCGAGCGAGTGATGCCGGACAGGAAGGTGCCGTTCGGCGCCGGTGTAAAGACATGACCGTCCTTGACCAGGAAGATATTCGAGGTGCCCGTCTCGGCGACGTTGCCCAGCATATCGAGCACCATCGCGTTGTCGAAGCCGCGCATCTTGGCCTCGAGAATGGCACGGCCATTGTTGGGGTAAAGGCAACCGGCCTTGGCATTGGTCGGCATGGTTTCGATGGTCGGGCGCCGGAACGGCGACACGGTCACCGAAAAACCGGACGGCGGGATCATCGGCGATTCGTAGAGGCAAAGGCAGAAACGGGTCGAGGCAGGATCGGCCGGCACGCCCATGTAGCCGCCATGCTCGGCCCAGTACATCGGCCTGATGTAGACAGCCGTCTTGCCGTCGAATTTCTTCAAGCCGTCCCAGGTCAACCCGACGATCTGCTCCGGCGTCATGTTCGGCTTGAGGCCGAGCGCGATCGCCGAGGCGTTCACTCTCTTGGCATGAAGGTCGAGGTCGGGCGCCACGCCTTCGAACCAGCGGCCGCCGTCGAACACGCTGGTGCCAAGCCACATGGCGTGGCTGCGCGGCCCCAGGATGGCGACGTTGCCCTCGTACCAGTCGCCATCGACGAAAGTCCATGTCGCGGATTGCGCTGCGGCCGCCAATGTCATCGCGTTTTTCCCGTTCCGATCAATCGCATTGTAGCATTGGATGATGCTTTGGCCGGCGCCGTCAACCGGCATGGGGGAGTTTTGTTGAGGCCAGCGGCAGGGGCGATGCAATCGGGACTTGCACCTTGCCCCGCCTCGCCCCAAAACTGTTCCATGCAATACGCGGCCTATGTTTTCGACGCCTACGGCACGCTGTTCGACGTGCATGCCGCGGTGCGCCGCCATGCCGACCAGATCGGGCCGGACGGCCAGTTGCTGTCCGAAATCTGGCGCGCCAAGCAGCTCGAATATTCCTGGGTGCGAACATTGATGGGCGCCTATGCCGATTTCTGGCAGTTGACCGAGCAGGCGCTCGATTTCGCCCTGCGCAAAGTGCCCTCGGCCGATCCAGGGCTCAAGGCGAACCTGCTGGAAGCCTACTGGCGGCTGGATTGCTATCCCGAAGTACCGGCGGTGCTGAAAGCGCTCAAGGCTTCGGGCGCCCGGCTGGCGATCCTCTCCAACGGCTCGCCCGAAATGCTGCAGGCCGCGGTCAAGTCCGCCGCGCTCGACCAGGTTCTGGACGATGTCTATTCCGTAGATGCGGTGCGGCGCTTCAAGACCGATCCGGCGGTCTACGACATGGTCGCCACCGGCTGGCGCCTCTATCCCGGCGCGGTTTCCTTCCAGTCCTCCAATCGCTGGGACATCGCAGGCGCCACCAAATTCGGCTTCCGCACGGTGTGGATCAACCGTTCCAACCAGCCCGAGGAATACCGGGACTTTCCGCCGGCCTTGATCCTGCCGAGCCTCGAAGCCCTGGTATCCGGCGGCTAGGCAACAGGCTGTTGCCGGCCACAGGCTGTGGCCATGGCGCCACAGTGACGACGCGGTCACAGCTTCGCCTTTGTTTGTCCACGTTCGGGCCAGATTCGGAACCGCCTATCGCGCCAGGTGTTGTCAGGCACCCGCAACAGCGGTCGGTGTATTCACGCTTTGTTGGAATTTGAGTCCTAAAGAAGGCAACTATGTCCATAACCGAAATCGAATACTTTCGCCTGAGCCGTCGCGGCTTCCTCAACGCCGCCGCCCTGGGCGCCGCCTCGATCGCGGTTTCCGCATGCGCCACCACCGGGCCAGGCCCGGTGGAACCGCCGCCGCCCACCTATGTCGAGCCGCCGCTTGCCGATTATGCCTCGATGTATGCGGCCGTCAGCGATGGCGGCTTCGATCTGCCGGCCATCCCCGTCGACAGGATCGATCCGCAGTTCCTGCGCCAGATCGTTCCCGACCCGACCGGACAGAAGCCGGGAACCATCGTCGTCGATACGACAGGCCATTTCCTCTATCTGGTCCGTCCGGGCGGCCAGGCCATCCGCTATGGCGTCGGTCTCGGCCGTGCCGGCTTCGAATGGTCGGGCGACGCCGTCGTCCAGTGGAAGCAGAAATGGCCGAAATGGACACCGCCGGACGAAATGATCGCCCGGCAGCCTGAATTGAAACAGTACAGCGCCGACAATGGCGGCATGCCCGGCGGGCTGAAAAACCCGCTCGGCGCGCGCGCGCTCTATCTCTTCCAGGGCAATGTGGACACGCTCTACCGCTTGCACGGCTCGCCGGAGTGGCGCTCGATCGGCAAGTCGGTTTCGTCGGGCTGCGTGCGCTTGATGAACCAGGACATCATCGATCTCTACGACCGCGTGCCGTCGAAGTCACCGGTCATCGTGACCAGCGATGCCAGGCAGCCGATGGTTGCGGCGGCGACGGCAAACCACAAGGCCATTCCGATCGACGCCGGCGTGCCGGACGGATCGGTACTGCTCGGGCCGGTCAAGGCGATCACGGATTCGATTTTCTGAGTCGACAACATCTATGGAGGGCTACGGCGCCATGTGTCCAGCGGACGCGCGGCGCTGTACGCAGTAGGGCCTTGGCGCCCTCCCCGGCCGGAAGTTCAGCGTCCCCTCGACAGGCTCCCCAAGATCCCGCGCACGATCGCGCGTCCGACAGATGAGCCGACCGAACGCACGACCGACTTAATCGCGGCCTCGGCCACGGTCTGGCGGTTGGAGGGGCGCGGCGCGGGTGCCCGCCTGCCGCCGGATTGCGGCGGATCGTCATTGCCGAAGCCCGGGATAGTCCAGCGCGAGCCGCCTGTGCCAGCCTGCTGCGCCTGCTGTTCGGCGTCCTGCGCCTCCTTGGCTTTCTTCTGCAGCATCTCGAAAGCCGATTCGCGATCGATGACCTCATCATACTGACCGACGACCGGGCTTTCAGCGATCAGCTTTTGCCGCTCGGCCGGGGTTATGGGCCCAAGCCGCGACGAGGGTGGGCGAATCAAAGTGCGTTGCACCATGGACGGCACGCCCTTGGCCTCCAGCGTCGAGACCAGCGCCTCGCCGGTGGCGAGTTGGGTGATGGTTGTGGCGCAGTCGAAATCGGGGTTCGGCCGGAACGTCTCGGCCGCCGTCCTCACCGCCTGCTGCTCACGCGGCGTATAGGCGCGCAGCGCGTGCTGGACCCGATTACCGAGCTGGGCCAGGACCTTCTCCGGAATATCCAGGGGGTTCTGCGTGACGAAATAGACACCGACACCTTTGGAGCGGATCAAGCGGACAACCTGTTCGACGCGGTCGATCAGCACCTTCGGCGCTTCGTCGAACAGCAGGTGCGCCTCGTCGAAGAAGAACACCAGCTTCGGCTTGTCGGGGTCGCCGACTTCGGGCAGCACCTCGAACAGTTCCGACATCAGCCACAACAGGAAGGTGGCGTAGAGCCGCGGGTTCATCATCAGCTTATCGGCGGCAAGCACGCTGATGGCGCCGCGCCCGTCGCGGGTGGTGCGCATGATGTCGGAGATCCGCAAGGCCGGCTCACCGAAGAAGTTTGCCGCCCCTTGCTGCTCCAGCACCAGCAGCGTGCGCTGGATGGCCCCCACGGAAGGCTTCGTCACATTGCCGTAGCGCGATCCGATCTCGTCGGCGCGCTCGGCGATGTTGGCGAGCAGCGCCTGCAGGTCCTTCATGTCGAGCAGCAGCAGGCCTTCCTCGTCGGCCAGGCGGAAGGCGATGTTCATGATGCCTTCCTGCGCCTCGGTGAGGTTCATCAGGCGCGACAGAAGCAGCGGCCCCATTTCCGAGACGGTGGCGCGGATCGGATGCCCCTGCTCGCCGAACAGATCCCAGAAGATGACCGGAAATTCCTGGAAGTCATAAGGGTCGAGCTTGACCTGTTCGGCTCGCTTGACCAGGAAATCCTGGGCCGAGCCGATCATGGCGATGCCGGACAGGTCGCCCTTGATGTCGGCGCAGAATACCGGCACGCCGGCATTGGAAAAACCTTCGGCCAAGATCTGCAAGGTGACGGTCTTGCCGGTACCGGTGGCGCCGGTGACCAAGCCGTGGCGGTTTCCATATTGCAGCAGCAACTGCTCGGGACGCTGATAGCTGTCGTCCAGCTTGCGGCTGGCGCCGATGAAAATACTGGTGTCGTCAGCCATGTATCCGGTCTCCGCAAACGGGTGTGTCTAAAGCCAATGGCCAAGCCGCAGGTATAGTCAGGCTGCCGCGCAGCGACAATGCCAAATGTCCGGGCCAAATGTCCGGGCCAAACGTCCGGGCCAATCGTCCAAATCGGACCAATCGCCGAAATCGGATTTTTGGAACTTGCGGATTTTGCTGGTGTTTGGCAATCGTTCATGGTTCGTCCACGCAGGCGAACCTATATCTGAAGGGATCGAATTCGAGACCTGGAAGCACATTGCATTGCGATAACCGACCGGGGACCGTAGACTGAAGTGACCCGGGCTGGTGCGGCCACGTAAAGCGAGGAAAATGGATGGGCGCCGGAGCCTTGACCAGGGATGTAGAACCAGCGGATGCCGAGCGCCAGCGATGGCTGGCCTTGGCGGAAAAGGCGTTGGCCGGTGCGTCCTTCGAGGAAAAGCTGGTCTCGCACACCGACGACAACATCCGCATCGAGCCGCTCTACGACCGCGCGACCGGAACCGAGTCGATCGTGCGCACCAATCCCCGATCGCCCTGGATCGTCAGCCAGCGCGTCGACGACCCCGATATCGATCGCGCTAAGGCCCAGGCCCAGGAAGACATCGCACAGGGCGCGACCGGACTGTCGCTGGTCTTCGAAGGGGCTCCGAACGCATTCGGCTACGGCCTGCCGAGGACGGCGCAGGCACTGGAGACGGTGCTGGACGGCGTGCCCCTCAACCGCGTCCAGATCCGAATCGACACCCATCCCTGGAGCCGCCCGATGGCCGACTGGCTGGTGGCGTTCCTGAGCAAGCGCCGCTCCGATCCGTCAAAGCTCAATTTGTCTTTCGGCATCGACCCGGCGGCAATCCTTGCCGGAACCGGCCGGCTGCGCATGTCGATCGAGGCGCTGCAGGAATCGATGCCGCAATCGCTGGCGCATTTCTTCTCGATGGGCGTTCCGGGCGTGCTGCTCGAGGCGGATGGACGCGTCTTTCATAATGCCGGCGCAACGGAAGCGCAGGAGCTCGGCATCATGCTCGCTTCGGCGGTCTCGTATCTGAGAATGTTCGAGAAGGCGCGGCAGCCGCTCGTCTATGCAGCACCCCATATCGGCTTCGCGCTCAGCGTCGACCAGGACCAGTTTCTCTCGATGGCCAAGGTCCGGGCACTGCGCAGGTTGTGGGCGCGGGTGCAGGAGGCCTGCTCGATCCCCAATTCCACGGCCAACATCCATGCCGAGACATCGTTTCGCATGATGACCGCGCTGGACCCGGAAACCAACATACTGCGCACGACGATCGGCTGCTTCGCCGCTGCCGCGGGGGGCGCCGATTCGATCTCCATCCTGCCGCATACGATCGCGCACGGCCTGCCGGCAGCTTTTGCCCGCCGCGTCGCACGCAACGCGCAGTTGATCATGGCCAATGAAAGCCATGTCGATCATGTCGCCGATCCTGCCTTTGGTTCAGGCGCGGTCGAAGCCTTGACCACCGATCTCTGCGAGGCGGCGTGGGCGGAGTTGCAGGCAATCGAGGCTGAAGGAGGTGTGCTGTCCAGCCTTCAGGGCGGGCACATCCAGCGCCGCGTCCGTGCTGCCGCCGCGCGGCGCGACGCCGCCTTCAAGACAGGCGAGCGAGCCCTGATCGGCACCACGCTCTATCCGCAGCAGGGCGAACGTCCGGTCGAGACGCTGGACGCGCAGCACCGGCCAGCCTTCACCGAAGGCATCGTCCTGTGCGAACCGCTGTTTCCCGTACGCATCGACCAATCCATCGGGGTTGCTTCTTGATTCCGGATTTCAGTCAGATCGGCTGGACGCCGCCACGGCGGGCACCCGCCGAGGTCAAGGGGCAGCGGACGACGCCGGAAGGTCTCGCCGTCAAGCATCTGTACAGTCAGGCCGACCTCAAGGGCCTGCCATTTCTCGATACCTATCCGGGCCTGCCGCCCTTCGTGCGGGGCCCCTACCCGACCATGTATGTCCAGCAGCCGTGGACGATCCGGCAATATGCCGGCTTCTCGACGGCCGAGGAGTCCAACGCCTTCTACCGGCGCAATCTGGCCGCCGGCCAGAAAGGCCTGTCGGTCGCCTTCGATCTCGCCACCCATCGCGGCTATGACAGCGACCATCCGCGCGTCGCCGGCGATGTCGGCATGGCGGGCGTCGCCATCGATTCCATGCTCGACATGCGGCAACTCTTCGACGGGATTCCGCTCGGCGAGATGACTGTGTCGATGACGATGAATGGCGCGGTGCTGCCGATCATGGCGCTTTACATCGTCGCCGCGGAAGAACAGGGCGTCGCGCAAAAGGATCTGGCGGGCACCATTCAGAACGACATTCTGAAGGAGTTCATGGTCCGCAACACTTACATCTACCCGCCAAAACCATCGATGCGGATCGTTTCGGACATCTTCTCCTACACGTCGAAGAACATGCCGAAGTTCAATTCGATATCGATCTCCGGCTACCACATGCAGGAAGCGGGTGCGACGGCCGACCTGGAGCTTGCCTATACGATCGCTGACGGCATCGAATATGCCCGTGCCGGTGTTGCGGCGGGCCTCGATATCGACCGCTTCGCGCCGCGCCTGTCCTTCTTCTGGGCGATCGGCATGAACTTCTTCATGGAAGTCGCCAAGCTCAGGGCCGCGCGCCTGCTGTGGGCGACCCTGATGAAGAAGAATTTTGCGCCAAAGGACGAGCGCTCGCTATCGCTGCGCACCCATTGCCAGACGTCCGGCTGGTCGCTGACGGCGCAGGACCCCTACAACAACATCATCCGCACCATGATCGAGGCGATGGCGGCCACGCAGGGCCACACCCAGTCGCTGCACACCAACTCCTTCGACGAGGCGATGGCGCTGCCGACCGACCATTCGGCGCGCATCGCCCGCAACACGCAGCTCATCCTGCAGAAGGAATCCGGCACCACCCGCATCATCGATCCGTGGGGCGGGTCGGCTTACCTCGAACGGCTGACGCACGACCTGGCGGCGCGCGCGCTGACCCATATCGAGGAGGTCGAGACGCTTGGTGGCATAGCCGCGGCGACCGAGCAGGGCATTCCGAAGCTGCGCATCGAGGAAGCGGCGGCGCGCACGCAGGCACGCATCGATTCCGGCGAGCAGATGCTGGTCGGGGTCAATGCGCATCGGCCGGAGAACGACATCGCGGTCGACGTGCTCAAGATCGACAATGCCGAGGTCAGGGCCCGGCAATTATCGAAGCTGCAGCGGCTGAAGGGCACACGCGACGTCGCCGCCGTCGAAAGCGCGCTCGACGCGCTGACCCGTGCCGCGCAGGGCAATGAAAACCTGCTGGAATTCGCCATCCGCGCCGCGCGCGCCAATGCCACGGTCGGCGAAATCTCGTTTGCCCTTGAGAAAGTCTTCGGCCGGCACATTGCTACGGTGCAGACCATTTCCGGCGTCTATCGCAAGGCGCTTGGCGACAATCCGGTGGTCGACGGGCTGCAGGACAAGCTCGATGCCTTCGAGAAGAAATTTGGCGGCAAACCGCGCATCCTGGTGGCCAAGATGGGACAGGACGGGCACGACCGCGGGCAGAAGGTGATCGCCACGGCCTTCGCCGATCTCGGCTTCGACGTCACGGTCGGCGCGATGTTCCAGACACCGGAAGAGATCGCGAAACTGGCGGTCGAGCATGACGTCCATATTATCGGCGCCTCATCGCTGGCGGCCGGGCACCTGACACTGATCCCCGAATTGCGTGACGCGCTGAAAAAGCTCGGCCAAGGCGACATGCTGATCGTGGCCGGCGGCGTCATCCCGCCACAGGACTATGAGGCGGTGCTGCGGGCTGGCGCTGCCGAGATCTTCCCGCCGGGCACGGTTATTCCGGAAGCGGCAGATCGGTTAATGGATCGGTTGCTGTCGGCGTAGCAGGTTTGTTATAATATCTGTTGCAACAAAGCGACGATCGAGTTATAATCGATATTGCAACAGGATAATCCGTCATGAATACGATCATTCGCAAGATCGGCAATTCCGAAGGCGTGATCCTGCCGAAGGAGCTGCTCGGCCGACTGAATATGAAGACAGGTGATCAGCTTCAGATCATCGAAACGGACAAGGGCATTACCCTTGAGCCGGTGGACGACAGTTTCGAGCGGCAGATGGAAGCTGCTCGCAAGGTCATGGACAAATACAAGGTCGCGCTTCAGAAGCTCGCCGAATGAGCTGGGAGTTCCTGACCCGGCGCGCGGTCGAAGCGATGCATGCAGAGCAATTGCGCAGGCATGGCGGGGTGCAAGGTTTGAGAGATGAAAATGCTCTTGAATCGGCGCTTGCCCGCGCCGAGAACAAGGCCAATTACGGAGATCCAACAGTCGAGGATCTTGCAGCCGCCTACGTCTTCGGCATTGCCAGGAACCATGCCTTTGTTGACGGCAATAAGCGGACTGCCATCGTGGCCGCTGGCGCATTTTTAATCGTGAACGGCCATGCCTTGGCAGCCGACAACGGCACGCTTTACGAATTCGTCATGGCTGTCGCATCCGGGGAAATTGACGAAACAGGAGCGGTGGCGTTCTTCCGCGATCATGTTGTCAAGCTCAAGGATTAGCCATCCGAGAGCTTGACGATCTCCCATTCCTTGCCGTTGACCGTGACGACCTCGCCGACCTTCTTGCCGAACAGAGCCACGGCCATCGGCGAAACATGCGAAATTGAACCCTTCGAAGGGTTTGCTTCATCCTCGCCGACGATCTTCCAGTGCACTTTCCTGCCGTCATCGCCCTCGAGCGTGACGCCCATGCCGAAGCGAACGAGGTCGCTGCCCGGCTCGGGCACGGACAATTCGGCACTTTCACGCCTCGCGTTCCAGTAGCGAAGGTCGCGCGACACGACCGCGATGCGCTCGCGGTCGCCTTTTCGTTCGGCTTTCGCCAAGATGTCGCGCAAATCGCTCAGATTGTCCTCGATCTGCGCCAAACCACGCTCCGTCACCAGATTGCGGTGCGTGCTGATAGGCCGCTCGCCGACGCCGGCGATGGCGTTTTCGCTATCTTCCTCGCGTGTAAAAGCTCTGCTCATTATGTGAACTTAGGCGCCGGCCGGCCGTTCGACAAGCCATGGCCGATACCCTCGCCAAGAGGAACAGAGGGTCTGGCACGATTCCTGCGCTGCCGGGGTTGAACACCAGGACCTGTGCCGATGTTGAACAGACGAACGCTGCTGACGCAGACCGCCGGCTTTGCCGTCATCGGCCTCTCGCTTGGCAAGGCGGCGGCCGCCAGCCTTGCCGGCATCGAGAAAGCCTCGATGCGCGGCTCGATCAATGCCACCGAACTCGGCGTGCAGCCCGGCACTTTCGACGACCAGAGCAAAGCCTTTGCCAAGCTGCTGCGCGACGCAAACAGCCGCGATATGCCGGTGTTCCTGCCGGCCGGCACCTATGTGGTATCCAATCTTTCGCTGCCCAGCCGCGTGCGTCTTTCGGGCGTGCCGGGTGCAACGCGGATCGTCTATGGCGGCGACGGCCATCTGTTCATGGCCGAACAGGCCGACCATATCGAACTGAGCGGGCTGGTCTTCGATGGTTCGAACCGCTCGATGGGCGATTATGCGCAAGGACTGCTCGATCTGCGCCGGGTCGCGCATCTGGTCGTCGACAATTGCCAGGTAACCGGCAGTGGCAAGAACGGGCTTGCGCTGGAACACGCCGCGGGCCGCATCGAACGCTCGGACATATCGGGCGCCGCCGATGCCGGCATCTATTCGGTCGAAGCCGCCGGCCTGTCGATCACCGCCAACACCGTCTCCGACTGTGCCAATGGCGGCATCCTCTTGCACCGCTGGCAGGCGGCGGAAGACGGCACCATGGTCACCGGCAACCGCGTCGAACGCATCGGCGCGCGCAGCGGCGGAACCGGCCAGAACGGCAACGGCATCAACGCCTTCCGGGCCGGAAATGTCATCATCTCGGGAAATGTCGTCTCCGACTGCGCTTTTTCGGCGATCCGCGCCAACAGTTCCAGCAACCTGCAGGTGTCAGGCAACACCTGCTCGCGCTCGGGCGAAACGGCCGTCTATTCCGAATTCTCCTTCGAGGGCGCCGTCATCAGCAACAACATCGTCGACGGCGCGGCCAACGGCATCTCGATCGTCAACTTCAACGAAGGCGGCCGCATGGGTGTCTGCTCGGGCAACATCGTGCGCAATCTGTCGACCAGCGGCCCCTACCCCGCCGATGCGCCGGGGTTCGGCGTCGGCATCGGGGTCGAGGCCGACACCACCGTTTCCAACAACGTCATCGAGAACGCACCGCTCTACGGCATGCAGATCGGCTGGGGGCCGTACCTGCGTAATGTCGTTGCCACCGGCAACATCATCCGCAAGGCTGGAACCGGCATCGTCGTCAGTGTGGTCGAGGGCGCCGGTACGGCCATCATCTCCGATAACGTCATCGACGGCGCGCTGAAGGGCGCCATCGTTGGCCAGCGTTGGGCCGATCCTGCGACAGGCGACCTGACGTCATCCGACAATACCGGCTATGCCCATCTGACCGTCGAGCGCAATCACGTCAGCTGAAAACCATCCTCAATTGAGGGCTGCGGTCGGCCTCAGCGCTCCGACCTTGGCGCCGATCCGGCTTTCGATCGGGGCATTTGCCAATGCGGCCAGCTTCGCCGACAGGGCCTCGTCCGCATGCAGCAGCTTGGCAAGGACGGCGGCAGCGATGGCCTCGCCGGCGCGGCCGGCACCATCGTCGCATTTGATCGCTATGCCGAGGCCAAGCTCGGGTATCGCGCTACAATGGACACCTTCGGCGCCGCCTTTTGCAAAAATCCGTCCGGGCGCGGCTTCCATCAAAGCGACATCGGCACGGCCGGTGCCGGCGACGAAGAAGGGTTCCGCCATGCAGGCCGACAGCAGCCGCTTTGCGGCGTTCGCCCGCTCTGGGCCAAAGCGGCGTGCGGTGGCCATGCGGGCAAAGCCGAGCGCGAAACTCCTGAGCGGCACGGCATAGGTCGGGATCGAACAGCCATCGGTCGCCCGCTCATCCGCGCCGTGCACAGCGCCGGTAACGGCCTGCATGGCGTCGCGCACCATCTCCTGCAGAGCGTGTCCCGCCTTGACGTAGCCGCCATGCGCGATGCCTGTGTGTACGCAGGTGCAGAGGAAGCCGGAGTGCTTGCCGGAGCAGTTGTTGTGCAGTGCGTTGGGCGAGCCGCCGGCGCGGGCGAGCGCAATCTCCGCGTCGTGGTTCGAGGGCCAATGCGCGCCGCATTCGAGCGCTGAGCCATCCAGCCCGGCCCTGGCCAACATCGAACGTGCCAGCTCGACATGCGCCGGCTCGCCCGAATGGGACGCACAGGCGAGCGCCAGCTCGCGGTCACCGAAGCCGTAGGCGTCCGCTGCGCCGCTTTCGACCAGCGGCAAGGCTTGGATTGCTTTGACCGCGGAGCGTGGAAACACCGGTTTGGAGGTGTCGCCGATCTCCAGGACCGGCTTGCCGTCGGCATCGAAGACAGCGACAGCCCCGCGATGCACGCTCTCGACGATCGCGCCGCGCAAGACTTCGATCAGAACCGGATTTGTCATGCCACCTCCCGTAGATGCGGGCGGTTTATCTGATCCGGTCGAGAATGGAAACGTAGTTGGCGACCGCCGCACCGCCCATGTTGAAGATGCCGCCGAGCTTCGCGCCGGGCACCTGGATGCCGCCAGCCTCGCCGACAAGCTGCATGGCGGTCAGCACGTGCATGGAGACACCGGTGGCGCCGATCGGGTGGCCCTTAGCCTTCAATCCACCGGACGGGTTGACCGGCAGTCGGCCGTCCTTGGCCGTTGTGCCATCCAGCGCCAGCTTGGCGCCCTCGCCCGGCCTGGCGAGGCCCATCGCTTCATACTCGATCAACTCGGCAATGGTGAAGCAGTCATGCGTCTCGACGAAAGAGAGATCGTCGAGCGTGACGCCGGCGTTCTTCAATGCACGGGTCCAAGCCTGCTCGCAGCCTTCGAACGACAGGATATCGCGCTTCGACATCGGCAGGAAGTCCTGCACATGTTCGTTCGCGCGGAAGGCAACCGCACGGCGCATCTTCAGTGCCGTTGCCGTGTCGGCAAGGACAAGTGCGGCGGCGCCGTCCGAAACCAGCGAACAGTCGGTACGCTTGAGGGGACCGGCGACAAAGGGGTTCTTCTCGCTTTCCTGACGGCAGAACTCGTAGCCGAAATCCTTGCGCATCTGCGCATAGGGATTGTCGACGCCGTTCTTGTGGTTCTTGGCGGCGATCATGGCGAGCGCATCCGACTGGTCTCCATAGCGCTGGAAATAGGCTTGCGCGATCTTGCCGAAGACGCCGGCGAAACCGGCTGGCGTCTCGCCGTCCTCGGGCAGATAGGAGGCCTTCAACAGGTTCTTGCCGATTTCGGGGCCGGGCGTCGTCGTCATCTGCTCGGCGCCGACCACTAGCACAATGCGAGCAGCATTGGCGTCGATGGCGCGGATGCCTTGTCTGACCGCCGCCGACCCGGTGGCGCAAGCGTTCTCGACGCGTGTCGCCGGCTTGAAGCGCAGCCGGTCGTCGGCCTGGAGCACCAGGCTGGCGGTGAAATCCTGCGCCGAAAAGCCGGCATTGAAGTGACCGAGCACGATCTCGTCGACCTCGTCCGGACCGATGCCGGCATGGTCGAGTGCGTCGGTCGCCACCTTGACGATCAGGTTTTCGAGCGTTTCGCCTTCGAGCTTGCCAAAGCGCGAATGCGCCCATCCGACGATGCATGCGGTCATGGCGTTCTCCATCCTTGGCGCCAGCCTGGCACAGGCTTACGGCTCACGTCGCCTTTATTGTTCAAATATAAACATTCTTGCCTCGCCCGTGAAGGGCCGGAACCAGACAATCGCTTGGTGCAGGTCGCGCCAGCGTCGATTTTTTGTTGATTGACGCGTCAATAAAAAATAATCTGCCCCGCAAAAGCCGGGAACAGCATGCCGAAAATCGGAATGGAGCCACTGCGTCGCAAGGCGCTCATCGACGCGACGATCTCGGCGATCGGCGAGCGCGGGTCGCTCGACGTGACTATGTCCGAGATCGCCGGGCGGGCCGGCGTGTCCTCGGCGCTTGCCCATCACTATTTCGGCGCCAAGGACGAATTGCTGCTGGCGACGATGCGGCACATCCTGGCCGAACTGACCATCGACATGCGGCGCGCTCTTCAATCCGCCGCTTCCCCGCGTGAACGCGTTTCGGCGGTGGTGGCCGTCAACTTCTCCGACATCCAGTTCCAGCCGCAAACCATCGCCGCATGGCTCGCCTTCTACGTCGAGGCACAGAAGTCGTCCGCGCTGCGCCGCCTGCTCAGGGTCTATGCGCGGCGGCTGCACTCGAACCTGATGAGCGGGCTTATCGGCATCCTGCCCAGGGCCGAGGCCGACCGCGCCGCCGAGGCGACCGCGGCGATGATCGACGGGCTCTATATCAGGCGGGCGTTGAAGGAGGGCGTGCCCGACGCCGCGACCGCGATCGCGCTCGTCGAAGACTATCTCGAAATCAAACTCGGCGAGCGGCGGAAGCAGTGACAGCGAAGCGACCCAATTTCCTGATCGTCATGGTCGATCAGCTCAACGGAACCTTGTTTCCGGACGGGCCGGCGGACTTCCTGCACGTGCCGCATCTCAGGGCGCTCGCTGCCCGCTCGGCACGCTTTGCCAACAATTACACCGCCTCGCCGCTCTGCGCGCCGGGCCGTGCCTCGTTCATGAGCGGTCAGTTGCCGTCGCGCACGGGAGTCTATGACAATGCGGCCGAATTCGCCTCATCGATCCCGACCTTCGCCCACCATCTGCGCGCCGCCGGCTATTACACCTGCCTCTCTGGCAAGATGCATTTCGTCGGGCCGGACCAGATGCATGGGTTCGAGGAGCGCTTGACCACCGACATCTATCCGGCTGACTTCGGCTGGACGCCGGACTACCGCAAACCCGGCGAACGCATCGAATGGTGGTATCACAATCTGGGTTCGGTCACCGGCGCCGGCGTCGCCGAGACCACCAACCAGATGGAATATGACGATGAGGTCGTGTTCCTGGCCACGCAGAAGCTCTACCAGCTTTCGCGCGAACAGGACGATGCGAACCATCGGCCCTGGTGCCTCACCGTTTCGCTGTCGCACCCTCACGACCCCTATGTCGCGCGCAAGCAGTATTGGGATCTCTACGAGCATTGCCAGGCGCTCGACCCGGAAACGGGTTTTATCGCGCAGGACGAACAGGACACGCATTCGCAGCGGCTGTACCTCGCCAGCGATTATCCGTCCTTCGAGATCACGCCCGAGCAGGTGCGTCGCTCGCGGCGCGGTTATTTCGCCAACATCTCCTATGTCGACGACAAGCTCGGAGTGGTTCTGGACGTCCTCAAGCGCACGCGCATGCTCGACGACACCATCATCCTGTTCTGCTCGGACCATGGCGACATGCTTGGCGAGCGCGGCCTGTGGTTCAAGATGAGCTTCTTCGAGGGCTCGGCGCGGGTGCCGCTGATGATCGCCGGCAAAGGCGTGCCGGCCGGGCTGATCGAGGCGCCGGTCTCCAATCTCGACGTGACGCCGACGCTCTGTGACCTCGCCGGCATCGACATCGATGCAATCGCGCCGTGGACCGACGGCCAGTCGCTGCTGCCGCTCACCAAGGGTGGGCAACGCAGCGGCCCTGTGTTGATCGAATATGCCGCCGAAGGCTCCTACGCGCCGCTGGTGGCGATCCGCGACGGCAGATACAAGTTCATCCACTGCGAGCTCGACCCGCCGCAGCTGTTCGATCTCGAAGCCGATCCGCTGGAGCGGGTCAATCTGGCCGACGAACCGGCCAAGGCGGTGTTGGTGTCGGCCTTCATGGACAAGGTCCGGGCGCGCTGGGACATGACCAAATTCGACGCCGCCGTGCGCGAAAGCCAGGCGAGGCGCTGGGTCGTCTATCCGGCGCTGCGCAACGGCGCCTATTACCCTTGGGATTTCCAGCCGCTGCAGAAGGCATCCGAGCGCTACATGCGCAACCACATGAACCTCGACAATCTCGAGGAGAGCAAAAGGTATCCACGAGGCGAATGATGACAAGTCCTGTCCCCTCCCTCGACCACCTCAAGCAGGCTTATGCGGTCACATCCAGGGCGACGCAGATCACGCCGCTGCTGGAATCGGCCGCCCTTGCCCGCGAGACCGGTGCGGCCCGCGTCTTCATCAAGCCGGAATCGCTGCAATGGGCTGGCTCGTTCAAGATACGCGGCGCCTATTGGCGGCTGAAGCGGCTTTCCGCCGACGAGGCGAAGAAGGGCGTCGTCGCCTATTCCTCCGGCAATTTCGCGCAAGGGCTGGCGGCCGCCGGCCAGGCGCTCGGCATTCCGGTCACCATCGTCATGCCGATCGATGCGCCGGCCGCCAAGCGCGACGCCACGGCCGGCTACGGCGCACGCGTCGTGCTGACCGATCATGGCGAGCGCGCGCGCGAAGAGGTTGCCGCCGCCAAGGCGCGCGAGATCGCCGAGGCGGAAGGCCTGGCCCTGCTGCATCCGTTCGACGATCCGGAGATCGTCGCCGGCCAGGCGGGCGCCGGCCTCGAGGCGCTCGACCAGCTCTCGGCCAAGGACGCCAGCGCCGACCTGTTGTTCTGCTCGGTCGGCGGAGGCGGACTGATCGGCGGCGTGTCGCTCGCATTCCATTATCTGTCGCCGGCAACCGAGATCATCGGCGTCGAGCCCGAAGGTTTCAATGGCATGGGTTCATCGCTGGCGCATGGCAGCATCGAGACCATGCCGATCGGCCCGAAGTCGATCTGCGACGGATTGATGTCGCGGCGGCCTGGCGACGCGCCCTTCGCGGCGGTCAAGACCGCCGGCGTGCGCGGCATCACGGTCGACGATCAATCGGTGCGGCGCGCCATGCGGATCGCCTTCGAGCGGATGAAGCTGGTGCTCGAACCGTCGGGCGCTGCGTCGCTGGCGGCGTTGCTCGGCGGCAAGGTGGATGTGCGGGGCAAGACCGTGCTCGTGGTGGCAACTGGCGGCAACGTCTCGCTCGCCGATTTTATGGCGCATATGAACCATGCTTGAAGCGGATTTCGTCATCATCGGCTCCGGCTCGGCCGGCTCGGCCATGGCCTACAGGCTGTCGGAGGACGGCAAGCATTCTGTGATCGTCATCGAGTTCGGCGGCTCGGATATCGGCCCGCTGATCCAGATGCCGTCGGCGCTGTCGATCCCGCTCAACATGAGCCTCTACGACTGGGGCTTTGCCAGCGAGCCGGAGCCGCATCTGGGTGGCCGCGTGCTGGCGACGCCGCGCGGCAAGGTGATCGGCGGTTCATCCTCGATCAACGGCATGGTCTATGTGCGCGGCCACGCCCGTGACTTCGACCATTGGGCCGAACAGGGAGCGGCCGGCTGGGGCTTTGCCGACGTCCTTCCCTACTTCAAGCGCATGGAAGATTCTGATGGCGGCGAGGATGGCTGGCGTGGTCGCGGCGGGCCGCTGCACGTGCAGCGCGGCTCACGGCGCAATCCACTTTATGGCGCTTTCGTCGACGCGGGCCGCCAGGCCGGGTTCGAATTGACCGACGACTACAACGGATCGAAGCAGGAAGGCTTCGGGCCGATGGAGCAGACCATCCAGGGCGGCCGCCGCTGGTCGGCGGCATCAGCCTATCTGAGGCCGGCGCTCAGGCGCAAAAACGTTAGCCTGGTCAAGGGCTTTGCCCGCCGGGTGATCATCGAGAATCAACGCGCCATCGGCGTTGAGATCGAAGCTCACAAACAGATTCAGGTCGTTAAGGCGCGACGCGAGGTGATCGTCGCCGCCTCGTCGATCAATTCGCCCAAGATCCTGATGCTGTCCGGCATCGGCCCGGCGGAGCATTTGCGCGAAAACGGCATTGCCGTGCTCGCCGACAGGCCCGGCGTCGGCCGCAATCTGCAGGATCACATGGAGCTCTACATCCAGCAGGAATCGACCAAGCCGATCACGCTTAATTCGGTGCTGAACCCGTTCTCGAAGGCGCTCATCGGCGCGCAGTGGCTGTTCTTCAAGTCTGGGCTCGGCGCCACCAACCATTTCGAGGCAGCCGCCTTCGTGCGCTCGCGCGCCGGCATCGACTATCCCGATATCCAGTACCACTTTATCCCGGCGGCGGTTCGCTATGACGGCAAGGCGGCGGCCAAGTCGCATGGTTTCCAGGCGCATGTCGGGCCGATGCGCTCGAAGTCGCGCGGCTCGGTGACGCTGCGGTCGCCGGATCCGAAATCGAAGCCAGTGATCCGCTTCAACTACATGTCGCATCCGGACGACTGGGCGGAGTTCCGCCATTGCATCCGCCTGACCCGCGAAATCTTCGGCCAGAAGGCATTCGATGCCTATCGCGGCCAGGAAATTTCGCCGGGAAGCCATGTGCAGTCGGACGACGATCTCGATGTCTTCATCAGGGATCACGCCGAAAGCGCCTACCATCCCTGCGGCACCTGCAAGATGGGACGCGCCGACGATGCGATGAGCGTCGTCGATCCGGAGTGTCGGGTCATCGGCGTCGAAGGATTGCGGGTCGCGGACTCCTCGATCTTCCCGCGCGTCACCAACGGCAATCTCAATGCACCGTCGATCATGACCGGCGAAAAGGCATCCGACCACATCCTTGGCCGCACGCCGCTGGCGCCGTCCAACCAGGAACCATGGATCAATCCGCGCTGGCAGGCGTCGGACAGATAGAGCATGATCCGGTGAACGTCCGGCCCAGGCGAATAGAATTTGGAGACTTCCCATGCGCGCCCAGCCCACGGCATCGCACTATGTCAACGGACGCTACGTTGACGACGAGCAAGGCGCGCCACTGCCGGTCATCTATCCGGCCACCGGTGAGACCATTGCCATGCTGCGCGCGGCGACGCCTAACGTGCTTGAGTTGGCCATCGAGGCCGCACGGGCAGCACAACCCGCCTGGGCACGGCTGAAGCCGGTCGAGCGCGGCCGCATCCTGCGCCGCGCCGCCGACATTTTGCGCGCCCGCAACGCCGACCTTGCCCGCATCGAGACGCTCGACACCGGCAAGGCGATCCAGGAAACGCTGGTAGCGGACGCGCCTTCAGCAGCCGATTGCCTTGAATATTTCGGCAGCGCGGTCGCCGCCTACAATGGCGAATCCGTTGACCTCGGCGGCCCCTTCGCCTATACGCGGCGCGAGGCCCTCGGCGTCTGCGTCGGCATCGGCGCCTGGAATTATCCGATCCAGATCGCCGGCTGGAAGTCCGCGCCCGCACTCGCCATGGGCAATGCCATGGTGTTCAAGCCATCGGAAAACACACCGCTGTCGGCGCTGGCGCTGGCCGAGATCTACAGCGAGGCCGGCCTGCCCGACGGGCTGTTCAACGTCGTGCAGGGTTATGGCGATGTCGGCGCAGGCCTCGTCGGCCACGATGTCGTCGCCAAGGTTTCGGTGACCGGCTCGGTGCCGACCGGCCGCAAGGTGCTGGCGCTTGCCGGCTCCAAGATGAAGCACGCGACGATGGAGCTCGGCGGCAAGTCGCCGCTGATCGTCTTCGACGACGCCGACATCGAAAACGCCGTTGGCGGTGCCATGCTCGGCAATTTCTATTCCACCGGCCAGATCTGCTCCAACGGCACGCGCGTCTTCGTGCAGAGCGGCATTCACGACCGCTTTGTCGAAAGGCTGGTCGAGCGGACCAAGAAAATCCGTATCGGCGATCCACTCGATCCCGAGACCCAGATGGGGCCGCTGGTCTCGAAAGCGCAGCATGAGAAGGTTGTCGGCTATATCGGCACCGGCAAGCAGGATGGCGCCACGCTGGCTTGCGGCGGCAACGTGCCTTCGCTGCAAGGTTTCGATGGCGGCTTCTTCGTCGAGCCGACCGTGTTCACCGGCGTCACCGACACCATGCGCATCGCCCGGGAGGAGATTTTCGGACCTGTCATGAGCGTGCTGAAGTTCGACGGCGAGGACGAGGTGATCGACCGCGCCAACGATACCGAATTCGGCCTTGCCGCCGGCGTGTTCACCCGCGACCTGCCGCGCGCCCACCGCGTCATCTCCGAGCTGCAGGCGGGCACCTGCTGGATCAATGCCTACAATCTGACGCCAGTCGAAATCCCGTTCGGCGGCTTCAAGCAGTCCGGCATAGGGCGGGAAAATTCGCTGGCGGCGCTGGCACTCTACTCGCAGCTGAAATCGGTCTATGTCGAGACGGGGGACGTGGCGGCGCCTTATTGAGAGGTCGGCGGGACAGCGCCCCCCTCTGTCCGGCAGGACAGAGGGGGGCGTGAAGGGATGAGGCGGTCGTCAACTAGCTTCTCTCCGCCGTCCCGTCCAGATACTGCGTCAGCGCGCAGACCAGGTGATAGAAAATGCTGGCTGGAACGTCGGATGCCAAGGAGCGGCCGCGCTCGTCGATGCGGTCGATCCACAGCCCCAGCGGCGCCGGATCGATGTGCCAGCGGAACAGCCGGCCGACGCGCGCCTCTATCTCCGGCTTGAGATCGGGACCGCCTGAGCCATTCAGCGCAATTGCCGCCTTGACCGCTTCAGCCTGCGGCCAACTGCGTGACGCCAGGTCGAGAGGCAGGCCTTGCCGCGAGACCGCGCCATAGGCAAGGCCTGTGGCGCGGTTGAGACCGCTGGCGATTGCCGAGGCGTAGAGTTTCCTGGCGAAGCCGCGCAATTCGGCCTGGCCGCTGCGCTCGGCAAAATCGACCAGCAGCGAAGCCCACTCGAAGTGATGGCCAGGCTCGGTCCAGAGCCCCTTGTCACCAGCGGCCGGCTTCCATTCGGCGTCGAAATATTCGCCGAGCGTCCAGCTTTCAGGATCGAAGAAATGACTGCGGAAAAGGTCGATGATGCGTGCGGCACGGCGCAGATGGGCACGCTCTCCGGTGGCCTGATGCCAAGCCAGGAAAGCCTCGAGCAGATGCATGTGCGGGTTGGAGCGCCGCTCGCCCTCCCCGTCCGATGTCTCGAGGAATCCGGTCATGCGGCTGTCCTCGAGATGGGCATCGAGAAAAGCGAAGGTTTCCTCGCCGAGCCGAAGGGCATCCGGATTGCCCGACATGTGTGCATGCGCCAGCGCCAGCAAAACGCAGGAATGGTCGTAGGCATCCTCGGTGGCATCGGCAACGGAGCCGTCGACATTCAGCGTGCGCACCCAACCGCCGCGGTCGGTGCGCCCCTTCCCTGCCATGAAGTCGATGCCATGTGCGATCAGCCGGTCGGCAGGACCATCCCAACCGCGAGCGCTGGCGACGGCGAAGGCATAGACCTGGCGAGCCTGCGTGCGCATGCGTTTGGGCTTGATCAACGGGGAGCCGTCAAAGCCAAGCGCTTCGTGGAAGCCGCCGTGGCGCTCGTCGACACCTGATGTCGACCACAATGGTAAGGTTTCCTGAAACAGCCAGTGATGCACGCGCCGCCGCCAGGCGCCGCTTTCAATGACGCGATCATGGGCAGGCGTAAACCGTGTTTCGAGCCGGCCCGACCTCTCCAACTGCTCGACGACTTTCTTGACGTGCTGGCTGTGGCTGACAGGAGCGACGAAAGTGGCGTCAGCGGTCGAAACGATGGCAACGTCCTTCATGCCGATGGCGGACAAGAGGCGACCGTCGCCGCGGATGTACGAATTTTCGCAATCAATGGCGACGACATCGCCGACAATGACATTGCCCCTGCTGTCGGACGGGCCGACATCGAGCAGCGATTGCCAGGAGCCAAGATCGTTCCACCGGAAATCGGCCGGCACCATCGCGATGTCCTTCGCCCGCTCCATGATGGCGTAGTCGATCGAATTGGACGGGATGGCCGCGTAGAGCTCCAGCGGCATATAGAGGCCGGACAGATCCGATGTCGCCGCCCTGTAGGCCGCTTCTGTCGTCTGCCAGACGTCCGGCTGGAAGGCGGCGAATGCATCTCGCATCGCGCTGGCGCGAAACAGGAAGATGCCGGTGTTCCAGTAGAAATTTCCGGCTTTGAGATAGCCTTGCGCAGTCGCAAGGTCCGGCTTTTCGACGAAGCGTGAGACGTCGAAGATGCCGCCACTTTCGGCCGCGACCTCGATATAGCCATAGCCGGTTTCGGGTTGCGCCGGCTTTATGCCGAACACCACAAGTCGGCCTGCGCGTGCCGCCTCGGCACCCGCCTCTATGCTCTGCCAGAATTGCCTTACCGTCGATATTTCGTGGTCCGACGGCACCACTAGGACCAGGCTGTCGCCGAACTCGGACAAAGTGCGCAGCGTCGCCAGCGCGACGGCGGCAGCGGTGTTTCGCCCCGTGGGCTCGAACAGCGGACCGCCGCCGGCGAGATCCAGGCCGGCAAGATCGGCATGAACACGTTCCGCATGGCGCTCCGACGCGATCAGGAAGATCGGCGTTTCGCCGCCGGATCTTGCCGCCAGCCGGCGCAAGGTCTTGGCCAGCATCGAGCCATCGCCCGACAGGTCATGGAACTGCTTGGGATTGTCCTCGCGTGACAGCGGCCAGAGCCGCGAGCCAACACCGCCGCTCATGACAAAACTGACGATTCGATCGGCCATTCAGGTCTCGTACTCAAAAGGCTGCGATTGGCGATTGCCCAGCACTCAAGCCTTTAACCCGTGTTTGTCCGATTGGAAATCCGGCAACGCACCGGTTCGGGATGTCGACAGCGATCAGTTCGGCGACATTTCCGCCAGGATTCACCGCTCCCGCGCCAAGATCAAGATCAGGCCGGCTAAGCCTCAGAAAGTCTGGTTGTAGGCACCGACTTCGGGGCTGCGGCGCAGCACGGCGTCGACGGCCTCGAACATCTGGCGGCGACGCTGCGACGACACCGGGCTTTCGACGACCACGACGAGCTCAGGCTTGTTCGAAGACGCCCGCACCAGCCCCCAGGTGCCATCCTCGGCGACGACACGCACGCCGTTGACGGTGATCAGGGCCGATATCTTCTGGCCGGCGAAAGCGGCGCCGTCGCGCATCATCGCCTGAAAGTCGGAGACCACCCGCTCGACCACGCCATACTTCACGTCGTCCGCGCAGTGCGGCGACATGGTCGGCGTGCCGAAGGTCAGTGGCAGCGCACGATAGAGGTCGGCCATCGAGCTGTCCGGGTTGCGGTCGAGCATCTGGCAGATGGCGATGGCCGTGACCAGCCCATCGTCATAGCCGCGCCCGATCGGCGGGTTGAAGAAGAAATGTCCCGATTTCTCGAAGCCGGCGACGGCGCCGAGTTCGGCGACACGCCGCTTGAGGTAGGAGTGGCCGGTCTTCCAGTAGTCGGTGACGGCGCCATTGGCCTTAAGCACGCTGTCGGTGTTGAACAGTCCGGTCGACTTGACGTCGACCACGAAGGTCGAACCCGGGTGCTGGCCGGAGATGTCGCGCGCGAGCATCACGCCGACCTTGTCGGCAAAAATCTCGTTGCCTTCATTGTCGACGACGCCGCAGCGGTCGCCGTCGCCGTCAAAACCCAGCCCGACATCGGCGCCGGTCTCCAAAACCTTGTCCCTTATGGCATGCAGCATCTGCATGTCTTCGGGATTGGGGTTGTAGCGCGGGAAGGTGTGGTCGAGTTCGGTATCGAGCGGGATCACCTCGCAGCCGATGCGCTGCAACGCTTCCGGGGCAAAGGCGCCGGAGGTGCCGTTGCCGCAGGCGGCGACCACTTTCAGCTTTCGCGCGATACGCTTGTCCCTGGTCAGGTCGTCGAGATAGGTGGCGCGAAAATCGCGGATGAAATCATAGGAACCACCGCCGACAAGGTCGAAATCTCCGGCCTGCACGATCGCCTTCAGCGCGCTCATCTCCTCGGGTCCGAAGGTCAGTGGCCGCGCCGCTCCCATCTTGACGCCGGTCCAGCCATTTTCGTTGTGCGAGGCGGTGACCATGGCCACCGATTGGGTTTCCAGCGCGAACTGGGCGAAATAGGCCATCGGCGACAGCGCCAGGCCGATATCCCTCACCCGTGCGCCAGCGGCCATCAATCCGGACACCAGCGCCAGCTTGATCGACAGCGAATAGGAACGGAAATCATGCCCGGTGACGATGTCGGGGCCGGCTCCGAGACGGCGGATCAGCGTGCCAAGCCCCATGCCGAGCGCCTGGACACCGATCAAGTTGAGCTCCGGCGGCACAGCCGAACCGGGGTGGCCAAACCACCAGCGCGCGTCATATTCGCGGAAGCCGGACGGCTTTATCAGCGCCGCGGTTTCGAATTCGAAGCTGTTGGGCAAGGCCTCGCCGACGATCCTGGGGGTCAAGACTGGAAAACTCCAAATGGCTGGGAACACAAATTATCGAGGGTCGTGGCTACCATAGGCTTCAAGCCGTGTTTACCCCTAAAACGCGTGGCGTTTGAGGTGATACGTCTTGCCTTGTTTTCAGGTGGGTATCGTCAAGGGCGCCAAAGTCGGGATGCGCCAATACGTTGTTTTTTCTGGTCGGAGTGGCAGGATTTGAACCTGCGACCCCCTCGTCCCGAACGAGGTGCGCTACCAGGCTGCGCTACACTCCGTGACCAGACCGCGGGCTTATAGCCGCCACGCCTCGTTCCTGCAAGCGGCAATGGCAGCACTTCTGTCGCATTTCGTCTGCTTTGGCCGCGGACGGCGCGGACACCAGGGTTTCCCGACTATCATGGCCGAGACGCAGCCTCGTCCAGGCCATTGACGATGTGAACGCCCGTCCATCAACCCTGCCGTCCTCATCCAGCCCTGAAACCGGAACCAAAGCGGACCACCAGCGGTTATCCAAGGAAGGGCTAATCAAGGCAATGGAGAAATTGCAATGAAAACAATGGCCATGTGCGCTTTGGCGCTTTGCATCGGATTGCCGGCAGTGGCTTCGGCAGCCGAGGCCGACGTCGTTATCAGGACCCACCATCGACACCACAACAACGTCAAGATCATCAACGAGTACGGCCAGCGCCTGCATCATCGCCGCCACGGTACAGTTGCGTTCTACGACCATGGCCGCCGGCATCATCGTCGGGACACCGTGATTGTCACGGGCTCCGTCTCGACCTACCGTCACCATCACCGTCACCCCGTAGTGATCGACAACGGCGGATACTGATCACCGTCCGCCTGGCCCCGCTCGCCGATCGAGCCGGGCCAGCCAGACGCCCTACCGCGGCGTCCCGCGCACAAGCTCGACCGACGGCTCTCATGCGGCGCCACGCCGCAAAAGCCGTCATTCAACTTTGAACCTGCAGAATCCGACTTGCTGCCCCCAATGTACCGCGGGTTGCGGCGCCCACCAGAAATCGAGGGTTCGCTCGCCACATCACTCATCACATGAGAGCGGCGAGCGAACCCTATCGGCGCAGGAAGGGACGTGGCTGCGCCAATTGCAAAACCTTGGCCGGTTCTCCTTCTTGGCCGATTCTCCTGGGTGCTCAGCCGAGGGCTATTCCGATAGCCATCAAGGTGATGGCCGCGGCGAAGACCGGTGCGAGCAACCAACGCGCCTGGCCAACACTCTTTTCCATCAGCTTCCTCCCACGATCTTGCAGCGGACAACGGCGGCAAACAGCTGCTGTTCCGCGCGGCGTCCCCGGCAAGACCATTGCCCTTTGCGATCAGACCTAGGTCCGGCACCCCATCCGACCGAAGCCCAACTTGGAACGGTTGTACACGATCCTAATTTGGTTGATTGGGCGGGAAGACAGTCGAATAAAGCGGAAATGAAGAGCATGTCGAATCGTGAGACCGCAAGATCCCATGCCTTAAGCACACGCGTGCATGACCTCAGGACCAAGATGCAGGAGGCTCGGATCACCGAGGACGAAATGAAGACCTTCCAAAGGGTCGCGGCCGTGATGGAGGACGGCCAGGGCCAAATCGATGGCGACGATCTGATCGCCGCATCCTTCGTTGCCGACACGGTGCTGGACAAAAACGCGCCCTGAGTGACCATGCCGACAATTAGCAGACTTTTTTATTCCCATGCCGAAGCAGCCAGGGTCACAGGCGCCTTGGTGGCAGCCGGAGTTCCCCGCGTACAGATTGCCGTCATCGGGCCCTACCATGACGAAGTCGGAGTCTTGAAGACACCCTCGGTCCTGCTTGGCGCCGTCGCTGGGGCGGCGGCCTGCCTGGGCGCTGTCGCAGTCCTAGGCATCAATCCTCTGCCTGCCGGACTGCCGGCAGCGGCGTTGATCGGCGCGATCTGCGGCGGCGGTGCCGGCGCACTGCTCAGGACGTTCGTTACGACCACCGTCGTGCCGGATGATCGGAGCGTCGCCGAGGGGATCGTTCTGGTGACGGCCCATGTCGATGAAAACGAGACCGACGTCGCCCAGGCAGTGCTCGGCGGTGGAGCCTCCGGAACCGGATACGTCGCCAAAGCAGCGTGAACACGGACTGCGTGCTCGACAGCAGGCGCAAAACTTTGACGAAATGGGCATCGACCCTAGGTAGCCGATGGTATGAGGGGCCGGTAGACGGCGAGCCGGATGCGGACATGAATTTGATTTCAAAGGAAAAGCCGGCACCGGTTGTTTTGATTGCACTGCTTCTCGTGGCCGGCTTCCTCTTGGCCGGTTGCTCATCGATCGGCAGGACGGTGGACGCGGCGAAATACGACAAAATGAGCTGCCCCGAACTCAACAGCGCACTTGGCGAAAACGCCCGCGAAATCTCGCAGATCGCGATCACGCGCGGCAAGGTCGCCAACACCAGCGTGCCGCGCTGGCTGCTGGGTGGTTCGCGGGTCAAGACGGCGGTCGCAAACCGCGAGACGGCGAGGATCGACCAATTGAAGCAACGGCACGATGCCATTGTCGCCGCGCGGGCGCACAGGTGCCAGAGGTCGGCGAGCTGAGCAAACAGGCGCCGCCCCGACGACTGTCTTCACCTGAAGCGACGTTTCAGGCGCTCAACCGGAACCGCGTGACATCGATTGCCGCATTCATCAGCGTTTGGGTATAGGCAGCCTGCGGATTGCTGAAGATCGCCTCGGTCGGCCCTTCCTCGACGATCTTGCCCTGCTTCATGACGATGATGTAGTCGGCCATGGCGCGCACAACGGCAAGGTCGTGGCTGATGAACAGGTAGGACAGTTCGTGGTCGGCCTGCAGCTTGCGCAACAGTTCGACGATTTGTTTTTGCACCGAGCGGTCGAGCGCCGAGGTCGGCTCGTCGAGCACGACCATCTTGGGTTTCAGGATCATGGCGCGGGCAATGGCGATGCGCTGCCGTTGCCCACCGGAGAATTCATGCGGGTAGCGATTGCGCGCGTTTGGATCGAGGCCGACTTCGCGCAGGGCTTCGACCGCGCGCTGGTCGCGCTGCTTGCCCGAAAGATCAGGCTCATGCACCAGCAGCCCTTCGGTGATGACCTGGCCGACGGTCATGCGCGGCGACAGCGAGCCGAACGGATCCTGGAAGACCAGTTGCATCTGGCGCCGCAGCGGCCGCATCGCCTGCCGGTCGGCGGTGGAAATGTCGCGATCGCCGAAACGAATGAGCCCGTCGCTCGGCAACAGCCGCAGCAAAGCGCGGCCGAGCGTGGATTTTCCCGAGCCGGATTCGCCAACAATGCCGATTGTCTGGTTGCGCTGCAGCCGTATCGAAATGTCGTCGACGGCGCGCAGCATCAACGGTTCGCCGGCGAGGAAGCCGCCGCCGATCCTGAACGTGACTTCGACATTCCTGCCTTCGAGCACCACGGGCGCCTTGGCGGGCGGTGGCGCCTTGGTTCCGGTCGGCTCGGCCGCCAGCAGCATCTTGGTATAGGCGTGCTGCGGGTCGACGAAGATCGCTTCCGCCTCACCCTCTTCGACGACCTCGCCCCGGCGCATGACATAGACCCGGTCGGCGAAGCGCCGGACGATGCCAAGATCGTGGGTGATGAAGACGATCGCCATGCCGAGCTTGCGCTGCAGCTCGGCCAGAAGCATCAGGATCTGCGCCTGGATGGTCACGTCGAGCGCCGTCGTCGGCTCGTCGGCGATCAGGATGTCGGGGTCATTGGCGAGCGCCATGGCGATCATCACGCGCTGGCGCTGGCCGCCGGACATTTCGTGCGGATAGGATTTCATCCGCCGCTCCGGATCCGGAATATGCACCAGCCGCAGCAGCTTGAGCGCCTCCTCATGCGCCTCGGCGGCATTCAATCCGCGATGCCGGCGGATCGGTTCGATCAGCTGGTTGCCGATCGAATAAAGCGGATCGAGCGAGGTCATCGGCTCCTGGAAGATCATGCTGATCTTGCGGCCGCGGACCTTGTTCAGCTCGGACTTGCTCAGTGCCAGGAGGTTGCGGCCGCGATAATCGACACTGCCCGATGCTTCGCCGTTGGAGGCCAGCAGGCTCATCGCCGCCATCATCGTCTGGCTCTTGCCGGAGCCGGATTCGCCGACCACGGCAACGGTCTCGCCCGCATTGACGTGGATGTTGATGCCCTTCACCGCTTCGACGGCGCCGTCGAGCGTGCGGAAACGGACGCGCAGGTCCTTGACGCTGAGGATGGTTTCGGCAGCAGCCATGTCAACGGTCCCCATCTATCGATCTCTTGGATCAAGCGCGTCGCGCAGGCCGTCGCCGACGAAATTCAGGGCAAACAGCGTCGAGACGAGGAAGAAGGCGGGAAACAAGAGCAGCCAGTTGGCCGTGCCGATGTTCTTGGCGCCGACCGAGATCAGCACGCCCCAGCTGGTCATCGGCTCCTGGATGCCAAGCCCCAGGAACGACAGGAAGCTCTCCAGGATAATGACCTGCGGCACCAGCAGCGTCATATAGATCACAACGGGGCCAAGCAGGTTGGGGATGACATGGCGCAGCAGGATGCCGCGCTGGCCGACGCCCATGGCTTCGGCCGCCTGGACATATTCCTGGCGACGGATCGACAGCGCCTGGCCACGCACGATGCGCGCCATGTCGAGCCACAGCACCGCGCCGACCGCCAGGAACATCAGCACGAAGTTGCGGCCGAAGAACACCACCAGCATGATGACGAAGAAGATGAACGGCAAGGAATAGAGCACGTCGACGATGCGCATCATCACTTCGTCCACCTTGCCGCCGGCGAAGCCGGCCGTGGCCCCGTAGATCACCCCGATCACCACCGCCACGACACCGGCAAGCAGGCCGATGGCTAGCGATATCCGCCCGGCCATCAGTGTGCGCGAGAGAAGATCGCGCCCGGTGTTGTCGGTGCCGAACAGGAAATACTGCTGCTTGACCGACGTGCTCATCGTCACTTCGAGGCCGTCGGGCGACTTGCTCTCGATCTTGGTGTTGTCGAAGGTGTCGGACCGGTCGAGGTAGCGGATGTTGCGATCGTCGATCGGCTTCGTCGAGGTGACGGTGACCGTGACGCGCTCGCCCTCCTGCTTCCATTCCTTGATGTCGACCCGCATGCGCTTGATCGCGTCATCGAGGGCCGTCTCGATCATATCGGCCTTGGGATAGGCCGTGAAGCTCGGCGGCGTGCGCACATAGTCGGCATAGATGGTCGTGTACTGGTGCGGCACGAACCAAGGGCCGAACACGCTAATGATCGCGACAAAGGCCAGGTAATAAAGGCTGAACATGGCGGCGCGATTGGCCTTGAGACGCGCCCAGGCGTCGCCCCAGAGCGAGCGGCCGACGATGACGGGGGCCGAGGCTGCGATATCAGTCATAGCGCACCCTCGGGTCGACGACCGCGTACATGACGTCGACGATCAGGTTGAAGACGATGGTGAAGATGGCGATCACCACCACCGTTCCCATCACCAGCGTGTAGTCGCGGTTGAGGGCGGCATCGACGAAATAGCGGCCGACGCCTGGAATGGAAAAGATCGTCTCGACGATGACCGAACCGGTCAACAGCGCCGCCGCCGCCGGGCCGGTGAACGAGACGATCGGCAAGATGGCGCCGCGCAGCGCGTGCTTGACCACCACCGACCAGTCGGAGAGGCCGAGGGCACGTGCGGTGCGGATATGGTGGGAGCGCAGCGATTCGATCATCGAGCCGCGCATCAGGCGGGCAACGATGGCGATCTGCGGCAAGGCGAGGGTGAGCACCGGGCCGATCTTGTTGATGAAGGCGCCATCGCCCCACCCGCCGATCGGCAACAGCTTCCAGGTCAGCCCGAACAGAAGCTGGATCACTGGCGCGATAACGAAGGTCGGGATGGTGCTGCCGGCGGTCGCCAGCGCAATCACCGCGTAATCGCCAAGCTTGTTCTGGTTGAGCGCGGCGACGGTGCCGAGCACACTGCCGAGCAGCAGCGCCAGGATCAGCGCCGAGGCGCCGAGCTGGATGGAAATGGGCAGGCCCTTGGCAAACAGTTCGGTGACGGTGAAATCCGGCATGTTGTAGCTCGGGCCGAAATTGCCGCGCAGGAGATTGCCGAGATAGTGGACATATTGCAGCCAGAGCGGGTCGTTGAGGCCGAATTGGGCTTCAAGGTTGGCCTTGATCTCGGGGCTCAGCCCGCGCTCTTGGTTGAATGGGCCGCCCGGCGCGACGCGCATCAGGAAAAACGCCATCGTCACGATGACGAACAGCGTCGGAATGGCGGTCAAAAGCCGCCGGAATACGTATCGCAGCATCGGTGCCCCGCTTGATCCGGAGCTCGCGCGTCCAGTCGGACGATTGCGCTCCAGCCTTCAATCTTCGCACCGGATTCCCCGAAAATCGATTCCGCTTTCCGGACCGATGCGATGGCAAACCAGCCCCGCCGCGCACTCGAGTGCGCGGCGGTGCTCGCCAGGGATCAGTCCTTGCTGACGAAGCGCGAGGGATGCACATCCATCACGTTGTCGACGAAGCCATGCAGCTTCGAGGAAACGATGTCGTGGTAGCTGTAGTAGAGAAGCGGAATCTGGCCGACATCGTCGACCAGGATGCGCTCGGCCTCGGAGAGCTCCTTCATGCGCTCTTCGGGCTTGCCGCCAGCAGCCGCGGCCTTGTCCATGGCCGCCTCGTAGGCTGGGCTGTCGTAGTTCGAGTAGTTGTTGCCGCTCGCCTTGCGCGAGATGCCGAGGAAGGTTTCGGGATCCTTGTAGTCGGCGATCCAGGCGGCACGGGCCACGTCATAGTCGCCCTTCTGCTCGAGGAAGGAATAGTGGGTCTTGGTGTCGGTGTTGAGCAAGGTGACGTCGACGCCGAGCGGCTTCAGCTGTTCCTGGATGGCGACCGCGGTGTTCTTGTGGTTCTCCGAGGTGTTGTAGCGGATTTCCATCTTCAGCGGATGTTCCGGCGTGTAGCCGAGCTTCTCGAGGATTTTCTTGGCTGCGTCCTCGCGGTCGATCTGCGGCATGTCGGCATATTTGGCCACTGCCGGCGTATAGCCCTCGATGCCCGGAGGCACCATCGAATAGCCAGGCAGCATCGAATTCTGCCAGACTTTTTCGGCCAGGAAGTCGCGGTCGATCGCCATCGAGATGGCGTTGCGCAGCTCGGGATTGTTCCAAGGCGCCTTGTCGGTCTTGATCGCGTAATAGTAGGTGCCGAGATATGGCCCGACATGGATCTGGTCGCCGAACTTGGTCTTGAGATCGGCGAGCTGTTCGGTCGGCAGGTCGTCATAGCTGTCGAGTTCGCCGGCCTCGAAGCGCTTCATCGCCGATGAGCGGTCTTCGGTCGGGATGTAGTTGACCACGTCGAACTTGACGGTCGCGGCGTCCCAGAATTTCGGATTCTTGACCAGTTTCATGTGGTCGTTGGGAACCCATTCGGCCAGCGTATAGGCGCCGTTCGAGACCAGATTGCCGGGCTTGATCCAATCGGCGCCGAGCTTTTCGATGGAGGCCTTGCTGACCGGATAGGTCGCCTGGTGGGTCAGCATCTCCAGGAAGTAAGGCGTCGGCGCCTTCAGCGTCACCTCCAGGGTGTTGGCGTCGATCGCCTTGACGCCCATGTCCTCAGGCTTGCCCTTCTTGGTGTTGACGTCCTCCGCACCCTTTACCGGATAAAGCATCGAGGCGTATTCGGCGCCCGTCGCCGGGTCTTCCAGCCGATGGAACGCGTAGACGAAGTCGTCCGCCGTCACCGGGCTGCCGTCCGACCACATGCCGTCCTTGCGCAGCTTGAAGGTGTAGACGGTGCCGTCGTCCGATACCGTCCAGCTCTCGGCGGCGCCTGGAATGAGGTTCGCCTTCTCGTCCTGCATGACGAGGCCCTGGAACAGGTCGCGCAGGACATTGGCTTCGTAAACCGTCGAGGTCTTGTGCGGGTCGACGGATTCTGATTCTGCAGCGGTGCCTCGGTTGTAGACAATTTCGGCGAAGGCCGGCGTGTAGAAAGCGCCGGCGGTCACTGCCATGGTCGTGGCGAAAACCGTCGCCTTCAGCATGTTTTTCAGCATGAAGTTTCTCCCTGTCGGCGCTGCCGTCGGCGCGCCTCTAAGTGTTGACGCCCCGGAGCCGATGGCTGGCCCCTTCGAGCGCGCCGCCGGTTCCCCCCGGCAGCTGGTGGCAGGAGACTAGACAGGAGGTAAGCTCTTTTCAACCGAGTACTGATTGACCCTAAGTCAATCCCTAGGATCGAAGAAGCAACGGCTAATTTAGAGCGCCTTTTTCAATCGCATGCACTCCCTGATTGCACCGAGGGTTTTCGCTTTCTGCATGCGAACTTTGGCATGCTGGCACCATGGCTCAGAACCTCATTTCCAAAGTCCGAAGGCGTGCGTTCCGAGCGGACACTTCGGGAACTTCAGCGGTCGAGTTCGCTCTGTTGTCACCGCTGTTCATCCTCCTCTTGCTCGGAATGGTTGCATACGGCATCTATTTCGGAGCTGCCAGCTCTATTCAGCAGATTGCGGCCGACGCCGCCCGGACGGCCATCGCCGGATTGAACCAGACCGAGCGCCAGACACTCGTGGCCGCATTCCTCACCAACAATGCCGGCGGCTACCCCTTCGTGGACGCCAGCAAACTGTCCTACCAGGCCAATGACAGCGTGGCCGACGGCAGCCAGTTCGTGGTGTCCGTCTCGTACGATGCGCGCAACCTGCCGATCTGGAATCTCTTCCCGGGCATAGCGATGCCCGGGACCACGATCAAACGCCAGTCGACGATCAGGGTCGGGGGGATCTGAAAATGCTGATGCGAGCGGGCAAGGGCATCGGCCGGCTTGCACGGTCGATGGTGGGAGACATCAAGGCGAACTTCGCCGTGATGACGGCACTGATCGCTCCGGTCGCGTTGGCGCTGGCGGCGGTGGCGATCGACGAGGCCTCGATCTACACCGAGCGCCGGGAAGCCCAGGCGATGGTCGACCTTGCGGCGATCACCGCGGCCTCGAACATCAACAATGTCAACACCGCAGTCGTCACCACGCTCACCGACAACGGCATGCCCGGCGTCGTCGTTCAAGCTTCCGGCCAGACCATTGCCCCGGCCATCGGCAAGACGGTAGTGACGGTCACGCAAGGCCGATATGCCTCATCGACCGCCACTGTCACCCAGCGCTTCCAGGCGGGGGTGACCCCCTACAATGCAGTGCGTGTGACGCTAGCGAAAATCCCCGCCCGCTATTTCGCGAGCTCGCTCATCCCCACACCGGTGATCGGCACCCAAGCCACGGCCAGCATGACGCCGCAGGCCACATTCTCGGTCGGGTCGAGGCTGCTCGGCGTCAATGGCGGCATCCTCAACGCGCTTCTGAGCGGACTTCTCGGCGGCAACATCTCGCTCAGCGTCATGGACTATAACGGGCTGATCTCGGCCGATGTCAGCGTGCTTTCCTTCATCAGTGCCCTCGCCACACAATTGAACGTGACCGGCGGTACCTATTCGAACGTCCTGGCCTCGAAGGCGACGGTGGGCCAGATCGCCACCGCAATGGCCAACGTCCCCGGTCTCGGCAACACGGCAAAGATCGCCCTGCAGAGCATTGCATCCAAGTCGACGAGCACGGTCAAGATCCCGCTCAGCAGTCTTGTCGACCTTGGTTCCGTCGGCAGCCTGGGGCTCGGGCAACAGCCGTCCGGCCTTGGCGTGGACGCAAGCGCGATTGGGATGCTGACCGCCGCCGCAGTGCTCGCGAACGGCACCAACCAGGCCGACATCGATCTCGGCGCCACCATCCCGGGATTGCTCTCCACCAAGCTCAGCATCGCCATTGGCGAGCCGGCGCAATCCTCGCCATGGCTCGCGGTCGGCGGCATCGGTACTGTCGTTCGAACGGCGCAGACGCGCATCAAACTGACGGCGTCCGTCGGTGTCGGCACACCAGGTCTCGGCGGCGGCGTCAGCCTGCTGGCCGTCAACCTGCCGCTCAATGTCGAAGTCGCCTATGCCGAAGCCAAGCTGACCGACATCACTTGTCCGACAGGACCGTCCAGCATCAATGTTTCCATTGCCGCACACCCCGGTATTGCCCAGCTTAACCTGGCCAACAGCAACAATCCCTCCGGCTTCGCCGATTTCAGCCAGCCACAGACCTTCACCGACGCCGAGATCGCGAATGTGAGCTTCAAGCTCCTGCTGATCAACATCCCGCTGATCAAGGTGATGGGTTCGGCCGCAACCGCGATCACCAACAACAGCCCGCAAACCTTGACGTTCAACGCGACCGACATCGCCAACAAGACGATCAAAACCGTTTCGACGCGAAATATCTCGCAGTCGCTGACCACGTCGCTGGTCAACAACCTGTCGCTTTCGGTCAATGCGCTTGGTCTCGGCATCGATCTGACCGCGCTGCTTGGAACGGTGAAGCCGGCGGTGGTGACCCTGCTTAACACTGTTACGGCGCCGGTCGACGACCTGCTTTACAATGTGCTTTCGGCGCTGGGTGTCGGAGTCGGCCAGGCCGACGTGCGTGTCACCGGCGCGATCTGCGGACGCGCGGTGCTCGTTCAGTAAGGCATTTGCGGCCAAGCGGATCGCCTGGCCCAAGACCGCCAATCAGTCGAGCCGACCGAGGAAGCGACCGAGAGACGGCAGCGAGAGCGCTTCTGCCTCGACTGCGGCAGTGCCATCCAAGACAGCGGCGACCGCACCAATGTCCGGCGGCAGCGGCCAATCCGTCGCCTCCCCGGCGAAATTGAAGACGCAGAGCAGTCTTTCCCCGCCTGCTTCGCGGATGAAGGCGAGCACGTCGCCCTCGGCGTCGAGAAAGCGGATCGAACCGTGGACCAGCGCCGGATGCCGTTTGCGCAAGGCGAGCGCCGAGCGATAGGCTGACAGCACCGATTGCTCCTCGCCGTTCTGCACATCGACCGCACGGGCACGATGGCTCGCCGGCACCGGCAGCCACGGCCTGCCGGTGGAAAAGCCGGCATTGTCGGCGCCAGCCTCCCAGACCATCGGCGTGCGGCAGCCATCCCTGCCCTTCACACCCGGCCAGAAACGGATGCCGACGGGATCGCGCAAATCCTCATAGGCAAGCTCGGCCTCCTCCAGGCCGAGTTCCTCGCCCTGGTAGAGGCAGATCGAGCCGCGCAGGCAGGAGAGCAGTATGATCGAGAATCTGGCCACCGCATCGGCGTCGCCGTCCGGCGGCGTCCAGCGGCTGACGTGGCGCACCACGTCATGGTTGGAGAACGCCCAGCAGACCCAGCCATCGGCCACCGCATTTTCAAAGGCAGCGACGCAGCCGCGCACATGCGCCGCTGAAAACTGCGAACCGAGCAAGTCGAACGTGTAGCACATCTGCAGCATGTCGCCGCCGGAGGTGTAGGCGGCGAGCGTCTGCAAGGAACGGCCTTCATCGCCGATCTCACCGACCGCGGCGCGGCCCTCATATTCGTCCAGCAGCGCCCGGAAACGCCTGAGGAAGGCAAGGTTTTCCGGTTGCGTCTTGTCGAACAGATGCTCCTGGTAAAGATAGGTGTTGGTCTCGCCATTGGTGCCGGCGACGCTCGACGCCAAAGGCGGATTGCTGCGCAGCCAGCGGTCGTGGACATAGTAATTGACCGTGTCGAGCCGGAAACCATCGACCCCACGCTCCAGCCAAAACCGCACGGTGTCCAGAAGCGCGTCCTGGACCTCCGGGTTATGGAAATTCAGGTCAGGCTGCGAGGCGAGGAAATTGTGCATGTAATATTGCCGGCGGGTCGAGTCCCATTCCCAGGCCGGGCCACCGAAGACGGACAGCCAGTTGTTGGGTGCGTTGCCATCGGGTTTCGTATCGGCCCAGACGTACCAGTCGGCCTTGGGATTGTCGCGGCTTGAACGGCTTTCGATGAACCATTCATGCTTGTCGGAAGAATGCGACAGCACCTGGTCGATGATGATCCTCAGACCCAGCCGATGCGCCTCGGCGACCAGCGCGTCAAAATCCTCCATTGTGCCGAACATCGGATCGACGGCACGATAATCCGAGACGTCGTAGCCCATATCGGCCATCGGCGACTTGAAGAAGGGTGACAGCCAGACGGCGTCGACGCCAAGCGAGGCGATGTGCGCCAGCCTTGCCGTGATGCCCCCGAGATCGCCGCTGCCGTCGCCTGTCGTGTCCTGGAAGGAGCGCGGATAGACTTGATAGATAATGCAGCCGCGCCACCATTCGGCGCCCTGCCCGGAATTGTTGTCGGCCATCACGAACCCTTCCCGCTGCGGGCCGCTCCGGCCCGGCGCGGTTGCCACTTTTCGATCCGATGCTCTGTCATGAAACTGACGCTGCGACCAGGCAACGGCCGCGCAAGATCGACCGGCTGCGTTTCGATCGCTGGCTGCCATCGGAACCCTTCCCGTACTGGCAGAGTGAAGACGCATTGGCGGCGATCGCCGTTGACCATGACGGCAAGGCGGCCGCCCCCGGCATCGCCCAGCAGCATGACGAGGCGATGCCGGGCGGGATCATTCCAGTCCGCCTCGGCAAGTGGCGCGCCGGTTTCGGCCAGCCAGGCGACGTCGGGGATGCCTGAAGATTCGGCCACCTCACCCGTCAGCAAATGCGTCTCCGACAAGGCAGAAACGGCGCGGCGAAGTACTGCAAGCGCCGAGGTGTATCGCTCCAGCGCCTGGTCGCGGCCTGCCCAGTCGAGCCAGGTGATCGCGTTGTCCTGCGCGTAGGCGTTGTTGTTGCCCTTCTGTGTGCGGCCGAATTCGTCGCCAGCGGTCAGCATTATCGTTCCGCGCGAGGCGAAAAGCGTCGCAAGCAGCGCGCACTGGTCGTCGAAGCGCGCCCTGGCGATCGACGTGTCGTCCGTCTCGCCCTCGGCGCTATTGTTCCACGACAAATTGTCGTTGTGGCCGTCGCGGTTCTGCTCGCCATTGGCCGCGTTATGCTTGCGCTCATAGGCAACGATATCGGCCAGCGTCATGCCGTCATGCGCGGCGATGAAATTGACGCTGCGGCTGGTCGGCTGGCCGTCCTTGCCGAAAATATCGGACGAGCCGGCAAGCCGCGTCGCCAGCCCACCGATCATGCCGGCATCGCCGCGCCAGAAGCGTCTGGCGTCGTCGCGATAGCGATCGTTCCATTCAAGGAAAGGCGGCCGGAAATTGCCGAGCTGATAGCCGTCGGGACCGATGTCCCAGGGTTCGGCGACCAGCACGCGATCGGCAAGGACGGGATCGCCGGCGATCGCCTCGAGCAACGGCGCGGCAGGATCGAATGCGCCGTCGACGCGGCCCAGCACCGGCGCCAGATCGAAGCGGAAACCATCGACGCCGGCATGGCCGACGAAATGGCGAAGCGTGTCGAGCACCATTTCCCGCACCACCGGGTGATCGCAGGCGACCGTGTTGCCGGTGCCGGTGTCATTGACCAGCCTGCCATCCGGCTGGTGCCGGTAGTAGGCTTGATTGTCGAGGCCGCGCAGCGACAGGGTCGGCCCCAGCCGATCGCTTTCACCCGTATGATTGAAGACGAGGTCGAGGATGGTGCCTATACCCGCATCACGCAGCACCGCAACCGCGTCGCGCAATTCCGCCAGGCCGCCGGGCGCGAGGCGCGGGTCGAGCGTCATGAAGGTGACGGGATTATAGCCCCAGGCATTGCTCAACCCCAGCGGCGGCAGATGCCGCTCGTCGATCGACGCCGTCACTGGCATCAGTTCGATAGCGGAGACGCCGAGCTTTTTGAGATGCTCGATGATGACAGGATGAGCAAGTGCCGCGATCGTACCGCGCTGCTCTTCCGGAATGTCCGGATGCAGCTTGGTGAACGAGCGAACGTTCAGTTCATAGATCAGGCCACCGGGCGAAAAGACAGGCGCCCGGGCCGGCATCGGCTTGGGCGGCGCGAGTGCCACGGTTTTCGGCATCAATGATGCCGTGTCGGCACCTTCGTTGCGCCGCGCGGCAAGCCGCCAGTGATAGGCATAGGGGCGGTCGATTTCGACGGCATAGGGATCGGTCAACAGCTTGTCGGGGTCGAACCACCTCCCTTGCTCGGGCGCATAATCGCCGTCGGCGCGAAAGCCGTAGCGCGTGCCGGCGGCGAGGCCTGGCACGAAGAGTGCGTGGACACCCTCGCATTCCCGCTGGAGTTCAAGCCGGTCGGTCTCGTGGTAGCCGGCACGATCAAAGATCGACACCCAGAGGCGACGGGCCGACGACGACCAGACGGCGAAGCGGATGCCATCGCTGGCGACGGTGGCGCCGAGCTGGGTCATGCAGGCTCCCCCTTCTCCCACAGGGGAGGAAGGAAAACGGGCAGCGCCACCCTCAAGTAATCACGCTCGGCTTGTTGCGGCCGGTGTGGCTCTTGATGCCGGCTATGTCGTCAGCCGCGGCGATCAGGTCGGCGAGCGCTTCCTGCGTGTCGAGATCGTGCCTCGCCTTGTCCGGCTCGTAGCGCTCGATATAGACGCGCAAGGTCGCGCCCGAGGTCCCGGTGCCGGAGAGCCGGAAGACGACGCGCGAGCCGCCTTCGAACAGCACCCTGATGCCCTGATGCTCGCTGGTAGAGCCGTCTACCGGATCGTGATAGGCGAAGTCGTCGGCATTGGCGATCTTCAGACCGCGCACGCTGGTGCCGGGCAGCGAGCCGAGCTTGGCGCGGAGTTCGTCGACCAGCGCATTGGCGCGATCGCTCTCGACCTCCTCATAGTCGTGGCGCGAATAGTAGTTGCGCCCATAGGCCGCCCAGTGTTCGGTGACCACCTGCTTGCAGCTTTCGCCGCGCGCGGCGAGGATGTTGAGCCACAACAGCACCGCCCACAGGCCGTCCTTTTCGCGGACGTGGTTGGAGCCGGTGCCTGCGCTCTCCTCGCCGCAGATCGTCGCCATGCCGGCATCCAGCAGATTGCCGAAGAACTTCCAGCCGGTCGGCGTCTCGTAGATGCCGATGCCGAGTTTTTCGGCGACGCGGTCGGCGGCACCGCTGGTCGGCATCGAGCGGGCGATGCCCTTGAGCCCGTCCTTGTATCCGGGCGCCAGGCGGGCATTGGCGGCGAGCATCGCCACCGAATCCGACGGGGTGACGAAAATGCCCTTGCCGATGATCAAATTGCGGTCGCCGTCGCCGTCGGAAGCGGCACCGAAATCCGGTGCGTCGGCGCCCATCATCTCGTCATAGAGGTGCTTGGCATGGACCAGGTTCGGGTCCGGATGATGGCCGCCGAAATCGGGCAGCGGCTTGAAGTTGCGGCAGGTGCCGTTCGGAGCGCCGAGCCGGTTTTCAAGGATTTCCTTGGCGTAGGGGCCGGTCACCGCATGCATGGCGTCGAAGCGCATGCGGAAACCCGACTTGAACAGTTTGCGCAACGCGTCGAAGTCGAACAGGCTTTCCATCAGTTCGGCATAGTCGGCGACCGGATCGATGATCTCGACCGTCATGCCGGCGGCCTTGACCGTGCCTATCGTGTCGATGTCGATCGGGTCGATATCGGCGGTCTTGAAGCTCGAAATCGCCTTGGTCTTGGCGAAGATCGCATCGGTCAGTTTTTCAGGCGCCGGGCCGCCATTGCCGGCATTGTACTTGATGCCGAAATCCTCGTGCGGACCGCCGGGATTGTGGCTGGCCGACAGGATGATGCCGCCGAAAGTCTTGTATTTGCGGATGACATGCGAGGCGGCGGGCGTCGACAGGATACCGCCCTGCCCGACCATCACCTTGCCGAAGCCGTTGGCGGCTGCCATGGCGATGGCCTTCTGGATGACCTCGCGGTTGTAGAAGCGGCCGTCGCCGCCAATCACCAGGGTCTTGTCCTTGAACCCGTCGAGCGCATCGAAGATCGACTGGATGAAATTCTCGGCATAGTGCTCCTGCTGGAAGACGGGCACCTTCTTGCGCAGGCCCGACGTGCCGGGCTTCTGGTCTAGATAGGGTTTGGTGGGGACGGTACGGATCATGCTTCAGGCAACCCTTTTCGAAAGCAGCGAGCGATAGAGTTCAATGTATTTTTCCGCGCTCTTGTCCCACGACACATCGGCCTTCATGCCCTGGCGCTGCAGCGATTTCCAGATCGCCGGATCGGCATGTGCATCGACGAGACGGCGCATGGCGTGCAGCAAGGCGCCGCCATTGTTGGGAGCGAACTGGAAGCCGGTGGCGACGCCGGCCGACACGGCGGCCTCGTTGGCATCGATGACCGTGTCCGCCAGGCCGCCGGTGCGGGCGACCACCGGCACGCAGCCATAGCGCAGGCCGTAAAGCTGCGTCAGCCCGCAGGGTTCGAAGCGCGAGGGAATGATGATGGCGTCGCAACCGCCCTGCATGATGTGGGACAGCGCCTCGTCATAGCCGACGACGACTCCGATACGGCCACGGTGGCGTGCGGCGGCGGCGAGCAGCGCACCTTCGAGACCGGCATCGCCCGAGCCCAGTATGGCCAGGCGCGCCCCGGTCGTAACGATGCCGTCGACCGCCGTTGCCAAGATATCCATGCCCTTTTGCCAGGTCAGGCGGCTGACGACGCAGACGATCGGGCTGCCGTCGGGCTCCAGACTGAAGCGCGCCTCGACCGCCGCCCGGTTGGGCGCGCGCGCATCGAGTGTTCCGGCGGTGTAGTTCGACACCAGATGCTTGTCGGTTTCCGGATCCCAGATGCCGATGTCGATGCCGTTGACGATGCCATAGAGATCGCTGGAGCGCATGTTGATCAGGCCATCGAGGCCCATGCCGAATTCCGGCGAGCGGATTTCCTGCGCATAGGTCGGGCTGACCGTGGTGATCGCCCAGGCGGCCTGCAGGCCGGCCTTGAGGAAGCCGACGCCGCCATAATATTCGACGCCATCGAGCGCCATAGCCGCCGCCGGCAAGCCAAGCTCGCCGAAGATGCCGGCGCCGAACTGGCCCTGGAAGGCGAGGTTGTGGACGGTCATCATCGACGGCACGCCGACCGCCTTGCCGTAGCGCATATAGGCCAGCGTCATCGCCGACTGCCAGTCATGGGCGTGGACGATATCGGGTTGGTAGCCGGAGATGGCGCCACCAGCGATGTCGCCGCCAACCTGGCTCAATGCCGCGAAGCGCCGCCAATTGTCCGGCCAGTCGCCACCGCTGGCATCGCCATAGGGGCCGCCGGGGCGATCGAACAAATGCGGCGCGTCGAGCACGAACAGGTCGAGGCCGGCAAGCTGGACGGAATGGACGGAGGCCTTACCGCCTTGCAGCAAGGGGTATTGCAGGACAGCCTTTTTTTTCTTGAAGGCGGCCATCACGCTCGGAAAGCCCGGCATGAGCGTGCGCATGCTCACGCCCTTGGCCGCCAGCGCGATGGGAAGCGCCCCGGTCACGTCGGCAAGTCCGCCGGTCTTGATCAGCGGGAAGATCTCTGGCGTGACCGACAGAACCTGCATGCGTTTATGGTCCGATCCTGTCTAATTCTTTGTTTCTAAGCAATTCCCTTGGGAAAGCGCGCTTTTCCCGGGAAAACCGTCTCACACTTTTCCCGGAATTGCTCCTAAAGCTTCAGCTTGTCGATCATGTCCTGCGTGACCAGGCAGATGCCTTTTTCCGAGACCCGAAAACGCTTGGCGTCGAGAGCTGGGTCTTCGCCCACCACCAGCCCTTCCGGTATCCTAACACCATGGTCGATGACCACGCGCTTCAACTTTGCGTTCCGGCCGACATGAACGTCGGGCAGCATGACGACTTCCTCCAGCGTCGAATAGGAATTGATGCGCGCGCCGGTGAAGATCAGGCTTCTTTTCAGCGAGGCGCCGGAGACGATGCAGTCGCCCGAGACCAGCGAGGACACGGCCGAGCCGCGGCGGCCGTCCTCGTCATGCACGAACTTTGCCGGCGGCTTCAACTCGGCATAGGTCCAGATCGGCCAGTCGCGGTCGTAGAGGTCGAGTTCGGGCGTCACGTCGGTCAGATCGATATTGGCTTCCCAATAGGCATCCACCGTGCCGACATCGCGCCAGTAGGCCTCGTTCTCGGCGGTCGAGCGCACGCAGGACTTGGCGAAGCGGTGGGCGATCGCCTTACCGTGCTGGACGATATAGGGGATGATGTCCTTGCCGAAGTCGCGGCTCGAGCCGGGCTCGGCGGCGTCGCGGCGCAGTTGTTCCATCAGGAACTTGGTCTTGAACACGTAGATGCCCATCGAGGCCAGGGCAAACTCGGGCTTGTCGGGAATGCCGGGCGGGTCGGCGGGCTTTTCGACGAAGGCGATGATGTTGTCCTTGGCATCGACATGCATGACGCCGAACCCGGTCGCTTCCATGCGCGGCACTTCAAGGCAGCCGACGGTGACATCGGCGCCGGCGTCGACATGCTGGCGCAGCATCAGCTCATAGTCCATCTTGTAGATGTGGTCGCCGGCGAGGATGACCATGTATTCGGGGCCGTAGGCCTCGATGATGTCGATGTTCTGGTAGACGGCGTCGGCAGTGCCTTCATACCACTGCGTTTCCGACACGCGCTGGCTGGCCGGCAGGATGTCGAAGCTTTCGTTTCGTTCGGGCCGCAGGAAGTTCCAGCCGCGCTGCAAATGGCGGATCAGCGAATGCGCCTTGTATTGGGTGGCGACGCCAAGGCGGCGGATGCCGGAATTGAGCGCATTGGAGAGCGCGAAATCGATGATGCGCGTCTTGCCGCCGAAATAGACGGCCGGCTTGGCGCGCCGGTCGGTCAGTTCCTTGAGGCGGCTGCCGCGGCCGCCTGCCAATACGTAGGCCATGGCATCGCGCGCCAGCGGCTGGGTCCGTTTCAAGTCTGCCATTTCTACCCTCCCAAGTTACTCAGTCTCGCCCTGTTGCCAGTCTTGACGGGCTCAGTCGACTACGAGTTCAAGCATGATCGTCGACAGCGGCGGCAAGAGCATCGTTGCCGAGATGCTTTGGCCCTCCGCCCTTGCCTCGACCAGGCCGCCATTGCCCATGCCGGAGCCGCCATATTCGGACGCGTCGGTGTTGATGATCTCGCGCCACTTGCCGGCCTTCGGCAACGGCACGCGATAATTGTCGCGCGGCACCGGCGTGAAATTGGAGATGACGGCCACCGGGCTGCCGCCCGGCGCGTTGCGTACCCAGGCAAAAACCGAATTCTGGCTGTCATCGACGATCAGCCAGGAGAAGCCTTCCGGCTCGCAGTCACGGCCGTGCAGTGCCGGGCGCGAACGGTAGAGATAGTTGAGATCGCGCACCGTTTGCCAGACGCCGCGATGCGGCCGGAAATCGAGCAGGTTCCAATCCAGAGCGCGCGCCTCGCTCCATTCGCGGCGCTGCGCGAATTCCTGTCCCATGAACAACAGCTTCTTGCCGGGATAACCCCACATGAAGCCGTAATAGGCACGCAATGTCGCGAATTTCTGCCAGTCGTCGCCGGCCATCTTGCCGAGCAGCGTGCCTTTGCCGTGCACAACCTCGTCATGCGAGAGCGGCAGCACGAAATTCTCCGAGAAGGCATAGGTCAAGCCGAAGGTCAGGTCGTTGTGATGATGCTTGCGGAAGATCGGCTCCTTGGCGAAATACTCCAGCGTGTCATGCATGAAGCCCATGTTCCACTTGAAGCCGAAGCCAAGCCCGCCTTCATGCACGGGCGCCGAGACCTTCGGCCATGAGGTCGATTCCTCGGCGATGGTCATGACGCCTGGATGGTGGCCGTAGACCTCCTTGTTCATTTTCTGCAGGAAGGAGACCGCTTCCAGGTTCTCGCGGCCGCCCTTCTCGTTGGGGATCCACTCACCCTGCTTGCGTGAATAGTCGAGGTAGAGCATCGAGGCGACCGCATCGACGCGCAGCCCGTCGACATGGTATTTTTCGGCCCAGAACAGCGCGTTGTTGACCAGGAACGACACCACCTCGCGGCGGCCGAAATTGTAGATCGCGGTGTTCCAGTCGGGGTGAAACCCCTTGCGCGGATCGGCATGCTCATAGAGTGCGGTGCCGTCGAAATGGACCAGACCGTGCTCGTCGACCGGGAAATGCGCCGGCACCCAGTCGAGGATGACGCCGATGCCGGCACGGTGGGCGCCGTCGACAAAGCGGGCAAAGCCGTCCGGGTCGCCAAAGCGGGCCGATGGCGCGTAGAGGCCTGTCGTCTGGTAACCCCAGGACGGATCATAGGGATGTTCGGAGATCGGCAGGAACTCGATGTGGGTGAAGCCGGTCTCGACGGCATAGGGGATCAGCCGATCGGCCAGTTCGTCCCATGACAGGAACGTGCCGTCGTCGCGAAGCTGCCAGGAGCCGGCGTGGACCTCGTAGATGGAGATGGCCTCGCGCCGGGGATCGGCGTTGCGCCAGAACGTGCGATGCGCCTCGTCGCCCCAATGATGGGCGGGCGGCACGGCGACGACCGAAGCGGTGGCCGGACGCAGTTCGGACTTGAAGGCGAAAGGATCGGCCTTCAGCGGCAGCCTGACGCCGTCGGGGCCGATGATCTCGTATTTGTAGGGCCGGCCAGCGCCGATATCGGGAATGAACACCTCCCATATCCCGGTATCGCGGCGATCGCGCATCGAGTGGCGGCGGCCGTCCCAATCGTTGAAATCGCCGACCACCGAGACGCGCCGAGCATTTGGAGCCCAGACGGCGAAATGCACGCCGGTGGCGCCCTCATGCTCGATGACATGGGCGCCGAGCTTGTCGAACAGCCGGAGATGCGAACCCTCAGCGATATAGTAATCATCCATCGGGCCGAGCACCGGTCCGAACGAATAGGGGTCGGTCAGCCACCAGTCGCCGCCGGCATTGCGCGCGCGGTAGCGCAGCGGCTGGCGCTTCTTGATCGACAGCTTGCCTTCGAAGAAACCGGCATCGTCCCGCCTGGTCAGCTCGCCGGCCTCGATGCCGGTCAGCGTGTAGGCGGTGACGAATTCAGCATTCGGAACGAAGCAACGGGCAAACAGGCCTTTGCCGACCTCATGGACACCGAGGACAGCGAACGGATCTCCGTGCGTGCCGGCAACAATCGCCGCAACATCGCTGGCTGGCGCCAGTCCGTCCGGCCCGCTTGTCGCAGCGGTCGCGCGCGGCTTCCTCATCAGGCAGTGTCCCTCCCAGGGCACCAGGTGTTTTGTTTCTGGTGATGCGAACCGACTTTCAACCCGCATCACCGGGACCACATTGCTCGTGGCCTCATGCAATCACATCAGGCAGGCACGTTCCAGATTTCTTTCGCGTATTGACGGATCGTGCGATCGGACGAGAACCAGCCGACGCGCGCGACGTTGCGGATCGCCTTGGCATACCAATCCGGGCTGTTGCGCCAGACGGCGTCGACCTCACGCTGGGTGGCGGCGTAGGCGTCGAAATCGGCGGCGACCATGAACCAGTCGCTGTCATAGAGGCCGTTGATGAGGTCGCGGTAGCGGTCGGGATCATCGGGCGAGAAGACGCCCGACGAGACAGCGGCCACGGCCTGCGCCAGTTCCGGCGATGCTTCGATGACGCCGCGTGGATTGTAGCCATTGTTGCGCCGCTCGGCGACTTCGGCGGTGGTGAGCCCGAAGATGAAGATGTTGTCGTCGCCGACGCACTCCTTGATCTCGACATTGGCACCATCGAGCGTGCCGATGGTCAATGCGCCGTTCAGCGCGAACTTCATGTTGCCGGTACCGGACGCTTCCATGCCGGCGGTCGAGATCTGCTCGGACAGGTCGGCGGCGGGCATCATGATTTCGGCCAGGCTGACATTGTAGTTCGGCACGAACACCACTTTCAGCAGGCCGCGAACGGCCGGATCGCGGTTGATGACCCTGGCGACGTCGTTGGCGAGTTTGATGATTAGCTTGGCGTTGTGATAGCTGGGCGCCGCCTTGCCGCCGAAGAATTTCACGCGCGGCATCCAGTCCCGCTCCGGATGCGAGCGGATCTGGTCGTAAAGCGCCACCGCCTCGAGGATGTTCAGGAGCTGGCGCTTGTATTCGTGGATGCGCTTGATCTGGATGTCGAACAGCGCCGACGGGTCGACCTTGATGCCGAGCCGATCGGCGACGAGATTGGCCAGCCGCGCCTTGTTCTGTCGCTTGACGGCGGCGAACTTGTCACGAAAGGCGGCATCGTCGGCGAAGGCATCGAGCCCCTTGATGGCGTCGATGTCATCGAGAAAACGGTCGCCGATCGCCTCGCGGGCGAGCGACGTCAGCCCGGGATTGCACTGGATCAGCCAGCGCCGCGGCGTGATGCCGTTGGTCTTGTTGTTGATGCGATCGGGATAGAGCCTGTGCAGATCGGCGAACACCGTTTCCTTCATCAGCTCGGTATGCAGCGCCGAGACGCCGTTGATCGAGTGCGAGCCGACAAAGGCAAGATTGCCCATACGCACGCGGCGGTCGCCATTTTCCTGGATCAGCGAGATACGGCTGATCTGCTCGTCCGAGAACTGGTCGGTCGCGCGGGCTTCGAGCAGAACCTGCGCGTTGATAGCGTAGACGATCTGCATGTGGCGCGGCAACAGCCGCTCGAACAGCGGCACCGACCAGCTTTCCAGCGCCTCGGGAAGAAGCGTGTGGTTGGTGTAGCCGAAGGTGCGCTTGGTGATGTCCCAGGCAAGGTCGAAGTCCATGCCGTGGACGTCCATCAACAGCCGCATCAGCTCGGGAACGGCGATTGCCGGATGGGTGTCGTTCAAGTGGATCGCCGCCTTGTCGGGCAGCGACTTCAGGTCGCCATACTGGCTGAGATGGCGCTGGACGATGTCCTGCAGCGAGGCGGTGGAGAAGAAATATTCCTGGCGCAGCCTGAGCTCCTGCCCGGCCATGTGGGAATCGGCCGGATAGAGCACGCGCGACAGCGCGTCCGCCTTGTTGCTTTCGGCCAGCGCGCCGATGTGATCGCCGGCATTGAACTTGTTGAGCAGGATCGGGTCGATCGGCATGCCCGACCAGAGCCGCAGCGTGTTGACACGGTTTGCCCGCCAGCCGACGACCGGCGTGTCGTAGGCGACCGCCAGGACATGTTCGGTCGGCTTCCAGACATGGCGCTCCAGCCGTCCGTCCTTCGAGGTGATCGATTCCACCGAGCCGCCGAAGCCGACCTCGAAGGCGCGTTCGCGGCGCTCGAATTCCCAGGGGTTGCCGTGATCGAGCCAGGTCTCGGGCAGTTCGACCTGCCAGCCGTCGTGGATCTCCTGGCGGAACATGCCATTGGCATAGCGGATGCCGTAGCCGTGCGCCGGAATGTCGACGGTCGCCATGCTTTCCATGAAGCAGGCGGCGAGCCGGCCAAGGCCGCCATTGCCGAGCGCGGCATCGGGTTCGAGCGCCGCGATGAGATCGAGGTCGACGCCGAGCGACGACAGCGCTTCGCGCATATTGTCCATCAGGCCGAGATTGGAAAAGGCGTCGCGCATCAGGCGGCCGATGAGGAACTCCAGCGACAGGTAATAGACACGCTTTTCCTGCTGGTCGTAGGCCTCTTTGGTGGCCTGCATCCAGTGATCGACGATGCGGTCGCGCACGACCTTTATCGAGGCGGTGAGCCAATCATATTGCGTCGCGACGGTGGTGTCCTTGCCGACCCTGTATTTGAGGGCCATCAAGACTTCCCTTGCGAGCGTCTTCGGATCAGGATTTTCGAGCAGTGGCGGAAGGGGTTCGGATGTCATCGCGCGCGTCATGCTGCCTCTCGTGCGGTTGCCACGATCATACCGGCTTTCACCATTCATCCCAGCCCATGTTACCGCATTGCAACATACATTCAATCGATTTAGATGCGCCGCCGCCGGCTTACCCTGCGGCAATTTGACAGTCAGGCCGCCAGCGCGGCCTCTGGAGGTGCCTTCGCGCCGGTCATGAAAGCGACGGCATCCGACATCGTGTATTGCTTGGGATCGATGACGGCGAGGCGACGGCCGAGGCGATGGATGTGGATGCGGTCCGCCACCTCGAAGACATGCGGCATGTTGTGGGAGATCAGCACGATCGGCAGGCCGCGCTTCTTGACGTCGAGGATCAGTTCGAGCACGCGGCGGCTTTCCTTGACGCCAAGGGCTGCCGTCGGTTCGTCCATGATCACCATCTTCGAGCCGAAGGCGGCGGCGCGCGCCACCGCCACGCCCTGGCGCTGGCCGCCCGACAGCGTTTCCACCGCCTGGCTGATGTTCTGGATGGTCATCAGACCCAGCTCGGTGAGCTTGTCGCGGGCACGCTTTTCCATCGCCGGACGGTCCAGCATGCGCAGCCATTCTCCCAGGAAGCCGGGTTTGCGGATCTCACGGCCGAGGAACATGTTGTCTGCGATGGACAGTGCCGGCGACAGCGCCAGATTCTGGTAGACGGTTTCGATGCCTGCTTCGCGAGCCTCCATCGGCGACTTGAAGGCAATAGGTTTGCCATCGAGGCGGATTTCGCCTTCATCGGGCGTGACCGCGCCGGAAATCGCCTTGATCAGCGACGATTTTCCGGCGCCGTTGTCGCCGATGACCGCAAGAATTTCGCCCGGATAGAGGTCGAAGTCGGCATTGTCCAAGGCGGTGACGCGGCCGTAGCGTTTGACGAGCCCGCGCGCGGTGAGAATGGGTTCCTGAGCCTGGGTCATGCCGAGATCTTCCTGATCCACTGGTCGATGCCAACCGCCACGATGATAAGGGCGCCGACGGACAACTGTGTCCATTGCGGGTCCGTGCCCCAGAGCCTCAGACCGAGTGCAAACACACCGACGATGAGCGCGCCGAAAATGGTCCCGAGAATGGAACCGCGTCCACCGAACAGAGATGTGCCGCCGATCACCACGGCGGTGATCGAGTTGATGTTCTCGAACTGGCCTGCTTGCGGCGAAACCGATCCGATACGGCCAATCAGGGCCCAGCCGGCAATGGCGCAGATGATGCCCGTCAGCGTATAGACAGCGAGCAACATCCGGTCGACACGAACGCCCGACAATTCGGCCGCTTCCGGGTCGTCACCAACCGCATAGACATGCCGTCCCCAGGCGGTGTGATTGAGCACGTACCAGGCGATCGCCGCCATGATCAGCATCAAGAGCACGCCATAGGTAAACACGGCGCCGCCGATCTTGAACGAATTGCCGAAGAACTGCAGCAGCGGTGCGTTTGTTTCGAGATCCTGGCTGCGGATGGTCTCGTTGCCCGAATAGATGAAGTTGATGGCCGCATAGATCGACCAGGTGCCGAGTGTGACAATGAAGGGCGGCAATTTCACCCTGGCGATGAGGATGCCATTGATGAAGCCGCACACCGCTCCGACAAGAAGCCCGACGGCGACCGCGACCGGGGCTGGGACGCCGTAATGCATGGCGAACTGACCCATGACGACCGAACTCAGCACCATGATGGCGCCCACGGACAGGTCGATGCCGGCGGTCAGCACGACGAGAGTCTGGGCAATGCCAACCATGCCGGTGATCGCCACCTGCTGGAGGATGAGCGTCAGCGTGAACGGCGAAAAGAACCGCCCGCCGACGACGATGGCGAACAGGATCACCGACAGGAGCAGGATGATCAGCGGCACCATGGCCGGGCTTTTGTGCAGCCGGTGCTGGATGCTCTCCAGCGGCGTGCGCGAATGGGTATCGAAGGAAGCGACGCTGGTGTCGCTCGCGGCCAAAGTCTTCTCGAACTCCTGTGGTCCGCTGGCCTTGGTGGTTTCAACGCTCAAAACGGCCTCCCCTCCTTTTGCGCGAGGCGGCCGTGGCCGCCCCGCGCAATTCTTCTTATCGTTGTCTCAAGATTGAGCCGATCGGAAGGTCAAATCAACCCCAACACTTGGCGAGGCCTGCCTTGGTATCAATGGAGTCGATGCCGGCCGCAGGCTTGTCGGTGATCAGCGTCACGCCGGTGTTGTAGAAATTCAGGCCGGGCGACGGCTCGGGCTTCTTGCCGCTGTCGGCGAAGGCCTTGATCGCCTCGATGCCGAGCGAAGCCATCAGCAGCGGATATTGCTGGGAGGTGGCTCCGATCACACCCTCGGCAACGTTCTTGACGCCGGGGCAGCCGCCATCGACGGAAACGATCAACACGTCCTTCTCCTTGCCGACCGCTTTCAAAGCCTGATAGGCGCCGGCCGCGGCCGGTTCGTTGATGGTATAGACGACGTTGATGTCCGGATCCTTCTGCAGGCAGTTCTCCATGGCGGTGTGACCGCCATCCTCGTTGCCGCTCGACAGATCATGGCAGACATTGCGTGCATCGGTCTCGTCACCAATTTTCTTGGGGTCACCGAGATCGATGCCGAAGCCCTTCATGAAACCCTGGTCGCGCTGCACGTCGACCGATGGCTGGCTGGCGATCAGATCCATATAGGCGATATGGGCGTCCTTCGCCTTGTCGCCCAAAGTGGCCTTTGCCCAGGAGCCGATAAGCTCGCCGGCCTTGAAATTGTCGGTTGCGAATGTCGCGTCGGCTGCGTCGGCCGGCTCGAGCTGGGTATCCAGCGCGATTACCAGCACCCCGGCATCACGCGCCTTTTTCACCGCCGGCACGATTGCGGCTGTGTCGGTGGCGGTGATCAGAATGCCCTTGGCGCCGTCGGCGATACAGGATTCGATCGCCGCAACCTGGCCTTCATTGTCGCCCTCCGCCTTGCCGGCATAGGACTTGAGATCAACGCCGATTTCCTTGGCCTTCGCGCTGGCGCCTTCCTTCATCTTGACGAAGAAGGGGTTGGTGTCGGTCTTGGTGATCAGGCAGGCGCTGACGCCAGCGGCCGACGCAGCCGGCGCAAATGCCATCAGACCAAGAGCCGCGGCGGCAAACACGGTCGATTTCAACAGTTTTGTATTGTTCACGATCTTCCTCCCAGTGGAACCATCCGGGTGCCGGCCAACCGGCACCAACAGCGCATCCAACGAATTTCTCCCAGCGTGGACGCTGTCTCAAACAGACACCAGACCGAGGCCCCTGTCAATAATTAAATCACTCTTATTTATTATTGACAGGGTTGCGCCGCTCGCTCATTCTAGCCCAAAAGCATCGCGGGGAAACGACGGGAGGAACAGGGTGGAGACCGCCACTGCGAGGCATGGTTCGCCCGATGCGAATGACAGCCTTATTCACCGCGGCACCAACCAGAGCGGCATGCGCGACCACAACGAGCGGCTGGTGCTCTCGCTGGTGCGGCAGCATGGCAGCCTGGCGAAGTCCGACATCGCCCGCATGACCGGACTTTCGGCGCAGACGGTTTCGGTCATCATGCGCGAACTCGAGGAAGAAGGCCTGCTCGTCCGCCAGGCGCCGTTGCGCGGCAAGATCGGCCAGCCCTCCATCCCCATGGCGCTCAATCCCGAAGGTGCCTTCTTCATCGGCCTCAAGATCGGCCGCCGCAGCGCCGAACTCGTGCTGATCGATTTTCTTGGGCATGTGCGCTCGATGCTACAGCACTCCTATCGCTATCCCGCGCCGCGCGAGACGGTCGAGTTCGTCACATCAGGCATGAAGAAGATGCGCGGCGAATTGAAACCCGAGCAGGACAAGCGCATTGCCGGGCTCGGCATCGCCATGCCGTTCGAACTCTGGAACTGGGCCGACACCGCCGGCGCGCCGCGCGACGTCATGGACGAATGGCGCCACCGCGACATCAAGGCCGACATCCAGGCGCAGTGCGATTTTCCGGTCTATCTGCAGAACGACGCCACCTCGGCCTGCGGCGCCGAACTCGTTTTCGGCCAGGCGGGCGGAGCGCGTGATTTCGTCTATTTCTACATCGGCGCCTTCGCCGGCGGCGGCATCGTCCTCAACGGCCGGCTGTTCGGCGGCCCGACCGGCAACGCCGGCGCGCTCGGCTCCATGCCTGTGCCGGGCCCGGACGGAATGCCGACCCAGTTGATCGACGTGGCTTCGATCGCCATGCTGGAAAAGGCGCTCAATGATCGTGGCGTCGAGGCCTCGCATCTGTGGACCTCGCCCGAGGACTGGGGCGAGATCGGCGGCGAGCTCGACGACTGGATCGCCAGCGCCGCGCGGGCGCTTGCCTATGCTATCGTGGCTGCATCCTCTGTCATCGATTTCGAGGCGGCGGTGATCGACGGCTGGATGCCGAAGGCGGTGCGCCGCCGGCTGGTCGATGCCGTCGTCGACGCCGTTGCGGCAATCGATGGCGAAGGCCTGAAACTTCCCGCCGTTCGCGAAGGAACCGTCGGCATCCATGCCCGCGCGCTCGGCGGCGCCAGCCTGCCGCTTTCCGAACGTTTCCTGATCGGCTCGACGACGATTTCCAGGAGCGCCTGAATGCTGATCGGGATCCCGGCGCTGCTCGGTCCAGACCTTTTGTCGACATTGCGCGCCATGGGCCACGGCGACGAGATCGCCCTTGTCGACGGAAATTATCCGGCCGAAGAGCACGCAAGACGCCTCATCCGGGCCGATGGCCATCCGCTCATCCCGGTGCTCGATGCCATCCTCAGTATCCTTCCGGTCGACGACGCAGTAGCTGAGGCGCTGTTTCGCGCCTCCGTGAAGGGCGATCCGTCGCTTGCCGACCCCGTCCATCACGAGATCGAGGCGATCTGTGCCAGGCGCGCGCCGGGCCGCAAGGTGGTTGCGCTGGCCGGCGCCGACTTCTATGCACGGGTCAAATCGGCGCATGCCATCGTCGCTACAAGCGAGCCGCGGCTTTACGCCAACATCATCATCCGCAAGGGCGTGATCTATCCGCCGGAGACCAGGAAGCCATGATCCTCTGCTGCGGCGAAGCCCTGATCGACATGCTGCCGCGCACCACTACGCAGGGTGAGCCGGCCTTTGCGCCCTATGTCGGCGGCGCCGTGTTCAATTCGGCGATCGCGCTTGGCCGCCTCGGCGCGCCGGCAGGCTTCTTTTCGGGCCTGTCGTCGGATCTTTTCGGCGGCCAGTTCCGCGACGCGCTGGGGGCGAGCAAGGTTAGTTCCACCTATGCGCACACCTCCCCTCGCCCGACCACGCTTGCCTTCGTGCGGCTGGACAATGGCCAGGCGACCTACACATTCTACGACGAGAACACCGCTGGGCGCATGCTGACCATCGACGACCTGCCGACGCTGGGCAGCGAGATCGAGGCCATGCTGTTCGGCGCCATCAGCCTGATTTCGGAGCCCGCCGGCAGCGCCTATGAGGCGTTCATGAAGCGCGAGCATGAGAGCCGCGTCATGATGCTCGATCCCAACATCCGGCCGAACTTCATTCCGGACAAGGCAAAGCATCTCCGGCGCATCCGCGCCATGATGGCGATGGCCGACATCGTGAAACTCTCGGACGAGGACCTGAACTGGTTTGGCGAAGCGGGTTCGCACGAGGATGTCGTGCGCAACTGGCTCGACCGCGGCCCGAAGCTGATCGTCGTCACCCATGGCAGCGAAGGCGCCGTCGGCTACACCAAGGACCACGCCGTCACCGTGATGCCGGAGAAGGTCGAGGTGGTCGACACGGTCGGTGCGGGCGACACGTTCAACGCCGGCATCCTCGCCTCCCTGCACGAACAAGGCCTGCTGACGAAGGCGGCAATCGCCGGACTGTCGCAGGACGCCATCCGTAAGGCGCTGGCGCTCGGCGCCAAGGCGGCGGCGGTGACCGTGTCGCGCGCTGGCGCCAACCCGCCCTGGCGGCATGAGATCGCCTGAGCACCGCTCAGATTGAACCGGTCGATCACTTTATGTTTCGCAGGATCGAACCATGGGGCTATAAAGGCGCAATAGCGCCCGACAAAGCCCGGATTCCCGGCATCTGGCTGACATAGGCCGGGAATACAGGTAACGGACTGCGACAACTCCGAAATTTACGGCTCCGCCTGCCCGGCTTTCTCGACAGGCGCAACTCTGGTACCAGCGGCCCGTTATCTGGCTAAATCGCCTGGCTAAACCGTTTTTGAGGCCGACATGCAGTTCATCGATCTTGGCGCGCAGCGCGAACGAATCCGCGACCGGCTGAGGGTCGCCATCGACCGTGTCGTCGACGAGGGCCGCTATATACTGGGGCCGCAGGTCACCGAATTCGAAAACAAGCTTGCCGCCTACGTCGGCACCAAGCATGTCGTGGCCTGCGCTAACGGCACCGACGCGCTGCTGCTGCCGCTGTTTGCCGCCGGCATCGGCCCGGGTGACGCGGTGTTCGTGCCGAGCTTCACTTTCGCCGCCACCGCCGAAGTGGTGGCGCTGGCCAAGGCGGAGCCCGTCTTCGTCGATGTCGATCCGGCAACCTACAATATCGATATCGCCAGCCTCGAGGCGGCCATCGCCATGATCAAGAAGGAAGATCGGCTGAAGCCGAAGGCGATCATCCCTGTCGACCTGTTCGGCCTTGCCGCCGATTACGATGCCATCATGGCGATCGCCAACCGCGAAGGGCTGTTGGTGATCGAGGACGCCGCCCAGTCGATGGGCGGATCGCTTGGCGACAAGATGTGCGGTGCCTTCGGCCATGTCGGCTCGACCAGCTTCTATCCGGCCAAGCCGCTTGGCTGCTACGGTGACGGCGGCGCCATGTTCACCAACGACGATGCGTTGGCCGACAAGCTGCGTTCCTTCGCCTTCCACGGCAAGGGCGAGACGCAATATGACAACATCCGCGTCGGCATCAATTCGCGGCTCGACACGCTGCAGGCGGCGATCCTGATCGAAAAGCTCGCCATCCTGGAAGACGAGATGGTTGCCCGCCAGGCGGTGGCAAAGCGCTACGCCGAAGGGCTTGGCGATATCGTCACGGCCGCCCGCAACCTGGACGGCAGCCGTTCGGCCTGGGCGCAATACGCGATCGAGACGCCCAAGCGCGACGGCCTGAGGGCGCATCTGAGTGAAAAGGGCATTCCGTCGGTCATCTACTACGTCAAGCCGCTGCACGACCAGGTCGCCTATCGCCACTACCCGCGCACGCCAACCGGTCTTGCCGTCTCGGAGGACCTGCCAAAGCGAATCCTGTGCCTGCCGATGCACCCCTATCTCAGCGAAGCCGACCAGGACCGGATCATCGAGACGATCCGCAACTATATCGGCTCCAACTCGGCGCAGGCCGCAGCCGAGTAAGCTGCAAGTCTCGGCTAATCGGCAGTTCTCAGGCGGGGCTCGCCCCTGCCCTGCCGCTGGCGATGAAATGCGGATTGGCGAAATCCGCGTCATCGGCTTGATTGCGCTTGCCATAGGCCAAAGGCTTTCCGTCCAGCGTGCGCGTCGTGCCGCCGGCAGCCCGCAGCACCGCATCGCCGGCCGCGGTGTCCCATTCCATGGTGCGGCCGAAACGCGGATAGACATCCGCCTCGGCGCTGGCGAGAAGGCAGAATTTCAGGGACGATCCGACCGAGACGATCTCGGCGGCCCCGAGGTCGCGAATATAGGCCTCGGTTTCCGGCGTGTTGTGGGAGCGGCTGGCAACCACGGCCAGCGGTACCGCCGCCGTCCTCACCGAGATCGGCCGGCGCGCGACGATCTGGTAATCGCCGTCGACTTCGAGAGCTTCCGCCCTGCCCGGCAAGCCGGAAAAGAAGCGGGCGGAGCAAGGCGCGAAGACGACGCCGACTTCCGGCACGCCATGGCGCACAAGCGCGATGTTGACGGTGAAATCGGTGCGGCGGTTGACGAATTCCTTGGTGCCGTCGAGCGGATCGATGAGGAAGAAGGCATCGCCAAGTTCGGCCGGCATGACGCCAGCCGCTGCTTCCTCCTCGGCCACACAGGGAATGTCGGGAAATGCGCTGCGCAGGCCGGCGAGAATGATCTTCTCGCTCTCGCGGTCCGCCTCGGTTACCGGCGAGGCGTCGGATTTCTGGTCGACCGCACAGCCGGCGTGGAACACGCGCATAACCTCGCGCCCGGCCGCCAGGGCCAGCCGTTCGAAGGTCTCGAGCATCAGCCTGTCGTCAGATGCCGCCGCCGCTGTCATATTGGTCTTCGGCAATGTCACGCTCGTTCAGCCAGTGTTCCAGTGTATCTACCATCGCTTCAGCCGATTTGCCGAGCGTCTTCAGATGGATTTCCGGTTTCTCCGGCGCTTCATAAGGCGAATCGACACCGGTGAAGTTCTTGATCTCGCCATTCAGCGCGCGAGCATAGAGGCCCTTCGGATCACGCCGGGCGCATTCCTCGAAAGGTGTGTCGACAAATACCTCGATGAACTCACCGTCGGCCATCAGCTCCCTCGCCATGCGCCGCTCGGCGCTGAACGGCGAAATGAAGGACACGATGACGATCAAACCGGCGTCAGCCATGAGCTTGGCCACCTCGGCGACGCGCCGGATGTTCTCGACGCGGTCGGCGTCGGTAAAACCGAGATCGCGGTTGAGACCGTGACGGACATTGTCGCCGTCCAGGATATAGGTGTGGCGGCCGGTGGCGAACAACTTCTTCTCGAACAGGTTGGCGATGGTCGACTTGCCGGAACCCGAAAGCCCGGTGAACCAGAACACAGCCGGCCGCTGGTTCTTCATGTCGGCGCGCACGCGCTTGCCGACATCGAGCGACTGCCAATGGATATTTTCGGCCCGGCGCAGCGAGTGCACGATCATGCCGGCGCCAACCGTCGCATTGCTGATCCGGTCGATCAGGATGAAGGCGCCGGTAGTGCGGTTCTCGGCAAAAGGGTCGAAGGCGATCGGCGCCCGCGTCGAGATGTTGCAGATACCGACTTCGTTCATTTCAAGCGACTTGGCAGCCTCATGGGCGAAGTCGTTGACGTTGATGCGGTATTTGAGATCGGTAACGGTGGCGCTGGTCTGGTCGGTTTCGGTGCGCAGGATATAGGAGCGGCCCGGCAGCAGGGCATGCTCGTCGAACCAGACGATGTTGGCGGCGAACTGATCGGCGACCTGCGGCCGGGTGGCCGGTGAAACCAGCATATTGCCTCTGGAGACCTCGACCTCGTCGTCGAGGACGAGCGTGACGGCCTGGCCGGCCACCGCCTGTTGGAGATCCCCGCCGTAAGCGACGATGCGTTTGACATGCGACGACTTGCCGGATTTGGCGACGACGACTTCGTCGCCCTGCGCAATGGCGCCGGACGCGATCGTGCCGGCAAAGCCGCGAAAGTCGAGATTGGGGCGATTGACATACTGCACAGGAAAACGGAACGGCAATTCGACGGCCGCCTCTTCGACCGAGACGGTCTCAAGATGCTCGATCAGCGTCGGGCCGGAATACCATTGCATGTTCTCGGAGCGGCGGCTGACGTTGTCGCCATAGCGAGCCGACATCGGGATCGGCTCGATGGTCTGAAAGCCGAGATCGCGCGAAAATTGCCGGTAGTCTTCGACGGTCCGGTCGAAGACCGCGTGGTCGAAATCGACAAGATCGATCTTGTTGACCGCCAGCACGATGTGGCGGATGCCGAGCAGCGAGGCGATGATCGAATGGCGCCTGGTCTGGCGCAGCACACCCTGCCGGGCATCGATCAGCACGATCGCCAGGTCGGCGGTCGAGGCGCCGGTCGCCATGTTGCGGGTATATTGTTCGTGGCCGGGCGTGTCGGCGACGATGAATTTGCGCTTCGGCGTGGCAAAGAAGCGGTAGGCGACGTCGATGGTGATGCCTTGCTCGCGCTCGGCCTCGAGGCCGTCGACCAGCAGGGCGAAATCGATGTCGTCACCGGTCGTGCCATGCTTGCGCGAATCGCGTTCCAGCGCGGCGAGCTGGTCCTCGAAGATCTGCTTGGTGTCGGACAGCAGGCGGCCGATCAGCGTCGACTTGCCGTCATCGACCGAACCGCAGGTCAGGAAGCGCAGCAGCGACTTCTTCTCCTGCGCGGCCAGATAGTCGCGGACGCCGTCGGTCGGGGCGAGGCTCTTTGCCATGATGTGGCGCATGGTCAGAAATACCCCTCGCGCTTCTTCTTTTCCATCGACCCGGCTTCATCACGGTCGATCAGGCGACCTTGCCGTTCGGAGGTACGTGCCGTCAGCATCTCGCCGACGATGGCCTCGAGCGTGTCGGCATCAGACTCGATGGCGCCGGTCAGCGGATAGCAGCCCAGCGTGCGGAAACGCACCAGCCGGTCCTCCACGACCTCGCCGGGGCGCAGTTTCATGCGCTCGTCGTCTTTGAGGATCAGCATACCGTCGCGTTCCACGACCGGCCGCTGCTTGGCGAAATAGAGCGGCACGATGGGGATATTCTCCTGCAGGATGTACTGCCAGATGTCGAGCTCGGTCCAGTTCGACAACGGAAAGACGCGGATCGATTCCCCCGAAGCGATGCGGGTGTTGAATATCTTCCACATTTCGGGCCGCTGGTTCTTCGGATCCCACACATGCTGGGCGTTGCGGAAGGAGAAAATGCGCTCCTTGGCGCGTGACTTCTCCTCGTCGCGACGGGCGCCGCCGAAAGCGGCATCGAAGCCGTATTTGTCGAGTGCCTGGCGCAGCGCCACGGTCTTCATCACATGGGTATGGGTGTTGGACCCATGATCGAACGGATTGATGTTGTCGCGCACGCCATCTTCGTTGACATGGACCAGGAGATCGAAGCCGAGCTTCTGCGCCATCTGATCGCGAAAGGCGATCATCTCGCGGAACTTCCAGGTGGTGTCGACATGGAGAAACGGGAATGGCGGCTTGGCCGGATAAAACGCCTTCATCGCCAGGTGCATCAGCACGGATGAATCCTTGCCGACCGAATAGAGCATGACCGGCTTGGTGAAGACGGCCGCAACCTCGCGGAATATGTGAATGGACTCGGCTTCAAGCCGCTGCAGATGCGTAAGCGCTATTGTCATGGACTGTGAGCGTTCTCTCGTGCTTCCGACAGAAGATCTTGCGTCAAATCATCGGGTTTTTGCGCCCGGTTCAAGCTTCGCTTCTGGACAAAGTGTTTCGTGCGGGCGTTCTAGCAGATCGGCGCGGCCCAGAACAATGCAAGACGAGCCGGGCAGCTGTCGGTTCGAGAATGAATTTTCCATGGTTCCGCCAGAATTCGGAAATTTCTGCTTGCCATCTCCCCGGCTGAGGAAACGCAGGAAAAATATTGCCTGGAGAAAGCTGGCGGGTCGACGCTCCGGACCCCTCCCATCGATCCCGGCGGTTGCCGATTTTCAGTGGCAATCGACCAGGCATACTATCGAAAAAGGCGCCCAGCCGCTATACCACCACCGGAAGCGGCAAGATGCGTCTTGAAGCATGGGCAATTTCGAGGCGCGCACATTCGGTTCCACCAGACAAGATGTGCCGCATAAAGCTTCTCGAAAACAGCGAGCCCAAAATTGAACGCGCTTTCGTCCATAAAAAGGCAATTCACGCCTTCGCAGATCAATATCTACTTCTCCATTCTTTGTTTCTTTTTTCCACCCGTTCTGGGATCGGTGGTCAGCTTCGTGTTCAATGGTGGCGGCCTGTCGTCCGTCCTGTTGATCGCCCTGAAGAAAAGACGCTTCAATGTCGACCCGGCGATGATGGCGCTAACGGCTGCGTTCTATGCCTATTGCGCGGCCAATCTCGCGGCTTCCATCGTCAACAACGCGATCGTCCGGGATGCATCGCATCTGATCCCGCTCATCACCTTCCTGTTTTTCCCCATTTCCTATTCGACCTGGAGCATCACGCAGAAAACAACGCTCGTCCGCGTCATCGTGCTCTGCAGCATGGCGGCCTGCTTTGCCGCGCTGCTGCTGGCGATCTTCCAGCAATATTGGTTTGGCATGCGTGCCGAGGGCGGGGCCGGAAATGCAATCGTGTTTGCAGAGGTCCTGTGCCTTGCGGTTATGGTCTGTGTGGCCGGCGCCCTGTCGGGGGCCGAGAGGCACAGGATCGCCCTCATATGCGCGGCGCTTGGCGGAACGATCGCCATCGTCTACTCCGGCACCCGCATCATCTGGCTGGCGCTGCTGATCGCCGGCATCGCCGTTCTGCTGATCAACCAGCATAGGGTGAGAGGGCGCAATGTCGTTCGCCTGCTGCTGCTGGTGGTGGCGGTCGGCATCGTCATCGCCGCTTTCGGCTTCCAGACAATATCCGGGCGCCTCGACTTCCTCCGCTCCGACTTGAGCGCGCTTGGCAGCCACGGCGACTACAACACTTCGGTGGGAATACGTGTCGCCCTTTGGCAGATCGGCCTGAACGCATTCCGCGAGATGCCCTTGTTCGGGCATGGGGTCGGTGCGACGCAGCTCTTGATAAGCCAGGGCTTCCAGAACCAGTTCGCGTTGCCGCTGGGCTTCAATCATTTCCACAACGGCTTCCTGACCGCCCTGGTGCAGGCAGGCATCCTAGGCGCCGTGGCGCTGGCGGCGATCTTTGTGGTTGCCGCCAGGAATGCCGCCCTGGTGCTGCGGAACAGCAGCGATCCGATCGAGCGGTTCGGCGCCACCATGATTGTCATCGCGGTGATCACCTATCTCTGCGCCGGAATGACCGGCATCCTGATCGGCCATGATATTCTGGATTCGGTGCTGATGGTCTTCCTGGTGTCGGGAACATATCTCGCCTCAGGCAGCCAGGCGCCATTGCCGCAAGACCAGGCATTTGAGCCCATGGTGGAGAACCAAGGGCTTCCACCCGCGCCGGGAAAAACCCTTCAGCCAGTGGCGAAAGAAGTGCTTTCGCCAGGGATGGGAGATCCGGCGCTTCCATCCGCCAATCATTAATCGTTCCGGGCAAAGGCAATGAAAGTCCTGGTCACAGGCGCGACAGGCTTCATCGGCCGTCAGGTGGTCCATCGGCTTCGCGAGGCCGGCGTCGAGCTTCGCCTCGCCTCCCGCCACCCGGAGAGCCTTGATCCAGGGTCCGAAGCCGTGCCGATGCCCAGTTTCGATGCGCCGGCCGCGGCTTTTCGGGCGCTGACCAGGCATGTTACGGACGTCGTCCATTGCGCGGGCCTGAACAACGATCAGGGCAACGCCAGCGAGGCCGATTTCCTGGCGGCCAATGCGGAATTGAGCGCACGGCTGGCGCAAGCCTGCGCCGAACAGGCAAGCGGACGCTTCATCCACCTATCCTCGATCCGGGCCGTGATCGGCGCCCGTGTCAGCGCAACGATCGACGAGGACACCATCCCCGACCCGCAATGCGCCTATGGGCGTTCGAAGCGCGAAGCCGAGATCAGGGTGCGCGACGCCTATGTGTCGCACGGCCGTTCCGACGCCGCCGCGTTGCGGCTGCCTCCGGTCTACGGCCCAGGCATGAAGGGAAACCTGGCGACGCTGATGCGGCTGGCGGATACCGCCCTGCCGCTGCCGACAGGCGCCCTGAGGGGAAACCGCTCGCTGCTGTCATTGCCATCGGCGGCGGGAGCGGTTTGGCATCTGCTGAGCCATTCGCAACCGCTTCGCCCGATCTATGGTGCGAGCGATATGGCGCCGGTTTCGGTGGCGGCCATCGTCGGCGCCTTTCGCAGGGGGTTCGGAAGACCGGCGCGCCTGATGGCCGTGCCGGCCGGACCGATGCGGGCGGCCGCGGTCATGCTTGGCAAGCGCGTGTTTTGGGACAGCATGACCGCGACGCAGATATGCGATCCTTCGTTGCTCGCATCCGAAGGCTGGCTGCCGGAAACCGGCACGCTGGAGCAGTTGGCCGCGATAGCGCGGCTTGGAAACGCTCAATCGCCTGCGTTGCGATAGAGTGTTCCAAACAGGATCCGAAGGTCGAGCCAGAGCGACGCGGTCCTGAGATAGGCAGCGTCGGTTTCGGCCAGGAGGTGCGGGTTGGACATGTCGATGCCCCGGATTTGGGCAAGGCCGGTTATGCCTGGAAGCGCCTCCAAAACGCCCAGCCGTCTGCGGCACTCGATCAGTTCGGTCTGGGTCGGCAGACAGGGACGCGGCCCGACCAGGCTCATCTCGCCCTGCAGAACGTTCCAGAACTGCGGCAGCTCATCGAGCTTGAATTTCCGCAGGACCCTGCCGACCGATGTCACGGCGCCCGCGGGCGCCTCGTGCGAGGGCAAGGACGGCGTTCCCTGGTACATCGTCCTCAATTTGTGGCAGCGGAACGGGACGCCGCCGCGACCGACGCGCGTCTGCGAGAAAATCGCCGGGCCGGGCGACGATAGCCGGACGGCAAGGACAGCGAGCAACAGCACAGGAAGGGTGACAATCGACAGCAAAGCCGCACCGGCGAGATCGAGGATTTTCTTGGCTGCCTTCATGAACGGCCGATCATACTCTCTGCCAAAGCTATCCTGGGCGTGCCCAAGCGCAGCCCGTCATCCGGCCGACGTAGCATGAGGTCGCCTCTCGACCAAGCGTACCACGCAGCCATTCGATGTTCAGATGCGACCCAGGACGAATGCGAGGTAGAGCCCGAGTGTCCCGGCGAAAGTCTGTCGATAGACGCCGCTTTTGCGCAGAGCGCGCAGGCGCTGGAAAAGGTTGCCTCGGCGAGCGCTTGCGAACAGGTCGAGGCACGTCGCCGCATCGGGGGTCAGGAGGTCGCGGTTGACGGCGAGGCCGGCAAGATTGAGATCGGTCCAGCCGGCAAACTCGCCCTTGAACAGGCGGCCAAGCCGCGAGACCCGTGCCTGCCACGACACATTGGCGCCAACCAGGTTTGCCGCATGCTGCCGGTAGCGCACCAGGGGCCGCGGATCATAGTGGACGACACCGCCGGCGCCGGTGACAATCAGATAGGCCCACCAGTCGTGGCTGACGAAGCCGGTCCGCGCGCAAGCCCTTGCCAGCAGATCGCGCGCCGCGCGATTGAGCAGGATGGTGTTGCCGCCAGCGATGCTCTGGACGAGTGCGTTGCGGAAGGACGGCGGCCGGCTGAACAGCGGCGAACGGCCGACCAGGCTTCCCGTTTCGGTCATGGTCGCGGTTCGCGAACAGAACATCAGCGGGCTTCCCGCGTCGAACCCCTGCATCCAGCGGACGGCGCTTTCCAGCCTGTCCGGTTCCCAGATATCGTCCTGGTCGCTGAAGGCATAGCAATCCGCGTCGATGCGCCGGTCGCGAATCATCGATCGGAAATTGGCGGCGAAGCCTTGCCGCGGCCCATCCAGCAATGTCACTCGCCCCTTGGCCCAGCGGGGTTTCCAGGCCTCGATGATGGCGATCGTGCCATCGACCGAGCCGTCATCGGATACCCAAAGATCGATGAGAGGGTGCGACTGCACAAGCAAGGACTGCAATTGCTCATCGATGAAGGCGGCGCCATCCTTCGTGCCCATCAGGACCGCGATGCGCAGATCTGCTTTACTCACTGATGTCAAACACCTTGCATCTGTCCGAGATTTTCACGGCGACGAATCATGATCGCTGCCGGAAGCGGATCCGGCCTAGCTCGCCTGCCCGGCCGCCTTCGGGATCACGTCCTGGGATACGTTCGTCCTTGCCTTCGTCGCACGGTCGAGATCCGCAAGCACGGCGAGCGAGGCTGCCTTGTCCTGGCTCTTCATCGATTGCTGCAGGGCGGCAAGCGCGGCGTGGACATCCGACCATTGCACGACGTCGGTGCTGAGGCCAAAAATCTTCGAAATGCTGAGTTCGACCAATTCCTCGTCTTCACCGTGCAGCGTTTCGTGGAGCTTTTCCCCCGGCCGGATGCCGGTGAAGCGGATTGGAATGTCGGTGTAGGGGCTCTTTCCGGACATGCGGATCATCGTTTCGGCAACTTCGAGGATGGGCACGGGTTTGCCCATGTCGAGCATGTAGACGGCGTAGTCCTGGCCGGCCGGCCGCGCCGCGGCATCGGCCCCCGACATGATGACGAGATCGACGGCTTCGGCGACAGTCATGAAATAGCGCGTCATGCGCCGGTCCGTTATGGTGACCGGCCCGCCGGCCTCGATCTGGGCCTGGAATATGGTCGCCACCGAACCATTGCTGCCAAAGACGTTGCCGAACCGGACGGCTATGAATTTGGTGGCGGCGCGGCGCCCGCCCGCTTCGCCGGCCGGCATTCCATGCAAGCCGCTGACGATCTGTTCGGCGGCCCGCTTCGTCATGCCAAGCACGGATGTCGGATCGACTGCCTTGTCGCTCGACACTAGGACAAATTGCGCCACACCGCATTTGGCGGCGACCTCGGCACAGACAAGCGTGCCGAAAACGTTGGTCTGGATGGCCGATTCCCAGTTTTCCTCGAGCAGCGGGACGTGCTTCAACGCCGCGGCGTGGAAGATGATGTCCGGCTTGAATTCGGTGACGACGCGCGTCATCTGGCGCCGGTCCGCGACGTCGACGATGCGGACCTTGAGACGGTCATGGTCCTTCTCGTTGACGTACTGGCTCAACTGGAAGATGCCAAACTCGGAATTGTCGGCGACCAGAACTGCCTCGGCCCCCAGTTCCAGCGATCGTTTGACCAGCGTGCGGCCGATGGAGCCGGCGCCTCCGGTAACCAGGACGCGCTTGCCGCCGACGAAAGCGCCGATGCGCTCGATATCGGACGGCACCGTCGGACGGCGCAGGATCGTTTCCATCTCGACGGCATCGAGAACGAGCTTGCCTTCCTGGCCCAGTTGCGAAAGCCCCGAGAACTGGACGACCGCTATGTCACCGTGCCGGGCGACGCGAACAAGCTCGGAATACTCCTCGATCTCGTGCTCGGCGCCGCTGCCGAAGATCAGCAGATCGAGGCTCTGGGTGCCGCTCGTGTAATCCTCCAGGACCTCGATGAGGCGCGGCCGAGTCGCCACCACCGGCACACCTTGAATGCGCGTGCCCAAGGGCGCGTCACGCTCGGTCGCCATGATGCCGGCGATGGAATGGTCGGCGGGCTCGGCCGTGCGCGTGAAGCGAATGATCAGGTCGGCTTCCCCAAGCCGACCGACGAACAACGCCTGCTTGGTCCGCTCCCTGTCGGTCTTGCGGTTCAAGATCCCCCAGCTCGCGCCATCGCGCAGGAAGCGGTAGAACAGCCGGGGCGCCGAGATGATGGTGAAGGAGACCAGGAAGAAGACGATGAACTGGCGCTCATTGAGGCCCGCCACGGGCTCGAAGAAACGAACCACCAGCGAAACGGCATAAAGCGCGCACGTCAGAATCGCGCAGCTCTTCAGGATGTTGAAGAAGTCAGGCGTCGAGGCGAAGCGCCACACCGTGGTGTAGAGGCCGCAGGACCTGAACAGCAGGTGGCTGATGAGAACGATGCTCACCCAGGTGACAAGGCCCTGAAGGGACAGCGCCTCGAACGAGAGATTCGACCGCGAAAGGACGAGGCTGAGCGCCACCGCGACCAGGACCATGACCACGTCCTGGACCATGATGAAGCCACGCCGCATTTCGGGCCTGAGTCCGAATACAAGGGGAGAATTCATTGGGCGGCACTAGACTCCAGGCTCTCGGACATGGGCACCGACAGAGTGCGAACACGAAAATTATTCGTGACCGATCACTCCCTCAAAGTGCCATCCCCGGCCCCCGCCGTCTTGTATCGCATACTGCGGGTCGGGAGGTATAGCTAGATGTTTTTTTGCTTGTCGCGCTCCCGTGCAAGTCATCGTATGGGTGTGGCAACGAACCGTTGAGCGGCTGGGGTTGAGGAGTGGGATCTCCGCTGCTAAGGGCGGATCAAAAGCGGACGGTTAATGCGGGGCGACCGATTGGCGTGATTGAGCAAGGTCGTAACTCAGCCATGCTCGAGGAGTTGGGAGATAGATGTCAATTCGCAACGAGACGAACAATGCCCCTAAAACTATCTGGATATTGTGGTTGCAGGGCATCGATTCTGCGCCCCAAATCGTGAAGGCCTGCGTGGCTTCTTGGCGGAGAATGAACCCCAATTGGACGGTTCAAATCCTTGCCAGGACGAATCTCGTTGGCTTTTTGCCTGACGTAGACGACCCCAATTCAGTACTTTCCATGTCGCTTTCAGACGCAACTTATAGCGACATACTGCGCATCGAATTGCTATGCAGATATGGGGGAGTTTGGGTCGACGCCACTTGCTATTGTCTGAAGCCTCTCGATGAATGGCTTTATGATTTAATGTCAGAAGGCTTCTTTGCCTTCGAGCGGCCCGCCCCTACCCGAATGCTATCTTCGTGGTTCTTGGCAGCCGTCCAGTCTTCTTACTTAACTCATCAGTGGCGTCGGTTGGTCCACCAACATTGGCAGAACAGAGCAGATGATCCAGACTATTTCTGGTTCCACCATCTATTTGGCGAAGCTTATCAAGAGGACAAGAAATTTCGCGCATTGTGGGATCGAGTTCCGAAGATATCGGCTGAGGGCGCGCATATATTCGCGCCTTATGAGACGCGATTTCTTGGCGCGATTTCAGACGAAGACCGAGATATTGTGTCTCTTGCCAAACTTCCAGTCTTAAAGCTCACGCACAAAGTCGATCACGGCGCAGTTATCGAAGGAAGCGTTTACCAATTCCTTTGCAACTTCGGCGAGCGTTCATCTGCTAAAAACATCCAACGGCCACACAATCGATATACCGGGCTCGCTGACACAGAAGCCAAGGCGCGACCGATTCTTTTGTGCTGGTACGGATCGCTGAAGGACAATGGAACTATTGGAGATCTATACGCAGTGCAGAGTGTTGCCGCTCGTATGAAAGCCTCGGGATTCAATTTTAGGCACTTAACAGCTAGCGCCGCGTTTGAAATTTCCGGCGAACGGGTTGCGCTGGAGGAACTCGATTACTGTGACTATGCGACGTTGGTTTTCGTATGTGGTCCGGTGATCAAGGATCATCCGATTGTTGAGACGGTAATTCGTCGATTTCCGTCGGTCAGAAAAATCGGGGTCAGCGTTAGCTTGTTTGACCGAAACCATATCAACTATGTCCAGCCGTTTGACGTTGTCTTGGCTCGAGAAGGGGGCGGACAGCGCTTTGAGGACGTCGCCATTCTCGCACCTTCGCGAGTTACCCCAAAGCGCATGCGGGGACCAAATGAACAGCTTGTCGTCGGATTGGTGCTTCGCGGTGAGCAGGGCGAGTATGGACCCGAAAACTCACTTCACGATCGCACTAGCGCGCTCACGGCGCATGTAATCGAGGGCCTAGCTGCAAATTATCAAGTGAAGACGGTGGAGATCGAACATCACTTGACGCGTTCAGGCCGCGCACCCGCCGAAATTGAAGCGCTGTACCTTTCTTGTGATCTCGTGCTCACATCTCGCTTTCATGGTGCGGTTCTGGCGATGCGCAATGAGGTTCCATTTATCGCGATAGATCAAATTCGAGGAGGTGGAAAACTAACGTCTCTACTTTCCGTCTCTGGGTGGCCGTTCGTTTATCGGATCGAGGACGCAAGGAAGGATGAAGTAACCCGCGCCGCCCTGGATCTCGTAGGGGGAAGCAAACGGGACCTGCTACTGGAAATTGTCGGACGCACCAAATCCAGGGCTGCCGAGACACTCAATGCTCTAGAGGCTGTGCTGAAGACAAGGTCACCTGCGGCGTTGCGTCCAGGTTTACGTAGCCGATTGCGGCAAGTTCTGGCTCGCTGGCGACCCGGATGAGAACGCCTTCAATAATCTTATGAAGCATACACAGCTGCTCGCTTACCAAACCTCGCACGCCGGCGCTTACAAGATATACCCCCGGCAACATGACACAGCTAAAGGTAAAATTTATTTTCAGTGCCGAACCAGATTTGGCCAGTCGAGTTCTTTCGCCTTTTACCCTGTGCGTATCTGAACCCGCCAACACCAAACCTGTCACGTTTTTGAACAAAAACTCGAAGCCGACCTCCCTGGCATCCGAAGAAAAGTCTACCATATATTCCAAAATATACCGCTTCCCCATTTGCAGCACATTCACCTTGTCGCCATTGAGCGTCAGAACGCGAAGGTCTCGAATACGCGCACCTCGTTCTTCGAGATTGATCGCGGACTTGGATTTGAGGTTGGTGTCGTAGTAATCTGCGTACTGACCAGCTATCTCGTTCGATTCCGCCTCAACAGGGGACACGACCGTCTCATCGGAGGGTTCTGCTATGGGAGGGTTTACGGTGGCGCCCTGGCTTTGACCGCCGGCCTCGTCTTCGAAATTGCCCGTCATTGCCGGCCTGAAAGGCAGCTCAATACCAGCCGCCATAATCCGGGTGCGGATTTCTTTCGCCGCTTCCGCGCTGGCATTGATCAACCGCTGATATTGCGCCACCACCGCTTTAGGGCGACCCTGCAGAATGAGTTCGCCGGCGTCCACGAGCATCGCGCGCGTGCACAGTTGCACGATCGTCGACGCACCGTGACTGACAAAAAGGATAGTGCCACCTTTGTCCTTGATATCTTCGATACGGGCAAAGCATTTCCGCTGAAAGGCCTCGTCACCAACCGACAACGCTTCATCCACCACCAAGATGTCGGGATCGACGTTGATCGCGGTGGCGAAGGCGAGCCGCACATACATGCCCGACGAATAGGTCTTCACCGGCTGGTCGATGAAGGGGCCGATATCGGCGAAGCGGGCGATGTCGTCGAAACGCCACTCCATCTCGTTGCGCGGCACGCCCAAGATCGAGGCATTGAGGAAGACGTTTTCGCGTCCGGTGAATTCGGGGTTAAACCCAGCACCGAGTTCAAGCAGCGCGGCGATGCGGCCGTTCACTTCGACCGAACCGCTCGTCGGCTGCAGTGTGCCGCAGACGATCTGCAGCAGAGTCGATTTACCAGAACCGTTACGGCCGATTATACCGACTGTTTCGCCGCGACCTACTTCGAAGGAAATGTCAGACAGGGCCGCGAAGTCGCGGAAATAACGACGCGGCGGGCGACCGATCAGCCGGTCCAACCGCGGGACTATCATCTGCTTGAAGCGGTCTTCTGGCCGCTCGAACATGACATAGTGCTTGGACACATCGCGGACGCGAATTGCTATGTCGGAAGCGCGGTTGCCTGGCCTGTCAGAGGACATCTGCAAATCCTCTTCGGGTTTTCTGGAAGAATTGATAGCCGAGAAGTGCAACTGCAATCGCCACCATGGAGTAGTTGCCAAGGGCGGCCCAATTTGGCTGCACACCGAAAAGAACCACGTCGCGGAAGCTCTCAACGGGAATCGCGAGCGGATTGAGCGAAAGCCAAGGTTGTAGCCAGGTTGGCAGCGACGTCCTCTGGAAGAAAACTGGAGAGAGGAACATGGTTGCCGTCACCAGCGGCGCCACGATCTGGCTCATATCGCGAAAATAGACACCGATCGACGCCAATATCCAGGCAATGCCGAGCACCAGAACAATGAGCGGCGCGAACACCAACGGCGCCAGAACGGCCGTGAGCGGAATATGCCCAAAAACGATGTAGGCGAAGATCAGCAGCACCAATAGACTGACAGCGGCATGAAACAATGCCGCGCCAGCGGAAACCACGGGCAGTATCTGGATCGGAAACACGATCTTTTTAACATAGTTGGCGTTAGCGACGATCAACGCAGGCGCCAGCGATACCACCTCGGCAAAAAACTGAAAGACGATCAATCCACAGAACAGCACGACCGCAAACTCGCCTGTCGAATCTGTGACGCTCTGCTGGTTAGGAGTCGTCCAGCGCGATTTCATCACCACGCCGAACACGAAGGTATAGACAGCTAACATAAATAGCGGATTGAGAAGTGACCACAGCAAGCCGAGTGCCGAGCCACGGTAGCGGCCCGCTATCTCGCGGCGCGTAAGAGACAAAATCAGCGTCATGGCACTACGTCATTTCTTCCTGGCAACTAGAAATGTCCCCGAGGCCAATTCAAATTGTTTGCCCTCACTTAGTTCACGAACAAATGGCTTCTCCATGTCCACCACCGCGAAATTCATCAATTCTTTCACAGTTAATTTCTCAAAAGATTCTCTTGTTCCGGGCGACAACCCATTTGCCCAGGAGTTAAAGAACCAACTTGCAACCCAAACAGGGTGAAAATAAAATGGCACTGTGTGACTCAGAACTTCCATGTCACGATCAAAAAGACTTCTAAGCCCGTCCTTTGTCATATTATAGTAATGATGCGGATACCCATGATACGGCTGCAAGAATGGAACATGGACGAACATCTCGCCGCCAGGCTTAAGCACGCGCACCATTTCGCGAGCTGCAGCGAACGGGTCTCGCACATGTTCTAATACAGCATTAGAGATCACATAGTCGAAGGACTCGTCCTTAAATGGCATCTTCTCCAGAACGGCCAAAACATCGGTTGTAACATATGGAACAATTTCCAGATTTACCACATTCCTGTAATATACCGGCCTAAAACCCGCACCAGCATCAAGAAATAATTTTTCCTCGTTGTTTTCTATCTTGCCTTTTATGGAATCTATATAATCATGCTGAGATATCGAATCCGTTGGCACGACTCCGGCAATCTTTGCGAGATCATCTGGCAAACAATTATAACCACCGCTCGAAAGCCTTGATGGCATCTCGCTTCCCTGAAGCAGGGCAACGATACGTGAGAGCTTCGATTCTCTCGCTTCAACGATAGCATTTACTCGAACGATCCGACGATTTTCCGTATGGCCGATGATCTCGAAGTGGTATCGTCCACTGACTAGACGTCCTTCCCTAATCGCAGCCGCAACGTCTGGATTGGCCTGCAGATAGCCCTCCTCATCGAAATTCTCAAATGTAGCCGGAAGGGAGGTTTCAATCATTCTCTGGTACCTCAACGATTGCGTTACAATACCGGCACGTCATTCTCGAGTGACGAATATCCTTGAATATCCGCCCCCCGCAGAAGGACACTAGAGGCCGCGAAACCTTGACTGCGCACGAGAGGGCAAAACACTCTTTCGATCGCGTGCGCGAGTGTCCCGTCCTGTTGACCGTTCTCGGACTCAAAAATGAGACTGTCTTCAGGAACAATCTTTAACGGCGCCAGTGCCTTTGGTGCAAACCAGAACATCGAGCCAGCGAAAAAGCCCAGTTCTAGATTCTCCTCCGCAGGGAATGCCGTCATCTCTTCCAACAGCCGACGGACCGTTTCGCGGTTCGCGCCCCAAAAACGATCGTTGGTCAGATAGTAGCGGTGCGGGCCAACGATGCCGACGTCGCCCGATTTGATCAGTTCGATCGACCTCAACACAGTTAGTGAATCACCGGCGACTGAGCCGTACAGCTTGTCCCTCCAGAGAACCCCGTTGGCGCTGTAAGTGCTTTTCTTCGAATGAATTTTCAGAACAGCCTGATATTGATCGAGCGCGCCGCTACGGTAGACGGAGACAAATGGACCTATATCCCGTCCCCTGTTTTCCGAAGAGTATACGGAAATGCTTTGCGCCAAACCAGAGAATTCATCAAAAATTCTACTGAAAAATCCTTCGGATGTCGTCGTAACATGAATATCAAACGGAACCACAATATTTTTTAGCAAATTACAAATACTAGCAATCATATCGATATAGTGTATATGGACTATAACCGCGACTTCAATCTGCCCCACGTTCGTTCTCCGCCATCGAGCAAGCTTCATCGCAGGAACCCCCCTAGTCTCTATCTTGAGAGTAGAAAGGTTATCACTTCCGCGCGAATAGTTAGATCGGCTATGGCTAAGCATCTCTTGTATTTCGCGAAGGCGCCCCTGCTCGCAAACGTCATCTACAAAAGCCAGATCGACCTGATGGGGATTATCCCTTAGAACCTCAAGCTTGATATAACCCAGCTCGCGGGCAACAAGCTCGGCAAGGTGGTGAACAGGATTGAACCGCCGCGCCGGCGACGTAGGGCTTGGAAGAAACGTTAGGCCCCAAGTGTATTGCCTGTCACCAGCGCCCCAGCGCTGGCTAGCACGCTCAAGCTGCTCGGGTGACGGTTGGAGGAGTGCCGCAACCCTAACGTTATTGCTTCGAAATGCGGAAGATAGGCCAATCTCAAATCTGGTTATAGTTTCCAATTTTGAACTGGTCGGCTCAACACCGTCAAGAAAATCAAAAAACCAGGGCGACGTTAAAACCAACGATCCCAACAAAATCAAATACGACTGCAAATGCCATGAGAATTGATACGACTCAGTTGAACCAACTACATCATACTCACTTCCCATCTTCAGCATCTTTGACAAAGTTTTATCAAATACTTCTGATGACAGAAGAGCAAAGCTGGAATTTACCAGCAACGCGCTTTCTACTTGGAAGTTTTCCTTTGCGTAAATCAGGCCAACTCTATAGCTGAAAAAATCATATCCAAAATTCGGCCTTCTTATAATTACAATTTCTGGAAAATTTTTTGCGATATCCTGCTCTATCCTGCTCGTCGTTACCAGAATAACGCGATCAAATCTCCTCGACAGGCAAGCCAGTAGTTCGACAAAATTAGCCTCGACATGATCATTTGCGTCGAAATGAGCCACAATAGCGACGTTGTCCATCGTTTGCCCTACTTCGCTAACCGCAAACGCTTGTAGAAATAGCTGGCCATGAAATGCAGCGGCGGCACTCTTCGCAGCAGCTTTGACGCCTTCACTGCTATCGGGCTAGGGGGTACGATGGCTGCCAAAGTCTCAATAGGTATTTGCGCGCCCGGAAGTTCTACGTTCTCTGTCGGAGCTACTAGCCTGTCGAACAAACGCGCCCGCGCGCCATTTGTACCGACCGGCTCCTTCGCTGCGTCGAAGAATTTGCTGCGAAGCGTTTCCTCAAGGTAAGAAAGCCCCCATCGCTGATCGGGTTCAAGATAGCATCCCTCACCCCATTCATTCCATGCATTGATAAATACGAGGCGACTCTCTGGGTCAGGATGGTCCTGCCTAGCCTGAAAGCGTAGAAAACGAAGCCACCCGCCATATAGTTCGGGCGTTGAATTGACCACAACTGTCGGGTTGTTTTGTCGCCGGGCAGTGTTATCCCATCCAGGAATAATGCCTCTGAACATGTTAAAGGACGGCTTCGGGCGATTGGCGCTTTGAGCAATCATCTTCCGATAGTCAACGATGCCGCCTGAGAAATTCGGATTTGTGAAAGTCGGAAATTCCGAGGGGTGATTCTGAGGTCCATTGAACTTATGTGGAGGAAATTCAACCAGAGAGTCGGCACCCACCTCATCCGGCGTGGATATGTCATAGAAATCAACCACACTAATGTGAAGGCCCGGAAACCCATCGGCAACCACGCGATCTCGCCATAGAGAAAACCAGCGCCGCGGGTCCGGGATATCCTTCGCCCGGTAGACCACCAATAGCGGCATGCCGCCAATTTTTATATATCTTTGGTCATTGAAGTAGCCGAGCATCGTGTGGATGAAGGCCTCAGCATCCTCCTCAGCATACTTCTGTTCCAGCAGAATATTTTTCGTATCGCCATCCCAAGCGCGGGTCCAGTTTTCGTTGGCCCAGCACAAACAAAATTTGAAATCTATATCGGAATTTATAAAAAGATCTACCGGCTTTTCTAATACTCTCTTCCCGCTGAACCAATAATGATAAAAACAGAAACCATGCAGACCGTAAAGCTTCGCCATTTCGATCTGCTCCCGCATTATCTGAGGGTGCGTCAGATCATAGTATCCTAGCTCACGAGGTATCCGTGGCTGATTGTGACCATGAAAATTAGGAGTTGCCCGTGCGACATTTGTCCATTCCGTAAATCCCGGCCCCCACCATTCTGAATTTTCATCTATTCTATGAAACTGCGGAAGGTAAAAGGCGACAAGCTTTGTCTCATCGACGGATATATCGATTTCTTCCTGATCCTCCGGAATCTTTGAAAGAGCCGTAAATGTAGGTGAATGGACGCCGATGCCAATTGACGGACTTGGCGGCTCGTCTTTCAATTGAATTTCCAGCGTCAATCTTTCCGCTTGAAAGGCCTGTATTTGACGGTTTAGGTCTGCAATCAGGTCCTGAGATCTTTTGATCTCGCCCGCCAGAGATGCGGATTCTTCCAAGAGATGCTGTTGTTCAGCAAGCTCTGCTTTGAGTCGCGCTGTCTCAGCTTGCCCTTCCGAAACCTTGTGAGCATGCTCGGGCGCCGATCTTTCGATCTCGTCGTTGCGCTGTTTGGCCAGTTGCTGCTGCTCAAGCTTCTGCTGATGAAGCACTCGGAGACGGCTATCAAGTTCGGGGAAAAAAGCGTCACCGAAAATTTTAGCAACGGAATCGAACTCTGCCTTGATCCGATCAAGTTCTGCCATTGCACCCGCATCAACATCATCGGACCTGAGCATTGTCAGGGCTGCGTATGCATCCTTAATCCAGTCAATGATACGCGGATCAGCGTCGAGCAACTCGGTGCTGGCGGTAAAGTGCTGATTGTCGGTAGAGAAATGCTTGGATAACAGGAACTGCCATTCTCCTTCAGGTCTTGGCCAGCTGAGCCCGAAAGCGTCCGTGATCCTGTCAATACTATACCGCCAATCATCAAGCAGACTCTCGTAAGACAATACGACACGTGGTCGACCCCGAGTTGCGCGCTCGGCTTCCAATTCATGGCGAAGCCAAAGAAGCGAACTGAAGTTCATCGTGAAACCATTCCGATTCGCCAAGGAAGCGATCACAGCCAACGGATTGCGCTCTATCAGCACATATCGAACATCGATGCGCATGCGCTTTAGGATTTCCGCATACAGCGGCACGAAGCGCGATATGCGCGGCTCCTTGAGGACAAATAGCGGCGCGCTGCCGTATTCCTCGTCGATCAGCCGCGCGATTTCAGCTTTGTAGAAGCGTAGACGCGGCGAGCCGAGGTCGTTGGAATCAAATGCTCGCCAATCATCCCAGCTGCTTCCTGCCTCGGCCAGCATCTGATCGTGCAGTGCGATGAGACGCTCCGGCTCCCAGTGACCCGTTGGATTGGAGGAATTTGCACCCAGCAGATTTTTCGGCAATTCCGCGCCGAGCAGACTGATTGCTCGCGTCAGCGCGCTGGTGCCCGAGCGGTGCATGCCGAGCACCATGATGCAGGTGCGCTTGGCCGCTTTCGGCTTTGCCTTGCGGGTTTTCGGCTCGCCGACGGGCGCCGCATCCTGCAGATTTTCTGCCGAGGGGTGCTTGTTCATGCAGTCAATGCCTGTTTCGTCTCACCTGTCAGAAGCCGTCGCACCACCGCTTCCGTCGAAAGCCGCCAGTCCGGCGCGTTCCATCCAAATACGGAAGCGAATTTCGCGCTCGATAGCCGGGAATTGGCGGGGCGGCGCGCCTTGGTCGGATAGTCCATCGTTGCAATGTCCCGTACCCGCGCCCAAGGACCACCAAACGCCAGGCTTGTGTCCAGTATATGACGGGCAAAGCCGCTCCAGTTGGTCTCGCCCGTGCCGGCTAGATGATAGGTGCCGAACGCTGCGAGTTCCTTGTTGCGCGGTAGCCTGGCGGCCGCATGCAGGATCGCGTCGGCGATATCAAGCGCCGAGGTCGGGTTTCCCCATTGATCGGCCACCACCGCGATCTCGTCGCGGTCGGCGGCCAGCCGCAGCATGGTTTTCACGAAATTCCGGCCGAACGGGCTGTAGACCCAGGCGGTGCGCAGGATCAGGTGGCGCGGGCCGGCGGCGGCAACCGCCTGTTCGCCGGCGAGCTTGGAGGCGCCGTAGACGCCGAGGGGCGCGGTCGCATCGGTCTCGACATAGGCGCCGGGAGCGCTGCCGTCGAAGACATAGTCGGTCGAAAGATGGATGACGGGAACGCCGAGCCGTGCTGCCGCTTCGGCCACCTTGCCGGCGCCGGTCGCGTTGACGGCAAAGGCCATATCAGGCTCGTCCTCGGCCTGATCCACGGCGGTGTAGGCGGCAGCCGACACGACGATATCCGGTTCTGTCTCGGCGATGACCTCGATGATGGTGTCGGGTCTTGCCAGGTCGAACTCCGGCCGGCCGATGGCGACGACGTCCACATCGGCGCGGCTCTGGCCAGCCTCCAGCAAACTCGCCGCGACCTGGCCGTCGCGTCCGGTGACGACGATCCTCACGCGCTTTCCTTGCGTGCTTCGCCCAGCCTTTCGCCGGCATAGCGCTGCTCGCGGATCGGCCCCCACCACCATTTGTTGTCCAGGAACCAGTCCACCGTCCGTGCCAGGCCGCTGTCGAAATTCTCGCTTGGCGTCCAGCCGAGCTCGCGGCCGATCTTGGAGGCGTCGATGGCATAGCGGCGGTCGTGCCCGGGCCGGTCGGTGACGAAGGCGATCAGGTCGCGATAGCGCTTGCCATCGGCGCGGGGACGCCTGATGTCGAGCAGGTCGCAGATCGTCTCGACGACGGCGAGGTTCGTGCGTTCCGAATTGCCGCCGACATTGTAGCTCTCGCCCGGCGTGCCCTTGGTGGCAACGAGCTCCAGGGCCCGCGCGTGATCCTCGACGAACAGCCAGTCGCGCACATTGGCGCCGGCGCCGTAGACAGGCAGCGGCTTTTCATCGAGCGCGTTGAGGATGACGAGCGGGATCAGTTTTTCGGGGAAATGATAGGGGCCGTAATTGTTCGAACAGTTGGAAAGAACCACCGGCAGGCCATAGGTCTCGTGCCAGGCACGCACGAGATGGTCCGAGGCCGCCTTCGAGGCCGAATAGGGCGACGACGGCGCGTAGGGGGTCTCCTCGACGAACATGCCGCCATCGAAAGGCAGGTCACCGAACACTTCGTCGGTCGAGACGTGATGGAAGCGGAAGCGGCCTTTCCTTTCGTCGGAAAGGCCACGCCAGTATTCCAGCGCGGCATTGAGTATCTTGTAGGTGCCGACGATGTTGGTCTCGATGAAGGCGCCAGGTCCGTCGATCGAGCGGTCGACATGGCTCTCGGCGGCGAGGTTCATGACGATGTCGATATCGTTGCGGCGCAATATGTCCAGCACCGCCCGCTCGTCACAGATATCGGCATGGGCGAAGCTGTAATTGTGGGCATTCTCGATCGGCCGCAGCGAGGCCAGATTGCCCGCGTAGGTCAGCTTGTCGAGATTGGTCACCCGGTAGGCCGGATTGGCGCACAGATGCCGGCACACCGCCGAACCGATGAAGCCGGCTCCGCCCGTCACCAGAAAATTCATGCTGCTGTCCTCACGCACCTTTGGCAACATCAGGCAAACACCTCGGCGGCGGCGAGCAGCGGCGCCCTGAGATCCTTGTCCGAAAGCTGGAACCCGCCGGCCAGCGACGGCCATTCCATGCCGATGGCCGGATCATCGAAACGGATCGAGCGGTCATGCTCGGGCGAATAGGTGTCGGTCACCTTATACAGGACCTCGGTGTCAGGCACGAGCGTCACAAAGCCATGCGCAAAGCCCTTCGGCACCAGGATCTGGTTGCCCTTCTCAGCCGACACTTCGAGAGCGACCCATTTTCCAAAGGTCTTCGAACCGCGGCGAATATCGACCGCTACGTCTAAGACGCTGCCACGGATGACGCGCAGCAGCTTGTCCTGGGCGCGCGGCGCAAGCTGGTAGTGCAATCCGCGCAGCACGCCCGCCGCGGCGGAATAGGAATGGTTGTCCTGCACGAAAACGAGGTCGATGCCGGCCTGCGCAAAGCGCTCGGCATTGTAGGTTTCCATAAAGAAGCCACGCGCATCGCCGTGCCGCTTCGGAACGATTTCCAGCACCCCGTCGATGCCAAGCGGTCTCACCTCCAGCATCTACCCCTCCGAAAGATCGGCGACACGCCGGCGCAGATAGGCCGCGTATTCGTTCTTTCCCAGGCGGGTCGCGCGCTCCAGCACCTTGTCCGCCGTCAGCCAGCCCTGTTCGAAGGCGATTTCCTCCGGACAGGCGACCTTGATGCCCTGGCGGTGCTCGATCGTGCGCACGAAGGAAGAGGCTTCGTGCAGGCTGTCATGCGTACCCGTGTCGAGCCAGGCGTAGCCACGCCCCAACCGGTGCACATGGAGCAGGCCGCGCTCGAGATAGACGTTGTTGACCGCCGTGATCTCGAGTTCGCCGCGCGCCGAGGGCCGGATCATCGGGGCGATATCGACGACCTGATTGTCGTAGAAATAGAGACCCGTGACAGCCCAGTTGGATTTCGGCCTTTGTGGCTTCTCCTCGATGGTCAGCGCGGTTCCGGTTGCCTTGTCGAAGGACACCACGCCATAGCGTTCGGGATCCTCGACATGGTAAGCGAACACCGAAGCACCCGTATCGCGCGATGCTGCGGTGCGGCAAAGCTGCGACAGCCCGTCGCCAAAATAGATGTTGTCCCCAAGGATCATCGAGACGCTGTCCTTGCCGATGAAATCCCGGCCAATGATGAAGGCTTCCGCGAGGCCATTGGGCTGAGGCTGCTCGGCATAGGACAGCGCCAGACCGAACTCCGATCCGTCGCCCAGCAACTCACGGAAAGCCGGCAGATCACGCGGCGTCGAAATAATCAAAATTTCGCGGATCCCCGCGAGCATCAGCACGCTCAGCGGATAATAAATCATCGGCTTGTCGTAGATCGGGAGGATCTGCTTAGAGACTGCTAATGTTAGTGGATAAAGACGCGTTCCACTGCCTCCAGCAAGGATAATTCCTTTCAAGAAGCTCTCCTCGACATGCCAAAGCCCCCCGGCCTTGAGTGCCTGTGCTTAGGTTTCATGCAATGGCTTGTCAATGCGGCGTCCCGCAATCGGGCGGACTATTTCGTGCAAAGGGCTGACCTCGCTATCCCCGTCCAAAATACGCCTGGTACCAGTCCACGAACCGCCCTACTCCTTCGGAAACGGACGTGCCGGGGCGGTAGCCGACCGCCGCTTGCAGTGCGGACGTGTCGGCAAAAGTGTCGGGCACGTCGCCTGCCTGCAGCGGCAGGAGTTCAATGATGGCCTTGCGGCCAAGCGCGTTCTCCAGCGCCTCGACATAGGCGGCCAGCTTCACCGGGTTGTTGTTGCCGATGTTGAAGATGCGCCAGGGCGCGCTGCTCGTCGCCGGGTCCGGATGGCCGGAATCCCAGGCAGGGTTGGCCGCGGCGGGGCTGTCGCTGGCGCGGACCACGCCTTCGGCAATGTCCTCGACATAGGTGAAGTCGCGCGTGTGATTGCCGTTGTTGAACAGCTTGACCGGCTCGCCGGCCAGTATGCTCCTGGTGAACAGGAACAGCGCCATGTCGGGACGGCCCCAGGGACCGTATACGGTGAAAAAGCGCAAACCAGTGGTCGGCAGCCCGAACAGGTGGCTGTAGCTGTGCGCCATCAGCTCGTTGGCGCGCTTGGTCGCGGCGTAGAACTGCAGCGGGTGGTCGGCCGGGCGATGCTCGGAAAACGGCATGTCGGTGTTGGCGCCGTAAACGCTCGAGGTGCTGGCATAGGTCAGGTGCCCGACACGGCTGCGGCGGCAGGCCTCCAGCATGTTGGTGAAAGCGACGATGTTGCTTTCGACGTAGGCGCGCGGATTTTCCAGGCTGTAGCGCACCCCGGCCTGGGCGGCGAGATGGATTACCCGGTCGAAGGCGTGGTCGGCAAAGCAGCCGTCAACCACGGTCCTGTCGGCGAGATTGCCGTGGATGAAATGATAGCCGGCATTGGTGCTTCGGCTCGCCTCGGCCAGAAGCCGCAGCCGCGCCTGCTTGAGGCGCGGATCGTAATAGTCGTTGATGCTGTCGACGCCGACGACCTCGTCGCCGCGCTCCAGGAGCCGCCTGGCGACATGATAGCCTATGAAGCCGGCGGCGCCGGTGACCAGAACCTTCATCAGAAGCGACCGTCTCCGGGAGTGGACCCCTGACGTCTATGGCAGCCCGGCTTGCTGCGGGGCTCAGGAGCGCTTCAGCAGCGACCAGACGGCCGGCACCAGGCTCGCCGCGAGCGCAACCTTGATCAGGTCGCCGACGATAAACGGCACGACGCCGAACTGCCAGGACTTCTCCGGACCGATGAGCATCGCCAGCCAGGCGAAGCCCATTGCCATCATTACGACTTCGGCAACCAGCATCGCATTGACAAGCTTGATCGGATGGCGATCCCAGCCGCGATCGGCGGCCCAGCCGACAATAGCGGCCATGACGACGAAGCCAGCGAGATAGCCGCCGGTCGGCCCGACCATATAGGCAATGCCGATACCCTTCTCCGGCGTGCCCTGGAAGACCGGGAAGCCCATCGCGCCCTCCGCCATATAGAGCAGCAGGGTGGCAACGCCGAGACGCATGCCGAAGGCGGCGGCGATCAGGAAGACGGCAAGCGTCTGCATCGAGATATCGACAGGACCCAGGACCACCCTGGTCTTGGCGGACAGCGTCAGCAGCAGCGTTCCGGCAATCGCCAGGAGAAGCTGCGTTACCAGTCGCGCCGCGCCTTCTTGCGGCAGAGCCAGAGAAACAAGCGGGCGCATCGTCGTTGCAGTTGCCATGGTCTTCCCCAATCCGATTTGTCGCGATCCAGCAATCGCGGTCTCAGCGTTTTCCTATATTGGCTTGCGTGCTATGCGGCAATCGGTTTTGCCGTTCCTGGAACAATGTGCCTACATTGTTCCAGGAAACAATGTGCCGACATGGTCGAAAAGGCATGGTCGAAAAGGCTTGCTTCGAAAAGACATGGTTCGAAAAGACATGGCTCTCAAATTCGATACCAGTTTCGATCCCGGCTACGGTCACGGGATAGACGTGGCAGCAGACGTGCGGCGCATCACGGCCCGAAATCCGAGCCCGTTTACCTTTCACGGCACAAACTCCTACATCGTCGGGCGCGAGACGCTGGCGGTCATCGACCCCGGGCCGGATGACGAGGCGCATCTGCGGACCTTGCTCGACGTGATCGCCGGCAGGCCGGTCAGCCATATCTTCGTCAGCCATACGCATCGTGACCATTCACCGCTGGCAATGCGGCTGAAAGAGCGCACCGGCGCCGCCGTGCTGGCGGAGGGCCCGCATCGGCCGGCAAGGCCGCTGCACACCGGCGAAACCAATGCGCTCGATGCCAGCGCCGACACTGCTTTCGTTCCCGACATCGCGCTGCCTGACGGGGCGTTGGTCGCCGGCGACGGCTGGGCGATCCGGACGGTTCTGACCCCCGGCCACACCGCCAATCACGCCGCATTCGCACTGGAGGGAACTGGCATCCTGTTCTCGGCCGATCATGTCATGGCATGGGCGACGTCCATCGTCGCGCCGCCGGACGGGGCAATGGCCGATTACATGGCGTCGCTGGACCGGCTGATCGAGCGCGGCGATCGCTTGCTGCTGCCTGGCCATGGCGGACCAGTGACGGCGCCGCGCAATTTCATGCGCGGGCTGAAGACGCATCGCAAGATGCGCGAACGAGCCATACTGGAGCGGGTCAGGGCCGGTGACCGGACGATCCCCGACATGGTCAAGGCAATCTACAGGGATACCGATCCACGGCTGCACGGCGCTGCCGGGCTATCGGTGCTTGCCCATCTCGAGGACCTGGTGGCACGCGGCATGGTGTCGACCGACGCAGCCCCCGCCATCGACGGTATTTTCGCGCCTGCCTGATAGGCTTCCCCGGACGCAAACGCACTATCCGCGGGAAACCGACTATTCGGCCGGAGCCGCGCCGACCTGGCCGGCGACTTCCTGATCGAGTTCCGCCAGGAAATCGGTGACGCGCGCGGCATTGTCGCCAAGGTCGTAGCGGCCGTAACGCGACGCCGACCGCATGTCGACGATGATCGTGTCCCCGTCATCCGTCACGCGGATCGCCACGTCGGCCGGAAGGCCGAGCACGAAGCTCGAGGCAACGGCTGTGATGGTAACCTCGCTCTGCCCGGCGAGGTCGGGGTATGGCTGGGAAAGGTCCCAGCCGCGCCTGTCGAGCACGGTTTCGACGGCGTTGACGATGGTCTCGAAGGGCAGGTCGTAGCTGCGCGCGGTGACAAGCGGATAGCTGTCGGTCTGCAGCCGCTGTTCGCCCGACGTCGGCGGGGAGAGCACGTTCATGTCCTTCGTTCGGTCGCTGATGTCGAGCGCCGGCGGTTCCTCGAAATCGGTCGAGATATCCCTGAGCGGCGGATAGATCGTGGCCCAGTACACGGCAACGCCGTAGGGGACCAGCACCAACAGGGCCAGCACGACGCCGACGGTCAGGTCGCGGCCGCCGCGGTCACCGAAATTCCACAGCCTCGAAAAGGCAAAGGCGGCGAACAATAGCGCCAGCGCCGCCAGCAGCGCGACAATGCCCAGCACCCACAGGAACACCGGCGTTTCGACAAGACCGAAGCGATGGCCGACATAGTCGGTCAGCAAAAGCACCGCCGAAAATGCGGCCGTGCGCCGCGACCAACCGGCTGCCTTCGACGTTTGCCGTTCGGGAATGCTAACCATTGTCTTCTGCGCTGCCCCAACCCGGACCGAGGTCTAGTGCCTTTTCGCGGCGGCTTGAAGCCGAAACATGCAACATCCCCGTCAATCCGTCGGCAAGCGGTAGTCCTTGAATTGCTGGCGCAAGGTGATCTTCTGGATCTTGCCGGTGGCGGTATGCGGTATCTCGCCGACGAAAGCGACATCGTCGGGCATCCACCACTTGGCCACCTTGCCGTCCATGAAGTCGAGAATACCAGCCTTGGTCGGCTCCTTGCCGGGCTTGGCGACGACGACCAGCAACGGCCGCTCGCCCCATTTCGAATGGTGGACGCCGATGGCCGCCGCTTCCGCCACATCCGGGTGACCGACAGCCAGATTCTCCAGGTCGATGGTCGAAATCCACTCGCCGCCGGACTTGATGACGTCCTTGGCGCGATCGGTGATCTGCATGTAGCCGCCGGCATCGATGTGGGCGACGTCTCCGGTATCGAACCAGCCGTCCTCGTCGAACTGCTCGGCGCCCACACCGCCATAGTAAGCGCGGGCAACCGCGGGGCCGCGCACCTTCAGCCGGCCAAATGTCCTGCCGTCCCACGGTTGCGCCTTGTTGTCGTCATCGGTCACCTTCATCTCGACGCCGAAGGGCGGGTAGCCCTGTTTGCTCTGGACGTCGAGCCGGGCCTCGCCCTCGAGGCCGGCATATTCGGGCTTCAGGGTGCATAGCGTTCCTAGCGGCGACATTTCGGTCATGCCCCAGGCATGGATGACCTGGACACCGTAATTGTCCTGGAATTTCGTCATGATCGCACGCGGGCAGGACGAGCCGCCGATGACGACCTTGTTCAGATGGGGAAGCGTCTTGCCGGTCTCCTCCAGATATTGCAGCAGCATCATCCAGACGGTCGGCACGGCGGCGCTGAAGGTCACCTTCTCGGTGTCGAGCAACTCGTAGATCGAGGCGCCGTCCATCTTGCAGCCGGGCATGACCAGCTTGGCGCCGATCATCGGTGCACTCTGGCCAAGGCCCCAGGCATTGGCGTGGAACATCGGCACCACCGGCAGGATCGTGTCGCGCGCCGACAGACCCATCGCATCGGGCATGGCGGCAATCATGGCGTGCAGCACGTTCGAGCGGTGGCTGTAGACGACGCCTTTGGGATCGCCTGTCGTGCCCGACGTATAGCACATGCCGGCGGCAGTGCCTTCGTCGAAGGTCTTCCAGGCGAAATCGCCATCGACCCCGTCAAGCCAGTCCTCGTAGGCGACCGCATTGGGCAAGGTGGTTTGCCGCATGTGCGCCTTGTCGGTCAGCACGATCACCTGTTTCAGCGATTTGACGGCAATGGCGATCTTTTCGAGCAACGGCAGGAAGGTGAGATCGACGAAGATGGCCTTGTCCTCGGCGTGGTTCATGATCCAGACGATCTGCTCGGGAAACAGGCGCGGATTGAGCGTATGATAGATCGCGCCAATGCCCATGATGCCGTACCAGGCCTCGATGTGGCGCGCGGTGTTCCAGGCCAGCGTGGCGATGCGGTCGCCCATCCCGTACCCGTCGCGTTCCAGCCGCTGGGCAACCTTGAGGGAACGACGGTGGATGTCGGCATAGGTGGTGCGCACGATCGGTCCCTCGATCGAGCGCGACACGATCTCGCGCACCCCATGTTGCCGTTCGGCGTTGTCGATCAGCTTGTGGCACAGCAGCGGCCATTCCTGCATCAGCCCCAGCATCCGTTCCTCCTCCCTCGCGCATTTTGCGTCGTAACTTTGGCGCATTGTGAAGCGAACCGGCGGATTGTCCAGTCACCCGCTTGCGCGGCTAACGAATTTCGGTGTCCGTGCCGTTACGGCAAGCGGTTGAATTCCGGCATGTTTTGGATTTCGGCCTGCTGATCCCTCATGCCACCGAGATGGCAGGAGGGTCCAAATCACCGCCGTGACGGCAGTCTCCTACCTCCGAAATCACAGGGAAATCCGCCACAATCCGGCCATCGTCGGCGTTAAGTTTCGTTAACGGGCAAAGGGGTGCGATTGGCGACTGAAAGAGGTTCGCATGGACGCGCAACTCGAGGACAAGGCTCTGGAGAGCACACTTGCCGAAAGCCTGGCCGATTTGGTGCCGGACGAGAAGACTGTTTCCGAGGACGAATTTGTTGAAGTTGTCGGCGGCGCGCTCGAAGCGGTCGGCGGCACGCTGCTGTTCAAGATGTGTGTCGAGAGCGGAGGCGAAGGCCAGCATGTCGCGGCGGCATCCGTCGGCGACGGCGGCAATCGCCAGTTCCTGCTGCTCACCCTGCCGACCGGCGGCGGCTCGCTGAAGGTCGAGACCGTTTCGAGAAGCAGCAACCCGGTGGCGGGCATCGCAGCCGCCTATGCTGGACTGATGGACGCATTCAAAACCGCCGCCTGAAGCCTCGGCTGACACTCGAAAGCGCTATAGCGCCACGCCTCGGCGATTGGCGCCTGTTTTCGTGATGCGAATGGACCTTGCGCAATGGCTGTGCCCGCCACATTTTAGGGAGCCAGGCAAGGAGAACCAGCATGGACAAGATCGCCAACCCGGCACCCGGCTTCCAGCGCAATCCCGACAAGGTCATCACCATCGAGCCCTATGCCGGCACCGTTACCGTCCGCGCCGGCGATACGGTCATCGCATCGTCCACGAGGGCCAAGGTGCTGACCGAGGCCCCCTACCCCGCAGCCTTCTACATTCCGTTCGCCGACATCGATTTCGACAAGCTCACCGGCACGGAGCACTCCACCCATTGTCCCTACAAGGGCGATGCCAGCTATTGGAGCGTGCTGCCGGCCGGCGAGGCGGGCAAGGACGCGATGTGGGCCTATCGGCATCCGTTCGACGAAATGACCGATATCCGCGACCACGGGGCGTTCTACGCCAGCAAGGTCACCATCGAAGCCAAGCCTGGCTGAGGCACTCAGGGTGCGTTGAGATTTGAGGGCGGGCCGATCACCACCCAATATCGACGCACCCTCAGTCGGTGGTGCCGTTGTTGCCCATGCCATCGGCATCGTCGAGACGTACGAAGGTCATGCCTTTGCCCTTGAGCGCCAACAGGCCCTGCACCACGCCTTCGCCGGCGGCATGGGTCGGCTGATTGATGTGCGAGATGATGACGTCGCCATCCTTGGCCGCGGCGATGCGCCTGGCGGTTTCCTTGGCACCCAGCAATGAGCCGCCATCGCCATTGATCGAGAAGCCGGCGATCTTGAAGCCAAGCTTGCGGATCATCGCGATGGCCGAGGGACTGTACTCGGCCGTTGCGCCCCGGAACCATTTCGGAGCCGGTTCACCCGTCTTGGCCAATGCGGCGGCACCCGATTCGACCTCGGCCAGCACCGCTTCGGGGCTGCCGGCGCTGCGTATGCCATAAATCTTCTGCGGCGTGTCGACCGCCGGAATATGGTGGCCGCCGTGATTTTCCAGTTCGAACAGGTCGGGATGCGCGTGCATGATCGCGACGGCCGCGGCATTGCGCTTCAGCCAGATGCCGGTGACGAAAATGGTGGCGGGGATCTTGTTTTCCACCAGCGCCGAAAGGATCCGTGTGTCGGTTTGTCCGCCGCAGGCATCGAGCGTCAGCGCGACCCGGCCGGCCCCGCTTTCGGCAGGCTTTATATGCAGCGTGGGCTCGACCAGCGGCACGGCGTGAGCGCTGGACACCACCGCCAGCGACATGGCGATCATGCAGAGATGTTTTTGCAGCAGACGCATCAAACCAATTCCTGATAGGCGATTTCAAGCCGCTATCCCAAGGCCCGTATCAAGGCGGAAATCGGGACGATGAATAGCAGAAAGATGCCTGACGCGGCAATTTGACCGACCAGTTGGTGAACGAACCCTTCGACGGCGGCCTTGCCGCCGTTGAAGCGCGTCAGCCCGACATGCATCAGACAGCGCGCTCGCGCTTCATCTCGGTGCGCGCGAGCACCTCGCGCACCGCATCGACGACGGGTTTCACCTCCAGGCGCCACACGCAGCACGCCTTGCTGGGGTCGGGCCAGCGGCACAGATCCTTGGCCACGCAGTCGCATGGCATCGGCGGCCGAAGCGCGATGCTGGGCACGCCAACAGGCCCCCAGCGCGACGGATGCGTCAGGCCGAACAGCCCGACAACCGGCGTACCCGCGGCGGCGGCCATGTGCATCGGGCCGCTCTCGTTGCCGAGAAACAGCCGGGCCTGTTTCAGGACAGCCAGAAGGCTCTCGAGCGACAGCCTACCGACTAGGTCGACGACCGGCGTCGCCGTCCTGGCGAGGATCGGTGCGGTCGCCTGGCGTTCGCTCGGCCCTCCCACCAGGACGAGGCCCAGTCCGGTACCCGTTGCAATTTCGTCGATCGCCTCGGCAAACCGTTCCGGCTGCCATTGCCGGCCCTTGAAACTCGCGCCCGCATGCACGGCGACGAAGGCGTTCGGTCGCAGACGATGCTTGCCCAGAAGCGCCAGGGCTTTCGCCGTCTCGAACAGCGACGGCTGAAAGCTTGGCACGGTGACGCGCAGATCGACGCCAAGCGCTTCAAGGGGCGAGAGATAGCGATAGACGAAATGATGGCCGCCAAACCCGTACGGCTTGGCATACAGATTGGCGGGCTGCCGCTCCAGCAGCTTCAGGGGCCTTTCGGGAGGATTGTAGCCGACGCGCGTCTTTGCGTTGACGAACCCACTCACGATGCGCGAGGTCTTTGAATCGGTCAGGTCGATCGTCAGGTCGAAGCGGAACCGACGCAGCGCCCGCACCATCGCATAGAGCTCTTTTCCACGCTCCAGCGGGGTGCCCCGCATGCGGGCGCGCCTGAACGTGACCACCTCGGCGGCGATGCCATGCGCAGTCACGAAGCTCTCGAACTGAGCCTCGCAGAGGAACACGATCCTGGCGCCGGGAAATTCGAGTTGCAGGTTCCTGGCGAGCGTCGAGGCGAGAACGATGTCGCCGATGAACTTCGTCTGAATGACCAGGATCGAGCGGAACGGCGCGGGTGATATCTGCAACATTTGATTCCGGAGACAATTGGCGGGCCGTCCGCAAATTGGGCAGGAACAATGTCGGGATTACGCAATGCCATCAGCACGTTCGCGTGAGCTTTCATACAAAACCGTAAGCTTCGATCCGGGCTGGCGTCCTATCCGCGCCCGGTCTTCGCCATCTGCACAGCTGCCTGCGCGGCCGCCAGCCTGGCGATCGGCACGCGATAGGGCGAGCACGACACATAGTCGAGCCCGACCTCCTCGCAAAACCGGATCGATGCCGGGTCGCCGCCATGTTCGCCGCAGATGCCGAGCTTGATGTCGGGCCGCGTCGCCCTGCCCTTTTGCGCAGCCATGCGCACCAGTTCGCCGACACCATCGATGTCGAGCGAGACGAACGGATCCTGCTCGATGATGCCCTTCTGGCGGTAGGTCTCCAGGAAAGAGGCAGCATCGTCACGCGAAATGCCGAAAGTGGTCTGGGTAAGGTCGTTGGTGCCGAAGGAGAAGAACTCGGCTGTAGCGGCGATGACATGGGCCCGGATCGCCGCGCGGGGGAGCTCAATCATGGTTCCAGTCAGATAGTCGATTTTGACGCCGGTCTCGTCCATGACGCTCTTGGCGACCGCGTCGATGCGCGCCTTCACGTAATCGAGTTCCTTCACCAGGCCGACCAGCGGCACCATGATCTCGGGAACCACCAGCGCGCCGGCCTTCTTGCCGGCCTCGACGGCGGCCTCGAAGATGGCGCGCGCCTGCATCTCGGCGATCTCGGGATAAGAGACGGCCAGCCGGCAGCCGCGATGGCCGAGCATCGGGTTGAATTCATGCAGGGCGTCGGTGCGCTGCCGGAGCTTGTCCGGCGACACGTTCATGGCGGCGGCGACTTCGGCCACCTCCTCCTCGGTCTTGGGCAGGAATTCGTGCAGCGGCGGGTCGAGCAGGCGGATCGTCACCGGCAGGCCGGCCATGATCTCGAAGAGTTCCAGAAAATCCGAGCGCTGCATCGGCAGAAGCTTGGCAAGGGCGGTGCGGCGGTCCTTCTCGGTGTCGGCCAGGATCATCTCGCGCATGGCGACGATGCGAGCGCCGTCGAAGAACATGTGCTCGGTGCGGCAAAGTCCGATGCCCTCCGCGCCGAAGGAGCGCGCCATGCGGGCATCGAGCGGCGTTTCGGCATTGGTGCGCACCTTCATGCGCCGCACCGCGTCCGCCCATTCCATGATGGCGGCGAAATCGCCTGAGAGTTCGGGCTGCAGCATCGCCACGGCGCCCTTCAGCACCTGGCCGTTGCCGCCATCGATGGTGATGATGTCGCCCTTGCGGAAAGTCTGCCCCATCGAGAGCAGCGTGCCGGCCTTGTAGTCGACGCGCAGCGAGCCGGCGCCGGAGACGCAGGGCTTGCCCATGCCGCGTGCGACGACGGCGGCATGGCTGGTCATGCCGCCGCGCGTGGTCAGGATGCCTTCCGCCGCATGCATGCCATGTATGTCCTCGGGGCTGGTCTCGATGCGCACAAGGATCGCCTTGCGCCCTTGCGCCTTCAGATCCTCGGCATCGCCGGAGGAAAAGACGATCTCGCCGGTGGCAGCGCCTGGAGATGCCGGCAGGCCGACGCCGATGACGTCTCGCGCGGCCTTCGGGTCGATGGTCGGGTGCAGCAATTGGTCGAGCGAGGCTGGATCGATGCGGGCGACTGCTTCCTCCTTTGTGATCAGGCCGTCCCTGGCCATTTCGACGGCGATCTTCAGCGCCGCCTTGGCGGTGCGCTTGCCGGACCGGGTCTGCAGCATCCACAACTTGCCGCGCTCGATGGTGAATTCGAGGTCCTGCATGTCGCGGTAGTGCTTTTCCAGGCTGTCGGAGATCGTCACGAAGGACTGGAAGGCGTCGGGCATCAGCTTCTGCAAGGACGGCTTGTCGGAGCCGGCGGCTATGCGTGCCGCCTCGGTGATGTTCTGCGGCGTGCGGATGCCGGCGACGACATCCTCGCCCTGCGCATTGACCAGGAACTCGCCATAGAGCTGCTTTTCGCCGGTCGACGGATTGCGGGTGAAGGCGACGCCGGTGGCCGAGGTCTCGCCCATGTTGCCGAACACCATGGCCTGGACATTGACCGCCGTACCCCAGCTTTCGGGGATGTCGTGCAGGCGCCGGTAGGTGATGGCGCGGTTGTTCATCCAGCTCGAAAACACGGCGCCAATGGCTCCCCAGAGCTGCTCATGCGGATCCTGCGGGAAGGGTTTGCCGAGCTCCTCCTCGACCTTGGCCTTGTAGAGTGCGATCACGCCTTGCCATTCGATGGCCGTCAGTTCGGTGTCGAGTTCGTGGCCGAGGCTCGCCTTCTGGTCTTCCAGGATTTCCTCGAACACTTCGTGATCGAGACCCATGACCACATCGGAATACATCTGGATGAAGCGGCGATAGCTGTCATAGGCAAAGCGCGCATCGCCGGAATCGCCGGCCAGCGCCTCGACGGTCTCGTCGTTCAAGCCGAGATTGAGCACGGTATCCATCATGCCAGGCATCGAGGCGCGGGCCCCGGAACGCACCGACACCAGCAGCAGCTTCGACGGGTCGCCGAACCGGCGGCCGGTCAGCTGGCCAATGTGGTCGAGCGCGACCGCGACATCGGCTTCCAGGCCCGCCGGGTAGGCGCGGGCGTTCGCATAGTAGGCGTTGCAGACCTCGGTGGTGATGGTGAAGCCCGGCGGCACCGGCAAGCCAAGGCTGCACATTTCGGCCAGATTGGCGCCCTTGCCGCCCAGCAGATTCCTGTCGCTGGCACGGCCTTCCGCCGCACCATCGCCAAAGGTGAAAACCCATTTGGTCATGCTTGCTCTCCGGTTGCGGGAGATTGGAAAGGTTGACGAAACCAATGGTTCCGCCGCGTCCGACCTTGGAGCGATATGATGCTGCAGTGCGAAAGGCAAGGTGCCGGCAAAGTCGTCCGACGCCTACAATCGATTAAGAAAAAGCGATGTCCAAGGGTGCGGCAAAAAAGACTTGCCACCTCACTACGCCCCCACTAGAACATAAAGGGAACAAAGGGGTATCCCATGAAACAGGATGGAAAACTCGACTATCTGGAAATGCCGGCGACCGGCGGGACGCTGGACCGGCTGAAGGGTTTCTACAGTTCCGCCTTCGCCTGGTCGTTCACCGACTACGGGGCGACTTATTCGGCCTTTGCTGAAGGGTGGGACGGAGGTTTTCAGGCCGAGGCCGAGGAAGCACCGGCCAAGCCCCTGCCCGTGCTCTACAGCAGGGATCTGGAGAAAACCCTGCGCGCCGTGGAAAGTGCCGGCGGCACGATCGTCAAGCCGATCTTCTCATTCCCCGGCGGCCGGCGTTTCCACTTTGTCGATCCGGCCGGCAACGAGTTGGCAGTGTGGAGCGAATAGCGCTTCACATGGTCGGCAGCACCATGCCGTGCAGGGCGTTCTCGGCATCGCTTATAAGCATTGTGCTTTTCGGCTGCTCTGCTAATAACGCGCCGCACAAGCGACTCTGACGGCTATTGGGGCGTCGCCAAGTGGTAAGGCATCGGTTTTTGGTACCGACATTCCCAGGTTCGAATCCTGGCGCCCCAGCCATTCTCTTAGAGAGTGCTGAAAAAGCCGAGTGTTACAAAACACGCTGATGATCTGCATGGCGTCAGGCCTTTAGAATCAATTTTGCCTGATCCAAGGACTCAAAATCCAAGGCTTCAAGACCGATCCGAATTCCGGCATGAGCGGTTGAAGGGTTGGTAGACGATACGCTGCGGCGGGGAGCTCCGATCAGTCACTTGCCGTCCGCTATTTCTTGGGTCTCTTGCAGAATGTCGCAGTGAGACACAAAAGAGAAGTTGGCCGTCCACACTAGGTCGTCAGGGATTCGACCAAGTGGGATGACGATCCGAAACGGAACTTCAATGAACCTTCCTATCTTCGCCATCAACCTCGATCGGGAGACCTGCCGCTGGAGCGGATTGCTGGCCAGCGCCGAGGCGGCCGGCCTGACCTTGCAGCGCATTGCCGCCGTCGACGGCCGCACACTGCCCAAGGAGGACTGGACGGAGATCGATCTTCCAACCGCGAAAAAGCTGAGCGGGCGCGACATCCTGCCCGGCGAATATGCCTGTTACCGCAGCCATATCCAGGCGCTGGAAACGTTCCTAGCCGGTGGCAGCGCCCATGGCCTAATAGTCGAGGACGACGTCCTGTTCGGCGAAGATACCATACGACGCGTCGAGGCCATCATCGCCGCGGTGCCGGATTTCGACGTTATCAAGCTGACTAACCATCGCATGAGCTTCTTCATGCGCGCCGTGAAGACGACGCAAGGTGACGAGATCGGTCGCGCCCTGCATGGCCCGCAGGGGTCGGCCGCCGCCTATCTGGTGACGCGGGAGGGCGCGAAGGGGCTATTGTCGGCGCTCGCGGTAATGAAAATGCCGTGGGACGTCGCGCTCGAACGCTTTTGGGATACCGGCCTGAAAGTCTATTCGGTCCGCCAAAACCTGCTTGGCTTTGCCAAGAGCAGTGCAATATCAGGCATAGCCGGCCCCTCGGGCAGCTACAAATCCGCAAGGCTTGGCGGGTGGAGCCGGCTGAGCGCCGGCATGTCACGAGCCTGGGACGAGCTGCGCCGCCTGCATCACGTGTTTTTGCGGCCGCCCTTGCCGAAGGAAATCCCGGACTACGCGAGGGACGACGTGCCGCGCAGCACCTTGCTGCAGTTCCTTGCGGCATTCGCCATTCTCGCGCTTGCCTCTGCAGTCTGGCGCGAGGCCGACACCTACCGCTTTGCGGGGATGGCGCTTGCCGTGGTCGCCGCGATCCGCTGGCTCAGGGTGGATCTGTGGACCTACAGCAAGCCGCTGATCGGATGGGTCGGCGGCCTGTGCGTGGGTTGGTCGCTGTATGTCTTCATCCGGCTGGCGATCGTCTATTTCGACAGCCACCAATTGGGCGGCGCCGAAGGCATCTACCTGTTTCCGCTGTTTTATGCGACGACAGGCTTCGCGTTTCTGCTGTTCGTCAGGCGGCCCGAGCGGCTCGTCCTGTGGTTCATGATCCTCAGCCTTGTCTTCCTGGCGGCGGATACAGGCTATTCGGACATCCTTCATGGCACCAGGCCAGTGCCGTGGCTTTTCAACAATCCCATTCATGCATCGTTGGCGGCTGGTTTCATCTTCCTCTGCACGCTGCAGTTCATCGCCCACACCGCTCAGAGAACGGACCTGAGCACCACAACCAGGAGCATGTACTGGGCGCTGTCGGCAGCCGTACTGCTGTTCGCCCTCGTCAACATCATCGCGCTGCGGTCAAAGGGTGTCTGGCTCGCGCTGGCGCTCGTGCTCGTCTTGTTGGCAGTCATGATCCTGGCGAGAGGCCATCGCCGCGAACTGATGGTCGGGGGCGGCGTGCTGGGAATAGTGGCGGCCGGCGTTGTCGCCGCGCAAGGCATCTTCTGGTCCACTGCCGGCGACACCATGATCTTCGTCAGAAGCCTGGTTTCGGACGTCTTGAGCCATGGCGTACTGCCAGCCTTCGACCGCGCCATCGCCAGCAACACGGTTCCGCTTGCGGCCAAGGAACGGCTGATGCTGTGGGCCGACGCGCTCGATATCTGGAAACGCCACCCGATCTTCGGAGCCAGTTCCAGCTGGCTCACCGAATGGCAGAACAGAACCTATCATCCGATGATCTTCAACGTTTTCCACAACGGCTATCTGGAAATAGGTGTGCGCTATGGTGTGGTCGGGCTGGCGTTCTTCGCGTTTCTCTACATCTGGTCGTCCAGGCAGGTTCTGCTGGCCGTGCGGGCCAGGTTGATCGCTCCGGCCGTATGGCCTTGCTACCTCTCGACGCTGGTCTTCTTCGCCATCAGCATCCTTAGCAATTCGAACAACCGGCTGTCGATGGGCGAGGGATTCATGTGGTTCGCCGCCGCGTTCGGCTTCTATTGCTTCTACCTTCGCCAGCAAAACGACCTTGTCGCGCCGAGAACCTATTTCTAGACGGGCTCAGCTCGCCTCGCGCATGGCCTCGGCGGCCTGCAGGTCGACCGAAACGAGCTGGCTGACGCCCTGCTCGGCCATGGTCACGCCGAACAGCCGGTCCATGCGCGCCATGGTGATCGGGTTGTGGGTGATGATGACGAACCGCGTCTCGGTGGTTTTGGCCATCTCATCCATGAGGTTGCAGAAGCGTTCGACATTGTGGTCGTCGAGCGGCGCGTCGACTTCGTCGAGCACGCAGATCGGCGCAGGGTTGGTCAGGAACACGGCGAAGATCAGCGACATCGCCGTCAGCGCCTGCTCGCCGCCCGACAGCAGTGTCATGGTCTGCGGCTTCTTGCCAGGCGGGCGGGCCAGGATTTCGAGCCCCGCCTCGAGCGGATCCTCGGATTCGATCAGCTGCAATTCCGCCGTCCCGCCACCGAACAGATGCGAGAACAACCGCTGGAAGTGGCTGTTGACGACATCGAAGGCGGCCAGCAGCCGCTCGCGGCCTTCGCGGTTGAGGCTCTGGATCGCTTGCCTGAGCTTGCGGATCGCCTCGATGATGTCCTCGCGCTCGGAGACGATTGCCTCCAGTCGGTCGGACAGCTCCTTCTGTTCTTCCTCGGCGCGCAAATTGACGGCGCCGAGCCGTTCGCGTTCGATCTTCAGCCGGTCGAGCTGGCGTTCGATCTCGCCCATTTCAGGCATCGGATCGTCGGCTTCCAGGCCGGTATGGCGGATCACCAGATGCGGCGGCGTGTTCAGCGTTTCCTGGATGCGCGCCTCGATCTCCAGCCGGCGCTCGTCGGCCGCGGTCAGCCGTTCCTCGGCGCGGACGCGGGTCTCGCGGGCCTCGGCCAGCGACTGGATGGCGCCGGTGGCCGCCTTGTCCAATTCGGCCTGCCTGCTTTCCGCTTCCTGCAGGCGGTCGGCGGCCGCCTTGCGCAAGGTTTCGGCCTCGGTGAGTTGCGACAGCAGCGCGCGCCGTTTGGCATCGATTTCGTCGGGGGCGTCGGCCAGCCGCTCGCGCTCCGCCTCGGCCTCGGCCTTGCGCTCGCTGAGCGATGCGATCTGCGTCGAGGCATTTTCGGCGCGTACCAGCCAATTGCTGCGTTCGGCGCCGATGGCATCGAGCCGGCGTGCGCGCGCCTCGGCTTCGCGCCGCAGCCCCTCATGGACGGCACGGGCGTCGGCAAGGGTGGCGCGGTCGCGGGCGACATTGGCCGAGGACTGTTCGAGCTGCAATTGCAGGTCGCCGAGATCAGGCGCGTCCTGCAGCAGCATCTCGGCCTCGACGAAGGCAGCCGACGTCTCCTCATGGCTGTCGACGATACGGGCACGCGCCTCATCGAGTGCCGCGCGCCGGCTCGACAATTCGCCGCCGGCTTTCTCGGCCTCGGCCAACGCGTTGCGGGCGGCATCCAGCCGATGCTGGGCGTCGCGTCCGGCCTGGCGTGTGTTGCGCTCGGCCTCACTGGCCAAGCGAAGCGCCTGTTCGGCCTCAGCCAAATTCTCCTCGGCGTGACGCAGGACGAGCGTCGCCTGCACCGCCTCCGCATCGAGCTCCGCAAGCCGGTTCTTCTGCGCCAGGCGTTGCGCCGCGGCGGTCGGCGCATCGGCGCTGGCGGCAAGTCCGTCCCAGCGCCAGAGCGCGCCCTCGCGGCTGACCAGCCTCTGGCCGGGCGCGAGCAGTGCCTGCAGCCGGCGGCCGTCCGCGGCTTCGACAATGCCGATCTGCGCCAGGCGGCGGGCAAGCTGCGCCGGGGCGCGAACCACGCTGGCAAGGTTTTTGATGCCTTCGGGCAGGGGCGCGTCGCCGGGCTGGATCGCGCTTTCACCCCAGTGCACCGGTGCGCTGCGGTCGAGCGGAACGTCGAGGTCTTCGCCAAGGGCGGCGCCCAGCGCCGTTTCGAAACCGCGTTCGACGCTGATCTGTTCCAGCACGGAGGGGAAAAGATCGCCGCTGGCGGCGTTCAGGATCTTGGCCAGCGTGCGCGCTTCGGTCTCGATCCGCGCCAGTTCGGCCCTGGCGTCCTGAAGCGGCGGCCGGGCGGTGCTTTCCGCGGCGCGGGCATCGATGACCGACTGTTCGGCTTGCGCCACGGCGGCTTCGGCCTCCTCCAGCAGCGCCATGGCCTGTTCGACCAGCACGCGCTTTTCGGCCGGATCCGGCAGGCCGGCCACCTTGGAGAGGATGTCCGACAATTCGCGGTCGACCTCGGCGAGCTGGCGGGCGAAGCGGTCGCGGCGCTCGGCGGTCTCGCGCAAAGTCCGTTCGATCTGATGGCGCGAGGCGGCGGCCTCGGCCCGTTCGGCGGTCAGCGTGGCCAGTTTGGCTTCGCTGCCGGCAAGCATCGATGCAGCCTGCTCGAATGCCGCGCGGGTGGTGGCCTCGCGCTCGGCGGCGCCGGCATTCTCGGAATTCAGCGTGGCTTCCTCGGTGCGCAGGCGCTCGAGAACGTCGGCATTGTCGCGCACCATCCGCTCCTCGCGGGCGATGTCGCCGTCGAGCTGCTGCAAACGCCGCTCGAGTTCGGCCTGGCGGGCGCGGATGCGGCCCGCCTCTTCCTCGATCTGCGACCTGGCGATCGACAGGCGCTGGAAAGCAGCGGCGGCGGCGGCTTCAGCGTCGCGCAGGTCGGGCAAGCGATGGGCAGCGATGCCCTGCTCCTTGGCCGCGTTCATCTGCGCGGCGGCGCGGTCGCCGACCAGTGCCGTGGCGACAGCCAGCGCCGAGCGCGCCTCGCCTTCCTGTGTCTTGGCCAGCGTCCAGCGCAGGTGCAGCAATGTCGCTTCGGCCTTGCGGATGTCGGCCGACAGGTTCTTGAAACGGGATGCTTGGCGCGCCTGGCGTTTCAGGCTTTCGATCTGGCTTTCGAGCTCGCCGACGACATCGTCCAGGCGTTCGAGGTTTTGTTCGGCCGCCTTCAGCCGCAGTTCGGCTTCGTGGCGGCGTGTGTGCAGGCCGGAAATGCCGGCCGCCTCTTCGAGCAGCGCGCGACGCGCCTGCGGCTTGGCCTGGATCAGTTCGCCGATACGGCCCTGGCCTACCATCGACGGCGAGCGCGCGCCGGTCGACTGGTCGGCGAACAGAAGCTGCACGTCCTTGGCACGCGCTTCCTTGCCGTTGATGCGGTAGAGCGAACCGGCCTCGCGCTCGATGCGTCGCGATACCTGCAATTCGTCGGCATCGTTGAAGGCGGCGGGCGCGGAACGGTCGCTGTTGTCGAGGAAAAGCGTGACCTCGGCGGTGTTGCGCGCGGGCCGGGTGCCCGAACCGGAAAAGATCACGTCGTCCATGCCGGACGCGCGCATGTTCTTGTAGGAGCTTTCGCCCATCACCCAGCGCAGCGCCTCGACCAGGTTCGACTTGCCGCAGCCGTTCGGCCCGACAATGCCCGTCAGGCCGCGTTCGATGACGAACTCGCCGGGCTCGACGAACGACTTGAAGCCGAGAAGGCGGAGGCGCGAAAACTTCATTCACGCGCCTCACAGGCGGGTTCCGCGAAAGTGTTCCGCGGTTTTGCGACAAGAAACCGCGTCAAAACGCTAGAGCGGGCAGCGCCGGAGCGCTGCCGCTTCAGCGCTGAGCCGATGTCAGAGCAGAGGGTCGATGATGGCCGATATTTCCTCAATCGACATCGCCCCTTTGTAGGTCTTACCGTTGATGAAGAAGGTCGGTGTCGAGTCGACCTTGAATTCATTGGCGCCGCGCTTCTGGACCGATCTCACATCGTCCAGAAGTTTCTGGTCCGTCAAGCAGGCCTCGAAGGACTCCTGTGTAAAACCGGCAAGCTTCGAGATTTGCAGCAGCGCATCCTTGGTGTTCTGGACGCCAACCCAGTTCGCTTGCTGCCGAAACAGCACGTCGACCATCGGAAAATAGTTATCCTTGGCGCAGCGCGCCAGCATGAAACCGGCTTCCGCGCTCGGATCGAACGGAAATTCGCGCAGGATGTAGCGGGCCTTGCCGGTATCGATGTACTTCGTCTTCAGTTCCGGGAAGGTGGTCTCGGCGAAATGTGCGCAATGCGGGCAGGTCATCGAGGCGTATTCGACGATGGTGACCTTGGCGTCGTCCTTGCCGAGCTGCTTGTCGGGCAGCGCGCCCGGCTTCAACAGTTCCGCCATGTCGACGGTTCCCTGCGCTTCCGGCACCTGGACCGCCGCCGGCGTGGCCGGCTTTGCCGGAGTGGCCGGGTCAGCAGGCTTCACATCCGCCGCCTTGGCCTGTTCGCCGGAGTCACTGCAGGCGGCGAGCAGGGCGACCGCCGGAATGGCGGCCAGCGAAGACAGGACGTTTCTGCGAGACAGACTTTTGCCGAACGAGGGACGGTTCATACGAATCACCTGACAAGGGTTGAATTTTGCGATGCAAAGGCACGAAAAGGCGAGAGTTGGCGCGAATTAAGGCATCTCCGTCCCCAATCCAATCGCGAAACCTGACAAAGGCGATCACGAATGCGAGATGTTGACGACAAATCCATGACTGCCTTCAAGGGGTTTTCGACTTTTTTTCACCAAGAATGGTCGCGCCAAGCCTTTCCAGCGAGGCGCGCAGTCCTTCATCCTCGATCAATTCGACTGTGCCGGACAATTTCGTCTGCTCCGCCGCCGTCAGGGGCCTGAAGGTCGGCTTGGGCCGTGCCTTATCCGTTGTCACCGGCTTTTGCACGATCCTGATGCGGCCGATGGCGTTGAAGCCAAGAAAGGCATTCACTCTGTTGATGATCTCGCCGGTCTCGTGCTGCAGATGAAGTGCGGCCATGCCTTCGCAGGCGATGACCAGCACGGCCGGCTCGAATGGATCGTCCTCATGCAGGCGGCGCGGCCACTGGATCTTTTCAGGCCGCGAGCGGCTGGCGAGGCGCGGGCCCGCGATCTCTTCCCAGGACTGGACGAGGCCAATCGAGATGCCGGCCCGCTTGCGTAGCACCGGATCGAGGATTTTGGTCGCAAGATCGCTCACCGGGACGGGATTGCCGTAGGGCGTTCTCCCTGCCATGTACGTTCTCCAGCCATCACCCCAGCAGATACCGGCCAGGCCCATACAGATCAATGGCACCAGCAGACCAGACCCGCAAGGCCCAGAGCCACACGACGATGTCGGACGATACCGCGTCGCGCCTGCTCGCCTGGTACGACGTGCACCACCGCGAATTGCCATGGCGCGTGACCCCGCGCGAGCACGCGCGCGGCGCGAGGCCAGACCCCTACCGCATCTGGCTGTCCGAAGTCATGCTGCAGCAGACCACCGTCGAGGCGGTGAAATCCTATTTCCGCGCTTTTGTCGAGAAGTGGCCCGATGTCGAGGCGCTGGCCGCGGCACCGACCGAGGACGTGATGAAGGCCTGGGCGGGGCTCGGCTACTATTCCCGCGCCCGCAATCTCAAGGCCTGCGCCGATCTGGTCGCCGCCCGCGGCGGCCGGTTTCCCGACACGGAGGCCGCCTTGCGAGACCTGCCCGGCATCGGCGCCTATACGTCGGCGGCCATCACGGCGATCGCCTTCGACCGCCCCGCCGCCGTTGTCGACGGCAATGTCGAGCGCGTCATCTCCCGGCTGTTTTCGATCACGACGCCGCTGAGCGAAGCCAAGGGCGAAATCCGCGCCCATGTCGAACGCATGGTGCCGGCGACAAGGCCGGGCGACTTCGCCCAGGCGATGATGGATCTCGGCGCCACGATCTGCACCCCGCGCCGGCCACGCTGCATGCTGTGCCCACTGCGCGAGGACTGCAGCGCCGTCGTTTCAGGCGACCCCGAGCATTTTCCGGTACGCCTGCCGAAAGCCGACAAGCCTCGGCGGCGCGGCGCGGCTTTCGTGGCCATGCGCGATGACGGCGCCATTCTTCTGCGCAAGCGGCCGGACAAGGGCCTGCTCGGCGGCATGACCGAGGTGCCGACGACCGCATGGACCGCGCGGATCGACGGCGCAATCACCGAGGCGGCGGCGCCTTTCCCCGCCAACTGGCGGCATGCCGGTCAGATCGCGCATGTCTTCACCCACTTCGCGCTCGAACTCGATGTCTTTCGTGCCGAGGTGGACAGTGCCGCGCCAGCGGGGCATTTCTGGTCGCTGGCCCATGAAATTTCCGGGGAGGCGCTGCCCACTGTCATGAAAAAGGCAATCGAAGCGGCGATACCCGGCGCGACGAAAAAGCCACGCCCGCATTGAAAGGGGCTCCATGACTGAAATCCGCCACATCGTTTTCGACATCGGCAAGGTGCTGGTCCATTACGATCCCAACATTCCGTTCAGCCGGCTGATTCCCGACGAGACGGAGCGGAAATGGTTCTTCGACAATGTCTGCACGCATGACTGGAACATCGAGCAGGACCGCGGCCGCACCTGGGAAGAGGCAGAGGCGCTTGCCATCGCGGAACATCCGGATCACGCGGAAAACATCCGCAATTTCCGTCGCCACTGGCACGAAATGGCACCGCATGCCTACGACGACAGTGTCGCCATCCTGGAGAGGCTTATCGACACCGGCCACGACGTGACGCTGCTGACCAATTGGGCCGCCGATACGTTCGTCGAGGCACGGGGCCGTTTTCCATTCCTCGATCGCCCACGCGGCATAACGGTGTCCGCCGAGATCGGCCTGATCAAGCCCGATCGCAGGATCTACGATCATCACGTCGCCTCATTCGGCCTCGAACCGTCGGCGTCGCTGTTCATCGACGACAGCCAGAAGAATGTCGACGGCGCCAGGGCGGCGGGCTGGCAAGCGGTGCTGTTCACCGACGCCAGGACGCTTCAAGCAGACCTTGAGCGCTTCGGAATCAAGGCGTGATCTGAATCGCTTCCGGCAATCCGCTGAGATTTTGAATCAACGCAAAATTGCACGGGCGGCAGGGGTTCAGCCCCCTGCCCGCTCCATGCCCAGCCTGGCGATGCGGCGAAGTTCGTCGATCGGGGTCAAACCGCCGCTGCGCTCATAGTGCCAGAAGGTCCAGCCGTTGCAGGCGTCCAACCCCTGCACTTCGGCTCCGATCTTGTGGATCGAGCCGGCACTGTCGCCGATCGCCACCGTGCCGTCGGCGCGCACCTTGGCCGCCCAACGCTTCTTGGCGTCGTAGAGCGTCGCACCCGGAACCATCAGCCCGGTGTCAATCAGGCTGACGAAGGCGACGCGGGGCTCGGCGCGCTTGCCGGTCAGCACTGTCAGGTCGGCATCTTCCAGCGGCCGCACGGCGTCGATGCGCTCGTTGGCGGCATCGATATAGGCCTGCTCGCGCTCGATGCCGACGAAATGGCGGCCAAGACGCTTGGCCACGGCACCGGTCGTGCCGGAGCCGAAGAAGGGGTCGAGCACGATGTCGCCCGGCTTGGTCGAGGCCATCATGATGCGAGCCAGCAGCGCCTCCGGCTTCTGCGTCGGATGCAATTTGTCGCCATTGTCGTTCTTCAGCCGCTCGCCACCGGTGCAGATCGGGAACAGCCAGTCGGAACGCATCTGGATGTCGTCATTCGACGCCTTGAGCGCCTCGTAATTGAACGTATAGCCCTTGCCCTTCTGGTCGCGCGAGGCCCAGATCATGGTCTCATGCGCGTTCTGGAAGCGGCGCCCGCGAAAATTCGGCATCGGATTGGTCTTGCGCCAAACGACGTCGTTGAGGATCCAGAAGCCCAGGTCCTGCATCTTGGCGCCGACCCGAAAGATGTTGTGATAGGAGCCGATGACCCAGATCGTGCCATTCGGCTTCAGCACGCGGCGCGCCGCCAGCAGCCAGGCGCGGGTGAAGGCGTCGTAGGCCTCGAAGCTCTCGAACTGGTCCCAGTCGTCGTCGACCGCGTCGACCTTGGACTGGTCGGGGCGGTGCAGGTCGCCGTCGAGCTGCAGATTGTAGGGTGGATCGGCGAAGATGACGTCGATCGACTTCTCGGGCAGGCGGTCGAGGGCCGCGACGCAGTCGCCCTTGAGGATCGTGTCCAGCCATTCGGATTGCTGGGGAGCAAGCGAAAGCTCGTCGAGAAGACGCACTGCAGACATTTTTACACCCCAGGCACACGTTACTGTTTTTACTGTCTGTTATGGTTACCGATCAGCGTAAATATTCGGTGAAGGCCGACGCAACGACCTGCCGGGTTTGCGAAGGCGGTGCCATTGGTGTATGCCGCGCCGCCTGAGCCCGTAGCGGCCATCCCTCCATCCTCCTTGTCCCGGATCCTCATGCCCCAGCCAGATCTTGTCATCTTCGATTGCGACGGCGTGCTCGTCGATTCCGAAATCATCGCCGCGCGGGTCGAGGCCGAGCTGATAACCCTGGCCGGATACGAGGTCTCGGCCGAGGAAATCGCCGAGACCTATGCCGGCCTGACCTTCAAGGACATTTTGATGCGGATCGAGGAGAAGTCCAAAATCCCGTTCCAGGTGTCGCTGATCGATCGCGCCGAAGAACTGGTCGACCGGAAGCTGCGCAGCGACGTGCGTGCCATCGAAGGCGTGCGCGAGGCGGTTGCATCGGTCACGACGCAACGCTGCATCTGCTCCAATTCACGCTCGGAGCGAATAGAATTCATGCTGGAGAAGGTGCACCTGCTGCCGTTTTTCGCCGGCCGCATCTTCTCGGCGCTGGAAACGCCCACCGGCAAAACCAAGCCGGCTCCAGACGTCTTCCTGTTGGCGGCGGAGAAACTCAACGCCAAGCCGGCGAACACTTTCGTCATCGAGGATTCCGTGCACGGCGTCCATGGCGCCAGGGCCGCCGGCATGCGCGTGATCGGCTTCACCGGCGCCAGCCACAGCTACCCCGGCCATGCCGATGCGTTGACGGAAGCCGGCGCCGAGACAGTGATCCGTCGCTGGGCGGAACTGAAAAGCGTGATCGCCGCGCTGTCGGAGTGGTCGGCGGACGCCTGACAAGCGTCCAGCCCGATGCATGCGGGTCTAAAGGCCGCTCAGTTGGTCGCTGCCGCCCGCTTCCTGTGGGTCTTCTTCGGCTTGTCCGTCGTCGTCTTGGGCGCGGTTTCGTCATAACCGGCATAGGCCTGATAGTCCTGGGCGGTCGGCGCCGGCACCACCACATTGGAATCGGTGAAGACGAACTGGGTGGCGACCGAGGGATCGGTGACCTGGACCTGATATTGGTGAATCTGCGAGTAGAGCACGTCGGTGCCGTGCATCACCGCGGTGCGGATCGGCATGGTGATGGTTCCGGGCGAGAACTTCGGCCCCGGCACGATCTTGCCGGCGACCGCGATCTTCATCGTCAGCTGCCCGTCGGCACGGCTGCAATCGCGCGTCACGTCGGCGATCGACGCCTGATAGATGATCCTCGCCGAATCGTCCGGCGGAGTGGCTGCGGCGGCGTCGGCCGCAGCCTGGGCGGCAGCGTCGGCCTCGGCGTCGCCGGTCTTCTTGAGCTTCGGCTTGGGCTTCCGAGCTTCGTTGGCATAGGTGTTGAAGAAGGCCGTGCCGTCACGCACCGTCACTCTCGGACAATAGGCGTTCAACTGGCTGGCCAGAATCTTGGGGTCCTGCGGCGGTGGCGGCGCGGTCGGGTCCTTCTTGCCGAAACCGAGGTTCAGGATACCGTTGTCGCCCGATTGGCAACCGGCGGCGGCGAGCATAAAGCCAGTAAGCGCCAGACCCGCCACAAAGCGACCGCTGAATGTATGAAACGCCATGAAACTCCCACTTCCCTCTCGCAAAGCTGGTGACGTATATCAACGGCGCGGCAAAAATGCGACTGAGCCAGCGCAGAAATTAACCACCTTGTGGTGAACGGAAAGCCACACGGCAAATGGATCTGTGACATGCAATATGTGAGTACCCGTGGGGAAGCGCCCGCGCTTGGATTTTCCGACGCCGTGCTGGCGGGCCTGGCGCGCGATGGCGGGCTCTATGTGCCGCGCGAGTGGCCGCAGTTTTCGCCGTCCGAGATCCGCGCCATGCGCGGCCTTGCCTATCCCGACCTTGCGATCCGTGTGCTGTCGCCCTTCCTTGGCGGCGAAATCCCGGCGCCGGTCTTCGAGCGCCTGGTGCGTGAAGCCTATGCCACCTTCCGCCACGAGGCCGTCTGCCCGCTGGTGCAGATCGCTCCCAACACCTTCGTCCTCGAACTCTTCCATGGCCCGACGCTGGCTTTCAAGGACGTGGCGATGCAGTTGCTCGCCCGGCTGATGGACCATGTGCTCGCCGAGCGCGACCAGCATGCCACCATCGTCGGCGCCACGTCGGGCGATACCGGCGGGGCGGCCATCGACGCCTTTGCCGGGCGCAGCCGCACCGACATCTTCATCCTCTTCCCGCATGGCCGCGTCTCGCCCGTGCAGCAGCGGCAGATGACGACATCGACCGCGCAGAACGTTCACGCGCTTGCCATCGATGGCAATTTCGACGATTGCCAGGGCCTGCTCAAGGACATGTTCAACGATCACGGCTTTCGCGACCGGGTGGCGCTTTCAGGGGTCAACTCGATCAACTGGGCCCGCATCATGGCCCAGATCGTCTATTATTTCTCCTCGGCCTTGTCGCTCGGAGCGCCGGACAGGCCCGTATCCTTCACCGTGCCGACCGGCAATTTCGGCGATATCTTCGCCGGCTACGCGGCCAAGAAGATGGGCCTGCCGATCGAAAGGCTGGTCATCGCCACCAACGACAACGACATATTGGCGCGCACCTTCGAGACCGGCGAATACCGCACAAAGGGCGTCTTCGCGACCACCTCGCCGTCGATGGACATCCAGGTGTCGTCGAATTTCGAGCGCCTGCTGTTCGAGGCCTCCGGCCGCAATGCCTCGACCGTGCGGCGTTACATGGCCGGGCTCAAGCAGTCGGGTGCTTTCACCATCGAAACCCAGGAAATCACCGGGATGCGATCCGAATTCGACGCCGGCCGCGCCGATATGGACGAAGTCGCGGCCACCATCCGCTCTACGCTTGCAGCGAGCAATTACCTGCTCGATCCGCATACGGCGGCAGCGGTCCACGTCGCCGCAGGCAGGCCCGCCGGTGCCGTGCCGATGGTGGTGCTGGGTACGGCTCATCCGGCAAAGTTTCCAGCCGCGGTCAAGGCCGCCAGCGGTATCCACCCCGCCCTGCCCGCATGGCTAGGCGGGTTGATGAAAGCGGAGGAAAAATACACGGTACTTCCATCCGACCTGAAAATGGTGGAAGATTACGTCAGCCGCCGCGCGCGAGCGGCGCGTTAGGGAGTAAGAGCCATATGGGTGTTGAGGTAAGCCGTCTGTCGAACGGCCTGACAGTCGCCACCGAAACCCTTCCAAGTATCGAATCGGTTGCCCTTGGTGCCTGGGTCAAGTCCGGTGCGCGCAACGAGCGTGACGACGAGCATGGCATGGCCCATCTGCTCGAGCACATGGCGTTCAAGGGTACAAAGCGGCGAAGCGCTTTCGAAATAGCCTCGGAAATCGAGGACGTCGGCGGCGAGATCAACGCCGCCACCAGTGTCGAGACGACGTCCTACTATGCGAGGGTGCTGTCCGACGACGTGCCGCTGGCCGTCGATATCCTGTCCGACATCCTGCAGGAGTCCGAATTCGACCCGCAGGAACTCGAGCGCGAGCAGCACGTCATCCTGCAGGAGATCGGCGCCGCGCACGATACGCCCGACGATATCGTCTTCGATCGTTTCACCGAGACGGCCTTTCGCCACCAGACCATCGGCCGCTCGATCCTGGGCACGCCGGAGACCGTCAAATCCTTCACCTCCAAGCAGTTGCACGATTTCATCGAACGCCAGTATGGCGCCGAGCGGATGGTGATCGTGGCTGCCGGCGACATCAAGCATGACAATTTCGTGCGCGAGGTCGAAAAGCAGCTCGGCGGCTTCCGCAGCAAGGCCGACAGCACCATTCCGCAATACGCGCAATATGTCGGCGGCGATTTCCGCGAGGATCGCGACCTGATGGACGCGCAGATCGTGCTGGGCTTCGAAGGCCGCGCCTACCATGTGCGCGACTTCTACGCCTCGCAGGTGCTGTCGATGATCCTTGGCGGCGGCATGTCATCGCGCCTGTTCCAGGAAGTCCGCGAGAAGCGCGGCCTGTGCTATTCGGTCTATGCCTTCCACTGGGGCTTTTCCGACACCGGCATCTTCGGCGTCCATGCCGCGACCGGGCAGAGCGACATCGCGGAGCTCGTGCCCGTCATCATCGACGAGCTGCAGAAGGCCGGCGAGAGCATCCTGCAGGAAGAACTCGACCGGGCGCGCGCCCAATATCGGGCCGGGCTGATCATGTCCGCCGAAAGCCCGGCCAGCCGTGCCTCGCAGATCGCGCGGCAACTGCTTCTGTTCGGCCGCCCGATCGCCAAGGAAGAGCTGATGGAGCGCCTGTCGGCGCTGACCATCGAACGGCTGACCGACCTGTCGTCGCGGATGTTCTCGACCAAGCCGACGCTTACCGCTGTCGGGCCTGTGGGTACGCTGGCACCATATGAGGCGATCCTCGATTCGCTTCCGGGTACGCAGACCACGGCCCGCAGGCTCGCCGTCTAAGCCCCCAAAGCGTCGTGTTCGCGCTCCCTTTCTTTCGCCGTGACCTGCCGGCACTGAAGGGCGAACGCGTGACGTTGCGCGTGCCGCTGACCAACGACTATCGCGAGTGGTCCGCGGTGGGCGGCGAAAGCCGCGCCTTCCTGGAACCGTGGGAGCCGCGCTGGACGCCCGATGAGCTCGACCGCACGGCATGGCGGCTGCGCATCAGCCGTTACCGCGAGGACTATGCACAAGGAACAGCGATCGCCTTCTTCATCTTCGAGAAGTCGAGTGGCAAGCTGGCGGGCGGAATCACGCTCGGCAACATTCGCCACGGTGTCTCGCAAAGCGGCCATATCGGCTACTGGATCGGCGAGCGCTTCGGCGGCCGTGGCCTGATGACCGACGCGGTCAAGCTGGTGGCCCGCTTCGCCTTCGATACGCTGAGGTTGCACCGGATCGAAGCGGCCTGTATCCCCGACAATATCCGGTCGATCCGCGTGCTTGAAAAAGCCGGATTCCGGCGCGAAGGACTTCTTCGATCCTATCTCAGGATCAACGGCATCTGGCAGGACCACTACCTCTACGCCCGGATCGCGGACGATCCGCCGGGCGCTGGAACGAAGGACTGATTTTGACGAATTTCCTGCGAAACGGGCCGCTGTTCGCCTCTATCATCGCGACGATCCTGACGCTGTGCGCGGCTTCGTCGGCCTTCGCCGTCGAGCCGATCAAGATTGCCCGCGACGACGTCGCTCTCGACCTTTCGGGCGCCGTCGAGATCTACCGCAACCAGGGCGAGAATTTCCAGGTGTCGACCGCGCCCGGGCCGGACGGCATCGTGCGGCGCATCGAGGTCGAGGCCAACGATGCACGCTCGACCGGCGACTGGGCGGTGTTCGCACTCGCCAACACCACCGACCAGCAGCTCGACCGGCTGATCGTCGCGCCGCATTTCAGGCTGGTGAATTCCGGCATCTTCTGGCCCGACCTCGGCTCGACCCGCATCGCCGCCATCACGCCCAGCGAAGGCTTCGCGCTCGACCGCCAGACCAGCCCGGACGCCGACGTGTTTCGGGTGACGCTTAACCCCGGCACGGTGATCACCTTCATCGCCGAGCTCGCCTCGCCGAAGCTGCCGCAGGTCTATCTGTGGGATCCGGAATCCTACAAGGACTCGGTCAATTCCTACACGCTGTTTCGCGGCATCGTCATCGGCATTGCCGGCCTTCTGGCCCTGTTCCTGACCATCCTTTTCGTGGTCAAGGGAACCTCGATGTTCCCGGCGACCGCGGCACTCGCCTGGGCGGTGCTCGCCTATATCTGCGTCGATTTCGGTTTCCTCAACAAGATCATAGAGATATCGCCCGGCAACGAGCAGATGTGGCGAGCGGGAACGGAGGTGGCGCTCGCGGCGACCTTCGTGGTCTTCCTGTTCGCCTATCTCAACCTCAACCGATGGCACGGCCATTTCAGCTATGGCGCGCTGGTCTGGATCCTCGGGCTTGTGCTGATCGCCGGTGTCGCCATCGTCGATCCGGCGGTTGCCGCCGGCATCGCCAGGATATCCTTCGCCGCCACGGCGCTGACCGGGCTCGGCCTGATCATCTTCCTCGGTATACGCGGCTACGACCGCGCCATCATGCTGGTGCCCAGTTGGGTCATGGTGCTGTTGTGGCTATGCGGATCGTGGATGGCGATCACCGGCATGCTCGACAACGACATCGCCCAGCCGGCGCTCGGCGGCGGCTTGATCCTGATCATCCTGTTGATCGGCTTCACCGTCATGCAGCACGCCTTTGCCGGCGGTGCACTGCACCAAGGGCTGTTCTCCGACCTCGAGCGGCAGGCGCTGGCGGTGGCCGGATCGGGCGATACGGTGTGGGACTGGGACGTGCTGCGCGACCGCGTCGTCACCAAACCCGATGTTAGCATCCAGCTCGGCCTGGCCCCCAACAGCCTGGGGGGTGCGGCGCGCAACTGGCTGCCGGTGCTGCATGCCGACGACCGCGACACGTTCCGCACGACGCTCGACGTGGTGCTGGAGCACCGCCGCGGACGGGTGTCGCAGAACTTCCGCCTGCGCGGCGCCGACGGGCATTATCATTGGTTTGCCTTGCGCGCCCGCCCGGTCATCGGATCGGACGGCGAGGTCATCCGCTGCGTCGGCACCATGGTCGACGTCACAGAGCAGAAGAAATCCGAGGAACGGCTGCTGCACGACGCCGTACACGACAATTTGACCGGCCTGCCGAACCGCGAACTGTTCATGAACCGGCTGGAGGCGATCATCTCGATCGCCCGCACCGAGGAGAAAGTCCGGCCGACCGTATTCGTCATCGACATCGACCGCTTCAAGCAGGTCAATGACGGGCTCGGCATCTCGGCCGGCGACACCATCCTGCTCACCATCGCGCGCCGGCTGCATCGGCTCTTGAAGCCGAAGGATTCACTGTCGCGCTTCGCCGGCGACCAATTCGCCCTGATGCTGCTTTCCGAACAGGACCCTGCCCGCATCGCCGGCGTGGCCGATGCCATCAAGCATGCGATCAACAATCCGATCACCTTCGCCAAGCGCGAGATCGTGCTGACCGCCTCGATCGGCCTGATCACCTGGACCTCGGCGCAAACCTCGGCCGAGGACATGGTCAAGGACGCCGAGCTTGCCATGCATCAGGCCAAGCGTTTCGGCGGCGACAGGATCGAGCCGTTCCGCCCGGCTTTCCGCACCGTCGGTACCGACCGGCTGCAGTTCGAATCCGACCTGCGGCGCGCCATCGAGCGGCGCGAATTCACGCTTGCCTACCAGCCGATCGTACGGTTGGAAGACGGCAGCGTCGCCGGCTTCGAGGCTCTGCTGCGCTGGGACCATCCGCGCCGCGGCATGATCCCGCCTGCCGATTTCATCCCAGTCGCCGAAAGCTGTGGGCTGATCGTCCAGCTTGGGCTGTTCGCCATGCAGCAGGCCGCCGAGGATCTCGCCGGGTGGCAAAAGCAGATCGGCGACGCGCCGCTGTCGGTCTCGGTCAACCTCTCCAGCCGCCAGCTCATCCGCCGCGATCTGGTCAGCGACGTCCGCTCCGTCATCGCACGGGCCAACCTGAAGCCGCGCTGCTTCCGGCTCGAACTCACCGAATCCCTGGTGATGGACAATCCGGAACAGACCGCCCACGTGCTGACGAAGCTGAAGCAGCTCGGCATCGGCCTGTCGCTGGACGATTTCGGCACCGGCTATTCCTCGCTCGCCTATCTGACGCGTTTCCCCTTCGACACCATCAAGATCGACAAGAGTTTTGTCGACGACAGCACACCCAAGCGCGCCGTGCTGCTCAAATCCATGGTCAACATGGCGCATGAGCTCGGCCTGTCGGTGGTGGCCGAGGGTATTTCGGACGAACGCGATGCGCTGGAACTGCGCCAGATGGGCTGCGAATATGTGCAGAGCTTCATGTTCGGCGCGCCGATGCCGGGCGACCAGGTGCTGAAGACGCTGAAGGAGCAATATCCGCTGACGCAAGCGTGATGGGGTTCAGACGCGTCGCGGCCGTCCCTTCGTGGTGCAGGATGACGAAGGTGGAGCGCGTCGGTCGGCCTGATGGGTCAGGCGTGTCCAGCGGCGAGGCTGAGATGGGCGAGATCGATGCCGATCGAGGCGAGGATGCGATCGTATTTGCGCTCGATGTCGGCGTCGAACAGAAGTTCGGGACTGGCCGGGCAGGTCAGCCAGCCATTCTCGGCGATCTCGGTTTCCAGCTGGCCGGCGCCCCAGCCGGAATAGCCCAGCGCCATCAGCGCGCGGCGAGGCCCGCGACCGGACGAAATGGCGCGCAATATGTCGACGGTCGCGGTCAGGCAGATGTCATCGGAAACGGACAGCGACGATTCCACCCGGTAGTCGCCGGAATGCAGAACGAAACCCCGGCTGCGATCGACTGGCCCGCCATTGCGCACGACGAAATCGCGCGCCTGCGCGGGCAAGCGGATCGCCTCCTGCTCGTTCATGATGCCGAGCTGCACCAACAGGTCCGGAAACAGCATCTGCTGGGTCTGGTTGATGATCAGGCCCATCGCGCCTTCATCGCTGTGCGCGCAGACATAGATGACCGAGCGCGTGAAACGGTCGTCCTTCATGCCGGGCATGGCAATCAGGAACTGATCGTCGAGAAAGCCGCGTCCAGCGGCTGTCTTCTTGTGGCGCAACAAATCCATGACGGCGAGGGTAACGCGTTTCCCCGGCGCCGAAAAGATGCGCAGCAGTGGATTCGACCAAAGCCATGCCGCCAGCCCGGCATAGTTTGTCCGCAAGGGTCACGCAAATATGATATCGGCAAGGCCATGAAATCATTGCACCGCCACGAACGGACGATCAAATCACCGCCATGCAAAGCTTGAAAATCCTGTTGCTCGGCGCCGCCATCGCATCGGCAAGCATCGTTCCCGCCATAGCCTCTTCGTCAGGCTGGTACAGCAGCGAAGGCGGCAAGGTGCGGCTGGTGACATCAGGCAAGCCGGACGATGCCGGCCGCATCCAGGGCGTTCTCGACATTGCGCTCAAGCCGGGCTGGAAGACCTACTGGCGTGATCCGGGCGACGCGGGCGTGCCGCCGCAACTCGATGTTTCCGCCAGCACCAACATCACGGATGCCAAGCTGTCCTTTCCGGCGCCGCAGCGTCATGACGACGGTTATGGCAAATGGGCAGGTTACGATTATCCGGTGTCGCTGCCGGTGGTGTTCACGCTGTCGGCGATGAAGGATCAGGCCGTCATCGACGCCGACGTCTTTCTCGGCATCTGCGAAACCATCTGCATCCCCGTGCAGACGCGGCTGACCGTCGACCCCGCTTCCGACCCGGACAATGCCGAGGATGCGGCACTGGTGAAGGCGAGCTTCGCGGCGTTGCCTGCACCGGCAAGGTCCGATTTCGGCATCAATGTCCTGCCCGGCGATCATGAGACGCTGGTTGTCGAGGCGAGTTTTCCTGGCGATCCGGAGGCGGCGGATTTCTTCGTCGCCGGCGAGCGGGACTACATGTTCGGCCCCCCTTCGCGCAGCGAAAAGGACGGCAAGCTGATCTTCACCGTACCGATCCTCGACCGCCCTTCGACGACACCAACCGATGGCGGGCTTCACTACACACTGACGAGTTCGGCGGGCGCGGTCGAAGGGCTTCTGCCTTTCCCGTGATGTCCTGCCTCTAGAGTTGCAGGAAGCCGCCGAGTTCGCTACGCAGGCACGCATCCTTCCCATTCCCAAGCGAGGAACTCATGACCATTTCCGTTGGCGACAAGCTGCCTGAGGCGACCTTCAAGACGATGACCGCCGACGGCGCCAAGGCGATCACGTCAGCCGAGATTTTCTCCGGCAAGAAGGTCGTGCTGTTCGGCGTTCCCGGCGCCTTCACGCCGACCTGCAGCAACAACCACCTGCCCGGCTATATCGAGAACCACGATGCCATCCTGGCGCGCGGCGTCGACACCATCGCCGTCGTCTCGGTCAACGACGTCCACGTCATGGGCGCCTGGGCGCGCTTCACCGGCGGCGAGGGCAAGATCCTGTTCCTTGCCGACGGCAATGGCGATTTCGCCAAGGCGGTCGGCCTCGATAACGACCTTTCCGCGGGCGGCATGGGCCTGCGCTCTAGGCGGTTTTCGATGATCATCGACGACGGCAAGGTCACAGCGATCAATGTCGAGACCAAGCCCGGCGTCGACGAGTCCGGTGCGGCTCATATTCTCGGACAGCTCTGAGCTCAACGATGGCGTCGGGCGGGCGAGGCCACAGCGACCGCTCTCGCCCGACGATCGAGTTTGTAGTCCAGAAGTGACAATTTGGGGGGATTCCAACGATGTTTGACGTCTTCTGGCGCGCTGTCGCGATCGGCATCGGCGCCACGGTGCTGATGGATATCTGGGCCTTCTTCCTCCACACCGCATTCGGCCAGCCGCGGCCGAATTGGGGGCCTGTCGGCCGCTGGGTCTGGCACTTGCGCGACAAGGTCTTCCATGACGATATCGGCGATGCCGCGCCCTACGCGAATGAAGTGGCGCTGGGCTGGGCGTTTCATTATTTCGTCGGCATCGTCTACGGCATCATCCTGGTCGTGGTGGCAGGAGCCGCCTGGCTTGCGGCGCCGACCTTCCTGCCGGCTTTCATCCTGGGCATCGTCACCGTCGGCGCCGGCTGGTTCCTGCTGGCGCCTGGGATGGGTGCCGGATGGGCGGCGTCGAAGCGGCCCAACCCGATGCAGATCCGGGCACTCAACCTGGTGTCGCACATCGTGTTCGCGATTGGGCTTTGGGGCACTGCGCTGCTGATCCGCTAGAGAACTAGAACAGACGGTTCAGATCCCGCCGCCCATCCACCACACGAACGATTTCAACCCACTCAACAGGGCCATCGTCGGTGTCCGGTACCGTTTCGTAGAGCAGTACAAACGGCGACTCCACCAGCATTCGTGCGGAAGGCCTGATATCCAGTCGCCTGACACCCATGCGCGGCTGGTCTGCCAGCTGTAAGGCCCTCGCTTCCAACTGATCGTAGTAGCGGTCGGCCGCCCGTATGTTTTCGCTGCCTATCATCACGTAGATGTCGATGAGATCCGCCTTGGCTGTGGGTGACAGACAAGCCTAACGGCCATTCGGCGGGACTTCCGTCAGCTTTTGCCGAGCTTCCTTTCGCAACGCGTCGAAATCCACGGGCTCCGGTCTCCCGCTTGCTTTGCCTTCATCCCAGAGCTGCCTCAGCCGGCGGATATCGTCATGCCGCAGTTCGCGCTTGGCCAGCCAATCCCGCACCGCTTCGCGCACAATCTCGCTTGCGGTGGCATACTCGCCCCCTTCCACCGCCTCTCGCATCACTGCGGCCTGTTGCGGGGTCACGGCCACGCTCATTTTTTCCACGTTTGCCATGTTGCTTCCTATTGCTCGATGGTAGGAAATATTACTCCTATCCACACCCTTGAGCAACTCCAACGCCACCAAGAGAGCTTGCCGACCATATGCTTACGCCGGCTGAACGGGTGCGGGTCAAGACTATCTGTCGATCGGCCGCCATCCGTGGATGACTTGGCGCGCGCCGATATCGTAAGCGAAATAGTTGCCGCCGCCCGGTGGCTGGTCCGCTTCGCGGCTGATCGACTGTCCGCTGAGAGACAGCAGCAGGAGCGTGCCGACGCCGCCATGGCCGACGACGGCAATATCGCCGGCCTGCCTGGTGGCCAGCACGGCGTCGACCTCGCTCACGATGCGATGCTGGGCATCGATGGCCCGTTCCCATCCGCGAATGCTGCGGTGTGGGTTGGCGAAGAACTGGTCCGCGACCGCTTCGAACTCCGGCGGCGGCAGGAAACCTGTCGCCGACCGGTCGTTCTCATGCATCGGCTGCCTCACCTCGACTGAAAGGCGCAGATGCCTTGCCAGGATCTCGGCGGTTTCCACCGCCTTGCGCTCAGCCGACGAGACGACACGCCGGATCGGCCCGACCCATGGCTGATCGAGCATGGCAATGGCTCGCGCTCGCCCGATGTCGGACAGGCTCCATTCCGGCACCGGAACACTGGCATCGACCTGAACCTGGGGATGCGTGATGTAGACCAAGGTCGACACGGTAAAAGCTCCTGCCCGCGAGCGGATCGCCCGGCGTTCAGTAACTCTGGGTGGAGCGCCGCGCCTTGGTTGCCGCCGGCTGCTTTGCCGGCGCTGAAGGCTTCGCCGGCGCTGCAGGTTTGAACGGGCCTTTCTTGAACGGCGCCATGCCTTGCCGCGCCAATTCGTCGGCGCGTTCGTTCTCGACATGGCCGTCATGGCCCTTGACCCAGTTCCAGGTGACCTTATGGCGACGGTTGGCCTCGTCCAGCGCCTGCCAGAGTTCACCGTTCTTGACCGGCTTCTTGTCGGCGGTCTTCCAGCCGTTCTTCTTCCAGCCATGGATCCATTTGGAAATGCCGTCCATGACATATTTGCTGTCGGTATGAAGCTCGACCGTGCAGGGTTCCTTCAGCGCATTCAGCGCCGAGATGGCCGCCAGCAACTCCATGCGGTTGTTGGTCGTCTCCGCCTCGCCGCCGGAAAGCTCCTTGGTGGCGCCGTTGAAGCGCAGGATCGCGCCCCAGCCGCCGGGACCCGGATTGCCCGAACAGGCGCCGTCGGTGAAGATTTCAACGTTCTTGCTCATGCCAGCCCATATTCCGAAGCAGATTTGATCGCCCGATGGAACCGCATCCGTCTGATGTATTCGGTCGGGTCGCGTTTCATGACCAGGCCGCCATCGGGAACGGTGAGCCAGTCGTAGAGCCGGGTCAACATGAAACGCAGCGCAGAACCGCGCGCCAGCATCGGCAGCGCCGCCTTTTCCCGGTCGCTCAGGGGGCGCACGCTCTGATAGCCCTCGAGCAGTGCCTTGCCCTTGGTGAGGTTGAAGGAAAAGTCCTTCTCGAAGCACCAGGCGTTGAGGCAGGTGGCAACGTCGTAGGCGTAGAGGTCGTCGCAAGCGAAATAGAAGTCGATCAGGCCGGAGAGCTTCTCGCCGAGGAAGAACACATTGTCCGGGAACAGATCGGCGTGGATGATGCCTTGGGGTAGGTCCTTCGGCCAGTTGCGCTCGAAATCGGCGAAGTCGGCGTCGACCTCGGCCGCTAGGCCCGGCTCGACCTCGTCGGCGCGGGCGCGGGACGCGTCCCACAGCTTGCGCCAACCGTCGATCGCGAGCGCGTTGGGGCGGGTCATCGAAAAATCGGCACCGGCCAAATGGAGGGCCGCCAGCGCCTTGCCGACCTCGGCGCAATGCGTTGCCGCCGGACGCCGCAGCGAAAGCCCTTCGAGGAAGGTGATGATGACCGCAGGCCGGCCGGCCAGCGTACCGATGACGCTCCCGTCATGCGCGGTCACCGGCAGCGGGCAGGACACGCCCTTGTTGGCGAGATGCCTCATCAGGCCGAGGAAAAACGGCAGATCCGCCTTCTCGACGCGCTTTTCGTAAAGCGTCAGGATGTAGGAGCCGCTGGACGTGTGCAGCAGGAAGTTCGAATTCTCGGTGCCTTCCGCGATGCCCTTGTAGGACAGGAGATCGCCGACCGGGTAGTGCTTCAGGAAAGCGCCGAGTTCGCCTTCCGCAACATCGGTATAGACAGCCATGTATCTTACGCAGCCCCGTTGACGAAGGCCATGTCGGCCGGCGTCAATTCGACATCGCGCAATACCCGCATGACCGGGAAATCCTCCGTTTCGGTGGCCGTGATGGCCAGGTCGATGGTCACATCGAAGCGCTGGCGGAACGCGTCGATGATTTCGTCGACGATGATCTCCGGTGCCGACGCCCCAGCGGACAGGCCAAGCGTCGAGATGTTGCCGATGTCATTCCATGGAATCTCGGCGGCGCGCTGCACGAGAAGCGACATCGTGGCGCCGGCACGCTCCGCCACTTCGACAAGGCGGCGCGAATTGGAGGAATTGGGGGCGCCGACGATCAAATAGAGGTCAGCACCCGGCGCGGTATCCTTGACCGCTTCCTGGCGGTTGGTGGTGGCATAGCAGATCGATTCCGCCGCCGGCGCCTGCAGGTCGGGAAAGCGCTCCTGCAGCGCCCGGATGATACCGGCAGTATCCTCGACCGACAGGGTGGTCTGGGTGACGAAGCCAAGCGCCTTGGGGTCGGCGGGCGCAAGCCTGGCGGCATCGACCTCGGTCTCGACCAGCGTCACGGCACCCTCCGGCAGTTGCCCCATGGTGCCGATCACCTCGGGATGCCCGGCATGCCCGATCAAGAGGACATGCCGGCCGAGCCGCTGATGGCGCATCGCCTGCTTGTGGACCTTGGAGACCAGCGGACAGGTGGCGTCGAGATAGAACAGGTTGCGCGCCTTGGCATCCGCCGGCACCGACTTCGGCACGCCATGCGCGGAGAAGACGACCGGCGACTGCCGGTGTTCGGCCGGAATCTCGGAAAGCTCCTCGATAAAGACTGCGCCAAGGCTTTGCAGTCCCTCGACGACATAACGGTTGTGCACGATCTCGTGGCGGACATAGACCGGCGCGCCATATTTCTTCAGCGCCAGCACGACGATCTGGATGGCACGGTCGACGCCGGCGCAAAAGCCGCGCGGCTGGCAGAGCCGGATCGTCAGCGGAGGCTTGGTGGTTGTCTGAAGCATTAAATCCTGGCCGGTTCGTCAGCGCCGAAATGAGGTGGCTACCCCTGCCCTGTCAAGGGCAATGGTAGAAAGGGGATATTGGTAGAAGGGGTTCGGTCACCTTCAATCCTCTTTCGCGGGACGGCGAAGCCGCAGGACGAGCACGGCGGCCAATGCCGCGGCAAGCCCATACCAGGTGACAGCATATTGCAGATGGCTGTTCGGAAGGTCGATGATGGTGACGCCTCCGACCGGCAGACCGCCCGGATTCGGCGTCTTGTCGGCATCGATGAAGATCGGCACCAGGGTGTACCCCGCCGGCAGGCCGGCGCTCGCCGCCATCACGTCGCGGTCCTTCCAATAGAAGATGTTTTTCGCCACGTCGTTGTCGGGAAGCATCATCGACGGCTTTGCCGGCAGCGGATTGCGGGCAAGCCCGGTGATCGTGACCTTGCCAGTCACCTGTCCATTGGCGCGCTTGGCGGCATCCTTGAGGTCATAGGGGACGAAGCCGCGATTGACCAGGACAAAGCGGCCATCGTCCAGCGCCAGCGGCGTGTAGACGTTGAAGCCGGCCTCGCCTTCCCAGGTTGCATAGAAATGCCGCTCGCCCGAGTGCAGGAAGGTTCCGCTGACGGTGACCGGCGTGTAGTCGACATCCCCGGTGGAGGCGAATTCCTTTTCCACCTCGGCAAGCGGCCGTGGCGCCGCATGGGTGCGCTGGTCGATGGTCTGCAGAAGGCCTTCCTTCCAGTGCAGGCGCTGGACTTGCCAGGTGCCGAGCGCCAGCAGGATCAACAGCAGCACAAGGCCAAGGCCGAGTAGCAATAGAGATCGTGGCCGCGAGCGGCCACTGCCTTTGACCGAGGCCTCGTTCATTCGCCGCGATCCAGCCGGCCCTCGGCCGCCTTGTTGGCGTATTGCAGCGTCAGCAGCACGCCCTTGATCAGCCGCAGCGCGGTCAGGCACAGCACCAGGGCCATCGGAATCCAGACCAGCAGGTGCAGCCAGAGCGGCGGGCTCAGCGTCACTTCGACCCAGAGCGCCAGGCCGACAATGATGAAGCCGATGATCAGGATGACGAAGACCGCCGGCCCGTCGCCGGCATCGGCGAAGGAATAGTCGAGTCCGCAATTGACGCAGCGCTTGCCGACGGTGAGGAAGCCGGAAAACAGCCGCCCCTCGCCGCAGCGCGGGCAGCGGCCATGCAGGCCGGCCGAAATCGGCTCGATGGGAGGCCAGATCGCCTTGTCTTCAGTCATGGATGGCCCGTCACTCATGCCTATTGCCCGATCTCGATGGGTGTCCCATCGGCCACCTTTGCCCAGATTTCGTCCATGTCCGAGTCCGTAACGGCAATGCAGCCGTCGGTCCAGTCGACCAATTGAAGCAGCCAGCCCCACCAGCCGAAACCGTTTGGCTGGCCGTGGATCATGATCATGCCACCGGCGTCGACATTGCGCGCCTTCGCCGCCGCCAGATCGTCGGCATTGGGATAGGAGACGTGGATCGACTTGTAGGCGATGCTGTTCGGGTTGCGCCAGTCGAGGATATAGCGCCCCTCGGGCGTGCGCTGATCGCCCTCCTGGTGCTTGTGGCCGACCGGAGCGCCACCGAGCGCGATGCCGTAGCTGCGCACCACCTTGCCGTCGCCGATCAGTTCAAGCCGCCGTTCCGCCTTGTGGACACGCACCAGATCGACCTTCTCGGCGGCAGGGGCCGGGAATGCCAGGAGGATGAATGCGCAAATCGCCCAGGAAACCGTCCGCCGCATCGGCAATCGATCGGCGATCATTGCGCCGAAAACAAGAAGGCGCCGAAAAGAAGAAGGGGGGAGCGTCGCCGCGGCCGCCTTCCCGAAATCGAAATGCTAAAGACTGGGTCAGTGGCCTTCGATGACCGCGCCGACCGATCCCCAGACATAGATCGAGGCGAACAGGAACAGCCAGACCACGTCGACGAAGTGCCAGTACCAGGCGGCTGCCTCGAAGCCGAAATGCTGCTTGGGGGTGAAGTCGCCCTTCATCGCACGGATCAGGCAGACCAGCAGGAAGATGGTGCCGATGATGACATGGAAGCCATGGAAGCCGGTCGCCATGAAGAAGGTGGCGCCGTAGATGGAATCTTTGAAGCCGAACGGAGCGTGCATGTACTCGTAGGCCTGGACCATGGTGAAGAGCATGCCGAGGCCGACGGTCAGCACCAGGCCGTTGATCAGCCCCTTGCGATCGCCATGGATGAGCGAATGGTGCGCCCAGGTGACCGTGGTGCCCGACAGAAGCAGGATGACGGTGTTGTAGAGCGGCAGGTGGAAGGGATCGAGAACCTCCATGCCCTTCGGCGGCCAAACGCCACCGGTAAATGCGTGGCGCGCGTAGTTCTGTGCCTCGCCGGCAAAAAGGCTGGCGTCGAAATAGGCCCAGAACCAGGCAACGAAGAACATCACCTCCGAGGCGATGAACATGATCATGCCGTAGCGCAGGTGCAGCGACACGACCCGCGTGTGGTGGCCCTCATGCGCTTCCTTGATGGTGTCCGACCACCAGGCAAACATGGTGTAGAGGACGATCGCGATGCCGATGAAGAACAGCCACGGATTGGCAATGTTGAAGCCGAAGATCGGGAAGGAGCCGCCCTTCAAATATTCCATGAGGCAAACACCGCCGAAAGCGGTGACGAGCGCCCCTACGGATCCCAGGAAGGGCCACGGGCTCGGATCGACGAGATGATAGTCGTGATGTTGTGCGTGCGCGTCTGCCATATCAACCCCCGAGATTTTCGGTATTTGAAATTGTCTTGCTACTGCCCTTTGCCGACTCCGAGGAGGCGACCGGCTTGTTCTTCTCGATCGGGAACATCGTATAGGACAGAGTGATCGTCTTCATATCCTTCAGTTCCGGTACGTTCACAATGTCGGGGTCCACATAGAAGACGACCGGCATGTCCAGCGTCTCGCCGGGCTTCAGCGTCGTATCGGTGAAGCAGAAACACTCGACCTTGTTGAAGTACGGGCCAGCCAGTTCCGGCTGCACGTTGAAGGTGGCGCGGCCAGTAACGGGGCGGTCGAACTTGTTGGTCGCCTGGTAATGCGCCTGCACCGTCTCGCCGATCTTCATCGTCATCGAGCGCTGGACCGGCTGGAACTCCCATGGCACGCCCGCGATATTGGCGTCGAAGCGGACGGTGATTTCGCGGTCGAGCACACGGCCGGCATACTGCTTTTCGACGCGTTGCGTCGTGCCGCCATAGCCGGTCGCCTGGCAGAACATCTTGTAGAGCGGCACGGCGGCATAGGCCATGCCGATCATGCCGGTGAAGAAGGCGAGGCAGACAGCCGCAACGATGCGGTTGCTGTTCCTGCCGGCCGGCTTCCTGGATGTCCCGGCGCTCATCACATCGTGCCCAAATTGTGGCCGAACTTGATGATCGTCGCGATATAGAAAATGACGACCAGCACCGCCAGCGCCAGGCCAATGGCGACGGAACGGCTGCGCCGCGCCTTCTTCTGGCGCTCGGTCAAGGTGACCGTCTCGAGCTTTTCCTCGATCATGGTCATGCCCCACCCATGGCAAGCGCGCGTTCGACCACGCTATCGGCCAGATAGGCGGCGAAGATGGCGAAGAGATAGAGAAGCGAATAAGCGAACAAAGCCTTGGCCGGCTTCATGGCGCGGTCGTCGTCGGCCATGCCGAGCACCTTCCACGCATACCAGACAAAGCCAGCCCCGAGCAGCGCGGCGGCAACGCCATAGATCGGCGTGGTGTAGCCGAGCAGCCACGGCGACACACCAACCGGCGCAAGCACCAGCGCATAGGCGAATATCTGACGGCGGGTGGAGGCGTGGCCAGCGACATTCGGCATCATCGGGATGCCGGCGCGTTCATAGTCCTCGGACTTGAACAGCGCCAAGGCCCAGAAATGCGGCGGCGTCCACAGGAAGATGATCAGGAACAGGACGATGCTTTCGATGCTGACCGACCCGGTCACCGCGGCCCAGCCGATGACCGGCGGGATCGCACCGGCCGCGCCACCGATGACGATGTTCTGCGGTGTCCAGCGCTTCAGCCACATCGTGTAGACGACGGCATAGAAGAAGATGGTGAAAGCCAGCAGCGTCGCCGCCAGCCAGTTGGCGAGCACGCCGAGCGTCATCACCGACAGCGCCGACAGCACCAGCCCAAAGGTCAGCGCCTCGTGCGGCTGGATGCGGCCGGATGGCACCGGACGGCTGGCCGTCCTGGTCATCACCGCATCGATGTCGGCGTCGTACCACATGTTGAGCGCGCCCGAGGCACCGGCGCCGATGGCAATAGCCAGGATGGCGATCACCGCCAGCAACGGGTTGATGGTCACAGGTGCCGCGACCAGGCCGACAAAAGCCGTGAACACCACCAGGGACATGACGCGCGGCTTCAGCAGGGCGAAGAAATCGCCCGCCGTCGCTTCCGACATGCGGAAGCTGGCTTCGTCAATGCTGGTTTCGTCGACTAGGGCCATGCGTACTCAAGTCCATTATTCCGTTGGCCAAAACCGCCGGCGGGCCGGCGGTTTCGTATTCGAGCAGGCAGCCGCCTTACTTGATCTTCGGCAGCTGTTCCCACTGGTGGAAAGGCGGCGGCGAAGGCAGCTGCCATTCCAGCGTCGTTGCACCCTCGCCCCACGGATTGGCGCCGGCGATCCGCTTCTTCTGGAAGGCTTCGAACACGCCGTAGAGGAAAATCACCACGCCGACGGCCGAGATATAGGACCCGATCGACGACACGTAGTTCCAGCCGGCAAACGCATCGGGATAGTCGATGGTGCGGCGCGGCATGCCGGCGAGGCCGAGGAAATGCTGCGGGAAGAAGATCAGGTTGACGCCGACGAACGTGACCCAGAAGTGGGTGTTGGCGATCACCGGCGAGTACATGTAGCCGGTCATCTTCGGGAACCAGTAGTACCAGCCGGCGAAGATGGCGAACACCGCGCCCAGCGACAGAACGTAGTGGAAGTGGGCGATCACGAAATAGGTGTCATGCAGCGAGCGATCGAGGCCGGCATTGGCCAGCTGGACGCCGGTGACGCCACCGATGGTGAACAGGAAGATGAAGCCCAGCGCCCACAGCATCGGCGTCTTGAACGAGATCGAACCGCCCCACATCGTAGCGATCCAGGAGAAGATCTTCACGCCAGTCGGCACCGCGATGACCATGGTGGCGAAGACGAAATAGCGCTGCGTGTCGAGCGACAGGCCGGTCGTATACATATGGTGGGCCCAGACGATGAAGCCGACGGCGCCGATCGCCACCATGGCGTACGCCATGCCGAGATAGCCGAACACCGGCTTCTTCGAGAAGGTCGAGACGATATGGCTGATGATGCCGAAGCCCGGCAGGATCAGAATGTAGACTTCCGGATGACCGAAGAACCAGAACAGGTGCTGGAACAGCAGCGGATCGCCGCCATTGTCCGGCGCGAAGAAAGCCGTGCCGAAATTGCGGTCGGTGAGCAGCATGGTGATGCCGCCAGCCAGGACCGGCAGGGACAACAGCAGCAGGAAGGCGGTGACAAGCACCGACCACGCGAACAGCGGCATCTTGTGCAACGTCATGCCGGGAGCGCGCATGTTGAAGATGGTGGTGATGAAGTTGATGGCGCCGAGGATCGACGAGGCACCGGCGATGTGGATCGACAGGATCGCCAGATCCATGGCCGGCCCCGGCTGGCCCGAGGTCGACAGCGGCGGATAAAGCGTCCAGCCGCCGCCGACGCCATAGGCACCCGGCGCGCTCGGCACGAACATCGAGGTGAGCAGCAGGATGAAGGCCGGCGGCAGCAGCCAGAAGGAGATGTTGTTCATGCGCGGGAACGCCATGTCGGGAGCGCCGATCATGATCGGCACCATCCAGTTGGCGAAACCGCCGATGAGGGCGGGCATGACCATGAAGAAGATCATGATCAGCGCGTGCGCGGTGGCAAAGGCGTTGTACATGCTCTTGCCGCCGTCGACCGCGGCGTCACCGTTCATGCCGTAGACCATCTGCGCCAGCCCGCTGAAGATCTGGATGCCAGGCTCCTGCAGCTCCATGCGGATCGCAACCGACAGCGCGCCGCCGATGATGCCAGCCATGATCGCGAAGATCAGGTAGAGCGTACCGATGTCCTTGTGGTTGGTCGAATAAACCCAGCGCACCCAGCCGTGATAAGGCTTGTGGTCGTGCCCGTCGTGAGCTGCAGCGTCTGCCATGTTCGGCTCCGTTCCCTAAATCTTGCTAACCCGCGGCATCAATTGCCGGCGGCCGCTACCTTGTTCTGGCCGTCGACCTCGGCCATCAGCGTCTTGTTGGCGCCGGGCAGATCGGTCTTGGCTGCCGCCAGCCAGGTCTTGAACTGCGCATCCGAGACGACACGGATGGCGATCGGCATGAAGGCATGGTCCTTGCCGCAAAGCTGCGAGCACTGGCCATAATAAAGGCCTTCCTTCTCCGCCTTGAACCAGGTCTCATTGGTGCGTCCCGGAATGGCGTCGATCTTGATGCCGAACGACGGCATGGCGAAGGAGTGGATCACGTCGGTCGCGGTGACAAGCACTCGGGTCATCGTGTTGACCGGCACCACCAGTTCGTTGTCGACGGCGAGCAGACGCGGATAGACCTTGCGATCCTCCTTGCCTGCCTTGGCGCGATCGCCATCCTGGAGGATGGCCGAATTGAAGGAGAGCGTGTTGTCGGTCTGGTACTCGTAATCCCAGTTCCACTGGTTGCCAGTGGCCTTGACGGTCAGCTTAGCGTCTTCCGGCGGGGTGTACTGCGCGGTCAGGAGCTGGAACGAGGGAATGGCGAGGCAAAGCAGGACCACGACCGGGCCGACGGTCCATACCACTTCGATCAGCGTGTTGTGGCTGGTCTTGGAGGGGACCGGGTTCACACTCGCGCGGAATTTCACGATGCAATAGGCGAGGAGGAGCAGCACCAGAATGGTGATCGGGGCGATGAACCACATCGTGTAGTTTCCGAACCATTCGATCTGCCGCATCATGTCGGTCGCCGGCGCCTGGAAGGTCGTCTCCCATTCCACCGGCTGATCGGCCCGGGCGGATGTGCCGGCAAAAATCGTGGCAGCGGCATAAGCACTCAGAAACCTGGCACTTGCTGGAAACCTGGCGCTAGCTAGGAAATTTCTCATCGCCCTCTTCGTCTCCCAGTTCCTCGCGGCGGTGCCAACGAGAATAACGAACAATGCCGGGACGGGAATCCCGACAGTCTCAAGCTGGTTCAAACCATACTCTTTTTCCCTCCGCAAGAAAGGAGCGGCCGAAACCGTGCGGCATTTTTGCGCGCAGGCTGGCATGGCTCTTCCGGGGCAGCGGCCGCGACGACGAAACGCGTATGTTCGGCAGGCCACCCGCTTCATGTCGGCAGGACGCGGGGAGCGTCGTAATTCAGGCGAAATTGGCGGGGAAAAGCGCTGCATCGCCTGTTTCGGGACAGTTCGCGTGCGGTCTCGTCCTTTACTTGGCATTGGCGCGGCTTAAAGTGCCGTGATTCGCAATGGAGCCGTCATGAACTCTTGGCTTTCAAGACTGGGGCATACGAGACCGGCGCTTTCGAGCACCTCGGTCAAGGCCATGCTTGTCGCTGCCCTGTCGGCGGCCGGTCTGTTCGTCACCGGTCAGGCCAATGCCGCCCAGCCGAGCGGCACGGTTCGCTCGACGCATGGCGCCTGGTCGATCATCTGCGACACGCCGGCCGGCGCCACCTCGGAACAATGCGTGATGATGCAAAACGTCGTCGCCGAGGATCGTCCGGAAATGGGCCTGTCGGTCGTCGTGTTGCGCACCGCCGACAACAAGGCCGAGATCCTGCGTGTGCTGGCGCCGCTTGGCGTGCTTTTGCCGAACGGGCTCGGCCTCAATGTCGACGGCAAGGATATCGGGCGCGCCTATTTCGTGCGCTGTTTCCAGGACGGATGCTATGCCGAGGTCATCCTCGAAAAGCCGCTGCTCGATACGCTGAAGACCGGCACATCGGCGACGTTCATCGTCTTCCAGACGCCTGAGGAAGGCATCGGCATCCCGGTAGACCTCAAGGGTTTCGCCGACGGTTTTGCCGCGCTGCCCTGATCCCGGCCCCTTGCACAGAACCGTGAGTGTGACGCGGTTTTCATGACCAGAAAGCGGCGCCCGCATCGAGCGGACGCTGTCATTCGGCGACGTGGATCTCCATTGCCGATTGTCTCGGCGCAGCTTCACGCCTACATCGGGGGGAAGCAGCAATCTTCCCACGAATGGACGCGCCATGAACAGCCTGATCGGCCAATTCGACATTTCAGACGATCGCATCAAGCAGATCGTCGCCGAGACCATCAACGGCGCCGATGACGGCGAACTGTTCCTCGAATACAGCGAGAGCGAAGCGCTGATGTTCGACAATGGCCGGCTGAAAACGGCCAATTTCAACACCGACCAGGGCTTTGGCCTGCGCGCGGTCGCGGGTGAAGCCAGCGGCTATGCCCATTCGAGCGACCTGTCCGAGGCCTCGCTGCTGCGTGCGGCGGATGCCGTCTCGACCGTCAAGGGCGGCTATTCCGGCACGCTTGCCGCCGCACCCGCCCGCACCAACCGCCATCTTTATGGCGAGGAGAACCCGATCCCCTCGCCTTCCTTCGAGGCCAAGGCAAAGCTGCTGCAGGAAATCGACGCCTGGCTGCGGGCCGAGGATCCGCGCGTGCGCCAGGTGACCGCCTCGCTCGCCGCCTCCTGGCAGCATGTCGAGATCGTGCGCGCCGACGGCCAGATGGCGCGCGACATCCGGCCGCTGGTCCGCATCAACGTCTCGGTCGTGGTCGGCGATGGCGACCGCCAGGAGAGTGGCTCCTACGGTATGGGCGGGCGCAAGGCGTTCGGCGAATTCCTGATCGAGGACAGCTGGAAACACGCTGCAAAAGAGGCGCTGAGGCAAGCGCTGGTCAACCTCGAGGCGATCCCCGCCCCGGCCGGCACCTTCGACATCGTGCTCTCCAGCGGCTGGCCGGGTGTCATGCTGCACGAAGCCGTCGGCCATGGCCTTGAAGGCGACTTCAACCGCAAGAAGACCTCGGCCTTCGCCGGCCTGTTGGGCCAGCAGGTCGCCGCCAAGGGCGTCACCGTCGTCGATGACGGCACGATCCCCGAACGCCGCGGCTCGCTCACCGTCGACGACGAAGGCACGCCTTCGGCCCGCAACGTGCTGATCGAGGACGGCAGACTGGTCGGCTACATGCAGGATCGCCAGAACGCCCGGCTGATGGGCATGAAGGCAACCGGCAACGGCCGGCGCGAAGGCTACGCGCACCAGCCGATGCCGCGCATGACCAACACCTACATGACCGCGGGCGACATGGAGCCCGACGAGATCATCGCCTCGGTCAAGAACGGCATCTACGCCGTCTCGTTCGGCGGCGGCCAGGTCGACATCACGTCCGGGAAATTCGTGTTCGGCTGCACCGAGGCCTACCTGATCGAAAACGGCAAGGTAACGCAGCCGATCAAGGGGGCGATGCTGATCGGCAACGGGCCCGACGCCATGCACCGCGTCTCGATGGTGGGCAACGACATGAAGCTTGACAATGGCATCGGCATGTGCGGCAAGGCCGGACAAGGCGTGCCGGTCGGCGTCGGCCAGCCGCATCTCAGGATGAACCAGATGACGGTCGGCGGCACCCGGGTTTGAGGGCGGGCGCCGTTTCACGATCCCGATGGGCTTTCAGGGCTTGAATTCGGCTCGGTCGCGATCTATCTTACCTTTGCCTTACAAGGTGAGCCACAATGGCCGCTTCCGAAAAACTCACAACGACTGTCTCGACCAAGGGACAAGTCATCCTGCCCAGTGCAATCCGGAAGCGGAGGGATTGGGGTGCCGGAACGCGCCTGCAGGTCGAGGACACACCGGAGGGTGTCCTTTTGAAGCCTGCGCCAGCTTTTGCCGAGACGCGCCCAGAAGACGTGTTTGGTTCCCTGCCCCACAGCGGCAAACCGAAGACGCTGGAAGAAATGGACGCGGGCGTGCTTGCCGAGGCGCGGCGACGCCATGCTCGCGATTGATACCAATGTCATCGTTCGTTACCTGACGAGCGACCATCCGCAGCAATCGCCGCGCGCCCGAGAGCTGATCGACGGTCAGTCGGTCTTTGTCACCATCACGGTGATCCTGGAAGTCGAATGGGTGCTGCGCAGTGCCTATGGTTTCGGACAGGCCGAAGTCGTGCGGGCTCTGCGGGCGTTCGGCGGGCTCCCAACTGTCGAGATGGAGGATGCCATGACCGTCTCATCCGCCCTCGATCTGGCCGAGACGGGGATAGATTTCGCGGATGCACTGCATCTCGGCAAGTCGGCGCATTGCTCGGGATTTGCCACCTTCGACCGCAAACTCGTCAAGTCTGCTCGGGCTGCAGGGCATGGCGGCGTGCAAGAGGCGTAGAGCGGTTCACCGTTTCACGGAGACGTCGAACCGCTCTAACTCTTTGTTTTGGCGCAATTCCGGACGGAAAACCGTTTCACACTTTTCCTGGAATTGCTCTGGCGGCCTCCGAACACGATCGTGTTAGCAAATTATTAATTGTTCAATTGCCTTGGCCGGCGTTTCCGCATTAACTCGTCGCCAATCTTCTCGTTGCGGTGGTGTTGGCAGTGCTGCGTTCCCCTGGCATCCTGACCTCTTCCTTCCTTCTGGGCCTTGCTTCGTTGATCGGTGCGACATCGCTATCTGTCGACCCCTCCGCGGCGCAGTCGACATTGTTCAAGCGGCCGTCGGTTCCGGCCATGAAGGCGAAGCCGATCGCGATCGACCTGCGCTCCGCCGCCGTTGGAGGACGCACCAGCGTTCCCTACGGCTGGGTCGATTTCTGCCATCGCAGACCGAAAGAATGCAAGGTGCCCGCCCTGCCGGCCACGAGCGTCAAGCTGACCGCGCAGAACCTGCGTATCCTCAAGCGGATAAACCAAAAGGCGAACCGCGCCATCAAGCCAGTCAGCAACTACGAACACTGGGGCACGATGATGGACCACTGGGATTATCCGGTGGACGGCAAGGGCGACTGCAAGATCTACGCCCTCTACAAGCGCAAGCTTCTCATGGAAGCGGGATTTCCCCGGCAGGCGCTGCTGATGACGGTGGTGCGCGACCTGCACAATGAAGGCCACACTATCCTGACGGTGAAAACCGACAGGGGCGATCTCGTCCTGGACAATTTGGCCGATGAAATCCGGCCCTGGAACGCGACCGGCTATTATTTCCTGAAACGCCAGTCGCAGCAGAACCCGAACATCTGGATGTCGATCAACCAGCGCGGCGGCACTCCGAAAACCTGACGTGTCGCCAGGCTCTCAGACCGAGCAGCCGAACTATGCGCGTTTTCCTGGAAATGCTTCCGCTGCGACCAGCCTACTGGTTGCAGGACGGCTCGCCCTCTTGCCCGCAAGATAGCTTCTTCTTGGACTCCTGCGGCTGCGGCAGGCGCTGCTCCTGCATCTGAGGTTTCGGCTGCTCTCGGAATTCCGGCCTCGGTTCCTGTCTTTGCGGCCGCAGCACCTGCTCGTTCGGCCTTTCCGGACTGAACCGGCGCTGCGCGTTCTCGTCCGGCCTGTTGACCTTGAAGTTGCGCTGGACGTCGACCTCGCCACCGGCGGACCCTTCTTCGTTCTGCAGCCCGCGGAACTTCCTGCCCCTGTCGCTCCTGTTGGCCAAACCTTGATCGCCCGGTTCGACGATGGACTGGCCGGGAGACAGATCCCTGCGCATCAGCTTCCTCGGCCTGCCGTTGTTCCGCTCGGAGAACACGTCCGGATTGTTGTTCCTGAACCGCTCCTCAACGCGCGGCCGGTTCTCGGCCGGCATACCGTTGACGGTCGGCAGTTTGCGGAATTTCCTGCCCTTTTTGGTTGCGCTCGAGCCCTGATCACCCGATTCGAAAACAGAGCGGCCGGCGGACAGGTCCTTGCGCCTCAGCTTCTTCGGCCTGCCGCTGCTCTCATCGGAGAAGGCGTTCGGATTGTTCTTCCGGAACTTCTCCCGCGCGCTCGGCTGGTTCTCGTCCGGCATGCCATTGACGGTCGGCAGCTTGCGGAGCTTGCGATTCTTGCCCTGGGCATTGCCGGCTCTGGTCTGTTCGTTGCCCTGGCCGGTAGCGGCGGCGCCGGCGTTTCCAGTGGCCTGCTGGTTGTTGCCACCCGCCGCGCCCCGCCCGCTCAAACGCTTCCCTGACTTGTCGCCAGGCAGGTTCTGGTCGCCAGGCAAGTTCTGGTCACTAGGCAAGTTCCGACCGTCGAGCGCCGGCTTGCCGCTGACGAGCGGCAGCCTTTTGCCGTTCGCTCCAGGCAGGGCATGGTCGCGCGAAAGCTTGCCCGTCGCGGACCGGGTCTCCGACTGCGTAGCAGTGCCGGACTGCTGGCCCTCGATGACGCGCTGGCCGGGCTTCGGCGGCAAGCCGCCCTGTTTTTCGCCGCCCTGTTTTTCGCCGCCCTGTTCCTGGCCGCCCAGTTGCTGATTGGTGGTCTGACGGGACATGGCCGCCTTCTTCTGCAGCGGTGGAGGCAGCGCGACCCTAGCCGCTAGCGCATCCGCGCGGGCACCAACGGCGCCTCCGGTCGTCTGCCGGCCCGTGGTGCGGCCACCCTGAACACCAGCGCTTGGCTGCGCGGCCTGATCGATGGTTTCGTTTTTGATCGTCGTGTTGATGTTGTTGATGACGGTCGTGTTGTGGATGTTGTTGAAGATGATGTCGTTCGGTGGCGGCACGATGTGGCGCGGCGGGTTGATGAACACAGGTATCGGCACGAATACGGGCGTCGGCAGGACGAAGACATCGACCGGCGGCGGCGGTGGCTCGAGCACGACGAAATCCGGCGGCGGCGGCGGCAGGAAGATCACCGTGATCGGCGGTGGCGGCGCGAAATCGAAATCGTCGAAAAAGATTACTGGACGGTCGACATAGATAATTTCCTCGGGCGGTGGTGGCGCCACGTCGTAGATGATGACGGTGAAGTTCTCCGGCGGTTCCAACTCGGCGTCGAAATGCTCCAGCCGGCGGCGCGCGTCCCAGGCATGCGGACCGCGCGCGTAACGCTCCAGATAGGACCAGTAGGCTTCAGGCGTATCCGTCATCCAGGTCTCGCGCCAGGTGATCGCCTCACGCCGGGCCGCAATGATGGCGCGCACGCGCTTGGCCATCGGATCATGCGGATAGGCGTCGAGGAAATCCTCGTAGCCGCGCATCGTGTCGCGCTCGAGGGCGGCAACATAGGCGTCATGCGCGTCGAAATCGCGGATCGGCCTGGTTCGCGCCGCCCGGGTCTCCGCGGCCGAAACCTTGGGCGGAGGAGCATCCGCGCTGCGTTCGAAGAAAACGAAAGGCGCCGTGATCTTCGAAGCGCTCCATGGCAGTTCCCCGCCTTGCGTGACCTCGCTGACGCGCAGGCGCGTGCGGTCGAACACGTCCCGTAGCGACAGGCCGCCTTCGCGCATCATCTCGGCAAGCGCCTTGGCGTAGGCTCCGTAGGGTCCTTTGCCCTCCGGCGCGACGGTTCCCGGAGCGGCGTTGAAGGCGATCAGCATGTTCGGATCGGGATCGACCAAGGCAAGGCCACCGGCCAGCGGCTCCTTCCACTTCGGGAAGGGGTTTGGCCGCGCCGCGTCGAGCACGACGATATTGACCTTGGCCGGCAACCCGGACAACGGCCTGGTGATATCGGAAATCCGCATCGCCTGAAGCGGGATATCGTTTGGATTGGCGATCTGAGCATCGACCGGCAGGAAGTAGTTCTCGCCCTCGAACTGCACGCCATGGCCCGCGAGATAAACGAAAACGACGGCGTCGGGACCGGCGGCGGACACCTTGCCCATGAAATCCCGGAACGCGCCGCGTAGCGAGTCCTGATCCACGTCACGCGCGCCGACCACGTCGAACCCAGCGGCCTGCAATGTCTGCGCGATCAGGCCGGCGTCATTGGCGGCCGTCGCGAGCTCTCCGGTCTTGTAGGCGCCATTGCCGATGACGAAGGCCAGCCGCTTTTCACCTTGCGCCAGCGCCCCGGTTGCGGCGGTGACCGCGAAAAAAATGAGAACGACGACGAGACCAAGGAATTTCTGAAGCGTCCGCATTGCAATCCGCAATCCGCTATCCGTCGTCCCTTCAGCCTGACAACGCCGGAGGGGTCGCAATGTTTCCCGAACCGGGCGAAAATAGAGAGACGCAACGCGGCGGCTTTGGGGCGCAATTTCGTCGAAAGAGCACAGGCTTCACAAATTTCCGCGAGCCAGCGGCATCGGACTACCGGCGTCGCCTCGGTTTCTCCAGCAAGGCAACCGCCTCGACATGCGGCGACCACAGGAACTGGTCGATCGGCGTCACGCTTTTCACGGCGTAGCCGCCATCGATGAGGATGCGCAGGTCGCGCGCCAGCGTCACCGGGTTGCAGGACACCGCGGCGACGTAGGCAACATCCGAGCGGGCGATCTGCTTCGACTGGTCCTCGGCGCCCGCGCGGGGCGGATCGAACACGAGGCCGTCGAAGGCGTTCAGCTCCTTGAATGTCAGCGGCCGGCGGAACAGGTCGCGGCGCTCGCCCGTCACCCGCTTCAGACCGGTCGCGAAACGCGATCCGCGGTCGAGCGCAGAAAGGGCCGCCGCATCGCCTTCCACGGCATGGACTTCCGACTTCGCGGCCAGCCTGAGCGCAAAGCTGCCGCAGCCGGCGAAAAGATCGGCGACCTTCTTGGCACGCTTCAGATGGGCGCCGACAATATCGGCCATGGTCTGTTCGGCTGCCTCGGTAGCCTGCAGGAAGGCGCCGGGCGGCACGGCAACCGCGACGCTGCCGAACATGACCACGGGCTTCCGCGGTTCGATGATGATCTCGTCATCGATGGACAGTCTGGCAAAGCCTTGCGCCATGACGAAATTGGAGGCGATGCGGCGCTGGTTCTCGCCGAGCTTGCCGGATTCATGCGCGGCGACGTCGAGGCCGGAACCGGTCACGGTCACCGCCATCCGGAACGATTTCGTGGTGGCGCAGATCAAGTCGGCGAGCGCCTTAAGCCGGTCGAGCGCGCCGACGATCTCGGGCAGCGAAATCGGACATTCGGATATGGAAATGATTTCCGGCGACAGATGGCGATTGAAGCCGAGCAGCATGCCTGTCTCGGTGCGCCGGGCGGCAAGCACCACACGACGGCGCGTGTGCGGCGCGCAGGCGACCAGTTCGCCGATGTCGCAATCGATGCCCTTCAGGGCGTGGACCACCTTGTCGCGTTTCCATTGGCGATAGGCCGCGGCCTCGAAATGCTGAAGGGCGCAACCGCCGCATTCGGTGAAATGGCGGCAGGCGGGATCGATGCGCAGCGGCGAGACCTCCAGCACCGCCATCAGCATGGCGCGATCCCTTTCGCGCGCGGCGGTGACGGTTTCACCGGGCAGCGTGAAGGGAATGAACAGATCGCCGCTTTCGGTTTCGGCGATGCCGTCGCCCTGGGCGCCAAGCTTTTTGATGGTGAAGCGCGCGCTCATCGATCCTTGACCCCACCGAGCAGGAATTCGCGGTTGCCGTCGCCGCCTTCGATCGGCGACAGATGCAGGCCGAGCGAGCGCCAGCCGGGAACGGCGTCGAGCCAATCCTGCAGCAGGCCGGCGACACGGGCAGCGTCGAAGGGATCTTTCAACAGGCCGCCCTTACCGATCGCCTCGCGACCCGCCTCGAATTGCGGCTTGACCAAAAAGATCGCCCTGGCACCGGGTTTCGCAATGGCAAGTGCCGGGGGCAGTGCGAGTTTCAGCGAGATGAAGCTGACATCGGAGACGATGAAATCCGGAATCCTGCCGGCAAGATCGGCGATGGTGAGATCGCGGGCGTTCAGCCCCTCGACGACCGTGACGCGCGAATCCCCGGCGATATCGGGATGCATCTGGCCGTGACCGACGTCGATCGCCGTGACATGGGATGCGCCGCGCTCGAGCAGCACCTGGGTGAAGCCGCCGGTCGAGGCGCCGACGTCCAGCGCCTCGCTTCCAGCGGGGTCGAGGCCGAAATGGTCAAGCCCGCCGAGCAACTTCAGCGCCGCGCGCGACACATAGCCTTGCGCCGGATCATCGATGGTCACAAGAGATTGCAGCGAAACGTTCTGACCGGGCTTGCGTGCGACAACACCGTCGACCGTCACCGTGCCGCGCTCGACCGCATCACGGGCACGCGAACGGCTGGCAAACAGCCCGCGCTGGACGAGCAGGTCGTCGAGCCGCTGGCGGGCGCTGGCTGGCAGAGGCGAATTCATTGGCCTTCATGGCGAAAGCCGGCAGCGAAGGCAAGGACATTGGACAAGGAAGTGCGGTGAACGCATCGCGCCACGTCGCGGCTTGCATGCATCGCATCAGGTCCGGCAAAATGGTGGTCGAGGAGAGCTGTCGTCGAAACATCCCGGGGGAGAACGAATGCTGACAGGAACTTGCCACTGTGGCGCAACTCACTGGACCCTGGAAGGCGATCCCGGACCGATCACGGCCTGCAACTGCACGCTTTGCCGTCGCTACGGCGTGCTTTGGGCCTATGACTATGTCGACGAACGTATCCGCGTATCGGGACCGGCGGGCAGCTATACGCGCGCCGGAAAGAACACGCCATCGCTCGAAATCCTGTTCTGCCCGACCTGCGCCTGCGTGCTGGCCTGGCGCGGACTGCGCGCGGGTGCCTCCGGGCGAATGCGCATCGCAGTCAATGTGCGGCTGGCGCCGCCAGAGGCAGTCGCCGACTTGCCGATCGACCATTTCGACGGCCTCGACACTTTTGAGGACCTGCCGCGAGACGGCCGCTGCGTACGCGATATGTGGTTCTAGAATATGGTGCGGGGCACTTGCCGGTCGACAGCTGGAGACAGGCCGTCGCCCCGCCCCCCTGAAGCTTGTTCACGCGGATGCTCAGCCGGGGGCGCAGGCGCGGGGTCCGGCACGACCACCAATTGCGGCACCTGCCTGTAGGAAAAGCCGCCCCTGATATCGCCCATCTTGCCGGCGACAATGCCCACCGCCGCCTTTTCGAGATTGCGGTCATAGCTTGTCTCGGCCGCCGCGGGTGCCGCGATGACGGCCAGAAAAGCCGCGCCACACAGAAGCGTCTTCATTCCCATTGTCTCCCTGCCTGGATCCGATGTAGCAGGGCGCCGTTGAAAAACGGCTAGGAGACACGGTAAGCAAAACGCCAAACGACAGTGTTAACAATGGGTTATGAAATCAGGCCGGCAAACCGATTCAAGCGCTTGAGGTTTTGATTCAGGCGCGCTGGGCGTGGGCTGTATGGCCGAGCGCAGTGAACACGGTGCGCACGATGCCGTCGGCGTCAAGGCCGGCGTCAGCATACATCTTTTCCGGCTTGGCGTGGTCGGTGAAGGCGTCGGGCAGCACCAGCGGGCGCACCTTGAGGCCGCTTTCCAGCAATCCTTCATGGGCGAGGAACTGCAGCACGTGGCTGGCGAAGCCGCCCACTGCTCCCTCCTCCACCGTCACCAGAACCTCGTGCGAGCGGGCGAGCCGCCGGATCAGATTCTGGTCGAGCGGCTTGGCGAAACGGGCGTCGGCAACGGTGGTGGAAAGCCCCGCCGCCCCGAGTTCCTCCGCGGCGATCAGGCAATCCTGCAAACGCGTGCCGAAGGACAGCAGGGCGACCTTGGTGCCTTCCCTGACAATGCGGCCCTTGCCGATCTCAAGAACCGAGCCGCGCTCTGGCATATCGACGCCGACGCCGTTGCCGCGCGGATAGCGGAAGGCGATCGGGCCATCATCATAGCTCGCCGCGGTGCGGACCATGTGGCGCAGCTCCGCTTCGTCGGCCGCCGCCATCACGACGAAACCCGGCAGGCTTGCCAGGAAGGTGGTGTCGAAAGCGCCGCAATGGGTGGCGCCGTCGGCGCCGACGAAGCCGGCGCGGTCGATGGGGAAACGCACCGGCAATTTCTGGATCGCGACGTCGTGGACGACCTGGTCGTAGGCGCGCTGCAGGAAGGTCGAATAGATCGCCGCGAACGGCTTGTAGCCTTCGGTGGCGAGGCCGGCCGCGAAGGTGACCGCATGCTGCTCGGCAATGCCGACATCGAAGGTCCTGGCCGGGAACGCCTCGCCGAACAGGTCGAGGCCGGTGCCGCCCGGCATGGCGGCGGTGACGGCGACGATGCGGTCGTCCTCGCGGGCCTCCTGGATCAGGCTTTCGGCGAACACCTTGGTGTAGGCCGGCGCGTTGGCCGGCGCCTTGGCCTGCGTGCCGGTGATGACGTCGAACTTGTTGACGCCGTGATATTTGTCGGCGGCGGCTTCGGCCGGCGCATAGCCCTTGCCCTTCTGGGTGACGACATGGATCAGCACCGGGCCTTCGCCATTGTCGCGGACGTTCTTCAGGACCGGGATCAGATGCTCCAGATTGTGCCCGTCGATCGGGCCGATGTGATAGAAGCCGAGCTCCTCGAACAGCGTGCCGCCGGTGACGTAGCCGCGCGCATGTTCGACCGCCCGTGTGATCGCGCGGTCGGCGCGCTTGCCAAGGTAGGAGGTCAGCTTCTTGCCGAAGTCGCGCAGGCCGGCATAGGCCTTGCCCGAGGCAAGCCGCGCCAGATAGGCGCTCATGGCGCCGGTCGGCGGGGCGATCGACATGTCGTTGTCGTTGAGGATGACGATGAGCCTGGCATCGAGCGCGCCGGCATTGTTCATCGCCTCATAGGCCATGCCGGCCGACATGGCGCCGTCGCCGATGACGGCGATGACATTGTTGCGGCCGCCGGAGAGGTCGCGCGCGGCGGCCATGCCGAGGCCAGCCGATATCGATGTCGAGGAGTGGGCGGCGCCGAAGGGATCGTATTCGCTCTCGGCGCGGCGGGTGAAGCCGGACAGGCCGCCTTCCTGGCGCAGTGTGCGGATACGGTCGCGGCGGCCGGTCAGGATCTTGTGCGGATAGGCCTGGTGGCCGACATCCCAGATCAGCCGGTCATCCGGCGTGTCGAAGACATAGTGCAGCGCCACCGTCAGTTCGACCACGCCGAGGCCGGCACCCAGGTGGCCGCCGGTGCGAGACACGGCGTCGATCAGTTCGAGGCGAAGCTCGGACGCAAGCTGAGGCAGCTCGCTCTCGGCAAGCGCGCGCAGATCCGCCGGAATGCGGACCTTGTCGAGAAGCGGCGTCTGCGGCGTTGCGTTCACGGGTGCTCGGACTTTCTGTTCAACGGCGGGATAGGCCGCCGGCCGGCGAAAGTAAATGCGTGTCAGCGACGCGGATCAATCAGGCCCCTCGCCGATCCTCTTCAGCCTTCCGGCAACGGAATAAACTCTTCCTCATCTCCTGGAACGATATCGAAGCGGCCCGTCTTCCATTCCTGCTTGGCCTGTTCGATGCGCTCCTTGGACGACGAAACGAAATTCCACCAGATATACCGCTTAGAACCGAGCGAGGCGCCGCCGAACAGCATGAAATGCGCACCGGTTTGGGACGATACGATGATCTCGTCACCGGGCCGGAACACCAGCAGCCGTTCGGCCGGGAAGACGTCGCCTGAAATCGAGACCTCGCCTTCAAGCGTATAGACGGCGCGTTCTTCCGCATCGGCCGGGATTTTCACGCTGGCGCCCGGCGCTAGCCTGAGATCGGCGTAGAGCGTCTCGGAGTCGGTCCGCACCGGGGAGCGCAGTCCCTGGAAGTCGCCGATGACAATGCGGCCGCTGACACCTTCGGCGTCGATGTCGGGAAGCCGCAAGACAGCGGTGTTCTCGAACACCGGCGCCACCTCTTCCTTGTCGTCGGGCAGCGCCAGCCATGTCTGCAGGCCAGAGATCGACATCGGCGCGCCGCGCAGTTCTTCCGGCGTGCGCTCGGAGTGCACGATGCCGCGGCCGGCGGTCATAAGGTTCACGTCGCCGGGCTGGATCACCATTTCGGTGCCGAGGGAATCGCGATGCCGGATCTTGCCGTCGAACAGATAGGTCACCGTCGACAGGCCGATATGCGGATGCGGACGGACGTCGAGCGCCTGGCCGGCGCGCAGGATGGCGGGACCCATGCGGTCGAAGAAGATGAACGGACCAACCAGCCGCCGCTTGGCGGTCGGCAAGGCGCGGCGTACTTCAAAGCCGCCAATGTCCTTGGCGTTCGGGATGACCATCAGCTCGATCTGGTCGCTGGCAAAGGCGTCGCCGGCTTCAGGGTCTTTCCCTGGGAAGAAGCTCATGAACTCTCCTTGTCAGCGGCCAAGGACCGCCTTGGCCACATCAGGCGAAGCGGATCGCCGCCTTTGCCCGCAGTTTGGCCGCAACCTCTTCGCGATTGCGCGGATGCTGGTTGGTTTCGAGCGAATCGAGAAGCTCGCGCGCCGATGCCGCTATGGCTTCGACCGCATGGTCGAACGCATGCTGGTTCTGCTTCGAGGGCCGCGTCGTCCCGCTCAGCTTGCGGACGAACTGAAGTGCCGCGTCGCGGACTTCGTCGTTGGTTGCCGGCGGATCAAAATTGAACAGGGTCTTGATGTTTCTGCACATCGCTTCCGTATCTCCTCTTGTCCTGGAGCCGTTTCAATCGGGACGAACTCTATCCTCAGTCATGATCGTGTCCAAAAACCGGTGAGACCGCGCTCCAAGAGCGGTTCACCCTATCTCTTTGTTTTAACGCAATTCCGGACGGAAAACCGTCTCACACTTTTCCTGGAATTGCTCTAGTCCGCGTCGAGCGGCTCCGTCCCGACTGGCTTGCCGTCGCGCGACAGCCTGATCTTCTCGACCTTGTCCTCGGCGGCCTTCAGCAGCCGGTCGCAATGCACCTTCAACGCCTCGCCGCGCTCATAGATCTTGATCGACTGGTCGAGCGGTACGTCGCCGCGCTCCAGATCATCGACGATCTTCTCCAGCGCGTCGAGTGCCTGTTCGAAGCTCATCGCCTTGACGTCTTCGTTGGTCTCACCAGCCATCATTCATCCTTTCATCAGTCGCCCGACATGGGCGGCGACCGAAAATGCCAATCCCTGCAGATCGTAGCCGCCCTCGAGCAGGCTGACGAGCCGGTTGCGGCTGTGGCGCGCGGCGCGCTGCATCAGCTGGCCGGTCGCCCAATCGAAATCGTCCTCGGTCAGGTTGATCTCGGCCAGCGGGTCGCGGTGGTGCGCATCGAAGCCCGCGGAAATGATGATCAAATCCGGCGCGAAATTGTCGAGCGCCGGCAGCACGCGCGACAGGAAGGCGTCGCGAAATACCTCACTGCCGGTCTGCGGCGCAAGCGGCGCGTTGACGATGTTGCCGGCGCCGGTCTCGTCCTTCGCGCCGGTGCCGGGGTAGAGCGGCATCTGATGCGTGGAGCAATAGAGCACCGAAGGATCGTCCCAGAAAATGTCCTGCGTGCCGTTGCCGTGATGCACGTCCCAGTCGACGACCGCGACGCGTTCGACGCCATGCTTCTTCTGCGCATAACGCGCGGCGATGGCCGCCGTGTTGAAGAGGCAGAAGCCCATGGCCGTGGTTTTTTCGGCATGGTGGCCAGGGGGCCGCGCTGCGACGAACACATTATCGGCGCGGCCCTCAAAGACATCGTCGACGGCCGCATTGGCGGCGCCGATCGCCGCGATCGCCGCTTGCCAGCTCTTCGGGCTGGCGGTGGTGTCGGCATCGATGCGGGCGATGCCTTGGTCAGGGATGGCGGCGCGCACGCGGGCGACGAAATCGGCGGGATGCGCGTAGAGGATGGTGGCCTCGTCACCTTCCGGCGCCTTGACACGATCGAGTGCGGCGAAGGCCTCGTCGTCGAGCACCCGCTCGATGGCGCGCAAGCGGTCCGGCCGCTCGGGGTGGCCAGGCGGCGTGATGTGTTCGAGGAAGATCGGATGCGTGTAGAGACGAGTGGCCATGCTCCCTATCTAGTGCCCCGGCGCCGCGATGGCCATGCATCGCGGCTCGATCGCTGGGGAAAATCACGCCTGCGCCCATTGGCGTCGCTGCGGGGATTGGCGCCCCGGGCGGTTCGGCGTAAGGTCGCCGGCACTGCCTGGTGCCCGCCGCAAGCGGGAGAATCGGGAACACGGTTGAATTCCGTGGCGTGCCCAACGCTGTGAGGGGGACCGCGCCGGTAAATGCCACTGTCGATGACGGGAAGGCATCGGACGCGGGTTGATCCCAAGCCAGAAGACCGGCCTGGCAGACATCGTCATCCGCATGGTCAGGCGGCTGGCATCGATAGCAATCGCAAGGGACAAGCGATGCCGGAACACATGACCGCTCCTGGTAGCGACGGATTTGACCAGATGGCGCGAGACGCGGTCTACCGCGCCATGTTCACGCGGCGTGACGTGCGCAGCCATTTCCTGCCCGACGCGCTCGACGACGAGGTGCTGGCGCGGCTGCTGCTTGCCGCCCACCACGCGCCGTCGGTCGGCTTCATGCAGCCGTGGAACTTCATCGTCATCCGCGATGCCGCACGGCGCGCGGAAGTGCGCGACCTGTTCCTCGCCGCGCGCGAACAGGAACTTCCGGCCATCGAACAGGAAAGGCAGGCGCTCTACCGCAAGCTCAAGCTGGAAGGCATCTGCGAAAGCGCGCTCAACATCTGCATCACCTGCGACCGGCAGCGGTCGAAGGGTTCGCCGCTGGGACGCTGGCACAATCCGGAAATGGACCTCTACAGCACGGTCTGCGCGGTGCAGAATTTCTGGCTGGCCGCGCGTGCCGAAGGCGTTGGCGTCGGCTGGGTCAGCATCATCGAGGCGCAAGCGCTGAAGGGCCTATTGTCCATTCCCGATCACGTGACGCCGGTCGCCTATCTCTGCGTCGGCCGGGTCTCCGAATTCGCGTCCAAACCGGACCTCGAAACGCATGGCTGGGGCCGACGCCTGCCGCTGCCCGAACTGATCATGAGCGAGACTTTTTGCGGTCAGGGCGAGGTGCGGCTCAAATCGACGGTGGCACGCCTCAACGCCGTCAATGCCGCGCCGGCAAGCCCGGCCGATCAGCGTGTCGCGCCCGCCGTATCCCAGCGCGAGCCGCCGAAGGAGGCCAGCGCCTTGTCCTTGAGTTCCCTGAATTTCGACGATGCCTCGGAGAGCCGAGCGTCCCAGGCGGGATCGGGCACCTGGCCCTCAATGGTCTTGAAATAGACCTGCATCAGGCAAGCGATGGCGAAGGGCTCGATGAAAGCCGCCTTGAACGCCCAGGCAAAGACGATGGCGAGCACGAAGGCCCAACCAGCCAGTTGCCCCGGCATGATGAAGAGAATTGCGGCGGCAGGAGCCAGCATAGCCAAGAAGATGACGAAAGAGACGCCCCACATGATGACTGCCAGCCAGACGGCGTTCTTGACCATGGTCTTGCCGTTCTGGGCGTAGAGCACCACGCCTTGGCGCGCTGTCTCGAAGGGCGAGGACGAATTGATGCGGATATTGTAGCCGAGGATGATCTCGTCGACATAGGTCAGCGATAGGCGGATCACCGTGTTGATGAAGGAGACCAGGCCGCTCAGGCCCGGAATCGGCAGGAAGGCGGCAATGCCGCCAAGCAGGCCGGTGATGGCGCGGATGCCGCCCTTGACCAATTGGTCGACGACGAAAAGGATGTTGGCCTCGGCGAACCGCTCGGTCACGACTTGCCTGGCATAGGCGATCTGGTCCTGGCCGCCGGGGACGTCCTGACCGTCGATCAGATGGACCATGACGGCGATATGGCCGGCCTTGACGACATAGAGGATGTATTCGCGGATCCAGTAGACGGCGATCGAGACGATGCCGAAGCCGACCACGCTGCCCCATAGGGCAAAGGACATCGGCCCGTCGGGATCTGTGGAGATATGGCCGACGCCATAGCCGACCGAGGCGCCGGTGCCGGTCGCCATGATGTAGGCCAGCGTGATGCCGAAATAGACGATCATGCGAAAGACAATGAAGGGCCAGGTCCGCATCATGATGGACACCGACCTGCCGATATCGAAATCCCACATGCCCCGAATCCCCTCAGAGATGGCTGGAAGGATGCGCTCAGCCCGAAGATTGTCAATCGTGGGTGGGTCGCCGGACCGCGGACGGGATTTCAGTTCGGCTGCGAACCCGGTTTCCTGAGCAGGCCTTCGAGCAGTTGCTTGAACGCCGCCACCACCTTCCTCGATGTCGCTTCGGGATCGTTCGAATTGGCGATCCGCTGCGCCGCCTGGCTGCTGGCGCCGTTGATCAGCCGTGCGGCGGTCTCGGGGTCGACGCTCGGGACGACCACCCCCTCCCCCTGCAGCGCGGCAAGATGATCGGTCATTGAGCCGACGCAGGCATTGGCATTCGACCATTGTGCCGGATCGCCCAGCACGGCCGGACCGTCGCGGAACATGATACGCTGGATTTCCGGCTCCAGCGCCATTTCGATATAGGTTGTGCACTCGTCGACGAAGTGTTGCCAGCGGTTCGGCGCTCTCGATGCGACCTCATTCACCCGTGCCGCCATCTCTGCGTCGATTTCGGCGATGACCGCCTCCAGCAACCCCTTCTTGTCTCCGAAGTGATGATAGAGAGCGCCGCGCGTCAGCCCGGCCGAGGCGGTGAAATCATCCATGGACGCCTCGGCGTAGCCGATGGTGCCGAAGGCCTGGCGGGCCGCGGCGATCAGCTTGGCGCGCGTCTGCGCGATCATCTCCTTGCGTGGTTTGTGCATTCCGGCTGGCCCTATTTACATACGTCTCGTATGCCAATTGACATACGCGGCGTATGGTCTATCTAACACTCATACGCGTCGTATGTAATTGTCGAATTGTCCTTTGTCGAGGAACAGCATCATGCAGAACCCCTATTCGGAAATCTTTCGCGCCCCTGGCGCCAAGGGCTTTGCAATTGCCGGCTTCATGGCGCGCTTGCCGATCGCCATGGCTCCGATCGGCATCGTGGCGATGCTGTCGCAGACACACGGCGAGTACTGGCTGGCGGGCGCCGTTTCGGCGACATTCGCGCTGGCCAACGCTTTCCTGGCGCCGCAAATATCAAGGCTGGTGGACCGCTTTGGCCAGACCCCAATTGTCCTGCCCACCACCATCATCTCCGTGCTTGCTTTCCTCATGCTGATTGCAGCGGCCAATCAGGACTGGCCTATGTGGACGCTGTTCGTGTCCGCGCTGCTGGCGGCAGCCATGCCCAGCATGCCGGCAATGGTACGGGCGCGCTGGACCGAGATTTTCCGGGGCCGGCCTCAGATGAACACCGCCTTCGCCTTCGAATCGGCGGCGGACGAACTGGTCTATATCGCCGGAGCGTCGCTGTCGGTGGGCCTCAGTGCCGGCCTGTTCCCCGAGGCCGGCATGCTGGCGAGCACCTTGTTTCTCGCCGTCGGATCGATGGCCTTCATCCTGCAGCGGTCGACCGAGCCGAAAGTGCGACCGGTGGACCATGGCTCGAACGGCTCGGCTATCCGCCTGCGGCCGGTGCGGATCATCACCTTCGCCCTGATCTTCATCGGCGCGACGTTTGCGACAACGGAAGTGAGCACGGTGGCGATCACCAAGGAACTCGGCCAGCCGGGTGCCGCGAGCCTCGTCATCGGTGTCTACGCACTGGGATCGTTCGCGCTGGGCATCGTCGTCGGCGCGCTCAACCTCAAGGCGCCGCTGCAGCGCCAACTTGCCATCGCGGTCGCCCTGGTCGCGCTCGGCACGCTGCTGCCGCTCACCGCCGACAGCGTGCCGCTGCTGGCGCTGACCGTCTTCATCAGCGGCGTCGCGATCTCGCCGACCTTCATCACGGCGTTCGGCCTGATCGAACGGCATGTGCCGGAAGCGATGCTGACCGAGGGCATCACCTGGGTGATGACAGGCATCGGCATCGGCATGGCGCTGGGGTCGTTCGCCGCCGGCGCGGTGGTGGATGCGTTCGGCGCCCAGAACGGGTTCTGGGTTTCGGTGGTATCAGGCACCATTGCGCTGGTCACGGTGCTATTTGGGCAGAGCAGCCTGGCCATCCAGAATTGCGAACTGGATGGATGCGAAGCGGCGGTCGTTCCTGCTGAATGATCCACGAAGCGCCCGGTTTGAACGGACCGGGCGCTATCATCACCGGCAGTTCAGATGATTTCGGTTTTGGCGATATGGATGCCAAAGCCTTCGAGGCCGACATAGTGGCGTTCCCGCGAGGCGATCAAATTGATCGAGGAAATGCCGAGATCTTTGAGGATTTGCGCGCCGAGGCCGATCTCGCGCCATTCATTCTCACGCCGGCGGGCCTCCTCATGATCCTCGCGCTCGCCGCTCGCCGGGCGCTTGCGCTCCTGGTGCGCGACACCGACCGAGCCTTCCCGCAGATAGACGATGACGCCGCGCTTGCGCTCGCCCATCGCCTTCATGATGGTGTCCAGCCGGTGGCTGGTGCCGAAGACGTCGGTCACCACATCCTCGGAATGCAGCCGCACAGGCACCTCTTCCCCATCGCGGATGTCGCCGAAGACGATTGCGACGTGGTGCATGGAATCCCAGGGCAGCGTGTAGGTGAAGACCTGCGCCTTGCCGCCGAGCGTATCGATCTCCGAGCATGCCACGCGTTCGACCAGCGTTTCCTTGCGTTGCCGATAAGCGATGAGGTCGGCGACCGACACTTGCTTGAGGCCATGCTCCTCGGCAAAGGCCGCGACCTGCGGGCCGCGCTTGACGGTACCGTCGTCATTGACCAGTTCCGAGATCACACCGATCGGCGGCAGGCCGGCGAGCTTGCACAGGTCGACCGCTGCTTCGGTATGGCCGGAGCGCATCAGCACGCCGCCCTCGCGCGCGATGAGCGGAAAGATGTGGCCGGGGCGGACGAAATCGGAAGCGCCGACATTGCCGTTGGCAAGGTTGCGAACGGTCAGCGTGCGGTCGTCGGCCGAAATGCCTGTCGTCGTGCCGTGCTTGAAATCGACGCTGACGGTGAAGGCGGTGGTGTGGGCCGAATCATTGTCGGCGACCATCGGCTGCAAATTGAGGCGCTTCGCCTCCTCGCGTGGCATCGGCGTGCAGACGATGCCGGAGGTGTTGCGCACGATGAAGGCCATCTTCTCCGGCGTGCAATGAACGGCGGCGACGATCAGGTCGCCCTCGTTCTCGCGCCCGTCATCGTCCATGACGACGACGATCTCGCCGCGTTCGAAGGCACGCAGGGCTTCGACGATCTTCTTCTGGTCGTAAGGCATGGAGTGCTCGCTTCGCTCGCGGGAATAGGGAGTAGGCAATAGGGCAGTAGGGGAAAGAAAAAAAGACCTACTGCCTATTCCCTACTGCCTACTCCCTCCCCGTCTGTCCCCGATGGCGCAGATAATGATCGGCGATGGCGCAGGCAACCATCGCCTCGCCGATCGGCACGGCGCGGATGCCGACGCAGGGATCGTGGCGGCCCTTGGTCATCACCTCGACGTCGTTGCCGTCCTTGTCGATCGATTTTCGCGGCGTCAGGATCGACGAAGTCGGCTTGACGGCGAAGCGGGCAATGATCGCCTGTCCGGTCGAGATGCCGCCGAGGATACCGCCGGCATTGTTGGACAGGAACACCGGCTTGCCGTCATTGCCCATGCGCATCTCGTCGGCATTCTTTTCGCCGGTGATGCGGGCGGCCTCGAAGCCGTTGCCGATCTCGACGCCCTTGACGGCGTTGATCGACATCAGGCCCGACGCGATGTCCTGGTCGAGCTTGGCATAGATCGGCGCGCCAAGGCCTGGCGGAACGCCGTCGGCGACGATCTCGATCACCGCGCCGACCGAGGAACCGGCCTTGCGGATGCCGTCGAGATACTGAGTGAAGACGGGAACGGAAGCCGGATCGGGCGTGAAGAACGGATTTTCCGCATCGCCGATGAAGTTCCAGTTCCAGTTGGCGCGATCAATGGACTTTTCGCCCATCGACACCAGCGCGCCGCGCACCACCATGCCGGGCACCACCTTGCGGGCGAGCGCGCCGGCCGCCACGCGCGCGGCCGTCTCGCGGGCCGAGGAGCGGCCGCCGCCACGGTAATCGCGTATGCCGTATTTGACGTCATAAGTGTAGTCGGCATGACCCGGCCGGTACTGGCGGGCGATTTCGCCATAGTCCTTCGAACGCTGGTCGACATTTTCGATCAACATCGAGACCGGCGTGCCGGTGGTGATCATGGTCTGGCCGTCCTCGTCGAGGACGAAGCCCGACAGCACCTTGACCTCGTCGGGTTCGCGGCGCTGGGTGACGAAGCGCGACTGGCCCGGCCGGCGCTTGTCGAGTTCGGCCTGGATCTCCAGCCGGGTGAAGCGGATGCCGGGCGGACAGCCGTCCACCACACAGCCGAGTGCGGCGCCATGGCTTTCACCCCAGGTGGTGACACGGAAAAGATGGCCGAACGTGTTGTGAGACATGGAAAAGTGCCCTGATCGGCAGCCGAGCCGGTTGAAGCCTGCGTTCTATTGGCGTTTTCCACAGGGGTCAAACTGTGATCCGGCGGATTTAGTTTTGACACATTCGGTTGGTTTCTGCTCTGCTCCATTCGCCGTTGAGGATCCGCCGCCACCGTGCCGGCGCAATGACCAAAGAGGACGATGATGCGTACCCTGATTGGCGCTGTTGCCGCCACGCTGCTGCTTTCCACCGCCGCTTTCGCCGGCCAGACCGAAGGCCTGATCAAGAAGATCGACAAAGACGCGCTGACACTGACGCTGGACGACGGCAAATCCTACAAGCTGAACGCCGAGACCGATCTCGACGCGCTGAAGCCGGGCATGGACATCGTCATCGCCTACGACGTGACCAATGGCGAAAACGTCGTAACCGATATGCAGCTGCCGGACAGCGACACGAACTAAGCGCGTCGCGTTTGAACGGGTTCAGGTGACCTAAAGCCACTCCAGGCTCTTGCCTTCGAGCTTGAGCACGCGGTCCTGCGGTATCTCCAGGTTCGCTGCCTCGTCCTCGGCCATATCAAGCACGAAACGGAACAAGGTGCGCATGACGCCGCCATGCGTCACGCAGACGGTTTGCCGGTTCAGCGCATCGAACCAGGGTTTGACCCGCTCGAGCAGCATCCGGTAACTCTCGGCGCCTTCGCCCGGCGGCTGAAAGTTCCATTTGTCCAAAGCGCGCGTCCTGCTCGCGCCGGGATATCGGGTCTCGAGTTCGGCGAAGGTGGATCCTTGCCAATCGCCGAAATTGACTTCGACGAGGCGGGGATCGGTCCGATAGGCATCCGGATCGAGTTGCATCGCGGCGCGGATACGCTCCATCGTTTCGCGCGTCCGCTTCATCGGACTGGCGACGAAATCGAAATTCTCCGAATCATGGACAAGTTCGGCCAGCCGAAGTCCGTTTCCGGTCGCCTGTTCGCGGCCAAGGGCATTGAGATCTGTATCGGCCTGCCCTTGCAGCCGGAACTCGGCGTTCCACGCGGTCTGGCCGTGGCGCACGATATAAACCAGCGGGTACATCAGGTCTTCCGGTGGTCGGGCCTGGGCCTGGGCGGAGGGGATTAGTCCTTGACCGTCGAAATATCAGGCGCGTCGACCGCCTTCATGCCGACAACGTGATAGCCGGAATCGACGTGGTGCACTTCGCCGGTGACGCCACGCGACAGGTCTGACAGGAAATAGACGCCGGAATCGCCGACCTCTTCCTGCGTGACCGTCTGCTTCAGCGGCGAATTGTATTCGTTCCACTTCAGGATGTAGCGGAAGTCGCCGATGCCGGAAGCGGCCAGCGTCTTGATCGGGCCGGCGGAGATGGCGTTGACGCGGATCTTCTTGGAGCCGAGATCGACGGCCAGGTAGCGCACGCTGGCTTCGAGCGCGGCCTTGGCAACGCCCATGACGTTGTAGTGCGGCATCACCTTCTCGGCGCCGTAGTAAGTCAGCGTCAAAAGCGACCCGCCATCGGTCATCAGCGCCTCGGCGCGCTTGGCGATGGTGGTGAAGGAATAGACCGAAATGTCCATGGTGCGCAGGAAGTTGTCGCGCGTCGTCTCGACATAGCGCCCGGTCAGCTCGTCCTTGTCGGAAAAAGCGATGGCATGGACGAGGAAATCGAGCTTGCCCCCCCAATGCTTGGCGACATTGGCGAAAACCTCGTCGAGGCTCGCCGGATCGGTGACGTCGCAATGGCCGGCGACAAAAGCGCCCAGTTCCGTGGCCAAAGGCTCGACACGCTTCTTGAAGGCCTCGCCCTGATAGGTCAGCGCGATTTCCGCGCCGTGATCGACGCACGCCTTGGCGATGCCATAGGCGATCGACCTGTTGTTCGCGACGCCGAGAATAAGGCCGCGTTTGCCGGCCATCAGGCCCTGTCCACCCGCCATGTGCGTGCTCTCCGCAAGATCTTCTGCTTTGTGGAGTGCCTATCGCACAGGCACAAAGCCCCTTCAAGCGTTCAAACCGGACAGTTCGGGGGACAAAAGCCGTCGATCAGCCTTTTTGGCCGCGCAGCAGCGCTTCGAGCGCGCTGTCGCCGCTCTCCGGCAGCATGATGCGCACATGGACATAGAGATCGCCATGGCCGCCGGCTTTTTCCGGCAGGCCCCTGCCCTTGAGGCGCAGGACCTTGTCCGAGCTCGACCAGGCAGGAACGTTGACCGCGAGCCTGCCGGTCGGCGTCTCGACCGGCACCTTGGCGCCCAGTGCCGCGTCCGCCAGCGACACCGGCAGGTCGGCGTGCAGGTCGCGACCCTCTATCCGGTAACGCGGGTGCCTGCGGATATGGATCTTGACCAGCGCGTCGCCGGGCTGGCCCGGTCCCTGCTCGCCCTGCCCCTTCAGCCGGATGGTCTGGCCGTCCTCGACATAGGCCGGCAGCTTGACCGCCACCTTGCGGCCATCCGGGAACATCGCCGTCACCTTTTCGGCATTCGCCGCTTCCTCGATGGTGATGTCGAGCGTCACGTTCAGATCGGCAGCGGTCGCGGGCTGGCGGCGGTCGCCCATGCCGGCGCCGCGCGCGCCCGAAAAGGCGTCGCCGAAAATCTGGCTGAAAATATCGCTGTTGCCGTCGAACGGATCGCCACCGGGGCGCCCCGACCGGAATTCGAATCGCGAGCCGCCGGCCCCCTGCTGTCGACGAAACCCGCCAAAGGGATCGCCACCGGCCGCGCCCTCGAAACCCTGGAAGCGCGGCTTGCCGTCGGCGTCGATCTCGCCGCGATCGAAGGCGGCACGGTTTTTCTCGTCGCCGACGATCTCATAGGCCTGGTTGGCCGCGGCAAAACGATCCTTCGCCTTGGGATCATTCGGATTCTGGTCCGGATGATGTTTCTTGGCGAGCTTCCGGTATGCCGATTTTATGTCCTTGGCCGATGCGTTCTTTGCAACGCCCAGCACCTCATACGGGTCGCGCATGCGTCCTGCCCTGGAAATGAGTTGAGTCCATACTTGCCTCCTATATGCGCTCGCATAGGAAGAAATTCCAGTGCCGGACCGTCATATCAAGGGCGGAAATCGAGGGCGGAAGCTAGAGCGGCTTGAAGCCCTGCATGCGCCAGCCACCGGCGCTGGCGAGGCACAATTCACCCTCGAACATCGCAACGCCGTCAAAGCTTTCGCGCGACGCCTTGAAGCGGCGGCAGGTCTGGCCGCTGTCCTTCAATTCGGCGAGCTCGGTAATGGAGCCGCGCGATCCGGTCCCGGCATTCGCCCATGGCACCGCCTGCCCGCCGAGCTGCTCGATGTCGGCGGAAGATACCGCATTGCCGATCGTCGTCTGGTCGGAGTTTCGATCCGAATCGACCGGCGCCGTGGAAGCAGACGTGCTGCTGGTCAGGATCGAGCGGTCGACCTCCGCCTTTTCCAGGCTGAAGCCACCCGCTCCACAGGCGGCCAGTGGCAGGCTGACGACCACGATCGCGGCTTTTGCGCTGGCCGAAGCGATAACGCTCCATTGCCTGCTGTCAAAAGCTTGCGCGATACGCGACAATCGGCAACCTCCCCTGATCCGTGACAATTTGAGAAAAACTATGAGTGACACTGAGTTAACAAGCGGTGACTTTACCGAGGCCGGCGAGCCGTTTCGCCTCTTTGCCGCATGGCTGGACGACGCCACGAAGAGCGAAATCAATGACGCCAACGGCGTGGCGCTGGCGACGGTCGATGCCGAAGGCATGCCGGATGTGCGGATGGTGCTGCTGAAGGGGTTCGATGAGGGCGGCTTTGTGTTCTACACGAATTTCGAGAGCGCCAAGGGCCAGGAGATTCTGGGCAGCATGAAGGCGGCGATGTGCTTCCACTGGAAATCGCTGCGCCGCCAGGTGCGCATTCGCGGTCCGGTGGAGATCGTCAGCGAGGCCGAAGCCGACGCCTATTATGCGACGCGGCCGCGCGGCAGCCGTATCGGCGCCTGGGCCTCGAAACAGTCGCGGCCGCTGGAAAGCCGGTTCGCGCTGGAAAAAGCTGTCGCCGAATACACGGCCCGCTACGCGATCGGCGAGATTCCGCGACCCAAACACTGGTCGGGGTTCCGCATCGTGCCGAAGACGATCGAGTTCTGGCACGACAGGCCGTTCCGGCTGCATGACCGTGTGGTCTTTTCCCGCAACGCCATGGGCGGTTGGGACAAGACGCGGCTTTATCCCTGAGTTTGGGAATGGCGACGTCTTTACTGTTCTGGTGCAGGCTGCGTGGTGGCAACGAAGCTGAACGAGTTAGGTCCGCGCTTCACCCCACCCGGCCCTGCGGGCCGACCTCCCCATCGAGGGGAGGTAGAAGACCGAGCTATTTCTTCCTGGTCATGAACGCCGTGAGCGCAGCGCGCGCTTCATCCGATTTCAGCCGCTCGCGAAAATGTTCGCTTTCTTCGCCTATCCGGGTGACCAGGTCGTCGCGCGAGCCGCGCATCAGGTCGCGCGCGATCTTCAGCGCCTGCGGCGGCTTGGCCGCGATCTGGCCGGCTGCCGCCAGCACCGAGGCCTCCAGCGCCCCTTCCTCGACCATTTCGTAGATCAGGCCGGTGGCTTTGGCGCGCTCGGCCGAAAAGCCCTCGCCAAGGCCAAGCAACGCGAAAGCGGCCTGCTGTCCCAGCACGCGCGGCGCCAAGAGGCTCGATCCCGCCTCCGGCACCAGGCCGAGGTCGACGAAAGGCGTCCTGAACACGGTGCGCGGCGTGGCGAAGGTCAGGTCGCAGTGCAGGTTGATCGTCGTGCCGATACCGACCGCGATGCCGTCGACACCGGAGACGATCGGTTTTTCGACCCTGGCCAGCGCTATCAGGAAATCCCAGACTTCGGTGCCGCCATCGCCGCCGGTGGCCACCGCCATGAAATCGGCAAGGTCGTTGCCGGAGGAAAAGGCGCCGGGCACCCCGAGGAACACATGGACGCGGATGGCCGGATCGGCATCGCCTTCGGCCAATGTTTGCGACATCTTGGCATACATGGCGCGCGTCAGTGCGTTCTTCTTGTCCGGGCGGTTCATGCGGATGATCTGGATAGCGCCCTGGCGCTCGACGAGGATCTGGTCTGTCACGGTTTTTCCTTGCTAGGCCTTGTGAACGTCAGGCGGAAATCAGCGCCTTGCCGGCAATGGCGAGACTTTCGGCACCGTCGATAACGCGCCCTTTCAGCGCGCGCGCCTCGCCAAGGAGATTTTCGGCGAAGAAGCGGCAAAGCGCGATGCGCCCCTGATCGGCAAGAGCGCCCCGCGCCAGGAAGGCGCCGCCGGCGGCCAACGAGATCAGCCTGAGATACGGCGTGGCGCCCGCCAGCGCCTGCTCCGACCGGCCGTCCGCTGACAGTTCTTGCAGGAAGCGGGTCGCTTGCGTCAGGTCGTCGAGTGCCGCGTCGAGAGCATCGGCGGTGCGGCCGAACCCCTGCAGGTTGGAGGTGCGCACGGCACTGGCGACCACGGCCAGTTCGCCGATGAAGCCATGGACATGCTCGCCGCCGCCGAGCGGCAGCTTGCGGGCAACCAGATCGATCGCCTGGATGCCGTTGGTGCCCTCATAGATCGGCGCTATGCGCGCGTCGCGATAGAGGGCAGCCGCGCCAGTCTCCTCGATGAAACCCATGCCGCCATGCACCTGGAGGCCGAGCGAGGCCACTTCGACGCCGACATCGGTCGAAAATGCCTTGGCCAGCGGTGTCAAAAGGTTGGCACGGTCGCGCCAATGCGCCGCCTCGTCGCCGGACGATACACGCGCCATGTCGATGGCGTGCGCGCAGGAATAGCTGATCGCTCGTGCAGTCTGCGTCAGCGCCTTCATGGTCAGGAGATTGCGCTGCACGTCGGGGTGATGGACGATCGGCGCCATGCCGGCGCCGGCATAATCCGCCGCCTTGCCCTGGCGGCGCTCATTGGCATAGGCGATCGCCTTCTGGGTCGCGGCTTCGGCGACCGCCACGCCCTGCATGCCGACGCAAAGCCGCGCATTGTTCATCATGGTGAACATGCAGGCGAGGCCCTTGTTCTCCTCGCCGATCAGCCAGCCGATGGCACCCGGCTTGGCGCCCTGGAAGCCGTCGCCATAGATCATGGTGCAGGTCGGCGAGGCATGGATGCCGAGCTTGTGTTCGAGGCCGGAACAGAAGACGTCGTTGCGCGCGCCAAGCGAGCCGTCGTCGCCGACCAGGAATTTCGGCACCAGGAACAGCGAGATGCCGCGCGTTCCGGCAGGCGCGTCCGGCAGTCGCGCCAGCACCAGATGAATGATGTTGTCGGTGAAATCGTGCTCGCCATAGGTGATGAAGATCTTCTGGCCGAAGATGCGGTATGTGCCGTCACCGGCCGGCTCCGCGCGGGCGCGCAAGGCGGCGAGGTCCGAGCCGGCCTGGGGCTCGGTCAGGTTCATCGTGCCCATCCATTCGCCGGAGACGAGCTTTTCCAGATATTTCGCCTTGAGGTCTTCGGAGGCGTGCTTGTCGAGCGCTTCGACCGCGCCCATGGTCAGCGTCGGGCCGATGCCGAAAGCCATGGCGGCGGAGTTCCACATTTCGAGCGCTGCGACGCCAAGCATGGTCGGCAGCGCCTGGCCGCCATACGCTTCCGGCCCGGACAGCGCGTTCCAACCACCGTCGATCCAGCGGCGATAGAGTTCCTTCCAGCCGGGCGGGGTGATGACGGAAGCGTCCTTCAACACCGCACCGTGTTCGTCGCCGATCTTGTAAAGCGGAGCGACCTCCTCGGTGGCGAAACGGCCTGCCTCGCCGAGAACGGCGTCTACCAGATCCTCGCCGAGATCGCCGAACGTGCCGGCATCCAGCGCCGCCTTCATGCCGGCCACGTGCTTCAGCGTGAACGCGATATCCTCGACGGGTGCCCGATACATGCCGCTTTCCTCCTCACCTTCCGCCAACGGACCCTATGGCTCGCGGAGCCGCAAAACCATCCGCCTTTGGGCGGTCTTCCGCTTTCCTTTTTACGTAAACGTCAAATTTTGTCACGCGGATTTTGCAATCGTCCCGGCACGCATTAAATTCGATCGAAGCCGGATCAATTCGACCGGCGACAGACCAGAACCAGCCGACTGGAACCAATCCCATGCTCGCCAGACCCGACGCCTACCGTTGTATCGAATGTGGCCTGCCCTACCGGGCGGCGGGGTTCTCTTACTATCACGGCGACTTGGAAAACGGCGCCGCCTATTGGTCGGATCGCGGCATATTGTGCTCGCCGAAATGCTCGCTCGCCCACCACCGCAAACGCACCGCCGAAGGTACGCTGCAGCAGGCGCCGGCGCCGGATCCTTTTGAATTCCAGCCATTCAGCCGGCGCTGACTTCCCGGCATTGGCCGGCATCTTCATAGAGAAGCATTTCCTTAACCATAGCGGTCCAGCATCTGTCTTTGATCCACGGGGATTCCCTGTTTTGAAAAGGACGGTGCGCCTCCTTCGCCGCACAGCGCTTCTCGCTCTTGCGGCGACGATGACGCTGTCGGCGGCGGCAAGGGCCTCGGATTTTTCCGAGCCGTGGAAGAATGCCGACCGCGCTTTGGTGGTCGATGCCTACGAATACAATTCCATCGACTGGGCGCAACTTGCCACCGACAAACGCGTCGTCGCCTTCATCAACAAGGCGTCGGACGGCATGCCGCCGCCCTATTTCTGCTTTGGCAGCGACACCGAGGTGAAGCTCTGCAAGGCGTTGTGGAAGCGCCATGCGGTGACGCGCGAGCTGTTTCAGACGCGCCGGGTCGTGGCCAAGGCGCTCGGCTTGAAATGGGGCGCCTATCATCTTGCCCGCCCCGGCAATCCGGTCGAGCAGGCCAATAATTTCCTCGATTTCGCGGACCCCGCGCCGGACGATGTCGTGGCTCTCGACATCGAGGGCAACGATCCCTCGCAATGGATGTCGCTCGACGATGCCGAGGAGTTCGTGCGCCAGGTACACAGGCGCATCGGCCGTTTCCCGGTGCTCTACACCAACGGCAAGACCGCACAGTTCATCGCCGACAACCGCTACAAGTACCGGCTCTTGTCGCGGCTGCCGCTCTGGTACGCGCGCTACAAGCCTGATATCGACGTGCATTTTCCGATGGGCAACTGGCAGGGCTATGCACTCTGGCAATTTTCAGCGCAGGCCAATTGCGGCCATTTCCGTTGCCCCTACAGGGTCGCCGGCACGCCTGACAATATCGACGTCAACGTCGCGCCGACAGATGCCGCCACGCTGCGCCAGCAATGGCCTTTTGGCGGGCTGATCGACGTGCCGTCAGACTATCTCGCCAGCGTACCGGTGCCGCTGTCGCGCGAAGCAGCGTTGGCCGGCAAGACCACCCTCATCTATGCCGATGTCGCGACGCCGCCGACGTTCGAGGAACTGGTCGCGGTGCTCGGTACGCGCTGGTCAAGATTCCGTGGTGGTTTTCGCATGCCTGTCGTGAAGACCGTGCCGCGACAGCCGAGCTTCGGCATAGTCCAATATGTTGCCTGGAAGCGGACCGAGCAGCGTTCACCCGCGCAACTCGATGCCGCCTTCGCCGCGGCCGACCCGGTCAGCACCGCTTCGACCAAAAGCGATCGCGGCCAGCGGTAGCTGCCGTCCACAATCCGAGCTTCAGTGCGCCTGCTCGCGCGCCACGGCCTGCCAGCCGATGTCGCGGCGGCAGAATCCGTCGGGCCAGTCGATGCGGTCGAGCGCGGCATAGGCCCGCGCCTGCGCCTCGCCGACGGTCGCGCCGGTCGCCGTGACATTGAGCACGCGGCCGCCATTGGCAACCAGTGCGCCGCCGTTGATGGCGGTGCCGGCATGGAAGATCTGGACGCCGTCAGCCGCCGCGTCCTCGACGCCGCGGATGACCGAGCCTTTTTCCGGCGTGCCAGGATAGCCCCGCGCGGCCACCACCACGGTGAGCGCCGCCTGGTCGCGCCAGCGCACGGAGGTGTGTGCCAGCTGGCCGTCGGTTGCGGCGTTGAGCAGCACCAGCAGGTCGTCCTTCAGCCGCATCATCAGCACCTGGCATTCCGGGTCGCCGAAGCGGGTGTTGTATTCGATCAGCTTCGGCCCGTTGTCCGTGATCATTAGCCCGGCGAAGAGGATGCCGGCGAAGGGCGCGCCGAGATCGGCCATGCCGCGCATGGTCGGCTGGATGATCTCGCGCATGGTGCGCTCGACCATCTCCGGCGTCATCACCGGCGCCGGCGAATAGGCCCCCATGCCGCCCGTATTGGGGCCGACGTCGCCGTCACCGACGCGCTTGTGGTCCTGCGCGGTGCCGAAGGGCAGTGCCGTGGTACCGTCGCAGAGGCAGAAGAAGCTCGCCTCCTCGCCGGTCATGAATTCCTCGATCACCACTTCGGCGCCTGCGGCACCGAAGGAACCGTCGAAGCAGGAATCGAGTGCCGCCCGTGCCTCGTCCAGCGTCATGGCGACGGTGACACCCTTGCCGGCGGCAAGCCCATCGGCCTTGATGACGATCGGCGCGCCCGTTTTCTCGACATAGGCTTTCGCGGAGGCCAGATCGCCGAAGCGGCCGTAGGCCGCGGTCGGGATGTTGTACCTGGCGCAGAGATCCTTGGTGAAACCCTTGGAGCCTTCCAGCCGCGCGGCAGCCTTGGAAGGCCCGAAGACGCGGATGTTTTCGGCGCGCAGGTCGTCCGCGATACCGGCGACGAGCGGCCCTTCCGGACCGACCACGACGAGGTCGATTTTTTTCTCCCGACAGAAGACGGCGATGGCGGCATGATCGGTGATGTCAAGCTTAACGAGTTCGGCCTCGCTGCCGATGCCCGGATTGCCGGGGGCCGCATAGAGCTTGGTCAGCAGCGGCGACGCCGCGATCTTCCAGGCCAGCGCATGTTCGCGGCCGCCGGAGCCCAGAAGAAGAACGTTCATGGCCACCTCTTGATGCCGAAATTCTGCTCTGGCGGCCACCTGGCGGCGTTTTCTGCGCTTCCGTTGCTCACGGACCAAATGTCCGCTCCGCTACGGTTCTCGAAACCACCACCATATGACTCGCCAGAGCGAATTTCGAAACAGTCTCTTGGAGCACCCGCTATTGCTCTCTGGGCTACGGGTCAAGGCATCAGGGTATTTTGATCCGATTTGCGCACGGGAACGTTATCCCCTGCCGAATATGGGCGCCGAATTCCGACGCCCATATTCTGGCCCGCTCAGCCAGGGAAAACGACCGGAAACCAGTCTTCGCGCAATTTCTGGCCTGGCTGCATGCCATGGCCATGATAGGGCGGCGAGGTGCGGCCCGGCCGCTCGACATAATGGGCATCGTCACCGACCCAGCGCAGCGAGAGTGCCCGGCGCCGTGCCGCGGTCAGGTTGCCGCGCGCGCCATGCGCGGTCCGGAAGTCGAACAGGATGGCATCGCCCGGCTCCATCTCCCATTCGAGCACCTTCATCGACGGATCCTTGTCGGGATCGGGCACCGGCAGGTAGTCGCCCTCGCCGGCGTAGAAATTGCTGTCGTCGAGCCAGCGCACCGGCAGGATCATCTTGTCCCATTTGTGCGAGCCGGCGATCAGGCGCAGCGTCGCCTCCTTCACCGGGTCGATAGGTATCCAGAAGCTGACCGTCTGCTGGCCATCGACGAAATAGTAGGGGATGTCCTGATGCCAGGGCGTCGGCTTCTGCGTGCCGGGTTCCTTGACCAGAACATGGTCATGGAAGAATTGCGCGGTGCGCGATTGCATGACCGCCGCCGCCAGTTGGGCGGCCGGCGATTCCCGCACCACCTCGACGAATTCGGGGATGCGTTCCCAGTTGCAATAATCGTCGAAGAAACTGCCGCGGCCATTGGCGATATCAGACGCGGTGGCGCTGCGGTTCCCCATGTTGCGCTCGATGCCGGCGGCAATCGTATCGACCCAGCCCTTGAAGGCGCCGCGGATGCAAACCGCGCCGTCACGCTGATAGTCGGCAATCGTCTCCGCATCGATCAGGCCGGTGTCGATTGAGCGGGCGGCAGTCTGGGAAGCCATGGTGTCCTCCTTTCAGGATCGAGACGACTATCGCAGCCCTCCTTCATTCAGTAAAATAATAACTTCTCATCTGACACATAGGTCTGAACTATGAGTCCTACCCTGACGCAATTGCGTTATCTGGTCGCCGTCGCCCGCCACGGCAGTGTCACAGGCGCGGCCAAAGCGCTGAACATTTCGCAACCCTCTATTTCGGTCGCGATCGACGCCGTGGAAAAGGATTTCGGGCAGAAACTGTTCGTGCGCCAGCGCGGAAGTGGCGTTTCGCTGACCTCCTTCGGCCGCACAGTGGCGGTCAAGGCAAAACAGGTCCTTGCCGAGACAGACGAACTTATGAGCCTGGGCGCCGACAACTCGGCCGTCGGCGGAGAACTGGTGCTTGGATGTTTCGAGGATCTGGCGCCGTTCTTCGCACCAGCGCTGATCCGTGCTTTTTCCGAACGCCATCCGGCGGTGAAAATCGTCGTTCGCGACGAGACCTTCGAGACGCTGGGGCGGAGACTCGGCGACGCCGCCATCGATCTCGGTCTCACCTATGATCTGAGCCTGCCGACCCACTTCGCCCGCGTCCTGCTGCACGAACTTCGCCCGCACGCGCTGTTGCCGGCGGGCCATGCCCTGGCGGACCAACCATCAGTCAGCCTGGCGGATCTCGCCGCCTACCCGCTGATCACGACGGATCAGCCGCACAGCTGGCAGCACATGCTCGATCTGTTCCGCGGCCGGGGTCTCTCGCCAGTGGCCGACAGGGCGACGAGTTCGTTCGAACTCCAGCGCAGCATGGTGGCGAACGGGTTCGGCGTCGCGGTCAGCTACACTCGCCCGCATGGCGACCGCAGCTATGACGGGCTGCCTCTCGTCTGCAGGCCATTGTCGGATCCGCTGCCCATGCAGCGCATCATTCTCACCTATGACACGCATCAGCGGGTTTCGAACGCAGTGCTGGCATTCGTCGACGTGGCGAAAGCCTGGTTCTCCACACGCGACATCTTCACCGCCTGACGGGTGGACCGTCGCCGACCGACTGCTTGCCGCTTGACGGTTTCCACGGCTGCTGCCACTCCATGCGCATGGAACCTATCCAGTCGAAAGTGGCCCAGGGCCGTGTCGCCGATGCGCCGAACGGCCATTGGGTCTACCGCGTGCTGCCGCGCTCGATCTGGCCCTATGCGCAGCTTGCACGATGGGACAGGCCGATCGGCTGGCAATTGCTTTTGTGGCCATGCTGGTGGTCGGCAGCGCTTGCGGCGAGCGCCTATCCGCGCCCCGGCGACCCGCTGCTCTCGCTTCTGCCGGCCCCCCTGTATCTCGTGTTGTTCCTCATCGGCGCCATCGCCATGCGTGGCGCCGGCTGCACCTACAACGACCTTGTCGACGAGGGCATCGACAACCAGGTCGAACGCACCCGCTCGCGTCCGCTGCCCTCGGGCCAGACGACGCGCCGGCGGGCCTGGCTGTTTCTCGTACTGCAAGCCTTGGCCGGCCTTGCGGTGCTCGTACAGTTCAACAGCTTCGCCATTCTGCTCGGCATCTGTTCGCTGGCGATCATTGCCGTCTATCCATTCATGAAGCGGATTACCAACTGGCCGCAACTGTTTCTCGGCCTTGCCTTTTCCTGGGGCGCGCTGATGGGATGGGCGGTCGAGTTCGGCGATCTCGATGGCCCCGCCATCATGCTTTATATCGGCTCGATCCTGTGGGTGATAGGCTACGACACGATCTATGCGCATCAGGACAAGGAAGACGACGCCATTGTCGGCGTTCGCTCGACGGCACGGCTGTTCGGCGACAACACCAAGGCGTGGCTGGCAGGACTTTATGGCGGCACGCTGATCTGCTTCGCGATCGCCTTCGCGTCGGCGCAAGCCCCGGTGGTGGCGTTGGCCGGATTGATCGCCGCCGGCGCGCATATGGCCCGGCAGATCACGGTTCTGGACATCGACAATCCCGACCAATGCCTGCGGCTGTTCCGGTCGAACAACCAAGTCGGCTGGCTGATCTTCCTCGGCTTGATCGGCGGCGCGCTATGGGTGGCGCTGAAGCCGCTGGTCTAGCGGATTTTTTCCCTTCTCCCCTTGTGGGAGAAGGTGGATCGGCGCGCAGCGCCGAGACGGATGAGGGGTGCGTGACGGAGCGCCGTCATTGCCAAGCTGGAGCACCCCTCATCCGACCTCACTTCGTGAGGCCACCTTCTCCCACAAGGGGAGAAGGAAAAAGCCTTGTTCACTCCCTTGAAATGATCTCCTGGCCGTCGATGACCAGCCTGAGACCGAGGTCGCCGGCCCTGCGGCGGGCGAGGAAGCGCGGACGGCGCATGGTCGAAACGCGGCCCTTGCGGCGATCCTGCGGCGGCAGCGTCTTGATGGCGGCGCCGAGCGATTCTTCCAAAGTGCGGGCGATGCCGTCCGATTCGATCAACAGCATCGGCAGGCGGTAGGCGTCGGCCCAGGCGCGCCAGTCGGCGGCGACATCTTCAAGATCGTCGGCCACCAGCAGCGGGACCGACAGCATGGGGTCGTTGTGCAGGAGTTCCAGGGTCACCGTGACATTGCCGTCCGGATCCTCCATTGCGCGGGCGGCAACGCCGCGGAACGCATTGGCGGGCAGAGCGATGATCGCCGGCACGCCGCTCATCTCGAGCAGGCGGCGGATCACGGCGCCGCGATGGTCGATGGTGAAAGTCACGTCGCCATAATCGTCGCGCGTGGCGTAGCTGACCATCTGGGGCAGTCGGAATGGGTCGAGGCGCATGTTGCGTCCCGCCCAGACTGGCTTAAGTCCGGTGTTCATAGAGTGCCTTCCTGTCTGTCTCCTGAGAGCCGGTGTCCGGTTCTCTCCGGGCCAGTTTTCCCGGCCTCGTTATGGGGAAACATTAGCGCTGGCTCCTTACCGCCGCGCTTAAGAAAGTCGGTTAAATTTTGCTGATCTCAGGGATGGTTATCGGAATGCCACCAGCCAGAAGATGTAGAAAGGATCAGATAACCTTACCCGGATTCATGATGCCGGCCGGATCGAAGGCAGCCTTCACTCGGCGCATCAGATCGATCGCCATCGGCGGCGCGGTGGCGATCAGTTCGTCGCGCTTCAACTGGCCGATGCCGTGCTCGGCCGAGATCGAGCCATGGAAGGAGCGGACGACATCGTGCACGGCCTTGTTCATGGCGTGGTAGAGGCCGAGGAAGGCCTCGTCGTCGGCGCCCTCCGGCCGCGAGATGTTGTAGTGCAAATTGCCGTCGCCCATGTGGCCGAAACAGACGACCCGCGCGGCGGGGCTGACTGAAGCGACAGCACCGGCGGCTTTGCCGATGAATTCGGGGATCGACGATATCGGCACGGAAATGTCGTGCTTGATCGAGGCTCCTTCGGGCTTCTGGCTCTCGGGCAGTACCTCGCGGAAATTCCAGAAGGCATCGGCCTGGGCGAGGCTTGCCGCGATCACCGCGTCGCCAATGATGCCCTGCTCCAGAGCGGCTGACAGCACCTCCTCGACAAGCGCCTTGCCGTCTTCTTCCGAACGGCCCGAGGACACCTGCATCAGCACATACCAGGGCCAGTCCTCGGCCAGCGGCCGGGTCACGCCTTGCGCATGCTTCAAAGTGAAGTCGTACGGCCGTTTGCCGATCAGTTCGAAGGCGGTGAGCGAAGCGCCGGCGCGGTCCATGGCCAAGCCGAACAGGGAGAGCGCCGCCTCTGGCGACGACAGGCCGGCAAAGGCCACTTCCCGCCCCTTCGGCTTCGGGAACAGCTTGAGCACGGCGGCGGTGATGACACCGAGCGTGCCTTCGGCGCCGACGAACAGGTCCTTCAAATCGTAGCCGGTGTTGTCCTTCTTCAGCTTGCGCAGATCGTCGAACACCTCGCCGGTCGGCAGCACCACTTCGACGCCGAGACAGAGTTCGCGCGCATTGCCGTAGGCAAGCACCCCGGTGCCGCCGGCATTGGACGAGAGATTGCCGCCGAGTTGGCAGGAGCCTTGCGCGGCCAGCGACAACGGAAACAGCCGGCCGGCGGCGTCGGCTGCTTCCTGCAGCGTCTGCAGGATGACGCCTGCCTCGACCGTCACCGTGTTGGACAGGAGGTCGATCTCGCGAATGCGGTTCAGCCGCGACAGCGACAGGATGATCTCGCGGCCGGACCTGTCCGGCACCTGGGCGCCGACAAGCCCGGTGTTGCCGCTCTGCGGCACGACCGGCGTTCCCGTCTCTGTCGCCAGCCGCATGATCCGGCTGACTTCGTCGACGCTGCCCGGCCGCAGCACCAGTGACGTCGCGCCGTGCCAAAGCCCACGCCGTTCGACGAGGAAAGGCGCGATGTCCTGCGCGTCGCGCAACGCATATTTTTCACCGACGATCGCCGCGAAGCGATCGATGAGGGCGGGATCGAGTGTCTGTGAAATTTCGGTCATGTGGGAAAACTATGTCGTGGGCTGTGTGTTGTCACGAGGGGCGGCGGCGCGTGAAAGCCGATCGTTGATGGCTTCGCCCAGCCCATCGAAGGGTATCGGCTCGACGGCGATGGTCCGCGCGCCGCTGCGGTCGAGATCCTGCATGTAGGCGAAGAGATTGGTCGCCGCTTCGCGCAGGTCGCCCGTTTCGGACAAATTGCGGAAGGCGGTGGCGCGTTGCCAGCCCGCGGCCCGCAGGTTGCCGAAGGCGAGCAGGGCTTCGCCCTCGGCGACGGTGCGGGCATCGAGCCGCACCGCAGCCCCTGGCGCATAGTGCGAGGCAAGCATGCCGGGCGCTTCGACGCCGGCGCCGCCACCGCGCAACAGCTCCATGCCGACGGCCGCCTCGATGTCCTCGGCGGCAATGCCGCCGGGCCGGAGCAGCCGCAATCGTCCCGCCTCGGCCTTGACTATGGTCGATTCCAGCCCGACCGGCGTCGCGCCGCCGTCGACCACCAGCCTGATGCGTGCGCCGAGATCGGCCGCCACCGCTTGCGCCGTCGTCGCGCTGATCTTGCCGGATGAATTGGCGCTGGGTGCGGCAAGCGGCCGGCCGAGACGGGCGATGAGGTCGCCGCCAAAGCCCCTAGGCATGCGCAGGGCGATCGTATCGAGCCCGGCGGTGACCAGCGGATGAATGCCGTTGCCGGGCCGCTGCGGCAACACCAGGGTCAGCGGGCCCGGCCAGAACGCAATCGCCAGTTTCTTCGACAGCGGATCGAACAGGGCGATGCGTTCGGCCATCGCCATGTCGGCGACATGGGCGATCAGCGGATTGAAACGCGGCCGTCCCTTGGCCTCGAAGATGCGCGCCACGCCGATGCCGTTCGTGGCGTCGCCAGCAAGCCCGTAGACCGTTTCCGTGGGGATGGCGACGACATCGCCGCCCTGGAGCAGTGCCAGCGCCCGCTCCAACGCCTCGCCGGCGCCAACTATCTCAGCCACTCTCGTCACCTCGCAGATGCCGGCTGCGTAGTACGATGGCGGCTGTTGAGCAAGCCGGGCCGAGAACGGCCTTGGCGATTTATCAATCCCTAAAATGCTATGTTTCCGCGAAAGCCGGTATCAATTCCAGTCCGCTATCATCGCGGCCAGGGCAAAAGGGAAGCGATATCAGTGTCTGTGCGTATCGTACTGGGGATCACCCTGGCGGCTTTGACATGCGGGGCTCAGGCCTCTTCGCTGGTTTTTCCCGGCGCGCCGGCCTCGACGCCCTCCGTCATCATGATGGCAGCCGACGCCAAGGCGAGCGACGTGGTGTCCGTGGTTGCGCTCGGCGAGCCCGATGTCACCTATGAAAAGGTGGCCGCGATCCCGAACGCGCCTGAAGCCCGGCATGGTTTCATGCGGAACCCGATGATCATTCGTGGCGGCGTCGTCGGCGACGCCTTCTCGGCACCGGTGCAAGCAACGGCGCCGGCCGCGGCGACCGCACCTGCTGCTGCGCCTGCAAGCGCGACCGCGTCGGCCGCGCCCGCGCCGGACACGCAAAAGAAACCCGCCGCGCCTGCAGCCGCATCGATGCCCGCCCCCGGGGTAGGCAAGGTCAAGTAGCGGCCGCCCGCCAGTCAACCGGCAGCTTGACGGCGCGCCGGCGCCCTGCGCACCATCGCCGCGCGAATTCGTCCTGGCATATTTCGCCGGTCGACGCTGCCGCATGAATTTAGTCAAGCGGCGCGGGATTCATCGTTCAAAGGGGTTGATCATGAGAAAATCCAAAACCGTCACCATGGCCGGGCTTCTGCTGGCGTCGCTGCTCGGCGCCAATGCAGCGCAAGCCGATGACATGCTGGGGTCCTATGTCGCGCGTATCTCCGACCGCGACCACCAGGCGAGCGATGGCTATGCGCTGGACGGCGCGGCACAGATGGTGCGGCAGGATCGCGCCAACTGGCACAAGTTCCATCGCCGCGACCGTGACGACGAGGCTGACGGCTGGTTCAGGACCAACGACCAGCGCGCTGATCTGCAGCGCATGCTGGAGCGCCCGGGCGCGATGAGTTCCTCAACCAGGCGGGCTATCGTCAATGGCGAGCCGCTGATCCAGGTCGACGTCTACGAAAACAGCGTACGCGTCAGCATCCTGGATGACTGACTGCGTCAGCATCCTGGAGGACTGACAAGTCAGTTGCCGGGAACAGCAAGGGCGACGCTGATGCGCCGCCCTTTCTTCTCGACACAACCGGACTGAAATCTCAGGCCGCTTCTTCCTTGGCGTCGTCGTCTTCTTCGGACTCGCCGTCTTCGGATTCTGATTCGTCCTCAGCGTCGTCGACTTTGGCCTTCACGCTGTCATCGGCGTCGTCTTCGTCCTCATCTTCCTCTTCGCCTTCGTCGTCGCCGTCCTCATCGTCAGAGTGATCGGCGGCCTCGACCGTGGCGGCGGCGGCATGATCGAGGGCGGTTTCGGAAGCGGATTCGATCGCCTCGGCGGCGGCCGGGGTTTCTTCTGTCACTTCGATTTCGTGATCGGAATTCATGGAAGCCTCCGTGGGGTTGGGGAACATGTCCCTTTTGCCACGGAGAGATCATCGCCGTATGACTGTAAGCCGGCTCGAACGGCGGGTTGGAAGATATTTTCGGGGCCGATCAACCAGCGATTTTCGCGAAATCCGCTACCTGACCGGTGGCCGCACGGATGCGAGCCAGCAGCGCCAGGCGGTTGGCGCGCACGGCCAGATCTTCATCATTCACGAGAACATGCTCGAAGAATGAATCAACCGGTTCACGCAACGCGCTAAGCGCCAGCATGGCGGCGGAAAAGTCTTCGTTTTGAATCGCTTCGCCGGCTTGCTTCTCGGCCTGATTCACCGCCGCAAACAGCGATTTCTCGGCATCCTGCCGGAACAAGGCCGGCTCAACGGTTTGCGCGATCGCTGTTTTCTTCTTCTCCTCGGCAGCCAGGATGTTGGCCGCACGCTTGGTGCCGGCGAGCAGATTTCTGCCGTCCTCGGTGTCCAGGAAGGAACCCAGCGCTTCGACCCGGCGCACGATCTGCAGGAGGTCGTCGGAGTGTGGAGTAATGACGGCGTCGATCAGATCGTGGCGTGCGCCCTGGTCGCGGAGGTAGACCTTGAGGCGGTCGTGGAAGAAGGACAAGAGATCGGCGATCAATGGCGACAGCGACGCTTCAAGCTCCATCAGACGCTGGCCGTCAAAGAACTCCCGCTCCTGATCGGCGGAGCCAAAAGTTTCCGAACTTGCCTTGGCCAGCCCACCTTTCAACAAGTTGGAAATCAAGCCTGCTTCCGACAACAGCTGGCTTGTGCCCCTGTAGTCGCGAATGCTGGAATCGAGCATCGCGACGACGCCACGGCTCTCTGCTCCCTTGCCTTTTTGTTCATATACGGCGAGGGCCGAAGAGACTGCGGCCGCGATGGCGATGCCGAGCGAAAGCTTGAGCTTGTTTTCCAATATGACCCTGACCATGCCCAGCGCCGCTCGACGCAGCGCATACGGATCCTTCGATCCTGTCGGCTTTTCGTCGATGGCCCAGAAGCCGACGAGCGTATCCAGCTTGTCCGCAAGTGCCACGGTGACCGACACCGGATCGCTCGGCACGTAATCGGACGGGCCCTGCGGCTTGTAGTGTTCCTCGATGGCCGCCGCCACGGACGGATGTTCGCCCTGGAGCAGCGCATATTTGCGACCCATGGCGCCCTGGAGTTCGGGAAACTCACCGACGACTTCGGTGGTGAGATCGGCCTTTGCGAGAACGGCGGCGCGAGCGGCGAGCGTGGCATCGGCGCCGACGATCGGCGCCAATTCTTCAGCCAATCGCTTGATCCGCTCCACGCGCTCGCCCTGCGTGCCGAGCTTGGCGTGGAACGTCACATCGAGATGATCGAGGCGCGCCATGCGCTGGTCGAGCGGCTTCTTGAGATCGAGGCCGAATTTTGTCGCCGATGCCTCGAGTTGGCCGAGATCAGGCAGATCGCCCTGATCGGTCGTCCAGAAATAGAGGGCGTCGGAGAGGCGCGCGCGCACCACCTTGCCGTTGCCGTGGGCGATCTCCTTGCCGCCATCCGTGGCCTCGATGTTGGCGGTAAGGATGAAGCGGTTGGAAAGTGCCTCGCCCTCGCCTTGCGGGCGTGTGACAAAGCACTTCTGGTTGGCGCGGATGGTCAGCCGGATGACTTCGGCCGGGATGGCGAGGAAAGCCTGCTCGAACTCGCCCATCAGCACGACCGGCCATTCGACCAGCCCCGAGACCTCTTCCAGCAAGCCCTCGTCCTCGACCAGGTCGAGCCCGTTGGCGAAAGCGAGGTTGCGGGCATCGGCGAGAATGATCTCCTTGCGGCGATCGGCGTCGAGTACGACCTTTGCCGCCTCCAGCTTGCTCACATAGTCGTCGAAGCGACGCACGGTGATTTCGCCGGGCGCGAGAAAACGGTGCCCGTAGGTGACGTTGCCGGAGCGGATGCCGTCGATCTCGAAATCGACCACCACCGGCTCCTCGGTTTCCGGTCCGAAGGTGCACAGGATCGATTGCAGCGGCCGCACCCAGCGCAATGAGCCCGGTTTCGCGGAGGCCGGCCCCCAGCGCATCGATTTCGGCCAGGGGAAATTGCGGATGATGCCGGGCACCAGGTCGGCGATGATCTGTTCGGCCGCCCGGCCAGGCTTTGAGATGTGGGCGACATAGAAGTCGCCCTTCTTCGGGTCGGAATGGACATGCGCCTCGGCGATCGAAGACAGCCCGGCCTTGCGCAGGAAACCCTGGACCGCCTGCTCCGGCGCCGTCGTGGACGGACCCTTGATCTCTTCGCTTATATCCTTCGAGCGCGCGGTCAGCCCCCTGACATCGAGCGTCAGCCGCCGCGGCGTCCAGTACTCGCGCGCCGCCTCGTAGGTCAGACCCGCTTCGACCAGACCGTCGGTCAGCATTTTCTTCAGATCACCCGCCGCCTTGCGCTGCATGCGGGCAGGGATTTCCTCGGAGCGAAGTTCGAGCAAAAGATCCGGCATCAGAGTTTCTCCGCCCGCATGCCATTTTCCTGTTTGCGCGTCCTCGCGCCTCCGGCGCTGCGGGCGCACGGCTGGGCGGGGATTTCCTCGGAGCGAAGTTCTAGAAGCAGGTCAGGCATTGGTGGCTCCTCACCCTCCCCTCGATGGGGAGGGTCGGCGCGTCAGCGCCGGGGTGGGGTGGCGGCATCTCAGGATCGAGCGCCTTCGGCGTCTCGCGGGCCAAGGTGTGATTTTCGTTCTTCCACCGCCGCATAGATCGTATCGAGCACGGAATCCAGTTCGTTTTTGATTTCATGGTTCCAGAATCGGACGACGCGATAACCCTCGCTCTCGAACCATTTTGTTCGACGTTCGTCGTGGCGCTGTTGGCCGTCGAAACTGTGGTGAGCGTCGTCGACCTCGATGATTAGTTTCAGCCGGTGTGAGATGAAGTCGGGGAAGTAAATCCCGACCGACGCCTGCCTGCGGAAATGAGTGCCTTCAACTGGAATGCGCCAGAGATGCCGCCACAAGATGCGCTCCTCGTCGGTCATTGCCGCACGAAGCCGTTGGGCGGACTGCAGCTTGAACCGATCGAGCTTCGGCATGAGAAATCGCGCTATCACCCCCACCCGCCGCTTCGCGGCGACCTCACCCATCAAGGGGGAGGTGGAAGGGCATAGCAACTCGGCTGCCTGCTGTCACCCTTTCAACACGGCTATCGCTGACTTCGGCCGATTTCCGGAAATTTTGGCAGTCCTGTCGGGACGAGGCGGCCCCACTCGTCCTTGGGTCAAAGATCTCCATGAACCGAACGCAGCGCTGAAGCGACCTACGCTCAGGCAGGAAACTATTGGCTGAACGACCATGAAAACGGCATCCAGACTTCTGCAGATCCTCGCGCTCAGCGCCTGCTTCACCGCGCAGGCCCACGGCGCCTTCTCGATGCCAGGTGTGCGGCAGGCGCTGCGGACCATGGCTGGCGCCAGCAGCCAGAATCCTGTTGCCGATCGAAATGATGACAGGCGTCTGAAACCAGAGCGGTTCCAGGAATTTTCTTTAGGCCGCCAATCCACCCGCCTGCGTCTTCAAAAACGCCTCGCCGCAGGCCTTCGCCAGATTGCGCACGCGCAGGATGTAGCTCTGCCGCTCGGTGACGGAGATCACGCCACGTGCGTCGAGCAGGTTGAAGACATGGCTGGCCTTGATGCACTGGTCGTAGGCGGGGAAGACCATCCTGTGCATCGGCAAATTGTCGTTCGATGCCGGCGCACCGGCGTCGAGCAACGCCTTGCACTCAGCCTCGGCGTCCTCGAAATGCCTGAGCAGCATCGCCGTGTTGGCGTATTCGAAATTGTAACGCGAATATTCCTGCTCGGCCTGCAGGAAGACGTCGCCATAGGTAACCTTTTCAGCGCCCTCACGGCCGTTGAAATTGAGGTCGTAGATGTTGTCCACGCCCTGCACATACATGGCCAGCCGTTCCAGCCCGTAGGTCAGTTCGCCCGCCACCGGCGCGCATTCGATGCCGCAGACCTGCTGGAAATAGGTGAACTGCGAGACCTCCATGCCATCGCACCAGCATTCCCAGCCAAGCCCCCAGGCACCCAGGGTCGGGCTTTCCCAGTCGTCCTCGACGAAGCGGATGTCATGTAGCAACGGGTCGACGCCGATCGCGGCGAGCGAGCCGAGGTAGAGCTCCTGCAGGTTCGGCGGGTTCGGCTTCAGGATAACCTGATATTGGTAATAATGCTGCAGCCGGTTCGGGTTCTCGCCATAGCGGCCATCCTTGGGACGGCGCGAGGGCTGGACGTAGGCGGCATTCCAGCCCCGGGGGCCGAGCGCGCGCAGCGTCGTTGCCGGGTGAAACGTACCGGCGCCGACCTCCATGTCATAGGGCTGGAGGATGACGCAACCATAGGCCGCCCAGTAATTGTGCAAGGTCAGGATCAGCCCCTGGAAAGAGCGGCTGGGATGCATATGGGCAGGCATTTCAATCGTCACGGGTGGCCTCGACAGCAAAGGCTAGCTTAGCGCCACGTCCTAGAGACACGGCGGCGAAGCGTCAAGCAAGGCGCATCGAGGCTGGGCAGCCTTCGACGTTCCGCGCGATGTTGAAAGCTTTGCCGGGTGCTGGCCCATTGTCGGCCTCGAGAAGCTGCGATCTGTTCGACCCTTACATGAACGACAGGTGCCAGCTATGCCCGGTTCCATCATACTCCGCCCGATCACGCGACAGGACTACGATCAATGGCTGCCGCTTTGGGACGGCTACAACGCATTCTATGGCCGCGCGGGTGAGACAGCGCTAGCGGGCGAGATCACAGCGATGACATGGTCGCGCTTCTTCGATGCCTATGAGCCGGTCCATGCGCTGGTTGCCGAAAGCGACGGGCAGCTTCTCGGCTTGGTGCATTATCTGTTCCATCGCAGCACGACGGCGATCGCACCGAACTGCTATCTGCAGGATCTTTTCACCACGGAGGCCTCGCGGGGAAAAGGCATCGGCCGGGCCCTGATCGAAGGCGTTTATGAGCGCGCCCAGGCCGCCGGCTCGGGTCGGGTATACTGGCTGACGCATGAGACCAACCACACGGCGATGAAGCTCTACGACAAGGTTGGCGAGCGCTCCGGCTTCGTCGTCTACCGGAAGCTGTTCTAAAACGCGTCGCTGCAAACGAGAAAGGGCTCCAAAATCGGAGCCCTCTCGCAATCAAGATAGCCGATATCACCCCTTCGGGGCGGGAACCGGCTCTGGCTTCACCTTCGGGGTTTCCTGCGCCGTGTTGGATTCGATCGGCGGCAGGCCCTTCATCAGCTTCTGCTGCAAGGTGGCCAGCACATCCGGGTCCGGCTTCAGGTCGCGGGCCTGGTTCCACTGGAAGGTGGCTTCCAGCTTGCGGCCGACGCGCCAGTAGGCGTCGCCCAAATGGTCGTTGAGAACCGGGTCTTCCGGCTTCAGCGACACGGCGCGTTCCATTTCGCGTACCGCGTCATCGAACCTGCCGAGGCGGAAATAGGCCCAGCCTAGCGAATCGACGATGTAACCGTCACTCGGCCTCAGATCGACGGCCTTCTGGATCATCGCCAGGCCTTCCTTGAGGTTGGTGTTCATGTCGACCCAGGAATAGCCGAGATAGTTCAGAACCTGCGGCTGGTCCGGCTGCAATTCCAGCGCCTTGCGGAAGTTCGGCTCGGCTTTCGGCCATTCCTTCAGGCGCTCATAGGCGATGCCGCGCTGGTAGAAGATGTTCCAGTTGGCCGAGGTCGGCGTCTTCAGCGCGTCGACGGCCTTGTCGTAGATGTTGGCGGCCGAGCGGAAATCCTCCTTCGAGGAATAGACCCCGCCAAGTGCCAGATAGGCGCGCATGTCGTTGGGATGGGCGTCGACGAAAGCCTTGAGATGCGTGATCGCCTCGTCATGACGGTCGAGATCGGCAAGGTTGAGGCCAAGCTGCAGGTCCGAAAGCTGCTTTAGCGGCGAAGAATCGGGGATGCGCCGATAGAGCGCGATGGCGCCCTCGCCGTCCTTCAACTGTTCGGCGACGGCGGCGAGCTGCACGAGAGCCGCGTCGCTGTCAGGCCGCAGGGCCAGGGCATATTGCAAATAGAGGCGCACGAACGGCTCACCGCCGCCACGGTTGAGTGCGGTGGCGAGATCGAGCAGGATTTCGGAAGCACCGTCGGACGGGCCGGAAACGAAGGGCTCAATCTTGTCACCCTTGGCGATCCTGTCGCGCAAGGTGACGATTTCCAGCTTGCCGGGCGAGAACGCCTCGGCCTGATCGAGCACCGATATCGCCTTGTCCTTCTCGCCCTTGCGGGCCAGGAATGAGGCATAGGCCTGTGCGTTGCGCATCCAGGTTTCGGGAGCCGCGCCGCCGGCGGCCGTATCCTGCATCGTGGCGGCGTAGATCGCCTCCGCCTTCTCGGGCATGTTGGAGGCATCGGCGATCAGCGCGCGGTGGAAGGACTTGAACAGGCCGAACCAGTCCGGCCCCTGCAATTTGTCGATCGCGGCCATTGCGTCGGCGGGCTGGCCCGCACCTTGTTCGGCCCAGCCGGACATGACGCCCGAGATCAGCCGATCAAGATCGGATTCCAGCGACAGCTTGAGCCAGTACTGCGCCTTGGTGAAATCCTTCTTGTGGAAGGAATCGACCGCCAGCGCCAGGCGCGAGAAACGCTCGACGTCGGGCACTTCCTTGAGCTTGTCGGCATAGACCAGCGATTCATCGAAGCGCCCTTGCGCGATCAGCGACAGCATCAGGCTCTGCTGCAGCGCGGTGTCGCTTGGATTGAAGGCCAGGGCCTGCTTGTAGTAGGCGATGGCGCTGTCGAGGTCGTTGTCGCCTTCGGCGATCCGGGCCGCCAGATAGGCGCCAGAGAATGACGAGATCTTGACCGGCTCGGTGGATTGCTTGGCATAGGCCGGCAAAGCCGAGAGCGCCATGCCCGTCACAATTGCCAGCCTTGTCAGCCAGCGCGCACGTCCTTGCTGCATCGTATCCCTTTCAGCCACGCGCCGTCACCGCATCAGCGGAATCGGCGTAGACTCGATCTTTCCGGGCAAAGCATGTCCTTTTTGGGGTCGCGCTTCAATCCGCCTGAAATTCACAATCGGGTCACCCGATTAACAAACCATGGCTAGAAAGGACAGTTTTCCGTCTCGGCGGACCGCTGCAGCCGGGTATCGCGATAATTGCCGGCCGCAACGGTGCTGCACAGCGCGCTCCATTCGCAGCCTTCGCACGCCTTGCGCACGAGGCCGGTTGAAAACGCCTGCCGCATCCGTACCAGCGTGGCAGCGTCGAGATCGAGACGGGCGCCGGCGTGGATCGGCCGGGCCAGCAGATCCTCAACGTCCCGTGCGGCCAGTTGGTCGCGTGCGGACGCGCTGTCGCGCAGGCAGTGCGGCTCGGGCTCGTCGAGCAACGGGGCGCAGATGTCGTCCGGTCCGGAGACGAGGAGGATGTCCTCGCCCCGGCTCAGGCGCTCCGCGATCCCGTCATAGTTGGCGGTGAAGGCGGGGCTGTATCCCTTGCCCACATAGGTGAGCAGGCAAAGGAGATGATGGGCGCGCAGTCTTATCGTCACGGATTGGCTGATCGTCGCGGATTGGCGGGCTTGGTCTTGCCGCGAATCGCCGTGAGCGTCGCGGCACCGAGCGCCGATTTGAGCAAGCCACCGACGATGAACGGCAGGAAGCCGAAGGTGATGGCCTGTTCGGCGCCGATCATGACAGCGAGCCATACCGTTCCGAGCACCAGACAGGCAAGGTTGCCGAGCAGCATGGCGGCGAAGGCGAGCACCACCCTGTTGCCGTTCCAGCCACGTTGCGCCAGCCAGCCGACAAGCGCGCCCACAACCGGGAAGGCAAAGAGATAACCACCCGTTGGCCCGACGAAATACGACGCGCCTGCTGCCCCTCCAGACAGAACCGGGAAGCCGACAGCGCCTTCGACCAGCCAGGCGGCAATGGTGACCGCACCGAGCCGCCAGCCGTAAAGCGCGCCGATAAGCGTCACGGCGAAGGTCTGCATGGTCACCGGCACAGGCACCATCGGCACTTCGATGTAGGAGGACATCGCCAGGAACAGCGTGCCGAGCACGACGGCTCCGACTTGCCAGGCGAGCGAGCGATCCTGGAGCCGGAGCGGGCTGAAGGACGGCTTGCGGGACGCGAATGCGATGTCTGTCATGAGAATTCCTTCGACCGATTCAAATTATAGATAATTTCTGTTTTCGATCTATTATCGAATCCACATTTCCCCGGAGATAGCAAGCCTTGACTGCGCAAAAGCTGCCAAAAGCGTGTCGCGGCGTGCTTCAGGCCTGTTTGTTTTATGCATGTCGTTCACCAAACCGGGGCCTGTTGGACGACGTGCTTCAGCCCACGATGGCAAAGGCTTCGCGCGTTGCCCCTGAGGCCGTCCTGACCGGTTTGCGGCCAATCCATTGGACATGCCGCCCGAGCGTCGCGGCGGCGGATTCGGTGTTTCCCTGCCGCAAAGCGGCCAATATCGCCCTGTGGTCCTGATCGGTCCGCGTCTCCCACTCCGAGCGCCATGCCGCGAACAGGAAGCGGGCGCTGGCGGCATGCAGGTCGTCGATGGTGGCGAGCAGGCGCGGCATGCCGCATGGCGCCAGGATCAGCCGGTGAAAGGCGCGGTTGGCTTCTTCCCACGACCTGACGTCGCGGGATTTGTCGCCGGCCTTTGTCGCTTCCTCGGCGAGATCGAGAATGGCTGATGTCAAATGCGGCGCGGCATGGCGCAGCGCCAGCACTTCGAGGGCGGCCCGCATTTCGGCGACTTCCTTGACTTCGCCGAGATCGAAAGCCGCGACACGCACCCCTCGGCGCGGCTCGCTGACGGCCAGCCCTTGCGCCTCCAGGCGGCGGAAAGCCTCGCGCACCGGAACATGGCTGGTGTTGAATTCCTCGGCGATATGATCCTGCCGAAGCCTTGCCCCCGGCTCGATCGCGCCGGAGATGATGCGGTCCGCCAGCGCCTTGCCGATGCGCACCGCGATGGTGTCGTCCGTGCCCTTTGCCATGTTTTATAGATAATTTGCGACGGGGCGGTTTGTCGAGACGGCGGGAACGGCTTTCACAGATTCTCCCCCGCCGGCACGAGCCAGAGGGAATTCCGTGAAAGACAGCCCCTCAATTCACCCGGCTGATGCAGAAATCGATGACGTCGATCAGCGCCGACTTCTGCGGCGTCTCTTCCAGCGGCGCCAGCGCATCACGGGCGATCTCGCCGAAATGGCGGGCGCGTCCGATCGTGTCGGCAATGGCGCCGTGGCGGGTCATCAGGCCGATCGCCTTTTCCAGGCCAGCGTCATCGACGACATTGTCCTCGATGGCGCGCTTCCAGAAGGTGCGTTCGGCCTTGCTGCCGCGCCGGTAGGCGAGGATGACCGGCAGGGTCACCTTGCCCTCGCGAAAATCGTCGCCGACATTCTTGCCGAGATCCTTGCTGGTGCCGCCATAATCGAGCGCATCGTCGATCAGCTGGAAGGCAAGACCGAGATTCATGCCATAGGAGCGCAGGGCCGCACGGTCGTTGCGGGTCGCCTGGGCGATGACGGGACCGACCTCGGCAGCGGCCGAAAACAGGGCCGCGGTCTTGGCCTTGATGACCGCGAAATGCTCATCCTCGGTGGTCTCGAGGTTCTTGGCGGCGGCAAGCTGCATGACCTCGCCCTCGGCGATGATCGAGGCCGCGCTGGACAGGATGTCGAGGGCTTCCAGCGAGCCGACATCGACCATCATGCGGAAGGCCTGGCCGAGCAGGAAATCGCCGACCAGCACGCTCGCCTGGTTGCCCCAGATCATGCGGGCCGTCTTCTTGCCGCGGCGCATGCCGCTCTCGTCGACAACGTCGTCGTGCAGAAGCGTCGCCGTATGCATGAACTCGACCGCGGTGGCGAGCTTGACGTGGCCCTCGCCGGAATAGCCGAACATCTGGGCGGCGGCGAGCGTCAGCATCGGCCTCAGCCGCTTGCCGCCGGACGAAATCAGATGGTTGGCGACCTCCGGGATCATCTCGACGTCGGAGCCGGCCTTGGACAGGATCAATTCGTTGACGCGCCCCATGTCGGCTGTCGTCAGGTCGATGAGATCCTTGATGGACGCGGGTTCCCGCTTCCCATTTTCGATGTTGAGAACGACACCCACGACAATCACTCCCGTCTTGGTATAACGCGTGCGACGGCACCCTTAGTCCCGGATGGACTCTAGGGCGGCGGATACGGCCACGGCAAGTGGCGAATTGGCGCGGCGTCGATGACAAGCTGTCAACCGATACCAAGCGGACCTACATCGGGCGGGCCGACACCGAGCGGGAGTGTGCCATCGAATCCGCGCGGCCGTTTACATCGGCGCCGCAAACTGAGAGTTTCGCCTGATGATAGAGCTGATCCGCACCAACGACGCCGTCATCATCTCCTTTGTCGAATCGCTGATGCGCGATGCCGGCATCGGCTGTTTCGTCGCCGACCAGAATATGAGCGTGCTCGACGGCTCGCTCGGCATCCTGCCACGGCGCGTCATGGTCGACGCCGAAAAGGCCGACGCGGCGCGGCGCATCCTGACCGATGCCGGCATCGCCAACGAGATACGCGGAAAATAATGTCGGCAGCCCCAGCCGCCCCTGCCCTTGACACCCTTGGCCCGGACACACCGGCCCATACGGTCGACGCCTTCCATCGCGGCCGGTTCTGGCTCGTGCAGCCCAAGCATGGCGGCCATCGCGCCGGCATGGATGCGATGATACTGGCGGCATCCGTACCATCCTCCTTTAGCGGTCGCCTCGCCGATTTCGGCGCTGGAGCGGGAGCTGCGGGCCTCGCCGTGCTGTCGCGCTGTCCGGGTGCGGCGGCCGTGCTTGTCGAGCGCGCGCCGGAAATGGCGGCCTTCGCGGCGGCCACCCTTGCCCATCCCGGCAATGCGCATCTCAGCGATCGCGCGTCGGTGCTTGTCGCCGATGTGACGATGTCGGGCCGGGCACGGGCGGCGTCCGGCCTCGCCGACAATGATTTCGACTTCGTCATCATGAACCCGCCCTTCAATGCCCCCCGGGACCGGGCAACACCCGCCCCCCTGAGGAAGGAAGCCCATGTCATGGAGGACGGGCTGTTCGAAAGCTGGATCAGAAGTGCGGCGGCGGTGGTCAGGCCGCGCGGGGGGCTCGCGGTCATTGCGCGGCCCGAGCAGCTCGGTGCCATCCTCGATGCGATATCAGGCCGTTTCGGCGATGCCGAGATGCTCGCTGTCCATCCTCGCCCCGACGCGGCGGCGATCCGCATCGTCGTGCGGGCGACGCTCGGGGCGCGGGGAAAGCTTGCCATCCGCCCGCCGCTGATGCTTCACGCGCTATCGGGCAATGGTCCTGACGAGCGCAGCGAAATGATCACCAACGGTCTCGCCTCGCTGTTCGGAGATTGAGCTATACCTGGCTACCACATTGCCGTTGGCCGGGGAATCCCTACATGCCTGCAACCCATCGACCGGAGAGCCCACCCACGTGAAACGTCTTTTCAACCGCTTGCTGCCGAAATCCTGGCGCTCCACCGTCGTCACCATTCCGGTCATCCGGCTGCACGGCACCATCATGGCCGGCGGCGGTCCGTTCCGGCCGAGCCTGTCGCTTGCCTCCACTGCCGGCCTGATCGAGAAGGCGTTCTCCTTCGAAGCGCCCGCTGTCGCCATCTCGATCAATTCGCCTGGCGGCTCACCGGTGCAGTCGCGGCTGATCTTCAAGCGCATCCGCGACCTGGCGACCGAAAAGAACAAAAAGGTGCTGGTCTTCGTCGAGGATGTCGCGGCTTCGGGCGGCTACATGATCGCGGTCGCCGGTGACGAAATCTTCGCCGATCCGTCCTCGATCGTCGGTTCCATCGGCGTGGTCTCGGCCTCCTTCGGTTTCCCGGAGCTGATGAAGAAGATCGGCGTCGAGCGGCGTGTCCACACCGCCGGACAGAACAAGGCGGTGCTCGATCCGTTCAAGCCGGAGAAGAAGGAGGACGTCGAACGGCTGAAGGCACTGCAGCTCGAGGTGCACGAGACCTTCATCGATCTGGTCAAGGAGCGGCGAGGCACCAAGCTGAAGGACGATCCGGACCTGTTCACCGGCCTGTTCTGGACCGGCAAGAAGGGCCTGGAGCTTGGCCTTGTCGACGCGCTCAGCGACATGCGCACGGTGCTCAAGACCCGGTTCGGGGCGAAGACCCAGCTCAGGCTGATCACCGCGCCGCGCGGCTTCCTCGGCCGCTTCGGCCTGTTCGGCTCGAGCCAGGGCTTTTCCGCGCCCGATATCGCCGCCGCCGCTGCCAGCGGGGTGATCGATGCGGCGGAAGAGCGCGCGTTGTGGGCTCGGTTCGGGCTTTGAAAACCGCGTAAAACCGTCTAGCATAGGTGCCTTGAAGTCTCGTGCCTGTCGTTTTGCCAAAGCCGAACACATTTTTGGGCGACATGCATTAACCGACCCGACCGGCCGCCTTCGCCGGCCCAGCGTGGGAGGAGTTTTGACATGCCGCAGATCATTTTCTTCACCGTCGTTGGCGTCGCCGCCTATTTCGGCTACCGCACATTCGTGCGCGAAGCCGAGCGCGTGACGGCCAAGGTGCGGCGCACCGAAAAGCAGGCGGCCAACGGCGCGATGGGAACGCTGGTCAAGGATCCCAAGACCGGCGAATACCGGCTGGCCAAGGACTGAGCATCATCCCCCAAACGACTGACGCCGTGGACACCGACATCGGTTCGCGTACCTGGCATGCGCCCGCCAAGATCAACCTGGCGCTGCATGTCACGGGAAGGCGCGCAGACGGCTATCACCTGATCGAAAGCCTGGCGGTGTTCACGCGTTTTGGCGACCGGGTCGAGGTCGCGCTCGCCGACAGCGACGATTTCACCGTGTCCGGGCGCTATGCGCCGGAGGTCCCCCTCGACGCCGGCAATCTGGTGCTGAAGGCACGCGATGCACTGCGAAGAGCGGCCGGACCGCACAAGGCACCGCCTGTCGCCATCAAGCTTGAAAAGAACCTGCCTGTCGCCTCCGGTGTCGGCGGCGGATCCAGCGACGCGGCGGCGGTATTGCGCGGTCTGGTGCAGGCATGGGGTCTGGACATCGATGGCGCCGGGCTAGCGCGGATCGGGCTTTCGCTTGGCGCCGATGTGCCGATGTGCCTGGCGGCCAGGCCGCTGGTCGCGCGCGGCATTGGTGACGAGTTGTCGATGGCGCCGGATGTCTCGGCGCTGGGGCTGGTGCTGGTCAACCCGGGCATGCCGGTCTCGACGGCGGATGTCTTCGCAGCACTTTCCCGTCGCGACAACGAGCCGTTGCCGCCGCTGCCGCGCGGCATCGATTTTCACAGCCTGCGCAACTGGCTGGAACTCACCCGCAACGATCTCCAACCGGCGGCGCTGGCGATACAGCCCGCCATAGGCCGGGCGCTCTCATGGCTCGATAAGGCTGGATCGGGTTTTTCACGCATGTCCGGATCGGGCGCGACGTGCTTCGGCCTGTTCGAGACCGGCAATGTCGCCAAGCGCGCGGCGGCCGAGATCCGCGGCCGCCAGCCCGACTGGTTCGTCGCGGCGACGCGCAGCATCGCATCGGAGGGCGCAGATGGCCAGAACTGACGAAAGCCGTTCCTTCATTCCGGTGCGTATTGCGGTGCTGACCGTTTCCGACACGCGCAGCCTCGCCGACGACAAATCCGGACAGACGCTGGCCGACCGCATCACCGAGGCCGGCCACATCCTGGCCGCCCGCGATATCGTCACCGATGACCGCGACAAGATCCGCGACACGGTGCTTGACTGGTCGAAGGACGCGGCGATCGACGTCGTCATCACCACCGGCGGCACCGGTTTCACCGGCCGCGACGTCACCCCGGAGGCGCTGGAACCGATCTTCGAAAAGCGCATGGACGGCTTTTCGGAAGTGTTCCACCGCATCTCCTACGACAAGATCGGCACCTCGACCATCCAGAGCCGGGCGACCGGCGGCGTCGTCAATGCCACTTTCGTCTTCGTGCTGCCAGGTTCGCCCGGCGCCTGCAAGGACGCATGGGACGGCATCTTGAAGGCGCAGCTCGACTACCGGCATATGCCCTGCAACTTCGTCGAGATCATGCCGCGCCTGGACGAGCACCTGCGGCGCGGCAAATCGGCTCTGTAAAAGCCGAGGCAAGGCGCCGGTTTCACGTCGCGTTTGCCGGGCAAAACGCTGCCCTCGCCTTCGAAAGACCATTCCAAACGCGATGCCGGAGGAAGTACCTTTCGTAGCGGCGGCCCTTGCCGTTGACGATGAGGCGGAAGCGATGACTGTGCATGCCGGCGGATGCCATTGCGGCAACATACGCCTTCGATTTTCAACCGACCTCGACCCCTCGCAAATCGAAGTCCGCGCCTGCCAATGCGCGTTCTGCATCAAACACGGCTCGCGCGCCGTTGCCGATCCGCTCGGACAATTGATCGTCTCGGTCGAGGACCACGCCCGTTTGCACAGATACCGGTTCGGATTGCGCACCGCCGACTACTTGATCTGCCGGGACTGCGGCGTCTATGTCGCGGCGGTCACCACCGATGGCGGGAATGCAAGGGCGATCGTCATCGTCAGTACCCTGGACGACCGGCTGCGGTTCAGCCGCGAGCCAGCCGCCATGGACTATGATGCCGAGAGCAGGCAAGAACGCATTGCCCGGCGACAGGCACGCTGGATGCCTGTGGAGATCCTGTCCGCTTTCAGCGGATGACCGGTTCGCCGTGAAACCGCCGGCGCGAAGGCGCAGATACGCCGAAGCCGACTTCCATCATCAGCCGCGGCGCGCGCGCCGGCACGGTGCCCATGTGGAAGCCGAGGCCAGCTTCGCCGGTCAGTGTCACCGGGCTCTGCTCGCCATAGGCGTCCAGTACCTCCTTGGCGGGATGGCCGACAGTAGGGCTAGCTGATGCTTGAGGGCGCGGCGATTATGGCTGCCCCTGACGTAGACAGCAGCTGCAAAATCACTTGCGGGATTCCTGCTTCGCCGGCGCTACCCAGATCTCGGCGTCGAGTTTCCTTGTCGCCAGGCCGCGTGCAAGCGCCTCGGCACTGCCGGCGTGCTTCGACAAGGACGCTGCCTGCCGCTTGCTGATCACCAATCCGTCGGCCAGGGCACGGTTTCCCGAAAACACCCGCGCCAGGAACGGCACTCGGCTGCCGCGTGCACGCGAGAACCGCGCCGCCATGGTTTGCCGGGCCGTGTGGGCGACGACCGCTTCGGTCCAGCCCTCCACCAGCCTGGCGCCCGGTTCCAGCAGCAACAGCCAGTCGCCCTTGGCCTGCCGGATGCCGGCGGCGACACCGCCGCTCGCCACATAGTGGCAGCCGGCATGCTCGGCGACATGATGCGTCTGGTCGGTGGAGCCGATGTCGCAGACGACGACCTCGCGCACCACGCCCTCGACGGCACCGCCAATCAGCGAGCCGAGCGTGCGGGCGAGAGCCTCCTCGTCATTGCGGGTTTCGATGAGAACACTGAGCATCATCAGCCGAATAGCGGAAAGGTGGACGCGACGCCAGTTCTTGCAGTGCACCATAGAAAGTTCTTGCTTTGTTCTCATCAAGGAAATAGGAATAATTTCATGAGCAGAGCGATTCGACACAACGTGGACAGTCCCTGGGAGCGGGCGAAGATGGAGCCGATCATGCGCGCCGACATTGCAGCCTTCGGGGCAGGACGAGCCGAGATGGCCAATGCGATGATCGAGCAGAGCGGCATGCGCATCCGTCCGGACCGCAACCGTGGCCGGTCAGCGGGCATCAATCCGTCCGGCCGGTTCGAGCCGGTCACCCGGCATGTCTTCGATGATGGCTGGAGTTCGCTGGAGGAACTGCCGCCGTTCAAGACCGAGGTGCAGGTGGAAAAGCCGCGCACCATCATCACCCGCAACGAATCGCCAGACATCTCCTTCGACCGCTCGATCAACCCCTATCGCGGCTGCGAACACGGCTGCGTCTATTGCTTCGCGCGGCCGACGCATTCGTTCATGGGCCTGTCGCCGGGCCTGGATTTCGAATCCAAGCTGTTCGCCAAGCCGGATGCGGCGCGGCTGCTCGACAAGGAACTGTCGAAGGACGGCTACCAGCCACGCACCATCGCCATCGGCACCAACACCGATCCCTACCAGCCGATCGAGAAGCAGTACCGGATCATGCGCGAGATCCTCGAAGTGCTGGAGGCGCGCGGCCATCCGGTCGGCATCGTCACCAAATCCGCTTTGGTGACGCGCGACATCGACATCCTGTCGCGCATGGCCGAGCGCGGGCTCGCCAAGGTGGCGCTGTCGGTGACGACGCTCGACCGCATGCTGGCGCGCACGATGGAGCCGCGCGCATCGACGCCGACCAAGCGGCTGGAGGCGATCAGGCAGCTTTCCGATGCCGGCATTCCGGCCTCGGTCATGGTGGCACCGATCATCCCCGGCCTGACCGACCAGGAGATGGAACGGATCCTCGATTCGGCGAGCGCTGCCGGCGCGCGCGAGGCGGGTTATGTCGTGCTGCGACTGCCGCTGGAGGTCAGCCCGATCTTCAAGGACTGGCTGCTGCGCCACTATCCCGACCGCTATCGCCACGTAATGTCGCTGATCCGCTCGATGCGCGACGGCAAGGACTACGATTCGGAATGGGGCAAGCGCATGAAGGGCGCCGGACCCTATGCCTGGCAGATCGGCCGGCGCTTCGAGATCACCGCCAAGCGGCTCGGCCTCAATGCCGAACGGCGCACGCTGAGAACCGACCAGTTCGTCGCCGCGGGAAAGGACCAGGAGCAGCTGATGCTGCTTTGATCTTTCTTTTTCGCTTGTGAAATCCCGTCCGGCCTGCCCCGGCCAGCAGACGGTGCCCTCCCGGTCCGGCGCCCCACCCGACCCGGAGGGACTTGCGGAGAATCGGAACCGATGCGAACCTCGCCGCAACATGGCTCGCGCGCGTTCTGATTCTCCGCTTCTCTTCGAAATTGTCGAGAAACCCGATTTCTCCTTCGAGACGAAGGCGATGGCCGACGGCCTGTGGCCCGTGGCGGGGATGGATGAGGCTGGCCGTGGCCCGCTGGCCGGGCCGGTGGTCGCTGCGGCAGTGGTGCTCGACCCAGCCAACATCCCCGAGGGCCTCGACGATTCCAAACGGCTCAGCCATTTGCAGCGCGAGGCATTGTTCCTGCGCATTCTCGGCTCCGCGCAGGCGGTCTCGATGGCCTCGATCAGTGCCGAGGGCATCGACGGCAGTAATATCCTCAAGGCGAGCCTTGAGGCGATGCGACGCGCGCTGGTCGGGCTGTCGGTTCGGCCTAAGCTCGCGCTTGCCGACGGACGCGACGTGCCGCCGGGGTTGCCATGCGACGGTCGCGCGTTGATCAAGGGTGACCAGCGCTCGCAATCGATCGCCGCTGCCTCCATCGTCGCCAAGGTCATGCGTGACCGCATGATGTGCGGTTGCGGCAGCCATAACGACCGCTACGGATTCGAGGTGCACATGGGTTACGCCACGGCCCGGCACCGCACGGCGATCGAGGCGCACGGCCCGGTCGCGCGGCTGCACCGCGTGTCGTTCTCGCCGTTCAGGCTTGGCGGCGCCGAGGTGGTTGAAGAAGAGAGTTTGGCCGGCCTGGATTGAGCTTGAGCGCCTAATCTCCCCACTCGAGGGGGAGATGTCGCCGAAGGCGACAGAGGGGATAGGTTCGACGGGGCGCGACGCCCCTTCATATGAAAGATCAGGCCGGCGCATTACGTGAGGCGACCCCCTCTGGCCTGCCGGCCATCTCCCCCTCAAGGAGGGAGATTAGCGCTTCGCCGCCTTCGCCATCCGATGTCCGCACAACAAAAAAAGCCGCCAGGTTGCCCGGGCGGCTTTTTGATTTCCAACGCTGTCAGCTCAGTTGAGCTTTGCCTTCACGTCCGCGAGCGAAGCCTTGAACAGATCGGCCCCGGCCTTGACGTCGACCTTGGCGGCGAGCAGCGCGCGGGCGGCTTCGACGGCAATGTCGACGGCGCTGGCGCGGACTTCGCTGATGGCGTCACGCTCGGCCTGGCCGATCTTCTGCTCGGCCAGCGCGGTGCGCCTGGTAACATAGTCTTCGGTCTTCTTGTGCGCCTCGGCGGCGAGCAGATCGGCCTCGCGCTTGGCGGCCGCGACGATGTCGGCTGCCTCCTGCTCGGCTTCCTTGCGCTTGCGCTGATACTGGCCAAGCAGTTGCTGGGCCTCCTCGCGCAGCTTGCGTGCCTCGTCGAGTTCGCTGCTGATGCGCGTGGCGCGGGCATCGAGCGCCTTGGCGATCAGGCCGGGCACCTTGATGTAGACGGCGATGGCCAGGAAGATGACGAGGGCTATCGTTGCCCAGAGCGTCGCGAGAGATGTGGCGTCCATGATGCGCTCCTCACCGGGCCACGGATTTGACCGCGGCCGCGATCTCGGCCTTGCTGGCCTTGCCGCCGACCAGTGCCTCGACGATCGCCGAAGCGGTATCCTCGGCGATGCTGCCGACTTCCTTCATGGCGTTGGCCTTGATGGAAGAAATGCGCGCCTCGGCCTCGCCGAGCTTCTCGTCGAGCGCGGCCTCGATCTTCTTGCGCGCGGTGTCGGCTTCCGCCTTGGCCGCATCGGCGGCCTGCTGGCCGATCGAGTTGGCGTTCTTCTTGGCTTCCGCCAGTTCCTGCTCGTAAGCAGCAACGGCGGCATCGGCCTCGCCCTTCAACTTGGCGGCCTGGTCGAGATCCTGGCTGATGCGGTCGTTGCGGACATCGATGATGCCGCCGACGCGCGGCACCACGACCCGCTTCAGGAAGAGATAGAACAGCCCAAAAGTGATCGCCAGCCACAGAAGCTGCGACGGGAAGGTCGCAGGATCGAACGGCGGAAATGTGCCGTGCGCCTCCGCAGGCACGCTGGTGCCGGAATGCGTGTCGCCTTCCGTCGCAGCGTGGCTGGTATCGGCTGATGGCGCGGACTCTTGCGCGAAGGCAGATGTCACGAACATGGACTATCCCCAGATATCAGGCCCGCCGCTTGCGCGGCCGGCCTGTCCAATCTTCCCAGTGCTCTCAGCCGAACAGGGCCAGAAGCGCGATGAGAAGCGAGAAAATGCCCAGAGCTTCGGTGACGGCGAAGCCGAAGATCAGGCGGCCGAACTGGCCGTCGGCAGCCGACGGGTTGCGCAGCGCGCCCGAGAGGTAGCTGCCGAAGATGTTGCCCAGGCCAATGCCCGCGCCACCCATGCCCAGGCAAGCGATGCCGGCGCCGATGTACTTTGCTGCTTCTGCGTCCATTTGTTCAACTCCTTTGGATCTGAAATTCCGTTGCGATTTCCATCCGGCGTCAGTGTTGGAAACAGGTGGGCCGGAAACTCTAATTAGTGCGAGGGATGCAGGGCGTCGTTGAGATACATGCAGGTCAGCACCGCGAAGACGTAAGCCTGCAAGAGCGCCACGAGCAGTTCCAGCGCCGTCAATGCCACCGCCATGGCCAGCGGCAGGATCGAACCCGCAATGCCAAGCGTACCCAGCGCACTCAGGCTGACGACAAATCCCGAAAAAACCTTCAGCGTGATGTGACCGGCGAGCATGTTGGCGAACAGACGAACAGAGAGGCTGACCGGGCGCGATACGAAGGAAATCACCTCGATCGGAACGACAAGCACCATCATCAAGAGAGGCACACCTTTCGGCACGAACAACTTCAGGAAGCCAAGGCCATGCTTCATGAAGCCGTAGACGATGACGGTGCCAATAACCAGGATGGCCAAGCCGAAGGTGACGATGATGTGGCTGGTGACGGTGAAGAAATAGGGGAACAGGCCGAGCAGGTTGGCGACCAGAACGAACATGAACAGCGAGAACACGAAGGGGAAGAACTTCATGCCTTGCGTGCCGGCGGCGTCGCGCAACATGTTGGCGACGAACTCATAGGCCATTTCGGAGATCGACTGCAGCCGGCCGGGAACCAGGCTGCGGCTCGACGTCGTCAGCAGCAGGAAGGCCGCGGCAACGACCACGGTCGCGACCATGAACAGTGCCGAATTCGTGAAAGACAGGTCGTAGCCGCCGATGTTAATCGGAACCAGCTTGATGATATGGAACTGGTGGATCGGATCGACCTTGTCAGCTGCCACGTTCTAACCCCGTCAATGCCGCGTACGGCCAAATTATCATTGCCGCGCGAGCGCGGCTATTTGCTGTCGTCGTGGTCAGGGCGCGATTTGTTGCCCTGTCCGAATTCTGCCACAACGCCCGCGGAACGCATGACATTGAGCACGCCGGCGCCAAACCCAAGCAGCAGGAAAACGATCAAACCCCACGGCGATGTCCCCGCCATACGGTCGATGATCCAGCCGATGCCGGCGCCCACCACCACGCCAGCGATGAATTCACTGGAGAGTTTGACCGCCTGGCCGTATCCGGCCGCACTGCCCGCTTTCGCGTCGTCTTTCCCCTCGAGCCGGTTCGGCAGCCTTGTCGCAAGCGATGCTTCAAGTTCACGCCGACGTCGCTCAAGATCGTCGTCACGGATGTCGGGTTCATGCTGGTTGCCGCGGCCGGTTTCTCCGGTTCCGTCTGGCCTGCTTTTCTCGGCCATCGCAACCCCCCTGCCCGGTCAGACCGTCACCGTCCGTCCGCTTGTAAAGTCGCCGGCAACATAGTTAGAGGGTTTGCGCCCGTCAAGCCACGGGCGGAAGTTCATTGCCATGTATTTTAGCCAATAAAATCAATCGATTAGCGAGGTGCGACATCGTGCCCGCCGCAAGGATGGGGATGCATTGCGCGAATCCCCCCGGCAATGGCTCCCTGGTCGATCGCACGGCCGCCCGAAAAAGACCGGCGACCGACGCCACTCAGCTCCAGCCGCCACTATAGGTGCGGTAGAAGATATGCAGGCCGATCTTGGTCATCTTCTGCATCGTGCGCGCCCAGCCCGGATGGACGTACTGGGCGTAGTAATGGGTCGACGATCCGACCTCCGGGATGAATATCTTGCCGGCGGTGACGGCCATGGCGATATCCTGGGCAGTCTTGTAGGCGACAGGATCGTCGATGCGCTTCTTGCGGCCATCGCACGCGAAGGAGAACTGGCAACGGTTGAACCAGCTGTCATTCTGGTAGACGACGCCGCAGATCGAATTGGGGTAGGCCGGGTTGCGGACGCGGTTGAGGATGACCTGGGCGACGGCAGCCTGGCCGCGCACGGATTCGCTCCTCGCCTCGAAGTAGATGCCGTTGGCCAGGCATTTCTGCTCCGGCTTGGAAAAGACGCTCTCAGGCAGCGGGTTCTGGATCCACGAGTGGTCACCCTTGACCATCGGTGGAATGAAGCGGCCGCTGTTGGGCTGCTCGTCCTGCAGCAGGGCTTCGAAGGGTGAGGCCTTGGCATAGTCGGGCTCGGATTGTGCATAGGCCGTCGCCAGCACATCCGGATGATCATTGTTGACCAGGGCGGCAAGCATGGCCGGCACGCCGGGATCAGGCTTCTTGTCCTCACGCGCATGGAACGCTGCGGCGATCTGGATCTCCTTGCCTTTGATCTGCGGCTTGGCGAAGGCCATCTTCAGGTCGCTGTCCATGCTGGGCCGCATCAAGGACGAGGTCCGCTGGAAGATCGATCCGGCGTTGAAGTTCTTCGGCGGGGCAACGGGAGAGACCTGGACGATACGGCCCTTCTTGTCGGCGCGCACGACGCGATCCTCGTCGGGCGTGGCGCTGACCTTGCCGCCCTTGCCGCGAAACGACACGTTGCCGACGCCGGCCAGATGAATACCAGATCCGGAGATCGAACCGGTGACGTCGGAATCGATGAATGGCATCTCGGCAGCGTGAACCGAGCCGGCGACGGATTTTTCGACGTAGGAATTCCAGCGCGCGGTGGGCGCTTCCAGGCCAGACACAAGGCTTGTCATGTCCTGGTAGGCGGCGAGGGTCGGGAAGCCGATCCAGATGCCGAGACCGATGATGAACGGAGACACGAGGCTGCGTTTTCTCTCACCGGCGACGGCTGCCAGCCGCTTCAACAGACGTCGATGCACGGAACTCTCTCCAGGAACGCTACTGACCCCACTGGAGAGCAAAATGATGCATTAACCTTGATGGGACGTTAACGGGATCGATCGGGTTGTCCCAGTCTCCTCAGGGTCGTGGCGCCGAAGTCGGGCGGTTTTGCGGCAGGTGTTCCTCAGGCTTGCCGCAGGAAGATCGGCCAGGCGATCAGCGCGCAGATGGCGGCCGACAGCCAGACGCCGGACCAAGACCAGAGATGCAGCAGCCCGGGAATGGCCACCGGCACCAGGAAGAAGCCGACGAAAACAAATGTGTTGGCAAGGCTGAGCGCGGTTCCGACATGGCCGGCGCCCGCCAGCGTGGCAAGCTCGGTGTAGGCGACGCCATGCCAGGCCGAAACCGAGATGCCCGCGACAATCAGCACCAGGGGAAGGGCAGCGATCAGGAAGGATTGGCCGCCCGGCATGGCGGGGCTGGCCAGGACCAGCACCCAGAGGATTGCGAAGGCGAGTGCGCTGAGCGCACTGCATGAGCGCAGAAACTGGCGGCGGTTGCCATGGCGGTCGGTGAAGCGGCCGCTCCAGACGCGCATGACCATGGCACCCGTCTGCACCGCGGCGAGGCTGGCGCTGATCGCTGCCGTTCCCAGCCTGGCGAAATCGTGCAGGAACACCGAGGCGAATGTGAGCACCGCCACCTGCGGGAAGCAGAGCAGGCCAATGGCGGTGGCGATCCGCCAGACCTCGATGTTGCGCAATGGCGCCGGTCCGGCCCCAGCCGATGAAGAGATGTGGCCCGCATCCGTTGTCGGCGGCTCGTGCAGCCACCGCCAGGCGAACAGGGCGGAAAGAGCGGATGCCGCCGCCAGCAGCCCGAACACGGCGGCAAAGCCGAAGGTAAGCGCAAGCGACGGCAACACAAGTGCGCCGAGGCCGCCGCCAAGCGGCACCGCCGTCTGCCTTATGCTCATGGCAAAGCCGCGTTCGCTTTCCCGGAACCAGGCCATGATGGCGCGGCCGCTCGAACCGTTGACGCTGCCGCCGAGCAGTCCCGCGAAGAGCAGGCTCGCCGACAGGAGCGTGACATCGGGGATGCCAGCCCTGGTTGGCACGACGAGCATCGCCATGGCGAACAACCATGCCGCCGTCGCGCCGAGCCCGATCAGAAGCACGCGGCGATCGCCCCAGCGGTCGGTGAGCAGGCCCCATGGCAGCTCGCTGAGTGCAACGCCCAGCCCGAGAAGGCCGAGCGCCACGCCGAGTTGCGCATTGCTCAAGTGATAGCCCTGGCGAAGCACGACGGCTGTTGCAGGTATGCCGGAGAAGGTCGCCGAGAAACTGGCATTCGCGGCGACGCCGATGCCGAGAACCTTCCAGCGATGACCAGGACCGAATACCCTCCCCGCGGGACCGGCGGCCCTGTCTTTCAGGATTTGTGCTGGCTGTTGATCGGCGCAGTCGACGATGGCGGACATGGTTCTATTCCCGTGGCGGCCAGCGCTGCCGGCCTTGACGGGTTCTATCTATCGCCATAGATCAGTCCTTAAAATCAGGAAGTTTTTGACACACGGTTCGAAAATTCGGGACAATCGCATGCGACGCGTGACATTCGACCTCGACGTTCTCCGCAGTTTCGTCACCGGCATGGAGCTGGGCAGCTTCGCCAAGGCGGCCGACCGGCTTGGCCGCTCGACCTCGGCGGTCAGCGCCCAGTTGAAGAAACTGGAAGAGCAGGCGGCGACGCCGATCTTCCGCAAGTCGGGACGCGGCCTCGCCTTGACGGAGGCCGGCGAGACCATGCTCGGCTATGCGCGCCGGCTGCTCGAATTGAATGACGAAGCGGCTGCGGCTATCCACGACGTCGAACTGGAAGGCTGGGTGCGGCTCGGCCTGCAGGAGGATTTCGGCGAGGCGGTGCTGCCCGAAGTGCTCGGCCGCTTCGCCCGCGCCCACCCCAAAGTGAAGATCGAAGCCAGGATCGCACGCAGCCACGAGCTCGCCGAGAGGATCATGTCCGGCAATCTCGACATCGCGCTGGCCTGGCACAGCGGTGAGACGCTGCCTTACAGCCAGCACGTCGCCGATGTTCAAATGCGCTGGATCGGTCCGGCAAAGCGCATCGAGACCAGCCTGCGCGACGGCGAGCCGCTGCCGCTGGTGGCGCTCGAAGCACCCTGCCTGTTGCGCACGGTGGCGACCGAAACGCTCGACCGTGCCGGCCTGCCTTGGCGCATGGCCTTCTCCAGCCCGAGCATTGGCGGCATCTGGGCGGCGGTCGCCGCGGGGCTGGGGCTGACGATCCGCACCGATATCGGCCTGCCGGCCAGCGTCAGCGCGATGACGCCGGAGATCGCCGGGCTGCCGTCGCTGCCCAAGATGGCGCTGTTGCTGCATCGCAGCGATGCCGAGCCCGAGCCGGTGGCGGCTCGCCTCGGCGACATCCTGCTGGAGGCGGCGCGGCAGGCGCTGCCTAAGGGCGTGCGGGGGACTGAGGGGCTAAGGGCCGTTGCTTAGACGCGATGGCCATCCGGCGTCGAGTTCCCGCACACCGCCAGCGCTAAAATGAGCAAACGCGCAGCCTACCTGAACGAGGCTCAGCCGCGTTTCTTGGCCCGGCCGGCGAACGGATTGTCCGAGGTGCGCAGCGCGATGCGGATCGGCACGCCCGGCATGTCGAAGGCTTCGCGCAGGCTGTTGGAGAGATAACGGACATAGGATTGCGGCATCGCATCCGGCCGCGAGCACTGGACCACGAAGCCCGGCGGCCGCGTCTTGGCCTGGGTGACATATTTGACCTTCAGCCGGCGCCCTGCAACGGCAGGCGGCGGATGATGCGCCAGTATGGCTTCAAGCCAACGGTTGAGCTTGCCGGTCGAAACACGGCTGTTCCACACCTTGTGCGTCTTCAGTACCGCATCCATCAGCTTGTCGAGGCCGCGACCGGTCTCGGCCGAGACCGGCACCGCCTGGATGCCGCGCGCCTGCGGCAACAGCCGTTCGGTTTTCTCGCGCAGTTCCGCCAGGAGTTCCTGCGGATGATCGATCAAGTCCCATTTGTTGAAGGCGATCACCGGCGCCCGGCCCTCGCGGATGATCAGGTCGGCGATCTGCAGATCCTGCTTCTCGAAGGGAATGGTGGCGTCGAGTACGATGATGACGATCTCGGCGAAGCGGATGGCGCGCAAGCCGTCCTGCACCGACATCACTTCCAGCTTCTCGTGAATCCTGGCCTTGCGGCGCATGCCGGCCGTATCGAACAGCTTGATGCGGCGGCCGCGCCAATCCCAGTCGACCGAGATCGAATCACGGGTGATGCCGGCTTCCGGTCCGGTCAAAAGCCGCTCCTCGCCGATCAGCGCGTTAATCAGCGTTGACTTGCCGGCGTTCGGGCGGCCGACGACGGCGATGCGCATCGGCTTGGTGTCGTCATAGGCAGGCTCGGCGTCCGGATCGGCGATGTCCTCGCCGATCAGCACCTCGCCGGTAGCGATCTCCTGGTCGTCTTCCTCGTCCTCGCCGAAGACGCGTGCCTCGCCGAGTGCCGCGATCACCGCATCGCGCAGATCGGGCATGCCCTGGCCGTGTTCGGCCGAAACCGGAATCGGCTCGCCCAGCCCGAGCTCCCATGCCTCCAGCATGCCGCCCTGCGCGCCCTTGGCCTCGGCCTTGTTGGCGACCAGCACGACCGGCTTGCCGGATTTTCGCACGATCTCGGCAAAAGTCCTGTCGTCGGGCAACAGGCCGGATTTGGCATCGATGGTGAAGAAGATCAGGTCGGCTTCGTGGATGGCGATCTCGGTCTGCGCGCGCATGCGGCCCGGCAATGTCGAGGCAGCCGCGTCCTCGAAGCCGGCGGTATCGATGACGTCGAAATGCAGGTCGTAGAGCTTGGCGGCATGGACGCGACGGTCACGGGTGACGCCCGGCGTGTCGTCGACAAGCGCCAGCTTCCTTCCCACCAGCCGATTGAAAAGGGTCGATTTGCCGACGTTAGGTCTGCCGATGATGGCGACTTTGAAGGTCATACGGTCCTACAATGATGCATGTCGTTGTCCCAAAACCGCTGCACACTTTTGGGCGACATGCATTTACGACGCATTGCCCGAACCACGGATCAGCTCGGACATCAGCGTTGCCCGCTCGCGGGTGTTGCGCGGGGCGCCGTCATCGGAGGCGATCTGATCGAACAGCTTCAGAGCGTCCTGTGTCTTGCCTTCCTTCCAGGCGGCAAGGCCGAGCGCCTCGCGCGCCGTGTGGCGCAGCGTGTTGGTGTCCGAGGTCAGCGCCTCGACGCGGCTGGACACGTCGGCGAAGGAGCCGTGGTCGACGAGCAGGAGCGCCGCCCTGAGTCGCGCCATATCGCGAATGCCCTGGGGGATGGCGGTGTCGGCGGCGACCTCGTCGAAGTCCTTGACGGCGGCATCGACGTCGCCCTTGCTTGCCTTGACGGTCGCGGCGCGCATGCGGGCGAGCAGCGGATAGGCGCCGTAGCCGTCCTTCTCCAATTGATCGAGCGCGGCCAGCGCCTCGTCGTTCTTGCCGTCATTGGCAAGCTTGAGCGCCTGCGAGAAAGCGTCGCCGGAGCGGTTGGCGCGCGTCTCGTCCCAGTAGCGATAGCCGACGAAGGCGGCGGTGCCGAGCACCACGAGGATCGCAGCGACAAGCAACGCCGGGCCGAAACGGTCCCACAGCTTCTGCGCCTGGTCGCGGCGCATCTCGTCGTTGACTTCACGGATAAAACTGTCGTCGGACATCAATCAAAACCATTCCTGCCCCGGGCCGGGGCGGTTCATGAGCCCGCGTTTTAGCGAAATTTTGTCGGCATGGAAGGGGTTCGGCCGGAAAATCGCCTATTCCCCAGGGCAATCGGATGTTTGGCTTGGGCAAACGGGTGTTTGCTCCAGGGCAAACCGATGTTTGCCCTGGGGGTAAACCGGCGAAAAGCCCAATCGCACCGGCGCCACATTTAGGCGATAGCCGGCTTGCTGACCGCCCGAAGCCTGGATCCCCTGCCCTATGTATCGCTCGTCCCGTATTGTTGCGTTCTCGCTTGCCTTGCTCGCGCCTGCCGGCGTCGCTTTGGCCGATCCGCCCGCGCCGCCGACGCCGGCAAAGCCGAGGCAGGTCGTCATCGTCTCCTTCGACAGCGCCCGCGACATCTCGCAGTGGAAGCGCAGCCGGGCACTGGCACACCGCACCGGCGCGCATTTCACCTATTTTCTCTCCTGCGTCTTCCTGCTGTCGCCGGAGACACGCAAGGAATACACCGCGCCGGGCAAGACACCGGGCAAATCCAACATCGGCTTTGCCGCTTCGAAACAGGAAGTGGCCGAGCGGCTGGAACAGATCGGCCTCGCCGCTCATGAGGGCCACGACATCGCCAGCCACGCCTGCGGCCATTTCGACGGCAAGGATTGGAGCAAGGCCGACTGGCTGAAGGAGTTCGGCTCGTTCGAGCACATTCTCGAGAACGCCTATGCGATCAACGGCATCACGCCCGAGCCCACGGGTTGGCGCGAGCTCGCGCGGCATGCGGTTGCCGGTTTCCGCGCGCCCTATCTGTCGACGAGCAAGGCGCTCTACGAGGCACTTCCCGCCGCCGGCTACCAGTTCGACGCCAGCGGCGTCTCGCAAGGCCCTGCCCTGCCGACGGCCAGCAACGGCATCATGCATTTTTCACTGCCGCAGATTCCGGAGGGACCGAAATCACGGCCGGTGATCGCCATGGATTACAATCTCTATGTCAGGCATTCCGGCGGCTTCGAGCGGCCAAGCAAGGCGGACGAGTTCGCCAACCGGACCTATCAGGCGTTTCGCGCCGCCTTCGATGCACAATACCAGGGCAAGCGCATTCCGCTCGAACTCGGTTTCCACTTCACGCTGATGAATGAGGGCGCCTACTGGAACGCACTGGAGCGCTTTGCCGGCGAGGTCTGCGTCAAAGCGGACGTCGAGTGCATCAGCTTTCGCGACTATGTTTCGCGGCAACGCGACGCCGATAGGCAGGCGTGGGGGGGCGGCTGAGCCGCCAACCCGTTTCCACATCAAACCGAAATCGTCTTAAGCCGGATCCTCGGCACCCTGCCTTGCCAGATAGCGCTGGTCGATATCGGGCAGCGGCTCGCCGAGGAGCGTCGCCTCGAAGGCGCGCAGGCGTTTGTGGACCGACTGGAGCTCGACGATGGTCGACCACGAAGTGAGAAGAAACTGCAGCGAACCCGTCACCTTGCCGAATGCGTTCGAGATCTGGTTCAAGGCACCGAACGTTATCTTGTGCGCGACCAGCGACGGACCCAGGATCAGCAGCGAGAAGATGTTGTCGGCCTGCAGGTAGGTGTAGCGAACGACATTGAAATAGATGTAGTGGAAATAGAGCCTGAAATAGTTGTGGCGGACATTCGCGAACAGCTCGGACGTGGTCGCGGGTTGCGCCCTGTCCGCATGATCCTCGCCATAGACCAGTTCCTTGCGGTAAGCGGCTTCGACGCGCTGGTTGCGGAACTGCAGCCCCGGAAGCTTCATGCCGGCAATCATCACCGAGATCGTACCGAACAGACACCAGGCAAGTGCTGCAACCACCAATGGCTGGGGGATCGCGCCGATGATCGGCAACTCGCTGATATGGGCCTGCAGCTGGATCATGACCGGCAGGAAGGCAATCAAGGTCATGATCGACTGGACGAAGCTGGAGCCAAGATCCTCCATGATCTGAGAGAAGCGCATCGTGTCTTCCTGGATACGCTGCGAGGCGCCCTCGATGTGGCGCAGCCTGGCCCAGTTCTCGATGAAGTAGTTGTTCATCGCCGTGCGCCAGCGGAAGATCCAGTGGCTGACGATGAAGGCGTTGACCACCTGCACGTTCATACCGACCAGAGCGAGCCAGGAAAAGTCGGCCAATCCGGTGTAGAATTCTCCGTTGGTCGATTTTCCGGTCCCCGACATCAGCCCTTGCACATAGTCGAAGAAAGGGCCGTACCAGGCGTTGACGGCGACGCTGACCTGCACGTTGAAATAGATGAAGAACAGGATGACCGCCGTCATCAGGATCGACCAGCGCTGCCATGGATGCGGCGAATACCAGCTCCAGAAGGCATAGAAGATGGCCACGCAAAACGTGAAGTAGATATAGAACCAGAGGAACGGTTTGGACACCAGTACGGCGATGCCGATGATCGGCGGCGCGTCGGCGGCGGCCGGCGGCAGGCCAATGACGGCTCCCAGCTGCTCACCTCCGAAAAACCAGAACAGGATCGCCGCAAGGCTCCAGACGGCAGCCGAAGTGAAGAACAGCTTCGGCTGCGGGAAGAAAGATACGAACACTGTGGCGAATTCCTCGATCTATGCGCAAATCAGCGGGTTTGAGCGGGCATAAGGTCACACATTAGGGGGAAAGAAAATGCCTGCCCGATGCCCGGCGCAGAGCAAGACCACAAATCATGGCGATTTTGGCGCAGCCGACCATGTGACGGCGCCGGAGACCAGCAGCATGGCCGCGGCAACGATCGAAGCGAGGAAGAAATTACCCGATGCCTGGGCCAGCAACCCGGCGGCGATCGGGCCAATGATCTGGCCGAGACCGAAGGATGCCGTCATCAAGGCAAAGACACGCCGGGGTGCCCTCGGCGCCTGCTGGCGCGCGGCCTGCAGACCAAACGCCGTGATGGCGATGAAGGTGCCACCGAGCAGCAGACCGCCAAGCAGCGGTCCGGAATATCCGCCAAGTGCCACGCTGGCGATGACGCCGATCACTTCAATGAAGCAGGCCAGCGCATAGGCGGCGTGAAGCCCGGTCCAGGCCGCGATCTTCTGCCAGAACCAGATCGAGGGAAAGCCGGCAAGGCCAGCGACCATCCACACCATGGCCTCGAAAACACGGCTGCCGCCGCCTTGCCGGACGATGGCGACCAGGAATGTCGCGGTCACCACATAGCCAAACCCGAACAGGCCGTAGGCGACGATGATCTTCATCAGCGATCGGTCTTTCGGCAGCGCCGGCTCGCGTGCGGCCTCGCCATCGGCGAGCGGGCCTTCGTCCGCCAACAGCGCGACGACCACGAAACCGCAGGCCGAAATTGCCGCCGACCACAACCAGCCAGCCGCCCAGCCGGCATGTTCGGCGACCAGCACCGCCATCATCGCCGCCGAGATCGCGATACCCAAGCCAACGCCGCCAAAATGCCACGCCTGCAGGTCGCTGCGTCCGGCCGCCGCGATATGGCTGAAAACGATGCTGGCCATGAAGACCATGACGAAGGCGCTGGCCAGGCCGGCCAGAAAGCGGACGGCGAGAAAGGCGGCCATGGCGTCGGTCAACCCCATTACCGCAGCAAGGATGGTGCTGGCGCCAAGGCCGACCAACATCAGCTGACGCTCGCGCCCATGCGCCCAACCGCCCGCCGCGGCAAGCGCGCCGAGGAGATAACCAAGATAGTTGGCCGAGGCGATCCAGCCGGCATTGGCCGGCGACAGATGCAGTTCTTCCATCATGCCGGGCAGGATCGGCGTGTAGACGAAACGGCCGATGCCCATGGCGACGGCCATGGCGATCATGCCGGCGAAGGCATAGCGTAGCGCTGTCGAGTTGGCTGATGTCATTGCAGCGCACAATAAATGCAGGGATTGCTGAAACAATCCGCCATTCGTTGGGCCAGTGCGGCCGCGGAATGCCACGTCGTGGTCGACCTGTCCTGAAACCGGAACGTGCGGCGCTTCCGCTCAGCAGCGCCCGCCGAAACTGGCGCGCAACGAAGCTGTCTCATGCGCGGTCCGCCGTGCCGTCAGCCTGAACGGCACATCGCCGAGTTCGCGCTCCGACATGGTGTTCAGCACAGGATGCGAAAGCGGATCGGTCAGCCACCTCTGCGTGTCGCCCTCGCGGCCTGGTTCGTACGGCGAGGCCGCGGCGAACAAGACCTTCAGCGATGACAATATCCTTGGCATTTTCGGCTCCGCCGGTCTGTCTCCCGTCGATAAAATCCGCCGTTTCGATATGCCTTTCAATTGAGATTTCGGCCAGATCGGTTTAGAAAATCTCAAATGAGCGTGCTCAACCGCATCCACCTCAACGGCCTTCGCGCCGTCGAAACCGTCGCCCGTCTCGGATCGCTCGCAGCGGCGGCGAGCGAACTCAATGTTTCCGTCAGCGCCGTCAGCCAGCAGATAAGCCGCACCGAAAAGCAGCTCGGCCAGGCGCTATTCGAGCGCACGACGAGCGGCCTGGTGCTGACCGAATTCGGCACTGTGTTCGCGACCCGGCTCGGCGCGGGGTTTCGCGAGCTGGCCCAGGCGGTGGCGCTGGCCGATGAAGCGACACAATGCACATTGGTGGTTTCGGTGGCGCCGGCCTTCGCGTCGAAATGGCTGCTGCCCAGGCTATCGCGTCACTTCGACCGGCATCCCAACGTGCTGCTGCGCATCGACGCCTCGGTACGGCTGGCCAATCTCGATCACTCCGACATCGATATCGCCATCCGGCTCGGCGACGGCAAATGGCCGGGCGGCCGGGCAGAACTGCTTTTGGCGCAGGAGGTCTTCCCGGTCTGCGCACCTGACATCGCCCGGAAATTGAGAGCGATCGAGGACCTTGCCCAGACCTGCGCCATCACCGACGAGCGGGCGATGATCAACTGGGAAAGCTGGTTCACCGCGGCCGGCGCCCAGCCCGTCACCTTCCAGAAGGGCGCGCGCTTCACCGATCCGATGCTGTGCCTGGAATCGGCCATTGCCGGCCATGGCGTGATGCTCGGCTGGCAGTTGCTGGCTGCCGATGCGCTGGCCGACGGGCGGCTGGTGGCGCCATTCGGAATCCGCGCCCAGAGCGGGCTCGGCTACTGGCTGGTGACTTCGGCGGAGAAGACCGAGAGCCGCAAGGTCCGCGACTTCAAGGCCTGGATCAAGGAGGAGATCGCGGCGACGATGGCGCAGTTCGGATCCGTGAAGACGGGCCACTCCGGCGCGATCGCGGTGGAAAGCACGGTGGCGCCGGTCTATGTAGGAACGGATATCCAATCAAGGCAGGCAGGATCATGACCACACATTCGCGCGGCGTTTCCGCATCGATCGACCCGGTGAAGCTCGACAGGCTGGCGGAAGTCGCCATCAAGGTCGGATTGCAACTGCAACCCGGGCAGGATCTGGTGCTGACCTCATCGATCGCGGCCCTGCCGCTGACCAGGCGCATCGTCGAGCATGCCTACAGGGCCGGCGCCGGACTGGTGACGCCAATGTTCAACGACGACGAGATGACCCTGGCGCGCTACCGCTTCGGCGCCGATGCCGGTTTCGACCGCGCTGCCGGCTGGCTCTATGAAGGCATGGCGAAGGCCTTTTCCAACAATGCGGCGCGGCTGGCCGTGCGTGGCGAGGATCCCTCGCTGTTGTCGGCGCAAGACCCGGCAAAAGTGGCGCGCGCCAACAAAGCAAACTCGATGGCCTACCAGCCGGCGCTGGAAAAGATCACCGGCTTCGACATCAACTGGAATATCGTTGCCTATCCGGACCTCGCCTGGGCCAAGCAGGTGTTTCCGGACGACGCCGACGATGTCGCGGTGGCCAAGCTCGCCGACGCCATATTCGCCGCCTCGCGGGTAGACGTGGAGGATCCGATCGGCAACTGGAAGGCGCACAATGCAGCGCTGCGCGGCCGGACCGAATGGCTCAACGGCCACAATTTTCACGCGCTGCATTTCACGGGACCGGGCACTGACCTCACTGTCGGGCTGGCGGACGGCCACGAATGGATGGGCGGCGCCTCGACCGCCAAGAACGGCGTCACCTGCAATCCCAACATCCCGACCGAAGAAGTCTTCACCACGCCGCATGCCAGGCGCGTCGAGGGGCATGTCTCGTCGACCAAGCCGCTGTCCTACCAGGGCACGCTGATCGACGATATCTCGGTGCGTTTCGAGGAAGGCCGGATCGTCGAGGCCAAGGCCTCGAAGGGCGAGGACGTGTTGAAGAAGGTGCTCGACACCGACGAAGGCGCGCGGCGCCTCGGCGAAGTGGCGCTTGTGCCGCATTCATCGCCGATCTCGGCCAGCGGCCTGTTGTTCTTCAACACGCTGTTCGACGAGAACGCCGCCTGCCACATCGCGCTCGGCCAGTGCTATTCGAAGTGCTTCGTCGATGGCGCATCGCTCAGCCAGGACGAGATTGCAGCGCGCGGCGGCAACAAGAGCTTCATCCACATCGACTGGATGATCGGTTCGGACAAGATCGACATCGATGGCGTCCATAAGGACGGCGCCCGCGTGCCGGTGATGCGCAAGGGCGAGTGGGCCTGACGGCACGGAGGGTCGGATGGCTTTCGACCTGGAGGTCAAGAGGATCTATGAACCACCCGCTTCCGATGACGGGCAGCGGGTTCTCGTCGACCGGGTATGGCCGCGCGGCGTCAGCAAGAAGGACGCAGCGCTGACGCAGTGGCTGAAGGACATCGCGCCGAGTGACGAGTTGCGCAAATGGTTCGGCCATGAGCCGGCTCGCTGGGCCGAGTTTCAGAAGCGGTATCGTGCCGAGCTGGACGGCAATGGCGAGGCGGTGGCGCAACTGCGCGGCTTGCTCGGCCAGGGTAAGGTGACGCTGCTCTACGGCGCGCATGATGAGGCGCATAACAATGCCGTGGCGCTGGCGGGGTATTTGCGCGCGAGTTGAGGCTTCGTTTTGCAGCGTTGGCGATTGACGAAAGCCGAGGCGACATCTGATCTCCCTCCTTGCGGGGGAGATGCCCGGCAGGGCAGAGGGGGGTGCTGTCCCTCCAGCCTATCAATCAATCGCAGCGACCTGAATAGGTTTTCGTAAGAACGAAACTCGTTGGGCTGGCGATCCTTCACACCCCCCTGGCCTGCCGGCCATCTCCCCCGCAAGGGGGGAGATTGGCAGCGTTGCCGTCTCGCTGCTTACTTCACCGCCTGCTCATAAACATCAGCTTTGAACCCGACCAGAATCCGATCGCCCACCTCAAGCACCGGCCGCTTGATCATCGTTGGCTTGGCCAGCATCAGCGCCTTGGCCTTCTTTTCGTCGAGCGATTCCTTGTCCTTATCCGGCAGTTCGCGAAACGTCGTGCTGCCCTTGTTGAGCAGCTTTTCCCAGCCGACCTTGCCGACCCAGCCGTTCAGCCGCCTGGCGTCCAGACCCTCCGCCCGGTAGTCGTGGAAGCGGTAAGGCACACCATGGCCTTCCAGCCAGACGCGCGCCTTCTTGATCGTGTCGCAGTTGGTGATGCCGTACATGGTGATCGTCAAAGCGTGCTTCCCAGGGGCTGACCGCCGAATCCGTCCCGCGGCGCATGCAGTCACCCGACGGCAAAGAAGTCAACGACCGCCATTGCTGCTATCTCGACGAACGCCTGGTGTGGACGGATGCACATGGCGGCCAGGGCGTCGTCCAGGCCGCCATATTTATCTTAACCCTGCCGCGAAGAGAGCGGGCTCCCGGAAGCCGTTTCCGGCGTCAATAGTAGAAACGCTCTTCGGTGATCTTGCCGTTCTTGACCGTGTACAGACCAACCTCATCCATGGTGACACGCTCGCCAGTGGCCTTGGGCGTTATGTCGAACTTGAAGCGCACTGCGAACTGGTCGCCGTTGACATAGGGGCCCTCGACCAAACCGCCATGCACTTCGTTGTTCTCCTGCCACCACTGGCTCTTCTGCCTGAGAGCCTCCTTGCCGTGGCTGACGGCCATCGGTCCCTCGATGGCTTCGTAACTGGCGATGTCGTCGGCATTGTACTTTTCGGCAGCACCCTCATTGTCACCCTGCTTGAGGCGTTCGGTGAAGTCCTTGGCAATTTCCGCGATAGTCATTTGTGTTCCTCCTGTTCCGACGCAATGAATGCAAGTAGGGGACAGCTTGCCCGCCTGCCACTGTCGAGCCGATCGATAGCTGACACTTCATGTCAGGACGGATCAGGTGCCGACTACGATGCCTCCATCAAGGGCCAACGGTCCAGGAAGAGATATTTCGTCAGACCGCGCAGGCTGTGAACAAGGATGAAGTCATTGGCAACGAACGTGATCGGTTCGATGGGCTGCCGAGGGACAAACTTTTGATCGTAGGCGAGTGTCAGATGCGGAACGAAATGATCCGGCGCCTTGAGCCCGTTCTTCAGCATCTCGACCCCAAGCAATTTGTGGAGTTCGAAAACTGGTCCATCATCGGCCAGAAGCACAAACGGGTGGCGAGGCGACCTGCCCCGGGTCGCCGGGCGACCCGGAAAACTGCCGACATGGCCAAACGTGACCTCAAAGGCGGGCATTTGGACATGCCGGCCCGATCGAGACGCTGCAAAGACGACCTTGGACCGCAGCCGTCTGTAGTCGCCGGCATGCCGCAAGCTCAGGTGAAACCGCTCAACCGATAACCGCTTCCCAACAATTCCATGCCGATGACAAAGCTGGTTCTGCAAATCGGCGAAGGGAGCATGGAACCGGGGCTGTAAGAATAACCCGAAGAAGGCACGATCCGGCCGTTTTGGCCGCCATGGCGGCTCGGGAATTCCGAAGTCGAATTCGCCTTGCAGATACATACGCATACGCCCGGCAAGGAACGCTCCTGTTTTGCTCTGTTCTGGAACAAAACAGGAACATTCCTTTCGAGTCAAGCGTCGATTGATCCAAATCCCGCGCTCCGCAATCCTGCCCTTGACCTCAAGAAAGATTAGCTTGGCAGCATGGGACAGCTGGCGCCACGGCGCAGGCTGACATGCGCCACGTCGCCTACGTTGAATTGAAAGCCATCGGCCCGGCGCGGTGCGTCGATCACCACGGGCATTCCCTCCCCAAGTTCGGCGTGCAAGCGCAGCGTGCGGCCGTGAAAGACGATGCTGTTGACGCGCGCCGGCGCCGTGCCCGGCGAGACTTCGGTCGTCGCCAGCAAATCCTCAGGACGGACGCCGATGGTACGCACGTCGCCTTCACCGGGTGACTGGCCGGTTTCAGAAATGGCTTCCAGCGCCAGTGTTCCGGCGGTGAAACGCAGGCGATCGCCGTCGCGGCCGATAAACCGCGACTGCAGGAGATTCATGGTGCCGATGAAGCTCGCCACGAACTTCGTGGCGGGCCGATCATAGAGTGTCGCCGGCGGCGCGATCTGCTCGATGCGGCCCTTGTTCATGACGACGATGCGATCGGAGATCGACAGCGCCTCGGTCTGGTCGTGGGTGACCATGACGAAGGTGGTGCCGAGCCGCGACTGCAGCCGCTTCAGTTCCACCTGCATCTGTTCGCGCAGATGCGCATCGAGCGCCGACAGCGGCTCGTCGAGCAGCAGCACGCGCGGCTCGCAGACGATGGCTCGGGCAAGTGCCACGCGCTGGCGCTGGCCGCCCGACAATTCCAAGACCCGGGCACGAAGCTTGTCGGCGAGACCGACCATGCCCAGGGCTTCGCCGACGCGTTTTGCCTGCTCGCTGCCGGAGAGCTTGCGCAGCGACAGGCCGAAGCCGACATTCTCGGCGACGTTCATATGCGGAAACAGCGCGTAGTCCTGGAACACGGTGTTGACCGGCCGGTCGAAGGGCCGAAGCGCCGTGATGTCGCGCCCGTCAAGCAGCACCTTGCCGCTCGACGGGCTTTCGAAGCCGGCGATGACGCGCAGGCTGGTGGTCTTGCCGCATCCCGATGGCCCGAGCAGCGTAATGAACTCGCCGCTGACGATGTCGAGATCGACGGCGTCGAGCCCGACGATGCCGCCGGGAAAGATCTTCGAGATCGCCTGCAGCCGCACAAGACGATCAGGCGCCATCGCGAACCTCGGACGGTTTCGTGGTGTTGACCCAGAGGATCTGGCACTGCTCGGCGCCGGGATTGCGGAAGGCATGCAAGAGCGTGCTCTTGAAGGCAAAGCTGTCGCCCTCCTTCAGCACGTATTTTGTCGAATCCACCACCAGTTCGACCTCGCCCGCCAGCACGTAGCCGAATTCATGGCCGGCATGCGCATAGGCTTCCGCCGTGCCGCCATTGGCCTCCACGGTCACCAGCATGCCGGTCAGCGTCGCGCCTGGCGGCGACAGCAGCGCCTTGGCGATGCCTTCGGATTTGACGGGAATCGCGCGGCGGCTGTTGGCGCGCACGCAATAGAGATCATTGACTGCGTCGTTGCCGTCGGCGATCAGCGCCGACGGCTCGATGTCGAGTGCTGCCGCAAGCGGCCAGATCACCTTGACACGCAGCGATGACATGCCTCGCTCGATCTGGCTCAGCGCACCGATCGACACTCCGGCTTTTGCCGCCAGTTCGGCCAGCGAAAGGCCGCGCTCCAGCCGCAGCGCCCGCACCCGCCGGCCAACGCGGACGTCTGCATCGTCCTTGGGTTTTTCCGCGGCGTCGTCAAGCATGTCCATGTATGGGTCCTCGTAGTCTTCTCAATCGACGTGGCGCAGCGCCGCTAGGCTCCCCCTTCTCCCCTTGTGGGGTGAGAAGCGGTTCGCGCAGCGAACGAAAAGCCAATTGCTTGGCTTTTCGAGCTTCGAACGCCCTGAGCCTGCGAAGGGCCGGGCGTGGTAGCCGATCCACCCTGCTGGGTCCCCGCTGCTTCGCAGCGTCCCAGCGTTCGCCGGCCTTTCATCGTGCCACTGGCACGATGAATTCGCTTACGCGAACGGCTGCTCACCCCACAAGGGGAGAAGGAAGAACCAGCCTCACCCGCCCGCCTTCACCTTTTCGAACATCTTGGCCATATCGTCATTCTGTTTCATCGGCCCGGTGAAGATCGTGCTTTTCAGCATCACTTCCGGATCGGACGGCAGCTGCAGCTTGTCCAGCTCCTCCTTCGTCACGCCGGCGAAAGCGGTCGAGAGCGAGCTGCCGTAGCCATAAGACTCGATCAGGTATTTGCCGGACTCGGCATCCAGCCGGCTGTTGATGAAATCGTAGGCGAGGTCGACATTCTTGGCGTCCTTGAGCATGACGAAGCCGCAGGCCCAGGTCAGCATGCCTTCCTTCGGTTTCATGAACTCGACCGGCACGCCCTGTTTCTTCAGCGAGGTGGCCGACGCATTCCAGGTCATGGCGGCGACCAGCTGGCCGCTGGCCAAGGCCTGTTCGACCGAGGTCATGTCGGTTGTGTAATTGGAGAGCAGCGGACGCTGCTCGCGCAGTTTCGCCGCCACCTTGTCCATTTGCTCCGGCGTCATGTCGAACGGATTGACGCCGGCCAGAAGCGCGGCAACGATCGGCGTGTCATGCACGGCGTCGATGGTCGCCATGCGGCCGGCATACTGCTTGTCCCACAGCAGGTTCCAGCTCGCTTCCGGGTTCTTCACCAGATCGGTGCGGTAGAGGATCGAGGTGTTGCCCCAGTCCCACGGCACCATCCAGACCTTGCCGTCGCCGGCCTGCAGATCGGGCAGGTTCTTGAACACCGGGAAGATCGAATCCCAGTTCTTGATGCGCTTGGTGTCGATCGGCTGCAGCAGGCCTTCCTTGTTCCAGCGCGCCACCTTGTCATAGCAGGGATGCGCGATATCGGGACGGAAGCCGGCCTTGACCTTGGTGAAGGCGTCATCGTCGTCACCGAATATGGAAGCCTCGACGCCATCGGGGTGCGCGGCGAGGAAGCTCTTGTTGAAGTCAGGCAGTTCATAGCCCGACCAGGTGAAATATTGCAGCTTGTCGCCGGCGAAAGCGACGGTCGACGACAGCGCCAACGCCAAAGCGGCGAGGCCGGCCCGGGCCGTCTTTCCGGATATCAGGTCGCCGGATATCAGGTCGAATGCCATTGCAGTTCTCCTCTCTTGGTTTGTTTTGGTTGTGATGGATTCGCGGGTCCTGGCGCTGTCGCGGACAGGCCGCGATGGCGCAGGATTTCGGCAAGGCCGGCGATGACGAAGGACACCGCCAGAATCGATGTGCCCAGCGCCATGACCGTCGGCAGCGACTTCGGAAACCGCAGCTGGCTCCAGATGTAGAGCGGCAGCGTCGGCTCGGTGCCGGCTAGGAAGAAGACGACGATGAATTCGTCGAACGAGATCAGGAAGGCCAGCATGAAGGCCGAAACGATGGCCGGCAGGCTGAGCGGCAGCATCACCCGCCGGAACGTCATCCAGTCGGACGCGCCGAGGTCGAGGGCGGCCTCGCGAATGGTTTTCGGGATGGCGGCGAAGCGGCTGCGCATGATCACCACGGTCGTCGGCAGCGCCACCAGTATGTGGCCGAGCACGATGGCGATGCGCGACGGCCCGAGGCCGATGAGGTTGATCAGGATCAGCAGCGATATGCCGACGATGACGCCCGGGATCAGGATCGGGAGCCGGGCAATGGCGCTGATGGTGGCGGCAAGCGGCGAGCGGCCATAGAGGTCCATGTAGGACACGGTGATGCCGCAAAGCGTGGCGCCCGTGGCAGCAATGATGCCGATGACGAGGCTGTTGACGAGCGCGCCGGACAGCGCCGAATTGCCGTACAAAGTCGCGTACCATTGCAAGGTGAAGCCTTGCAGCGGAAACGCCGCCTGGATCGAGTCGTTGATGGAAAACAGCGGGATCAGCAGCACCGGCAGATAGAGGAAAACCAGATAGGCGACGACGTAGACGCCAAGCCAGCGGCCGCCACCTTGCGTGCGCGCGCTCATGTGCGGCTGCCAAATCTGCGGTCGGTGAAGCGCGCGACCAGCACCACGGCCAGGATCACCAGCATGACGGCTACGGAGAGCGCTGCCCCAAACGGCCAGTCATTGGCCTTGCCGAACTCAGCCTGGATCAGCGTGCCGATCATCGTGGAGGCCGGGCCGCCGACGAGCGCCGGCGTGACATAGTCGCCGACCGTCGGCACGAAGACGACGAGCGCGGCAGCCAGCACGCCCGGCATCGAATTGGGCAACACAACCCGGCGGAAAGAGGTGAACGGCCGCGCACCGAGATCGGAAGCAGCCTCGAGCAGGGATTTCGGGATGGTGTCCAGCGCCACATAGATCGGCAGGATGGCGAAGGGCGCATAGGCGTGGGCCAGCGTGACGACGACAGCGGCCGGCGTGTTGAGAAAGGCCAGCGTCGGCTCGGACCAGATGCCGCTTTCGATCAGCGCCGAGTTCAACACGCCATTGTAGGCGAGCACGATCTTCCAGGCGAAGACGCGCAGGAGATAGCTGGTCCAGAACGGCAGCGTCACCAGAAACAGCAGGAGACCGCGCCGCCGCCCGGCGTGGAAGGCGAGATAGTAGGCGACGGGATAGGCAGTGACGACCGTGGCCAGCGTGACCAGCGCGGCAATCACCAGCGAGCGCAGCGTCACCATCCAGTAGAGCGGATCGGAGACCACTGTGGCGAAGTTGGCGAGGCTGAAACCGCTGCCCAGCAGCGAGCCGTCATTGTTGCGGAAGGCGAGGAAAAGCACGAGGCCAAGCGCAAACAGGATCAGCAGGAAGGTGACGGCCGCGCCCGGCAACAGCATGGCGAAGCTGAAGCCCGATGAAGACCGGGCCTCTGGCATCTGGTTTGCAACAAGGGTCGACATCGACCTGCTCGGTTTTTGAAATTAACTGAGACTTTTTCATATTTATGAAACTGTCAAGTGAAATCCTGTCGGCGAGAGCTTTTGGTAATACTTCCACCCTTCATGGCCGCGCGCATTTCACATTCTTGAATAAGCGCTTCAGTTTTCACGGCAGCGTGAATGCCGCGAAGGTGGAGTCTCACAAGGGAACGCGGCACCCTTGATTGCCAATGACGGGATAGACCTTTGAGAGGAATCCGGTGAAAGTGCCGCGCCGATCCGGCCAAGCGCATTTTCGATCATTCGGAGGACCCAACGCCATGACCAACCTGACACATCTGCCGGCCGAAGGCCTGTTCGTCGGGCGCGCCGGCAGCCGCGATGCCTCGCATCCCATGGTGGTCACGGTGCGTGACGGCACCGTCTTCGACATCACGTCAAGCACGGCGCCGACCGTGCGCGATGTCTGCGAAATGGCCGACCCGGCAAAGCACGTGCGCTCGGCCAAGGGCAAGCCGATCGGCTCGCTCGACGACATCGCCGCCAATAGTTTCGAGACCGCGCGCGACCCGGCCAAGCCGTATTTGCTGTCTCCCGCCGACTTGCAGGCGGTGAAGGCGTCCGGCGTGACCTTTGTCGTCAGCCTGCTCGAACGGGTGATCGAAGAACAGGCGCGCGGCTCGGCGGAAAAGGCCGACGCCATCCGCGCCGACATTGCCGGGCTGATCGGCCACGACCTTTCGAAGCTCAAGCCCGGTTCGCCGGAGGCCATGGAGATCAAAGCCAAGCTCATCGCGCGCGGCGCCTGGTCGCAATATCTGGAAGTCGGCATCGGCCCCGATGCCGAAATCTTCACCAAATGCCAGCCGATGGCCTCGGTCGGCTTCGGCGCCGATGTCGGGCTGCACCCCGTATCGACCTGGAACAATCCGGAGCCGGAGATCGCCATGATCGCCGCCTCGAGCGGCAGGATCGTCGGCGCCACCATCGGCAACGACGTCAATCTGCGCGACGTCGAAGGGCGTTCGGCGCTGCTGCTCGGCAAGGCCAAGGACAACAACGCCTCCGCGTCGCTCGGCCCCTTCATCCGCCTGTTCGATGAAACGTTCTCGATCGCCGACGTGAAGAACGCGGTCGTGCGCCTGAAGGTCGAAGGCGAGGACGGGTTTTCGCTGGAGGGCGCGAGCTCGATGGCCGAGATCAGCCGCTCGCCGGAAGAACTGGTTGCCGCTGCCATGGGCCCGCACCACCAGTATCCGGACGGGCTGGCGCTTTACCTCGGAACCATGTTCGTGCCCTCGAAAGACCGCGGCGAAAAGGGCAAGGGTTTTACCCACAAGGTCGGCGACATCGTCACCATCTCGTCGGAGAAATTCGGCGCGCTGGTCAACCGGGTGCGGCTGTCGCCCGATTGCCCGCACTGGACCTACGGCGCCAGCCATTTGATGCGCGACCTCGCCAAGGCCGGCCTGATCTAGCGGTTTCTTCAAGCGGTTCGGTCCTGAAGGGCAGCTATCGCTTGTGGCATGCAGCGGCGATCGCGTTTGGCACCCACTCGGCTGAGCCTCGACGCCAATCATCCGGCTGCCCGGAAAAATCATCCCAACTGATGCAATCTGATGGGACCGCTGATGGCGCCGCGTCAGGCGGCAACTACATCTGCAGATGGAGGCTTGCCATCCGTCGAAAAAGGGAATGCTCTGAGGCATCCGAGCGGCGCTGGCAAAAGACGCAATCCGGCTGAAGCCGGAACAAGGGACGGATCATCTTCAACCGGGAGGAAATCAAATGCTGACAAGACTGAGACTTGTGCTCTACGGACTGCTGGTCGCGCTGACGCTCGTTCCGGCGGCGGCGCAGGCCAAGACGTTCTACTGGATTTCACATGGCGGCCCAGCCGATCCGGTCTGGACCTACTTCCTGGCCGGCGCCAAGCAGTGGGCCAAGGACACCGGCAACACCGTCAACACCTCGTTCCACAATGGCGACGTCGCCTCGCAGCAGGAAGCGGTTCGCGCCGCCCTCTCCGCCAAGGCCGACGGCATCGTCACCACCAGCCCCGATCCGGGCAGCCTTGTCGAGATCGTCAAAGAGGCCCGCGCGGCCAACGTCCCGATCATCAACTTCAACACGCCCGATCCCAAGGCCAATTTCAACGCCTATGTCGGCGGCGACAACGTCACCTTCGGCAAGCATTGGGCGCAGTATCTGGTCGACAAGGGCCTGGTGAAGAAGGGCGACTTCGTCTGGATGCCAGTCGAGATTCCCGGCGCCACCTATGGCGTCCAGGAAGAGGAAGGTATCAAGAGCGTCTTCGGACCGCTCGGCATCACCTATGAAGTGACCGAAGCGACGCTCGACCAGGCCGAGGTGATCAACCGCATGGTCGACTACCTCACCGCCCACAAGGGCAAGGTGAAGGCGATCATCGGCCTTGGCGATCTGGTCACCGGCTCGATCAAGCGGGTATTCGACCAGGTCGGGGTCAAGCCCGGTGAAATTCCGGTCGTCGGTTGGGGCAACTCGCTCGACACAACGCAGGAAGTGCTGAACGGCTATGTCAATGCCGGCCAGTGGCAGGACCCGCAGGCAACCAGCTATGTCGCGCTCTCGCTCGCCAATATGGCCGCGTCAGGCATTCCTCCGGGCTTCAACGTCATCACCGGCGCGCTCTATGAAAAGGACACCGCCGAGGTCTACGACAAGATCCTGTCGGGTAAATAAGATCCGAGACCGAGACAGTCGCGATCGCACCCGCGGTCGCGACTGTCTGTCCATTCGCCGAGCCTGGCTGGATTCCGGTGCAGCGCTCCGCCTCTCCAATCATGTCGCGGGTTATCAGTGGAAAATCATTCGCTCGTCCAACGCCTGATCGCGCGGCCGGAATTCGGTCCCTTCGTGCTCCTGGTCGTCGAAATCGGCGTTTTCTGGAGCTTCAATCACGACTTCCTGTCGCCGCAGAACATCTCCAACACGCTGGCCTTCACGGTCGAGCTCGGCCTGATCGCGCTGGCGATGACATTACTGATGACGTCAGGTGAATTCGACCTCTCCGTCGGGTCCCTGTTCGGTTTCTCGCCGGTGCTGATGTGGACGCTGTTCAATGCCGGCGTCACCTCGCTGGAGATGGGCTTCGTCGTCGCGCTGGTGGTCGCAGCCTTGATCGGACTGGTCAACGGCTGGTTCGTCACGCAGCTCAAGATCCCGTCCTTCCTGGTCACGCTCGGCATGTTGCTGGTGGTGCGCGGCAGCGCCCTTTTCATCACCGACGGCTTCCCACAGCGCACCTGGAGCGCCGAGGGCAGCTGGCTGGCGGAAGCGCTGGTCGGAGACTTCTTCATCGGGCCGTTCCGCATCTACATGTCGCTGTTCTGGTTTATCGCCGCGGCGATCGCGCTCGGCTACGTGCTGACGCAAAGCCGAACCGGAAACTGGATCCAGGCGGCGGGCGGCAATCCCAACGCGGCGCGCGCCCGCGGCGTCAACGTCAACCGCGTCAAGATCGGCCTGTTCGTGCTGTCATCGGTCATGGCCTCGCTTGCCGGCGTCATCTCCTCGCTGCGCACCTCCGCCGCCAACCCCAACAGCGGCACCGGTTACGAGCTCGAAGTCATCGCCATGGTGGTGATCGGCGGCACGGCGCTGACCGGCGGGCGCGGCACCATCATCGGCACCGTACTCGGCATCCTGATCCTGCGCGTGATGCGCAACGGCATCGTGCTGATCGGCGTGCCCGGCCTTGCCTACAACATCTTCATCGGTGCGATCATCCTTGGCATGATGGCGCTTCATTCATGGCTGGAACGCCGGCACCAGGCAGGGACTTGAACCATGGCCGAGCCACTGATCCGCATGCAGAACATCCGCAAGTCCTATGGCCGCGTGCAGGCGCTCGAGGACGCCAACTTCCATGTCAACGAACGCGAGATCGTCGGCCTGCTCGGCGACAATGGTGCCGGCAAGTCGACGCTGATCAAGGTGCTCTCGGGTGCCGTGCCGCTGACCAGCGGCGACATCTTCATCCGCGGCAAGAAGGTCGCCCTGCGCAGCACAAGCGACGCCATCGCCCACGGCATCGAGACCATCTACCAGGACTCGGCGCTGGTCACGCAGCTGTCGATTGCGCGCAATCTGTTTCTTGGGCGCGAGCCGATCAAGCCGCCGCGCTTCCTCAACCGCATGGACCAGGAGGCGATGAACACTGTCGCCCGCGACCTGCTCAAGCAGGTCGGCATTTCGAAGAACATCCCGCCGACGACGCCGATCGGCTCGCTCTCCGGCGGCGAGCGCCAGGCGGTGGCGATCGCGCGCGCCATGCATTTCGACAGCGACCTCATCATCCTCGACGAGCCGACCAACAATCTCGGCGTCGCCGAAACACAGGGTGTTCTGAGCTTCGTGCGCAGCGCGCGCGATTCCGGCCATTCCTGCATCTTCATTGCGCACAACATCCATCACGTCTTCCAGGTGGTCGACCGCATCGTCGTCATGCGCAGGGGCAAGGTGGTCGCCGACGACATCGACCCGAAGACGACAACCGTGGCGGAAGTCGAACGAATCATAACCGGCATGTCGGACAAGGAAATCCGCGACGCCGTCGCCGACGGCAAGCCGCCGCACTGAGGACGGGCGGAAGCCGTCTTGCCGAAGCAGCCGAATGGACATCGCGGTGATGGGTGGCGATCACCTGTCACTCAGATCTCGTCCCCCGTGACATCGCCTGCCACATCATCGGTCTGGTGCGCCATGGCATCGGCGCATAGGGTTGCGGCATGAAGGCCACCGTCTCCGATATCGCCAGGACCTGCGGGCTCTCGACGGCAACGGTCGACAGGGTGCTCAACAATCGGCCGGGCGCCAGCGCCGCCAACCGGCAGCGCGTCATGGAGGCAGCCAAGCAGCTCGGCTATCTGCCGGTCGCCGACCAGGTGACGCTTCCCTCCAAGCCCGCAAACCTCGAATTCTTCCTGCCGATCGGCAGCAACGCCTTCATGCAGGATCTGGCAAGATACATCGAAGACTATGCGTCGCGCCTGCCGTTGGTCGCTTCGTGCCGGATCCACAACCTTGCCGGCATATCGCCGAACGCGCTGCAGACAGCCGTCGAGAGCCTGTCGCTGCGGGCCAATGGCGTCGGTGTCACCGCCATCGACCATCCAAGAACCCGCAACATCCTGCGCGACATCGTCGACACCGGCATCCGCCTGGTGACGCTGGTGTCCGATATTCCGGCCGCTCCCCGCTCGGCCTATGTCGGTATCGACAACCGCGTGGCGGGACGGACGGCGGCGCTTTTGATGGGACGTTTCCTCGGCGGCCGTGAGGGCCGCCTGGCGATGGTCGTCGGCTCGCGCTCCTATCGCGGCCATGAGGAACGCGAAATGGGCTTCCGTTCCGTGCTCGGCGAGGAGTTTCCCAACCTGACCATCAGCAGCGCTGTCGAGATCAATGACGAGCCCGATGTCAGCTATGCCGAGACGATGAAGGCGCTGCGCAACGAGCCGGAACTGCTCGGCATCTATTGTGTCGGGGCCGGACGCTCCGGCGTCGCGAAAGCCATCCGGGAAGCCAGGCCAAATCGCAAGCCGGTGTTCATCTGCCACGATCTGACCAAGGAAACACGCGGCTATCTCGTCGATGACCTCGCCGATGTCGTCATCGACCAGAACGCCAGGCTGATCGCCGAACAGTCGGTCATCCGCCTGCTTGGCTCGATTGCCTCATCGGCGCCTTATCTCACCCGGAAATTCATCGAACCGCGCCTGATCTTCAGGGAAAACGTTCCGGTTCAATAGGTTAGCGCGCCTGCGCAAGGCGGCTTTGTTCGGATTTGTAGGAGGATTGACGGGTGCTGCGGCAATTCTGCACACCTGCTATGCAACTTTTATGGTTGCCGAATCATTGGGCAACTCGTAGGTTCTCGTTGTCGGCCATCTACTCCTCCCAGATGCGATGCCGGCGCTGAGTGGGGTGCACCTCCTCCCGCACCACATTCGAAATCGAGCCCGCTGCCACCTCCTCCCGGCAGCGGGCTTTTTTCGTTCCGTTGGCAGGAATTGCAGTGCTGCCCGGCGCCAAAGGGCACCAGGCATCGCCTAGATCGCACGACAATTTGAATGGAACGCGCGGCCGATCACTTCAGCTGGCGGCAGTGCCCCGGAAAGAAACAATCAGCCCCTCGGCCATGCGCACGAACTGCGCGCTTGGCCCTTCGGCGCCCACGGTCTGCACGCTGACACGCGCGCCCTCGAACAGCAGCGACAGCGTATCGGCGAGCAGTTCTGCCTGACCGATGCCGGCATCCCGGCACAGCGCCACAAGACGTTCGCGCTGGGCTTCCTTGAGTTCCTTGATCACGCGTCGGGCCGGATGGTCGGGCTCGGTCAGCTCGGCCGCGGCATTGGCCATGTCGCAGCCGCGACCATCGGCATTGAGCATGGCGGCCGCCTTGCGAACCCAGGCGTGAAGCTGCGCGAGCTTGTCGCCCGGAAATTCGACCTCGAAGGCTTCCCACATCGCGCCGGCCTTGGACGCATTGGCGCGCAGGCATTCGACGATCAGATCGTCCTTGGATTCGAAGTGACGATAAAGCGTCATCTTGTTCGTGCCGGCAGCTTCGGTGATGGCGTCGACGCCAACGCCTTTGATGCCGTGCTTGTGGAACATGTCACGCGCCGTCTCCAGGATCCGATCCCGGGGACGAGGGCGCTCCACGACGCCGTCTGTCATCATGATCTCCTTTCGTTTCCTAAAAACCCTCGGCCACCTCTTGACTAGGGTGTTACCGGTCTGTAACTATGCAAATGTTACTTACTGGTAACACCTATGTCGCCCGTCGTCAATAACAAGACCGTGAACTGGTCCTGCCAGATCGAGGGGTGGAAAAACTGCCAATCATGCGGCCTCGGCCGGTGAAGAGATGAAAAAACGGTTCGCGAGCATGGGCTGCGAATCGACAGACAAGGAGCCGGCCAATGCCACAGCGCCGCGATCTTACCATAGATGAGGCCGTCCGGGATCCGATGATCCGGCTGGTCATGAAAGCAGATGGGGTCGATCCCCGCGCCTTCGAGACAATGCTTCGCTCGCTCGCCAATGGGCAGCGTCGCAAGGTGCCGCTGCTGCGTTCGCTGGAAGCGTCCAGCGACGAGCGCGGCCAAAAATTGTCCAGGCTTGCCAGTGCCTTCGGCAGGGCAAGAGCAGCCGGCGAGGCATGTGTGTCGTGGTAAACTTTTTCATCCATCGTCCGATCTTCGCCTCGGCGATCGCCATCATCATGGTGCTCGCCGGGACGATTTGTTATTTTCTGCTGCCGGTCTCGCAGTTCCCCGACATCACACCGCCGCAGGTCGTGGTCAGCGCCCATTATCCCGGCGCCAGCGCGCAGGTCGTCGCCGATACGGTGACGACGCCGCTGGAACAGCAGATCAACGGCGTGCAAGGCATGACCTACATGTCGTCGACGAGCTCCAATGACGGCTCCTCGACCATCACCATCACCTTCGATGTCGGCTATTCCTTGAGCACTGCCGCCGTCGACGTCCAGAACCGCGTCTCGCAGGCGGCCTCGTCGCTGCCGGCGATCGTCAACCAGGGCGGCGTGACGATCAAGAAGCAGAACCCGAATTTCGTTCTGATCGTCAACCTCACCTCGCCCGACAGTTCCGTCGATCCTGTGGCGCTCTCGAACCTTGCCTATCTGCAGGTCGTCGATCCGCTGAAGCGGCTGCAAGGCGTCGGCGACGTGCAGATCTTCGGCGAGCGGCGCTATTCGATGCGCGTCTGGCTCGACCCGGACAAGCTCGCCAATCTCGGCATCACCGCCGTCGACGTCCAGAATGCCATCGCCGAACAGAACGTCCAGGTGGCGGCCGGCAAAATCGGCCAGTCGCCGGCCCCGGCCGGCACCGCCTTCGAGATGCAGGTCAACGCCGTCGGGCGCCTGAGCGACCCGAAGGAATTCGGCGACATCGTCGTGCGCGCCAACACCGGCACCGGCTCGCTGGTGCGGCTGCGCGACGTTGCCCGCATCGAGCTCGGCGCACTGCAATATTCATCGTCGGCCTTCTTCGGCAAGGATCCGACCGTGGTGCTCGCCGTCTACCAGATGCCCGGCTCCAACGCGCTCGATCTGCAGCAGCGCGTCAAGGACAAGATGCAGGAGCTGTCCGGCCGTTTCCCCAAGGGCGTTTCCTACGCCATGCACTACGACACGACGCGGTTCGTCTCGGCGTCGATGCATGACGTGCTGATCACGCTCGGTGAAGCCCTGGTGCTGGTCGTCGCCGTGGTGTTCGTCTTCCTTCAGAGCTGGCGCACGACCATCATCCCGACCATCGCCATCCCGGTTTCGCTGGTGGCGACGCTGGTGGTCATGGAGATGCTCGGCTTCTCGCTCAACATGCTCTCGCTGCTTGGCATGGTGCTGGCGATCGGGCTTGTCGTCGACGACGCCATCGTGGTGGTCGAGAATGTCGAACGACAGCTCGAGGCTGGGCTGAAACCGCTGGCGGCGACCAAGGCCGCCATGGCCGAAGTCACCGGCCCGATCATCGCCACCACCGCCGTCCTGATGGCGGTGTTCGTGCCGGTCGCCTTCATCCCCGGCGTCTCGGGCCGGCTTTACAACCAGTTCGCGCTGACAGTGGCGATTTCGGTCGGCATCTCCGCCTTCAATTCGCTGACGCTCAGCCCGGCGCTCAGTGCCGCTTTCCTGCGTCATCGCCAGGGCACGCAGTTCGTGCTCTTCCGCTGGTTCAACAGCGGCTTCGACAAGCTGTCGCATGCCTACGCCCATGGTGTGCGCTTCCTCATCCGCCTGCGCTGGGTCATGCTCGGCCTGTTCGCGGCCGGACTGGTCGCCACCTACTTCGTCTGGCAGAAACTGCCCTCGACCTTCCTTCCGGTCGAGGACCAGGGCTACTTCTTCGTCGTCATCCAGCTGCCCGACGGCGCCTCGCTGGAACGCACCGACGCGGTGGCCAAGAAGGCCCGCGACATCCTGCAGGCGACGCCCGGCGTCGACATCGTCGGTTCGATCAGCGGCCTGAACTTCCTGACCAGTGCTGCGCAGTCGAACTCGGCGGTCGAATTCGCCATCCTGAAACCCTGGGAGGAGCGCGGTCCCGACCAGAGCGCCTCCAAGCTCGTCGCCGACGTGCGCGGCAAGCTGATGCAGATTCCGGAGGCCTTCGCGCTGAGCTTCGATCCGCCTTCGATCCCTGGTATCGGCACCACGGGCGGCTTCGAATTCGTCGTCGAGGATCTCACCGGCCGTGGCAGCACAGCCCTCAACGATGCGACGCAAGCCGTGATCGCCGAGGCGCGCAAGCAGCCGGAAATCAATCCGCAGCAGCTGTTCTCGCCGTTCTCGACGTCGACGCCGCAGTTCAACTACGACCTCGACCGCTCCAAGGCGAAGCTGCTCGGCCTCAACCTGCCTGACGTGTTCAACACGCTGCAGATCTATCTCGGCTCGCTCTACGTGAACGACTTCAACCTGTTTGGCCGCACCTTCCGGGTGACCATCCAGGCCGACAAGGACGCACGCGCGGGTGCCGCCGACATTTCTCGGCTCTATGTGCGCAATGCTTCCGGCGGCATGGTGCCGCTCTCGACGCTGGGCAAGTTGGTGCCGTTCGTCGGACCGGAAACGGTGCCGCACTACAACAACAATGCATCGGCCTCGATCAACGGCGGTGCCGCACCGGGCTTCTCCTCGGGCCAGGCGGTCGCCGCCATGGAACGGGCCGCCGCAACGGCTCTGCCAAGGGATTTCGGTTTCGAATGGACCGGCATCACCTTCCAGGAACTCAAGGCAGGATCGATCGCATCGGTCGTCTTCGGCCTCGCCATCGTCTTCGTCTTCCTGATCCTGGCGGCGCAGTATGAGAGCTGGGCGATGCCGTTCATGGTGCTGCTGGCGGTGCCGCTGGCCTTGTTCGGCGCCTTCGCGGCGCTCTCGGTGCGCGGCATGCAGATCGACGTCTATTCGCAGATCGGCTTCGTCATGCTGATCGGACTGGCGGCGAAGAATGCCATCCTGATCGTCGAGTTCGCCAGACGGCGGCGCGAGGAGGGCTTGAGCATCGTCGAGGCGGCGATGGAAGCCGCGCGTCTGCGGCTGCGGCCGATCCTGATGACGGCCTTCGCCTTCATCCTCGGCGTGCTGCCGCTGATGTTCGCGACCGGCGCCGGTGCGTCGAGCCGCCAGTCGATCGGCACCACCGTGTTTGGCGGCATGGTCGCCGCGACCATCCTGTCGCTGGTGTTCGTGCCGGTCTTCTACGCGGTCATCGAACAGCTGCGCGAACGCCGCGAAAGCGGCGAGCCGGCCTCACAACATTCTGAACCAACTGCCGAAACCGCCTTCCCTCCCCTGGCGGAAGCGGCCGAATAAGATTGGAGACTGATCATGCGTAAATGGAAAATCGCTTTGGGAACGGCTGTCGCGCTGGGCGCGATCTCGGTGGCGAGCGTTCACCTGCTCGACATGGGTAATTTGAGCCTCAATGCCGGCACGGCCGGAGCGGCGCCCGCCCCGGCGGCGTTCGTCATGCCGGTACCGGTGGCAAGCGTCGTCAAGAAGACGATCCCGATCTACCTCGACTATGCCGCGCGGATCGAACCGATCCGCAGCATCACGCTGCAGGCGCGCGTGCCTGGCTACCTGCAGGAACAGACAGCGCAAGACGGCGCCGATGTCCGGCAGGGCGACCTTCTCTACAAGATCTCGCCCGACGACTTCCAGGCCGCTCTCGACCAGGCGCAAGCCCAGGTCCAGCGCGACACGGCAACGCTCGACTATGCACGGTCCAATCTCGGACGTGGTAGCGAACTTGCCAAGAGTGGCTATCTGGCCAAGGACAGCTTCGACCAGCGCACCAGTACCTTGCGCGAGGCACAAGCGTCGCTGGCGCTCAATCAGGCGGCGGTGCGCACGGCGGAACTCAACCTGAGCTACTCGCAAATCCATGCGCCGTTCAACGGGCGGCTAGGCCGCAATCAGGCCTCGGTCGGGACGCTGGTCAGCGTCGCCGGCACGGTGCTCAACACGCTGGTGCAGCTCGACCCGATCTACGTCACCTTCAATCCGAGCGAGACGGACCTGACCGAGATCGAACAGGCCCGCGCTGCCGGCCCGGTCGAAGTCGAGGTGCTGCTTCCGGGTCAAACCGAGACCAGCCAGAAGGGCGAACTCACCTTCATCGACAACACGGTCGACCACTCGACCGGCACCATCACCGCGCGCGCCACGATCGGCAACGCCAAGTTCACACTCATGCCCGGCCAATATGTCCGGGTGCGGCTGCACATCAAGCAGCAGCCCGATGCGCTGATGGTGCCGCAGACGGCGCTGGGTTCGAGCCAGCTCGGCAAATATCTCTACGTCGTCGGCAAGGGCAACACGGTCGACCAGCGGCTGGTCTCGCTCGGCCCGACCAGCGGCGACCTGGTGGCCATCCTGAGCGGCGTCTCCGAAGGCGACCAGGTGATAACAGGCAATCTGCAGAAGATCGGACCTGGAATGCCGATCTCGCCACTGCCACAGAAACCGGCTACCTGACACCCCCGCAGGCCCGGTTTCCGCGCGGCGCCCTCGACCTTTTCTCAGGTCGCGGGCGCCGCTTTCACGAGCAGGCCGACAAGAGCGGCCCCGTCGGCGCGATCGGCCTTGGCCGGTGGCATGAAAGCGCAATAGGGGTGACCGAGGCGCACCGAGACCGGCGACAGCGCGATCGGGCGGCCTGCGTCTAGATCGGCCTGCGCCATGGCGAAAATGAAAAATCCGAAAATGGCGTCTTGTTAGATTGTCGACAATCTGATTGTCTTGCCTCTGTTCTCGCTGGAGGGCCGGATGGTGAAGATGGATTTTAGCCCGATCGCCGACACCACGCGCCGCGCCGAAATCGTGGCGCTGCTCAGGCGCGCGATCCTGACCGGGCAGTTGGAGCCCGGCCAAAAGCTCAACGAGCTCAGGATCTCCGAACAGATGCGGGTCAGCCGCGCGCCATTACGCGAGGCGATGCGCGAGCTGGTGCAGGAAGGCATCCTGACCAGCATTCCCTATGCCGGCACCTTCGTCATCGATGTCACCGCCAAGGACATCGACGACGCCTATTCGCTCAACAAGGTGCTGGACGAGTTCGCGATCGAACAGACATGGCCACAGCGCGACCAGCGTTTCTTCGACGAGCTCGACCGCCGCCATGAAGCGGTGAAGCAGGCGACACGCGACCTCGACACCACAAGGCAGATCGAAACGGCGCTGCAACTGCATGGCCTGATCTACGAGTGGGCCGACAATTCGGTGCTGCTGGAAACCTGGCAGCGGCTGATCAGCCGGTTGCAGATGTATTTCGCGCTGCATCAGCAGGCCCGCAAGGAGCCGGTGCCGGCCGAAGACGTCCATGAGACCTACGTGCAACTGATGAAGGGCACCGACATGCGCGCTGCCCAGCGTCATGCCCGCGAACATATCAGCCTCGACTTCGAAGAGCTGCTCTCTTACGCGCGCGGCCTCGAACAGCGCCCGGGCGCCTGACCCAGACATCCCAGCCAACGGACAGATACGTGCAGATCCAAACCATCAGAGCCTATCACGTCGTGCAGCCCTTCGTGGACGGGCCCTACCGCATGTCCAAGGGACGTGAGGCCGACGCCTTCGACGCGGTGATTGTCGCCATCATCGCTGACAACGGACTGATCGGCTGGGGCGAGATGGCGCCGCTCGGCAATTTTTACTCGCCCGCGTTTCCGATGGGAGTGCGCGCGGGCGTGCCGGAAATCGCGCCGCACCTCATCGGCCACGACCCGCGCGGGCTGGCCAGCATCGGCCGGCTGATGGACACGGTGTTCAAGGGCCATCCCTACATCAAGTCGGCGCTCGACATGGCCTGCTGGGATCTCGCCGCGCGCGCCGCCGACGTGCCGCTGGTCACGCTGCTGGGCGGCAAGGAGAGCGACACGGCGGAACTCTACAAGGTCGTCACCCATGGCAGCGTCGACGCCATGGCCGCACTGGCCAAGCGGATCGTCAAGGATGGCTTCCACCGGCTGCAGGTCAAGGTCGGCGGCAATGTCCATGACGACATCGAGCGCGTCACCGCGGTCGCCGCCTCGGTGCCGAAAGGCACGATCATCTTCTGTGACGCCAATGCCGGCTGGACGCCGTACCAGGCGCGCCAGTTCGCCGATGCCACGCGCGCCATCGACTATACGTTCGAGCAGCCCTGCACGACGATCGACGAGAACATGTCGGTGCGCCGTATGCTCGACAAGCCGATGGTGCTCGACGAATCCGTCACCTCGCTCGAGGAAATGCTGGAGATCCATCGCCGGGGTGCGGCCGATGGGCTGACGCTGAAGATCTCGCGGCTCGGCGGCGTGACGAAGACGCGTCTGATCCGCGACGTTGCCGTCGACCTCGGCTTCATGATCACGGTCGAGGACACCGGCGGCGCCGAGATCGACACCGCCGCCATGGCGCACCTGTCGCTGTCGACGCCGGAAGAGCGCCGGCTGCACGCTATCGCCTTCCATGAGTGGGTGACGGTGCGCACGGCCTCGAACATGCCGCCGGTCACGGGCAGCCGCATGGGCATTCCGGACGGACCGGGCCTCGGCATCGATGTCGTTCCCGACCTGCTTGGCGCACCGTTCTTCGAAGTCGGCCGCTGAGATGAAGATCCGCAGCGTCAAGGCCACGCCGATCAATCTGCGCCTCGAAGCGCCCTATGGCTGGGTGTTCGGCGAGCTCGACGGATTTTCGCAGACCATCGTCGAAGTCGAAACCGAGGACGGGCTGATCGGCGTCGGCGAGGCGCCGACGCCGGCGGCCGCCGCCATCGTCAATGATGTCCTGGCCCAACGCCTGGTCGGCCGCGACGCCTTCGACATCGCCGGCGCCGAGCATGTCTGCCTTCCCTTCTGGACCGGCGTGCAGTCGATCAACGACCGCACCCGCATCATGGCGTTCGGCGCCATCGAGATGGCGTTCTGGGATCTGCGCGGCAAGGCGTGGAACCAGCCGCTCTACCAGTTGCTTGGCGGCGCCGTGCGCAAGGACATCCCGTTCACCGACTATTTTTCGCTGCGCGGCGACGGGCCGAAGGTGAAAGGCGAAACGACGCCGGAGGAAGTCGCCGAGTATTGCGTCGAGTTGCACGAGACCTATGGAACGACCTTCTTCGAAGGCAAATTCTCGACGCAGGATCCGAAAATCTCGCTGAGAATGGTCGAGCTGATCCGCAGGAAGCTTGGCGACGACGCGATGATCCGCATCGATTCCAACCAGGCCTATTCGCTCAGCACCGCGCGGCGCCTAGCGCGACCGCTGGAGGATCTCGGCGTGCGCAACTGGGAAGATCCGGTGGCGACGATCGAGGAGATGCGGGAGCTGCGGCGCCATTGCTCGATCCCGTTCTCGACCCACAACATCGACATCGCGCGCGCCATGGACCTCAAGGTGCCTGACGCCTTCGTCGGCAACCCGACCGTGCATGGCGGCATCGGCCGCATGCTGCGCTTCGTCGGCGCCTGCGAGCACGCCGGCATCGACTTCTGGTGCTACAGCGGCGACAGCGGCATCGGCAGCGCCGCCTACCTGCATCTGTGCGCGGCGCTGGGCTGGATCCGGGAGCCGAACCAGTCGCTGTTTCGCATGCAGCCGACCGATATCACCGAGGAAGGGCCGTTTTCGCCGAGGAATAATGTCGTGCGCGTGCCGGAAGGCCCCGGTCTCGGCATCACCTTGTCGCGGGAAAACCTCGCGGCCTGCCATCGCGATTTCACCGAGAACGGCCCCTGCAACAAATATCACGACCCGGCTGCGCCCGGGACATACCGCCGTTTGCCGCTGAACTAGGAGAATGAGGACGAAAAGGAGGCGTGTTCAAGAACAACGGTTCGTCGCCGCGATCGTGTCGTGACGGCAAGACCGGACGGGTGGAAGCGTTGCCTCAAGAAAATCTGCCCCCCCCGCCGCGAGGATCGGATGGACCGGGGAAAACCGCGTGCTACAGTTCCGTCGACCGACAACATTGACGACCTGGACAGGAGAACTCCACGGAATTTCGTCAACTGGAAATGCATTCTTCAGCCATAAGAAACAGGGGAAAGGGTTAAACCCATGAGCAAGAACTACCGCATTCTCGACCTGATCCGGCGCAACCGCTCGCCGCTTGAAAATCACCTGATCGACGGTCTTGTCGACGGCCGCGTCAGCCGCCGCGACTTCATCCGCCATGGCAGCCTGCTCGGCCTGTCGCTGCCGCTCCTGGGCGGCATCACCACGGCCGCCGGCCTCAGTGGCATGCCGTCGCTCGCCCGCGCCCAGGGCGCTCCCGGCGCCACCATCCGCGTCGCCAGCAGCGTGCCGGCAGCGGCCATCGACCCGGTCACCATCGCCGACGCCGGCGGCCTGCTGATCATGCAGCAGGTTGCCGAATTCCTCTGCGTGGACGGCCCCGACCTCGTGCTCAAGCCGGCACTGGCCGAAAGCTGGAAGCCGAACGACAACGGCTCGGTGTGGACGTTCAAGCTGCGCAAGGGCGTAAAATTCCACTCAGGCGGCGAGATGAAGGCCGAGGACGTGGTGGCGAGCATCGACCGCCTCGCCGATCCGGCCAATTCGTCCAACGCGCTGTCGGTGTTCACCGGCATCCTGTCGAAGGGCGCCAGCAAGAAGGTCGACGACTACACGGTGGAATTCCACCTCGACGCGCCGAACGGCAACTTCCCCTACATGCTGTCGTCCGACAATTACAACGCCGTCATCATTCCGGCTGACTACAAGGGCGATTACGAGAAGAGCTTCGACGGCACCGGCCCATTCAAGGTCGAGAAATATACGCCGAAGGTCGGCGCGTCCTTTGTCCGCAACGACAATTACTGGGGCGAGAAGGCGCTGCCGGAGCGCACCGAATTCACCTTCTTCACCGACGTGCAGCCGATGATCCTGGCGCTGCAAGGCGGCCAGGTCGATATCATCAACCAGATGCCGGTGCTCGCCGGCGTCGCCCTGCTCAACGATCCGAGCATCGACATCATCAGCCTGAAGTCTTCGGCTCATCAGCAACTGCATCTGCGCTGCGACGACGGCCCGCTGAAGGATGCCCGCGTGCGCCGCGCCATCGCCCTCAGCATGGATCGCGACAAGTTGGTCGCGGGTCTGATGAAGGGTCGCGCCGTGGCTGGCAATGACAGCCCGTTCGCATCGGTCTATCCGTCAACCGATACGAGCGTGCCGCAGCGCAAGCAGGACATCGCGCAGGCCAAGCAGCTGATGGAAGCCGCCGGTGCCGGCAAGGGCTTCAAGATCACGCTGACCACCGAGCGCTACCTCGAAATCCCCGAATATGCTCAGCTCATCCAGAACTGGGTCAAGGAGATCGGCATCGAGCTCGAGCTCAACATCCTCGACCAGAGCGGCTATTATGGCGACGCGGTGTTCGGCAAATCGAACTGGCTGGATTCGGTCATGGGGATCACCGATTACGGCCACCGCGGCGTGCCCAATGTCTATCTTGCCGCTCCGCTGAAGAGCGACGGCACCTGGAACGCGGCGCATTTCAAGAACAAGGACTACGACGCGCTGGCGACCAGCTATATCGCCGCGCTCGATCTGGAGGCGCAGAAGGCCGACGCCGGCAAGATCCAGAAGCTGCTGCTCGAGGAAACGCCGGTCATCTTCGGCTATTTCTACGACTACCTGACGGCGACGGCGAAGGGCGTGGCCGGCGTGCAGCCGACCGCCATGTCGCAGCTGTTCCTCGACAAGGCATCGAAAGCCTGACCAGCAAGGGAAAGCCAATCCTCTGACAGCCAGCTCCTGCAAGGGGGCTGGCTCCACAAGGAGTCATAGCCATTCTCTCCTTCTTTGCCCGGCGTGTCTCGCTGTCGCTGGTGACGCTGTTCCTGCTCAGCATCATGGTGTTCCTGGGTGGCCAGGTTCTGCCCGGCAATGTCGGGCGCGCCATATTGGGGCCGTTCGCCGACCAGCGCGCGGTCGACGCGCTCAATCACACGCTTGGCGTCGATCGCCCGCTGCTCACCCAATATGCGACCTGGATCTGGAACTTTATCCGGGGCGACATGGGCACGTCCTACATCTTCCGCTCGCCAGTGGCGCCGTTCGTCATCGATGCGCTGGGCAATTCGATGAAGCTGGCTGCCGTCGCCTTCGTGCTGGTGGTGCCGATCGGCATTTTCGGCGGCGTCATTGCAGCGCTCAACCTCAACCGGCCGCTCGACCGGCTCATCAGCCTTGGCGGCCTCTCGGTGACGGTGCTGCCGGAGTTCGTCACCGGCATCATCCTGATCCTGATCTTCGGCGTCTGGCTGCGCTGGCTGCCGATCTCGGCGGCATGGCCGAAGGATGCCGGCTTCTTCACCCAGCTCTATTATCTGATCCTGCCTTCGCTGCCGCTGTTCCTGGTGCTGTTCGGCTATATCGCCCGCATGGCGCGCTCGGGCATGATCGAGGCGCTCGATTCCGACTATACGCGAACGGCGGTGCTCAAGGGCCTACCCTGGCGCACGGTGATCTGGCGCCATGTGCTGCGCAATGCGCTGCTGCCGACCATCACCGTGATTGCAACGCAAACCGGCTACCTCATCGGCGGCCTGGTGGTGATCGAGACGCTGTTTCGCTACCAGGGCATCGGGTCGCTGATCTTCACCGCCGCGCGCGGCAAGGATTTCCCGATGCTGGAATCCGGCATCCTCACCATCGGCATCGTCTATGCGGTGGCCACATTGATCGCCGACTTCCTCTATTCCGTGCTCAATCCACGCATCCGGCTGGGGTCAGATCAATGAGCGTCGTCCAGACCACCTCACCCGCACAAGACGATACGCGCCGGCGCGGCGCGGTGGCGGAGGTCTTTTTCTCCCTGCTGCGCTCGCGGACGTTCCTCGTCGGTTTCGCCATCGTCATGTTCTGGGTCGCCTGCGCGCTGTTCGGCGAACATTTCGCACCCTACGATCCGCTTGCCGACGACATCATCAACGCGCTGGCGCCGCCTTCATCCGAACACTGGTTCGGCACCGACCAGATCGGCCGCGATGTCTTCTCGCGCGTCATCGTCGGCTCACGCGACATCCTCACCGTCGCTCCGCTGGCGACCTTGCTGGCGACGATCGCCGGCACCGCGCTCGGCCTGCTCACCGGCTATTTCCGTGGGCTCGTCGACGATGTCGTCAGCCGCATCCTCGAAGCCTTCATGGCTATTCCCGTGGTCATCGTGGCGCTGCTCGCCATCGTCGCGCTCGGCACCTCCAAGACCACGGTCATCGTCGTCATTGGCCTCAGCTTCGCACCGATCATTGCCCGCACCGTGCGCTCGGCGGTGCTGGCGGAGCGCGAACTCGACTATGTCGCCGCAGCCCAACTCAGGCACGAGAGTGCGCTGCATACGATGTTCGTCGAGATCCTGCCCAACGTCATCCCGCCGATCCTGGTCGAGACCACTGTGCGGCTCGGCTATGCCATCTTCGCGGTCGCGACACTCTCCTTCATGGGTTTCGGCATCCAGCCCCCGTCGCCGGACTGGGGGCTGTCGATCTCCAGCAATTACGGCATGATCGGCGGCGGCTTCTGGTGGACGGTGCTGTTCGACGCGCTCGCCATCGCCTCGCTGGTGATCGGCGTCAACCTGGCCGCCGATGGCGTTCACGGAGCGCTCAATGACTGACACCGCCACGGTCCAATACACAAAGGCGGAGAACGCCCTCGAACTGCACGACCTATCGGTCGCCTACCGGGTCGCCGGCCGCAACCGGGCGGTGCTGCGCAATCTCAGCCTCAACATCGGCCAGGGCGAGGCCTATGGGCTGGTCGGCGAATCCGGCTGCGGCAAATCCACCGTGGCGCTCACCGTCGTGCGCTATTTGCCAAGGAATGGTTCGATCACAGGCGGCGCGATTTCGCTCGACGGCCAGAATGTGATGAAGCTCGACGGCGAGGCCCTGCGGCGCGCTCGCGCCGAAAGCGTCTCGATGGTCTATCAGGATCCCGGCAAGGCGCTGAACCCCTCGATCCGCGTCGGCCGGCAATTGACCGAGATTTTCGAGCTTGGCGGCATCACGGGCCAGGCAGCCACCGATCGCGCCGTCGCCATGCTCAACCGGGTGCGCATCTCCGATCCGACGAGCGTCATGCAGCGTTACCCACACCAGCTGTCCGGCGGCATGCAGCAGCGCGTGGCGATCGCCATGGCGCTGGCCAACGACCCCTCGATGCTGATCCTCGATGAGCCGACCACCGGCCTCGATGCGACGGTCGAGGCCGAGGTGCTCGACCTGATCGCGCAGCTCCGGCAGGAGCTGTCGGCGTCGATCCTGTTCATCAGCCACAACCTCGCCGTCGTCTCCAACATGTGCGACCGTGTCGGCGTTCTCTATGCCGGCATGCTGGTGGAGGAAGGACCGACCGATGTTGTGTTCAACGATCCACGCCACCCCTATACGGTGGCGCTCTTGCGCTGCCTGCCGCGCGGCGGCCAACGCAAGGACCAGGGCCGGCTCGACACCATTCCGGGCTTCCTGCCGGGCATTGGCGCCGACATCAAGGGCTGCGCCTTCGCCGACCGCTGCGCGCTCGCGGACGACCGCTGCCGCACCGAATTGCCGCCGCTCTATGATCTGAGCGACGAGCGAGGCAAGCGGCTGTCGCGTTGCTTCCATCACGACAAGGCGCAATCGCTGCCGCGCGCCACGCCGAGCGATGTGGCGCCCGTGCCAAAGCCGGCGGCAGCACCCGTGCTGCGCGTCACGGGGCTGAACAAGACCTATGCCAGCCATGGCCATGCCTTGCGCGCCGTCAAGGACGTCTCGCTCGATCTTCGCCCGGGCGAAACGCTCGGGCTGGTCGGCGAATCCGGCAGCGGCAAGACCACCTTCGCCAGGCTGCTGCTTGGCCTTGTGCCACCCGATGACGGCGGTACCATCGAGCTCGAGGGCAAGGCGCTGGCACCACGGCTGGAGAACCGCGGCGACGACCAGGTCAAGGCGATGCAGATCGTCTTCCAGAATCCGGATTCGGCACTCAACCGCTCGCATTCGATCCGCCACCTGATCGGCCGGGCGCTGAAGCGGCTGGCTGGCCTCTCCGGCAAGGCGCTGGAGGCCCGTCTCAACGACCTCATCCGTTCGGTGCGGCTGACCGAGCGGCATCTGGCGGTCAAGCCGCGCCAGCTTTCGGGCGGCCTGAAGCAGCGCGTCGCCATCGCGCGCGCCTTCGCCGGCGATCCACGCATCGTGGTGTGCGACGAGCCGACCTCGGCGCTCGACGTCTCCGTGCAGGCCGCCATCCTCAACCTGCTCGCCGACCTGCAATCGAAGGAAGACGTCAGCTACATCTTCATCTCGCACGACCTTGGCGTGGTGCGTTACCTCTCCGACAAGATCGCGGTCCTCTATCTCGGCCGCATCATGGAGCTCGGGCCATCGGAAGAAGTGTTCTCCGGGCCGCACCATCCCTATACCGAGGCGCTGCTGTCGGCGGTTCCAAGACTGGACCAGACGGAGACGGCACGCATTCGCCTCGACGGCGAAATCCCCAGCGCCACCAATCCGCCCTCAGGCTGCGTCTTCCACACGCGCTGCCCGCGCAAGATCGGCCCGATTTGCGAGGAGCAGGAGCCGCCGCTCGCCGAAGCACAGCTCGGGCATTCCATCCGATGCCACATTCCCTATGCGGAGCTGGCGAGGCTGCAGAAGGCGCCGGTGACCGAGCCGGCATAGCAAGGCATCGCGCGGGTGATCGCATTGCCTGGCCGGTCACATCCGGCCGGCCATGCTGAAGGAGCGGTCGCCTTCCGAGAAACCCTGATCGCTGGTCCAGTCCCTGGCCAGCGAGCGCAGCCCGGTCAACGCGACATCCAGGACATCCGAGGAGACCGGGTTGGAGGGATAGGCAAGATAGATCGGCCGCTGGAACACCGGCGTGTTGTCGATGCGCCGCATCTCGCCGCGTTCGATATGGCCGCTGACGGCACTGAGCGGCAGATAGGCCGCCGCTTGCCGCGACAGCACATGCTGCAGCCCGATGAAGACCAGCCCGGCGGAAATGGCGGGCTTGACCATGCCGGCAAAGGCGCGGTCGTGCTCGATGCGGAACTCGAGCCCCCAGTCCATCAGGATGTAGTTCTCGGTCCACGGCTTCGTCTGCGCGGCATGCTGGACCAGCACGACCTGATCGACGGCAAGCGTTTCATAGACGATGCCGGGATGCGGGCGCGGCAGGTAGAGAATGCAGATGTCGAGCAGGCCTTCCGCCAGCTGGTCGATCGCCAGATCCGGGAAACTGCCTTCGAGCCGCAGCGCCACGTTCGGCCGCTTGGCGCGCATCCACTCGACCCATGGCGAGGTGATCAAATCCCACAGATAGGCGGGTGCGGTCAGCCGCAGCAATGTCTCATAACCATCGGGAACGGCGATGTCCTGCCGCGATTGCTCCCAGGTGCGGGTGATCGAGGAAGCATGCGGCAGGAACTGCCGGCCGGCGGGCGTCAGCGTGACACCATCGCGATCGCGCACGAAAAGCCGGCGCCCCAACTGCTCCTCCAGCCCTCTGATCCGCGCGCTGACGGTCGACTGGGCGAGGTTCAGCCGATTGGCGGCGACGGTGAAGCTGCCATGTTCGGCAACCTCCAGAAAACTGCGCAGGTTTTCGGTATCCATGGCTTTGCTCCTGCATCGAAAATTTCGATGGACCCCATCAAAAAATATCGCTTTCCGGCTGCGGTCAACAATGACCTAAATGGCCCGATCCCCCAAGGGCAAGCGAGGAATGCAGCCATGCCGAAGCATTTCATGACGATCGACGCCACTCGCAAAAACCTGACAGCAATCGAAAATTCCGCTGTTGACGAATTGCTGGCAGGCAGGCTCGACCGGCGCGATTTCCTGCGCCATGGCAGCGTTCTCGGCCTTTCCCTGCCGTTCCTGGGCAGCCTTGCCGCCGCTGCCGGCCTCGGCACGCAGAAAGCCCGCGCCGAGGGCAAGCCCGGCGGCACGGTGCGCGCCGGCGTGGCCACGCCCGGCGGCGCCATCGATCCCGTCACCTACTATGACAGCGGCAGCTACCAGCTGGTTTTCCAGACCGCCGAATTTCTCTGCATCACGCAACCGGATCTCACCCTGAAGCCGGTGCTGGCGGAAAGCTGGTCGCCGAACGAAGACGGCAGCGTGTGGACCTTCAAGCTGCGCAAGGGCGTGAAATTCCACAATGGCGAGGACTTCAAGGCCGACGACGTCGTCGCGACCTTCGACCGGCTGGCCGATCCCAATGGTGCCTCGAACGCGCTTTCGGTTTTCAAGGGCCTGCTGTCGAAGGGCGGCACGCAGAAGGTCGACGACCACACCGTCGCTTTCCATCTCGACGCACCGAACGGCAGCTTTCCCTATTCGGTGTCGATCGACAATTACAACGCCGTCATCTTGCCGGCGAGCTACAAGGGCGACTACGAAAAGACCTTTGAAGGCACCGGCCCGTTCCGGCTGGAGAGCTACACGCCGAAGGTCGGCGCGACATTCGTGCGCAACCCCGATTATTGGGGCGAGAAGGCTCTGCCCGACCGGCTCGAGTTCAAATTCTACGGCGACGTGCAGCCGCGCATCCTGGCGCTTCAGGCCGGCGAGGTCGACATCCTCGACGCGGTGCCGCTCGATGTCAGCCAGGTCGTGCTGAACAGTCCCGACATCACCGTGCTGCGTGTCGCCTCGACCGCGCATCGCCAGCTCCACATGCGCTGCGACACCGGCCCGTTCACCGACAAGCGCGTGCGCCAGGCGCTGGCGCTCAGCATCGACCGTTCCAAGCTGGTCGATGGCCTGTGCCGCGGCATGGCGGCGACCGGCAACGACAGCCCGTTCGCGCCGGCCTTCCCCGCGACAGACAAATCTGTGCCGCAGCGTGTCCAGGACATCGCCAAGGCCAAGCAGCTGATCGAGGCAGCGGGTCTCGCTGGCGGTTTCGACATGACGCTGACGACGCTGCGCTATTCCGACATTCCGGGCTACGCGCAGCTGTTCCAGAACTTCGCCAAGGAGATCGGCGCCCGCATCGCGCTCAACATCGAGGACCAGGACAAATATTACGGCAAGGCGGTGTTCGGCCAGTCGGACTGGCTGGACAGCCCGCTTGGGATCACCGACTACGCGCATCGCAGCGTGCCGAATGTGTTCCTCAAGAGCCCGCTGGTCAGCGACGGCCCGTGGAACGCGGCGCATTTCAAGAGCCCGGCCTATGACGGCATGGTCACCAGTTACCTGAAGGCGCTCGACATCGGCGCACAGCGCAAGGCCGCTTCCGACATCCAGAAACTGCTGATCGACGAGACGCCGGTGATCTTCAGCTACTTCCCCGACCTGCTGGTGCCGGTGCGCAAGAATGTCAGCGGCCTGCCGCCGATCGCCGCCGGGCTGCTGCTCGATCGAGTATCCATAGGCTGACGCCCGTGTCCAACCGCGCGGCCGCCAAGACAAGAAAACGGGAGACTACCATTCGCAAGCCTCATTTGCGCGGTCGCGGACCGCATTTCCCCTTGCTCGATACGATCGTGCAGTATGAATTCGAGCCGGGCTACGTCGCCTTCACCATGCCGATGCAGAAGCGGCTGCGTGTTCAGGTCGGATCGATGATCGTCGCCGACACGACCAAGGCGCTGGTGCTCTACGAGAGCGATCATTTGCCGGTCTACTACTTCCCGCTGAGCGACGTGCGCGAGGAGTTCCTGCTGCCGAGCGCGACGACGACCGAGAGTCCGTTCAAGGGTGTCGCCACGCATTATTCGCTCAACACCGGCATCACGCTGGTCGAGGATGCCGCCTGGCGTTACCTCGACCCGGTCAAGGGATCGCCGCTGCTGTCGGATTACATGTCCTTCTACTGGCCCAAGATGACGCATTGGTATGAGGAGGACGAAGAAATCTTCGTGCACGCCCGCGATCCGTTCCGCCGCGTCGACTGCCTGCCCTCCTCACGGCGGGTGCAGGTCATCCTCGACGGCGAACAGGTCGCCGATTCACGCCGTGGCGTGTTCCTGTTCGAGACCGGCCATCCGGTGCGCCACTACCTGCCGATCTCCGACACGCGGCTCGATATGTTCGCGCCCAGCCGCTACATCTCACGCTGCCCCTACAAGGGCCTCTCCAACTACTATCACGTGACGACCGGCAAGAAGCGGCACGAGAACATGGTCTGGTATTATCCGGAGCCGGTGCACGAGGCCGAGCGCATCAAGGGGCTGGTCTGCTTCCACCACGAACTGGTCGACAAGATCCTGGTCGACAGCGTCGAAATCCCGAAGGAGGCCACGGCTGCTTCGGACGGATATTTCTGAGCCTTGCGAACTGGCAATCCGCTTGGGCCCACAGGACGCTTGATCGAAGCATGGTACAACGCATACCTTCCCTGAGCAGGGAGGGTAAGATGGATCTTTTCAAGCTGGACGGCGATGTCGCACTGGTTACTGGCGCGGGCAGCGGCATAGGCCAGGCGATCGCGATCGGACTGGCCGAAGCCGGCGCCGACGTCGCCTGTTTCGGCCACGCGTCGAAGGGCGGGCTGGACGAAACAGCGCAGCGGATCACCGCACTTGGCCGCAGAGCGCTGGTATTGACCGGCACGGTGACTTCGGAGAGCGACCTCGCGGTGGCGATTGATCGTGTCGAGGCTGAACTCGGTGCGCTGACGGTTGCGGTCAACAATGCCGGCATTGCCGGTTCCGAACCTGCCGAAACACTGTCGCTGGAGACGTGGCGGAAGGTGCACGAGGTGAATGTCGCCGGCGTGTTCCTGTCCTGCCAGGCCGAGGCGCGCAAGATGCTGACGCGGCGCAAGGGCTCGATCATCAACATCGCTTCGATGTCGGGCACCATCATCAATCGCGGGCTGACGCAGGCGCATTACAATTCCTCGAAAGCCGCCGTCATCCACATGTCGAAGAGCCTCGCAATGGAGTGGGCTGATCGCGGCCTGCGCGTCAATGCCGTCAGCCCGGGCTACACGCTGACGCCCATGAACAAACGGCCGGAGGTCGCTGAAGAGATCAAGATCTTCAAGCGGGACACGCCCATAGGTCGAATGGCGACACCGGAGGAAATGGTCGGGCCGACGGTGTTCCTGGCCAGTCGCGCATCGAGCTTCGTCACCGGCCTCGACCTGATCGTCGATGGCGGCTACGTCTGCTGGTAGGAATGCCGGCGGTCGGGTGCCGGTCTTCGCCAGCAGTCTGAATTTATGCATCTCGCGAAGCCTTAGTCGTTGCGCGCGATGAACGTTGGTATATATAATTTCATCCTATGAAACGGCCGTGGCAAGAAGGGGCTTGCCGCACCGACAGCCGAGATCATGGGACCTTGATGGCTTGCACCGTGCAGGGCGCCGCAGGAGTGGCAATTGATCCGCAGGTGATCGCTCCCGCAGCGATCCGTCGGCAGCCATGACGCTGACCCTCCCGGCATATTTCATCACCCCCAATTCAGCACAATCTCGCCTGCGCCGGCTTTGGCCGCGTCAGAGCGGCAACGGCCTTGCGCAACGACAGGTCTTTCCAACACAATCAGGGAAAGACCCAGAACGGCAGAAAAAGACGCAAGAAGGGAACGAACGATAACCGTCACAGCTTGAAGGAGAACAAGCATGTCACTTCGCAGTAGAATTTCGAAACTATCGCTGGGCGCCGTGGCGCTGGCGACGCTGAGCCTGCTGACGCCTTCCGCCAAAGCCGCGGCACCGGAATCCAACGACCCGATCAAGATCGCGCTGTTCGACTGGACCAGCGTCAACCTCAACGCCAAGATCCTTGGCGGCATTCTCGAAAAGCTCGGCTACACCGTCGAATATCCGACCGCCGACTACCTCTCCAGCCTGACCACCGGCCTCACCAATGGCGACCTCGATGTCGGCCTGGAGTTCTGGGACACGACCGCCGGCGAGGCCATGAAGGCCTCCGATGCGACCGGCCAGACCGAACGGCTCGGCAAGCTCGGTCCGAAGGCCAAGGAAGAATGGTGGTTCCCCGAATACATGAAGGAGAAATGCCCCGGCCTGCCCAACTGGGAAGCGCTGAAGGACCCGAAATGCGCCGAGGCCTTCTCGACGGCAGAGACCGCGCCGAAGGGCCGTTATCTTGGCGGCCCGGTGACCTGGGAAGGCTTTGACGACGAACGCGTCGAAGCACTGAAGCTGCCCTTCACCGTCATCCATGCCGGCACCGATGCGGCGATGTTCGCCGAACTCGATTCAGCCTATCAGCGCAAGGCGCCGATCATGCTGTGGATATACTCGCCACATTGGGCACCGGCCAAGTACAAGGGCGAGTGGGTGCAATTCCCCGAATACACGCCCGAATGCTACAACGACCCGAAATGGGGCGTGAACCCGGACGCTAAATATGATTGCGGCAAGCCGCATGGCGAAATCTGGAAATACTCCTGGTCCGGCATGAAGGACAAATGGCCGGTCGCCTACAAGGTGGCCAAGGCCTACACGGTCGACACCGACGAACTCAACAAGATGAGCGGCGAGATCGACCTCGACGGCAAGACGCCGGAAGATGTCGCCGCCGCCTGGATCGCCGCCCATGAGGCGGATTGGAAAGCCTGGGCGCAGTGACCGTTCCGACTGGAAGGAGACCTGGCCGTCCGATCGGCCGGGCCTCCATGGTCGATGTTCCAGAAGGACGATTGGATGACGGACGGGACTGAACAGGGGGCGGTTCAACCGGGTACGGATGGCCGCCCGGTAAAACTTGCCTGCCGCAATGTCTGGAAACTGTTCGGGGCGAACGCGGCCAATTTCATCCGCGAGCGCGACGGCAAAGCCAGCATGGCCGACGTCACTGCCGCCGGCCTGGTCGGCGCGGTGCGCGCCGTCGATCTCGAGATCCGCCAAGGCGAGATCTTCATCATCATGGGCCTGTCCGGCTCCGGCAAGTCGACGCTGGTGCGCTGCATGTCGAGGCTGGTCGAGCCGACCCATGGCAAGGTCGAATTCGAGGGCAAGGACCTGCTCAAGATTTCCGACGCGGCCCTCATCGAGCTCAGGCGCCATCGCATGGGCATGGTGTTCCAGAATTTCGCGCTGCTGCCGCATCTCAACGTGCTCGACAACATCGCCTTTCCCTTGAGCATCCAGGGGCAGGATCGGGCGACGCGCGAGGCGCGGGCCCGAGAGGTGATCGAGCTCGTCGGTCTGCGCGGCCGCGAGCATTTCTATCCGCGCGAGCTTTCCGGCGGCCAGCAGCAGCGTGTCGGCATCGCCCGGAGTCTCGCGACAAAACCGGAAATCTGGTTCCTCGACGAGCCGTTCTCCGCACTCGATCCGCTGATCCGCCGCGAGATGCAGGATGAGCTGATGCGGCTGCAGACCATGCTGCATAAGACCATCGTATTTATCACCCATGATTTCGATGAAGCCATCCGGCTGGCCGACCGCATTGCCATCATGAAGGACGGCGAGGTTATCCAGATCGGCACGCCGGAGGAGCTGGTGGTCAATCCGGCAACCGACTACGTCGCCGAGTTCACGCGCGACGTCGACCGTGCCAAGGTGATTTCGGCCCGCGGCCTGATGCGCGCCTGCGATGGATCGGAGCACGGCGGCACGGTTGCGCCGGAAGCCAAGATCGCCAGCTTCTCGGCCGACATCGTGTCCTCCGGCAAGCCGTTCGCGGTGGTCAACGGCACCGGCAAACCGATCGGCGAAGTGACGCCGCAAGCGGTGATCGAGCTGCTGGCCGGCATCGAGCGTTCCGGGGTCGGCGGATGACCGTCACGGCAAGCGCCAGCGAGGCAAGGCTGCCCGTTCAGCGGTGGCTGGCGATCTGGGCGCTCGCGCTGGCCGCCGTGCTGGTGCTGTTCCTGCTGCAGGACAACCTGCCCTGGGCTGTGAATTACCCGGCCAGCGCCATCGTGCCGGTCGCCGACTGGGTCAGCGCTCTGATGCGCTGGATCAAGTCGAACCTGTCGTGGCTGACCCGCTCGATCACCGCCGTGCTCGGCGTGCCGCTCGACTTCGCGCTCAATCTCCTCGCCAAGAGTTTCAAAATCGGCCATGGCGCGGACGTCTCTGTGCTGCCGCGGCTGTCCTGGATTGGCGTGTGTGCTGCCGCCTTCATCGCCGGGCATGCCGCCGGCGGCAGAAAACTCGGGCTGCTGGTCGGCGGCTGCTTTCTTTACATCGCGCTGTTCGGCCAATGGACCAGCGCCATGCTGACGCTGGCGCTGATCTCCATCGCCGTGCCGTTCTGCATCGTGACCGGGCTGTTCGCAGGCATCTGGGCGTGGCGCAAGCCATGGGCCGAGAGGCTCATCGTCTCCCCTGCCCTGGACCTGATGCAGACCATCCCGACCTTCGCCTACCTCATCCCGATGCTGCTACTGTTCGGCAACAGCCCGGTGTCCGCGATGATCGCCACCGCTATCTTCGCCACGCCGCCGATGGTGCGGGCGACGATGCTGGGCCTGTCGCGGGTGCCGTCCGAGATCGACGATTTCAGCGAGATGGCCGGCTGCACGGCGCGGCAGAAACTGTGGCGCGTGCTGTTGCCCTCGGCACGGCCGACGCTGATGGTCGGCGTCAATCAGGTGATCATGCTGGCGCTCAACATGGTGATCATCGCCTCGATGATCGGCGCCGGCGGCCTCGGCTACGACGTGCTCCTGGCGTTGCGCGCCCTGAAGGTCGGCGAGGCGATGGAAGCCGGCCTCGCGATCGTCGCACTGGCCATCGCGCTCGACCGGCTGAGCCAGGCCATCGCCCACAAGCAGGCAAAGGGCAATATCCATCAGCAGGCGGGCCCGAGCTTCTGGCGGCGCTATCCCAATCTGACCCTGGCCATCGCCATCCTTGCCGTCACCACGCTGATCGGCCTGTTCGTGCCGGCCTTCGCGGCGGTGCCGAAGGCGATCACCTTCACCACGGCGCCGTTGTGGAAGGCGGCGGTGAACTGGGTCACCATCAACTTCTTCGACACGATCGAAGCGTTTCGCGTGGCGCTGATCCTCAATGTGCTGAACCCGGTGCGCGCCTTCTGCGAAGGCTTTCCGTGGCTGGGTGCGGTATTGCTGCTCGGCCTTGCCGGCTATCAGCTTTCAGGTTTGAGGCTGGCTGCCCTGGTCGCAGCGCTGACCGCTTTCTGCGCGGTCACAGGCCTGTGGGAGAAGACCATGGCAACGGTCTATCTTTGCGGCATCTCGGCCTTCATCGCCTGCCTGATCGGCATTCCGATCGGCCTGATGGCCGCGCGCAGCGACCGCTTCGAGAAGATCGTCACGCCCGTCATCGACACGCTGCAGGTGCTGCCGTCCTTCTGCTTCATCATCCCGGTGGTGATGCTGTTCCGCGTCGGCGACGTCACCGCGATGATCGCCACGATCGCTTTCGCCGTGGTGCCGGCCATCCGCTACACCAATCACGGCATCAGGCAAGTGCCGCCGGCGCTGATCGAGGCGGCCAAGGTTTCGGGCTGCACGCCGCGCCAGACGTTTTTCCGTGTGCAATTGCCGCTCGCGCTTCCCGAAATCATGCTCGGCGTCAACCAGACGATCCTGATGGCGCTGGCGATGATCATCATCTGCGCCATGGTCGGCACCCGCGACCTCGGCCAGGAGGTGTTCATCGCGCTGTCGAAGGCCGATTCCGGCCGCGGCATCGTCGCCGGCCTCGCCATCGCCTTCATCGGCATCGTCGCCGACCGGCTGTTCAATGCCTGGACGGCGAAGGCACGGGCGAGACTGGGGTAATACTCAACCGCCAATACCGCCAAAAGGAGAGAAGAGAATGACCAGCAGGGTAGCCAGCTGCACCTGCGGACAATTGCAGATACATTGCCCGCAAGAGCCGATCCTGGTGTCGCTTTGCCATTGCCTCGACTGTCAGCGGCGGACCGGCAGCCCGTTTGGCATCGCGGCCTTCTTCGACGCCGCGGCGACCGAGATCCGGGGCCAATCGAAGACATTCCAACGCGATTCCGACAGCGGCTTCCCGATCAGCTTCCATTTCTGCGGAACGTGCGGGTCTACCGTGTTCTGGTATCCGTCACGAAAACCGGAGGCGGTCGCCGTGGCCGTCGGCTGTTTCGCCGATCCGTCCTTCCCGGCGCCGACAAAGTCAGTCTACGACAAGCGCCGCCACGGCTGGGTCATTGTGCCAAGCTGACGCCAAAGCCTCCTGGGGCCACTACTCGGCCGCGACGCCTTTCACCTCGAGATAGCTCTCCATCGAATCGTCCAGCGCCTGCAGCCAAGGCGTATGGTGCAGCGGTGCCATGGTGCCGGTCATCAGCGAGCGGTAGGCGTGGTCGCGGAAGCCCATGATGTTCTCCGCCTTGTGGTGCTCCCATTCCATGAAGGTCTGGTTGACCGCCTCGACATCGAAGCCCGGATAATCGGTCTGGTCCATCAGCTCCTTGGTGTAGTCGCCCTGGAACCAGATCATCTGCTCGGCGTCTTCGAGCGTCTCCTCTCGCGCCCGCCATTTGGCGCCGTGCTCGGCCATCGCCTCGGCCGACGGCAGCTTGATACGGCCCATGATGACGTCGCGGGCGAACCAGGCCTGCGCGTCGAACATGTTGAAGGTGTAGAACTGGTCCTGCATGCCGATGTAGGAGAGTTGCGGGTTCTTCTCCCAGACGACGCCTTCATAGAGGTCGAGCGGCCACATGCGGTTGGCGGTCTTGAGCTTCAGATCGTCGGTCAGGAACGGGAAGGAATGCAGGTAGCCGGTGCAAAGAATGATGGCGTCGACATCCTTGGTCGAGCCGTCCTTGAAATGTGCGGTCTTGCCGACGACCTTCTGTAAGAGCGGCACTTCTTTCCAATTCTCCGGCCATTTGAAGCCCATCGGCTTGGAGCGGTAGCTGGAGGTAATCGATTTCGCGCCATATTTGTAGCATTGCGAACCGATGTCCTCGGCCGAATAGGAGCGGCCGATGATCAGGATGTCCTTGCCCTTGAATTCCATGGCGTCGCGGAAATCGTGGCTATGCAGGATGCGGCCGTTGAAGGTGGAGAAGCCTTCGAAATACGGGACATTGGGCACCGAGAAATGCCCGGAGGCGACGACGACATTGTCGAACTCTTCCGAATAGGTGACGTCGTTGGTGCGGTCATGCGCGGTGACGGTGAATTTCTTGGTCTCGTCCGAGAACGTCACCATGCGCACCGGGCTGTTGAAGCGCACCCATTTGCGCAGGCCCGACTTCTCGACGCGGCCCTTGATGTAGTCCCAGAGCACGGCGCGCGGCGGATAGGAGCCGATCGGCCGGCCGAAATGCTCCTCGAAAGTGTAGTCGGCGAACTCCAGGCACTCCTTCGGTCCGTTCGACCAGAGGTAGCGGTACATCGAGCCGTGCACCGGATCGCCATGCTCGTCGAGGCCGGTGCGCCAAGTGTAGTTCCACAGGCCGCCCCAGTCGGACTGCTTTTCGAAGCAGACGATCTCGGGAATGTCGGCGCCCTTGTCTTCAGCCGATTTGAAGGCCCTGAGCTGGGCCAGACCGGACGGGCCGGCTCCGATGACGGCAACGCGAGTGTTCATTCCGGGCCTCCTCTTCTTGATTTCCCCAGCGAAACAAATTTCACTGACAGGACAGTAATTGGCGCTTCGGTGCTGTCAACAGACATCTGCGGGAACTGCATTTGCGCACAATGGATTCCTGGCGAAAAACTTGCGGCGGCCGCGATCGCCGGACTGGCGCGTGCGACATAAGATGGCTTGCCGTCGCGGTTGCGCTCCTGTATCGGCACCTGACATGTTCACCTTGAGTGAAATGAATCTTCTGGTTCGGGGGGCGAGATGGCGAAGACAATTTCCGATTCCAAGGCCGGTCCAGGACCCGTAAAGGCAAAACCGTCGCCCAAGGTTTCGGCGGACGGCAAGACCATCCGGGCGCCGCTGACGCAAAACCCGCATGCCATTCGCGACACCCGCGAGAAAGTGCTGGAGGTGGCGATCGGCCGCGAGGTGCGGGCGTTCCGCAAGAAGCTTGGCATCACGGTCGCCGATCTGGCGGTCGCCACCGACATTTCGCTCGGCATGCTGTCGAAGATCGAGAACGGCATCACCTCGCCGTCACTGACCACCTTGCAGGCGCTGTCACGCGCGCTCGGCGTTCCGGTGACAGCCTTCTTCCGCCGCTTCGAGGAGGAGCGCAGTGCGGTCTTCGTCAAGGCCGGCCAGGGGTTGGACGTCGAGCGCCGCGGCACCCGCGCCGGCCACCAGTACAATCTGCTCGGCCATATCGGCTCCAACACCAGCGGCGTCGTCGTCGAGCCCTATCTGATCACGCTGACCGAGGATTCCGATGTGTTCCCGACCTTCCAGCACGAGGGCATGGAGTTCCTCTACATGCTGGAGGGCGAAGTCGTGTACCGGCACGGCAGCAACCTCTACCCGATGAAACCCGGCGACAGCCTGTTCTTCGACGCCGATGCGCCGCATGGGCCGGAGCAGCTGACGAAGCTGCCGATGCGGTACCTGTCGATTATTTGCTATCCACAGAGCGCGGGTTGAGCGGAGCTCGATCTTCCCATGGTCCCGGGAGGATCGGCGGCTCGCGACGGTCTCTTTTGCAGCATTGACGGTTGGCGAAGGCCGAAGTGACATTCGATCTCCCCCCTTGAGGGGGAGATGTCCGGCAGGACAGAGGGGGGCGAACCGCGATGACGCATAATCTGGTGTCCGCCAACAATCGCCGCAATTCACGCAGGATGCGCAAGGTGATGACCGATGCCGAACTCAAGCTTTGGAACGCGATCAGGGCACACAGGCTGATGGGACTGGGGTTTCGGCGCCAGATGCCTATCGCTGGCCATATCGCCGATTTTGCATGCCCGGATAAAAAGCTGATCATCGAGCTTGATGGGTCCAGCATGGCCAGGCGGAAACGTCGGAATCGGACGCTGTAAGAACCGCCAAGTTTGAAGCGCTTGGCTGGACGGTCCTGCGCTTCTGGAACGACGATGTCATTCGCGATATCGACAATGTCTGCCAGCACGTCGTGATTGTGGCTGGGCTAAGCGACGCGTCGTGAGCATCGCGGAAGCGGGACATTGGGCAGGGCCGGCGCTCTACGGCGCCCCCCCTCTGCCCTGCCGGGCATCTCCCCCTCTTGGGGGGAGATTGGCTGATTTGGGGCAGCGCCGACATCAGTTATTCAATCCGGGCCAAACCCCGCGCTCGTCGGGCTCCCATCATCCAGCTTTGACAGCCACTCCACCAGCGTCGGCCTATACCGCGTCAGGCCCTTGTAGTTGGCCAGTTCATCGGGCAGCTCGCGGATGACGCGGTGCAGGCGGCGTGCCCATTTCGGCTGTGTCACCAACTCGTCCATCTTGATCAGATAGCAGCGGATCGGGAAGACGATGCCGTTCGAGCGTGGCAGGCGCCAGAAGCTTTGCAACTCAACCCGCAGATGCACCTTGTCGCCGACATTCTCCGGCGTCACCGTCGCCCGGTCCGGACCCCATTTGTGGTAGTTCTCCGGGCTGGTGTCGAGGCGCGGATTGATGGTCATCGTCCAGTTCAGCCGCCTTGCCGGCTTGCCCTGCTGGATGTTGGTGAGAAACTTCAGCGCCCTGACGAAAATCCCTTTCTCGTGCGCCAGCGGCACCGGCGCGTGCCACTCGAAGAAATTCATGCCGATGTCGAAGTCGAGCGACCAATCGGCCTGGGTGGTGACCATGCCGGCATCCATCCACAGATTGCCGTCGCGCTGGTCGAGGATGCAGAAATCGCCCTGGCTCTGGCGGGTGATGTATTCCATCGGCCCGTAAGGCAGCGTCGAGGTGTCGCCGAAGGTGAAGGTGTCGTCGATGCCGAGCGGCCGGTTGATCCAGCGCCAGCGGTCGCCGTTGCGGGTCAGGGTGAAATGTTCGGGATAGCCCAACGCCTGCTGCTCCATCAGGAGTTCCAGCAGGTCCCAGCCGGCCAGCGTCATGTGCGGCAGCGACTGGCAGCGCAGCGGATCCTCGGCCAGCACCAGCGCGCGGTCCTGCATCTCGGCGACATAGTGCTCGTCGACGTCGATCAGGTTCTCCAGCACGCTGCCCTTCGGACCCACGACATGCGGCTCGATGTTGACGGCGTACATGTAGCTGTCTTCGTGGAACGGAAATGGGAACCGCCTGATGTGCTCAGGGCTGTTCTTGAAGGTGAAGTCGTCGCGGAACGTTTCCTTGCGAAAGGTGATGCCCATCTTCGCCTCCTATCTTTCCAAGACCAGCGACCGGCCCTCGAAGCGCGAGACGCACGGCATGATCTTGCAGCCGGAGCGGTGGTCTTCCTCGCTCAGCCAGTGGTCGTTGTGAATGAACTTGCCGTCGGATGAGATGACATTGGTCTCGCACTGGCCGCAGACGCCGCCGCGGCAGAGATAGGGCGGATCGACGCCGGCCGCCTCGATTGCTTCCAAGAGGCTCTGCTGCTCGCCGACCCGGATCGCCTTGCCGCTGACGGCCAGAGTCACATCGAAGGGCAAGCCGGGCTGGGGTGCCGCGAAATGCTCGAAATGCACGGTCTCCGAGGGCCAGCCCAGGCTTGCCGCGCGGTCGCGCACCCACTTTATCATGCCGGCCGGGCCACAGACGTAGAGATGCGTGCCAAGCGGCTGCGAAGACAAGAGCCGGTCGAGATCGATGCGCTCCTCGCGGTCGTCGTGATAGAGCTGGACCCTGCGACCGTAGCGCTGCCGCAGGACATCGGCATAGGTGCCGAGCGAGGCGGTGCGGCAGGTGTAGTGCAGTTCGAAATTGCCGCCCTCTCCCGCCAGCTGCGCGGTCTGCGCCATGAACGGCGTGATGCCGATGCCGCCGGCCAGCATCAGATGTTTCTTCGCCCTGAGGTCGAGCGAGAACAAATTGACGGGATAGCTGATCACCATCTCCAGGCCCGGCCTGACATTGCGGTGCATGAACAGCGAGCCGCCACGGCCGACATCGTCGCGGCGCACCGAGATCGTGTACTCGCGTGTGTCGAGCGGCGAGCCCATCAACGAATAGGGATTGAGCCTTGTGCGCTCGCCATCGCGCATCTCGACCACGACATGGGCGCCGCCGGAGAAGGTCGGCAGCAATTCACCGTCGCGCCGCCGGAAATGGAAACGGGTGACGAGGTCGTTGACCGGGACGACATCGCTGACCACGACATCGAGCTTGGTGGTGCCGGTGCTCATGGGAAAGCCTCCTCCATTGGAGGAATTTCCGAGCGATCCTCGGCATTGATGCAGACGCCCTGGAAGGCGGCGAGGCGCCGGGAATAATGATCGCGCACCAGAAGCAGCAGGCCGCAATGCGCGCAGGTCGCCGGCTGCGTCGTCACGTTCTCGGTGATGCCCTTGCAATGGACGCACTGCATGCGCCGTGCCAGCGAGCCGCGATGTTCTGTTTGCATCGAAGTGTGGTCGATTCCGGCTTCCAGCGCCACCTGCATCGCCTGGCCGATCAGGCCTTCGGTGCCGGCGAGGTAGAGGCGCAGGCCCATATGCGCGTTGGCCAAGGTATGCCTGAGCCTCGGCAGCAGGCTGGCGAAGGACGGCGCCTGGTGGAACTGCGCCGGCTTCAGCGCCTCAAGGGCGGCGACGTGCTTGCCATCGGGACCGGGGATGAAGACGATCTCGGCATCGTCGAAAAACCCGGCCGGGGCTCTTGCGGCCATGTCTGAAATAGCGAGCGCCCCTTCGGCATCGGCGATGAAAAGATGGTGCTTGCCGGGCTGCGGAGAAAGCGTTCCGTAGACCGGCCGGCTGATGATGCTTTTGGCTGCCATTTACGTCTTCGTGCCTCGAATCCCTCGCTGTTGATTGTGCCTCAGCCTTTCGCCGTGCGCTTGGTCTTCTTGGGATCATCGAACGGCAATGGCTGCGCCGTCGCCTTGATCGATCCGCTCTTGTTGCGGATCTCGAGTCTGGTGTCCTTGACGGCGCAGTCGACGTCGAGGCGGGCGATGCCCATCGATTTCTCGACCAGCGGCGAATACATGGCGCAGGTCACCACGCCGACCTTTTTGCCGTCGCGATAGACCGGCGCGCCCTCGTCCGCCGGCTCCTTGCCGTCGAGCAGCACGCCATAAATCTTGAAGCGCTGCTTGCCCTTCAGGCGATAGTGCTCCTCGGCGCCGCGGAAACCGGTCTTGCCCGGGCTGACGGTGAAGTCGAGGCCGAGTTCCCACAACGTGTCGCCGGGGCCTTCGTTCTCGAACGGGTATTTTTGCGAATTGTCGTAGGGGTAGAAGAGCAGATAACTTTCCACCCGCAGCATGTCGAGCGTGGTGAAGCGGCAGGGAATGATGCCGGCGCTCTTGCCCTCCTCGAGGATCCTGTCCCAGATCGTGCCTGCATCCTGGCCGCGGCAGAAGATCTCGTAGCCACGCTCGCCGGTGTAGCCGGTGCGCGAAATCATCACCGGAAAGCCGAACAGCTGCGTCTGCATGTGATGGAAGTAGTTGAGATCACGGATGCCCGGAACATGCTTGGCGAGATAGTCGACCGCGGCCGGCCCCTGCAGCGACAAATCATGCAGATTGTCGTCGAAGCGCAACGACACGTCCCTGCCCATCGCGGCGCGCTGCAATTCCTCATGGCCAGTGCCCGAGCCGTGCACCACCATCCAGGCGTTCGGTCCGGTGCGGTAGAGGATGCAGTCGTCGGTAAACTTTCCCGCCTCGTTCAGCATGCAGGCATAGGCCGATTTGCCGGGATAGATCTTTTCGACATCGCGCGTGGTGGCAAGATCGATGAGATGCGAGGCGTGCGGCCCGGTGATGTGGACCTTCTTGAGGCCCGACACATCCATCAGCCCAGCCTTGGTGCGGATGGCGGTGTATTCCTCGTCGGCGTCCTTATCGTAGGTCCAGGCGGTCCCCATGCCGCTCCAGTCTTCGAGCTTCGAACCCAGCACGCGATGGCGATCCGCCAGGGTCGAAAATCTCCAGGATGCCGTCATCCGCTCGTCCTCCGTTCAAAAATCCATTGTTCCCCGCTCCTTGGCGCGGAGGCCGGAGCTTTGGGTTGAATATTGACCGCAAACGCGGGAGAGCCGCAATCCCCTGAATGCAAATAATTTCATTGTCAGGCAAAATCGACCGACCCAACCAAACGGTTAACTCTGCGTAAATTCGTCTTGACAATTGCGGAAATCGGCCTGAATTTATGAAAAAAATTTCACTCTCTTGAAAGAGAGCGGCGCGCGGAGGAATTGGAGACCGTTCGCCGGAAAAAGGGGAAAACCGATGTCAGACCTGCAGCCGCGCATCGAGGCGCTGTATCGTTCCGACTTGCGCGGATCCGCGCTACTGATCATCTGCCTATGGGCGACGATCCTCTTCGTCCTTTTCATGACATGGCCATACATTCCGCACGGCGGCATCAAGGCCGTCGTCGCGATTGCCGCCGCCGCCGTGCTGATCTTCAACACGGCCGCCATCCTGGCGATGGTCAAACACTACAAGGAAGACAAGGAATTCATCTACGGGCTCGACATCAAGAACGCCGACGCGGCCCGCAACAGCAACTCCTGAGGATCAAGAACATGCCGCGCTACACGCCGCCGGAGCAGAGCAAGGCCGGGCAAGTCTTCGATATCGCCGTCGTTGTGGTCGCCATCTTCGTGGCCTTGTGGCTGCCGCTGAAGCTCGGCCTTGCCGGTGCCGCGAAATCCATCGACGCGCTCGACGCCAAGACATGGGAAGCGCTCGGCCAGAATCCGACCATGGCTTCAATCTGGGAAAAGCTCGGCTATACGCCGGAGACCGCGCACGACATCATCCAGAACCGCTTCCACTACATCATCGACTGGCCGACGCTGATCGTCATGGCAGCGGTCCTGATCGGCTATTTCGTGTTCTTGTTCCGGGCATCCGACCGCGAATATCGCGATGTCATCAACGAGAAGTTCGACGACAAATAAAAGTTTCGACGACGAGCAATTGGGGGCACGATCATGTGGGTGGCACTCTCTTACGCATGCTGGGGCATCTCGATCGTGCTCGCGCTGTGGATGCTTTACGACTGGTTCAAGGTCGATACGACCTACTCCGAGGACGTTCTGACCTCGTCGCGCGAAGGCGAGCTTGAAGCCGTCTCCGAAAAACACCGTATCTGAGTGGGGATTGATCGATGACCGCCGCGGTTGAGAATACCATCACCACCACCATTCACGGCGACCGGGTATCGCTGCTGAGGGTACTCGGCCCGGCCCATGTCTGGGCGCTCGGCGTCGGCATCGTCCTGGTCGGCGAATTCACCGGCTGGAACTTCTCCGCCGACAAGGGCGGCGCGCTGGCAGCCTTGATCGTCTGCTGGGTGGTCGGGTTGCTCTACACCTCGGTCGCCATGATCGATTCCGAGGTGACGTCGACGGTCGCCGCCGCCGGCGGCCAGTATGCGCAGGCCAAGCACATCGTCGGACCGCTGATGGCCTTCAACGTCGCGCTGTTCCTGGTCTTTGCCTATACGATGCTGGAAGTGTCCGATGCCATCCTGCTTGGCGACACCATCGTCGCCAAGGCCGGCGTCGAAGGGCTCACCCACAATTCCTTCATCGCCGCCACCATCGTGGTGCTGGCATGGCTGAACTACCGCGGCGTGCTGATGACGCTCAACGTCAATTTCGTCATCACCGCGATCGCCTATATCTCGATCGTCATCCTGTTCTTCTCGGTCAGCCCGTGGACTCAAGGGGCGGTGCTGAAGCTCAACGAGCTGGTCACGCCCGGCAATGCGCTGCCCTATGGCTGGATCGGCGTCATCGCCGCCTTCCAGTTCGGCATCTGGTATTATCTCGGCATCGAAGGCACGACGCAGGCCGCCGAGGAAGTGCGCTCGCCAGCCCGCTCGCTGCCCTACGGAACGATGGCCGGCATGATCACGCTTCTGATCGCGGCCGCCATGACCTGGTATGTCTGCGCCTCGCTGATGCCCTGGGAATATCTCGGCATCACCTATTACCCGCTATGGGACGCGGGCAAGCTGACCGGCAGCCCGCTGCTGGAAAACCTGTTGTTCGTCGCCACGCTGCTTGCAGCACTCGCCTCCGCCAATGGCTGCATCAACGATGCGGCGCGCGCGTGGTTCTCGCTTGGCCGCGACCGCTATCTGCCGAGCTGGTTCTCGGCCGTGCATCCGAAATACCGTACACCCTACCGTTCGATCCTGTTCCTGCTGCCGATCGCGCTGGCCTTCGCCTTCATCGCCGACCTCAACCAGGCGATCACCTTCTCGATCCTGTCGGGCGTGCTGCAATACACTTTCATGAGCATCAACATCATGATGTTCCGCAAGAAGTGGCCGCTTGGCTCGATCCGCCGCGGCTACACCCACCCCTTCCATCCGCTGCCGGCGATCGTGCTGTTCTGCCTGTGCGTGGTGACCTTCTTCGCCATCTTCCTCGGCTTCGGCTCGCAGCTGATCGCCATGGTCGCCTTCTACTTCCTGATCTCGCTGTGGTTCCATTTCTACCGCTACAAATTCGTGCGGCGCGGCGAACAGTTCACCATGCCGTGGCCAAAACCGCAGGGCTATTGATGGGAGAAGGTCCGTCCGGATCCCGGGCGGACCTGGCATGACAACATGTCCGAGGTGACGTCAGCACTGCTCGCCGGGGTAATTGTCCTGGTTCTCGTCCTTCACCTTGCGTGGCTGGCGCGCCGCAGCCGCAAGAGAGATTTGGCGGCGCTCGCCGGCGAAGAGGCCCGCGTTCGCGCCGTCATTGCCGACGCGGCCAATGTCTCGGACGGCACCGTCGGCGTCATCACCTGGGAAGGCTCGTGGAACGGCCAGCGCGTTCAGCTGCGCACCATCGTCGATACGCTGGCGACGAGAAAGCTGCCGGCGCGCTGGCTCAGCGTCTCGCTCACAGAAGAGGTCGCGGTCCCAGCCACTTTCGACATGATGATGCGGCCAGGCTCGCCGACGACGTTCTCCAATTTCGATCACCTCGAGCATACGCTGCCCAAGGCTCCTGGATTTCCAGCCGAGGCAATCCTGCGCACCGACAAGAGAGGCGCGCGTTTTCCGCAGAGCCTCATCGCCAGCCATATCGAGATCTTCACCGAAGGACGCGCCAAGGAATTGCTGATCACGCCGAACGGGGTTCGCATCGTCTGGCTGCTGGCCGAGGCCGAGCGCGCCCGTTACGGTGTTTTCCGGCAGGCCGAATTTGGCGGCACGGCACTCGATCCGGCGCTGATCGAAAGGCTGCTGGTGTCGATGTCGGCGCTTCGCGACGCCATCAACAGACATGAACGGCAGGCCGCATGACCGACTCCACCACCATTTCCGCCCCGACCAATCCCTACCTTGTTCTCGGCGCCGCAATCCTGTTGCCGGCAAGTGGACATGTCATTCTCGGCGTGCCGGTGCGTGGCCTGCAGTTTCTCTTCTTCATGGTGATCCTGGCGTGGGTGACCGCCAAGATCGCGCCGCCCGACGCCAGCTTCATCGGCCGCCATGCCGGCGGCGTCCTGATCTACGCGCTGTCCATCCTCGACGCCTACAAACTCGCCCGGGTCCGCCATGCGCTTTGGGTTCACAAGACCCGCGACAGAGGCGATGACCCGCAAGGCGGCATTGCGCCGCATGTGTAACTAGAGGAAAATTTTTTTCATACGATTGAATTTGAGACATTCATTCGATACATCATTTCGGAGCCACAAACGTCGGGAGGCTGACATGTGCGGAATCGTCGGACTTTTCTTGAAGGACAAGGCGCTGGAGCCGAAGCTCGGCGCGATGCTGTCGGAAATGCTGGTATCGCTCAGCGATCGCGGCCCCGACAGCGCAGGCATTGCAATCTATGGCGCGCCGTCAGGCAACGAGGCCAAGATCACCATCCAGTCAGCCAAGCCGGAACATGATTTCTGCGGCCTTGAAGCCGACCTTGCCAAGGCTATCGGCGCGCCGGTGAAGATCGCCGTGAAATCGACTCACGCCGTCGTCAGGACCGAGCCCGCCAAGATCGACCAAGCACGCGAGGCCATCCAGGCCCTGCGTCCAGATATTCGCATCATGGGCGCCGGCGACGTCGTCGAGATCTACAAGGAAGTCGGCCTGCCGGAAGCGGTCGTCGACCGCTTCGACGTCCGCAAGATGACCGGCACGCATGGCATCGGCCACACCCGCATGGCGACGGAATCGGCGGTGACGACGATGGGCGCGCACCCGTTCTCGACCGGTGCCGACCAGTGCCTGGTGCACAATGGCTCGCTGTCCAACCACAACAATGTCCGCCGCGAGTTGATCCGCGAAGGCATGAAATTCGAGACCGAGAACGATACCGAGGTGGCGGCCGCCTATCTCTCATCGCAGATGGCGCATGGCAAGAACCTGGGCGAGGCGCTGGAGGGTACGCTCTCCGACCTCGACGGCTTCTTCACCTTCGTCGTCGGCACCAAGAACGGCTTTGGCGTGGTGCGCGATCCGATCGCCTGCAAGCCCGCCGTGATGGCCGAGACCGACCAGTACGTGGCCTTCGGTTCGGAATATCGCGCGCTGACCAAACTACCCGGCATAGACAATGCGAGGGTCTGGGAACCGGAACCCGCAACCGTCTATTTCTGGGAGCATTGAATTCATGCCGGCAATTAACCTTTCAAAGACGGCGGCGAGCGACCACGCCTCTCGGGTGTTCGATCTCGACCAGATGTCACTGCGCGAGCTCAACCAGGCGCTGCACAATCTGGCTCCCGGCTCGAACGAGACCGCGTGGGAAGTGTTGAACCCGAAAGGCAGCCATTCCGTCGCCGTAGGCGTCGACCAGCCTGTCACCATCGATGTGCGCGGCAGCGTCGGCTACTATTGCGGCGGTATGAACTCCGGCAGCGCCATCACCGTGCATGGCTCGGCCGGCCCCGGCGTCGGCGAGAACATGATGTCGGGCTCGATCACCATCAAGGGAGATGCCAGCCAGTATGCCGGCGCCACCGGCAAGGGTGGCCTGCTGGTCATCGAGGGCAATGCTTCGTCGCGCTGCGGCATCTCGATGAAGGGCATCGACATCGTCGTGCACGGCAATATCGGCCATATGTCGGCCTTCATGGCACAATCCGGCAATCTGGTGGTGTTGGGCGATGCCGGCGACGCGCTGGGCGATTCCATCTACGAGGCGCGCCTGTTCGTGCGCGGCAACGTCGGCAGCCTGGGCGCCGACTGCATCCCCAAGGAGATGCGGCCCGAACATCTGCAATTGCTGCAGGGGCTGCTCGACCGCGCCGGCGTCACCGGCGTCAAGCCGTCTGAGTTCAAGCGCTATGGCTCGGCGCGCACGCTCTACAATTTCAATATCGACAACGCCGACGCGTATTGAGGCAGCATGACCTATCGCAACCCGCCGACGACGCCGCGCAAATCCGCGACCTTCGACGACTACACGCTTTCCGAAATCCGCCGCGCCGCGGCGACCGGCATCTATGATATCCGTGGCGCCGGCGCCAAGCGCAAGCTGCCGCATTTCGACGACCTCCTGTTCCTGGGCGCCTCGATCTCGCGCTATCCGCTCGAAGGCTATCGCGAACGCTGCGACACCAGCGTGGTGCTGGGTTCGCGTCATGCCAAGAAGCCGATCGAGCTGAAAATCCCGATCACCATCGCCGGCATGAGCTTCGGCTCGCTTTCCGGTCCGGCCAAGGAAGCGCTTGGGCGCGGCGCGACGCTGTCCGGCACCTCGACCACCACAGGCGACGGCGGCATGACCGAGGAGGAACGCGGCCATTCCAAGCAGCTGGTCTATCAATATCTGCCGTCCCGCTATGGCATGAACCTGCGTGACCTGCGCCGCGCCGACGCGATCGAAGTCGTCGTCGGCCAGGGCGCCAAGCCAGGCGGTGGCGGCATGCTGCTTGGCCAGAAGATTTCCGACCGCGTCGCCGAGATGCGCACGCTGCCGAAAGGCATCGACCAGCGCTCGGCCTCGCGTCACCCCGACTGGACCGGCCCCGACGATCTCGAGATCAAGATCCTGGAATTGCGCGAAATCACCGACTGGGAAAAACCGATCTACGTCAAGGTCGGCGGCGCCCGGCCCTATTACGACACAGCGCTTGCGGTGAAGGCCGGCGCCGATGTCGTCGTCGTCGACGGCATGCAGGGCGGCACCGCCGCCACGCAGGAAGTGTTTATCGAGAATGTCGGCCAGCCGACGCTTGCCTGTATCAGGCCGGCGGTGCAGGCGCTGCAGGATCTGGGCATGCACCGCAAGGTGCAGCTGATTGTCTCGGGCGGCATCCGCAACGGCGCCGATGTCGCCAAGGCGCTCGCATTGGGCGTCGATGCGGTCTCGATCGGCACGGCAGCACTTGTCGCGCTCGGCGACAATGATCCGCGCTGGGAGGCGGAGTACAACGAGCTCGGCACGACGGCCGGCGCCTATGACGACTGGCATGAGGGCCGCGACCCGGCCGGCATCACCACGCAGGACCCGGAACTGATGAAGCGGGTCGATCCGGTCGCCGCCGGCCGCCGGCTGGCGAACTACCTCAAGGTGATGACGCTGGAGGCCCAGACCATCGCCCGTGCCTGCGGCAAGAACAGCCTGCACAATCTCGAACCCGAGGACCTCGTTGCGCTGACGATCGAGGCAGCCGCCATGGCCGGCGTGCCGCTGGCCGGCACCAACTGGATACCGGGGAAGAACGGCTTCTAATCAACGAAGGGCCGAAGGCCATATGCTCTAGGGCCAACAATCGACAAAATGGGGAACTTCCGTGACAGCTGATCTTGCAGAATTCGCAAGGGCGAAAAACGTCAAATATTTCATGATTTCCTACACCGACCTGTTCAGTGGGCAGCGCGCCAAGCTGGTGCCGGCGCAGGCAATCGCCGACATGCAGAAGGATGGCGCCGGCTTTGCCGGGTTCGCCACATGGCTCGACCTGACGCCGGCGCATCCCGACATGCTGGCGGTTCCCGATCCCGCCTCGGTGATCCAGCTGCCGTGGAAGCCCGAAGTCGCCTGGGTCGCCGCCAACTGCATCATGGACGACAAGCAGGTCGACCAGGCGCCGCGCAACACACTGAAGCGATTGATCACGGAAGCCGCCAGCGACGGCATGCATGTGAAGACCGGCGTCGAGGCCGAGTTCTTCCTGATCTCGCCCGACGGCAAAACGATTTCCGACGAATACGACACGGCCTCGAAACCCTGCTACGACCAGCAAGCGGTGATGCGGCGCTACGATGTCATCGCCGAGATCTGCGATCACATGCTGGCGCTCGGCTGGGGCGCCTATCAAAACGATCACGAGGATGCCAACGGCCAGTTCGAGATGAATTGGGCCTTCGACGATGCGCTGGCGACCGCCGACAAGCACTCCTTCTTCAAGTTCATGGTCAAGTCGATCGCGGAAAAGCACGGCCTGCGCGCGACCTTCATGCCAAAGCCTTTCCAGGGGCTGACCGGCAATGGCTGCCATGCCCATATCTCGGTGTGGGACGAGACTGGCAAGACCAATGTGTTCGCCGATAACTCGATGGAACTCGGCCTGTCGGCCAAGGGCAAAAACTTCCTCGGCGGCATCATGAAGCACGCCTCGGCGCTTGCCGCGATCACCAATCCGACGGTCAATTCCTATAAGCGCATCAACGCGCCGCGCACCATCTCGGGCGCGACCTGGGCGCCGAACACGGTGACCTGGACCGGCAACAACCGCACCCACATGGTGCGCGTGCCGGGACCCGGCCGCTTCGAACTGCGCCTGCCCGACGGCGCGGCCAACCCCTATTTGCTGCAAGCCGTCATCATCGCCGCCGGTCTCGACGGCATCCGCTCCAAGGCCGATCCGGGCAAGCGCTACGACATCGACATGTACCAGCTCGGCCATACCGTCACGGACGCACCGAAGCTGCCGCTCAACCTGCTCGACGCGCTGCGCGAGTTCGACAACGACAAATCGCTCAAGGCGGCGCTGGGTGAGGAATTTTCGTCGGCATACCTAAAGCTGAAGCATCAGGAATGGAATTCCTATGCTTCGCACTTCACGCAATGGGAGCGCGACCACACGCTGGATATCTAGAAGCATCGGACCGAAAAGTGTGAAGCGGTTTTCGGGTAAATCCGATGCGTCAAAAAAGAATCCGGCGTAGGGCGAGCGGCCTTGGAATGACGCAATGAAATACTCGATCTTCTCGCTCGCCCGTGCTGCCCTCTCCGGCCACAAGAACTGGCAGCGCACCTGGCGCGATGCCACGCCGAAGGACCGCTATGACGTGGTGATCATCGGTGGGGGCGGCCATGGCCTTGCCACCGCATGGTTCCTCGCCAGCGAATACGGCATCAGGAATGTCGCCGTGCTCGAAAAGGGCTGGATCGGCTCCGGCAATGCCGGCCGCAACACCACCATCATCCGTTCCAATTACGGCCTGCCCGGCAATACCGGCTTCTACGAATTGTCGATGAAGCTGTGGGAGCGGATGGAGCAGGACCTCAACTACAACACGATGGTCAGCCAGCGCGGCGTCATCAACCTCTACCATTCCGACGCACAGCGCGACGCCTATGCGCGGCGCGGCAACACCATGCGCATCAACGGCATCGATGCCGAACTGCTCGACCTCGCCGCGGTCAAGAAGATGATCCCGTTCCTGAACTACGACAATGCGCGTTTTCCCGTGCAGGGCGGATTGCTGCAGCGGCGCGGCGGCACGGCACGGCACGATGCCGTGGTCTGGGGCTATGCCCATGCGGCAAGCGCGCTCGGCGTCGATATCATCCAGAACTGCGAGGTGACGGGCTTTGTCCGTGACGCCAACGGCAAGGTGACCGGCGTCGAGACCTCGCGCGGCAAGATCGGCGCCGGCAAGGTCGGCATGGCGGTGGCTGGTTCCTCCTCGCGCGTCGCGGCGATGGCCGGCTTGCGCCTGCCGATCGAAAGCCATGTGCTGCAGGCCTTCGTCTCCGAGGCGATCAAGCCGCTCATCCCGGGTGTCATGACCTTCGGCGCCGGCCATTTCTATGTCAGCCAGTCGGACAAGGGCGGGCTGGTCTTCGGCGGCGACATCGATGGCTATAATTCCTACGCCCAGCGCGGCAACCTGCCGGTCATGGAGGATGTCTGCGAGGGCGGCATGGCGCTGATGCCGATGATCGGCCGCGTGCGCCTGCTGCGCCAGTGGGGCGGCATCATGGACATGTCGATGGACGGTTCGCCGATCATCGACAAGACGCCGGTGGACGGGCTCTATCTCAATGCAGGCTGGTGCTATGGCGGCTTCAAGGCGACGCCCGGCTCGGGCTTCGTCTTTGCACACCTCCTGGCTCGCGAAGAATCCCACAAGGAGGCGGCACGGTTCCGCCTCGACCGGTTCCGGACCGGTGCCGTGATAGACGAAAAGGGCCAGGGCGCCCAACCGAACCTTCACTGAGGACGGTCACATGCGTATTGTCTGTCCCTTCTGCGGTGAACGCGAACTCGGCGAGTTTACTTATCTCGGCGATGCCAAGCCAGTGCGCCCAGTGGCCGGCGCTTCGGAAGACGAGGTCTTCGACTACGTCTATCTGCGCGACAACATCGCCGGTGACACCCGTGAACACTGGTATCATGGCGGCGGCTGCCGGGCCTGGCTAAAGATCAGCCGCAACACGCTGACGCACGAGATTTCTTCGGTTGAGGCGGCGGCGGGTGTTGGTGCGAGGCAGGTTGGGAAATGAGCTATTCTCGCCACTTCAGCGCTGCCCCTCACCTGCTTGCCGGCATCCTCTCCCCGTACAAGGACGGGGAGAGGGGCGCTCTCGCCAATGCTTTCGCCAATCACCGGCGTTACAAGAAGGGAGCCGGCATAGCGGCCAGCCCCCTTCTGCCCGTCCCTATACGGGGAGAAGTGCCCGGCAGGGCGATGGGGGGCAGCGCTGGCCTTCGCCATGACATCAAATCGATGAGAGGCTGAACATCGTGACCTCTCAATCGCATCGCCTCGCATCCGGCGGCCTCATCGACCGCTCGCAGTCGCTGAATTTCCGCTTCGACGGCAAGAGCTTTTCCGGCTTCCAGGGCGACACGCTGGCCTCGGCGCTGGTCGCCAATGGCGTCAAGCTGGTCGGCCGCTCGTTCAAATATCACCGCCCGCGCGGCATCCTGACCGCAGGTTCGGAAGAGCCCAACGCACTAGTCGAACTGCGCACGGGCGCACGCCGCGAGCCGAACACCAAGGCAACGACGGCCGAGCTCTATGAAGGGCTCGAGGCCGCCAGCCAGAACCGCTGGCCGTCGCTGCGCCATGATGTGATGTCGGTGAACCAATTGTTCGCGCCGATCTTCGTCGCCGGCTTCTACTACAAGACCTTCATGTGGCCGGCCAAGTTCTGGGAAGCGATCTACGAGCCAGCGATCCGCCGCGCCGCCGGCCTTGGACGTGCAGCTGGCGTTGCCGATCCCGACCACTACGACAAGGCCTGGGCGCATTGCGACGTGCTGATCGCCGGTTCCGGCCCGACCGGCCTGGCGGCGGCACTGGCTGCCGGCCGCGCTGGTGCCCGCGTCATCCTGTGCGAAGAGGATTTCGTCCCTGGCGGCCGCCTGCTGTCGGATGGCGGCACGATCGATGGCATGCCGGCGGCCGAGTGGCTGTCGAAGACGCTGGCGGAATTGGCCGACATGCCCGACGTCCGCATCATGACCCGCACGACACTGTTCGGCGTCTATGACGGCGGCACCTATGGCGCGATCGAGCGGGTCAACGATCATCTGCCCTCGCCGCCGCAGCATGAGGTGCGCCAGCGCTTGTGGCGGATCGTGGCCAAGCGCTGTGTCGTCGCCGCAGGCGCCATCGAACGGCCGATCGTCTTTGCCGGCAATGACACGCCGGGCGTGATGATGGCCTCCGCGATGCGGACCTATGTCACGCGCTACGCGGCAGCACCGGCAAAGCGCATCGCGCTGTTCACCAACAATGAGGATGGCTGGCGCACGGTCGAGGCGGCTCTCGGCGCCGGACTGCAGATCGCGGCGGTGATCGACGCGCGGGCCGATGTATCTCCGGCCCACCGTTCGTTGGCATCCAAGGGCGGCTTCCCGGTGCTGCATGGCGCCGTCAGCGGCATCGACGGCGGCAAGGATGGCGTGCGGAAAATCGCGGTGTCGCTGACCGGCGGCGCGCGCGCCGAGGTCGAGGCGGACGGGCTCGCTGTTTCCGGCGGCTGGAACCCGGCGGTCGGGCTGACCTCCTATCATCGCGGCCGGCCGAAATGGCGGGACGATATTGCAGCTTTCGTACCCGACGGCGCGCCTCCCGGCATGGTCGCCGCCGGCGCCGCTGCCGGCGCTTTCGGGCTCGGCGCCTGCCTGGCCGAAGGGTTCGCCGCTGGCGCAACGGCCGCGTTCGATGCCGGGCGCAGCGGCAAGCCAGGCTCCGCGCCGATCGGCGACGACGAGGCTTTCTCGCTGACACCGCTCTGGCACGTTAACGGCAAGGGCAAGGCGTTCGTCGACCAGCAGCACGATGTCACGGCCTCAGACATCGAACTCGCCCAGCGCGAAGGGTTCGAATCTGTCGAGCACCTGAAGCGCTACACGACGCTCGGCATGGCGACCGACCAGGGCAAGACCTCCAACGTCGCCGGCCTTGCCATCATGGCGGCGGTGAGCGGCCGATCCATTCCCGAGACCGGCACGACGATCTACAGGCCGCCTTACGTGCCCGTCGCCATCGGCGCCTTCGCCGGTCATCATCGCGACGAGACTTTCCATGCGACGCGGCTGACGCCGTCGCATCACTGGGCCGCCGAACAGGGCGCCATCTTCGTCGACACCGGCCTCTGGAAGCGCGCGCAATGGTACCCTCGCGCCGGCGAGAAGGACTGGCTGGAATCGGTGACGCGCGAGGTCAAGGCAGTGCGCTCGGGCGTCGGCTTCTGTGATGTCTCGACGCTCGGCAAGATCGACGTGCATGGCCCGGATGCCGGCGCCTTCCTCGACCGCGTCTACATCAACACCTTCTCCAACCTCGCCGTCGGCAGGGCGCGCTACGGGCTGATGCTGCGCGAGGACGGCATCGTCTATGACGACGGCACCACGTCGCGGCTGGCCGAGGATCATTATTTCCTGACGACAACCACGGCCAAGGCCGGGCTGGTGATGCAGCATCTCGAATTCTGCCGACAGGTGCTGTTTCCCGAACTCGACGTCCAGTTGACGTCGGTGTCCGATCAATGGGCGCAATTCTCGATTGCCGGACCGAAAGCGCGGGACCTGCTCAAGGAAATCGTCGATCCGGCCGAAGACCTTTCCAACGAAGGTTTTCCGTTCATGGGCGCACGCGAAGTGCGCTTGCGCGGCGGCATCAAAGCGCGGCTGTTCCGCATTTCGTTCTCTGGCGAGATGGCATTCGAGATCTCGGTGCCGGCGCGCTTTGGCGATGCCATGGCGCGCAATCTGATGCTGGCCGGAAAGCCGTTTGGCGTGACGCCCTATGGCACCGAAGCGCTTGGCGTGATGCGTGTCGAAAAGGGCCATGTCGCCGGACCGGAGCTGAGCGGCACGACGACCGCGGCCGATCTTGGATTGGGCAAGATGATGTCGACCAAGAAGGATTTCATCGGCAGGGTGATGGCCGGCCGCGAGGCGCTGGTGGCGCCGGACCGGCAGGTCGTGGTCGGGATCAAGCCGACCGACAAGGCACGCCGGCTGCGCTCCGGCGCGCATATCATCCCGAATGGGCAGACACCGGGCCCCGGCAACGACCAGGGCTATGTTACTTCGGTCTGCTTCTCGCCAACACTGGACCAGTGGATCGGGCTCGGCCTGGTCGAACGCGGCCGCGAACGCATCGGCGAAATCGTCCACGCACATGATCCGCTGCGTGGCGAGGACTATGATGTCGAGCTCTGCAATCCCGTCTTCTACGATCCAGATGGAGGGCGCCAGCGTGGTTGAGTTTTCCTGGGAGGTCCGCAGCCCGCTGGAGCATGCGCTTGTTGCCGGGCCGTATGGCGTGAAGGGCGAAGCCGGCGTGTCGCTGACCGAGATCCGCAATTTCGACTTGGTCCAGGTGATGGCGCGGCGCGGCAAGGCGGCGGAGCTGGCGAAGGATGCGAAGGCCCATTTTGGCGTCGCGGCCCCGACTGCGCCAACGGTTGTCCAGGCCTCGGACGCCACGCTGATCTGGTCGGGACCGGACCAGTTCTTCGTTCTGTCAAAGGGCGGCAAGCACACGACGCAGATGCTGGCGCCGGCATTCTCCGGCTCCGCCTCGCTGTCGGACCAATCGCATGCGCGGGTGTTGATCAGCATTTCTGGGGACAAGGCGCGGATGATGCTGGCGAAACTTTCGTCGATCGATTTACACCCAACCGCGTTCCCAGTTGGTGCGGCAGCCGCGACCTTGATGGACCACACCAGTGTCACGTTTTGGCGCGGCGCAGACCGGGCGGACGGGCTGGCGGTGTTCAACGTTCTGGTGTTCGCGACGTTTGCCGAGAGCCTTTGGTACACGATGCTGGATTCGGCTGCGGAATATGGCGTGGCGATCGCGCATTCAGAGGAACTAGCGCAGCGTTTGTGAGCGGCTCTTCCTTCTCCCCCTGTGGGAGAAGGTGGATCGGCGCGATAGCGCCGAGACGGATGAGGGGTGCTGCAGGGAACGCCAACGCCTCACTCCGCTGGAACACCCCTCATCCGTCGCCTTCGGCGACACCTTCTCCCGCAGGGGGAGAAGGGGGAGCTTTACGTCAGCTCCGCCTTGCCAAACGTGACGCCCCTGCTATTCTTACCGCTAAAATAATTTCACACACAGGCAAACTTGTTTCTCGAACCGCAAGGCTGAGATGAGCCAGTCGCCCTACCCCGCCATCGCCGCCGGACCGCCCAGGCCCAGCCTGATCCTGAGGCCGGGCCAGATCGCTCTGCCGCCGGGCATGGAACGCTATACGATCCAGGGCAATGGCGCGGTGCTCATCGACATCGAGGCCGGCGACACGATCAGCGTGCGCAATGTCGAAGGCGGGCAGGCTTGCGAGCTGCTAGCCTGGGACAGCACCGGCGCGACCGATGCTGGTATCCTCGGTGAAAAATCCAACAGCAATGCCGCCGGCATCAAGGCACTGCTGGCCGGGGGCGATGACAGCCTCGCCTCCCTGCGTCGCGGGCTCGAGCGCCGCCAGGTGCAGATTGATCAGCCCAAGGCGGTGCGCGTGTTCGGCGGCGCGACACCCGCAGGTACGGAGCAAGGTTTTGCCGTCGCCCGCGATGGTGCGTTGCTGATTGCCGCGCCCGGGGGGCCGATGCTGGTCGATGGCCACGACACGGCAACACCTCTCACCGTCATCGTGCGTCGCGCCACCATCCGCCCCGCAGCCCGATCACAGCTTGCCGATCCGCTCGCGGAGCCTGTGCTTGACCTTCGCGTCCATTCGGCGACGGCGGAATCCTACTTCGTCAAGGCCGGCGACTATCTGCAGATCATCGATGTCGACGGGCGCCAGTGCACCGACTTCCAGTGCTTTTCGGCGCGCAAGCTGGACAAGGGTCTCGACCATCCGCTCGACGTGACGACGACCCGCACGCTGATGGGCGCGAGCTATCCGATGCCCGGCCTGCATTCGAAATACTACGACCAGGACATGGAACCGCTGGTCGAAGTGGTGCAGGACACCTGTGGCCGGCACGACGCCTTCGCGCTCGCTTGCGCGGCCAAATATTACGACGATATCGGCTACCCCGGCCACACCAACTGCTCCGAGAATTTCAACCGCGCGCTGGCCGACAAGGGCGTCAATCCCCGCGCGGGCTGGATGGCGATCAACTTCTTCTTCAACACGGCGATCGACGCGCATGGCGTCATGGTGTCCGACGAGCCATGGTCGCGGCCCGGCGATTATGTCCTGCTCAGGGCGTTGACCGACATCGTCTGCGTCTCCTCCGCCTGCCCTGACGATACGACGCCGGCCAATGGCTGGGACCCGACCGACATCCACGTGCGGACCTATTCCGGCCAGCACAAATTCTCGCGAGCGATCGCCAGACGCATGACGCCCGATTCGGAACCCAAAATGACCCGCGAGACCGCCTTTCATTCGAGCTTCGCCAAGCACACCCGCGACTTCTCAGAATACAGGGGCTATTGGCTGGCCAATTCCTTCGCCAAGGAAGGGCCGATCGCCGAATACTGGGCCTGCCGCCAGGACGCGGTGATCATGGACCTGTCGCCGTTGCGCAAGTTCGAGGTCACCGGCCCTGACTCCGAAGCGCTGCTGCAATACACGCTGACCCGCGACGTCAAGAAACTCGGCGTCGGCCAGGTCGTCTATTCGGCGATGTGCTACGAGCATGGCGGCATGATCGACGACGGCACGCTGCTCAGGCTCGGCAAGGACAATTTCCGCTGGGTCGGGGGCGATGATCTGTCCGGCGAATGGCTGCGCGAGACGGCGAAAAAACTCGGCCTCAACGTGCTGGTGCGCTCGTCGACAGACCAGATGCACAATATCGCCGTGCAAGGGCCGAAGAGCCGCGACATCCTTCGTGAGGTGATCTGGACCTCGCCGCTGCAGCCGTCGATCGACGAACTGGAATGGTTCCGCTTCGCTGTCGCCCGCATCGGCGGCGGCAACGGCATTCCGGTCGTCGTCTCGCGCACCGGCTACACCGGCGAACTCGGCTACGAGATCTGGTGCCATCCGCGCGACGCCGAGAAAGTGTTCGACGCCATCTGGGAAGCCGGCCAGCCGCATGGGCTGAAACCGATGGGGCTGCAGGCGCTTGACATGGTGCGCATCGAGGCCGGGCTGATCTTCGCCGGTTACGAATTCTCGGACCAGACAGACCCCTTCGAGGCGGGCATCGGCTTTACCGTGCCGCTGAAGACTAAGACCGACGACTTCATCGGCCGCGAGGCGCTGATCCGGCGCAAGGAAAACCCGCAGAACAAACTGGTCGGGCTCGACATCGACAGCAATGTCGCGGTCGGCCATGGCGACTGCGTCCATGTCGGACGCGCCCAGATCGGCGTCGTCACGTCAGGCATGCGCTCGCCGGTGCTGAACAAGAACATCGCGCTGGCGCGGCTCGACGTCACCCACGCCGCTGTTGGTACGGAGGTCGAGATCGGCAAGCTCGACGGTCACGCCAAGAGGCTGCCGGCACATGTCGTTGCCTTCGCCCATTACGATCCGCAGAAGACCAGACCACGCTCCTGAGCATTGCAACCCTTGCCTTCTCCCCCTTGTGGGAGAAGGCAAGGGCCTGTTTCGCAAGCGTGATGTGCATGGCTTCACAAAACGCTTGACGTGAAAGCGCGCCGGATCAATCTTCACTCTTAAGAAAAAAATACGACTGAGTGGAAACACCGGAATCGTGCAAACATTGTGCCGGGGGAGCAAGCTTCGCAAAGCCGAGGCACCGCCGGCGGGGAACACTTACAAAAAGGGGAAGTCACTGACATGAGCACCATAAGCACGGTCCTGGACCAGCCTGCCGAAAGCAAGCTGCTCAGGCATATCGACTGGCGCGGCGCCTTCTGGGTGGCGAGCGGCGTTCCGGCGCTGGTCCTGTTTTCGATCGGCGGCATCGCCGGCACGACCGGGACGCTGGCCTTCCTGATCTGGACGGTGTCCATGATCATGGGCTTCCTGCAATCCTTCACCTATGCCGAGATTGCCGGCCTGTTCCCGAACAAGTCGGGCGGCGCCTCGATCTACGGCGCCACGGCCTGGCTGCGCTATTCCAAGTTCATCGCGCCGCTGTCGGTATGGTGCAACTGGTTCGCCTGGTCGCCGGTGCTGTCGCTCGGCTGCTCGATCGCCGCCGCCTATATCCTCAACGCGCTGGCGCCGGTGCCGCTGTTCACCGAGACCTCGGCGGAAGTCGTCGCCTATATCGCAGCGCATGCCGGAACGGCACCCGCTGACGCCGTCACCGCGGTGCCCCCCGCCGCGACGCCCGCAATTCGCAACTGGACGCTGTACAGCCACACGCTCGGCCCGGTCTCCTTTACCTTCAATGGTACCTTCTTTATCGGCGCGGTGCTGATGCTGATCATCTTCTCGATCCAGCATCGCGGCATCCTGGGTACCGCCAATGTGCAGAAGTATATCGGCCTGCTGGTCATCGTCCCGATGCTCATCGTCGGCGTCGTGCCGATCTTCACCGGGCAGATCAACTGGGCCAACTTCTCGCCGCTGGTGCCGCTGGCGGCCGCCTACGCGCCCGAGCCCGGCGCGTGGAATATCGCCGGCTGGACGCTGGTGCTGGGCGGCATGTTCATCGCCGCCTGGTCGACCTACGGTTTCGAGACCGCCGTCTGCTACACTTCCGAGTTCAAGAACCCGGGCACCGACACGTTCAAGGCCATCTTCTATTCCGGCCTTTTGTGCATGCTTCTGTTCATCCTGGTACCATTCACCTTCCAGGGCGTGCTGGGCTTGAACGGCATGCTGGCGACGCCGATCGTCGACGGCTCCGGCGTGGCCGACGCGCTGGCCGGCATGGTCGGTGGTGGCGCGCTGATCCACAGCCTGTTGGTGATGCTGATGATCCTGGCGCTGGTGCTGTGCATCATGACGGCGATGGCTGGCTCCTCGCGCACGCTCTACCAGGGCTCGGTCGATGGCTGGCTGCCGCGCTATCTCAGCCACGTCAACGAGCACGGCGCGCCGACGCGAGCCATGTGGACCGATCTCGTCTTCAACGTGATCGTGCTGGCGATCGCCTCGGCCGACGCGACGAGCTTCTTCTTCATCCTCGCCGTGTCGAACTGCGGCTACATCATCTTCAACTTCCTCAACCTCAATGCCGGCTGGATCCACCGCATCGACAACGGCCATATCGCGCGCCCCTGGAAGGCGCCGAGTTGGCTGCTGGGGATCGGGGCAATCTTCGCCTACGTCAACGCGATCTTCATGGGCGCCGGCGCCAAGGTGTGGAACCCGATGGCGCTGTGGGCCGGTCTGATCACCGCGGCATTGATCATCCCGGTTTTCTGCTTCCGCCACTACATCCAGGACGGCGGCAAGTTCCCCGACCACATGCTGGCCGATCTCGGCATGAGTTCGGCCGATCTCAAGGTCAGGAAAGCGGGCATGCTGCCCTATTTGACGCTGGTCGCAGGCGTGGTGGTAATGCTTCTCGCCAACTGGTGGTTCGTCATCTGACGCGCTGACTTGACGTGAAACGGGCGCGCTCCGGCGCGCCCATTTCATTTCGACCCCCAGCTGACGTCAGCTGGCCCTGCGGACCGCGGCTTTCGTGCCCTCGAAGAACTGGTTGGACGGCCGCTTCAAACCGAGATTCTCGCGCAGCGTCGATCCCTCATACTCGCGCCTGAAAATGCCGCGCCGCTGCAACTCGGGCACCACCTTCTCGACGAAATCGTCGAGCCCGGCGGGCAGATAGGGAAACATGATGTTGAAGCCGTCCGACCCCTCGGCGACCAGCCATTCCTCCATCTCGTCGGCAATGGTTTGCGGCGTGCCGACGAAGGCAAGGCCGGAATAACCACCCAGTCTTTGGGCAAGCTGCCGCACGGTCAGGTTTTCCGTGCGTGCCAGCTCGATGACGCGTTCGCGACCGCTTCTGCTCGCGTTGGTCTCGGGAATTTCGGGCAGGGCTGCGTCGGGATCGAAGCCGGATGCATCATGCCCGAGAGCGATCGACAGCGAGGCGATGCCGCTCTCGTAATAGACCAGACTGTCAAGTTTGGCGCGCTTGTCCCGCGCTTCCTCGACGCTGTCGCCAACGATGACGAAGGCGCCGGGCAGGATCTTGATGTCGTCGCGCGAGCGGCCGAGTTTTTCCGCCCGGCTTTTGACATCGGCAAAGAAGCGCTGCCCCGTGGGGAGATCACTATGCGCGGCGAAAATCACCTCGGCCGTCTCGGCGGCCAGCTGCCGCCCCGCTTCCGACGCGCCGGCCTGCACGATGACCGGCCAGCCTTGCGCCGGGCGGGCTATGTTGAGCGGCCCCCGCACCGAAAGATGTTCGCCCTTGTGATCCAGCACATGCAGCCGCGCCGGATCGAAATAGAGCCCGCTGTCGGCGTCGCGGATGAAAGCGTCGTCGGCAAAACTGTCCCACAGGCCGGTCACGACATCGTAGAATTCCCGTGCCCGGTGATAGCGCTCGTCATGCTCGACGTGGTCGTCCAGCCCGAAATTCAGCGCCGCATCGGGGTTGGACGTGGTGACGATGTTCCAGCCGGCGCGCCCGCCGCTGATGTGGTCCAGCGAGGCGAAGCGGCGGGCGATGTGATAGGGCGCGTCGAAGGTGGTCGACGCCGTGGCCACCAGACCGATATGGTCGGTGACAGCGGCCAGCGCCGACAGCAGCGTGAACGGTTCGAATGAGGTCACCGTGTGGCTGCGCCGCAGCGCTTCTATCGGCATGTTGAGCACGGCCAGATGGTCGGCCATGAAGAAGGCGTCGAACTTCGCCGCCTCCAGCGTCTGCGCGAAGCGCTTCAGATGCGCGAAGTTGAAATTGGCGTCGGGATAGGCTCCCGGATAGCGCCAGGCGCCGGTGTGCAGACTGACAGGGCGCATGAAGGCGCCGAGCCGCAATTGCCGTTTTTCCGCCATGGGAAGACATCCTGATGATGAGGAGCGCTGCCGCTCCGGTGTCGCTCAGGATGGGACCGCTTCACGGCCCTGGGAAGGAATTCTGTTTTGCGAAACCCTTGCCGGAGAGCATTTTTGATCGGCGCGGCGGACCAGCCGTCACGCCGGATCATCCGCCATCGGCCAATGCGATGACGGATGATGCGATGTGACCGCTCTATTCGGCTGCCAGCGCGAGTTGCGGCCTCTCCGGCTGTTCCGTCATGGCTGCTTCGGCGGCATCCACATCACGCTTCTTGGGCTCGCGGCCGAAGAACAGGGCGTAGCCCGCGGGCAGCACCAGGATGGTCAGCACGGTGGCAACAAGGATGCCGCCCATCATGGCGTAGGCGAGCGGGCCCCAGAACACGCCACGCGAGATCGGGATCAGCGCCAGCACCGCAGTCATCGCCGTCAGCACGATCGGCCGGAAGCGGCGCACGGCCGAGCCGATGATCGCCTCCGAGCGTTCCATGCCCCTCGCGATGTCCTGATCGATCTGGTCGACCAGGATGATCGAGTTGCGCATGATGATGCCGAGCAGCGCGATGACGCCCAGGATGGCGACGAAGCCGAACGGCGCGCCACTGATCAGCAATGCCGCGGCAGCGCCGATGATGCCGAGCGGACCTGTGGCCAGCACCAGCATCGCCTTGCCGAAGTTCTGCAGCTGGATCATCAACAGCACGACGATAACGGCCAGCATGATCGGCGCCTTGGCGGCGATGGAAGCCTGGCTTTCCGCCGAATCCTCCGCACCGCCCTGGATTTCGATCTTGTAACCGGGCGCCAGACCCGCACGCAGATCCTTCATGTCATTGTACATCTTGGTGACGACGTCGTTGGACTGCACGCCATCGGGCAACGTGGCGCGCACGCTGATGGTCGGCAAGCGGTCGCGGCGCCATTCGATGCCTTGCTCCAGCACCGGCACCACCTTGGCCACCTGCGACAGCGGCACGAAGCCACCGAAGTCGGTCGGGATGTAGACCGAATCGACCGAGGACAGCAGGCTGCGGCTCGCGTCCGGTTCGCGGGCCACGATGGACACCGTCTCCTCGCCGTCACGGAAGTCGTCGAGCGGCGCGCCGGACATCGATGCCTGCAGCATCTGGCGGATGCGCTGCGAGGTGACACCGAGCGCGCGGGCGCGATCCTGGTCGATGACCAGCTTCATGGCCGGCACGGGTTCGAGCCAATCGTCATGAACGGCGCCGAGCAGCGGGTTCTCCTGGAATTTCGCCTTCACCTGGTCGGCGATGCGGCGCACCTCCTGTCGATCCGGACCCATGACGCGCATCTGCACCGGCCAGCCGGTCGGCGGGCCGAGGAACAGGCGGTCGACCTTGGCGCGGATCGAGGGGAAGTCCTGGGCCAGGACGGTGCGGAGCTTGACGATCAGCCGCTCGCGCGCCGGCTCGTCATTGGCCATCACCAGCATCTGGGCGAAGTTCGGATTGCTGAGCTGCTGGTCGAGCGGCAGGAAGAAGCGCGGGGCGCCCTCGCCGATATAGGTGGCGATGAAGCGCTTGTCCTTGTCGTCCATCATCTTGGCCTCGAGCGCCTTGGCCTGCGTCTCGACCTCCTTGATGCTGGTGCCTTCCGGCAACCACAGGTCGACGAGGATTTCCGGCCGCGACGATTGCGGGAAGAAATTCTGCGGAATGAACTGGAATGCCCACAGGCTGGTGGCGAAAGTCACCAGCGTCATGACAAGCACGATGATGCGATGGCGTACCGCCCAGCCGACGGTCGAACGAAGCCGGCGGTAGAAGCGCGTGTCGAAGGCATCGTGATGGCTGCCGGCATGCTGGCGCTGCTTGAGGATCATATAGCCGAGCCACGGCGTGAAATAGACCGCGACAAACCACGACACGACCAGTGCGATGCCGACGACATAGAACAGGGTGCGCACATATTCGCCGGCAGTGGAGGCAGCGAAACCGACCGGGATGAAGCCGGCGGTGGTGATCAGCGTGCCGGTCAGCATCGGGAATGCGGTCGAGGAATAGGCGAAGCTCGCCGCCTCGATCTTGACCAGCCCCTCCTCCAGCTTTCGCTCCATCATCTCGACGACGATCATGGCGTCGTCGACCAGCAGGCCGAGTGCAATGATCAGGGCGCCGAGCGAGATACGCTGCAGGTCGATGCCAAGCTCGTACATGATGGCGAAGGTCGCGGCCAGAACCAGCGGAATGGCAATCGCGATGACCAGCCCTGAGCGCCAGCCGATCGACAGGAACGAGACGACAAGCACGATCAGCAGCGCTTCGCCAAGCGCATGCATGAACTCGCTGACGGCATCCGTGACGACGCCCGGCTGGTCGGAAATCTGGTCGACCGAGACGCCATAGGGCAGCGCTTCCTCGAAGCGCTTGTAGGTTGCCTCGACGTCCTTGCCGACATCGGTGACCTTGAAGCCCTTGGCCATGACGACGCCAAGCTGCACGCTGTCGTGACCGTTGAAGCGGTACTTGCGCTGGTACGGGTCCTGGAGCCCCGAGGTGACGCTGGCGATGTCGCCGAGCCGGGTGACCTGGCCACCGGCGCGCAGGCGCAATTCGCGGATGTCGGCGGCCTTGGTGACGTCGCCTTCGACCGAGATGCGCACCGAATTGACGCCGGTGTCGATGGAGCCGGCCGGATCGACATTGTTCTGGCCCTTGATCGCGTTCTGCAGGTCGGTCAGCGTCAGGCCGCGTTCGGCCAGCGCCTTGGACGAGACGTCGATGTAGAGCTTTTCAGGCTGGTCGCCGATGATGACGGCCTTCTCGACGCCGGGCGTCGTCAAAAGCATGTCCCGCGCCTGGATGGCGAATTTCTTCAGCTCGGGATAGGAGAACCCGTCGCCGCTGATCGAATGCAGCGTGATGAAGGTGTCACCGAACTCGTCGTTGAAATAGGGGCCGAGCAGTCCCTGCGGAAGGTCGCCTGATATGTCGCCGACCTTCTTGCGCACCTGATAGAAGGCATCCGTCACCTCGGCGGTATTTGTGTCGCCCTTGATCTGCACCGTGATGATGGCGCTGCCGGCGCGGGTGAAGGAGCGGACGAAGTCGAGATGCGGCGTCTCCTGCAGCTTACGCTCGATCTTGTTGACGACCTGGTCTTCCATCTCCTGGATCGAGGAGCCCGGCCAGATCGCCTGCACGACCATGACGCGGAAGGTGAAGTCGGGATCTTCCTTCTGTCCCATGCGCATCAGGCCGAGCCCGCCGGCGATGATGATCAGGCCGAACAGGAACCGCGCGATCGAAGGATGGCCGATGGCCCAGCGCGAAAGGTTGAAGGGCCGCTTTTCTTCAGTGGAGGTCGTCATCGGTGCTGGTCCACTTTGCTTGGTTGGCGCCTGGTGCCGCGAAAGCGCGGCACACAAAACGAAATCATCTGCGTTCGATAATGGCTTCCGGGCGGCGAGGCTTTCCGAGCGGAGAGACACTCATCGCGGTGGGACGCGAAGGTCGATGCGGGGGTACATCGGCCTAGACGTCTCGACCTTCGGGCGCACGCCGCCCGGAAACCTGTGGCCGCGGAACGCGCGGCCGATCTGTTTGTCGTCAGCGCAGCCGACTGGCGTCATCACCGTCGGCGGAGGCGGACTGCTGCGCCACCCCGCCGGCAAGTTTCACCTTCAGGTTCTCGGTCATGAACTGCGTGCCGGCGGCAACGACGACGTCGCCAGGCTTCAGTCCCTCCGCCACACGCACGCCATCGGCGGCGAACTCGGCAACCTTGATCGAGCGGGCATGCACGGTGTCGGCGCCACGATCGACGGTCCAGACGATCGACTGGCTGTCCTTCTGCGCCAGCGCGCTCAATGGGATCGAGACGAGCTGCTTTTCGTTGGCCGCCGACGCCTCGATGTTGGCGGTCATGCCGAGAAGCACGCGCGGGTCGTTGGGCAGGCTGACGCGGACGGCAAAGGTACGCGACTGCGGGTCGGCGCTGCCGGCGACTTCGCGGACCTTGCCCTCTAGCGCCAGCGTATTGTCGGACCAGAAACCGGCCTTGACTGGTTTGCCCGGCTTGAATTCGGCGATTTCCATTTCCGGCACCGCAATCAGCACTTCCTTCTCGCCGTCAACGGCGACGGTAACGACAGGCGTGCCGGAACCGACCACCTGGCCGACATCGGCGTTGACCGATGTGACGATGCCCTCCCTGTCGGCCTTGAGGTCGGTATAGCCGACCTGGTTCTTGGCCTGATCAAGCGTCGAGCGCGCGGAGTCACGCGTGGCGACCGCTTGATCGTAGGTCAGTGTCGCCTGTTCGAGCTGCGACTTCGGCGCGAAGTTCTTGGTAAAAAGCTGTTGGGCACGCTTGCGGGCGAGGTCGACGGTCTCGACCTGCCGCTCGGCGGCATCGAGCGCGGCCTGCGCGCTCTTGACCGAAAGGTCGTAGTCGGAAGGATCGATGCGGGCGAGCACATCGCCCGGCGCCACATGCTGGCCGATGTCGACGAGACGCTCAGTGATCTTGCCGTTGATCCGGAAAGCCAGGGCGCTCTCGGTGCGGGCCCGCACCGAGCCGGAATAGGAGAGCATGCGGGTGTCATGCGCCTGCGCGATCTCGACGACCTTGACCGGGCGGATGATATCCTTGACTTCGGCTTTCTCCTGCGAGCAGCCGGCGAGCCCGAGAGTGGCGGCGATCAGGCCGGCAACTGGCAGCTTGCGAAGGATGGAACTGGACAACGACATCTTGGAACTCCGACTGGAGATGAGTGGTCGACACCGGCGCCCGGCGGGCGGCGGCTATTTTTTCAAGGCTTTGATCGCGTAATCGATAAGGTCGTCGGGCATCGCCCGGTTGGTCTTGGCAAGGCACTGCGCCACCATCTGCGGATGGCACAGGATGACCGTGGCGGCGCCGAAGCAGCGCGACGCGATCACCGGATCCTGATTAGCGAACTCGCCGGCTTCGATGCCCTCGCGGATCACCTCCGCGAACAGGTCGTGGATGCTGTCGATGTGCTTGTCGATGACACCCCAGTCGCGCTCGAGGGCGACGATGACCATCTCGTGCACCTTCTGGTCGTCGAGCATGACTTCCATAGTCATCTTGTACTGTGCGTGCACATAACGCCGCAGCCGTTCCTCGGCGCTGATCGGCAGGTGGCATATCTCGTAAGCCATCTTGTAGCTGGCGCCGAGCATGCGGCCGCAGACGGCCTGGTGGATTTCGACCTTGGAGGCGAAGAAACGATAGATGTTGGCCGGCGACATACCGAGTTCGCGAGCAATGTCGGCGACGTTGGTCTTGCCATAACCATAGTGCCGGAACAGGCGTTCGGCGCAGTCGAGAATGCGCGTCACATTCTCCTGTCTGGCGGCATCGGCCGTGATGTTGGCAGCTTCGGACATGGCTCTCTGTTGATTTACGAGTGATGAATTTCAATTTTCGTCACTCGTAAATTGAAAAGAAGGAGGTGTCAACACGAAATCGACGTACACGTACAAAATAGTGACAGATGGTGACATCCAACAGACGCGACGAGGCGGCCAAAGGATGCGGGCACCCGAAATAATTTTTGGAGGAGGTCCTTCTGGACGTCAGGCGATCTTAGCCATTTCCCGCAGTCGGAATTTCTGGATCTTGCCGGTCGAGGTCTTGGGGATTTCCGCGAAGATCACCGCCTTCGGCACCTTGAAGCGGGCAAGCAGCCCTCGGCAATGCTCGATGATCTCGGCCTCTGTCGCCGACTTGCCCGGTTTCAGTTCGACATAGGCGATGGGCACCTCGCCCCATTTGTCGTCTGCCTTGGCCACCACGCCGCACGAGGCAACGGATGGATGCTTGTAGAGCGCATCCTCGACCTCGATCGAGGAAATGTTCTCGCCGCCCGAGATGATGATGTCCTTGGAGCGATCCTTGAGCTGGATATAGCCGTCGGGATGCATGACGCCGAGATCGCCGGAGTGGAACCAGCCGCCGGCGAAGGCTTCGTCGCTCGCCTTGCGGTTCTTCAAATAGCCCTTCATGACGATGTTGCCGCGGAACATGACCTCGCCGATGGTTTCGCCGTCGGCCGGCGTCATCCGCATCGTCTCGGGATCCATGACGGTCAGGCCCTCAAGTGCTGCATAGCGCACGCCCTGCCGTGCCTTCTTGGCGCTGCGCTCGCCCCTTGCTAGACCGTCCCATTCGCCATGCCATTCATTGACGACCGCCGGGCCGTAGGTCTCGGTCAGGCCGTAGAGATGGGTGACGGCAAAGCCGGCATCGGCCATGCCCGACAGCACGGCTTCGGGTGGCGGCGCGGCCGCGGTGTTGAAGGTGACGGTCTGCGCGAAGGTGCGCTTGTCCTCGTCGCGGGCATTGATCAGTACCGACATGACCACCGGCGCGCCGCAGAGATGGGTGACGCCATGATCGGCGATGGCGTCGTAGATCGGCTTCGGCCGCACCCAGCGCAGGCAGACATGGGTGCCGGCCTGCACGGCCAGAGTCCAGGGGAAGCACCAGCCATTGCAGTGGAACATCGGCAGCGTCCAGAGATAGACGGCATGCTTGGCCATGCCGGCATGGATGGTGTTGGTGTAGGCCATCAGGGCGGCACCGCGATGATGATAGACGACACCCTTGGGATTGCCTGTCGTTCCGGACGTGTAATTGAGTGAGATGGCATCCCATTCATCATCGGGCATCGACCAGGCGAAATCCCCATCACCGCCAGCGACAAGATCCTCGTAGTCGAGCGCGCCGATGCGTTCGCCCTTCGGATAGGGTGCGTCGGCGGCATAATCGGGATCGTCGTAGTCGATGACCAGCGGCTTGACCTTGGCCAGTTCCAAGGCCTGCCTGACGACGCCAGAGAATTCGCGGTCGACGATGAGCACCTTCGTCTCGGCATGGTCGAGCTGGAAGGCGATCACAGCGGCATCAAGGCGCGTGTTCAGCGAATGCAGCACCGCCTTGGTCATCGGCACGCCGAAATGCGCCTCCAGCATCGGCGGCGTATTCGACAGCATGACGGTGACGGTATCGCCCTTGCCGATGCCGCGCTTCTGCAGCGCCGAGGCGAGCTTCAGCGAGCGGCGCCAGAAATCGCGATAGCTGATGCGCTGGCGGCCATGGATGATGGCGATGTGGTCGGGATAGGTTTTCGCCGCGCGCTCCAGATAGGTGAGCGGCGTCAATGGCTGATGGTTGGCCGCGTTCTTGTCGAGATCCTGTTCGTAAGGATTGCCCATCCCGTTCTCCCCTTTTATCGAAGACTTCTAACCACAGGCTAGGCCCGCGTCACCACCAAGGATGCCACGTTAGAGCCCATTTGGCACAATGATCATCCAGATTCAGGGGCCGAGCAGGTATCCTGTACCTTCGCTTTGGTTTGACTTTTGTCGAGAGCCGTGAATAATGTCAGCCGAGGAGACGGCATGGCAATCCGACCGGCAGAACAGCTCATTCATAAGGCCGCCTGGCTCTACTATGCGCATGGCCTTCGACAGGACCAGGTTGCGAGCCAGCTTAACATTTCCCGTGCCTCGGTGGCCATGTACCTGCGCAAGGCGCGCGAGACCGGCATCGTCAACATCTCGACCTCGACGCAGTTGTTCACCGACGACGTGATGGCGCGCAAGCTCGAGGATGCGCTGGGGCTCGATGCCGTGTGGATCGCGCCGGAGAACGGCCATATCCCGGACCCCTCGACCGACATCGCCGTGCTGGCGGCGAGCGTCTTTCTCGAACTGGTCAAGAAGGGCGACCGCATCGGTGTCGCCTGGGGCCGCACCGTCTACACGATCGCCGACATCATGTCCTATGCCGACCTGCAGGACGTCACCGTGGTGCAGCTCTGCGGCAATCTCGGCGCGCCTTATTCCTACCGGCCCGACCAGTGCACGATGGAAATCGCGCGGCGGCTCAACGCCAAGGGCCTCAATTTCTACGCGCCGCTGGTGCTGTCGACGGAAGAGCTGGCGCGCGCGCTGCGGGCCGAACCGGTGATCCGTGAGCAACTGTCGGGAATCAGGGATTGCGACCTGGCGCTCTACTCGGTCGGCGCGGTCGATGCCGACAGCCATCTGGTCAAATGCGGCGCGCTGACATCGGGCGAGATGGCGGAGCTGCGCGGCCAAGGTGCAGCCGGGGTCATTGCCGGACAGATCATCGACGCCGGAGGCAAGGTGCTCGACTGCAGCTATAACCGCCGGGTGATCTCGGCCGAACTTGCCTCGCTGCGCGCCATCGCCAGGCGGCTGATGGTGGTGCAGGAGGACAGCAAGTTCGAACCGCTGCTCGCGGCGATCACCGGGGGGCTTTGCACGCATCTGGTGGTCGGCGCTCATATGGCGCAGCGGCTTCTCGATCATGCCGGAGCGGCGCTACAAAAAGCATCCTGAGAAAGCAACCCTTCGCCGGCGCATTGTCATCAGGGCGTCGCGGCATTCCTGTTTCACCATCCAAAGACAGCAACTGGACGAACCGAACATGAAGAATTTGTGGAACGACGACACGGCCGAGAAACTCGTTGCCGACTATGCCAAGAAGGGCGTCGGCCGCGACCTCGCACTGCGCGTCTACACGACGCGGCTTTTGGGCGGTGTGCCGCAGTTGGTCCTGCATGGCGGCGGCAACACCTCCTGCAAGACCACGGCTACGGACCTCGTCGGCGATGAATGGGACGTGCTGTGCGTCAAGGGCAGCGGCTGGGACATGGCGGTCATCGAGCCCCAGGGCCTGCCGGCGGTCAAGATGGGTGCCCTGCTCAAGGCCCGCGCACTGGAAAAGCTCTCCGACGAGAACATGGTCGCGCTGCAGCGGGCGAACCTGATCGACCCCGCCTCGCCCAACCCATCGGTCGAGACGCTGCTGCATGCCTTCCTGCCGCACAAATTCGTCGACCACACCCATTCGACCGCCATCCTGGCCATCGTCGACCAGGAAGACTCGAAGCCGCTGGTGAAGACGGTGTTCGGGAGCAAGATGGGCTACGTGCCCTACATCATGCCCGGCTTCGATCTCGCCAAGGCGGCAGCCGACGTTTTCGACGCCGACCCGGCGGTCGAGGGCCTGATCCTCGACAAGCATGGCATCTTCACCTTCGGCGACGATGCCAAGCAGGCCTACGACCGGATGATCCACTATGTGAATGTCGCAGAGGATTATGTGGCCAAGCACGCCAAGCCGAAGGCGGCAAAGGCCGCACTGCCGGCAAGGCTCGCGACGCCGGCTTCCATCGCGCCGATGCTGCGCGGCGCTGTTGCGTTTGCGCGCGGCGAAGGCCGCTTCGACCGCATGATCTCCGACTTCCGCACATCGGACGCGATCGTCGATTTCATCAATTCGGCCGAGATCGCCGACTATGCGGGACGCGGCGTGTCGACGCCCGATCTGTCGATCCGCATCAAGACCGGGCCGATGGCGGTGCCGGCGCCCGATGCCGACAAGGCCGACGACTACAAGGCCGTCATCAAGAGCCATGTCGACGCCTTCGCCAAGGGTTACCGCGCCTATTTCGAGACCAATGACGCGCTCGACGACGTCAAGCGCACCATGCTCGACCCGATGCCGCGGCTGACGCTGGTGCCGGGGCTCGGCATGTTCGGCCATGGCCGCACGCTGAAGGATGCCAGGATTGCGTCGGACGTCGGCGAGATGTGGATCGAGGCGGTGCGAGGCGCCGAAGCGGTCGGCCGCTTCCATCCGCTGTCCAAGGCCGACCTGTTCCCGCTCGAATACTGGTCGCTGGAACAGGCCAAGCTCGCCTCCAACAAGCCGAAGCCACTGACCGGCCAGGTGGTGCTGATCACCGGCGGCGCCGGCGCGATCGGCGCGGCGACGGCAAAACTGTTCGCCGACAATGGCGCCCATGCCGTCGTCGTCGATCTCGATGGCGACAAGGCCGCCGACGCGGCGAAGAAGGCCGGTAACAATTCGATCGGTGTGGCCGCCGATATCACCGACCCAAGCCAAGTCCGTGCCGCCTTCGACAAGGCGGTCGCGGTGTTCGGCGGTGTCGACATCCTGGTCTCCAATGCGGGCGCCGCCTGGGAAGGCCGGATCGGGGAGCTTGACGATGCGCTGTTGCGCAAAAGCTTCGAGCTGAACTTCTTCGCCCACCAGTCGGTGGCGCAGAACGCCGTGCGCATCCTGCTCGAACAGGGCACCGGCGGCGTGCTTCTGTTCAATACTTCCAAGCAGGCGGTCAATCCGGGCCCGAAGTTCGGCGCCTATGGCGTGCCGAAGGCAGCGACGTTGTTCCTGTCCAGGCAGTATGCGCTCGACTACGGCGCCCACGGCATCCGCTCGAACGCCGTCAACGCCGACCGCATCCGCTCGGGGCTTTTGACCGATGCCATGATCGCCAGCCGCTCGGGCGCGCGCGGCGTGTCGGAGAAGGAATACATGTCCGGCAATTTGCTCGGCCAGGAAGTGACGGCGCAGGACGTGGCGCAAGCCTTCCTGCACCACGCGCTGGCCGAACGCACCACCGCCGACGTGACGACCGTCGACGGCGGCAACATAGCGGCGGCCATGCGGTAGGCTTGTAACAACTGCACATTGTAGCTACATTGTGGCTCAAGGTAACGGAGACACGATATGGCTACAGATGCAGTGGTCCGCGCTCGGATCGACACCGCGACCAAGGATCAGGCGACGGAAGCTTTGGCGGCTATGGGCCTGTCGGTCTCCGACGCCATTCGCCTGCTTCTGGTGCGCGTGGCCGCGGACAAGGAATTTCCCTTCCCGGTGAAAGTGCCTAACGCCACCACGCGGAAGGCTATGGCGGAGTTGGAGAAAGGCAAGGGCAAGCGCTTCGCCTCGGCTGATGAATTGTTCAAGGATCTGGGGATCTAACCATGCCAGCGGCCATTCACTCCGGGCAATTTCGCCGGGATGTGAAGCGTATGGAAAAGCGTGGCAAGAACCTTGGGAAATTGCGCGATCTGCTGGGCCTGCTGATCGCCGGGCATGAACTGCCGGCGACATATAAGGATCATCCTCTGAAAGGCGACTGGAAAGGCTTTCGAGACGCGCATATCGAACCGGACTGGCTCCTGATCTACCGCGTTGTCGGCGACGAATTGCAGCTTGCCCGTACCGGCTCGCACTCCGACCTATTCAACGAGTGAATTCTGCGGGATGCCGCCCACAGCGATCTGCTGCGGGCGACTCTCGTACCATCCTACAAGCCGTAAAGTGACGAACCTTACTTCGCGTTGGGGTTCGGCATCCAGGCGGGCATCGCGACATCGGCATGGGCGAACTGCGGCAGCTTGGCCGACAGGTCTTCCATGTTCTTGATGTCCTTGTCGACCAGCTCCTTCTGCGTGATCAGCGTCGGCGGCACGATGACGTTGTGGCCGGGATCCTCACCGGCGAGCAGCTGCGCCAGCGCGCGCACCGAAACCTGGCCGACGACGGCCGGGTTGGTGGCGGCGGTCGCCGCCCAGGCGCTGTCGGGCTCGCGCATCGCTGCAATGTCGGAGGTCGAGATGTCGGCCGAATAGATCTTGATGCCCTTGTTCAGGCCGGCTTCGTCGACGGCGATTTTCACGCCCTTGGCGAATTCGTCATAGGGGGCGAACATCACCTTGATGTCGGGGTGAGCCGACAGCACCGAGCGCGCCTGGTTGGCGACGGAGTTGGCGATCGGGTTGTCGAGCGTGCCGAACATCGCGACTTCCTTTATGCCGGCATATTTCTTCTTGACGTCGACCCAGGTCTCGTTGCGGCGGTCTAGCGGCGCGATGCCGGCGACATAGACGTAACCGGCATTCCAGCTCTCGCCATTGTCCTTGACCGCCTGTTCAAGTGCCAGGCGCGCCAGATCCTTGTCGGACTGCTCGATCTGCGGGATCTTGGGGTTTTCGACATTGACGTCGAAGGCCACCACCTTGATGCCGGCGTCAACCGCACGCTGCGCGGCGTCCTTCATCGATTCCGTCAGGCCGTGCTGGATGATGATGCCCTGAACGCCAAGCGCGATGGCCTGGTCGACCATATCCGATTGAAGCGCTGCATCCTGGCGGCTGTCGAGGACGCGCAGGTCGATGCCGAGCGCCTTCGACTGTGCCTCGACGCCCGAAAGATAGGCCTGGAAGAAGTCGCCGGTCGAGAGGTAGCGCACCAGCGCGATCTTGACGCCGGGCTTGTCGAACGGTGCCGGCTTGTCCGCGGCCAGCGCCGGGACCTGCATCAGCATGGTTGCGCCGGCGAGCCCGAGCGCCATTTTCCCCAGAAGTCTTCTTGTGATGTTCACCTTGTTTTCCTCCACTCTTGTTGAACCCAAAATCCTGCCCGGTCGAAAATTACCCCCTGCCCCTGCCCGACAGGGCAAAGGTGAAGACAAGGGCGACGACCAGAACCACGCCCTTGACGAAATCCTGCGTGTAATAAGGCGCGTTCATCATCGTCAGGCCTTGCAGCAAGATGCCGACGAACAGCGCGCCCACGGCAGTGCCGAAGGCGTTCGGCTTGGCGGCGCCGAGCACCGCGTAGCCGATCAGCGCCGCGGCAACCGCATCGAGCAGCAGATTATTACCCGAGGCGATGTCGCCGCGTCCAAGCCGGGCGGCGAGCAAAATGCCGCCGATCGAGGCAAAAACTCCTGAAATAACGTAGGCCCAGATCTTGTATGCCTTGACAGGCGCGCCGGCGAGTTCGGCGGCGCGCTCGTTGGAGCCGACCGCATACATCATGCGGCCGAAACGGGTGTATTCGAGGAAGAACCAGATCAGCACAGCGAGCACCAGCAGCACGACCACCGACACCGGAATGAGGTTCGGGATGAAGAAATCGAAGCGGTGGCGGCCGAGCGCCAGGAAGGCGTCGGAGAATTTGCCGTTGGCGACCGAGCCATCGGGCATGGTCATGCCGGTGGCGATCGAGCGGCCCTCCGTCGGGATGCGCTGCAGGCCGACGAGCAGGAACATCATGCCGAGCGTCGCCAACAGATCGGGCACGCGCATATAGACGATCAGCCAGCCATTGATCAGGCCGACAATGGCGCCGATGAGCAGGCAGACGACGACCGCGACGACCGCGTTCTGCTCCAGCACCACCATGACATAGGCGGCAGCCATCATGGCCGACGTGGCGACCGAACCGATCGAGAGATCAAAGCCGCCGACGACCAGCGTGGCCGTGACGCCGAGCGCCAGCACGCCAGTGATAGCGACCGACTGGAAGATGAAGACGGCACTTTGCGGTGAGACGAACCCGTCGGCCGCGATCGCGAAATAGGCGACCAGCCCGAACAGGAGGACGATGAATCCGTAACGGATGGCGGAGTCGCGAAGCGTCATTCAGCGCTTCCCCGCGCGGCGGCCATCTTCACCCAACTCGAACTCATGGTCTCTCCATTCCAATTCCCATTCGCCGCCACATTCATGCCGCGCTGTGCAGCGGCCCGCCGGCGACCTCGGCCAGCAGGCGATCGAGATCGACATCGGCGTTGCGGTGTTCGCCGACGATTGCGTGCTCCGACATCACCAGGATGCGATCGGCAGTCTCCAGCGCCTCGTCGATTTCGGTGACGAACAAAAGCGTCGCGCGGCCATTGGCGCTGGCTCTCAGCTTGGCGGCGATATCGCGCCTGGCCGAAATGTCGACCCCTTGGAACGGCTCATCGAGGATAAACAGCGTCGCTTCCTGCGCCATCCAGCGGGCGACCATCACCTTCTGCTGGTTGCCGCCGGACAGTGCCGACATCTCGTCCTTCTCGGAGCGGCAGACGATGCCCAGCTCCTCGATCTGCCGGCGCGCGGTGGCGCGTTCGCGGCGGCGCTTGAGCACGCTGAAGTTCGACATGCGCTTCAGGAACGGCAGGCTGATATTGCGCTCGATGTTGAAGCCGCCGACGATGCCGCTGGTGGCGCGGTCCTTGGCGACGAGGAACACGCCAGCGGCAATCGCTTCGCCAGCCGAGCGCGGCATATAGGGCTTGCCGTTCATCGTCATGGTGCCGGCGAGCAGCTTGCGTACACCGAACAGCGTTTCGGCAAGTGCCGTCTTGCCGACACCGACGAGACCGGTGATGGCAACGACCTCGCCATCGCCAAGCGTCAGCGAGATTGGCCTGGCGCCGTGCGCGATGCGAAGATTTTCGACCGTCAGAACCGGCTTAGCTGAACTCCTGGCAACGATCTGGTCGAGGCGGATCTTGCGGCCGAGCATGGCGTTGACGGCGCCTTCATAGTCGAGCGGCTTGGTGTCGAAGGCGCCCGAGACGATGCCATCGCGCATCGAGACGATGCGGTCGGCCAGCCGCCGGATGTCCGACATGCGGTGCGAGATATAGAGGATCGCCACGCCTTGCTCGCGCAGCCTGTCGACCAGCGCGAACAGCCGGTCGGCCTCGGCGCTGGAGAGCGACGAGGTCGGCTCGTCGAGGATCAGCACTTTCGGCTGGTGCGCCAGGGCGCGCGCAATCGCCACCATCTGGCGATCGGCCAGCGAAAGATCGTTGACCCGCGCCTTCAAATCGATGGCCAATCCCATGCGGTCGGCAACCGCCTTGGCCTCGCGGCGGACGCGGACCGGATTGAACAGGGTCGGTACGCCCCGGCCGCTCAGCCTGTCGAGCGTCAGGTTGGTGGCGACATCAAGGTCGGCGACCACGCCGTCGTTGATGTTCTGGTGCACGGTGACGACGCCGGCGCGGATCGCTTCGGCCGGCGTGTTCGGCGCGAAATCCTGGCCGGCCAGCGTCATGGTGCCGCCGCCATTTTCATAGACACCGCTGACGATCTTGACGAGGGTTGATTTACCGGCGCCGTTGGCGCCCATCAGCACGGTCACTTCACCGGCATGCAGGTCCAGCGAGACGCCACCAAGCACCTCGTTGCGGCCAAAGGATTTCCTCAGTCCCTCTACGCGGAACACGGCACTGCCGACCATGCGTTCCTCCCTGACCGTGACGCTATGGTCTACGTCGGCAATTGTCAACACGATTGACAATTGCCAGACAGCTTCCTAGCTTGGCCCAGCCGCTAAGGCTCCCCTATGATCGGAGCAGATAGGCGGGAGGGAGAAGAATGACCGGGAAATTGCCGTTCGAAGCACTGTCGGTGGAGACGCTCGCGACGCGCCTCGGCACGAACGAGGCGCTGTGCGCGAGGATCGGCAACGAGACCAGCGCCTGGAAGGTCCGCGAGGTCGGCGACGGCAATCTCAACCTGGTGTTCATCGTCGAGGGTGCCTCGGGCGCTGCCGTCGTCAAGCAGGCCCTGCCCTATGTCCGCCTGGTCGGCGACAGCTGGCCGCTGCCCTTGAAGCGTTCCTTCTTCGAATACCACGCGCTGACGAGACAAGAGGCGCGCGCGCCTGGCTCTGTGCCGGCGATCTACTATTTCGATGAAGGCCAGGCGCTGATCATCATGGAGTATCTGGCACCGCCGCACATCATCCTGCGCCGCGCCCTGATCGACGGCCGGCAATTGCCGAACATCGCCAGGGACATCGGCCTGTTCATGGCTCGCACTTTGTTTCGCGGCTCCGACCTGTCGATGGCGACCAAGGACCGCAAGGCCGACCTGGCGCTGTTCGCCGACAATGTCGAGCTTTGCGACATCACCGAGAACCTGGTGTTCTCCGACCCCTATTTCGACGCCAAGATGAACCGGCATACCTCGCCGCAGCTCGACGCCCTCGTCGCCGAACTGCGCGCCGACCGCGACCTCAAGGTCGAGGCGCAACGGCTGAAGCACATTTTCGCCGCCAATGCCGAGACGCTGCTGCATGGCGACCTGCATTCCGGCTCGATCATGGTCACCGACCAGGAAACACGGATGATCGATCCGGAGTTCGCCTTCTACGGTCCGATGGCGTTCGATGTCGGCATGCTGCTCGCCAATTTCTGGATGTCGTTCTTCTCGCAGCGCGGACAGGAGCAGAAGGGCAAGCGCGATGCCATGCGCGCCTATCTGCTCGAGGTCACTACGGAGACCTGGGCCGTGTTCCGTGCCGAATTCTCGCATCTGTGGCGCACCGAGCGCACCGGCATGCTTTATCAAAAGAGCCTGTTCGAGGATCAGGGCGACATACTCGCCGCCGAGCAGGCGCTCGACCATGTGCTGCACCAGATCTGGACCGATCTGCTCGGCTTTGCCGGCATCGAGGTGCACCGGCGCATCCTCGGCCTCGCCCACAATGCCGATTTCGAGACCATTGCCGATGAAGATCTGCGCGCCAGTTGTGAGGCGAAGGCACTGAAATTCGGCCGCCACATCGCCGTCAACCGGCGGCAGATCCACAGCATCGACGAGGTCAACAAGCTGGCCGTGCTGATCGAACAGGAGAACGGAATTTGAACGTCGGCGGTCGCCACTATCGGACTATCTGGCTGAGCGACGACGGGCGTTCGGTCGAAATCATCGACCAGCGCTGGCTGCCGCATGATTTCCGCATCGAGACAGTCGACACCGTCGCCGGCATCGCCACCGCCATCCGCGACATGTGGGTGCGCGGCGCGCCGCTGATCGGCGTCACCGCTGCCTATGGCGTCGCCATGCAGATGGCTGACGATGCATCCGACCAAGCGCTCGATGCCGTCTGGGAAACCTTGCACGAGACGCGCCCGACGGCGATCAATTTGCGCTGGGCACTCGACGAGATGCGGCGCTTCCTCAAACCGCTGCCAACAGAACAACGTGCCACTGCCGCCTATCGGCGCGCCGGTGAAATCGCCGACGAGGATGTCGGGCTGAACCGCGCCATCGGCGAGAACGGACTTGCCATCATCAAGGCGATCGCCGCGCGCAAACAGCCGGGCGAGCCGGTCAACATCCTCACCCACTGCAATGCCGGCTGGCTGGCCACCGTCGATTATGGCACCGCCACCGCGCCGATCTACCTTGCCACCGAGGCCGGCATTCCAGTTCACGTCTATGTCGACGAGACGCGGCCGCGCAACCAGGGCGCCCAGTTGACCGCGTGGGAGATGGCCGGCCACGGCGTGCCGCACACGCTGATCGTCGACAATGCTGGCGGCCATCTGATGCAACGCGGCGCAATCGACATGGTCATCGTCGGCACCGACCGCACCACGGCCGATGGCGATGTCTGCAACAAGATCGGCACATATCTCAAGGCGCTGGCCGCCGCCGACAATGACGTGCCGTTCTATGTCGCCCTGCCCTCGCCGACCATCGACTGGACGGTGCATGACGGGCTGGCCGAGATCCCGATCGAGCAGCGCTCGTCCGACGAGGTGTCGCTGGTGTGGGGCAAGAACGCCGCCGGCGAGATCGCGCAGGTGCGCATCTCGCCCGAGGCGACGCCGGCGGCCAACCCGGCCTTCGACGTGACGCCGGCACGACTGGTGACCGGGCTGATCACCGAACGCGGTGTCGCCAAGGCATCGCGCGACGGCCTGAAGGCGATGTTCCCCGAACGGGGATAGCGCAAGCGCGGAATCCAAACTTCCCGGTTCAGGAAGCGCTGTTCCCCGCGATCTCCAGCGCGTTCACGAAATGCAGCGAGCGCTGCAGGGCGCGACGAATGATTGCCATGTCGACAGGTTCATTTCGTCGCTGGGGATCGCGGCGTTGCGGGCGCTCCAGGCGCAAGGGCAGTTCGATGCTGACCGGCAGCGTCGGGGTAAGCATCGCCCAGTACGGCTCGTAGTCGACCGAGCCGTCGCCGACGGCACAGAATGCCCACCCCGCGTCGGTGCTGACGATATCCTTCAAATGGGCATGGCCAACGGCTTCGAGAGCCGTCGCGATATCTTCCGCCGGCTGCGTGGCCTCATTGCTGTAGGTGAAGACGTTTCCGGCGTCGTGGTTCAGGCGGACATGCCGCGATCCGATTTCGCGGACGAAGCTCGCCCCGGATCGGGCGTTGCCAAGCAAATCGTCCTTGCCGTGCCCGGGGTTCTCGAGCGCCAGGACGATACCGGCCTGCTCCAGTACCGGCAGAACAGCATCGATCGTCCGGCGGATGCTCGCCCGGTTCGACATCGGGCCGGCATTGGTGATCAGGAACGATACGCCGAGACCGGCGGCAAAGGCGACGCGCCGCAACAGCGCATCCACCGCATCAGGTCCCGACAAGTCGAGATGAGCCGAGACGGCGTTGATGCCCAGCCCGGCACTGCCAGCCGTCTGGCGAAGCTTCGAGCCCTTGGTGTCGGTAAACATGCCTTCATCGAAATCGACATAGCCGCGAATGAAGGCCGGTTCGATATGGCTGGCGCCGGCAGCCGCGATCTCCTCGATGGCCAATTCCATGGAATAGCCATCGAAGAGCGCGGTCGATACCGAGGTGATCCGCGGCGTCGGAGGCAGCGCTCAGGCTCCCTTGCCGTAGACGATCAGCTCGGACGCTTCCTTCACCTTGGCCGGCGACAAGGCCTCGCGCCAATCATCGCGGACCACGACACCCTTGGCGAAACGCATCAGGCGCAGCGCCGCATCGGACGGCACCTTTGGAGAGAAGCCGAACCACATGGCGATCTCGACATTGAGGTGGCCAATCAGAAAGTCGAGCGCGGCCTTTCTGGGAATGCCATATTTGCGTTCGCATTCCTCGACGGCCTCGACCATGGTGTCGACGAAGGGCATGGCGATCATTTCGGAAAGGCCTGGCTCGAGGATTGCCAGTTGCTCGACGGTGACACGGTGGCTGTCGATGATCGGCGACCACATCGCCTTGCACACCTCTTCGCCAAGCGCATAGTGCTCCTCGGGGCCCTGCATCAGGGCGCAGACGATCGACTGCCTGGCAATGCCGCCGTGATAGTCGCGGCGGGCAGCCCATTCCGTCTCCTCGTTGAACAGGGGCGGATGACAGGGATGGCCGACAAAATAGGTCAGATCGGGCCGATCCTTCGGCAGGTCGCCGGCGTAAGGCGCGGCGGCATCGAGAATGAGAAGCATCGCGCCGCTGGCGAGCATCGGCGATATCTGCCGTGCGACCTGGCCGATGATATTGTCCGGCAGGGCCATGACCACGACCTTGGCGCCGGGGACGCCCTCTTCCATCGAGACGGCGCTGATGCCGGCCTCCGATAGCCGCTTGCGGCCGGCCTCGCCGACTTCCACGGCACGGACATCGTAGCCCGCTTCGATCAGCTTGCGCGCGACACGGAAGCCCATCTTGCCTCCCGCTCCAAGCAACGCCACGGATATCGTCATTCGCTTCCCTCCCAATTGCCTTGTGCGCCTCTAGCACGCCGATTCAGCCAAACCCTGCGTAGCTTCGATCTCCGGATGTGCGGCGCCTGCCGCAGCCATCTTGCAGGCTGTGGAGATACGACCGGCCCATGCCGCGTCCGCGCTGGACGGACATCCATGGAGGCGAGCGTTAGCACCAAAAAGATATCATGTCATCACATGAGCTTTGGTGCTCAAAAAATTTTGACCGATCCGGATACTCAGCCAGTCCCGCCGCCGGTCAGTTTCGAATACAGCTCATTGGCGCGGCCGATATGCTCGGCCATGGCGACGCTCGCGCCTTCCGGATCCCCGCTGGCGATCGCCTTGTAGATGCGTTCGTGCTCCTCGACCGTCAGGCGTTCGGCACCTTTCACCGCCACCAGGTCGCGCTTGAACCGCGACAGCCATTCGAGCATTCCCTTCGCCACCGCGGCTATCATGGAATTGCCGCTCATCTCGGCAATCACGGCGTGGAATTCCATGTCGGCGGCGACAAATCGCGCCTGGTCGCCCTTCGCATCGCGCAGGTGGCGCAGGGTCTCGGCAAGTCGCTCCAGGTTCTTGGCCGTGGCGCGCCGCGTGGCTATCCGCACCAGGCCGGTTTCCAGCAAGAGCCTGACTTCCTTGAGTTCTTCGAGACCATGAGAGTTCGTCGCCAGCATCATGACCATCGCCGCGGAAACCTGATCGACGATCACCTCGGGCGTCGGATTGATGACGCGGGCACGTTCGCCGTGGGAAATCTTGATAAGGCCCATCTGCTGCAGCGTCAGCATGGCTTCGCGGATCGACGGGCGCCCGACGCCGATCATCGTCATCAATTCCTTTTCCGACGGCAATTGAGAGCCCGGCGGAAATTCGGATGTCGAGATCGCCGCCATCAGCCGGTCAAGCACCTCCACATACAACTTTTTCTTCTGGACCGGTTCCATGCATCCCCTCCGCGATCATTCCCCCGGCATATCGATCCCGAGTCGCACCGGGAGGCAAGGCCCAGCGATCGATTGACATTACATATATGATGACCTAACGTCCACCCTGACCGGCGCCGATATGCCAAGCGACCGGCCAAAAGAGTTGCCGGAGCGAGCCGGCCTGATTGGCCAAGGCAAGAAAAAGACGAACCGGACAGGCCGCTCTCGCTCTCGTCAGCGCAATCAAATGAGTCCCGCTACCGGCTTGCCTATTTGGTATGCTGGTATAACATGTAGATGGTATGGTGTCTCTCCGAGGGTGGGACGCCGTTACGGAATGGCATGCAAGCCGGCCATGCTGGCCGGTGTTTTTGGGAGGAAGTATCATGAAGTTTGCAATCGTAGCGGCGCTTGCCAGCACCGCGCTGGGGAGCGTGTTCGCACTGCCGGCAATGGCGTCTCCGGACGCCCCGGTGATCGCACTGACCAACGCCTATTACGGCAATACCTGGCGGCACCAGATGGTGGAGGCTTTCGAGGCCTCGGCCAAGGAAGCAAAGGCCGCTGGACAGATTTCCGACTACATCGTCATGAATGGCGACGGCTCGGTGGCGCAGCAGAACAGCCAGATCGCCGAACTGATCCTGAAGAAGGTCGACGTGCTTGCGGTCGATGCCGCCTCGGAAACCGCGGTCAACGGCATCATCGAGAAAGCCTGCAAGGCCGGCATCATCGTCGTGTCCTTCGATTCCGTCGCTTCGGCGCCCTGCAACTACCAGCTCAACTTCGATTTCAAGGGCTACAAGGCAACCCAGGCCGAGGCCGTCTTCAAGATGCTCGGCGGCAAGGGCAACGTCATCCAGGTGCGCGGCGTCAAGGGCTCGGCTCCCGACAACGACATGTTCAACGCCCAGCAGTCGGTGCTGGCGAAATATCCCGACATCAAGGTCGTCGCCACTGTCTATGGTCAGGCAACCGCCTCGGTCGCGCAGGCGGCCATCGCCAATGTGCTGCCCTCGCTGCCGCATGTCGATGCAGTGCTCGGCCAAGGCGGCAGTGACGATGTCGGCATCGCCCAGGCCTTCGTCCAATACGGCGGCGACTATGCCGGCAAGATGCCGATCATCGAAGGCGGCGGCGGCACCGATTTCGTCAAATGGTGGGCCGACGAGAATGCCAAGAATGGCTACCAGACGGTCTCGATGAACACCACGCCCGGCATCGGTGGCGCCGCGTTCTGGCTCGGACTGTCGCTGCTCAAGGGCGCCAAGGCACCCAAGATGATGATCATGCCGGTGGCGACCGTCGACGCCAGCAATCTCAAGGAGTATGCCAAGCTGCCGGGCGGCCAGATCATCAGCCCCAGCTATTCGCTCGACTGGGTCAAGCAGAACCTCTTGAGCAAGTAACGCGACCAGCACAATGGATCGGGCGCCGAAGGTCGCCCGGTCCATGGCCGTGAAGAAACGGAGGACGAATGTCCCATCTTGCCGTTGCCGATCAGAAGGGTGCCGCCATGGCGCCCGCCGCCTCGATCCGGCAGGAAATCGTCTCGCTTTCACAGATCACCAAGAGTTTCGGGCCGACGCTGGCGAATGCCGAGATCGACCTCGCCATTTCGGCCGGCGAGATCATCGGCCTCGTCGGCGGCAACGGCGCCGGCAAGTCGACGCTGATGCGCATTCTTTGCGGCACGATGTGGCCGACGCTGGGCTCGATCTCGTTCGCCGGCCAGGCGCTGAGCTTCGCCGGCTACGACACCGCGGAAGCGCAGCGGCGCGGCATCCGCATGGTGCACCAGGAACTGTCGCTGTGCGCCAACCTCTCCGTGGCCGAGAACTTCTTCCTGGAGACACCCGCGGACGCGGCGAGCCGGCCAGGCTGGCGGACGCTTTACAGGGCCCGCGCGCGCTCGGCGCTGGATGCGGTGTTTCCCGGCAACGGCATCGATGTGGATGCCGAAATCGGCCAGCTCTCCATCGCCGAGCGGCAGATGGTCGAGATCGCCCGCGCCGCCGCCACTCCCGGCGTCAGGCTCATCGTTCTCGATGAACCGACCTCCTCGCTCGATCTCGATCGCTCCAAGCAGTTGCGGGCTTTCATCCGCGAGCGGGCCAAGGCAGGGCTGGCCTTCATCTTCATCAGCCACAAGCTGAAGGAAATCATCGACATCGCCACACAGGTGGTGGTGCTGCGCAATGGGCGCACCGCCTGGCGCGGCGACGTGGTGGACACTTCGATCGACCGCCTGGTGCAGCTCATGGGCGGCGACGCCAACCCGGTCCACCAGCACGGCGCTGCCGCCGTCGGCAGCGGGGGCGCGCTGGTGCGCCTGTCCGGAGACCTGACATCCGAGCTCGGCCGCGACATCGAGATCTTGCGCGGTGAAATCGTCGGACTGGCTGGGCTCGAGGGCAGCGGCCAGAAGGAGCTGCTGCATGCCATCTTCAAGCCTGGAAAGGATGGCGCCGTCACCAGGACCGGTGAAGCCGGCTTCATTGCCGGCGACCGCCAGAAGGAAGGCGTGTTTCCGCTTTGGAGTGTGCTAGGCAACATTTCCATCGGCAGCCTCGCGCGCCGGTCGGCGCTGGGCCTGGTCTCGGATCGGCTCAACCGCGAAAGCGCGGCCGACGCCGCCGGCCGGCTGCGGCTCGACGAAAGCCGCTTCGGGTCCAACATACTGGAGCTGAGCGGCGGCAACCAGCAGAAGGCGCTGGTGGCCCGCGCTCTCGTCGCCGATACGCCGATCATCCTGCTCGACGATCCGACACGCGGTGTAGACATCGCCACCAAGCAGGATTTCTACCGGCTCTGCAACGACATCGCGCGCAGTGGACGGACCCTCGTCTGGCACACGACCGAGGACGCCGAGCTGTTGGCCTGCGACCGCGTGCTGGTCTTTGCCGGCGGGCGGATCGTCAAGGAACTGACCGGCGCGGCGATCACGGAGGCCGCGATCGTCGGGGCATCCTTCGTCCAGCAAGCCGACAAGCGCACCGACGCCGCGCAGAGCAGTGCCGGTGCGGCCGGGCTTGCCCGCAGGCTGGTGAACGCAGCCCCCTTTATCGGTCTTGCCGCCGTGCTAGCGGTGATGATCTCGGCCAACCCGGCGGTTGCCTCGATATTCGGGCTCGACCTGCTGCTGATGCCGGCGCTGTCTCTGGTGCTGGTGACGGCAGCACAGATGTTCATCGTCGGCGGCAGCGAAATCGATCTCGGCGTCGGCGCTTTCGCCGGCCTGGTCAGCGTGCTCAGCGCCACGCTGCTCTACGATCAGCCATGGCTCGGCGCGCTGGCGCTTTTGGCGGCGGTCGCCGCCTATGCCGGTCTCGGCGGACTGATCCAGGCGCGCAAGATCCCGGCCATCGTCGTCACGCTCGGCGCCTCCTTCATCTGGGTGGGGCTGGGCTATGCGCTGCAGCCGACGCCGGGCGGCGCCAGTCCTGAATGGCTGACGGCGCTGTTCGGCTGGTCTCTCGACTTCTTGCCAACGTCCATCATCCTCATCGCCGCAGTCGCCCTGGTGGTCTTGGTGATCGACCGGCTGCCGCTCGGCGTGGTGCTGCGCGGCTTCGGCAACAATCCCACGGCAATGATCCGATCGGGCTGGTCGCCGACGCGCTACGCGCTGGTGCGCTATCTCATCGCCGGGTTGTTCGCGGCCGCCGCAGGGCTGTCGCTGACGGCGATCAACACGGCGAGCGACATCAATTCCGGCAATTCCTTCACGCTGCTCAGCGTCGCCGCCGTGGTAATGGGCGGCTGCTCGCTGCTCGGCGGCATCGTCTCTCCGGTCGGCGCCATCGCCGGCGCGGTGACGCTGTCGCTGATCGGCGCGCTGCTCGGCACGCTCAATGTGAGCAGCGATTACAACGCGGCGACGCAAGGGCTGATCCTGATCGCCCTGTTGACGCTGCGTGGCCTGACCGCGGACCGCCGGAGCGAACAATGAACGCGCTGTCCGCCTTCACCTTCTGGGCGCAGAGGAACCGCTGGATCTGGGCGGCGATCGGGGTGCTGCTGCTGTGGCTGGTGCTCTCGGTGGTCACCAACCGGTTCAGCCTCTCCAGCCTGTCGGGCATCATTCTGTCGGCATCGTTCCTGACGGTCGTCGGCATCGGCCAGATGTTCGTCGTCACCACCGGACGCGGTAACATCGACCTTTCCGTCGCCTCGGTGATCACGCTCAGCGCCTTCGTCGCGCTGTTGACCATCAAGGGCCAGGATGCCAACCTTGCCATTGGGGTTGCCGCCGCCGTCCTGCTCGGCCTGGCGGTCGGGCTGCTCAATTCGCTGCTCGTCGTCGGCCTCGGCATTCCGGCCATCATCGCCACGCTGGCGACCGGCTATGTGCTGGCGACCGCGACGCTCTTGTCGAACAAGGCTATCCCCGGCTTTGCCGTCAGCCCAGCGCTGAAGAGCCTGGCGACAGGCCGCATCTCGGGCATCCCGATCATGGCCATCATCGCCATCCTGGGCGTGATGGCCGCCTCCTTCGTGCTGCGCTACACAGTGTTCGGACAGGTCCTGTCGGCGGTCGGCCAGAACCGGACCGCCGCCCGGCTCGCTGCCATCAAGAACGGCCGGGTGATCGCGGCGGCCTTCATCATCTCGTCGGTGCTGGCCTCGCTCGATGGACTGCTGCTCGGCGCCTATATCGGCGGCGCTTTCCTCGAAATGGGCCAGCCCTATCTGCTGCAGTCGATCGCTGCTGTCGTGCTTGGCGGCACGCTGATCTTCGGCGGTTCGGCGACCGCGCTCGGCACCCTGTTCGCCAGCATCCTGCTGATCCTGATCGTCACCACCATGCAGATCATCGGGCTGCCTCCCGGTGCCCAGGATATCGTCCAGGGCATCGTCGTCATCTTCGTGCTGGCGCTGGCTGGCCGACAGGCCTTGGCGCGGCGCGCTTCCGTCAATGTCACGGACGAGGCGGCTGCAAAGACAGCACCAGGCGCGGCCACACCTCAGCCGAAGTGACCAACAGCAACCAATGATTCCACTTGCCAAATTGTGGTAGAGTGATCATACCAGTATGTGAGATGACGATCGCGCGACGGTCGCCTGTTTGATCAAGGAGCAAGGGCCAGATGACAACGATTGCACTGTTCGGTGCGGGCGGGAAAATGGGCTACCGCCTGGCGACCAATTTTCGCGGTTCAGACTACAAGATCCGCCATGTCGAGATCAGCGAGGCCGGCAAGGAGCGCCTGAAGACCGGGCTGGGCATCGACACGGTCAGCGTCGACGAGGCGCTCAAGGGTGCCGAGGTCGTGATCCTGGCGGTGCCGGACACGCATATCGGCAAGGTCGCCACCGGCATCGAAAGCAAGCTTGCCCCCGGCACGATGGTGATCGTGCTCGATGCCGCGGCACCCTTCGCCGGCCACCTGCCTGACCGTGCCGATCTTACCTATTTCGTCACCCATCCCTGTCATCCGCCGATCTTCAACGACGAAACCGACATGGCCGCCAAGAAGGACTTCTTCGGCGGCGTCAAGGCCAAGCAGCATTTCGTCAGCGCCCTGATGCAAGGGCCGGAGGCCGACTACGCCAAGGGCGAAAAGATCGCCCAGATCATCTGGGCACCGGTGATGCGCTCGCACCGCGTGACGGTCGAACAGATGGCGCTGCTGGAGCCCGGCCTTTCGGAGACGGTGTGCGCCTCGCTGCTCGTTGTCATGAAGGAAGCCCTCGACGAGGTCGTGGCGCGCGGTGTCGACCGGCAGGCGGCGCTCGATTTCCTGCTCGGCCACATGAATGTGCTCGGCGCGGTCATCTTCGGCGAGACCAAGGGCGTGTTCTCCGATGCCTGCAACAAGGCGATCGAGTTCGGCAAGCCGGTGCTGATGCGAGACGACTGGAAGCGGGTCTTCGAACCGCAGGAGATCGCCGCCAGCATTCAGCGCATCACCTGAGAGGGCGCTGTCTTCCCTTCTCCCCTTGCGGGAGAAGGTGGCCTCGCTAAGCGAGGTCGGATGAGGGGTGCTCCAAGGAACGCTACGTCTCACTTCGCTGGAACACCCCTCAACCGTCTCGCCGCTACGCGCCGATCCACCTTCTCCCACAAGGGGAGAAGGAAAAAGGGCGACCGCTTAGATACAGATCACCTGAATTAGTGGTTGACTCATCATACCAGTTGGCTTTAGCTGTTCGTGGGCTCGCATCGATCATGCTTCGCTGAAAATTCGAAGCCGGTGCGAGTGGAGGACGGCGGGGAGCGAGAGCAGTTCGGACGACAGCCGGCAAACGGCTTTGAGCCCGGGCGGCACGCTGCCTGCATCGCCAAGACGAATTCAAATGCAGACGATGGCCTCGATCGATCGAGGCACGGTTTTTCAACGGGAGGACTTCATGAAACTTACACGCAGAATGACGCTTGCGGCTTTCGCCGGCGTATTGGCACTCGGCACCGCGGCACCGGCCTTTGCGGCCGACCTGATCGCCATCATCACCCCCTCGCACGACAATCCGTTCTTCAAGGCGGAGGCCGTCGGCGCCGAGGCAAAGGCCAAGGAGCTTGGCTACGACACATTGGTGCTGGTCCATGATGACGACGCCAACAAGCAGTCCGAGCTGATCGACACAGCGATCGGCCGTGGCGCCAAGGCGATCATCCTCGACAATGCCGGCGCCGATGCCACCGTCGCCGCCGTGCAGAAAGCGAAGGACGCCGGCATTCCTTCCTTCCTAATCGACCGCGAGATCAATGCCACCGGCGTCGCCGTGGCGCAGATCGTCTCCAACAACTACCAGGGTGCCCAGCTCGGCGCGCAGGAATTCGTCAAGCTGATGGGCGAGAAGGGCAATTTCGTCGAGCTGGTCGGCAAGGAATCCGACACCAATGCCGGCATCCGCTCCAAGGGCTATCATGACGTCATCGACGATTATCCGGACCTGAAGATGGTCGCGCAGCAGTCGGCCAACTGGAGCCAGACGGAAGCCTATTCCAAGATGGAATCGATCCTGCAGGCCAATCCGGACATCAAGGGCGTCATCTCCGGCAACGACACGATGGCGATGGGTGCCTATGCGGCGCTTGCCGCGGCGAACCGCAAGGATGTCATCGTCGTCGGCTTCGACGGCTCCAACGACGTGCGCGACTCCATCACCTCCGGCGGCATCAAGGCCACGGTGCTGCAGCCGGCCTACGCCCAGGCGCAGATGGCGGTCGAGCAGGCCAACGACCTCATCAAGAACAAGAAGTCGCCCGAGAAGGAAAAGCAGCTGATGGACTGCGTTCTCGTCAATGGCGACAATGCCGCCAAGCTTGAGACCTTCGCGCTGAAGAACTGAGCCGGCGCAACGCAAACAGCGAGGGGCGAGCCTGAGGTTCGTCCCTCGCCTTCATTTCACTGGGATGCTTGACCGCGATGCTGAACAAGCCGACCTGGCCAGTCAAGGCGATCTGGCCGATCCTTGCCCTGATCGCCAGCATTGGCCTCGGCGCCTGCAAGATCCTGCCGACGCCGTCGGCGCAAGGCGACGCCAACGCGTCGGCCTTCAACCCGGACAAGATGGTCGACGACATCTGGACTTCGAAGGTCATCCCTTATCTCAGCCAAAAAGCCGGGCCGTTCGCCGAGGTCCATGCGCTGGCGAAGACGGATCAGGCGGCAGCCGGCGCCAAATACGGCAACCCCAGGAAGCAGGCGAATTCGCCATGGACGTTCGCGGTCCGCGTCGAAGGCAAGATCGTCGCGGCCAACACGCAGTCCCGCGCGGGCACGATGGATATCGACATCGACGGCGACGGCAAGGCGGATGCACGTGTCCAGATCGGGCCGGCAATGCGCGGAACGGCGTTGCGCGACAGCCTCGATTTCGTCCAGTTCAACGATTTCACCAACCAGATCGACTTCGCCCAATTCGGCAAGGCGTTCAACGCCCATGCCGACAAGACCGTGCTTTCCAAGCTGCCGCGCGAGGCGCTGGAAGGCCGTACCGCCAAGGTGCTCGGCGCCTATACGATCGAGAGCGGCCAGGACCTGCCCTTGGTGACTCCGGCGGAGGCCGAGATCGGACCCAAGCCATGAGCACGGCGGCCGGTCACGAAATCATCCTGAAGCTGGAAGACGTCTCGAAGGTCTATGCCGGCACCGTCGCGGTCAAGCAGGCCAATTTCGAGGTGCGCAAGGGTGCGGTCAATGTTCTGGTCGGCGAAAACGGCGCCGGCAAATCGACATTGATGAAGATCATCGCCGGCGTCGAGCAGCCGACGGCCGGGCGCATCCTGCTCGACGGCAACGAAGTCTCGTTCTCGTCCTCCGGTGACGCGGTGAACCGCGGCATCGGCATGGTGTTCCAGGAACTGAACCTGTTCGGCAACATGACCGTCGCCGAGAACATTTTCGCCACGCGAGAGATCACCAACCGGTTTCGCAAGATCGACCGCAAGGAGCAGGAACGGCGCGCGGGCACATTCCTCGAACGGCTCGAGGCCGGGATACGGCCGGATATGCTGGTCGAGGATCTGCGCATCGGCCAGCAGCAGCTTGTCGAGATCGCCAAGGCAGTTTCGCTCGACGCGCGCATCCTGATCATGGACGAGCCGACCTCGGCGCTGAGCGCCGCCGAAGTCGAGATCCTGTTCAAGGTGATCGCCGACCTCAAGTCGCGCGGCGTGGCGATCGTCTATATCTCGCACCGGCTGGAGGAACTGATCCGCATCGGCGATTACATCACCGTGCTGCGCGACGGCCGCATCACCGGCCAGGAGGAGATGAGAAACGTCGACACGCAGTGGATCGTGCGGCAGATGATCGGCTCGGACGCCAAGGATTTCGCCAAGGCCGACGACCATGCGCCGGGCGAGGAAATCTTCCGCGCCGAGGACATCTGCCTGCCGCGCGCCACCGGCGGGCTGGCGGTCGACCACGTCTCGCTGTCGCTGCGCGCCGGCGAGATCCTGGGCATCTACGGGCTGATGGGCGCCGGGCGCAGCGAGTTGTTCGACTGCATCATGGGCCGCCATGGCCATGCCAGCGGCAATATCTTCATCGACGGAAAACAGGTCCGGGAACGCGACACGACGCGCCGCATCCGGCGGGGTCTGGCGCTGATCCCGGAGGACCGGCAGCGCGAGGGCCTGGTGTCGATCCTCTCCGTCGCCAGCAATTTGACGCTGGCAAGTCTGTCGCGCTTCGTGCGCCTGTTCCACATCCGCGGCGCCGCCGAACGGCAGGCCGTGCTGCAGATGGTGCGGGAACTCGCGATCAAGGTCGCCGATCCGGCGCAGGAGGTTTCGTCGCTGTCCGGCGGCAACCAGCAGAAGGTGGTGATCGGCAAGGCGCTGCTCACCGGACCCAAGGTGCTTCTGATGGATGAGCCCAGCCGCGGCATCGATGTCGGCGCCAAGGCCGACGTCTTTCGCACCATGCGCAAACTGTCGCGCGATGGGCTCGGCATCCTCTTCGCCACGTCAGACCTCGACGAGGTGATGGCGCTCTCCGACCGGATCGCGGTGATGAGCAATGGCAAGCTGACCGGCATGTTCGAGCGCGCCGAGGCGACCGAAGCCGCGATCGTCGCCGCGTCGGCGCTCGGCCACGGACCTGTCCCCGCACATCTTGCCCCCATACATGGAGAGCAACGCTGATGACTGACATTCCGGCCAGGGCGGCTCATTCGTCGGCCGCCAGCGGTTCCGCACTGCTAACGCTGATGAAACTCAGGACCTTCATCGCGCTGATTGCCGTGCTGGTGTTCTTCTCGATCGCGGCGCCGAACTTCCTGTCGGCGGCCAATCTGATCCTGATGGCCAAGCACGTGGCGCTGAACGCGTTCCTGGCGATGGGCATGACCTTCGTCATCATCACCGGCGGCATCGACCTTTCGGTCGGCTCGATCGTCGGCCTGTGCGGCATGGTGGCCGGCTATCTCGTGCTCAACGGCATTGACCTGCAGATCGGCTACACCATCTATTTCAACGTTTTCGAGATCGCCCTGATCACGCTGGCGGTCGGCATCCTGATCGGCGCCGTCAACGGATTGCTGATCACCAGATTGAACGTGGCGCCCTTCATCGCCACGCTCGGCGTGCTCTACGTGGCGCGCGGCCTGGCGCTGCTGTCCTCGGACGGCCGCACCTTCCCCAATCTGGTCGGCAAGCCGGAACTCGGCACCACGGGCTTCGGCTTCCTCGGCGCCGGCCGGCTCGTCGACCTGCCGGTGTCGATCTGGATCCTGATCGTGGTGGCGCTGGGTGCCGCCTATCTCGCCAGATACACCCCGCTCGGCCGCCACATCTTCGCCGTCGGCGGCAACGAACGCGCGGCGCGGATCTCGGGCGTGCGCGTCAACATGGTCAAGATGTTCGTCTACATGTTCTCCGGTTTCTGCGCGGCGATCGTCGGCCTGATCATCTCGTCGGAGCTGATGGCCTCGCATCCGGCGACCGGCGAAAGCTTCGAATTGAATGCCATCGCCGCGGCGGTGCTTGGCGGCACCTCGATGTCGGGCGGCCGCGGTACCATCGGCGGCACCATCGTCGGTGCCTTCGTCATCGGTATCCTGTCGGACGGGCTGGTGATGATGGGTGTGAGTTCCTTCTGGCAGATGGTGATCAAGGGCCTCGTCATCATCGTCGCGGTGGTCGTCGACCAGGCGCAGCGCCGGCTTCAGCAGCGCGTCACGCTGATGCAGATGGCAAAGGCGGGCTGATCATGGCGGAATTGCGTGGAGCGCTGATCGGCTGCGGCTTCTTCGCCGTCAACCAGATGCATGCCTGGCGCGACATCGAGGGCGCATCGATCGTCGCCATCTGCGACCGCGATCCGGAACGGCTCCGGATCGTCGGCGACCAGTTCGGCATCTCCAGGCGCTACACCGATGCGGCGGCGATGTTTGCAGGCGAGACACTCGACTTCGTCGACATCGCCACGACCGTCGGCAGCCACCGGCCGCTGGTCGAGATGGCGGCCGCCAACCGCGTTCCGGTGATCTGCCAGAAACCGTTCGCGCCGACGCTCACCGACGCCAAGGCGATGGTCGCGGCCTGCGCCGCGGCCGGCGTGCCGCTGATGGTGCACGAGAACTTTCGCTGGCAATCGCCGATCCAGGCGGTGCGCGCAGTGCTCGACAGCGGCGAGATCGGCACACCCTTCTTCGGACGCATCTCCTTCCGCTCCGCCTATGACGTGTTTTCCGGCCAGCCTTACCTGGCAACCGGAAAACGCTTCATCATCGAGGATCTCGGTATCCACATTCTCGACATCGCCCGTTTCCTGCTCGGCGACGTATTGAGCCTCACTGCCCGCATCGCGCGCATCAATCCCGCCATTGCCGGCGAGGATGTCGCCACGATGCTGATGGACCACGAAAGCGGTGCCACCTCGGTTGTGGATTGCAGCTACGCGACAAAGCTCGCCGTCGAGCCGTTTCCCGAAACACTGATCGAGATCGATGGCAGCGACGGCACGATCCGGCTGGCGCAGGCTTACCAACTCACCGTCACCGGCAAGAGCGGCACGACGGTCAAGGACATTTCGCCGCCGCTACTGCCCTGGGCATCGCGGCCATGGCACAACATCCAGGAAAGCGTGCTGGCGATCCAGCGGCACTGGGTCGACTGCCTTGTCGGCGGCAAGGAGCCGGCGACCTCGGGCGCCGACAATCTCAAGACGTTCGCGCTGGTCGAGGCTGCCTATGCCGGCGCCGCGAGCCGCGAACCGGTGCGGATGGACGAGCTGCTGAAATGAGCGTGGATGGCTTCCTCCTCTGCGGCACACGCGCGGCGGAAGCCAGACCGGTCCGGCTCAGCGCCGGCCCGCTCAGCGCCGATTTGGTCAACGGGAATTTGCGCAGCATCCGCCATGGCGGCACCGAGGTGCTGCGCGCCATCGCCTATATCGTGCGCGACCGCGACTGGGGCACCTACGAACCCGTGCTGGCGGACCTGACCATCGACCAGGGCGCCGATGCTTTCTGCGTCGGCTACACGGCAAGTTGCGCCGGACCGGGCGAAAGCCGGCTCGCCTTCCGCGCCACCATCAAGGGAGCGGCCGACGGCCGGCTGGTGTTCGACGTCAGCGCGCTGCCCGAAAGCGATTTCGAGACCAACCGCTGCGGCTTCTGCATCCTGCATCCGATCGCGGGGCTTGCCGGCAGCCCGGTGACCGTCGAGCATACCGACGGCAGCGTGGTGGATACGACACTGCCCGACCTGATCGACCCCTGGCAGCCTTTCAAGGATTTGCGCGCCATCACGCATGCGGTGCGGCCCGGCCTCACCGCCGAGTGCCGGATGGAAGGCGACACATTCGAGATGGAGGACCAGCGCAACTGGTCCGATGCCTCCTACAAGACCTATGTGCGGCCGTTGGCGCTGCCCTGGCCCTATGTGCTGCCGGCCGGCGAACCCTTGCGCCAGACCATCACCCTGCGCATTGCGGGCGACGCCAAGCCTTCGGTCGCAACTTCGGGCAATGAGCCGGTCCGCATCGAGCTTGGCGAAGCCGGACCAAGGCTGCCCGATATCGGCGTGGTCATTTATCCCGGGGAAGTGGAGGCAGCGCTCGCGAACCTGCCGATGCTGGCGAAGCTCGGCCCGCAGCAACTTTTGCTCCACTTCGACCCGACGCGCGGCCACGGGCTCGAAGCCTTGCGCGCCCATGCCCGGCTTGCCGCCGCTTGCCCTGCGGCAACAACGCTGGAATGCGTTGTCGCCGGCGCCGGCGATCTCGATGCCGAACTCACAACGGTCGCCGACATGGTGCGCCAGGCGGGCCTGCGGCTCGACGCCGTCGCGGTATCGCCTTCGGTCGACCGGCAGTCGACGCCGCCGGGCAGTGCCTGGCCGGAATGCCCGCCGCTCGAGGATGTCTACGCCGCCGCGCGCCGCGCCTTTCCCGACATTCGTCTCGGCGGCGGCATGTTCAGCTATTTCACCGAGCTCAACCGCAAGCGCGTTCCGGCCGGGCTGCTCGATTTCGTCACCCACTGCACCTGCCCGATCGTGCATGCGGCCGACGACCTCAGCGTCATGCAGTCGCTGGAGGCATTGCCGTTCATCACCCGGTCGGTGCGGGCGATCTTCGGCGACAAGCCCTACCGGATCGGGCCGTCGACCATCGCCATGCGGCAGAACCCCTATGGCGGCACGACCAAGGACAATTTTGACGGCCAGCGCATCGCCATGGCCAATCGCGATCCGCGTCATGCCGCCCAGTTCGCCGCCGCATGGACGATCGGCTATGCCGCGCGCGTCGCGCCGGCCGGACTGGAGATGCTGACGCTGTCGGGCTTCACCGGGCCGTTCGGCGTGCTGGCGGCATCCGGGGAACCTGCCGCCGAGGGATCGCCGCGGCCGATCTTCCAGGCTATCTCCGCGCTTTGCGGATTGGCTGGGCTCGCGCACGTTGCCGCGAAAACAAGCGACGAGACGCGGGTGCTGGCGCTGGCCGGGCGTTCCGCCTCGGGCGAGACCATCGCATGGCTGGCCAACCTGACGGCGGACGATGTCCCGGTCGATGCTTCCGCGCTTGGCGGGGGCCGTCTCGTCATGTCGCCCTACGCGATTGCCAGGATCGATTAGGCTAGTCTACTTCTCGGAATTCATCACATAGAGCGCGCGCGAGCGCTCGAGATGCTTGATCATCGCCTTCTCGGCGCCGTCGGCATCCTTGTGCTCGATGCGGTCGATGATCTCCTCGTGCTCGGTCAGCGTGTACTTTTCCTTGCCGGTCCAGATCAGCATCTCGGTGTGGTATTCCTTCAGCCAGCCGAGCATCGCCTCGCTGACGGCGACATAGATCGGGTTGCCCGAAATCGCCGCGATCCGGCTGTGAAATTTCATGTCGGCGGAAATGAAGGCTTCCGAATTGCCGCGTGCGCCGCGCTGCTCGGCAACGGTTTCCTTGAGCTGCTGCACATCCTCGGCGGTGGCCCTTTCGGCGGCCTCCTTGACCATGCCGCGCTCGAAGAAGATGCGCGCGCTCTTCAGATGCTCGAGCGTGTCCTTCGATGAAGACAGGATGATCTTGGCCGCACCGTCGACCTGTCTGATGATCGACTTGGCGGTCAGCTGCAGCACCTTGGCCCGCTCGCCATGCGAGATGGCGACAAGGCCCATATTGCTCAGCGCCTGCATGGCCTCGCGGATCGCAGGCCGGCCGACCTCGAAGCGCTCCATCAATTCGCGCTCCGACGGCATGTCATCGCCCGGCTGCAATTCGCCGCTGGTGATCAGCCGCTTCAGCCTTGCAAAGACTTCGTCGGAAAGCTTGCGCCGGACGATCGGTTCCGAACGGTTCATCGCCGCGAATCACTCCCTTGCCCCGATTCCTGTGTAGCATTCCGGGCAGGACTATCGGAATGCCTGCCCTTAACCGACGCCCGTCGCGGCAGTCGGGATATTTGCTTGCAATACTTATGTACTCATTATACCAGATTTCATTCGCAACGAAACTTTTTTCGAACCCTTTCGACCGGCCAATCCATCATGATCACCCTCACCTATCGCATCGAAACCTCAGGCAGCATAGAAGCCCTGGCGGCCAAGATCGCCAGCGACCAGTCGACCGGCACCTTCGTTGCGCTGCCCGGCGAGACCGAAGAGCTGAAGGCGCGCGTGGCGGCACGGGTGCTGGCGATCCGGCACCTGCCCGATGCAGAGCAGCCATCCATTCCCGAGGCCGGCACCGGGCCTTTCAGGCGCGCCGACGTCGATATCGCCTTTCCGTTCGATGCCATCGGCACCGACCTCTCGGCGCTGATGACCATCGCCATCGGTGGCACCTATTCGATCAAGGGCCTGTCGGGCATCCGCGTCGTCGACATGAAGCTGCCGCAAGAATTCAAGGGCGCCCATCCGGGGCCGCAATTCGGCGTTGCCGGCAGCCGCAGGCTGACCGGTGTCGAGGGCCGTCCGATCATCGGCACCATCGTCAAGCCGGCGCTGGGCCTGCGACCGCATGAGACGGCCGCCATGGTCGGCGAACTGATCGCGGCCGGCGTCGATTTCATCAAGGACGATGAGAAGCTGATGAGCCCGGCCTACTCGCCACTGGCGGAGCGGGTGAAGGCGGTCATGCCGCTGATCCTCGATCACGAGCAGAAGACCGGCAAGAAGGTGATGTATGCCTTCGGCATCTCGCATGCCGACCCGGACGAGGTGATGCGCAACCACGATATGGTGCTCAAGGCCGGCGGCAATTGCGCGGTCATCAACATCAACTCCATCGGCTTCGGCGGCATGGCCTACCTCAGAAAGCGCTCCGGCCTGGTGCTGCATGCCCACCGCAATGGCTGGGACATCCTGACCCGCCATCCCGGCCTCGGCATGGACTTCAAGGTCTGGCAGCAGTTCTGGCGGCTGCTCGGCGTCGACCAGTTCCAGATCAACGGCATCGCCTCGAAATACTGGGAGCCGGACGCATCTTTCATCGCCTCCTTCGAGGCGGTGACGACGCCGCTGTTCTCACCTGATGATTGCGCTCTGCCGGTCGCCGGTTCGGGCCAATGGGGCGGACAGGCGCCCGAGACCTACGAGCGCACCGGGCGCACGGTCGATCTGCTCTATCTCTGCGGCGGCGGCATCGTCAGCCATCCGGACGGCCCGGGTGCCGGCGTGCGCGCCGTCCAGCAGGCCTGGCAGGCCGCCGTCGAGGGTATTTCCTTGGCGGACTACGCAAGCAGCCATGTCGAACTGGCGCGCTCGATCGAGAAGTTCGGCGACGGCAAGGCCGCGTGAGCGAGGCCATGCAGAAGCTGCTGCTCAGTTACTATGGCGACGATCTCACCGGCTCGACCGACGTCATGGAGGCACTCGAACTCGGCGGCGTGCCGACGGTGCTGTTCATGCGCCAGCCCGACCAGCCCTTGCTGGAGCGATTTTCGCATTGCCGCGCCATGGGACTGGCGGGCACGAGCCGCAGCGAAACGCCGCAATGGATGGACGAAAACCTGGTGCCGGCCTTCGAGTGGCTAAGGGGGCTCAAGGCGGCGGTTTGCCACTACAAGATCTGCTCGACCTTCGATTCCAGCCCGACGATCGGCAGCATCGGCCGCGCCATAGAAATCGGCCGGCGTGCCTTCGGCCAGAAGGCCGTGCCGGTGGTTGTCGGGGCGCCCCAGCTCAAGCGCTATACAGCGTTCGGGAACCTCTTCGCTGCATTCCGCGGCGACTATTTCCGCATCGACCGGCACCCCGTCATGAGCCGGCATCCGGTGACGCCGATGAACGAGGCCGATCTGCTCCTCCATCTGTCTCACCAGACCGGTCTCGCTTCCGGCCTTGTCGACCTGGCGGCATTGCAGGCCGACGATCTTCCACAACGGGTCGACCAGGCCTTGCAAAACAGGGCAATCGTCCTGTTCGACGTCGAGAGCCGCCAGACGCAGAAGCGCGTCGGCGAACAGGTCTGGCGCATGTGCGAACAAGGCCATGGTTTCGTCGTCGGATCCTCGGGCGTCGAATATGCCCTGCTTGCCGAATGGGCCGACAAAGGCATCGCCACGGGGCACGCGTCCTTCACGCCGCCCGGTCCGGTGGACCGGCTCGCCGTGGTCTCGGGCAGTGTGTCGCCGACCACGGAGAAGCAGATCCGCTTTGCGCTTGCGCACGGATTTGACGGCATTCAGATGGACGCCATGCAGTTGGTCTCGGAGGGCGCCGGCGAGGCGATCGAGCGTGCCGTCGCCAGCGGCCAGGCGAGCCTGGCGGCGGGGCGCAGCGTGATCCTCTACACAGCACTGGGTCCCCAAGCCGATCGCAGCGCCGAGATCGATCATATCGAAGGCGCACGCAACAGGCTGGGACGGGCGCTGGGAACCATCCTGCGCCGGCTGGTGGCAACAGAGAAACTCAAGCGCGCGGTGATCGCCGGCGGCGACACGTCGAGCCATGCGCTGGGACAATTGTCCATCGATGCGCTGACGGTGCGCATGCCGTTGCCGCAATCGCCCGGCTCGCCGCTCTGTCTCGCCCACGGCGGCGGCGAGATCGACGGGCTCGAAATCGCGCTGAAGGGCGGCCAGGTCGGCACCGACGCCTATTTCGAGACGATCCGGCTGGGAAGCTAGGACACGCTCGATGGCAGACTAAGCCAGCGCCACGACCACGTGAGCCTGGATTTTGGCGGCGACCTCGCCGCTGCCATGCCTTTCCGCGATCGCGGCCGCAGCATAGTCGGTAGCGGCTTCCAGTTTTCCGGCGTCCCTGGCCTCGATTTCGCTGCGAAGAACCGTACCCTTGCAATAGGCAACGGCCGGCAGGCGCGGCGAGGATGCACGGCTCTGTTCGGCTCTCGTCTCGATCACCACATGGGAGAACCCTGCGTCTTCCAGGTCGCGGCGGATCAGGGCCGTGTCGTGGTAGCCATGGGGCGTGCGCGCCAGAAAGCGCGGCGGATCGTCCGGAAACATCCTTGCGAGAGCATTCGTCACATCATCGGCAAACACGTTCTCCTCGATGCGATCCCAGACGTTGAACAGGAAGTGTCCGCCGGGCTTCAGCACCCGCTTCGCTTCGCGGTAGGCGGCTGAGCGGTTGGGAAAGAACATCGCGCCGAATTGGCAACAGACGACATCGAAGGCCGCATCCTCGAACGGCAGCGCCATGGCATCCGCCTGGCGCCATGTGATGCGGCTGTCGGGAGCTTGTCGCGAAGCGGCGTAGTCGAGCATGGGCTGGTTTAGGTCGCTCACGACATAGCTTGCGTCATGGGACAGTTTTGGCGCCAATGCGCGCGTGACAACCCCGGTGCCCGCGGCGATTTCCAAGACCGCGCCGGGCGACAGGGACGCTGCCCGCCGTGCCAGATCGGCGGCGAAAGGTTCGAAAATCAACGGCACCATATAGCGGTCGTAGTTTTCCGGGATCGAACCGGTAAAGGCCTTATCCGTTTCCAACATTGCTATCCCCCCGCCGTCGGTTTGAAACCTCGCGAGACCGGCATGCGATTGTCCCTCTGCGGCGCAATCGCAAGGAGCCGACCTGCTTCAGCCCCTATCTCTACCACGCCCGTGACCTGGTCGCGACAGGCTTGCGGCTGGGTCAGTATAGCGGCCGGCTCATATGTTGGGGCGTTGGCCATTGCGTGGTGACGCCGGGCTGCACCGGCCGCTCGAGATAGGTCGACAGCACCACGTAGCTGCGTGTCGAGGTGACGCCAGGCGTTTCATAGAGACGCGACAGCAATCCTTCGAGCGCCCTCGGATCCTCGGTGCGGACCTTGAGCAGCACGCAGGTATCGCCCGCGACGGTGTGGATCTCCTCGACTTCCGGATATTGCGAGATCGCCATCAGTTCCGGCGTCTTGCCCCAGCCCTTGGTGTCGATATGCACGAAAGCGAGCAGCGGCTTTCGCACCGCATTGGGGTCGATGATGACAGCCGTGCCGCGTATGGCGCCGCTGCGCCGCAGGCGCTTGACCCGCTCATGGGCGGCGGGCGGCGAAAGGCCGACACGGTCACCCAGTTCGGCGTAGCTGACCGTGGCGTCCTCGACGAGAACGCCTAATATCTTTCGGTCGATCGCGTCGACATCACGGGGTGCTGGCCTGTTCCGCCGAATGCCATCTGTTTCTTCATCCATATCGATAATCCCGATTGCTACAGAATTTAATACGGCCATTATGTTGATATGTCGAACAGTGATCAAGCCACGACCTTCGCAGCCGACGCCAGGCCGCCGATCCCGGCGCTGGCCTATCTTTTGACCGGGTGCATCGCCGTGATCGGCTCGAACTCGCTGGTGCTGGGCCCGATTGCACCAGCGGTGGCCGCGTCGTTCGCAACCAGCGTCCCGACCGTCATGGCTGCTGCGGCGGCGTTTGGCCTGGGCACCTCGGCAAGCGCCCTGTTCCTGGCCCGCTATATCGACCGGCTCGGCGCACGCCGGATGCTGCAGGGGGCGTTGCTGCTGCTGGCGCTGGCACTTGTCGCGAGCGCGGCGGCGCCAACGGTGATCATGCTGGTCGCGGCACAGCTGGTTGCCGGCATCGCCGCCGGCGTCGCCATGCCGGCGATCTACGCCAGTTCGGCGGCGATCGCGCCGCCCGGCCGTGAAAGCGGGACGATCGGCGTCGTGCTCACCGGATGGACGCTCAGCATGGTGGCCGGCGTTTCGCTGTCGGCCGTGCTTGCCGATCTCGTGCATTGGCGCGCCGTCTTTGCCGCCGTCGCGCTCCTCGCGATGCTTGCACTGGCCGGCCTCACCATGACGTCGCTGAGCGACATCAGGAAGAGCGGCCCGGCGCCAGCACCGCTGGCCGCACTCGGCATTCCCGGCATTGTGCCGCTTCTCGTCGCCTGCGCGGCCTTCATGACCGCCTTCTACGGTGTCTATGGCTACCTCGGCGACCACCTTCACAGCGGACTGGGCAAGCCGGTGAGCGCCAACGGTTGGGCCGCCCTCGCCTACGGCATCGGTTTCGGCATGGCTGCTCTCCTCGACGGCGTGATCGATCGCCTCGGCGCCCGTCGCGTCATGCCGTTCGCCTATCTGCTTGTCGCCATCGTCTACGTCGCCATTGCCGCGACGAGCGACAGTTTCGGGCTAACCATAGCCATGGTCGCGGTGTGGGGACTTGCCAATCATTTCGGCCTGAATGTCCTGGTGATGCGCCTCTCCGCGCTCGATCCCTCGCGGCGCGGCACGATCATGGGCCTGAATAGCGCGGTGACCTATCTGGCGGTCTTTGTCGGCACCACCGGCTTCGGCCCGCTCTATGCCAGCTTCGGCTTTGCCACCTGCGCGATGATCGCGGCCTTGCTCATGCTGGTTGCCGCCTCGGCGGCGGCATGGCGCACGCGCCACTCAAGCAGCACCTGATGGGCCAGCGGCGTTGGCGCGGTTGACAGCCGCGCCCTGCCCTTTCATACAAAGCCGTTAATGTTCTCAGGGCGGGGTGAAAGTCCCCACCGGCGGTAGGGGTTTCGACCCGAGCCCGCGAGCGCTTTCCAATAAAATTGGAAAGGTCAGCAGATCCGGTCTGATTCCGGAGCCGACGGTATAGTCCGGATGAAAGAGAACGAACGAAAGACGGACCGCCCCGGCGGGCCGGATTTTGTATCGTGCGTCCTGATTCTGGTTCGAAACGGAAGGATGGACCCATGAATCAGCATTCCCACAAAGACTATGACACTGTTCGCATCGCCGTCATTCGCGCGCGCTGGCATGCCGATATCGTCGACCAGTGCGTCGCGGCCTTCGAGGCAGAGCTTTCCGCGCTTGGCAACGGACGCTTTGCGGTCGATGTCTTCGACGTGCCTGGTGCCTACGAGATCCCATTGCACGCCAAGACCCTGGCCCAGACCGGCCGCTATGCCGCGATCCTGGGCACGGCGTTCGTCGTCGATGGCGGCATCTACCGGCATGAGTTCGTCGCCGGCGCCGTCATCGACGGCATGATGAATGTGCAGCTGTCGACCGGCGTGCCGGTGCTTTCGGCGGTGCTCACGCCACATAATTATCACGGCAGCGCCGAGCATCACCGCTTCTTCTTCGAGCACTTCACCGTCAAGGGCAAGGAAGCGGCCAATGCCTGTGTTCAGATCCTGGCGGCTCGGGAAAAGATCGCGGCATGAAATGTTCGCAGCCGGGTGGAAATCGCGATAACACCCGGTAGTATTTGCGAAATGCCGAATTCGGGAGGATGCCGGTGCAGACCAAGAAGATCATCAATAACGGCAACCGCGCCGTCGACGAGATGCTCGAAGGGATCCTCGCCGCGCATCCTCGCCATCTCAGGAGCGCGGATGGCAGCCCGCGCTCGATCGTCGCCCGCGACGGGCCGCGGCCAGGCAAGGTCGGGCTGGTGATCGGCGGCGGCTCGGGCCACGAGCCGACCTTTCTCGGCTTTGTCGGCAAGGGACTGGCGGACGCGGCGGCCATCGGCAATGTCTTTGCCTCGCCACCACCCGATCCGATCCTGGAATGCGCCAAGGCGGTGAGCGGCGGCGCCGGCGTCCTGTTCATGTACGGCAACTATGCCGGCGACGTGATGAACTTCGACATGGCGGCCGAGATGGCCGGCATGGACGACATCGAGGTGCGCACCGTGCTGACCACCGACGACGTCGCTTCGGCACCGCGCGACCAGCGGGACAAACGCCGCGGCGTCGCTGGCAATTTCTTCATCTTTAAGGCAGCCGGCGCCGCATGCGACCGGATGCTCTCCTTCGATGAATGCGAGCGCATCGCGCGCAAGGCCAATGACCACACCTTCACCATGGGCGTGGCGCTGTCGCCCTGCTCGCTGCCGCAGACAAGGCGGCCGAATTTCGAGATCGGCGCCGACGAAATGGAGATCGGCATGGGCATCCATGGCGAACCCGGCATCGCGCGCGGCAAGCTCGGGACCGCCGACGAGATCACCGACGAGATGCTGGACAAGATCCTCGCCGAGATGTCGCCTTCGCGCGGCGACAAGGTCGCGGTGCTGGTCAACTCGCTCGGCTCGACACCCCTGATGGAGCTTTACATCATGAACCGCCGGGTCAAGCAGAGGCTCGACGACATCGGTGTTTCCATCCACGCGACCTGGGTCGGCAACTACTGCACGTCGCTGGAAATGGCCGGCGCATCTGTGACCTTGATGCATCTCGACGGCGAACTGCAGACGATGCTCGACCACCCTTGTGACTGCACCATGTTCCGCGCCGGCTGACGAAGGAGCGATCCGTGACCATCGATGCCGCCGACCTGAAAAGAATGTTCGATGAAATCGCCGTGGCGATCGAGGCCGACAAGGACCGGCTCTGCCAGCTCGACGGTGTCATCGGCGACGCCGACCATGGCATCGCCATGGCGCTTGGTTTCGGCGCCGTACGCGATGCGCTGGCATCGCTCGACCTCTCGGCTGTCGAGCCGACCGCGCTGCTCAACGGCGCGGCGAAGTCTTTCCTCAATGCGGTCGGCGCTTCCTCAGGCCCGCTCTATGCGACGGCCTTCATGCGTGCGGCTGCCGCCGTCAAGGGCAAGGCGACGCTGACGGACGCGGAATTCATCGCCCTGTTCCAGGCCATGGCGCAGGGCATCAAGGATCGCGGCAAGGCCGAACCTGGCGAAAAGACAATGATCGATGCCTGGCAGCCGGCGGCTGAAGCAGCCGTGGCCGCGCATGCTGCCGGCAAGACGCTGTCCGAAAGTCTGGCCGCCGCGCTTGCCGCCGCCGAGTCTGGTGCCGAAGCGACCAAGGACATGGTCGCGGCCAAGGGTCGCTCGGCCCGGCTCGGCGAACGCTCGCTCGGGCACATCGACCCGGGCGCGGCCTCGGCGGTCACCGTGATCGGCGCGATACGCAAGAGTCTGGCTTAAGCCTTCGTGGCGTCGAGCCTGTTTATGGCTTGGACATTGCCGGCAGACGGCCCCTTCTCATCGAATTCGGAGGCGAGCCACGTGTCGACGATCGCCTTGGCCAGTTCCGGGCCGATGACGCGGGCGCCCATGGTGATGATCTGCGCGTTGTTGGATTTGGCGGCGCGTTCGGCTGAATAGGTGTCGTGGGTGAGCGCGGCGCGGATGCCCGGCACCTTGTTGGCCGAGATCGAGACGCCGATGCCAGTGCCGCAGAACAGGATGCCGCGATCGTTGTCGCCGTCGACGATCGTCTGGGCGAGCTTTTGCGACAGGTCGGCGTAGTAGCCGGCCTGGCTGAGATCGCTGACGGTGAGACCGGGCTTGGTCGCCAGATGTGCGGCGATGACATCGAGCAGCGGCTTGCCGGCGCTGTCGGCCCCAATGGCTATTTTCATGATCGTGTCCTTTCTTGACTGGATGCGTTTGATTTCAGATCGCGGCCGAGGCGCGGCCGAGGATGTCGATGTAGCCTTGCGCCTGCCAGGCGGAGCGGCCGATGAAGAGACCGTCGACATTGGGCTGACCGATCAGTTCGGCGGCATTGCCGGGGTTGACGCTGCCGCCATAGAGCACCGACGGGACGGACGGCAGCAGGCTACCGGCCACGGCCTTGATCAGTCCCTGCTGTTTGTCGGCATAGTCGGAACTGGCCGGAATGCCCTTGTCGCCGATCGCCCAGACCGGCTCGTAGGCGAACAGGATTGTTGCGCCCTTCACTTCCTCTTCGAGGAATTGCAGCGCACCCTCGACCTGCCTGGCCAGCACCGCATCGGCCTCGCCGCTTTCGCGCTCGGCCAGCGTCTCGCCGACGCAGATCAGCGGTATCAATCCGTGCTTCACGGCCGCCGCCGTCTTCAGGCCGACGGTGCGATCGGTCTCGCCGAAATGCTCGCGCCGTTCGCTGTGGCCGAGTTCGACCAAATCGAGCCCGCAATCGGTCAGCATCACGGGTGAAATCTCGCCGGTCCAGGCGCCGGCATCGGCCCAATGCATGTTCTGGGCGCCGACCTTGACCCGCGTCGAGGACAGCGCCTGCGTGACCTCGCGCACTGCGGTGAATGGCGGGATGACGAAGGGTTGGAGGCGGTCATCGAAACCAGGGACGAACCCGGCCAGGATCGCGGCGAATTCCATCGCCTCGGTGAGCGTCTTGTTCATCTTCCAGCTTGTACCGACCCAGTAAACCACGCTTACCGCTCCTTGCCTTCTGTTTGACCACGAACTCCCGAAGAGAGCTCCGCTTTCGGGATCATGGTCCCTTGTCGATCACCGTCAGCGAAACGCCGCCGGCCGCCAATGCCTCGCGCATTCCAGACCCCGGCTCGCGTCCGGTGAAGACGGCGTCGAACGCGCTGAGATCCGTCAGGAAATGCAGCGCCGTGCGGTCGAACTTGCCGTGATCGACCAGCAGATATTTGCGGGTGGCGGCCGCCATCATCAGCCGCTTGGATTGCACCACCTCCTGGTCCTGATGGAAGGCGGAAGCGCCGTGAATGGCCGATGACGACAGGAAGGCGACGTCGGCGCGCAGCGATTTGAGCGAGGCCTCGGCAAGCAGGCCGAAAAAGCCGTGGAACTTCTTGCTGTACTGGCCGCCGAGCGCGATGAGATTGATGCCTCCGGCGCCGGCCAGTTCCTGGATGACGGCCAGATTGTTGGAGATCACCGTCAGCGGCCGCAAATCGGCGAGATGCCGCGCAATGCCGCCCGCGGTCGAACCGTCGTCGATGATCACTGTCTGGCCGGGTTCGATCATGGCGACCGCGGCTGCCGCCAGGCGCTGCTTTTCCTCGGTCGCCTGCTTCTGCCGGTAGCGGAAATCGCTTTCGAAGAGGCTGCTCGGCTGGATCGAGGCACCGCCGCGCACCTTGCGCAGGAACCCGCTTTCCTCAAGTTCGTCGAGGTCGCGATGCACGGTCATCTTCGAGATGCCAAAGCGCAAGGCGAGATCATCGACGCTCGCCGCGCCGGCGTCCATCAGGAAATCCATGATGCCTTGCCGTCTGGTATCGCTCTTCATCGCAGCCGACCGCCGAACGGCGCTCCTTGATCGAGCCCAAGAGATAACAGATATCATCGCAAAAGTATCAGGATTTTTGTTATAATGAGATATTTTCCTGGGATATACCCACAGCTTTCATCACGGCGCTGTAACAAGAATTGCAGCGGGGACCATCTCTGGCGGTTGCGGTCGCGCCGAAATCCGGCCAGAAGCATCGATGGGCTGAACGATGCGCGGACAGTCCGCAACCACAGGTTCGAAACCAGATACGGGAGACTAATCGTTGGCTCGCATCACACTGAGACAATTGCTCGATCACGCCGCCGAATATGGCTATGGCGTGCCGGCCTTCAACATGAACAACATGGAACAGGGCCTCGCCATCATGGAGGCGGCGGAAGAGACCAAATCGCCTGTCATCCTGCAGGCAAGCCGCGGTGCACGCGCTTATGCCAATGACGTGGTGCTGGCCAAGCTGATCGATGCGCTGGTCGAAATCCATCCCGACATCCCGGTCTGCATGCATCTCGACCATGGCAACAACGAAGCCACCTGCGTCACCGCGATCCAGTACGGCTTCACCTCGGTGATGATGGACGGGTCGCTGAAGGAAGACGGCAAGTCGCCGGCCGACTACGCCTACAATTCCGGCATCACCAAGCGCGTCGTCGACATGGCGCATTGGGGCGGCGTCTCCGTCGAAGGCGAGATCGGCGTGCTCGGCTCGCTCGAGAGCGGCGGCGGCGAGCAGGAAGACGGCCACGGCGTCGAAGGCGCAATCAGCCACGACCAGCTGTTGACCGATCCGGTGCAGGCCGAACAGTTCGTGCGCGACACCCATGTCGATGCGCTGGCGGTGGCCATGGGCACCAGCCACGGCGCCTATAAATTCTCGCGCAAGCCCGATGGCGCGGTGCTGGCGATGAACGTCATCGAAGAGATCCATCGCCGCCTGCCGAACATGCATCTGGTCATGCACGGCTCGTCCTCGGTGCCGGAGGACCTGCAGGAGATCATCAACAAGTATGGCGGCCAGATGAAGCCGACCTGGGGCGTGCCGGTGGAAGAGATCCAGCGCGGCATCAAGCACGGCGTGCGCAAGATCAATATCGATACCGACAACCGCATGGCGCTGACCGGCGCCATCCGCAAGGTGCTGACCGAGAACCCGAGCGAGTTCGATCCGCGCAAATATTTGACGCCGGCCATGGCTGCCATGCGCAAGCTTTGCAAGGAGCGCTTCGAGCAGTTCGGTACCGCCGGCAACGCACCGAAGATCAAGCCGCTGCCGGTCTCGGAAATGGCCAAGCGCTACAAGTCGGGCAGCCTCGATCCGAAATTCGGCTGAGTACATCCGACCGGGACGATCCGGTTCAACGGGCGGGCGCCTATCGGCTCCCGCCCGTTTTTTCTATCCGGCCTTCGGCACGAGATCGGACCTGCCCGTCTCGATGAAGGGTGCCCAATAGTCGACCGATTCCCGGATCATGGCGACGACCTGGTGATCGACCGGCTCGCGTTCACGGAACGACAGTTCGAGGCAAATCTCATTGTCCGTGCCGCCGCCACGCCGCACCGTCTCCAGCAGTTTTTCCGGCGTGATGCGACCGTCCTTGTTGTAAGCCGCGGTGAACGGCCAGTGGCCGCCCTTGTTCATCGACGACTGCTTGATGTGGATGATCGGCGACTTCCTGGGAAAGGCTTCTGCCCAGGCATAGGGATCGATGTCGGCCGGATTGCTGGAGGTGACGTCGCCATGGTCGATGTCGATCATCATCTGCAGCGGAATGGCCATGCCGGCGGCGTCGATCGCGCCTTGCAGCAGCCGGCAGCTCTCGATGGTGTGGCCGAATTCGCGGCCGACCGACATCGGCTCCCAGAACAAATAGCTCAGCCCGGCCACGCGGGCATGTTCGGCCACCTCGCGCCAGCATTCCAGTGCGGTGTCGAACAGCCGCGCGCGGCGCTCCGGGTCGTCGAAGTCGCGATGGGTGAAGATGGCGAACTGCGTGCCCATGCCGCTGGCGCCAAGCTCGGCGGAGATGTCGGCGAAGGTCTTGAACCAGTCGACATAGTAGCGGCGCACATCCGCGTCGGGATGGCCGAAATGGTTGAGCCGGCCGTAAGGGCCGGTCATGCCCGAAGTGACGCGCACGCCGGTGCGGGAGAGCGCGTTGCGAAACAGCCGGACGAATTTGACAATCGTCGCCGCCGGCCAGCCCGGATTGACGAATTCATGCGTGAGCTGAATGTCCCTGATGCCGATGCCGTAGGCAATCGTGTCGATCAGGTCGTCCGGCTCGGCGAAGCGGTTGACCAGCGGATTGGTGTTGAGAGAGAGCGTGAAGGCCATGGCCGCGATCCTCTCAGCGCTGTCGCGGGACATTGGCGATGACGGACATCAGCCTGCCCTCGCCAGCCGGTTCGCACACCAATGCTCGAAGGCCGCCCTTTCCTCGTTAGACAGATGCAGCCCATGCTTGGTGCGCCGTTCCAGGATGTCGGCTGAAGTCGCCGCCCACTCCTGTTCGAAGAGATAGTTGGCCTCGCGCTCGAAGAAGTCCTTGCCGAAGCATCGCCCCAATCCGGCGAGCGATCCCGTGGCGCCGACCAGAAGACGGGTCCTGGTGCCGTAAAGCCGCCCGTAATGCTTGATCAGCGATGCCGGCATCCACGGATACTCACGTCCAAGGTCGCCGAGGAACTGTTCGAAATCGGCGTTGGCGATGTCGCCGCCGGGCAAATGCACCTTCGCCGTCCAGGGCTTGCCCATCCGGGGAAAGAACGGGGCGATCCTGTCCAGCGCATGTTCGGCCAGCTTGCGGAAGGTGGTGATCTTGCCACCGAAGACCGAAAGCAGCGGCGCCTGCGCGTCGGGCGCATCGAGCTCGAAAATATAGTCGCGGGTGACCGCGCTCGGGTTGTCGGCATTGTCGTCATAGAGCGGCCTGACGCCCGAGAACGAATAGACGACATCGCTGCGCGCAAGGCCGCGCTTGAAATAGCGGTTGATCACCCTGATCAGGTAATCGATCTCGCTCTCATCCGCCGTCACGTCCTCGGGCCGTCCCTCGTAGGGAATGTCGGTGGTGCCGATCAAGGCGAGATCGTTCTGATAGGGATTGATGAAGATCACGCGCTTGTCGCTGTTCTGGACGAGATAGGCGTGCCGCCCCTCCCAGAATTTGGGCACGACGATATGGCTGCCCTTGACCAGTCTGACGTTGCGCTTCGAGTTCTGACCGGCCACGCGGTTGACGATGTCGTTGACCCAGGGGCCGGCGGCGTTGATCAGGGCGCGTGCGCGAACCGTCGTCCTGGCGCCCGTCCCGCCGTCCCGCATCTCGACGACCCACAGGCCGTTCTCGCGGCGGGCGGCGGTGCAGGCGGTGCGGGTGAAAACCTTGGCGCCGCGTTCGGCGGCGTCGAGCGCGTTGATGACGACGAGGCGGGCATCGTCGACCCAGCAGTCGGAATATTCGAAGCCGCGCTTGAAGCTGTCGTTGATCGGCGCACCCTCGGGCGCCGTGCGCAGATCAAGCGTGCGGGTCGGCGGCAGCCGCTTGCGGCCGCCGAGATGGTCGTAGAGGAACAGGCCGAGCCGCACCAGCCAGGCCGGCCGATCGTCCGGGCTGTGCGGCAGCACGAAGCGCATCGGCCAGATAATGTGCGGCGCCGATTCCAGCAGCACCTCGCGCTCGATCAGCGCCTCGCGCACCAGGCGGAATTCATAGTATTCGAGGTAGCGCAGGCCGCCATGGACGAGCTTGCCCGAGCGCGAGCTGGTGCCTTCGGCAAGATCGTCCTTTTCGCACAGGATGACGGAAAGGCCGCGACCAGCGGCATCGCGCGCGATGCCGGCGCCATTGACGCCGCCGCCGACGACGAAGAGGTCGACGATTTCGGTGCCGCCGCTCATCCCGCTCTGGCCTCGATGCCGGATTGGTACGCCATGACCGCCACGCTCAGCACGGATTGACAGGAGGAAGGCCGGCGATGTAGCGGCGCACCTCTTCGGCGGCCTGCTCGGCGGCATAGGTCACGGTGCGCACCGAGGCGCCGGCGATATGCGGCGTCAGCGTCACGTTGGGGAGCTGCAGCAAAGGCCAATCCGACGGCACCGGTTCGATCGCGAACGTCTCCAGCATGGCGCTGGCGATCTGCCCCGAAACCAGCGCCTCGTAGAGTGCGTCATAATCGACCAGCGGCCCGCGCGCGGTGTTGACGAAGATCACGCCGGGCTTCATCCGCGCGATGGTGTCCTTGCCGATCAGGCCGCGCGTCTCCTCGGTCACCCTGGAATGCAGCGTGACCACGTCGGAGCGGGACAGGAGATCGTCGAGCCTAACCAATTCGACGCCGGCATTGCGATCCTCCGCGCTCAATTGCACATAGGGGTCGCTGACCAGGACGTGGCAGCCGAAGGCACGCAGCAGCCGGACCACCTTGGTGCCGATATTGCCATAGCCGACGACGCCGACGGTCATTTCGCCGAGTTCTCGGCCGGTGCGGTCGGCGCGGTAGAGATCGCCGCGCCATTCTCCCTTGCGCAAGGCCTCGTGGCCGACCCTGATCAGCCGCGTCTCGGCCAGGATGGCGCCGATGGTGAACTCGGCCACGGCAGTGGCGTTGCGGCCGGGCACGTTGACCACGGTGATGCCGTGATCCCTCGCCGCGGCCATGTCGATGTTGATCGGGCCGCCGCGCGATACCGCGACCAGTTTGAGCGCCGGCAGGCGGCCCATCATCCCCTCCGACAGGGGCGCGAGCTGGGTGACGAGGATCTCGGCATCGCCAATGAAATCGACGACCTCGTCGGGATGGCCGAAATATTCCTTGACCTTGTCGAGGCCGAGCGCCGGATTGCCGAACTCCATCGGCTCGTCGGGCCAGGCCGTCTGCAATGTGCGGATATCGAGATCGCCACTCGCGACCTTCTCGATTTTGGCGCGAAACACGTCCGGAAGCATGAAGTTGTCGCCAATGATCGCAATTTTCCTGGGCATACTCGACTTCTCAATTTGCCTGCACTGTAGCCATCGCGCGCCAGACCGGCCGCAACGCCTGGTGCGCCAACATGTAGGATGGGGTCATCTTGTCGTAGATCGCGGCGAGGCTGCGGTCGCTCGGCTCGGCATCGCCGAGCAGCGGCGTCACCCATTCGCCGACGCACGCGTCCATGGACGGGTAGAGGCCGACGCAGACAGCGGCGATCATCGCCGCGCCCGCGGCACCCGCCTCCTCGCGCGCGCTGGTGCGGATGTCGGCGCCCAGCGCGGCACCAAGGATCTTGCGCAACGCCGGGCTTCTGGCGGCGCCGCCGGTGAGGCGGACTTCGCGCGGCAGCGGCCCCATGGCGGCGTAGCAGTCGCGCGCGGCGAACGCCAACCCCTCGAAGACGGCGCGGACGAGGTCGGCATAGCCGTGCCGCGAGGAAATGCCGACGAAGCCTGCCCTGGCATTGGCATCGACGAACGGCCCGCGCTCGCCGGCTTCCGACACATAGGGCTGGTAGAGCAGCGAGGCGGGCTGCGAGGCGGCGATCCAGGCATCGACCAGCGCGATCATCTCGCCATTGCTGCGCGAAATGCCTTGCGAGGCGAGGATGCCCGAGGCAAGCCCGAGGACCCAATCGATGTTGAGCGTCGCCGCCATGTTCGACTGCATCTGGGCGAACACGCCGGGGGCCGGCATCGCCATCGTGTAGCCAGTTGCCGCCTGATTGAGCTGCACGTCGTCGGGGGTTTCGGCCAGCCGCATGTGCATGCCGGTGGAGCCGATGATCGAGCAGCCGGGCTTGCGCTCGCGGTCGAGCAGGCCGGCGCCGAGCGCGGTGCAGACAACGTCGACATAGCCGAGCACCACCGGCGTGCCGGCCAGCATGCCGGTGGCGTCCGCCGCCGCCTGCGACAGACCGGTGCTGTGCCTTGTGCCGTCGACGATCGGCGGCAGCAGATGCCTGAGATCGGCGACGCCGAGCACGTCGAGCACCTCGTCGCTGTAGTCGCGGGTGTGGAAGTCGCCGAAGGTGAAGGTTCCCTCGGACGGGTCGGTGGCGCGCTCACCGGTGAGCTTGAAATAGAGCCAGTCCTTGCAGTGGAACGCGGTTGCCGCCTTGCCGAGCGTTTCGGGCATGTTGCGCTTCATGAACACGAACTGCGAGCCCTGCTGGCAAGCGGCGAGCCCGCTGCCGGTCTTTTCGAAGCGCAGCCGATCCTGCGGCCGCGCGCGGATTTCCTCGACGATTGCCGCCGCGCGGGCGTCGAGCCAGAGCCAGCCCTTCGCCACCGGCTCGCCCTTGCCGTCGATCAGCCAGGTGCCGTCGCCCTGCCCGGTCACCGCGATCGCCACGGTCCGGCTGGCGAGATCGGGCACCTTGTCGGCGAGTTGGCGCAAGGTCGTGGCGGCATCGCTCCATGTTCGCGCCAAATCCTGTTCGGCGCCGCCGCCCGGCAATGTCTCATAGTGGTTCGGCAGCGCGGCGGCGGCGATCTGCCGGCCTGCCGTGTCGAAGGCAATCGACTTGATGATCGACGTGCCGGCATCGATGCCGATCAGTATGTCACGCATCAAGCAAGCTCCATGCCGTGCGAAATGGCCTCGCCGCTCGCCTGATCGAAGACGTGCAGGTTCCCGGGATCGATGCTGACGTTGATCGGCGCACCCAGATCCAAGCGCGTGCGGTCATGTTCGACGAGGACCAGCGAACCGCCAGCAAAGTCCGCCGCTATATGGGTCTGGTCGCCGAGCCATTGGTTGGCCGAGACCCTGGCCGGAACGCCCTCCTTCGAGCGCCGCACGGCGTAGGGCCTGATGCCTATGACGACCCGCTCGCGGCCCAGCAGTTGATCGCGGACCGGAGCGCTGAAGGCGTCCTTGTCGTAGTCGAGCGACAGGCCGTCCGGCAGCCGCAGGCTGATACGGCCGGCAGTGGCGCCGACATAGGCCTCGAAGACGTTCATCGGCGGCTCGCCGACGAAGGTGCCGGTGAACAGGTTCGCGGGACGCTCCTTGATCTGGTCCGGCGTGTCGAACTGCTGCAGCACGCCGCCCTCCATCACCGCGATGCGGTCGGCAAGCGCATTGGCCTCGGTCTGGTCGTGGGTGACCAGGATCGCGGTCAGGCCGCGCTCCTTGATGAAGTGCTTGATGCGGCCGCGCAGCACGGCGCGAAGCTGCGGTTCGAGCTGACCCATCGGCTCGTCCAGCAGATGCAGGTCGGCCTCGCGGATCAGCGCCCTGCCAAGACTGGCGCGCTGCTGCTGGCCGCCGGAGATGGAGCTCGGATAGCGCTCCAGTATGTCCTCGATCTCGAGCAGCTTGGCGATGCTGGCCACCTTGGCGTCGACCTCGCTCTTCGGCAGCCTCGCCGCCTTGAGCGCGAAGGCCATGTTCTCGCGCACGGTCAGCGGCGGATAAAGCGAATAGCCCTCGAAGGCCATCGCCACGTTGCGCCTGACCGGCGGCAGAGTATGCACCTGCCGGCCACCGACCGAGATCGCACCGCGCGACACCTCCTCGAAGCCGGCGATCATGCGCAGCGTCGAGGTCTTGCCGCAGCCCGACGAGCCAAGCAGGGCGACGATCTCGCCCTTGCCGATTTCCATCGTCAGCTTCTTGACGGCATGAACGCCCCGGTCGATCGGACCATAGAACTTGTCGACACCGGAAATGGTGAGTGCGCTCGGGCTCATGCCGCTTCTCCGCTGCGCAGATTGAGGACGTTCTTGGAGCCGATGCGATCGCCGCTCGCCTGATCGAACAGCAAGGCGCTCTTGCCGTCGACGGCGATATGGGCCTTGCCTTCGCTGCGGCCCGGCGTTCCGGCCGGACGCGAGACCAGGACCTCGCGGCCGCGCACGGTGCGCACCAGCGTGACGATCTTTTCGTTGAGCGGCGTCTCAGCCTCGACCGTCACCGGAATGGCGCCGGGCACGCTTTCCTCGACGAAGCCGAGCGCTTCGGGCCGCAGGCCGATCACGCAGTCACGGCCGACTGCGGTTTCGTAGGCGCCGGCCAGATGGACCTGAACGTTGGACAGGCCGACATAGATGCCCTTGGCGTCGCGCGCGGGCTTGACGTCGAGCAGGTTGATGGTGGGATCGCCGAACAGCCGCGCAATCTCGATATTGGCCGGCTCGCGATAGATCTGCTCGGGCGTGCCGAGTTGCCTGATGACGCCTTGCGACATCACCGCGATGCGGTCGCCGAGCGCCATGGCTTCCTTGTAGTCCTGGGTGACGTAGACGACGGTGGCACCGCGATCGGCGAGCAGCCGCGGCAGTTCGAGCCGCATCTCGAAACGCAGCTTGGCATCGACATTGCGCAAGGGATCGTCGAGCAGCAGAAGCGGCGGGGAGCCGACCAGGGCGCGGGCAAGAGCCGTACGCTGCTTCTGGCCATTGGAGAGCGCGCGTGGCTTATGGGAGAGCACATGGGCGATCTTCAGCAGCTTGGCGACGCTCTCAACGCCGGCCTTGATCGCGCCTTGCGACGAACGCTTGGCGGCGAGCGGCGTGGCGATGTTGTCGAAGGCGGTCATATGCGGAAACAGGGCGAAATTCTGGAACGCCATGCCGACGCCGCGGAATTCCGCATCGACATCGGTCATGTCGTCGCCGCCGATGAATATCTTGCCCTCGTCTGGGTCGATGACGCCGGCAACCAGCCGCAGCAGCACCGTCTTGCCGGCACCCGAGGGCCCGAACAGGACGAGGGTTTCGCCGTCGGCAACCGTCAGCGACAGATTGTCGAGGACGGTCTGGCTCTTGTAGCGCTTGACCACATTTTTCAGTTCGAGGCTGGCCATATCTATCCTTTCACCGCGCCAAGCGACAGGCCTTCGACGAGATAGCGCTGCGCATAAAGCGCGAGCGCCAGGGTCGGCGTGATCGAGAGCACGATGGCCGCCGAAATCTGGCCGTACTGGATGCCCGAGGAAGTAATGAAGGCAAGCGCGCCGACCGTCACCGGCTGCTTGTCGGCCGAGGCCAGCACCAGCGCGAAGACGAAATTGTTCCAGGCGAAGATGAAGGCGAGCAGGCCGGCAGCGGCGATGCCGGGGCCGGCGAGCGGCAGCGCGATCTTGCGGAAGGTGGCGAACCAGGAATGGCCGCCGATGCGATAGGCATATTCGATGTCGGCCGGAATATCCTCGAAATAGCCGCGTACGATCCACAGGATCAGCGGCAGGCAGATCAGCTGGTAGACCCAGATCAGCCCGATATAGGTGTTGGCGAGCCCGAGCTTCTGGAAATAGAGGGTGAGCGGCAGGAGCACCAGCAGCGCCGGTGCGAACTTGAACGACAGCAGCGTGAAGGCGATGTCCTCCGAGCCGCGGAATTTGTGCCGCGCAAAGGCGTAGGCCGCCGGCACGCCGAGCAGCAGCGAGACCGCGACGGATGTCACCGACAGGAATACCGAATTCCACAAATTGCGCATGAAGGCGATGTCGAGCGTGCCTGCGGCGGTCATCAGCTTGCCGGTGATCAGCGCGGTATAGTTGGCGAGCGTCGGCTCGAAGATCAGCTGCGGGGGAATGCGCAGGATGGTCTCGTTGGTCTGGAACGACATCATGAAGATCCAGACGATCGGGAACATGAAGAAGATCACCACCAGCGTCAGCGCCACGCCGCGCAGGATGCGTTCGAGAAGCGAGGTGTGTTCCATCGCCGCCTCCTATGCCTGCCCACGGGCGCGTTCGCGCAGCCGCAGCCAGTTCTTGATGAAGATGTTGGAGAGGAAATAGGTGATCGCCCACAGGATGATCATCAGCGCCGCCGAACGGCCGACATTGGTCGACTGGAAGAAATTGAGATAGGCCTCGACCTGGAAGACGGTCAGCGTGTCGCCCGGTCCGCCCTGCGTCATGGCATAGATGATGTCGAACTGCTGGATGGAATCGAGCAGCCGGAACAATGTCGCGGTCAGGATATAGGGCGTCAGCATCGGCAGCGTGATGCGGAAGAAGACGAAGCTCCGCGGCACGCCATCGAGCGCGGCTGCCTCGAAAGGCTGCGTCGGCAGGCTGCGCAGGCCGGCAAGCAGCAGGATCATGATGAAGGGCGTGTAGACCCAGATGTCGACGAGCACGACGGTGAACAGCGCCGTCGACGGCGAGGAGGCCCAGCGGAAATCCTGCAGGCCGATCAGGCTGGCGAGATAGCTCAGCACGCCGAAGCCGGGATTGGTCATCAGCTTCCACATCAGCGCGGCAAGCGCGGGCGCCGTCATCAGCGGCATCAGGAGCATGATCGAGATGAAATTGTTCAGCGTCGAGCGCTTCTGCAGCAGCAGGGCGATGGCGAGGCCCAGAAGCAGTTCCAGCACGACGGTGGTGCCGGCATAGAGCAGCGAGACCTTGAGCGTGTTCCAGAACTTCGGGTCGGTGAAGAAGGAGATGTAGTTGTCGCCCCAGTTGAACTGGCGCGCCCAGGGCTGGCTCAGCCGGTAGCGCTGGAACGAGTAGACCACCGAGGTCAAGAACGGGATCAGGATGCCGATGCAGACCAGCAAGGCCGGCAGGCTGAGCACATAGGGCAGCACCCTTTTGCTGATCCTGAAGCCGGATGGCTTGTGCCTTTGCGATACCACCGCAGTCATCGAGATGCTCCGTTGTTACTGTCGCTTCGCCCCTGCCGGCCGCCCAAGGGAGCAAGGCGACCGGTCGGGCGAAATGGCGGGCTTTTTTCGAGCATCGGATTTTCCCAAAACCGGATTCCACTTTCGGGTCCGATGCTCGCTTTTTCTCGAGCATCGGATTTTCCCAAAACCGGTTTCCACTTTTGGGTCCGATGCTCAAGGCACCGCATCGCAAACAAGAAAAAGTGTGACGAGGGCCGGCCCGCCAAGCAGGCCGGTCCTCGTTGCGACTTAACCGAGACCGGCCTCCTTGAGCTGGCCGTTGATGCTCTCGGCCAGCTTGTCGAGGCCCTCGTCGACCGGCACCTCCTTGGACACCATCTTCTGCAGCGTTGCCGCCCATTCGGTGGTGAGGTCGAAGAACAGCGGCTGCGCGGTGAACTTGATGCTGGCGCCCGGCGCCGAGGCGTCGAACATCTCGACGTAGCCCGGATAGCTCTTGTTCAGCTTCTCGCGGAACATCTCGTCCTTCCAGACCGACTGGCGGACCGGATTGACGAAGTCCATCTTGGTGGCGCCGAACAGCCCATGCTCCGGCCCCGAGGCCCATTGCATGAAGTACCAGGTAGCGTCCTTGTCCTTCGAGAAGTTGGACATCGACAGCGACCAGATCCAGATGTTCGGCGTCGGCGCCTTGGCATCCGGGTTGGCCTTGAAGGAGGCGAAGGCAAGCTTGCCGGCCATCTTGTTGTCGCCGCCATTCATGAAGTAGCCGAGGATGTCGGCGTCGAAGATCATGGCCGAGGCGCCGGCGCCGAGATCGGTTCCGACCTGATACCAGGTGTAGGTCGACCAGTCCTTGGGGCCGCTCTCCTGGATCATCTGAACCCACTGCTTGTGGAAAGCCTTGGATTGCGCGGTGTTCATGGCGGCCGACAATTTGCCGTCGGCCGATACATTCAAGTCCTTCTGGTCGAAGTTGGCGTAGGCCGACAGGAAGCCCGGATGGATCGTCGCCCAGGAGCGCGAGCCGCGCACGCCGATGCCGTAGACGCCGCCGCCGACATCCTTGGTGAGCTTGGCCGCGGCGGCCACCATCTCGTCCATGTTGCCGGGGACCTTGACGCCCGCCTTGTCGAACATTCCCTTGTTATAGGTGATGTTGTTCTGCTCGAAGCCCCACGGAATGCACCACTGCTTGGCGTCCTCCGAACCCAGCGCGCCGCCCGGCTTGCCGTTCCAGGCACAGGAATTCCTGACGCCGGGCAGGAAGTCGTCCCAGGCATAGTTCGGGTTGGTCTTGGCCGGGTCCTTGATCCATTCGTTGAGGTCGGTGATCCAGCCAGCGGGACCATAGGTCCAGGTCATGTAGGCACCGGTCATGAAGGCATCATATTCGGGCGAGCTTGCCGACAGTGCCGCCGTGACCTTGTCGAAATAGACGTCTTCGGGGAACACGTCATAGACGACGTTCATGCCGGTCAGCTGCTTGAAGTTCTCCAGATCGGCGATCATGGCATCGGCATAGGGATGCTTGTTGAGCAGGAGCTTGATGGTCTTGCCCTTGTGCGCCTGCCAGTCGAAGTCGGCGGCGAGCGCTCGGGTCTGCCCCAGATTGAGCAGCGTGCCGGCGGTGCCGGCGGCAAGGCCCATCGCACCCAGGCCCTTGATCAGTCCGCGACGGTCGACTTGTCCGCGCAGGAAGGCGTCAATGAGGTCTTTCTCTTTCTCATGCATTTCGTTTTCTCCTCCACAGGGTAGTTTCAACTGAACGGTTGCCGGCTACCCGACCGGCGTCTCTTCCACGAGCGATCGTGCCGTCCGCTCGTCGGTTATCAGGCCCTTGAGATAGCGGCCTTCCAGCACCGCCTTGATGGCACGAACCTTGATCTTGCCGCCGGCGACGGCGACGATCCGGCGGCTGGCAATGTCCTCACGCGCCAAAGCCAGCGCCCGGTTGGAAACCGTCGTCGCCACCGCATTGCCGGCGCCGTCGAAGAAATGGCCAAGCAATTCGCCGACGCCGCCATTTCGGCGGATCTCCTCCATCTCGCCTTTCTCGATCATGCCGGTGGCGACCAGGGACGCCTCACGTTCGGCGGTGCCGATACCGGCGAACAAAAGATCGGCGGATCTGGCGAGGTCGAAGACCTCGCTGATGCCCTTCTGGCCGAGCAGGACAGTCCGATCTTCGGCTGTGTTGGCGAACATCGGCACCGGCATCACATAGGCTTCGGCGCCGGTGCGCTCGGCGAGGCGGTGGATGACATCATGCGGATTGGCCGAGAATTTCCGCGTCAGGCCGCCAAGCAACGAAACGAAACGGATCCGGTCGGTCGAGGTGCGCGGCAGATATTCGACGCAGGCGGCCAGCGTACGGCCATGACCGACGCCGATCAGCGCCTGCTCGCCGCGTTCGATCTCGCGCTTGAGGAACTGCGCGCCGGCGATGCCGAGCGCCTTGAGCGGCAGATCCTCGGCGTCAAAATCAGGAACGACTTCGCAGTAGTCGAGGCCGTAGCGGCGGGACAGTTCGTCCTCAAGTTCGACGCATTCCGAAACTTCGCCGTCGATATAGACCTTCACCAGCCCTTCCTGGTTGGCCTTGGTGATGAGGCGATGGGCCTTGAGGCTGGTCAGCCCCAGGCGCTTGGCAACCTCGGACTGGGTCATGCCGCCGGCGTAATGAAGCCAGGCGGCGCGCGCCGCCATGCTGCTTTCATCGTCGCGCAGGAGACCGTTGCCGAACCCTACCATTTCCACCCTATGATATTTTTATCAGTTGCTGCAAAATTTTTCACAAGGCTTCGCCAGAGTCAAGCGTCGCCGTTCAAATCGCGTGGCGGCGTGGTTTTGCGGAGCTGCCCGGGCGTCCCGCCGGAACTTCGGGAGCGAGAAAAGGTTTTAGATCGACATCCCGGTGTCGCGGCATGCCAGGAAGGCACGGGCCAGAAGGCGCGGGGCCAGGAAGGAGCATGTCATGAGCAAGGATCGTGACAGGGAAGGACCGGTTTTTTCCGGAAAAAATGCACGGCAAGGCGAAATCATCCTGCGCACGCGCACGCAGCGCATCATCTTCATCGCCGGCCTGGTCGGTATCGTCGTGCTGGCATTGGTGCTGACTTTCGCCATCCGGTGACCGGTGCGCGAGGTGTTGACTGAGGGCGGGAAGCATCCCGCCCACAAGGAACCAACGATGTTCGAGCCGTTTTGCTGCGATATGCCGCTTCACCCGACCTGGCCCGATCTCGCCGCACGCCTGCTGCTCACCATGCTCGCCGGTTTCCTGATCGGCCTGAACAGGGAAGCGCGCGGCCACACCGCCGGGCTTCGGACGACCATCCTTGTCGGCCTTGCGGCCGCGATCGCCATGATCCAGGCCAACCTGCTGCTCGACACGACGGGCAAGGGAGCGGACTTCTTCGCCCGCATGGATGTGCTGCGGTTTCCGCTCGGCGTCCTGACGGGCGTCGGCTTCATCGGCGGCGGCGCCATCCTTCGCCGCGGCGATCTTGTGACCGGCGTCACCACCGCCGCCACGATGTGGATCATGACAATGATCGGACTGGCGTTTGGCGGCGGCCAGTTCGGCCTTGCGGGAGTTGCGACCCTGCTGACCCTTTTTACGCTTCAGGCGCTGAAATGGGTCGACCTCAGGATTGCGCGCGACCACCGTGCGATCCTGTCGGTCTCCTGGGCGGATGGATCCCCGCCCGACCTTCAGGAGATGGTGCGACCGCTTGGCTACGGCGCGCGCCTCGCCATGATGGAGCACGATCCCGGCCGGGACCGCTTCGTGTACTCGTTCAATATCGAGTGGAAACAGCCCGATGCGATCGAACCGTCGACGGAAATCCTGGCGCTGGTCGCCCGACAATGCGAGGTCGAGCGGTTTGAACTGATCGGCGAGAAGGCTTCCTGATTGGCCGAGCGTTGCTGGCCGACGCGCCTACGCGCCGGGGAAGCCACGCCCTGCACGCAAACTGGCGCCCGCTCTACTCCGCGGGCAGCCGCCGTCCGGTCCATCGAAATCGAGCAGAGCCTTACTGCAAGATCCGCGCGGCGGGCGGCATGGAATGGTCATGCGCGATGCCGGCATCGGCATCGCCCACACCGAGTGCGCGGTCGAGACCGGTCGCCACCACCGAAACCCGGAAGCGGCCTTCCATGCTCTTGTCGAAGATGGCGCCGACGATGATATCGGCGTCCTCGTAGACTTCCTCGCGGATGCGGGTGGCGGCCTCGTCGACCTCGAACAGGGTCATGTCCCTGCCGCCCGATATCGAGACCAGGACGCCCTTGGCGCCCTTCATCGACACCTCGTCGAGCAGCGGATTGGCGATCGCGGCTTCCGCCGCCTTCATGGCACGGCTTTCGCCGGACGCCTCGCCGGTTCCCATCATGGCGCGGCCCATGCCGCGCATCACCGATTTGACGTCGGCGAAGTCGAGATTGATCAGGCCTTCCTTGACGATGAGATCGGTGATGCAGCTGACCCCGGAATAGAGCACCCGGTCTGCAATGACGAAGGCGTCGGCGAAGGTGGTCTTGGCATCGGCGATCCGGAACAGGTTCTGGTTGGGGATCACGATCACCGTGTCGGCGGCCTCGCGCAGCCGCTCGATGCCTTCTTCGGCCATCTGCATGCGGCGCCTGCCCTCGAAGGTGAAGGGCTTGGTGACAACGCCCACGGTCAGGATGCCGGCCTTGCGCGCCGCTTGCGCAATGATCGGCGCAGCGCCGGTTCCGGTGCCGCCGCCCATACCGGCGGTGACGAAACACATATGCGTGCCGGCCAGATGATCCATGATCTCGTCGAGCGACTCCTCGGCCGCGGCACGGCCGATCTCGGGAAGCGATCCGGCGCCCAGCCCCTCGGTGACGTGAGCGCCAAGCTGGATCAGCCGCGTCGCCTTCGACATGGTCAACGCCTGCGCATCGGTGTTGGCGGCAATGAACTCGGTTCCCTGAAGCTGCTCCGCGATCATGTTGTTGATGGCGTTGCCGCCGCCGCCGCCGACGCCGATGACGGTGATCTTCGGTCTCATCTCGGAGATCTCGGGCTTTGTGAACTCTGCCATGCCGCTTTCTCCTTCATGAATTGCGCGCGCTTCACGGCCCACCCGCACATGTCCTTTGGGGGCAATGCAACCGGGCGGCACGACGCGAATCAGTCCGCCCAAGTGGGTACCCCAAAAAGCCAGAGAGCGGCCAGAGGTGCAAGACCGCGCAAGCTCAAGATTTATGATGAAGGGGCCGACCTCGCGCGACCGACCTGTCCGGCCCCGGCGATCGGGCGCGGTCCGGTGGCTTTTCAGGACGCCTTGCGCTCGGAAACGTGGCTGGGTCGCCCCCTCCATGATCGACATGAGCGCGAACAATTCCGCCTGCGATGAAAGCCGCATTGTCGTAAAAGCTGCTTGCGAAAAGCAGGGATGCGAGCGATTTGTCCAGTATGCCCTCCGAGGAAGTACACAGGCCGGGATCGCGGAAATGAAACGTCCCGTCGATCATGGCGCCATGGCCGTTTCAGGCTACACGGTACCCTGGCACACGGGGGCCGGGACGCCTATCGCGCTCCATGTCTCGTCGTCACGGCCGGCGCGCGATGTGCGGATCGTGCGGCTCGACACAGCCGAGTTCATGGACTGGCATGTCGAACCGACCGGGAATGCCCCGTCGCATCGCGACTTCGATCAGGGGTCCTTCCTGAAGATCGCGGCGTCGGAACTGGCCAAGGCTGCGGAAATCACCGGTGTCGCCTTCGAGGTGTATTTGACCCGCAATGACGGTGTCCGCGTGCTCTTCGAAAGCGGAAACTTGCGCCTAGGGTTGCAGGACGGGCGGCTGACGTCAGGCGTTGACGGCAAGCCGCTCGAAACCGGGCAGAGCTTGCCGGCAAACACCTGGCTGACGGTCGAGATTTCGCTCGATGGCAGCGGGACGGCACTACAGATAAGCTCGGACGACCTGCTGTCGCCGTTTCGCCTGCATCATCGATTCGATCGGCCCTGGTCCGCGTCCGGTGACATGGTCTTCGGCGCCAGCGCGGCAAACGACGTCAGGTCGCTCAACGCCAAATTCTCGTCGATCGCGCTGCAAAGCGAAACCAGGCGCATTGTCTGGACCTTCCCCACCCTGCTGCCGAGCGGCCCGATCGCCTCGACAGGCGGCGATAGCGCCCTCTTGCTGGAAACGGTCAACCAGCCGGCGTTCTGCATGACCTCGCGCCGCTGGGACGGATCGAGCTTCGATCCAAGGCTGGTGCCGTCGCATTACGACGCGGTGCATTGCCATGACGACGACATGGGCGCACTGCAGTGGCCCGCCTCATACCATTTGCAGATTCCGGCGGAAGCGTCTGCCGGCGTTTATGCTTTCGAGGTCGGGCATGGCGGTGGATCGGAGCGCATCGTCTTCTTCATCACCTCGTCGGCACCCTCATCGGCACAACGGGCGCCGCTGCTGTTCCTGGTGCCGACCGCCACCTATCTCGCCTATGCCGATGAATTCCTGCCGGCGTATCTCTACGAATGGATGTGCGAAGATCGCGGCCATCGCTTCGCCATCAATAACAATCTGAAATCGCTCTACGACTATCACAGCGACCTCAGCGGCGTGTCGATCTCGTCCTACAAAAAGCCGAAGGCGACGCTGCGCGACGATTACAATTATCCGCTGTGCGGCTGTCCCCACAATCTGCCGGTCGACCTGCATTTTCTGCGCTTCTGCCACAACAACGGCATCGCTTTCGATCTCATCACCGACCGCGACCTGCATGAGCGGGGCGTTGCTGGCCTTGACGGCTACCGGGCGGTCATCACCGGCAGCCATCCCGAATACATGTCGGTCGCGATGGAGCATGCGCTGCGCCAGTTCGCGGCGGCTGGCGGCAGCATCGCCTATCTCGGCGGCAATGGCTTTGCCGGCAAGGTCGCGTTCCACGGCGATCTGATGGAACTGCGCCGCTCGCCACTCGAGGCGGCCCGGACCTGGGACGGGCCGATCGCCGAACAATCGCTGTCGATCACCAACCAGCCGGGCGGCTATCTCCGCGCCAGCGGGCGCGGCGAATTCTCGCTGACCGGCGTCGCCATTTCGCTGATGGGTTTCGATGCCGCGCGGCCCTTTACACGCACGCCGGAAAGCCATGACGCTTCCGCGGCATGGCTGTTCGACGGCGTCGCCAGCGAGACCTTCGGCGACGAGGGCATCGTGCTTGGGGGTGCTGCCGGCTACGAGGTCGACGCCACCGACCCGCATCTTGGCACCTCTCCCGATACGATAGTCATTGCCCGCGCGACCGGCTTCCCCGACAGCTTCGTCCACGACGCGACGCGCTGGTACGAGGGCGGCGCGGACGAACGCGCGTCTCGGCGCTGCGCGGAGATGACGCTGCGCCATCTGCCTTCGGGCGGTCTGATTTTCTGCGCGAGTTCGGTCGCCTGGTGCGGCGCATTGCCTGCCGGCGACGCCATGAACGACGTCGGCAGGATCACGAAGAATTTGCTGACGCATCTGGCGGCGACAAAGGGTCGGGCGAACCCTGATCGATGAGCGTTCTCGCGCCGGCGAGCGGCATCACGGAACCGCGTCACTGCCGGCCGAGAACCGCGACCTCACCCGCCCGCAGCATCGCGCGTTGGCTTGCCGGTCGATGATCGAGGCGTCTATCATGCCCCGTCCGCGGCTGTTGTCGTCAGGCCAGATTTCAGAACGAGCGAAGTAGCGCCCCCGCCAATGACCGACAGAACACAATTCGGGTTGACCGCCGTCGACACCGTCCCCTTGCATGAGAAGGTCTATCTAGAGCTCGTGCGAGCCCTGATGTCCGGCCAGTTCGCGCCCGGCCAGCGGCTGACCTCGCGCAAGCTCGCCAAGGAGCTCGGCACCAGCGACATGCCGGTCCGCAGCGCCTTCATGCGGCTGCAGGCACTGCGGGCGTTGAGCCCGATGCCGAACGGCAGCGTCGAGGTGCCCGTCATTTCGGCCGAACGGTTCTCGCAATTGACCGCCGTGCGCACGATCCTCGAAGGCTCGGCGACCGAACTTGCGACCAAACGCATCAACGGCAACAATCTGCGCGCGATCCGACGCCATTGCAATGAACTCACTCTCGCGGCGCGCGAAGGCGATATCGACGACTATCTCAGGAAGAACCACGACTTCAAATTCTCGATCTATCGCCATTGCGGCAACGAGCAGATGATCTTCCTGATCGAGACCGTCTGGATGCAGGTTGGCCCCTTCCTGAGGAACCTCGCCATGGGCTTCGAAGACGATCTCTCCTCCATCCTCGACATCGACTATCACGAGGAGGTGGTCGCGGCGATCGAGGCCCAGGACGCGACGCGCGCCCGCGCGGCCATCGTTCGCGACATCGACGAAGGCGCCGCGCACATCCTGCGGCAAGCCAGATTTCCGGAATCCAGGAGCTAGGATTGGGACTTCCGACAGGCGGCTATGGTTCTTTTCACCTTGGAGATTGGCTGAAGTCTCCCAACTTCGTCATTCTATGGCGGAGCAAGGAGCGACGCGGCGCAGACCATAGGATCCATTCCGTGACGTTGCTGACAGGTGCAGCGGAGCAGAATTCTCGACCGCAGTGACGCTTGTGAGTCCCGGCATGGATCCTCGGGTCTGCGCCGCGTCGTTTCGCTCCTTGCTCCGCCCGTGGATGACGAAATCATTGATGTTTCCGCTAGTCGCAAGGCATGCGGTCCATCAACGCAAGGGGATCCGTCAAGACTTCCTGCCGGAGGACCAGCATCCGCCCAAGAACTGCGGGCCGACACCACAGCTCGAATGCCCCTTGGCTTTCCACCTTCTTGCCTCTATGTTGCGATCGCAGATCGCGCAATTGGTTTTGAAATGCCTCCCGACATCCCAGCTAATGAGTTGATAAAATAAGGAAAACTATCCGGCATCTGCCGGATATGCTTCCCAAAAACTCATAAGCATTTTTACCAGGGATTAGCGCAGCCAGCCGGGCTTGGGCACCTTCGAAAACCAGAGGTTTGAAATTGAGCGATGCAATTGCGGACGTGTTGAGCTGGCTTGAAAGCAGAAACGACATACAGAGCCTGAGGGCGGCGGTGTGCGACCTCAACGGCGTCATGCGCGGAAAACGCATCCCCGTCGAGCAGGCGCGCAAGGCGCTGGAGGGCAAGCTGCGCATGCCCTATTCGCTGATCGGGCTGGATATCTGGGGCGAGGACATCGAGGGCAACACGCTGGTTTTTTCGACCGGCGACGCGGACGGACTTTGCCAGTGGACGGGACGCGGCATTCTGCCGGTGGAATGGACGGCGCATCCGACGGCGCTCGTCCCGCTCTGGCTCGCCGACGAAAACGGTTCACCCTATCTCGGCGATCCCCGGCGGGCGCTGGCCCGCATCCTCGACCGCTACAAGGCGCTCGGCCTGACCCCGGTCGCGGCAACGGAACTTGAGTTCTACCTGGTCGATCCGCAATCGCAGCGGCCGGTCGGGCCAGTCTCGCCGGTCACCGGGCGGCGCCTCGATTCCGACGCGGCGCTGTCGATCGACGAGATCGACGACTTCGAGGCCTTCATCCACGACGTCTATGAGGCCTGCCGGGCGCAAGGCATCCCCGTCGATACGGCGATCGCCGAAAATGGCGTCGGCCAGTTCGAGATCAATCTGAACCATGTCGCGGACGCGCTGCGGGCGGCCGACGACGCCGTGCTGTTCAAGCGCACGGTGAAGGGCATTGCCCGCAAGCACGGCTTTGCCGCCTGCTTCATGGCAAAACCCTATGGCGACCGGGCCGGCAACGGCTTTCACGTCCATTTCAGCGTGGTCGACGCCGAAGGGCGCAACGTGTTCGACGACGGCACCGATCAGGGTTCGGAAACCATGCGCCACGCGGTCGGTGGGCTGCTCGCGGCAATGGCCGAGAGCACGCTGGTGTTCGCACCGCACTTCAACTCCTACCGCAGGCTTCGCCCGCGCTCCTATGCGCCGACCGCTGTCGCCTGGGGTTACGAGAACCGCATGGTCGCGATCCGCATTCCCGGCGGCCCGACCGCCGCGCGCCGCATCGAGCATCGCGTGTCGGGAGCGGACGCCAATCCCTATCTCGTGCTGGCCGCCATACTGGGCGCGGCACTGGTCGGCATCGAAAGACAGATGTCGCCGGGCGAGCCGACAGGCAGCGATGGACAAGGCGTTGTCCCAGCCAAGCTGCCGCCGGACTGGGCGTCGGCGATCGCGACGTTCGAAAGTGGAACGCATGTTGCGGAGATCTTCCCGGCGATCCTGCGCGACTCCTTCATCGCCTGCAAACGCCAGGAGCTGAACACGTTCGCCCTCAATGTCAGCGACTTCGAGATCGAGACTTATCTCGAAAGCGTCTAGGCCCCGCTGACCGGCCGCTACGGCACCCGTTCCGGGCGACCTTCCGGCAGACTGCCAAGCAGCGACTTGCGATACAGTGGTCAACCAGGGCGGCAACGGGCGTGCCGCCGCACCGCTGGCAGATGCAGGCGCGGATCGACAGGGCCAAGGCGATGATGGCGCGTGAGACCGCCTCGCTCGGCGACATCGCCGAGGCGACCGGCTTCTTCGACCAGGCGCATCTGACGCACGTCTTCAAGGCGGTGGTCGGCGTGACGCCCGGCGCAGGGATGAAGAGCGCCGGCAAGCCGTGACATTTCCGCCTTCACGGAACCGGGCATCGATTTCTATGCGCACGTTCCAGCACCATTTCGCCGCGGCCGATATCGATCGGCTGGCATCTATCCATAGGGCTGAGCCAGCCTGACCGGACTGGCGCGCAGGGATCGTTCATGTCCCGGCAGCCGCGATACGGTCGGCAGGCCCCGGGCGTCCTGCGCACCGAAGCCCAACCGTGTCAGACAGGCTCGCGCCAGGGCCGCGTTGCTGTCGATGACGACCAATCCGCTGACATCGTTGAGGCTGGCGGCCACCACCGACAGTTCGGTGCAGCCGAGAAGGGCAGCATCGGCGCCGGCCGCTTGCGCGATATCGAGCGCGCGCTCGGTCTCGATCGCCGCGTCCGCGATCGAACCGGCCTTGACGAGGCTGATCGCGCTGTCGACGCACTGCTGAAACTCGGTGTTCGCGGGAAGGCAGAGCCCAAACCCCGCCGCCGACATCCTGTCCTGGTAGAAGCCGGAAACCAGCGTGCCCCGCGTTGCGAGAATCGCAACCCGGCCTCGGTCCAAGCTACGGCGTGTTTCCGCCACCACCGCGTCGCCAATATGGAGGATCCGCGCTTGCGAATTCGCCGCCAGTTGGTCGTACCAATGATGGGCGGTGTTGCATGGTACCGCGATACAGCTAACGCCGAGCGCATTGAGCGTCGAGACCGCGGCGTTCAGAGCCGCCAGCGGTCCGTCGTGGTTGCCGAGGATCGCTTCGGTCCTGTCGGGCAGTTGGGGTACGCTGAGGATAACGGCAGGCACATGGTCGTTGTCCCTGACCGCCTGGGTCATTCGGGTCAGCTTGAAGTAGAAGTCGGCCGATGCTAGCGGCCCGAGACCGCCGATGATGCCGAGCTGGGGACGGATGCTGTCGTCGATCATCGGGCGGGCTCGGCTTCGAGCTCTCCCGAGACGGTTTCGACCGGCTGCGTCGTCTCCCTGTGGCTGGGAGCGATCATTGCCGTGCTCGCCGCGACGGTGCAGACGCTGGCCAGCGTCATGAACGTGTCCACGGCCGCATCCACCGCGACGAACAGGGCGAACGCCGCTTCAAAGGGAAGCTTCAGGTAGCCGCAGACGATGGACATCTGGGACAGGATGAGCAGGCTGCCCATGCCGCCGGTCGTGAGCGCGAGAAGCGCGGAGGCAATGCCGACGAGCACGAGGTCTGGCACGCCGAGCGGATGGCCGTAGAGCTGGGCGATGAACAGGGTGCCCGAGGTGTAGAGCAGCGCCGGGCCGGTGCGCAGCAATGCCGCCTGCAGCGGCACCAGCAGTTCGACGACCACCAGGCTGAACCGCAGGCGCTCGCTCAACAGGTTGATGACCCAGGGAAGCGAAGCGACGGTGGAACGCGTGGTGATGGCCACCATGAGCAGGGGCTGGCAGGTCTTGATCGTCGTCCAGTAGCTTCGTCGCGACCGGATGGCGATAATGGCAAAGGCGCCGGCGACGAATAGGAGGCAGGAAAGCCCCATGACCAGCAGGTAACCGCCCATCAGCATGAGCGGCTTGGTTCCGGTCGACGCGGTCTGGTCCGCGATCAGGATGAAGGTTGCGAAGGGCAATCCCCAGATGAACCAGTTGGTGAGGACCGTACAGGCCCGGTAGACCGCGTTGAGCGCCTGAGAAAGACTCATGGACGTGGGCTGGGGAATCTTTCCCATGGCGAGCCCGAACAGCAGGCAGAACAGCAGGACTTGGATGGTCTGGCCCGAGGCCAGCGCGTTGAAGACATTGTTCGGCACCAGATCGAGCAGGATCGAATGCCCGCCGTCAGCGCCCTCATTGGATGGCGGCTGGAACGGGAAGGCGAGATCGGTGGAGACGCTGCCCTGCGAATTGATGAACTCGCCAAGTTCGATGCGCGACTGCGGGTTCTCGATCTGGCCCGGTTGGAGGATCAGCGACAAGGTGCCGCTTACCAGCACGCCCAGGAACGACACGACCAGCACGGCCATACCCACCTTGCCCAGGTAACGAACCGATTTGGGGTCCTGGACCATCGACGTGATGGAGAAGATGACCGACGAAACCAGGTAAGGCAGGACGACCATCTTGAGGAAATTCAGGTAGAGCTGCGCGATCGGGCTGATCGCATGGGCAAAGTCCGGATAATAGAGACCGCAGAGTATCCCTGCCCCGATCATCGCGAGCGTCGTCACGGGCGAGCGCAATATGCGCCTTGCCGCGAGGCGCCAATCGAAGGGCACGGAGCCGGCTACGTCGGAGATGGCCATGTCAGGCTTTGCTCCCCTGGCGATAGCGGGCGATGATCTCGTCGGTGTTGAGCACCTGCTGGCCCCGGGCGAGATCGAGATAGAGGTCGACAAAGGCCGCGAGATGCGGATTGTCCGGCCGCACACCGACTGCAATGGTGTCGACCTTGTCCGTCAGCGTGATCGAGCGTGCGACGACCGTCATCGACGGGTCGTCTACCATCAGCTTCTTGATCTCGAAATCGTCGCGATAGGCCATGTCGAGCGTCCCGTTGCGGATCGCATCGATGATCAAATCCCAACTCGCGAAGCGGCGGATTTGTGCGTGCGGGAAGGTTGCCGGCGCATAGGTGGCGAATGAGGAGCCCTCGATAACGCCGAGATCGCCGGAGAAGTCACGGACGATCTGCTCGGGTGGCTTGCCTTGCGCAATTCGTGCCAGGTTGAGGCGGTTGGCGATCAACCCCTGGCGAAGCATGGCGTAGGGCCGGGAATAGACGATCGACCGGCCGCGCAGAAGGGTCCGGCTGAGCTTGCCGATCGCCAGGTCCGCCTGGCCGGAACTCACCAGGTTCACCATGCCGTCGAACGTTGCGGCCGACCGGTCGAACACCGGCTCCACGCCAAGCTGCGCGGCGATGCCGTGGGCCAGTTCCATGTCTATGCCATTGTCGCCCTGCCCGTCAGCCGGGAAGAACGGATTGGAAGCGAAGGACGGCATGGCGATACGCAGCGCATCGCCGCTCGCGACGGGCTTTGGGGCGTTCTGCGCCTGAGTGCTGGCCGCCTGAGCCTGCGAGATCAGCAACCCACCGCTTCCGGCCATAAGCAGCGTACGACGCGTAACCGACATGCGCATTCTCAATTCATGCGGGAGAGCAAGAAAGCAAGTCTGCCCAGTTCGCAGTATGCATGCGGAGGTTAAGTAAGCGTATATTTTACATTGTGCTCTTTCTACATAACGGGCAAAGCAGCACAACATCACGCCGGCGGTTGGAGTTGGGGTAAATGATCAAGTATCTCAACGACGCAAGTGGGAATTTCCTGATGAGCAGACTTTACCGGATGAAGGCGCTTCTGGCGGCCAGTTTCGCCACGGCCGCGACGATCCCGCCGATGGCCGTCTCCGCGCAGGCCGTGCAAACCAGCACTCAACTCGAGCCTGTCGTGGTCGAGGGCGAGGCTGGAGGCGGTGCCATCGGGCGGGTCGACGGTGTCGTCGCCAAGAAGACCATGACCGGCTCGAAGACGGCAACCACCATCAAGCTCGGCGGGCCGTACCTCGTCTACTTGCTGGCCAAGGGCGTGCGGCACCAAGGGTGAGTTGATTGCTAGGAGGATCGCTCGGCTTTCAGCACCGAGACCGCCGCCTCGCTGTTGTGGACATAGTCGTTGGCGTCGGGCTGCCTCTGCACCAAAAGGATGAACAACAGGTCGGTCAGCGCCAGCTGCGCGTCGCGCGCGGTAATGGACGAGGAGCGCGCACGCTCCTCGTCGGCGATGGTGTAGAGGCGGATGTCGGCGACGCGGCTCAGCGGATTGTCGTGCAGGCCGGTGACGGCGATCACCATCGTGCCGCGCTTGCAGGCAAGCTCGGCGATGCGCAGGGTTTCGATGCTGGCGCCGGAATAGGAGAGCGCGAACAGCACGTCGCCGGGCCCGAGCGTCGCGGCATTGGCCATCTGGATGTGGCTGTCGCTGTCATGCAGCACATTGCGGCCGAGCTTCATCAGCTTGTAGGAGAAATCGCGCGCCACCAGCGAGGAGGCACCGACGCCGGCCAGATGGATGCGGCGCGCGCCGTCCAGCAATTCCAGCGTCCTGGTGATGATACGCTCTGTATTGGCGGCGACGGTCTGCTGCATCGACAGAAGCTTGCTGCCGACCAGCTTCTTCACGATGACCTGGTAGCCGTCGCCGACCTCGATCGGCCCGTGGATGAAGCCGGCCGGCACCTGCCATTCCTGCGCCTTGGCCTCACTGACGGCGAGTTTGAGCTCCTGGTAGCTGGCATAGCCGAGCTTCTGGCTGAACTTGACGACGCTGGACTGGCTGCGCCCGATCTCGGCCGCAAGGGCCGCCGTCGACAGGCGCAGCATCTGGTCGGGATTGTCGACGATGTACCGGCCGATCTCGCGATCGCCGGTCGCCATGCCGTCGAGCTTCGCATTGATCCTGTTCAGAACGGACACGGATTCCCTCGCGCTTTTCGGTCCCGCACACCGACAGCCAGTTGTCATCGCTCGTGGCTGGCAGCCTATGGAACCAAGGAATAAATTATTCCAATTTCGATTGACAGCCAAGAACGCAGAATTAATTCTCGAACTGGATCGGGTCGAAATCCGGATTCTGAACGGACCTGAACGCCCGGCTTTCGTCGCACAAGGTTTCAGCCATGGACAGATTGCGGATCGTCGGCGGGCACAGGCTGCAGGGCGCGGTCACCATATCCGGCGCCAAGAACGCCGCTCTGCCGCAGATCGCGGCCGCCCTGCTCAGCCCCTACCCGCTCGAACTGACCAACCTGCCCGATGTGACCGACGTCGAGAACATGCTCGGCGTCGTGAGGCTTCACGGCGCCGAAGTCACACGATCGGCGCATGCCGCGACGATCGACACCAATGCCGCCGTTTCGAAGGAGACATCCTACGACACGGTCCGAAAGATGCGGGCGACGGTGCTGGTGCTGGCACCGCTGCTTGCGCGCTTCGGCCACGCCCGGGTTTCGCTGCCGGGCGGCTGCGCCATCGGCGCGCGGCCGGTCGATATGCATGTTTCGGCGCTAGCAGCCTTGGGCGCCAGGATCGCCATCGAAAACGGTTCGATCGTCGCCTCGGCCCCGAACGGACTGACCGGCACGCGCATCGTGCTCAGTTCGCCGTCGGTCGGGGCAACGGAAACCGCCATGATGGCGGCAACCACGGCCAAGGGCGAAACCGAGATCCTCAACGCGGCGCGCGAGCCCGAGGTGGCCGATCTCGCCGCTTGCCTCAACGCCATGGGCGCGCGCGTCGAGGGCGCCGGCACGCACCGCATCCTGATCGCCGGCGACACTTCCTGGCAAGCGGCCCGGCACGACATCATCCCGGACCGGATCGAGGCCGGCACCTATGCCATTGCCGCGGCGATCACCGGCGGCCAGCTCGAGCTCACCCATGCCCGGCTCGAACACATGGCTTCGGTGGTGCAATTGCTGGAGGCCACCGGCGTCAGCGTCTGGCCGGGCGATCGCGGGCTGATCGTATCGCGCGAGCGGCCGCTCAAGGCGGTCGACCTGGCGACGGAACCCTATCCGGGATTTCCGACCGACCTGCAGGCGCAGTTCATGGCGCTGATGTGCTGTGCGGAGGGGGCGTCGCTGCTGCGCGAGACCATTTTCGAAAACCGCTTCATGCATGTGCCCGAGCTGATGCGCCTCGGCGCCAACATCAAGCTGCAGGGAACCATGGCGCTGGTGCGCGGCGGCGAGACACTGCACGGCGCGCAGGTGATGGCCACCGACCTGCGCGCTTCGGTGTCGCTGGTGCTGGCGGCGCTGGTCTCCCAGGGCGAGACCATCATCAACCGCGTCTATCACCTCGATCGCGGCTACGAGCAGCTGGACCGCAAGCTGCGCCTTTGCGGCGCCGACATCGAGCGGCTGAGCGCATGAGCAGCGGCCGCTCCGATTATTTCCTCGGCGTCGATGGTGGCGGCACCGGCTGCCGGGCCCGCATCGAAGACGCGGATGGAACCGTGCTGGGACAGGGCCTGTCCGGCCCGGCGACGACGCGGCTCGGCATCGATACTGCCTGGGCCTCCATTGCCAGGGCATTTGACGCGGCGGTCGAGGAGGCCGGTTTCGGGCCGGCCGACACCGCCCGTGTCAGCGCCGGCATCGGCCTTGCCGGTATCGGCCGCAAGGGCGCGCTGGAGGCATTGCGGGCGATCGCGCATCCGTTTGCCAGCATCGATTTCGTCAGCGATGGCGTCGGCGCCTGCCTCGGCGCGCATTCCGGCCAGGACGGCGCCATCGTCATTGCAGGCACGGGCTCGATCGGTCTCGGCTTCGTCGAGGGCCGCGACCTGCGCGTCGGCGGCTATGGATTTCCGATCTCCGACGAAGGCAGCGGCGCCGATCTTGGCCTGAAAGCCGTGCAGTTGGCGCTGCGCGCCCATGACGGCCGGCACGAGCGGACGGCGCTGCTGGCGGAGGTGATGCAGCGTTTCGAAAACGATCCGATGGAAGCGGTCGCCTGGATGGACCGCGCCAGCGCCACGGACTACGCAGTGCTGGCGCCGATGGTGATGCGCCATGCCGACCAGGGCGACCCGGCAGGGCGGCGCATGGTGCAGAGCGCGGCCGAGCAGATCGATACGCTGGTACGGGTGCTGTTCGAGAAAGGTGCGCCGCGCGTGACCTTGCTGGGCGGCCTCGCCAGCCCGCTCGAACCATGGCTGGCTCCCGATGTCCGGCGCCGGCTGAAGCCCGCCGACGGCGATGCCGTGTCCGGCGCGATCATCCTGGCCAGGCGGTCCGCCCGCGGACGATAGCGCCTCACCCAGGCAGAATAAATTATTCCAATCTCTGTTGACCATACGAATATCCAATTCTAGAAAGTTAACAGAGGAACAAGGCGACGACGGATGGATCGAGCGTCCGTGTGCGCAGGGTACCGGGCGGGAAGCCATGCTCGACGCCGGTCAAGTAGCACGATTTTTGAAAGCACCGGGATGACCGAGCAAGCGTTGATGTCTGAGCTGGACCGGCTTGTTTCCGAAGGCCGAAACCCTCGGACTGTCGATATCGACCTGCTGCCGACCATCGACGTGCTGCGCAAGATCAATGACGAGGACAAGGTTGTGCCGGCGGCTGTCGAAAAGGTGCTGCCGGAAATCGCCGCTGCGGTCGATTGTATCGTGCTCGCCTTCCAGAAAGGCGCACGCCTGATCTATTTGGGCGCCGGCACCAGCGGGCGCCTTGGCGTTCTCGACGCCTCCGAATGCCCGCCCACCTTCGGCGTGCCCGAAGGCATGGTCGTCGGTCTGATCGCCGGCGGCCTCGACGCCCTGGTGCGATCATTGGAAGGCGCCGAGGATGACCCGAAAATGGGCGCCAAGGCCTTGCGGGAGATCGGACTCACCCCGCACGATGTGGTGGTCGGGATCGCGGTCAGCGGGCGCACGCCCTACGTCGTCGGCGGGCTGACCTATGCCAGGCAGGTGGGCTCAACCACGGTGGCCCTGTCCTGCAATCCGGCATCGACCATTGCCGGCATCGCCGACATAGCGATCTCGCCTGTCGTCGGCCCGGAGGTGCTGACAGGCTCGACCCGGCTGAAATCCGGAACTGCGCAGAAGCTGGTGCTCAACATGCTGACCACGGCCTCGATGATCCGCATCGGCAAGAGCTATGAGAATCTGATGGTCGACCTCAACCCGTCCAACAGGAAACTGGTGGCGAGGGCGATCAGGATCGTCATGCAGACGACCGGCTGCCCGGCGCAGCAGGCCAGGCAGGCGCTCACCCAGACCGGCAATGACGTGAAGCTGGCGATCCTGGTGACGATCACCGGCATGGGCGTCGAGGAGGCGCGGACGGCGCTCGGCAAGGCTGGAGGATTCCTGCGCAAGGCAATCAGCGACGGGAAGGCATGAAGCCGCTTTAGACAAGACGGCGCGAAGCCGCGTAGACTGGGCCGATACTCCGAAGCATGTGTGTCTGGAAGCGGCGGCAGAAACTGCAAGGCATCAAGGCAAATCATAATGGGAGACGAAAATGACAAGGCATTTCACGAGAACCCTGCTGTCGGGAATCACAGTTGCGGCGATGCTCGGCGTGGCTGCGGCCTCGGCCCAGGCGGCAACGCTGCACATGGCCTGGTCGCAGGACGCCACCGGGCTTGATCCGCACAAGCAGACGGCCTTTTCGTCGCTGCGGCTGCTGGAACTGATTTATGAGCCGCTGGTGCGGGTCGATGCCAGCCTGCAGATCATCCCCGCCATCGCCACGTCCTGGCAGTTTTCGCAAGACGGCAAGGAACTGACGTTCAAACTCGACCCCAAGGCGAAATTCCAGGACGGCACGGCCGTCACCTCGGCCGACGTCAAGGCATCGTTCGAGCGCATCCTCGACGAGAAGACGGGGGCGGCCGCCCGCGCCAATTTCCTGTCGATCGCCAGCATCGACACGCCCGACGCGGCGACCGTCGTGTTCCATCTGTCGCAACCCGACGCGCCGATCCTGACGGCGATGAGCGACGTCAACGCGGCCATCGTCCCGGCCAGCGAGATCAAGGCCGGCTCTGTCGGCACCAAGGCGCTCGGCTCCGGTCCGTTCAAGCTCGACAAATGGGACCCCAACGCCAAGGAAGTCTTGAGCGCCAACAAGGACTGGGCGGGCGGTTCGACCGGCGTCGACGGCATCGAGATCAGTGTGCTGCCCGACGAAGCAGCGATCCTGGCCGCCATGCGCAGCAAGCAGATCGATTTCGCGCTGCTCAACGACCCGCTGGTCGCCACGCTGGTGCCGAAGGAGGCCAGCCTGCAGCTCAACCGCGCGCCGGTGCTCGCCTATAACGTGCTGCAGCTCAATCCGTCGCGCAAGCCGATGACCGAGCTCAAGGTGCGCCAGGCGATCTCCTGTGCCATCGACCGGCAGGAGGTGCTGGACACCGCCGCGCTCGGCGAAGGCAAGGTCTCCGGCCCGCTGACCATTCCCGCGCTCGCGACCGATCCAAGCCAGTTGTTCTGCTACAAGCGCGACGTCGAGAAGGCCAAGAAGCTGATGGAAGAGGCCGGCTTTGCCGATGGCTTTTCGGCGACCGTGATCGGCGCCACCGGCGAGCCGCCGACGGCGGCGGCGGAAGCCCAGGTCATCCAGTCGCAGCTCGCCGAAATCGGCGTCAAGCTCGACATCAAGATGATGGAGCTCAACGTCTATGTCGACGCCTGGCTGAAGGGCGATTTCGACATGGCGGTCGCGCTCAATGGCGGACGCGCCGACCCCTATACGATGTACAACCGCTACTGGACCAAGGCAGGCAATCTACAGAAGGTGGCGAACTACATCGACGACACTCTGGACAGCCAGATGCAGCAGGGCCGCGCCGAGACCGATCCGGCCAAACGCAAGGCGATCTTCGCCGCGTTCGAGAAGCACCTTGCCGAGATGTCGCCGTGGATCTGGCTCTACACGTCCTACAGCTACACGGCCCAGCAGAAGACCGTCTCCGGCTTCGTGCCGACCCCGACGGGCACACTGTTCAGCCTGAGCAAGGTTACCATCCAGCAGTAGCCGCCTCCAGATCAGTAGATAGAGCATGATGCCGAAAACCGCTTCACACTTTTCGGCATCATGCTCTAGACGAGAGGTATCCTTCGCGTGAACTATCTGATGCGGCGACTGGCGACGTTTCCTCTCGTCCTGCTTGGCGTGTCCATCCTGGTCTTCGTCGCGATCCGGATGGTGCCGGGCGATTCGATCACGGCGATGCTGGGCACCGAGGCTGGCCTGCTGACGCCGGCGCAACGGGATTCGCTCGCCGCCTATTTCGGCATCGACCAGCCCTGGTTCGTCCAGTACTGGCGCTGGATAGGCGGCATCCTGCATGGCAATTTCGGCATCTCCGTCACCTATGGCAGGCCGGTGCTCGACGTCATCCTCGAGCGCTTTCCGCTGACACTCGAACTGGCCGTGCTGTCGATGATCATTGCCTTGGCGGCCGGCATGCCGGCGGGCATCTACGCCGCCACGCATAGTGAAAAGCCGTCCGATCTCGGGGTGCGCATCGTCGCCATGATCGGCCAGTCGACGCCGAGCTTCGTGCTTGGCCTGCTGATCATCTATACGCTATCGGCCGGCTTCGGCGTGCTGCCAGCGATGGGCGAATTCGCGCCGCTCTGGCAGGATCCGCTGCGCAATCTCAGCCAGCTGATCCTGCCCGCCATCACGCTCGGCTTCGCCTTCGCGGCGTCGGTCACCCGCATCGCGCGTTCGGCCATGCTCGACGTGTTGAGCGACGACTATGTGCGCACTGCCCGCAGCAAGGGCGCATCGGCGCGCAGCGTCATCTGGCGGCATGCGCTGCCCAACGCGCTGATCCCGGTGGTGACGCTAAGTGGCATCGAATTCGGCTACCTGCTAGGCGGCGCCGTCATTGTCGAGCAGATCTACGCCCTGCCGGGCCTCGGCCGCATGGTGCTCGACGCGATCCTGCAGCGCGACTACGCGCTGGTGCAGGGAGCCGTGCTGTTCATCGCCTTCAACTTCATGATCGTCAATCTCCTGGTCGATCTCGCCTATGTCGGGCTCGATCCGCGCATCCGGCTGGGAGAGCAATGATGCGCATCGCGCGCGCCATTTTCGGGCACGGCAGCGGCCGCATCGGCGGCGTCATCGTCTGCGTCTATCTTGTGCTCGCTATCCTCGGCCTGCTCGGGCTGACGCCGCACAACCCGATCACGCAGTTCCGCGTCGACCGGCTGCATGCGCCGGGCGCCGCCTACTGGATGGGCACCGATCTGTTCGGCCGCGACGTGGCCAGCCGGCTGATGGCCGGCATTGGCCAGTCCTTCACGGTCGCCTTCTTCTCGGTCGCCTTCGCCACCCTTGCCGGTACGGTGCTCGGACTGGCCGCCGCCTGGCTCGGCCGCCGCTGGGACGGCGTGGTGATGCGGATCATGGATGTGCTGCTGGCCTTTCCGGCGATCCTGCTGGCGCTGCTCATCGTCACCGTTGCCGGGCCGGGCACCTGGACCAGTGTCGTTGCCATCGGCATCGTCTACACGCCGATCTTCACGCGCGTGGTGCGCGGCCCTGCTCTGTCGCTCAAGGCACGCGAATTCGTCGACGCCGCGCGCACCTTCGGCAGCAGTTCGTTCTACATTGTGACGCGGCACCTTTTGCTCAACCTGGTGGCGCCGTTGACCGTGCAGGTGACGCTGGCGCTGGCCTGGGCATTGCTGACGGAAGCCGGTTTGAGCTTTCTCGGCCTCGGCACGCAGCCCCCGGCCGCGTCGCTCGGCCTGATGCTGAGCGACAGCCGCAACCTGATGGAAACCGCGCCCTGGCTGATGATCTTCCCCGGCCTGACCATCATGATCAGCATCCTCGGCTTCAACCTGCTTGGCGACGCGCTGCGCGACATCCTCGACCCGAAGATGCGGAGGGCGCCGGCATGAGCCTCTTGCTGTCGGTATCGGACCTGCGCGTCGGCTTCGGCCGCAACCCGCAAGCCAATGAAGTGGTGCGCGGCGTCAGCTTCGATCTCGCCGATGGCGAGACGCTGGCCATTGTCGGGGAAAGCGGCTCGGGTAAATCCGTCACCGCGCTGTCGATCAACCGGCTCATCGATTTCGGCGGCGGCCGCATCACTGGCGGCAGCATGACGCTGAAGCGCGCCGGCGGCAGCCTCTTCAACCTGATGGGCGCCACCGAGCCGCAGCTGACCCGCATTCGCGGCGCCGAGATCGGCATGATCTTCCAGGAGCCGATGACCTCGCTCAATCCGGTGCTGACCATCGGTTCGCAGATCGAGGAATCGTTTCGCCTGCACCGCGGCCTGACCGGCCGGCAAGCCACGGCCGCGGCCAGGGACGCGCTCGACCGGGTGCGCATTCCCGATGCGGCACGGCGGCTGAAATACACGCCCAACCAGCTGTCCGGCGGCATGCTGCAGCGGGTGATGATCGCCATCGCGCTGGCCTGCAATCCGCGCCTGCTGATTGCCGACGAGCCGACGACCGCGCTCGATGTCACCGTGCAGGCGCAGATCATGGCGCTGCTGGCCGAGCTGAAGCGCGAGACCGGCATGTCGATGATCTTCATCACCCACGACATCGGCCTGGTTGCCGGCATTGCCGACAAGGTGATGGTGATGCAGAACGGACAGGCCGTCGAACAGGGCGAGCTGAACCAGATCCTCGACACGCCGCAGCATCCCTACACGCAGCATCTGCTGCAGGACGTGCCGCATTTCACCAACGGCAGGGCGACACGCGCGGACGGACGGCGCAAGGAGGATGCAAGCGCAGAACCGGCCCTGAGGGTCGACGGTCTCGTCGTGCGGTTTCCGCTCAAGAGCAATTTCTTCAGCCGCGCCACCGGCGCGGTGCATGCCGTCGACGGCGTCGACTTCGACCTGATGCCGGGCGAGACGCTGGCGATTGTCGGCGAGAGCGGCTCGGGCAAGTCGACCACGGCAAAGGCGGTCCTTGGGCTGGTACGTTCCACGCGTGGCAGCTTCTCAGTTCGCGCCCAAATGCCCTCGGCCGAGCACAGCGCCAAGCCCGTGCAGATGGTGTTCCAGAACCCCTACGCTTCGCTCAACCCAAGGCTGACCATCGAGAGTATCCTGGCCGAGCCGGTGATCGCCACCAGCGGCCGCGCGAATGCCGAAGCCCGAACCAGGATGGCGAACCTGCTGGAACGCGTCGGCCTGCCAAAAAACAGCCTGGGGCGCTATCCGCATGAATTCTCCGGCGGCCAGCGGCAAAGGCTGTGCATAGCACGCGCGCTGATGCTCAACCCATCCGTCGTCGTTCTCGACGAAGCGGTGTCGGCGCTGGACGTTTCGGTGCAGGCCAAGGTGCTGGAGCTGCTGGTCGACCTGCAGCGCGAGTTCGGGCTCGCCTATCTGTTCATCTCGCACGACATGGCTGTCGTCGAGCGGATCGCCCACCGCATCGCCGTCATCTATGCCGGCCAGATCGTCGAGATCGGCGACGCGACCTCGGTGCTGTCGAAGCCGCGGCATTCCTATACGAAAAAGCTCATCGCCGCCGTTCCGACCATCGAGCGGCGGCGCGAGCATTTCGAGATCGATACGCGCCAGGTACCCTCGCTGGTGCGCCCGCAGGGGTTCGAACCGGCGCCGGCGCGGTGGGAGGAATTTGGCGGGGATCATCGAGCGAGGGTGGAAGGGTGATGACCCTCGGATATCTCAGGTTGGCGGGACAGCACCCCCCTCTGCCCTGCCGGGCATCTCCCCCGCAAGGGGGGAGATTGGATGTCGCATGGGCTTTCGCCAATCTTCAACGTTGGAAGGTTGGCGCAACATCAAAGCTGCCAATCTCCCCCCTTGCGGGGGAGATGTCCGGCAGGACAGAGGGGGGTGTGACGGATCGCGGCCTTTCAGGAGGCCAGCATTGAGCCCCCTCGCCCTACTCTTCGACCGAGCATTCCAACCACTGGAAGCGGCAGTAGCGGAGGGTCGCATCCCCGGCGGCGTGCTCGGCATCGTCGACAAAAATGGCCACCGCATCACCAGGGCAATCGGCGCCGCGCAGCTCGTGCCGAAGCAGCGACCGATGACCGTCGAAACATGGTTCGACCTGGCATCACTCACCAAAATCATCTTCACCACGCCGCGCATCCTGGCGCTGGCGGAAGACGGCGTGATCGACCTCGATGCGCCGCTGGTCTCTATCTTGCCGGATCTTCGCCAGTATGACGCGACGGCCTGGGAGCGGAAGGTGACGTTTCGCCAGTGCCTCGGCCACCAGACGCCGTTTCCGGCGGTCGAGCCGATCTACACTTACGGACGCGATCCGGAGCTGCTGCGCGCCTTCATCCTGCAGCGCGAATGGCGGGCTCGTGATCCTGTTTATTCGGACATCAATTTCATCCTGCTCGGCTTCGCGCTCGAGCGGCTGTCGGGCAAGACCATCCGCGACATGGATCCCGGCCCGGGATTTGCCTGGTCCGCGGAACCCGATGCGTCAGCGGCGACGGAGGACTGCACCTGGCGTCATCGCATGCTCTCCGGCGAGGTGCACGACGACAATTGCTCGGCGCTGCAGGGCGCGGGGCATGCCGGCCTGTTTGGAACGGCGGCGTCGATACTCGATTTCGCGCAAGGGCTGCTGACCGGCGCTTCCGAACCTTCGACCACGTTGATGCGCGCACCCTTGTCAGCCACCCGCACGCATGGCTGGGAACGCCCCTATGAGGGCTGGTCCGGCGGCGCCTCGTGCAGCCCGGGGACCATCGGCCATACCGGCTTCACCGGCACGGGACTGTGGATCGATTTCGACGAGGGCAAGGCCTGGACCTTGCTCACCAACCGGATCCATCCGACACGTCATTTCGACAGTGGAATCGTTGCGCTTCGGCAAGCGGTCGGCGATCTCATCAACAGCGACTAAGGAAGCGACCATGGAACCAATCTGGGCCGTCGGCCTGATGACCGGCACCGTGCTTGACGGCAACATCGACGTCGCGCTGATCAAGACCGATGGCGAGCGCATCGACGATTTCGGCACCTACCGGCTGATGCCCTATCCCGCCTCGATCCGCGCCCTGCTGGAAGAGACGCTGACGGCGGCGCGGGCCTGGAATTTTGTCGGACCGGAACCGGCGATCTTCCGCGAGGCCGAGGAAGCGCTGACGCGCGCCCAGTCGGCGGCTGTCAAGGAATTGGTCGAAGGCTATGGCATGACGATGGCCGATATCGGCGTCGTCGGCTTCCACGGCCAGACGGTGCTGCATCGCGCGCCCCAGGCCGGAAGGCTCGGCCAGACCCGGCAGCTGGGCGACGGCGAACTCATGCACGCCTTGCTGGGCACCAAGGTTGCCTATGATTTCCGCTCGGCCGACATGCGCGCCGGCGGGCAAGGCGCGCCCCTTGCCGCCGCCTATCACACCGCGCTGATGCGCAGCGCCGGCGCCAGCGGCGAGGTGGCCGTGCTCAACCTCGGCGGCGTCGCCAACATCACCTGGTGGGACGGCGCCGACAATGTCGTCGCCTTCGACACCGGCCCCGCCAACGCGCCGCTCAACGATTTCATCAAGTCGAAGGGGCTCGGCGAAATGGACCGCGACGGCGCGCTCGGCCGTGCTGGCAAGGTCGACGAGGCCCGGCTCGCCAAGCTGCTGGAGCATCCTTATCTGACCAAGCCCTATCCAAAATCGCTGGACCGTTTCGACTTCGGCGCCGCGATGGCGGACGGGCTGGACGCCGAGGACGGCGCAGCCCTGCTCACCGCCTTCACTGCGGCGGCCGTCGGCAAGGCGCTCGACCTTTTGCCGAGCCGTCCGAAAAGGCTGGTGGTCAGCGGCGGCGGCCGTCACAACCCGACGATGATGGCGATGCTGGCCAGCCGCGCCGGCGTCGAGGTGGTGCAAGCGGAAAGCCTGGGATGGAGCGGCGACGCCGTCGAGGCCGAGTGTTTCGCCTTCCTGGCGGTGCGCGTGCTGCGCGGCCTGCCGATCAGTTTTCCGAGCACCACCGGCGCGCCGCAACCGATGCGCGGCGGAAAGCTCGCCGGTTAAGCCAGTTTCTTCTGCAGGAAGATGCGGCTGCGGCCGACCGGGAAATCGGCCAGCGTTCCGAAGGGCTGGTAGCCCTGGCGCTGATAAACCTTGGCGGCGTTCGGATTGAAGGTATCGATCCAGGCGTTCCTGCAGCCGCGTGCAACGGCTTCCTGTTCGGCCGCGTCCAGCATCTGGCCCGCCATATGTTGGCCGCGCAGCCTTTCGTCGACCCACAGCCACTGCACGTAAAGCCAGCCCCAGGCCGTGTAGCCCGAGATGCCGGCGACGACCGCGCCGTCCTCGTCGCGCACGAACACCGCCAGGGCTTTCCTTTCGGAAGCCCCGACATCGCCGTCGTTGAACGCAGCCAGGCGCTCGCCGAGAAAGGCGAGTTCTTCCGGCAAGGGCTTGGCCGTTGTTTCAAGTGTCGTGTTCATGGCTCTGTCCGAATGCGGCGTTGGGTAGGAAGCGTTACCAGGGCGGGGCAATATTTACGTCTGTGCACGAACCGAGTGTTGATCCGGGTCGCCGCCGTTGCGGAAGTCCGACGCGGCGATGCCATAGCGCTTGAGCTTGTCGTAGAAAGTCTTGCGCGGCACGCCGAGCGCGTCGATGGCGCCGCGCACGTCACCGCCATGATCGCGCAGGGCTTCGCGGATGAGCTGCGCCTCGTAGTGGCCGACGCGTTCGGGCAACGGGGCCGCCGGCTCCGGCGATCTCGGAGAAGCCGCCCTCGCCTCATCGTCCGGGCCTAGACCGAGCGCGACGCGATCGGCGAAATGGGCGAGTTCGCGGACATTGCCGGGCCAGGCATGCGACTGGAGATGATCGCTCACCGCGGCATTCACCCTGGCGACCGGCCGGCCGAACCGTTCGGCGGCCTTGCCGAGGAAATGACCGAACAGCATCGGGATGTCGCCGCGCCGCTCGCGCAGCGGCGGGATGCGCAGCGTCACCACGTTGAGGCGAAAATAGAGATCCTCGCGAAAATCGCCGCGCTGGTCCGGCCGGGCGAGATCGACCTTGGTAGCCGCGACGACCCTCAAATCGATGCGCCGGACATCATTCGAGCCGAGCGGGGTGAGGCTGCGCGTTTCGAGCACCCGCAGCAGCTTGACCTGCAGGGCCGGCGGCATGGATTCGATCTCGTCGAGGAACAGCGTGCCGCCGCTGGAATGCTCGATACGGCCGATGCGCCGCCGCTGCGCGCCGGTGAAGGCGCCCGCCTCGTGGCCGAACAGCTCGCTTTCTATGACGGTCTCCGGAAGCGCACCGCAGTTCAGCGCCACGAAGGGTTTTGCGCGCCGCCGGCCCCACCGGTGCAACAGGTCCGCCACCACCTCCTTGCCGGTTCCGGTCTCCCCTTCCACCAACACGTCGACATCCATGTCGGCGATCTGGCGCAAGGTTTCGCGCAGCCGGCTGATGGCTGGCGCTTCGCCGATCAGCGGCAGGCCGTCGGCTGCCTGGGCCGCGGCTTCGCGCAGCCGACGGTTCTCGATCACCAGCCGCCGCTTCTCCGAGGCTCGTCTCAGCGCCTCGACGAGACGATCGCCGGCATAGGGCTTCGGGATGAAATCGTAGACACCGTCCTTGAGCGCGGCCACCGCAAGATCGACGTCGCCATGCCCGGTGACCAGGATCACCGGTATGTCGGGATCGATCGCCTTGATGCGATCGAACAGTTGCAGCCCGTTCATGCCGGGCATGCGGATGTCGCTGACGACCACGCCGTCGAAATCCCGGTCGACGACAGCAAGCGCCGCCTCGGCCGCCTTGAGCGCGACCACCGTGAAGCCGGCAAGATCGAGCAATTGCGTGGTGGCGTGAAGCAGGTCGGCATCGTCGTCGACGAGCGCCACCAACCCTTGTTTCTGCGTCATTCGATCCGCCTCAAGTCGATGGTGAAGGATGCGCCGGTGCCATTGCCGGGGCCGCTGTCGCTGCCGCGATCGAGCCGCAGCGTGCCGCCCAACTCCTGGGCGATCTCCTGCGAGATCACCAGCCCCAGCCCAAGCCCCTTCTCCTTGGTGGTCTGGAACGGCATGAACAGATTGCCGGCCGCTTCAGGACCGAGGCCGGGACCGTTGTCGCGCACCGAAATCAACACCCGGTCGTCCCGCTCGGCGAGTTCGATCTCGATGCGGGGATCGGGCCGATCCTTCATTGCGTCCAGCGCATTCTGCAACAAATTGACCAGGATCTGCTCGAGCCGGATACGACTCGCCATGACCATCGGCGAGGCGTTGCCGAGCGGCTTGACGATGGTGACGCCGGAATCGCGGATACGGCCCGACAGAAGCGACAGCGCGCCGTCGATCGCCTCGCGCACCGGCAAGGGCGAGGCGGCGACACCGGGCCGGCGGGCGAAGGTGCGCAGTGTGTTGGTGATGGCGCCGATGCGTTCGGTCATCGAGACGATCAATGTCAGATTGCCGCTCGCCGGTTCTGTTTTGCCGGTTTCGAGAAAGCGGCCGGCATTCTCGGCATAGGTACGGATCGCGGCGACCGGCTGGTTGATCTCATGCGCCACGCCGGCGGCTATCTGGCCGAGGATGGAAAGACGGTTGGCCTGGGCGAGATCGTCGCGCAGCCGGCGGACCTTGGCTTCGGCGCTCTCACGCTCGGAGATTTCCTCGGCGAGTGCCGTGTTGGAGCGCGTCAGCTCGGCCGTCCGGGTGCTGACCCGGCTTTCGAGCTCTGCATTCATGCGCGCCAAGGCCTCCTGCCGCAACCGGCGCGTACGGCGGCGCCGGGTGAGCACGTAGACAAGCAAGCCTGTCAGCAACAGCCCCAGCAGCGTCGTCAGGCGCGCCGTGTTGGCGGCGGACGAGAGGGCGGCATCGGCCGGCGTCAGCAGCCAGAGGCGCCAGCCGGGGACCGCACCGGGCAGATCCTGCACCACTTCGACGAACTGGCGCGATTTTCCAGAGCCGTCGATCGTCGCCAGGCCGTCACCGGCACCACGCCGTATCGGCAGTGGTTCGAAGGCCGCATCGGCCAGCTGAAGCTGCTCATGCGCGGCGGCCGTGGCGTCAGTGGAGAGCGGCGCCAGCGCATGAAAGCGCCATTCGGGCTGGCTGGTGGCCAGCACGACGCCGCGTTCGTCGGTGACGAAAACAAGGAAGCCGCTGGAGCGCCAATTGGCTTCGACGCCGTCGAGTTCGACCTTGAGCACCGCAACGCCAAGCGGCTTGCCGCCGTCGTCGACGCGGCTGGCCAGGTACAGACCGGGCTTGCCGCTGACCGTGCCAAGGCCATACTGGCTGGCGGCGCCCTTCGCCATCGCTTCCTGGAAATAGTGCCGAAAATTGTAGTCGATGCCGACAAAGCTCGCCGGCTCGCCGGCATTGCTGGCCGATATCGCGATGCCGGCCGTATCGATGACATAAATGGCGGACGCCGAGGCATCGCGGGCGATCGCCTTGAGCTTGTCGTTGAGCGCCGCTTCCTGCATCTTTCCGGCCCGGCGCAGCGCTCCGCGCACAGCATCGTCACGTGCCAGCACCAACGGCACCAGGCGCTGCTTCTCGATCTCCCCGGTCAGCGTGCCCGCCGCCAGCGGCAGGGCGGCAAGCGCTGTGTCGCGCAGATTGTCGGCCGCCTGGTCGGAGGCGATGCGCCCGGCAATGGCGATCGCGGCGGCCAGAACCGCAAGGGCAATGACGACGACAAGCCAGCGGCCATCGCGTAGCCGGGCCACCGCCTCGCGCAGCAAGTCACGGCCGACGGTCCCCACCTTGCCGCTATCGGTGCCTGCTTCCGGCGCTGGCTTGTCCATTTGTCCTCAGGTCTTCGCCGCCAGTGTAATGCGAAATTCCGCCCAGGCAAACGCCACCTGTGCGGAAACCCGCACGGGTATTTGCCGAATGGGCGCGAACAACGCCCGAAATCCGGGGATTCCGGCCTTTCCGCGATCTGGCACGGCGCTTGCAAAATTCTCTCCAGCGGCGTGCGACCGGAGCGCCGCGATGGGAGAAGTCACGCAGGGCGGGTTCCGTCCATCCGGCCAGGGAGAGTTCGATGCACATCGCAGATCAATCGGGCGCGCCTGCCGCGCAGCGCAAGCCCCTCTATGCCCAACTCTACGTGCAGGTTCTGGTGGCGATCACCGTCGGCATCCTGCTCGGCCACTATTATCCGTCGATCGGCGAGAGTATGAAGCCGCTCGGCGACGCCTTCATCAAGCTGGTCAAGATGATCATCGCCCCGGTCATCTTCCTGACGGTGGCGACCGGCATCGCCGGCATGAGCGACCTGCAGAAGGTCGGGCGCGTCGCCGGCAAGGCGATGCTCTATTTCCTCACCTTCTCGACGCTGGCGCTGATCATCGGCCTTGTCGTGGCCAATGTCGTGCAGCCAGGCGCCGGCTTCAACATCGATCCGGCGACGCTCGATGCCTCGACCGTCAACACCTATGCCGCCAAGGCGCATGACCAGTCGGTCACCGGCTTCCTGATGAACATCATTCCCGGCACGATCGTCGGCGCCTTTGCCGATGGCGACATATTGCAGGTGCTGTTCTTCTCGGTGCTGTTCGGCATCGCATTGGCGCTGGTTGGCGACCGCGGCGCGCCGGTGCTCAACTTCCTTCAGGCGTTGATGGCGCCGATGTTCAAGCTGGTCAGCGTGCTGATGAAGGCCGCCCCCATCGGCGCGTTCGGCGCAATGGCCTTCACCATCGGCAAATATGGCATCGGCTCGGTCATTAATCTCGCCATGCTGGTCGGCACCTTCTACGCGACGTCGCTGCTGTTCGTGTTCGTCGTGCTGGGTGCCGTCTGCCGCTACAACGGGTTTTCCATCCTGTCCTTGATCCGCTACATCAAGGAAGAGCTGCTTTTGGTTCTGGGGACCTCCTCTTCGGAAGCCGCGCTCCCCTCGCTGATGGAGAAAATGGAAAAGGCCGGCGCCAAGCGCTCGGTGGTCGGGCTGGTCATTCCGACCGGCTATTCCTTCAACCTCGACGGCACCAACATCTACATGACGCTGGCGGCGCTGTTCATCGCCCAGGCGACGAACATCCATTTGTCGATCGGCGACCAGATCCTGCTGCTGCTGGTGGCGATGCTTTCCTCGAAGGGCGCCGCCGGCATCACCGGGGCGGGCTTCATCACGCTGGCCGCGACGCTTTCGGTGGTGCCTTCGGTGCCGGTCGCCGGCATGGCGCTGATCCTTGGCGTCGACCGTTTCATGTCGGAGTGCCGGGCGTTGACCAACTTCGTCGGCAACGCCGTCGCCACGCTGGTGGTCGCGCGCTGGGAAGGCGAACTCGACGAGGCCAAGCTGGCGAGAGCGCTGGCGGGCACGGCCGACGACAGCCTGCCGGCGGATATCGTTCCCGCCGAGTAATCCGAACGGTGCATCACAATGCAAATGGCCGGGGGCATCGCTGCCTCCGGCCATTTTTTCATGCGCTGGCAACGTCAGGCGGTTTTGCCATGCGGAGCGAGCGCGCCGCGCAGCTTGAGCTCAGCCCTTGAAGTCCCTCCTGATGTCCGGATAGGTGCTTGGACCGACAGGCATGCGCGCCGCCAGGCTGCCATCATCGAACAGGACAAGGCTGGCCGCGCCAACCAGACCGGCGTGGCGCCCGAGCTGGGCCTCGACAACCGGCACGTCACGGTAGGCGCGCATGGCACGCTGCCGGATGGTCGCTTCGATGACGGGCGCCATCAGGTCGAGGCCGTTGGCGATGCCGCCGCCGACAACCAGCACGTCGGGCGAATAGAGATGCAGGAGATTGGTGAAGCCGACGCCGAGCCAGCGCGCCTCCTCCTCGAGCAAGGCCACAGCGAGGTCGTCCTGCAGCCGCGCGGCCTCGACCACGTGGCGGCCCGTCACCTCGGCGTTGGCCGAGAGGCGGCGCAGCGTCGAGCCGTCCCAGGGAGCCGTCGCGGCATTGGCGCGGCGGCCAAGCGCAGTTCCCGAGGCGATAGCCTCGAAGCAGCCGACGACGCCGCAGACGCAGCGTTCGCCCTCATTGGTGATGGTCATGTGGCCGATCTCGGCGGCAAGGCCACGGCGGCCGTGCAGGATGCGGCCGTCGACCACGACGCCACCACCGATGCCGGTCGAAACGGTGACGAAGACCAGCGAGCGCGCGCCATGACCGGCGCCGAAGCGCCATTCGCCGAGCGCTGCCGCGTTGGCGTCGTTCTCGAGCCGCACCGGCAGGCCGAGCCGGCGCTCGAGGATATCGGCCAGCGGCACGTCCTGCCAGCCGGCGAGTGTCGGCGGCCCGACCGCGATGCCGGCCAGCGGATCGAGCGGCCCTGGCGCACCGACGCCGACACCGACAATGGCGAGCCCAGGCGCCTCGGCGTGAACGGTCGCGGCCAGCGCCTCGATCTGGCCGATCACCACGTCGGGGCCGGCCTGCGCCTGCGTCGGCACGGCCGAGAAGGCCAGGATCTTGCCGTCACGGTCGACCAGCGCGGCACGAAGCTCGGTGCCGCCAAGATCGATCGCGAGGGCGGCTTCAGTGGTCATGCGGCAACCTTCAGCCCATGCAGCCAGCCGATGCGGCCGGCCAGATCCTTGTCACCAAAGGCGAGCGAACCCAGAACCACGGTCTCGGCGCCCGCGGCGCGCAACAGCGGCACGGTCTCGTGGCGAATGCCACCGTCGGCGGCAAGAACCACGGCCGCCTCACGGCCGGCCTCTGCCAGGATGGCACGGGCAGCGCGCAGCCGGTCGCAGGCTTTCTCAGACAGGCCCTGACCCTTGACCCCGATAGCGGTGCCGAGCAGCGTGACGAAGGCGACCTCGGAGACGAATGGCGTCACCGCCTCGACCGGTGTCTCCAGCCTGAGCACGACGCCGGCTTCGGCACCGAGTTCACGGGCCAACCGCACGGCGCGCAATCCCGCCTCGCCGTTTTCGGCGTGGACGCTGATCATGTCGGCGCCGGCCTCGATGAACTGCCGTGTCTGCGCCTCGACGATACCGGCATCGACCATCAGATGGACATGGATGGGTTTCGCCGTCAGCTTGGCGATGCGGGAAACCAGATCGGGAAAGAACAGGAAGGATGGCGCGAAATGACCATCCGCCACATCGACGTGGTGAAGGTCGACATAGGGCTCGATCCGCCTGAGATCGCTCTCGATATTGGCGAGGTCGGCGGACCACGATGAGAATTCGGCGATCATGCGGTCGCGCGGCAATGCGGCGATGGCGGCCGGGCCAGAGAGTGGTTTCGAGATCATGATGGGTCCTGGTTGTTGAAATTCATGTCGAGAAAGCCGCCGATGGCGGCACGGATCTCAGCGAAATGGCGGTCCTTGTCGGTCGCCTTTGGTGTCACTTCGGCGAAGATCGCGTTGGGGATGATCTCAGCGAGCTCGCGGGCGGTCGCCAAGGAATGGACGAGATCGAGGCCGCAGCCGATGACGAGCGTCGGGACGGCAAGCGCGCTAGCGGCAGCCCGCGAGACGCCGGGCCCGTCGGCTGCGATCGCCTGCATCACCTCGGCGAAGACGGTGGCGTTTTCACGCTCGAAGAAGCCGAGCAGCGAGGCGAGATTATCCGGCGCCTCGCTGCGAAAGCGAGCCGCAGTCGCGGAGGTTGCGAAGGCGTCGCGCGCCTCAGTCAATGGAAGCCGGTTGATGAGTTCCGCAACTTCGACGTAAGGACGCATGTTCCGTGGCGCCGCGTCGAAGGCCCAGGCAGGCCGCACCAGCACTAAGCCAACGACACGGTCGGGGTGGCGAGAGGCCAGCTGCAGCGCGATCGCCGCGCCCATCGAGATGCCGCCGGCGACGAAACGGTCGAGGCCGGCGGCATCGGCGGCAGCCAATACGTCGCCCGCGAACATCGCTATCGAGAATGGACGCTTGCTGCCGGCGCCGGAGCCACCCTGCGCACGGCATTCGACGGTCAGCCGGCGGTATGATGGTTGGTCAGGAAAATTCTGTGCCACCTGATTGGCATCGCCGCCGAGACCATGCTGGAAGATAGCGGGAAGCCCGCCCTGCCCCGTATCGAAGACACGAAGCGCAGCATCATCGCGAAGCATGATCGTCGGCGCCGCGCCCATCAAAGCAGCCCGCGCAGGAAGGTGGCGACGCCGGGGGCCTCGTCGGCAGACAGCCCGTGAGTGACGAGCGCCCCGTCGAAGCCCACGGTCTTCAGACGCGCGGTGAAATCCGGGAAATCGACGATGCCTTGCCCTGCCGTGGCGAAGCGGCCGTCACCATGCCGGTCCTTGGCGTGCGCCATGGCGATGTGGCCCGCCGCCTCATCGATCGCGGCGGCGACGATGGCACGTGCTTCGTCAGGGCTCGCGTGTTCGAACAGGTTCGCCGGATCGAGCACGATCTTGAGGTGCCTGGATCCCATGTCGACAATCAGCCGTGTTGCATCCTTGGCCGAGGTGACGATGTTGGCCTGCTCGGGCTCGATGCCGAGATCGACGCCGGCGGTCTCGGCCAGCGCCAACGCCTTCGCCATCTCGACAGCCATGTCGGACCAGGCGGCCGGTGTCGCATTGTCGGGGTGATAGGCCCATTGATCGGCGGCGTTGCGCGAGCCGGTGCAGAGCGTGACCAGCGGAATGCCGAGGACCGCCGCCGTCTCGATGACGACACCAAGACGGCGAAGACCGTCGTCGCGCACGGCCTTGTCGGGATGCGCCATGTTGTAGGTGCCCGAGAGCGCAGCGAGCGAAACGCCTGACGTTTGCGCGCCGACCCGGATGTTCGCAACAGCATCCGCCGGCACGGCATCGGGCATCGACGGCAGGCCGGCGCAGGCGAGATTGAACTGCGTCGTCTCATAGCCCGCTTGCCGCACCGCCGTTAGCACGGCGGCCGGCTCGGTGCCGGCAAACGTCTTGGCGAAAATGCCGAGATGCATCAGATCGCACCCGAAACCGACGCGAGCTCGACCCGTTCGCCCGTTTCCACCGAGCGGGCAATGGCGACCATGGCGCGGATCGAGGCAATGCCGTCGTCGACATTGGCGCCGCGCATCGGTGTGCCGTTGAGCACCGTGTCGGCAAGACCCTCCAGCTGGCGGCGGAAGAAATGGCCGTCGGCGCCAAGCGGTTTTCGCGAGGTCGCGTCCTTCTCATGGAAGATGTCGACCTCGCTGGCCCGGAAGTACCAAGGGTTGAATGTCTTGGCGATGACGGAGCCGTTCTCGCCATAGAGCTGGAACCCTTCGTGCCAGTCCATGCGCACGGCGACGGTGAGGTCGAGATGGCCGAGCGCACCGCTGGCGAATTCGGTTTCGACGAACCAGCAATAGGCGCCGAAGCGCTCGTTGAGGCGCGCGCGGACGGCAGTGATCTCGCCGCAAAGGAAACGTGCCGTATCGACGAGATGCGAGCCGTGCGCCAGCATGAAATATTGCCTGAGATCAGCCTTTGGATTGCCCGCCGGCTTCTTCGCCAGCTTGCTGGTGACCGGCAGCGGCTGAATGGCGTCGGTGTTGGTGTAGCGATGGGTCGAATCGCAGTACCAGGCCTTCAGCGCCAGCACCTCGCCCATCTCGTCGCGGACGAAGTCGCGCGCGGCCTCCAGCGCCGGGTCGAAGCGCTTCATGTGCCCGACCTGCAGCACCTTGCCCGAGCGCCTGACCGCCTGCGCCAGCGCCTCGCCTTCCTCGACCGAGGTACCGATCGGCTTTTCGCAGAGAACATGCTTGCCGGCGTCGAGCGCCTTGATCGACATCGGCACGTGATAGGCGTCCGAGGTGGCGACGATCACCGCTTCCAGTTCGGGATCGGCGAGCATGGCGTCGTAGTCGGCGTAGATCTTTTGCGGCTCGTAGGTGGCGCCCATGCGGGCGAGCAGATCGGGGGCCGCGTCGCAGATGGCGTAAAGGTCGGCGTTCCCGGCCTTCACGCAGGATTGCAGATGCGCGAACTGCGCGATGGGCCCGCAGCCGAGCACACCAACCCTGAGGCGTCTGTCTTGTTTCTTGATCATCGTCTCGTTCTTCAGGCGCCGTAGCCGCGCATTGTCTGTCGGTTGGTCTTGACCGCGCCGGCGGGATCGGCGGCGGCGGTGTCGGATTCCTCTTCAAGCACCAGCCAGCCGTTGAAGCGCGGCGCCGTGTTGGCGATCTCGATGACAACAGGCGTGTCGCAGACGCCCTTGCCGAGCATTGCCCAGGTGCCGTTGGCGTCGACGTCCTTCAAATGGATGTAGCGGATGCGGTCGCGATAGGTGCGCAGCGTGTCGGCCATGTCCTTGTGGCCACGCAGGATGTGGCCGGTATCGGGCACCCAGCCGACCAGATCGGGGTCGAGAAGCGCGAAGATCGTGTCGTAGTCGGCGCGATCGAACAGCAGCGTGTTGTGGTGCGAGCTCGGATGTACCGCCACCTGGACGCCGGCCTTGCGTCCCAGTTCGCCGGCCTTGTTGTAGACTTCGGCGGCGGTGGCGAACTTGTCGCCACGCGGACCGTCGGACACGACGGTCGCCGACCCCATCGACACCAGCGCGCCGGGGAAGGCGGCGGCGAAGTCGATCCAGCGTTTGGCAGCTTCGAGATCGGAGCCGATCTCATCCTTCAGTGTAAAGCCACTGTCCGAGCCAAAGGCGAAGGAGACCAGCGTCAGCCCGGACGACCTCAGCGCGGCGGCGAACTCCGACGGCTTGCCGGCATAGTGGCCGATCATGGTATCGGTGATCTCGATGCCGGCATAACCGCCATCGGCGATCGCCTTCAGCAGATCGTCGGGGCCGCCGGTGAACCGGTCTCCCAGCATTTCCCAGGTGAAGGTCTGGCAGCCGACTTTGAGGTCTTTCACGTTCGTCCTTTCATTCCTTGATATTCCTTGATGCGCCTTGCGTCAGCCGTTCGATGATGTAGCGCTGATAAGCGAGGGCCCGCTCCTTCTCCTTGGGAGGGGCATCCTACTTGACCGAGCCTGCGGTCATGCCGGCGAGGAAGTACCTCTGGGCAACGAGGTAGATGAGCAAGAGCGGTAGCGAGCCGAGCACGCTCATCGCCATCATCTGGTTCCATTCGAAGGCGTGCTGCCCCATCAACAGCTGGATGCCGATCGGAACAGTGCGCATGGACGTCGACTTCGTCAGCGTCAGCGCGAAGAGAAATTCGTTCCAGCACAACAGGAAGGTATAGACCGACGTCGCCACGATACCAGGCAGTGAAATCGGGACGATCACCCGCCAAAGCGCCGTCCAACTGGTGCCGCCATCGACAGCCACGGCTTCATCGAGATCGCGGGGCAAGGTGTTCAGATATCCCGTCATCAGCAGGATCGCGTACGGCAGCGTAAACACCAGGTAAGTCAGGATCAGCGCGACGTAGGTATCAAAAATACCGTATGAGACGACAAGCCCGAAGAAGGGGATTAAAAGTGTGATCGGCGGAATCGTCTGCGTGCTGATGATGATTGTGTTCAGGCTGCCCTTGCCTCGGAAGTTGAAGCGGCTGAACCCGTAGGCGGCCAGCAAGGCGATCAGCACCGTCAGCACGGTCACCGCTCCCGCCACGAAATAGCTGTTGAAGAAGAAGCGCAGCTTTACCGGGTCGCCAAGGATGGCAGCATAGGCTTCCAGCGTGAAGGCCTTTGGCAGGATGGTTGGCGGCAGGGCAAAGATTTCGGTATTCGATTTGAACGAACTGCTCAGCATCCAGTAGATCGGAAATGCCGCGAAAAAGAGTCCCGCTGCAAGCGCCACATGGAGCGCGACGGTGATCAGCCTGTCTTTCGGCGTATGCCTTTTCCTCATGGTGACTACCGAGCCTTTTGATAGCGGATATAGAACAGCGTCAGGCCGAGAGAGATCAACAAGATGACTACCGCGCTCGCCGAAGCCTGCGACAGGTTGTAGCTCGAAAACGCCAGCTTGTACGTGTAGGTGCTGAGGACCTCGGTCGAGTAGATCGGGCCACCGCCCGTCGTTATCCAGATCAACGGGAAGACCTGCATGGTCCAGATGAAGTCGAGCAGCGAGATGCTGATGATGATCGGCATCAGCTGCGGGATGGTGATGAAGATGAGCTTCTGGTAGGCTTTCGCCCCGTCGATATCGGCCGCCTCGTAGAAATCCTTGGGAATGCCCTGCAAACCCGCGAGCAGGCTGACCATGAAGAGCGGATAGCCCGCCCAGATGTTGGCGAAGGTGACGGCGTGCAGCGCGGTCTCGGGCGAGGAAAACCATTCGACCTTGGAGCCGATGATGCCGAGTTGCATGAGAATGCTGTTCACGACACCGTTCGGCTCGAGCAGGAGGCGCCAGATCACGGCGATGATCACCGCGGTGAACAGCCAGGGCAGTATGTAGAGCACGCGCAGGATATTGCGCAGCGTCGGATTGATGCGGTCGCTGTTCAGCATGAGCGCGAAGACCATGCCGATGGTCATGTGGAAAATGACACTCATGCATGTGAAGTAGAGCGTGTGCCACAGCGAGGCCCAGAACACGGGGTCGTCGAAGATCGCCTGGTAGTGTTTCAGTCCGGCAAAGGACGGGTCACGACGCAGCACCGCGCTGTTCTGGAACGAGTAGGCAATCACCGTCACCATCGGCAGCAGCATCAGAAGCCCGATTATGAGCAGCGAGGGCGACAGATAGAGGTAGGGTGCGACCGCTCGTTTCAGCTTGTGGTGGGATCGCTTTTGCCGGGTCATGTGCCAACCTTGGGATACGCCTTCAAGAGAAGGTGAGCTTCGAAAACAGGTCCATCTCAAATTGCCGATCCGTTGTTGCCGGGTGGCCTGCCCGAAGTCAGGCCACCCGGCCCCCCCCCCCCCCCCCCCCCCCCCCCCCCCCGAAGATAGCAAACGGGAACAGGCCGATCAGAATTTCGCCATCCAGCCCTTCTGAGCGGCGGCTGCGGCTTGTTCGGGAGACTGTTCGCCGGCCAGCATCTTCTGGGCTTGTACGTCGAACTGGGTCATCAGGTCTTCAGCCACCGGCAGGCCCGTGAACTCATTGGCGAGATAACCGGTCTTGAAGATTTCAAAAGCCTTGCCGAAAGCCTTGTCCGAGGTCACGAAATCGGGCTTGGCGTTGATGTTGCCCGGGAAGGCGTTTGCAAGCGACACGAGCTTGGCGTTGACCTTTTCACTCATCAGATATTGGACGAGTTTCCAGGCCTCTTCCTGATGTTTCGACGCAGCAGAGATGCCGATGCCCCAGGAGGCATAGGGAAGGCCGCGCTTGCCGGTATAGTTTTCCACGACCGGGACCGGGATGAGGTCGAAGTTCAGCTTGGGATTGCGCTTCCGGATGAGGTTCACATGCGCGAGCGAGTCGATCATCATCCCGACGCGGTCGTTGACGAACTCCTCGACCTTTTCCTGCTCGGTCTTGGTGGCGATGCCGGGCGAGATGGTGCCGGCGTCGTTGAGCGATTTGACGAAGGTGAGCATATCCACCACCGGCTTGCCTTCAAGGTCCGGCTTGCCGTTCGCCATCATCGACTGACCCGAAGCCCAAACCCACGACATCATGTCGTTCTGGACGCCGGATGGCGTTTGCAGCGACAGGGGCAGCACCCAGCCATACTGGTTCTGGTCGGCGTGCGTCATCTTCTTGGCGGCTTCGAGAAACTCCGCGCGGGTGGACGGCAGCTTAGTCACGCCGGCCTTGGCGGCGAGGTCCAAGTTCACGAAGACCGGATAGACGAACGAAGCCACGGGAAACATCACCGCCTTGCCGTCCACCTTGATGATGTCCGCGACTTGGGCTTTGTCGAACTTGCTCGCCTCCATCATCGGGTTCATGTCGGCGAGCGCGCCCTGCGCATTCAGATTGTTCACCCAGGCACCGTCGAGACCGACGACGTCGCTGAGCGTTCCGGTTGCAGCACCAACCGAGATCTGGTCTCGCGTGGTCGCGTAGGGCCCGCTGACCAGCGTCACCTTGATGCCGGGGTTTGCGGCCTCGAACTCATCCATGATTGACCTGAGCGAGCCAGCCGGCAATTCGGGCTCCCACCATTGGGTGAATTCCAGCGTCGTATCCGCCATGGCGCCGGTTGCGCCAAGCAACCATGCGGCCGCGGCCATTTTCAGCATCGCGGGTTTTATACGAAACATCATTTTCTCCTCCTTCTTTAGGATCGACCGCACAATGCGCCCGATCGTCTGGTTATTCAGAAGTCTCCTTATGCGGGGTGCCTCACCCTCACCCGCGGGTCTCGTCGCGTATATTCAGATCGCCAGATGCGTCTCGGGATCGAAGAAATGGAGCTTGGCGTCGTCCAGGGCCAACCTGATTTCCGAACCGGAGCGGACTGTGCTGACCGGTTCGAACCTCGCCACCGCATTCGACGCCAGGCCGAAATCCTGCACCGCGTCAGGGTCGCCGGAGTCCACCCGAACCGCGTCGATGTTGAGATGGACGATATGTTCGGATCCGAGTTCTTCGATCGAGGTCACCCTTGCCGGTATCGTCTGATACTTGCGGCCGGATTCGAGGCTGCTGTCGTAGAGATCCTCCGGTCGTATCCCGAACACGACCTTGCGCCCCGCATACGACCTCAAGCCCGGTCTGCGCACGAAGGCTGCATCCTGCAGCCGGATGACAAAGGCGCCGGACACCAGTTCGTCGCCCGTCAGTGTCGCCTCGAAAAGGTTCATCGAAGGGGACCCGATGAAACCGGCAACGAAGGCGTTCACCGGCGATTCATAGAGCCCCTTGGGTGTGTCGACCTGCTGCAGCACGCCGCCTTTCAACACCGCGACCCTGTCACCCATCGTCATGGCTTCGGTCTGGTCGTGGGTCACATATATGGTCGTTACGCCGAGCTGCTTTTGCAGACTGGTGATTTCGGCGCGCATCTGGACACGCAGTTTCGCGTCCAGATTGGAAAGAGGTTCGTCCATGAGAAAGGCTGCCGGCTCGCGCACCATGGCGCGACCCATGGCAACCCTTTGACGCTGTCCGCCTGAAAGATTCGCGGGTTTGCTGTCCAGCAGAGACGTCAGTTGAAGGGTTTTGGCGATCTCGTCCACGCGCTTCTTGCGCTCGGCCTTCGGCTTGCCTGCCAGGCGCATCGAAAAGGCGATGTTTTCGAACACCGTCATATGCGGATAGAGGGCGTAGCTCTGGAAGACCATCGCGATGTCGCGATCCTTGGGCGGCATGTCGACGACGTCTATTCCGCCGATCCGAAGGCTGCCGCTGGTGACGTCCTCCAACCCCGCGATCATCCGCAAGGCGGTGGATTTGCCACAGCCGGACGGCCCGACGAGAATCAAGAACTCGCCGTCCTCGACCGACAGGTTCAGTTGGTCGATTGCATGAAAATTGTTCCCGTAGGTCTTGCAGATATTCTCAAGAACGACTTCTGCCATATTCCTCCTCCACAAGTCCAAGCCACTGATTTTTATGATTTTCCTCGGCTTATGTTCACCTGCGAGATATTTCCTTGGATAGCTCCGGCTATGTTCCGGTATCGAGCCGCGCATAGTTCAGTTCGACCGCCGACGGCGCGTTCGTCGATGCCAGGAGTTCCGTGACCTGGTCGCCGGTCGGAAGCGCCTCGCGCCCGCCCCGCCCCGTTATCGAAAGGGCTGCCGCCGCGGCCGCGAATGCGACCCGGCCCGCGGTGTCGGCCCTGCGCGTCAATGCAAGGGCATAGGCGCCATGAAAGCAGTCGCCGGCACCGGTCGAATCGACGACTGCAACCCGGTGCGGCGGCAGGTGCCAGAGCCCAGCCTCTTCGCGTCCGCGATAAAAGACACCCCTGCCGCCATCCGTCAGAACCACGGCGGATCGCGACGGCAACCACAATGCATCGAGTATCTCGGCCGGCGACCGGCGGCCCGTGGCGGTCCGCGCAAAGCCGAGCGGAAGAATGAGATGGTCGCAGAGCCCGATCAGTTTCTCGGTGGGTGAGCCGTGGCTCCATTCGATATCGCCGAGGATCGCAAGGCCGAGATCGCGAGCCCGAGCCACGACATCCAGCGACCCGATCCCGTAACCATCGACGATCAGGACGGTCGCGCGGCTGAGGACCTCGTCCGGAAAATCCGGCGCGGTGCCCAGCATCGCTTCGTCGTCATACGCGATGAACCGCTCCCCATCCGAACCGACGGTGATCCGCGAGCGTACCGGGCGCGCGTGCGGGTGGCGCGGCGCGAACGCGGTTTCAACGCCGCTTGCAACGAGGTCGCACAACACGGCGTCGTCGGCGGCATTGCTTAGCCAGCCGACGAACCCGGCGGTGCCGCCAAGCCGCGCGACGGCGGCAAGTGCCGTCGCGACATTTCCCCCGAAAGCCCGGGCACTTTGTAGAACCTTCCCCTTGCCCGCCGACAACGGCTGATCGACATAGACGATATCGTCGATCGCAATAGCTCCGAAGCCGAGGATTGAAGGGACGGCGGGCATCGTTCAGGCACCCGCCCTGGCCAGGGCGTCTTGCGCCGAAAGGCCGTCATGGATGACGCCCCGAAAGGCGATCGCCGCCTTTTCCGGATCGCCATGCCCCCAGAGATTGCGGCCCACCACGGCACCGCGCGCGCCGGCACGGATGGCGTCCGCCGTCTGCTGAAGGGCGCCGAGCAGCGTGTCGGTCTTCGGACCACCGGCGATCACAACCGGCACCGGACAGGTCCGAACGGTCTCTCGAAACGATTCGAAATCGCCCGTGTAACCGATCTTGATCACGTCGACGCCGGACTCGTAGCCGATGCGTGCCGCATAGGCGATCTCGTCGGGGGTGAAGACGATCTTTGCCCCGTCGGTAAAATCGCGAGGATAGATATGCGCCACCACCGGCATGCCGTAGCGGGCCGCAGCATTCACCGAATCGGTCAGCCAGCGTATGTATTTGCCCTCGGTCGCGCCGCGCACCGGAATGGCCACGGCCAACGCATCGGCGCCGGCGCGCACCGCATCCTCGGGCGTTGCAATCAGTTCACTGATGCGATCGTCTGGGGTGAAGCAGCCGGCCTGGATCACTAGGCAAGCCTTGCCCGCATATTGCGGCCACAAATGGCGCGCGGTGCCAGGCTGGATGCTGACGTAGTCGGGTTTGCCCACCATGACGCGTGCAAGCGCGCCCGGCAGGTCGGCAAGACCTCCTTTGCGCACGTCGCCATAGCCGACAAAGTGGTCGACCGCGCCGCCAAAAAGATTGCCCGATGGATGCGAGAAGAGGCGCGCCAGGCGCACCTTGGTTCCGAGGCTCATGGGTCTAAAATTCTCCAATCGATTGTTTTCAAAATCCTGGACCCAGTGTTTGCGAAAGAAAAGACAAATGCAATCTTTCGAAAGCTTTCGAATTCGCGTATTTTTGGTAGAGTGAACCGAGGCCAGCGCGATCGCCTGGCGCATGGAGGCAAGGACAAGGCAATGTTGTCGGAGCAGAGACGCCAATCGATCCTGGGTGAGGTGCAACGCAGCGGACAGGTTCGCATCAAGGACCTGTCGGACGAATTTGGCGTGTCGGAAGTCACGGTGCGCTCCGACCTCGAGATACTGGACCGCAAGGGACTGCTGACCAAGACCCGTGGAGGGGCGGTGACCCGTACGACGGATTCGACCACGGCCGCGTTCGCCCGGCGGATGCAAACGAACCTCGACGCAAAGAAACGCATCGCCCGGGCAGCGGTGGACCTGTTCGAGGACAACCAATCGGTCATCTTCGACGGCGGCTCGACATTGATGCAGGTTGCCATGCTGCTACCGCCCCTCAGCAATGTCGTGGTCGCGGCCACGGCGATGAATATCGTGCAGCACCTGATGCATCGGCCCGGGCTCGACGTTCACATGATCGGCGGCCGGGTCTATCCGGACACGGTGAGCACGCTGATCACCGACGCCGACACCGCTCTCGGCGGCCTGGTAGCGCATCAGGTCCTTGTTGGAGCGCATGCGATTGACTCGTCACTGGATGTGGTCGACGTGAACGAAGACATGGCGCGAACGAAGCGAAACCTCGTGCGCATGGCCCGGCGCGTTGTCCTGCTTGCGGATTCGAGCAAATGGGGCGTCAGCGGAACCTCCAAGGCATTTTCGCTGTCGAGCGTCGATGTCGTGATCACCGACGATGGTCTTTCCGACCCGATACGCAGCCAGCTTGATAGGACCGGAGCCAAGGTGATCTATGCCTGACCTTGTCGCGGTCCCTGGCCGCGACGGAATATCTGTGCGCGCAAGCCCACGGGATCCGCATCGGCAGTCGGCCGTTTTTTCAGGTCTGTCATATTCTCCTCCCAGATGGCTGCCTCCCGATATCGCACCAGCATTATCGCATGTTCTATAAAAAATTTACGCGCGTCAATATTTAAAACGTTGTATAGCGCTTTCCCGGCACGACGCGTTGCCGGCGCAGCGGATCCGGCAGAGCATGGCCAATAGGGAGGACCGATCTAAAATGCAGGCAAAATCAAGGGAAAAACTCGGAATCGGTGTCATCGGATGCGGCAACATCTCGATGACCTATTTGCGCAATGCCGCCCTCTTCGGCGGCATCGAGTTGCGCGCCTGCGCCGATATTTCGGCCGACATGGCGGCGTTGCGGGCCAAGGAATATGGCATCCGAGCACTCGGCGTCGATGCGCTGCTGGCCGATCCCGAGATCGATCTCGTCCTCAACCTGACCATTCCCGCCGCACATTTCGACATTTCGTTTTCGGCGCTCTCAGCGGGGAAACATGTCTTCACCGAAAAGCCGCTGGCGACTTCGGCCAGCGACGGCCGCCGCCTGGTGGCGGAGGTGGCCAAACGCGGCCTGCTGCTCGGCTCGGCGCCGGACACGTTCCTCGGAGCGGCCGGGCGCCGCGCGCGCCGGCTGATGAATGAAGGCGCCATTGGCCGCCCGGTTACCGGCACCGCCTTCATGATGGGACGCGGCATGGAGCACTGGCACCCCAACCCGCAGTTCTACTACCAGCCAGGCGGCGGCCCGGTGTTCGATATGGGCCCTTATTACCTGACGATGCTGGTCAACCTGCTCGGCCCGGTCGCGCATGTCATGGCCATGGCGACGAAGGGCCAGGAAGAACGGCTGATATCAGCCGAAGGACCGTTCAAGAACACGACGTTCAAGGTCGGCACGCCGACCAACGTGCTGTCGCTGCTCGAATTCCGCTCGGGCGCCACCGTCACCTTCGGCGCGTCATGGGATGTCTTCCGCCATTCCAACCACCCAATCGAATTGCACGGCACGGAAGGTTCGCTGCGCCTGCCCGATCCCGACACGTTCGGCGGCACCGTCTCCTTGTCCGAACGCGGCGCCGAGTGGAGGGATTTCGCCAGCGAAGGCGAGCTCTACGGCGCCCGCAACTGGCCCTACGCCGCGCCCGACCGCGCCAATTACCGCATGCTGGGTGTGGCCGATCTGGTGCGCTCGCTCACGACTGGTGCGACGCCGCGCGCGTCCGGCAATCTGGCGCTGCATGTGCTGGAGATCATGGAGGCGGTCCTGCTGTCGGGCGAAACGAAAAGCTCGGTTGCTATTGCCGGCGATGTCGCCCAGCCGGCGCTGCTGACCGAAGACGAAGCAAGCAGCCTGCTCGCCTAGACTCGGATCACCGTCTCACCGAAACGATGATCCTTGTTTTGACGCAAATCCGGACGGAAAACCGTTTCACACTTTTCCTGGAATGCTTCACGGAGATAATGATGACGCTCGACCCCGATGCCTTGCGCGCCCTCGAAATCGGCCGTGCAGCGGGCGGCGAACCATTCGAGCATGGCAGCGTGACTGCCGCGCGGGTAGCCTACAACGCTTCGTTCCCGGCGCAGCAGGGCGAGCACGAGCCAGTCGCATCAACCGTGCAGCTGACGGTCGACGGGCCGAACGGCCCGGTCACGATCCGCATCCACCGCGGCATCGGCGCGCCACTAACCGCAGCGCGCGCCGTGCTTTATCTGCATGGCGGCGGCTGGGTCATCGGCAATCTGGATTCGCACGACGATATCTGCCGCTGGCTCGCCAATCTGGGCAATGCCATCGTGGTCTGCCCCGATTACCGGCTGGCGCCGGAACACAAGTTTCCCGCAGCGCTCGAGGATTGCGCGGCAGCGCTTCGCTTCATGGAGCAGAATGCCGGGGAGCTTGGCATCGACCCGGCCCGCATCACTGTGGCCGGCGACAGCGCCGGCGGCAACCTCGCGGCCGTGCTGGCGCTGCTCGCCCGCGACGGACTGGCGCCACCGCTCGCCGCCCAGATCCTGATCTACCCCAACACCGATGCCCGCCAGACGGCGGACAGCTACCGCCGTTTCGGCGACGGCTTCGGGCTCACCGCCGCCACCATGGCCTGGTTCCGCGACCACTATGTGCGAACGCCCGATGACATCGTTGACTGGCGGGTTTCGCCACTGCTCGCGTCAAGCCTTGCCGGCGCGGCACCGGCGTTTGTCGCCGTCGCCGGCCACGACATCCTTGCCGACGAAGCCACGGCCTATGCCGAACGCCTGCGGGCCCACGGCGTGCCGCTGCTCTTGCGGCAGTGGCCGGGCCAGATCCACGGCTTCGTCTCGATGGGCCGCCACATCAAAGCCGCGCGGCAAGCGGTGAGCGAGGCGGCGGCATGGCTGCAGTTGCAGATGCCCGATCAGGCCGATTGACGCATCACCAGGGTCGCTCCGAGCTTGACGTTGCGTGCCAGGCCTTGTCCGGGCGGATCGGCCTCGTCCAGCAGGGCAAGCAGGATCTCGACGCTGCGGCCGGCCATGGTGGCGAAATCCTGCGCCATCGTGGTCAGCGCCGGACAGGTGTAGCGGCTCAGCGGATGGTCGTCATGGGCGGCGACACGGAAGTCGCAATCGGGTCGGCGACCTATCTTCAGCCCGCGCGAAAAGGCGGCCGCCATGACGCCGAAGGCGAGACGGTCATTGGCGCAGAGCAGCGTGCGGGCCGGCAGGCCGCCATTCTCGAGCGTCTTGTCCATCCATTCATGGCCAATGCGCTCGAAATCCCAGCTGTAGTCGGCCGCCGCCTTGAGCACGATCGGCTCCAGACGAGTGGCTCGCATGGTATCGATATAGCTCTGCAGGCGCTCGCGAGAATTGTGATTGACGTGCGGGATGTCGACATAAACAGGCGGTTCGCCGGATCGGCAGAGATAGTCGACGATGGTCGACGTGCTCTGGTGGTTGTCGTTGCCGACGAAGGGCGTGTCGCCCTCGATATAGGTGTCGAAATAGACGATCGGGATGTCCTTGCTCATCCGCTCGAAGACGCCGGGTTCGGAGACCGATCCGAGGGGAGCGACGATGGCGCCGGCGACCTTCAGCGACATCAGCGTCCTGACCGATTCCGCCTCCAGTTTCGGCGAACCGTGCGAGGAGATGACGATCGGCCAGAAACCTTCGTCGCGGCAGCGCAGTTCGATGCGGCTAACCATTTCGGCATAGAATGGATCGGTGAGCGCCGGCACGATGATGCCGACATTGCGGGTGCGTTTACGATTGAGGTTGCGGGCGAAAACGTTGGGCTGATAGTCCGACGACCGCAGTGCCGCCTCGATGCGCGCCCGCGTCGCCGGCTTCACGCTCGCCGGATCGTCGAAATATTTCGACAGGGTCGGCCGTGATACGCCGGACGCCCTGGCGAAATCATCCATCGTGCGGTGGGTCTTCTCCGCCATCGATATTCCAGGCCCCCTCGTCCTTGCTCGCCAGTCCTTTTCCGGTCTGGCCAGAATCAGTCTTGCGGCCGTTGCCGTGAGGCAGCATTGCTTGACCGAATTTGTTCAGTCAAATTTTCGCGTTTGCAGTACAACGCAGAACCATTGCGCGCGTCAAATTATTTATTGACGCTCTTAAATTGGCAACCTAGGTTTTGCGTGCATGGCAATAGGGATGGCAGTGGCGACCCGCCGCCGGCGAATGGTGAGGATATGAAGAAACTGGTTTGCGCCGGCGAGATCCTGGTCGAGATCATGGCCGAGCGGATCGGCCAGAGCTTCCTTGCCCCCGGCCCGTTGGTTGGCCCGTTTCCATCCGGCGCGCCGGCGATCTTCATCGACCAGGCGGCGCGGCTCGGTCAGCCGGCAGGGCTGATCGCCGCGGTCGGCGATGACGATTTCGGCCATTTGAACATCGAGCGCCTGCGTGCCGACGGCGCCGACATCTCGGCCATCAAGGTCCATAAAGGTGCGGCGACCGGAACCGCCTTCGTTACCTACGAGGCGGATGGCAGCCGGCATTTCGTCTACAACATCAAACAAAGTGCCGCCGGCCTGATCGAGATCGGCGCCGAGGCGCGCGCGTTGCTGGCCGGCGCCGATCATTTTCACGTCATGGGCACCTCGCTGTTCTCGCCCGAGGTGATCGAGGTGGCGCGCAACGGGATCGAGGCTGTCAAGGCGCGCGGCGGCACGGTCTCCTTCGATCCCAACATCCGCAAGGAGATGCTCGATCTGCCGGGCATGCGCGATGCCTTGCACTTCGTGCTCTCGAAGACCGACGTGTTCCTGCCGAGCGGGCCGGAACTGTTCATCTTCGCCAAGGCGACCGACGAAGAAGGCGCGGTGCGCGAGATGCTGGGACGCGGCATTTCCACCGTGGTGGTCAAGAAAGGCGCTGACGGTGCCGTTCACTATGACCAGACCGGTCGCACCGCGTCGCCCGGCTTCGCTGTAGACGAAATCGATCCGACCGGCGCCGGCGACTGTTTTGCCGCCGCCTTCGTCTCCTTCTGGCTGCGTGGAGCGACACCTGAAAACGCGCTCAGCATCGCCAATGGCTGCGGCGCGCTGGCGGTGACGAAGAAGGGACCGATGGAGGGCATCGCCTCACTTGCCGCCGTCGAAGCCTTCATCGAGACCGCCAAGACCGGAGCGCCGGCATGAGCCAGGCGACGGACAGGCTGGCGACGATCGCGGCGCGTCGCGCGGCCGGTGAGCGCTGCGGCATTGCCTCGATCTGCTCTGCTCATCCGCTGGTCATCGAGGCGGCGCTGCGCCATGGCAAGGCGCGCGGCGCCGACGTGCTGATCGAGGCCACCTGCAACCAGGTGAACCACGAGGGCGGCTATACCGGCATGACACCCGGGGATTTCCGCCGCTTCGTCGAGGCGATCGCCGGAAAGGCCGGCTTCCCGCTGGACCGGCTGGTGCTCGGCGGCGACCATCTCGGTCCCAATCCGTGGAAACACCTGCCGGCAGCCGACGCCATGGCGAAAGCGTCGCGCATGGTCGACGCCTATGCGGAGGCCGGCTTCACCAAGATCCATTTGGACACCAGCATGGGCTGCGCCGGCGAAGGCGCCGCACCGCCAGACGCGACGATTGCCGCGCGTGCGGCCGACCTGGCCGCGGTGGCGGAGGCCGCCACGGAACGAAAAGGTGCCAAGCCGGTCTATGTCATCGGCACGGAGGTGCCGGTGCCTGGTGGCGCTCTTGAGGCAATGGACCATCTGGCGGTGACGACACCGGAGGCGGCACGCGAGACGGTGCGCATCCACCGCGATGCTTTCGCCCAGCGCGGCCTCGACCGGGCTTTTTCGCGGGCGATCGGCGTCGTCGTGCAGCCGGGTGTCGAATTCGGCAATGCCGACGTGATCGCCTATCAGCCGGAACGCGCACGGGCGCTCGCCGGCACGCTCCGAGACCTGCCGCAATTCGTCTTCGAGGCCCATTCGACCGACTACCAGCCGGTGGCGGCACTGAGCGCGTTGGTCGATGACGGCTTCGCCATTCTCAAGGTCGGGCCGTGGCTGACCTTCGCGCTGCGCGAGGCGCTCTATGGCCTGAGCCACATCGCCGACATTCTCGCTCCCGACGCCTCGCGGGAAAGCCTGCCGGCGGCGATGGAGCGCGTCATGCTGGCGGCGCCGGGCAACTGGAAGAATTACTATCACGGCACCGAGGCCGAGCAGCGGATCGAACGGCATTTCTCCTACAGCGATCGTATCCGCTACTACTGGCCGGCGCCCGGCGCCCAACAGGCCGTGGGCGCGCTGATGCAGGTGCTTGGCGATCGCGACATCCCCTCTCCCCTCATCAGCCAGTATCTTGGCCGTCTCGACAGCGCGGTGGCGAATGGATCCGTCGCGCCAAAAGCAGGGGACTTGCTGATCGCTGGCGTGACGGAAGTTCTCGACATCTACGCCAGCGCGACCGGCTGACCTGCGGGATTACGGCAGCAAGACTAGCGCACCCGTGGTGCGCCGCGCTTCCAGATCGCGGTGCGCATCGGCGGCGTCGGCAAGGGTGTAGCGGGTCGGCGCCTCGACCCTGACCACGCCTTGCCGAAGCGCCTGGAAAAACCTGGCGACGTGCGGCGCGAGTTTTTCCGGCGTGTCGGTGTAGTGGGCATAGTTGGGCCGCGAAATGGTCAGCGACTTCGACGCGAAGCGCCCGATATCCCAATTGCCGACCGGCCCCGAAGCCTGGCCGAAGCTGACGAGATGGCCGCGCACGGCAAGGGCCGCGAGCGAGCCGCCGAATGTGTCATTGCCGACCGCATCATAGGCGACATCGGCGCCCTTGCCCCCTGTCAGTCGCATGACGGCCTCGGTGAAATTCTCACGGGAGTAGACGATGACATGGTGCGCGCCGAGACGCTCGACGATCCGCGCCTTGTCATCGCTCGACACGGTGGCGATGACAGTCGCGCCGAGGTGGCGCGCCCATTGCACCAGCAGCTGGCCGATGCCACCGGCCGCTGCATGGATGAGGACGATGTCGCCTGGCTGCACGGCGTGTACATCATGCAGCAGGAAACTGGCGCTGACGCCCTTGAGCAGGCCGGCGGCGGCGATCTCGTCCGGGATATCGTCGGAGAGATGAACCAGCAGTTCGGGCGCCATGTTGCGCCGCTCACTGTAAGCGCCGACCGGCGGACAGGCATAGGCAATGCGGTCGCCGGCGGAGAAACCCGACACCACCGAGCCAACCGCCTCGACGATGCCGGCGGCCTCCATGCCCGGCACGCCAGGCGGCTGCAGCAGGTCGAAAAAGCCGGTGCGGCAATAGACATCGATGAAATTGACGCCGATCACCGTGTGGCGGAGCCGCACCTCGTTCGGCGCGGGTTGTGGCAGGCCGATTTCCCGCAGTTGCAATTCTTCCGGGCCGCCATAGCGCTCGACCACGATCGCACGGGTCGTTGCGGTCTGGCCCGGCGCGAGCATTGGGGCGGCACGCGGCATCTCCACGGATGGTGGCGACGCGACCCGAAGCGTCCTTGTCTCGACCGGCGAGCCTGTGCTTCTGCTTCGCAGAAGATTGCGCACCGCCGTAAAGCCAGCCTGATAGATGCCTTCGGTGACCAGCTTGACCAGTTCGTCGCGGCGATGCGCCGGCGGGTGGAATTCGGAATTCCATTCCCAGAAGGTGGCGTTGCCGTCGGTCACCGGCTTCAACCGCAGCGAGGCGACGTAACCCATCAGCGGCAGCGGCGCTTCGAGCAGGCAATAGCTCAGCCGCCGGTCCCTGTCGGACAGCGCCAGCAATTGCTCGCGCAACTCGCCGCCGTCGTTCAGCCTGAAGTGGCGCACGGAGCCGACCGCATCGACCGGCTCGCCGCCCTCGATTTCGCTGAAGGCGATCGCCGGATGCCAGCGGTCATGGCCGTTGAAATCGCGCAGGATCGCCCAGACCTCGTCGACCGGCGCATCGATGATCGTGCTCTGGCGGACCTGGACCATCGGCCGGCGTCAGCGCCCGAACCGGTGCTTCAGCGCGGTCAAGCCGGCCTGGAACACGCCATTGCCGATCTGCTGCATCAAGGCTGCCTCGCGATCCGGCGCGCAGTCGAACTCCGCCTGCCATTCGGCGAGCGTCAAATTGCCGTCGGTGATCGGCGTCAGCGACAGCGTGGCGACATAGTTCTCCACCGCCATCGGACTTTCCAGGATCGCGTAGCTGCAGGACAGATCGTAGTCGGAAAGCGCCAACAGTCTTTCGCGGATGCGCCCGCCGTCCTTCAACGTGAAACTTCTGATGCAGCCGATCTGGTCGGGCTGCGCGTTCTGTTCGATGCGGCTGTCGGCAACGAACGGCACCCAGCTTGGCAATGCGTTGAAGTTGCGGACGAGTTTCCAGACTTCCGCTGTCGGTGCGGGAATGACAGAGGAGACATAGACCTTGGTCATGCTTGCGGGCCGGTGGTGGGCATGGCAGTCCGCGTATGCATTGTCTCGCGCCGCGCCAGATCGACCCCCACTCCGTCGAGCTTTGCTCGACACCTCTCCCCCGATCGACCGGGGAGAGGAAGGGTGCGAACCGTCCACGGCGGGCTCCCTTCCTCTCCCTCCGGAGGGGGGAGAGGTGGCGCTGCGAAGCAGCGACGGAGTGGGGGGACCACTTGGCAATCATCGCGAACCGACGCAGCATGGCAATCAGGCGCAAGGCATCGTCTCGCACGGCCCAATGAAGCGCGAGGAAACACCGCCCTCACCTCAGTGATCGCGGTCGTCATCGTCGTCCTTGGCGGCCTTGCCCTTGCCCTTCTTGTCGCGGGTCAGGCTGGAAATGTCCTTGGCGTCGCGCAGCACGTCGGTCATGCGGCCGAGCGAGCCGCCCTCGATGCCGATTTCCTTCATCAGATTGTCGATCATCGGCGCCTGCACCCGGTAGCGCAGTGCGGAATCGATCACCTCGTCGGTGACGTTGCGGTTGCCGCCGGCGCCACCGTTGATGCCGTCGACATGCAGGATCTTGATGCCGTCGATCTTCTCCATCGGCTTGACGCTCTCGCGGATGATGCCTTCCATGTGGTCGAGCAGTTTGCCGCGCAGACGCCCTGCCCGCGCAGCCTCGGAAAGGATGTTCTCGGCCTCGTTGAGCTGGCGATGGCCAGCGGCATCGACCTCGTAGCGCTGGGCGGCGGCAAGGGCGTGGATCTTCTCGGCCTCCGCCGAAGCGACGGCGGCGATCTTCTGCGCCTCGGCCAAGCTCTTCGCCGCCTTCATCTCGGCATCGGCGGCGGAGACGACGCGCAGTGCCTCGCGCTCGGCCTCGCGTTGCGCGCCGATCAGGTCGGTCAGCTTGCGGCGCTCGGCGATCTCGCGTTCGCGGGCCGTGAAGGCCTGTTCCTCTGCCTGGACGGCCTTGGCGCGAACCGCTTCGGAAGCGGCGATGGCGGAAGAGCGTTCCTGCGTTTTCTTGGCGATGTCGATCGCCTTCTGGATCTCGGCGATCTCGATCTTCTGGTCGCGGTCGACGCCGAGCTGCCTGATGTCACGCTCCTTGATCAGCCGCGCTTCCTCGATGCCGCGCTCGGTGGTGATGCGGGCGCGCTCGACCTCCTCGCTGGCCGAAATCTCGGCCTCCTCGAAGGCTTGGCGCTTGGCGATCTGCAGCGCCTCCAGATGACGCTCGCGTTCGATGCGGACCTCGTCGACGACGCGTTCCTGCGCAATGCGCGCCGTCTCGGTCGCCTGGTTCTCGACGATCTCGGCGCGGCGCTTCTCGGCCTCGGCCTTGGTCACTTCCAGTGCCTTTTCGGCCAGCGTAATCTGGCGTTCCAGTTCGGCAACCTCAAGCAGTTTCTTGCGCTCGATCTCGAGCTTGCTTTGCGCGCCCTCGCGCTCGATGCGGGCCTTTTCCAGCGACAGTTCGAGCGCGATCTGCTCGCGCTCGGTCAGCTCGCGCATCTTCATCTCGGTCTCGTCGAGCGAACGGCGGCGCGCGATCTCGCGGCGCTGCGTGTCCTCCTCGCTCTTGATGCGCTCCTCGGTGATGTTGCGCTCCTGGTTCAGCCGCGATTTCTCGACGGCTTCACGCGACGAAAGCTGCGCCTGCTCGGATTCCTGGTCGCGCAACGCACGCTCGATGGCGAGTTCAGACCGCTGCGCGGCGCGGCGGATCTCGACCTCGCGTTCCTGTTCGAGGCGGGCATATTCGGTGTCGCGGTCAATCTCCAGCACCTTGCGCTGGGTGTCGAGATTCTGGTTGCGGATATCGACCAGCGTGCGCTGCTCGATCTCGTTGCGCATGCGGCGCCTCGTCTCGATCGATTCCGTCAGCTGCGTCAGGCCTTCGGCGTCGAAGGCGTTGGACGGATCGAAATATTCGAGGCTGGTCTGGTCGAGATCGACGATGGCGACGCTTTCCAGTTCAAGCCCATTGGCGGCGAGCGACTCCTCGGCCAGCCGGCGCACCTTGGCGGCGTAGTCGCCACGCAGTTCATGCATCTCTTCCAGCGTCATCTGGGCGGCGACCGTGCGCAGGGCGCCGGCGAACTTGCCTTCGAGCAGTTCGCGCAGGCTGTCTGGCTGCAGCGTGCGGCGGCCCAGCGTCTGCGCGGCGGCGGCGACCAGTTCGCGGCTGGCGCCGACGCGCACGAAGAACTCGGCGATCAGGTCGACGCGCATGCGGTTGCGGGTGATCAGCGCAAGAGCATCCTCGCGCCGCACCTCGATGCGCAGGACGTTCATGTTGACCGGAGTGATGTCGTGCAGCACCGGGATGACGAAAGCGCCGCCATTCACCACCACCTTCTCGCCCATGAAGCCGGTGCGCACGAACGCCGTCTCCTTGGTCGAGCGGCGATAGAGCCACCGCAAGATGTAGACGGCGATCACCACGACGACCGCCGCAACGATCAGCCACAACAGGAAAGCGCCAAAGGTCTGCGCGTCCATGATCTATCCTCCCCAAGACGATGCGGCCGGCGCGAGGCGGCCGATTTCAAACATCCACCGGCACGGTGGCGAAGTCCAATTCTTCATGCCCGCCTCTGCAGCTTCGGCGCGATCGCGTGGAAGGCAGCGACCGCCGCGTCGACGAAAGGCGTGTCGTTGATGTTGGCCCGCACCCGTCCGACATGGCGCAAAGGTGTCTGGCGCGCGGTCTTCTCGATCGCCTCGAACAAAGCATTGTCGGCTTCCGGGTCGTGAAAGGGCTGGCCGGGCGCGTCGAGCATCGAGACACCGCCTTCCGGCAGCAGGAAGCGCACCGGGCCGTTCATGGCATTGAGCCGCGCGCCGATCCATTCGCCGAAGGCACGGTTCTCGTCGCGCGTGGTGCGCATCAGCGTGACGTTGGGATTATGGATGACGAATTTGCGGCTGCTGAATTTCTCCGGCACGCTGTCGCGAGGACCGAAATTGACCATGTCGAGTGCGCCGGCCGAGCCGACATAGGGCAGTCCGGTGCGGATCGCCGCACCAAAACGATCCTCGGTCGCCGGGAAGACGCCGCCGACGATCATGTCGGCCACTTCCGTGGTGGTGAGATCGAGAAAGGCCGACAGCAGGCGGGAATCGCCGAGGTTTTCCATGGCGCGTCCGCCGATGCCGGTGGCGTGGAAGACCAGGCAGTCATAGTCGGCTTCAAGTCGTTTCGTGACAGCTTGCACCAGGGGTGTGGTGACGCCGAACATGGTGATGCCGACGGCCGGCCGCGCCAGCTTGCGTCTTGTCTCCCACGCCTCGGCGTTGGGCAATTGCGCGACCATGCCGGCCATGGCGTGCGCGGCATTGGAGAGCACCTGTTCGGTGATCGAGTTCAGCCCCTGCACATCGGCGACCGAATGGAACATCATGATGTCGGCGCCACCGACATATTTGGCGACATCGCCGGCCGCCACCGTCGAGACCATCAGCTTGGGGATGCCGACAGGAAGCACGCGCATGCCGGAGGTTGCCAGCGTGGTGCCGCCCGAGCCGCCGGCCGATATGACGCCGCCGATGCCCGGTTCGCGTTCGATCCAGCGCGCGAAGGCTTCCGCCATGGCGCTGACCGAGCCGCCGCGATCATTGGTGAAGACGGCGGATGATCCTCTTGGATGCATGCCGGCGACCTGCATGGCCGGCACATCGGCGCTGGTCGGTTTTCCCGAGGTCGACAGATCGACGGTGCGTACCGGCAGGCCGAGCGACTTCAGCCGGTCGGCGACGAAGCGCAATTCCTTGCCCTTGGTGTCGAAGGTGCCGGCGACCAGCACCGTCCTGCCGATGCGCTCGGCAAAGGGGATGGCGAAGACCTTCTTCAGATCGTCCTGCGGTGCTGCCTTGTCGACCGCCGCCTGGCGCAGTTCGGTGACCGGCACGTTCCAGCGGTTGGGCAGTTCGGTGACAGGGCGATAGACGCCAATCTGTGACACCGCTTCGGTCGAACCGTTGGCGGTGCGGTCGACACGATAGACTTCCGCCAGTTGCTCCTTGGCTTGCGCGGCTTCGGCCGGCGTGACCTGTGCTTCCTCGGCATGGCGGCCGACACCGAGCAGGCGCTGCTGCAATTCGCGGTCCGCCGCAAGCGCCTTGGCGTCCATCAGCCTGTTGATGCGGCCGTTGACCATGATGGCGACCTGGTTCGACACAGCGGTCGCCACGCCGATGTTCTGCTCGATCACCAGTACCGCCATCTCGCCTTCGGCGGCGAGATCGACGAGCATGCGTTCGACCTGGTCGACGATGACAGGCGCCAGGCCCTCGGTCGGCTCGTCCATGACCAGCAGCTTCGGATCGCTGAGCAGCGCGCGCGAGATCGCCAGCATCTGCTGTTCGCCGCCAGACAGCTGCGAGCCGCCATTGCCGCGGCGTTCGGCCAGGCGCGGAAAGGTCTGGTAGACTCGCTCGACGGTCCAGCTGGCGTCACGCCGATTGCCAGCGGCGAGACGCAGATGCTCGTCGACCGTCAGGCTCGGCCAGACGCGGCGGCCTTGCGGCACATAGCCTACACCGAGGCGATGGATTTCGTGCGGCTCGAGTGACGTGATCTCGCGGCCATCGACGCGGATCGAGCCGGACTTGGCCCGTTTCAGGCCGGCGATGGTGTTGCAAAGCGTCGACTTGCCCATGCCGTTGCGGCCGACGACCGACAGCACGCCGCTTTCCAGCGTCAGCGAGACGCCCTGCAGCGCATGGCTCTCGCCGTAGAAGACCTGCAGGTCTTCTATCCTGAGGATGGCCCTGGTTGGCTTGCCGGAGGAGCCGGGGCGCTCAGCCATGCTTGCCCCCGAGATAGATCTCCTGCACCTCGGGATCGGCTTCGATTTCCTGCGGCGTGCCTTCCTTGAACAGGCGGCCATTGTGCATCATCGAGACATATTCCGAGACGCGCAGCGCGACATCGAGATCATGCTCGATGATGATGTAGCCGATATGCTTCGGCAGTGCGTTGAGGATGGCGACGAGGTCGCGGCGTTCGGTCGGGGAAAGACCGGCCGCCGGCTCGTCGAACAGGATGAAACGCGGCGCACCGGCGAGCGCCAGCGCGATCTCCAGCTGGCGCTGCTGGCCGTGGCTCAGCGTCGCCACCAGCGTGTCGCGGAGGGCCTCGAGATGGACGGCGTTGAGGATCGATTCCGCCTGCACCATGTTGACGTCAGTCGTTGCCGGGCGCAGCAGCGAAAATCGCCGACGCGAGACGCCGCGGCAAGCGAGAAAGATGGAATCGAGGACCGACAGGCCCTTGAACAATTGCGAGATCTGATAGGTGCGGCGCAAGCCGCGCCGGATGCGCTCATGCGGCGGCAGGTCGGTGATGTCCTCGCCGAAGAAGCGGATGCGCCCCGCCGTCGGCAGGAAATCGCCGGTCACGGCGTTGAACAGGGTCGTCTTGCCGGCGCCGTTGGAGCCGAGGACCGCGCGCCGCTCGCCGGCCGCGATCCTCATGGTGATGCCCGAGAGCGCCACCAGCGCCCCGAAGTGCCGCGCCACGCCATCGAGCTCCAGCGCATAGGCGCCGGTGCTCTGAAGACGGTTTGCTGCGAAGCTTTCGGTCACTGGCGGCTGCACTCTGCGTCGGTTACGGGCAGCTCGGATTGTCGCGGTTGACCGCGCCGAGCTTCATGAACTCGTCTTCGGGAATGCCGAGGGTCTGGTTGACCTGCGGCACGACCTTGACCAGCTTGTTGAGGAGGTTGCCGTCGGCGCCTTCGGTGACCTCGGTCAGGAAGATGTCGGCGATGGCGTTACGGTTCTTGTCGAGCGACACCTTGCCGGTCGGCGTGTCGAAGGACAGTTTCGACAGCGCCTCGCGCAGCTTCTTGCCGCCGTCGGAGACGTCGCCGCCGACCTGGTCGAGACCAAGCAGCGTCGCCTTCATGTCGACATAGTAGCCATGGGCGAAGAGCGAGGGCGAGGGAAACGCGCCCGGCTGCTTCTTGTAGGCCTCGACGAACGTCTTCCATGCCGGTGCGTCGTTGGTGTCGGCGGTCGGGCCGGCCGACGGCGTGCCCTTCAACACGTCCTTCAACTTGCCCTTCGACGTCAGCACCGTCTGGTCGACGGTGATCGAGCCGCCGATCAGCGGCGCGGTGCCGCCGCCCTGCTGGTACTGGGTCAGGAAGTTGACCGCATCGGCGCCGCCGAGCGCGACATAGATCGCATCGACGTCTTCCGGAATGGCGGCGATGACCGAGGAGAAGTCCTTGTTGCCGATCGGCACCCAGGATTTCGACGGCACGTGGCCACCGGCCTTGCAGAATTCGGCCATGAAGCCGAACACCTGCGTGTAGGGGAAGGAATAGTCCTCGGCGACGGTGGCGACCTTCTTGTAGCCCTTGTCCTTGAAGGCATAGGTGCCGAGACCGGCCATCCACTGCGCGCCATCGGTCGAGAAGCGGAAGAAATTCTCGGCCGGATCGCGCAATGTCGTGTCCTGCGCGGCCGAGGTGCCGTTGATGAAGGTCACGTTCGGCTGCGTCTTGGCGTAATCCTTGACGGCAATGCCTTCGTCGCCCGAGAGCGGGCCGACCAGAACCTTGACGCCGTCCTGCTCGACCAGCTTGCGTGCCGCGCGCACGGCGCTGTCGGGAGAAGCATCGGACGAGCCCTTGACGATCTCGATCTTCTTGCCGGCGACGGTGCCGTTCATCTCCGCAATCGCGGTCATGGCGCCGCGCTCGCCGTCCTCGCCGAGCACCGTGAACGGTCCCTCGAAGGTGGCGAGCAGGCCGATCTTGATGGTGTCGTCGGCAGCCAGCGCCATCGAAGGCGCGGTCAGCCCGGTGAACACCGCCAAGGCGAGCAATGTACGTCTATGCATCCTCATGATTTTTCCTCCCGTTGATTTCGTTTTGCAGTGGTTCATTCCATCCCGGTTGCTAGGGGCCGGGACGCAAGGACTCCTGGGCAAGATGTGGCTTGATCCTCCCCCACAACCCAAGAATTCCATCCGGTGAGACAAAGACGATCACCAGGAACACCAGGCCGATCAGCGTGTTGAAACGCTCGGCGCCGACGATGTCGATGGCGAAGGTCTGCATCAGGACGACGACGAGCGCGCCGAGAAACGGGCCGATCGGATGGCGCAGGCCGCCGATGACGGCGATGATCAGCACGTCGATCGCCGCGTCGACACCGATGGTGCCGGGCGAGACGCGGCCGTTGAACCAGACCAGCAGCACGCCCGCCAGTCCTGCGATGACGCCCGCCAAAGCCCAAGCGACGACCTTGTGCGCGGTGACGTGATAGCCAAGCGCGCGCATGCGGCGCGGGTTGTCGCGGATCGCCTGCAAGGTCATGCCGAAGGTCGAGCGCGAGCCGTAGAGCACCGCCGCATAGGACAGTACCGCGAGGCCAAGGCAAAGGTAGTAGAATGGTTTCGCGTCACGCCAGCCGATGCCCCAGAACACCGGCGCACGGATACCGGCATAGCCGGAATGACCGTTGAAGATGGCGTAGTTCTGCTGCGCGAAATAGTAGGTCGCGGTGGCGATCGCCAGCGTGATCATGATGGTGTAGATGCCCTCGGTGCGCACCGAGATCCAGCCGATCAGCGCCGATGCCAGTGCCGCCGCCAGAACCGCGAACGGCACCGCGAGCCACCACGGCCAGCCGAGGCCGAGTATGCTGGAATTGTTGTTGCCCAGGATGGCGATGGCGTAGGCGGAGATGCCGGCGACCGTGATCTGCGCCAGGCTGACCATCCCGCCATAGCCGGCGAGCAGCATCAGCGACAGGCCCAGCATGCCGAAGATCAGCGAATAGCCGCCGATTTGCGTCAGGAAGAAATCGGATGCCACCAGGGGATAGAGCACCAGTGCGACACCAAGGATGATGTGGCCGGCGCCGAGCTTCTCCAGCCAGTTCGGCTGCGTTGCGCTGGTGGTGGCGATGGCCAGGCTCATCGCGCCTTCCCCATGATGCCCTGTGGCCTGACCGCCAGCGTCACCACCATGATGACGAAGGTCAGCACGATGCCGTAGGTCGGGAAGTAGACGAGGCCGATCTGCTCGGCGAGACCGATGAGCAGCGCGCCGATGGCCGCGCCTGTGATCGAACCCATGCCGCCGACGATGACGACGACCAGCGAAGCCAGGAGATAACGTACGTCCTCGCCCGGCGCGACCGAAAGCGCCGAGCCACCGACGACGCCGGCAAAGCCGGCCAGGCCTGCGCCAACGGCAAAGACGATGGCGAACACCGCATGCACATTGACGCCGGATGCCTGCAGCATGGCGCGGTCGTCGACGCCGGCGCGGATCATCATGCCGATGCGGGTCTTGTGCAGCATCAGCCAGAGGCCGACGCCGATGACGATCGCCGCGGCCAGCACGACGACGCGGTAGAGCGGATAGGTGAGGAAGACCGAGGCGCCGTTGGAGCGCACCGCGGTGATGACGGGCAAGGTCAAGGCACCGTCGAGCCATTCCGGCGTGGTGATCTGGTACGTGCCGCCGGCCCACACAGCGAGCATCAGATCGGCGGCGACGATCGAAATGCCGATCGAGACCAAGGTCTGGCGAAGATCGTCGCCTTCGAGGCGACGGAAGACGAAGACCTGCATGACGACGCCGACAATGGCCAGCACGGCAAAACCGGCGGCCACGCCGAGCAGCCAGTAGCCGGTGCGGTTGGTAACCTCGTAGCCGATGTAAGCGCCGAGCAGATAGAGCGAGCCATGCGCGAGATTGACGTTGCGCATCAGGCCGAAGATCAGCGTAAAGCCGCTGGCGACGAGGAAATAGAGACCGGCCAGCGTGATGCCGTTGAGGATGGCGCTGACGAAAGCCTTCTTCGAGATCAGGATCGCATTCAGCCAATCCGGCCAGACGGCAAAGACCAGCCACGCGACGATCGCCGCGGCAAGCAGGCCGACGAGGCCCCAGGCCTGCTTGCGCGTCATGCCGCCGCTGCCGCTTGAGAGCGACGACGAAGTTGGCTGGTCGAGCAGGCTCATGCAGTCAGCCGCCGGCGCTGCTCGTTCATGCGCGGCGCCTTGTGGAACTTGCCATCCTTCATGATGGCGAGGATGCGGTTCTTGTCCTGCAGGATGCGCACATCCGAGATCGGGTCGCCATCGACCAGCAGGATGTCGGCGAGATAGCCTTCCTTGATCAGGCCGAGCTCGTCGCCCATGTTCATGATCTGACCGCCATATTTGGTGCCGGCCTGGATCGCCTCCATCGGCGAGAAGCCGAGCATTTCGACGAAGGTCTGGATGTCCTTGGCGTTGGTGCCCTGCGGCGTCCAGGCAAAGCCGTAGTCGCCGCCGATGCAGACGCGGATGCCGCGCCGGTGCATCTTCTTCATCGTCTCGACGCACATTTCGAGTTCGCGCTCATATTCGAGCGACAGCGGCGAGCCGGGCTTGATGCCCCATTGCTCGGCATGGCGCGCGGTGTTGATCAGCCAGGCGATGCCGGGCGCGACGAAGTGCTTGTCCTTGACCGATTCGAGCATGTCGAGCGCTTCCTCGTCGGCGAAGGAGGCGTGGTAGATGTTCTGGATGCCGTGGCGGACGCATTGCTTGACCGAGCCGGACGAGCGCGCATGCGCCGACAGCACCTTGTTGCGGCAGCGTGCCTCGGAAGCGGCCATGGCAACCTCTTCCTCCGACATCGGCGTCTCCTCGGCGCCCATGCCAGTGATGCTCTCGCCCGACAGGTTCAACTTGATGGAATCGACGCCGTATTTGATCAGCTGGCGCACGGTGCGGCGGATTTCCTCCGGGCCGGAGACGACGAGGCCGAGATTGAGGCCTTCATGCGGAATATGCGACGGCGCGGAATCGCCGAGGCCGCCGACCGTGGTGATCTCCGGACCCGCCGCGAGATAGCGCGGTCCGGGGAAGCGGCCCTGGTTGATGAATTTCTTGGCCACGACATCGAGGCGCGGCTTGGCGGCGGCCGCACCCCGGCCGGCGGTGAAGCCGGCATCGAGCACCAGCTTGGCCATCTCCATGGTGACCAGCATGTGCTCCTCGACCTCCATCATCTGGATGGGATCGATGCCAGGTGCGTTGTTCCAGGACAGATGCAGATGCGCGTCGATCATGCCAGGCATCAGCGTCGCGCCCATACCGTCGATCACCGTAGCCCCACCTCCATAGGATGAAGATGAAGGCGCGCCGAAGCGCGATGAGCCCTTGGTGATCTGCTTGATACGGTTGCCCTGCACCAGCACTTCGCCGGTGTAGGGATATTCACCTGTCGCGTCGAGCACGCGCACATTGGTGAAGAGCGTGCTGCCCGAGCCGTTTGCGTTCCAGCTGTCGTCTGCCATAACAAGCCTCCCAACTTGCCGAGCGCGTAGTTCTACGCCCGATCAGAAATCCTCACCTATCAACCCGTCTCAAAAAATCGGCGAGCTTCGAGCTGCTTTCGCGCGGGCTTTCCACCGTGGCCCAGTGCCCGCACCGATCAAGCGAGGAGAATATGGCCCCCTTGATCTTGTCGGCAAGCGCCTGCCCGACGCCGGGTGGATTGACAGTGTCGGCATCGCCGGTGACGAGCAGCGTCGGCGCCGAAATCCTTCTCGCATCGACAGCGGTTGCCTTGGCCAGCGCCTCGCAGGTGCGGGCATAGGATTCCGGATCTTGGCGGGTGATGGACTCCCGCACGAAGGCGACGGCAGCCGGCGAGGTTTCCCTGGTGTGCGCCGAAATGGCATTGGCGACGATCTGGTCGGCGATCTCGGCTATGCCGCCCGAGCGCGCCAACCGGGCCCGGTGGGCGAGCCCTTGCCTGGTCGCCTCGGTCGGTTCCGCCAGGGCGCCGAACAGTGCCAGAGAGGCGACCAGTGAAGGCTGCGCTGCTGCAATCTGCTGGCAAACGATGGTGCCCATCGAATGGCCGACGAAATGCGCTGATGTGACCCCCATGCCCGCCATGGCGCGGACCACCGCCTGGCTCATACCTTCAATGGTCAGCGGCTCGATCGGGCGCGGCGAACGGCCGGAACCCGGCAGGTCGAGCCGGATGACGCGATAGCCGGAAAGTGCCGCCATCTGCGGCTGGAACATGTTGGACGTGCCGCCGAGACCATGGATCATCACCACGGCAGTGCCTTCGCCGACGACTTCCGCGACGACCTGGCCAACCGTCACCGTCGTCATTGCACATGCTCCGCAAAGCGGTTTTCCAGCGTGCCGATGCCGTCGATCTCGATGCGCACGACGTCGCCCGCCTTGAGGTATTTCGGCGGATCGAAGCCAATGCCGACACCGACCGGCGTGCCGGTGGCAATGATGTCGCCGGGCCTCAGCGTGATGCCTTGCGACAGCGTGGCGATGATGGTCGGGATGTCGAAGATAAGCAGCGAAATCCGGGAATCCTGGCGCAGGTCTTCGTTGACGAAACAACGGATGCCGGCGGTCGCCAGGTCGAGCTCGTCCCTGGTCACCGCCCATGGCCCCATCGGGCAGAATGTGTCCTGCGATTTGCCGATCAGCCACTGGCTGTACTTGCCCTGCAGGTCGCGCGCGGTGACGTCGTTGACGATGGTATAGCCCCAGACATGGTCGAGCGCGTCTTCCCTGGAGATGCCGCGGCCGCCCTTGCCGATGATGACGGCCAGCTCCGCCTCGTAGTCGATGGCCGTCGAGACGGAGGCATCGATCAGCACGCTGGCATGGTTGGCGACGACCGATTCAGGCACTTTGGAAAAGATGATCGGGTGTTTCGGGATCGCGCCCGCACCGGCGCTGGAATCGAAGCCGCTGCGGGCGAACTCATGCGCATGCTCGTGATAATTCTTGCCGACGCAGAAGATGTTGCGGCGCGGCTGCGGGATCGGCGCCTCGATCTCGACCTGCGCCAACGGGATCGGCGACAGGGTGCGAGGGATGCCGGCGCCATTGCGCTCGATCAGGGCCAGGATACCGGATTTGGCCTGGTCGACCGAAAAATCGAAAGGCGCGATGGTCTCAGCATCGAGGTCGACAAGACCCACGCGACGTTCGCCGGCGATCGAAAAAGTCGCGACCCGCATCCTCATCCTCCCTGAACCAATACTGAGCCAATTCTTCGCTCTTTTGTTACACGCTATCGCCGATTGGTTTAGGCCGCAAGCGGAATCTAGACTGGTCATTCCAAAAAGGAATGAGGCTGTTGCGGCCGGCTCCTTTGGGATATCGACGACGCGCCACGGTGGACGACAGCATCGGAAACTGCTAACGATGGTTCAATATTGGATCAGATAAAAGCTGCCAGACATGCCAAAGCTCGTCGCCAACGATATCGCCACGGCGCTGAAGAAACGGATCTCTTCCGGCGAATGGATCGAGAATGGCCGCATGCCGCCGGAGCGCGACCTGGCGAGCGAATTCGGCGTCGCGCGCAACACGGTGCGGCGCGCGGTCTCCTTCCTCGAGGATGACGGCACGGTGGTGCGGCATGTCGGGCGCGGTACGTTCCTGACCACCACCAACCCGGCGTCTATGGCGGCGGTTGTCGGCCGGATGGAAGGCACCAGCCCCGCCGACATGATGGAGATCCGACAATTGCTGGAACCGGCGGCGGCGGCGTTCGCCGCCACCAATGCCAGCGCCATGGAACTCAACGCGGTGCGCGAGGCGCACAAGATCGCTTCGGAATCGCAGGACATGCCGACCTTCGAGCACTGGGACGCGGAGTTTCACCACCGCATCTTCGCGTGCTCGCGCAACGACTTCCTCAAGGAGATCCACAATCTGATGCGCATCCTGCGCAATCAGGCGCCGTGGTTCGAAATGAAGAAGCGGTCCTTTTCGGAGGAACGCCGCAGCATCTATTGCAGCGAGCACCAGACCGTTCTCGATGCGCTGCTGCGCCGTGACCCCGAGAGCGCCAGCCAGGCCATGCTGGCGCATCTGCGGACTGTCGAGCGCAATCTGCTCGGACGGTAGCAACCGGAATGGGAGGCGCGGGCAGCAGGGCGGTTTCCCGGCAAAAACCGCACAGCATTTTCCCTCGGGGATTGCGCCGGAGAAAGAGCCTTCAATAGGGCAGCCCGACATAGTTCTCGGCAAGCGCCGTCGACGCCGCCCGCGAGTGGACGAGATAGTCGAGCTCGGCCTCCTGGATGCGCTGGCCGAAGTCGCCGGTGTCGGGAAAACGATGCAGCATGGTTGTCATCCACCAGGAAAAGCGCACCGCCTTCCAGACCCGCGCCAGCGCCTTTTGCGAATAGGCGTCAATTCCTGCGCTTGATTTCCCGGCGTAGAAATCGCGCAGGCCGGCAAAGAGATAGCACACGTCGCTGGCGGCGAGGTTGAGGCCCTTGGCGCCGGTCGGCGGTACGATGTGGGCGGCATCACCGACCAGGAACAGCCGGCCGAAACGCATCGGCTCGGCAACGAAGGAGCGCAACGGCGCGATCGACTTTTCGAAGGATGGCCCGGTAACGACGCTCGCCGCCGTCCGTTCCGGCAAACGGCGGCGCAACTCGTCCCAGAAGCGGTCGTCCGACCATGCCTCGACGCGATCGCCCTCGGGGCACTGCACATAGTAGCGGCTGCGGTGCGTCGAGCGCATCGAACACAGTGCAAAACCCCTCTCGTGATTGGCATAGACCAGTTCATGATCGGCCGGCGGCACTTCGGCCAGCACGCCGAGCCAGCCGAACGGATAGTGCCGCTCGAAGATTTTCAGCGCGCTTTCAGGCACCGATTTGCGGCTGACGCCGTGATAGCCATCGCAGCCGGCAATGAAGTCGCAATCGATGCGATGGCTTACGCCGTCCCTGTCATAAGTGACGAAAGGTGCGGCGCCATCGAAATCGTGCGGCGCGACGTCAGCGGCCTCATAGACAGTGACGAGCCCGGCCGCCTCGCGTTTGTCCATCAGATCATGCGTCACTTCGGTCTGACCATAGACCGTGACATTCTTGCCGCCAGTCAGCGCCGACAGGTCGATGCGGTGCAGGCGTCCGTCGAAAGCCAGCGAGATACCGGAATGCGGCAAGCCTTCGGCATGCAGTCTTGAAGCAGCACCAGCCTCTTCCAGCAGTTCGACCGTCCCCTGTTCGAGCACGCCGGCGCGCACGCGGCCAAGCACATGCTCACGGCTGGATCGCTCAAGGATGACCGTATCGACGCCGATGCCGGCCAGAAGCTGGCCAAGCAGCAGGCCGGAGGGTCCCGAGCCGACGATCACGACCTGCGCGCGCATTAGTGTCCGAGGCTTTCGACCTGTGCGGCCAGTTCGGCGGCAAGGCGCAGCGACGCCGCGGTTGCGACAGCCATCTGCGGCAGCAGCAGCCATTCCAGCGTCCAAGCCGTGCCCGACCGCTCCTGCTCATGCACCAGCGCCTGATGCATGCCGGAAAGCTGCGTGGCGTTGAAGCGCGCGAGCCCCACCAGCGCTTCGGCCTTCACCGGGTTCTGCTTGTGCGGCATGGCCGACGAGCCACCACCGCCGGAAAGCGCGATATCGGTCCCCCCTTGCGCCATCAGCGCAATATCCTGGCCGAACTTGCCGAGGCTGCCGGTCACCAGCGACAGCCAGCCGGCAAAGTCGGCGAGCGCGTCGCGCTGGCTGTGCCATTGCGGCGCGTCCGCAAGACCGAGTTTCGCGGCCAGTGCCGCGCGTACCGCCGCCCCTTCGTCGCCAAGCTTTTCCAGCGTGCCGGCAGCGCCGCCGAACTGCACCACCAGCAAGCGCCTGGACTGTTCCGACAATCGCTCCTGATGCCGCTGCAGTGGCGCCCGCCACGCCCTCACGCGATCCGCCACCTGAATAGGGATCGCCGGCTGCATGCGCGTCATTCCGGTCAGCGGCCTGCCCCCGAAGCGCTCCTCCAGTGAGGTCAGCCGTATGACGGTCTCGGTCAGCAGCAGGCCGAGGTGCTCGACGACGGATTTCAGCCGGAGCACAAGGCCGGTGTCGAGGACGTCCTGGCTGGTGGCGCCGAAATGCGCCTTGTCGCCATGCGGTTCGCCGACCGTCATTCTGAGCTGGCGCACAAGTTCCGGAACCATGACGCCGTCCCTGGCGACGCCGGCCCGCAACAGGGACGTGTCCGGCCGGAACGAGGCCAGCGCCGCCATGATCGCGGCCGACGCATCCCTGGTGATGATCCCGTTCTCCGCCTCCACTTCGGCCAACGCGCTCTCGAACGCCAGCGCCGCCTCGATTTCTGCTTCAACGGAAAAATGCCTCGATGCCTCCTCGTCCCCGAGAAGGGCGGAGAGCAACGGATGGTCGAAAGGCGATACGGTCATGTCCTGCTTCTCCTGACCATCAGCTGTCGAAGAAGACCGTTTCCTTCTCCCCCTGGAGATGGATGTCGAAGATGTAGGCGTCACCCCTGCGCTCGGCGATCAACGTCGGCACGCGGATGCGGTGCTCGATGCGCGCCAGGATCGGATCCTGCGCATTGGCCTTTTCCTCATCGGAAAAATAGAGCCGCGTGTGCAGGCCGAGATTGATGCCGCGCGCGACGATCCAGAGCGTGATGTGTGGCGCCATCAGGCGGCCATCGCCGAACGGAACGCGGCCCGGCTTGATCGTCTCGAAGGCGCACAGGCCGGTTTCCATGTCGGTCGGGCAACGGCCCCAGCCCAGGAAATTCGGATCCGCGGCACCGCGCAATTCGGCCGGCGAATTGTAGAGCCCGTCGGCGTCCGCCTGCCAGATCTCGATCAGCGCGTCCTTGAGCGGCGTGCCGGTGCCATCGAGCACGCGGATGCGCAAACCGATGCGCTCGCCCCTGGTCTTGTCGTTGACCATGGTCGCACCGAGGTCGGTCGGATAGACGCCGCCGATGCCGCAGAAATTGGGCGTCAGTCCGATGTGGACGTAAGGTCCCGCGGTCTGCGAAGGGCTTTCCCTGAGCCGGTCGAGCGACTGGGCCATCAATTGCCCTCCAGCCGGTTTTCGAACAGCGAGGAACGCCGCCCGCGCAACACGATGTCGAACTTGTAGGCGCGCGCGTCGAAGGGGACCGTCGCCTGCATGTCGAGCGCGGCGATCAGCGTCTCGATGGCGGCCTTGTCGGGAATGCCGCGCGCGATCGGGCAGCGCCAGATCAGCGGATCGCCCTCGAAATACATTTGCGTGATCAGCCGCTGCGCGAAGCCGTGGCCGAAGATCGAGAAATGGATGTGCGAGGGCCGCCAGTCGTTCGGCCCGTTCGGCCAGGGATAGGAGCCGGGCTTGACGGTGCGAAAGGCGTAGCCGCCATCATCGCCAGATATGGTGCGGCCGCAACCGCCGAAATTCGGGTCGAGCGGGGCCAGATAGCCGTCTTTCTTGTGGCGATAGCGGCCGCCGGCATTGGCCTGCCAGAATTCCAGCAACGCACCGGGCACGCCGACGCCGCGCTCGTCGAGCACCCGCCCATAGACGATGATGCGCTCACCGATCGCGCTCTCGCCGGGCCTGGCGAAATTGTGGATCAGGTCGGCATCGAGTTCGCCCAGCATGGCATGACCGAACACAGGGCCCGATAGTTCCGACAGCGTGTTGTCGAAGGCAAGCAGCGCCTTCTGCGGCGAGCGCAACACCGAAGTCTTGTAGTTGGGCGTCAGCGGCGGCGGATGCCATGTCCGGTCGCGCTGGAAAAAGGCGCCGGTCTCGGGCCTCCGGTTCGATCCGGATTCAACGGGCATTGTCGGCTCCGTCCATTTCCGAAAACACGTCCTTGGCGATCTTGAAAGCACGGTTGGCGGCCGGCACGCCGGCATAGATGGCGACATGCAGGAATGCTTCGCAGATATCCTCGCGCGTGGCACCGGTGTTGGCGGTGGCGCGCACATGCATGGCGACCTCTTCATCATGGCCGAGTGCCGCCAGCAGCGCCAGCGTGACGATCGAGCGTTCGCGCTTGCTGAAGCCCGGCCGCGCCCACACCGTTCCCCAGGCCGCCTCGGTGATCAACTCCTGGAAAGGCTGGTCGAAATCGGTGGCGGCGATCTCCGCGCGGTCGACATGCCGATCGCCGAGCACGGAGCGGCGCACCGCAAGACCGGTGCGATATCTGGCGGCGTTGCCGGGGGCTTCATCCATGAGTTTCCGCTCCAGGGGCAAGCGATGCGATAAAACCGCGGATCAGCGCGGTGAGCGACTCGGGTTGCTCGACGCAAGGAATATGCCCGGCATCGCGGATGATCTCGAAGCGCGCGCCGGGGATCAGAGCAGCCAGCGAGCGGACAAGATCGGGGGGCGTCGAGCCATCCTGGTCGCCGGCGATGCAAAGGGTGGGGACCTCGATGCGGGCCGCCGCGTCGGTGAAATCCGCGTCACGAACCGCCTTGCAGGTCCCGATGTAACCGGCCAGAGTCTGGCGGGTCATCATGTTCCAATAGCCATCCAGCTCGGCCCCCCGCTTCGTGTGGAAAGTGGGGGTGAACCAGACTTTCAGCACGCCATCGGCAATGGCCTGGATGCCCTTGCTTTCGACCGTCGCGATGCGTGTGTTCCAGCTCTCCGCCGTGCCGATCTTGTGCGCCGTGTCGCACAGGATCATGGCCTCGACGATTTCGGGGCGCCTGGCATAGAGCCCTTGCGCGACCATGCCGCCGACCGACAGGCCGCACAGCACGACCTTCTCCAGCCCGAAATGATCGATGAGCGCCGAGAGGTCATCGACATGATCGTCGATCGAGCCGATATCGCCGATGTCGGACAGCCCGTGGCCGCGCTTGTCATAGACGAGCAAGGGCATGTCCCCATCAAGCGCCGAGACGACATCGTCCCAGATCCGGAAGTCGGTGCCGAGCGAATTGATGAACACAATCGGAGGCGCCTTGCCGCTTGCCTCGACATATCGATGGTGCAGCGTGATGCCGCCGATGGTGACGAATGGCACGATTTCGATCCTCCATCCCTACATTGCACGAGGCATTTGGTTCGGTAAAATGATATTTTACACCGTTTCATTAACTCAGGGGTTATCAAACCATGTCCGAAAACCGCATCCGGTTTCGTCATCTGCAGGCGTTCCTGGAGGTCGCGCGACAGGGAAGCGTGGCCCGTGCCGCCGACTTCCTGCATGTCAGCGCGCCGGCGGTGACCAAGACCCTGCGCGAATTGGAGGAGGCGCTCGGTGTCGCCGTTGTCGAGCGTGACGGGCGCGGCATCCGGGTCACGAGGCTTGGCGAGATTTTCCTTGGCCATGCTGGCACAGCGATCACGGCTTTGAAGCGCGGTGTCGATTCCGTTCGCCAGGACGGCGCGATCAATCGCCACCCGATCCGCATCGGCGCGCTGCCGACGGTATCGGCGAAGGTCATGCCACAGGCGATGAGCCTGTTCCTTAGGGAAAATACCGGGGCGGCGATCAAGATCGTCACCGGCGAGAACGCCGTGCTGCTGGAGCAACTGCGCACCGGCGCGCTCGACCTCGTCGTCGGACGGCTGGCCGCACCCGAGAACATGACCGGTTTCTTCTTCGAGCACCTCTACTCCGAGCCGGTGCTGTTCGTGGTGCGGGCCGGACATCCGCTGCTCGAGCCAGGGGCGGACATCTTCGCCCGCCTCGACGAATTCCCGGTGCTGATGCCGACGCGGGAATCCGTCATCCGTCCCTTCGTCGATCGCCTGTTCATCACCAACGGCATGACCGCTCCGGCCACCGAGATCGAAACCGTCTCGGATTCCTTCGGCCGCTCCTTCACGCGCCAGAGCAATGCGGTGTGGATCATTTCGGCCGGCGTGGTGGCCAATGAGATCGCCAGCGGCGCCTTCGTCGCCTTGCCGGTAAACACCGAGGAGACCAGGGGGCCCGTCGGCCTGACGATGCGCACGGATACTCCCCCCTCGCCCGCCTTCATCATCCTGCTGCAGACCATTCGCGAAGCGGCAAGGCAAGGCAACTGAGGTGCTGGACCGTTCAGGCAAGCCCGCCAGCCGGCTGGGGTTCTGATCGGGCGGAGACCAGTCGAGGCCGGCGTCGCGCTCAGGGCAAGCCTGTCGGGTCGAGATCGAAGACTCGTCCTCGATTTAGGATGTTCTTCGGGTCGAGCGCTGCCTTCAGCCGCCGCATCGTGGCGATTTCGGCGTCGCTGCGCACCAGATGAAGCCACTGTTTCTTATCGAGGCCGATGCCGTGCTCGGCCGAAACGCCGCCGCCTGCCGCCGCCACGCCACGATAGACAATGCCATAGGCCGCCGCCGGATCCGCGGTCATGATCTGATAATGCAGGTTGCCGTCGCCGAGATGGCCGAAGACATAGATGTCGGCACCGGGGTCGACGGTATGGATGGCGGCGTCCGCTTCCCGCAGGAACGCACCCATGCGTGCCAGCGGAATGCTGATGTCGACGCCGATCAGACCCTTCATCGAGAACAGGACGCGGTTGGCATCCTCCCGCACGTCCCAGAGCGCCCGGAATTCGCGCGGCGACTGCGACACCACCACATCGTCGATCACGCCATCCTCGACCGCCTGCATCAGCACCGCGGCGAAGCGCTCGCCGTCGCGCTCGGGCTCACTGCCCTGGATCTCGGCCAGCACATAGACAGGAGAACCCGCCGGCAGCGGCGCCGGCATCGCCATGCTGGCGACCATGACATCATAGAGCGGCGCGAAATTCACCTCATAGCCGGACAGCAGCGGGCCGAGCTTTTGCCGCAGCAGCCCGAGCAGAGCGATGGCCGCATCGAGCGAAGCGAGCGCGCAGAAGGCGTTCACTTCAGATGCCGGTTTCGGATGCAGCCGGAGCGCGGCGCGGGTGACGACGCCGAGCGTCCCTTCCGAGCCGATGAAGAGCTGGCCGAGGTCGTAGCCGGAATTGTCTTTGGGCAGGCCTTTCAGCGAGGTGAGCACGCTGCCATCGGCAAGCACGGCTTCCAGTCCCAGCACCTGCGCCCGGTACATGCCATAGCGCAGCACGCGGATGCCGCCGGCATTGGAGGCGATGTTGCCTCCGATCGTGGCCGAACCGCGCGCGCCTATATCGACGCCGAACATCAGCCCAGCGCCGTCGGCCGCCTCTTGCACCGCCTGCAGCGTCGCGCCCGCTTCGGCAACGATGCTGGCGGCCTGCCGATCCGGAGCGGCAAGGCCGGTCATGCGCTCCAGTGACAGCACGACCTCGCCCGGCTGCACGCGTGTGCCGCCGGCCAGCCCGGTGCGTCCACCCTGGATCACAACTGGCTGGGAGAGTTCATTGCACACGGCAAGTGCTACCGCGACGGCTTCGGTGCCGCGCGGACGCAGCACCAGCTCGGGCAGCACGCCGAGCTTGCCGTCGGGATCGTCGCGATAGCGCTGGTCGACATCGGAGCCGGCGAGGATGCCGCCCGCGCTCAGCCGAGCGCCAAGAGCGGACAGAAGTCGTTCCGTTTCAGGCGACATCGGGCCTAGCTGCCTGCGTGGCGAAGCGCGTCGTCTGCATGAACCAACCGGATGGCCCGATGAGTATCCTTGTCCAACACGCTCGCCATCCTTCAATTGCAGCCCGCCGATCCTATTCGCGATCGTGTGCCTTGCAAGCGATATCGGCCTGCCCCAGGCGGTGCCGGCATCGATCACAATAAGACGCGATCGATGCCGGAGCACTGTGTCAGCTTACTGAAGCTTGGCCTGCAGGGCGTTGACGTCGTCAGTGGTCATCTCGCCATCGGTGGTCACCTTGCCGTCGACGATTTTCCACAGCCGGAACGGGCCGGTGATGTCGCCATATTTGTCGAAGGCGACCGCACCGATGACGCCTTCATAGCGGATCGGCTTGCCGTCCTTGATCAGGCCGAGCGCCTTGGCGAACTCGTCCTTGCCGGCGAAGATGGGCGTGCCGGCCGGGTCGACCGCCTTGTACATCGCGTCCTTGATCTTGGCCGGATCCTCGGAGCCGGCAATGGCGATGGCGAGACCGACGATGGCACCCGCGTCATAGGAACGGTCGGCCGCCGGGTTCGACGGTTCGATGCCTGAGAACTCCTTGTAGTTCTTCATGAAGTAGTCGGTCGAGGCGGTCGGGCTGGTGCCCGACGAGGTACCGTAGGCCTCCTTCAGATAATCGGCGCCGACGGATTCTATGAAGTCCGGGCTGTTCATGCCGTCATTGAGCAGGAATTTCTGAACGCCGCCCTGCGAAATCCAGGTGCGGGCAACCGTGGCGCCATCGACCGGCGTGCTGACGAGATAGAGGCCGTCCGGCTCACCGGCCATCGCCGCCGTGACTTCTGAGGCATAGCTCGACTGCTTCTCGTTGTAGGGCGTGTCGGAGACGATGGTGCCGCCGAGCGCTTTGTAGGCACGGGAGAATTCGGCCACCATGTTGACGCCGAAGTCGTTGTTGACGTGGATGATCGACAGCTTCTTGAAGCCCTTGTCGATGGCGTATTTGGCGGCGGCGACGCCTTGCAGCGCATCCGAAGTGATGGTGCGGAAGAAGATGCCGTTGGTCTTGCCGTCGCGGCCAAGCGCCGTCAGCGTAGGCGAGGACGAAGCCGGCGAGACCTGGACGATCTTGGCCGGCGCGGTGACCGAGGTCAGGATCGGGATCGACACCGAAGAGATGATACCACCGATGATGACCGGCACCTTCTTGACCTGAACCAGCTGTGTGGCGGCATCGACCGCGATATTGCCCTGACTCTGGCTGTCGCGCGTGTCGGTCGCCAGATCGCAGCCGCGCACGCCGCCGGCAGCGTTGATGTCGCGGAAGGCCATCTCGACCGACTTGGCCCCAGCCTGGCCGTATTCGCCGGCCGGGCCGGTCAGTTCCATGACGAGGCCGACGGTGATCTTGCAGTCGGCGGCCTGCGCCGCACCGGCCATCGTGACGAGGGCAAGTGCCGTGGTGAGTTGGAGTATCGTGTTTCTCATTGTTGTTCCCCTTGAGTTACTTGTTCAGTTACTTGGCTGTCTTTGATCTCTGGAGCCTGTTCAGCTTTCCGGCATCTGCAGCCAGGTTTCATGCAGATGTCGCCATTCGACACCGTTGGGCGCCGATGAACTGGTGGTGAAGACGGCACTCGACTGACGGCGGCTGTGCTTGCCCGCGCGCAGCTGCGCCTCGACGTAGAAGACGACGATCGTGTCCGCGTCATGCCAGCCGGGCCGGATGTCCTCGATCGAGATGGCAAAGCCGTCGTCGCAAATGGCGCGGCTGGAGCGGACATGATCGACCACCGCGGCGCGATCGAGCACCTTGCCATCCGGCGTGACCATGCTGAGGCCGTCGCCCATGACGCGTTCGAAGCGGGCGAAGTCCACCGTGTCGGCGCGGGCGGCGACGAACCAGTCGACGAAGAAGCGATGCAAATCGATCACCTCGGCGCTGGCCCTGGAAAACAGCGTCTGGTTGATTGCGCTCATGCCCGGCCTGCATTGAGATTGTAGTGCATGATCGAGCCGTGGCGGCCGTGGCGGTCGCGCTCCAGCGCGTAGACATCGCCCTCGACGCCAGGGCTTTGCGCGATGATGGCAGCAATCCGTGCCCGATCCTCGGCGTCAAGCGCGACATCCATGATTTTGGCATTGGCCAGCGCATGCGCCTGGTTGCGGGCTCCGACGATCACGGCCGCCACTTGCGGCTGCTGCAGCACCCAGGCGCTGGCGATGGTGGCAATGTCGACGCCGTGGCGGTCGCCGACGGCTTTCAGTGCCGCAAGCAGCTGCTGAAACAGGTCCCAGCCGCCAAAGTCGTCGATGATCAGCTTGTATTTGACCAGGGATCGGTTTTCGAGCGGGGTGGCTGGCTCGGCGGCGCCAAGCCATTTATCGCTGAGGAAGCCACCGGCCACCGAACCATAGCAGAGGAAGCTGACGCCGTTCTTCGCGGCGAGGCCAGCGAGGCTGTTCGCAGGCCGCTGGTCGAGAACCGAATATTGCAGTTGCTGGCTGACCAGCGGGATGCAGGCGGCGAGGATTTCGGCCAGCCGCGGCGTATCGAAATTGGTGATGCCGAGATTGCGCACCTTGCCTTCGCGCCGGAGCTCGTCGAGCCAGCCCATCGCCTCGACATAGCGAGGCTGGCCATAGTCCCACCAGTGGAACTGAACGAGATCGAGCCGTTCGGTCTTCAACCGCCGCAGCGACTGGTCGACGATGCCCCTGATGTAGTCGCGGCTGATGCCGGCCAGCCGCTCGAGGTCGGGCACCAGCTTGGTGTGCACCTTCATTCTCGCCGCAACGTCCAGGCCGCGCTCGCTGGCCAGCCGCAAGCGCGCGGCGCCGATCAACTCCTCGACGCCGGTGTAGATGTCGGCGCAATCATAGGTCCAGATGCCGGCATCGAAGGTGGCGATCAGGTCGGCAATTGCTTGGCTGCGGTCGATGGCGCCGTGCCCGCCGGCCAACTGCCAGCCGCCGCGGATGACGCGCGAAATGGTGTAGCCGGGCCCGAGTTCGAAGGTCTTGGCGGTCATGTCGGGTCATTCTCCTTCGGCAGCGGCACGGCCGTGGTTGCGGCATGGCTGAACCGCCGCTTGGCCAGCCTGACGATCCGCAGCCGGCTGGCGCAATTGGGATCGGGACAGGCGATTTCGGCATCCGATGTCATCCAGTCATTCCGGTCGGTCGGGCGCTGCTTTGCCGCCAGCAGAGGCAGCACGGCGGCGAGTGAATAGATCGAAAAACCCTGCCCGGCCGGCATCGACAGCATCTCGCCCTTGAGCTCGAAATAGTCGCCGGCCTTGGCGCCGCAATAGATCGGCTTGCCCTCGGGGACGACCGCTTCGACGCGAAGATCGAAGAGCTCGAAACTGTCGTCGGCCATGTCAGGCCTCCACCAGGCTGAAGGTGATATCGCAGGCGCCATTGCGCCGTATGACGCCACAGGCGGCGGCGAACTGGTCGCGCTCCTCGGCTCGCACCTGTGCCACCACACTGCCGGCGAGCCAGCCGACCGGGAACAGCAGGCGCGCGCCCGGCCCGTAGTAGAGACCGATATCGAAGATCGCATTGGGATTGCCGCCCCACATGCGTGGCGGCACGTAGGACAGCACGATGTCGCCTGGCTGAGGCGTCAGCGTCGCGTTCTCGGCCGGCAAGGGTCTGTCATAGGACTGGCCATCGAGATCGGCCGATGGAACCGGACAAGAAATCTCGGGTCCCGTCCACATGGCATGGATGCCGGGAACGACGCGTGGTGCAGCGAGATAGGCCATGAGAAAGGTAGCGTTTTCCGGCGCCCTTTCAGGCAGCAGTAGCGCCGTCACGGAAAGCTTCGAGCGTGGCTCGGTGATCCTGATGGAAGTCATGTCTGGTCTTTCCCGGCGGTTTGCAATTTGCTGCGCAGGAAGGTGAAGGGCCGGCTGATGTCGGCGACCAGAGACTCGCGCGCTGCCTGTGCATCCTGCGTGGCCAGCGCCGTGACGATGCGGCGGTGATACTGGGCGGTGTCGACCTCGCCGGCTTCCGAGAAGGCATAGATGGCGACACGGATGCATGGCCCCGATTGCAGCCACAGGCTCTCGATCATCGGGATCAGCACCGCCGAGCCGCAGCAGCGATAGATCTCGAAATGAAAACTCTGGTTGAGCGTCACCTCGCGATCGACGTCCTTCTTGTGTTTCAGCGCCCGCATCTCGTCCCATTCGGCCAGAATGGTCTCGATGGCGGCGATCTGGCGCGGACCCATGCGGGCGGCGGCGAGCGCGATCGCCTCGCCCTCGATCAGGATGCGGGCCCGCAACAGATCATCGATGCGCTCCAGCGTGATCGGCGGCACGCGCACCGAACGGTTGGGCAATGCCTCCAGCGCCTTTTCCGTGATCAGCCTCCCGAGCGCCTCGCGCACCGGCATGGTCGAGGTGACCAGCGCATCGGCCAGCCCACGTATGGTCAGCACCTGGCTCGGCTCGAACAGGCCACCGATCAGGGCGCGACGCAGTTCCGAATAGACGCGATCCTGGACGGTTTCGCGGCCGACCGGCGCAAGCTGGGCAGCGATCGCCTCGTTGTTCTTTTCGATGGCAGCCTTTTGCATGGAATTCCGATCTTGGCCGGTTTTCGGCTTGCGGACGAAATTAAAGCCGAATAGCGTGATCAACGCAAGTGTGATCACAAATCAATAATCAGGAGACGGCAAAGATCGTCTTCGGCCAGAGGGTTCGATGAGCGAGGCAGCGGAACGGCAAAGGCACCGTACGCCGGTTCTGATGGCAAGGAATGTCGTCAGGCGGTTCGGCGGCCTCGTTGCCGTCAACGATGTCTCGTTTGATGTCAGATCGGGAGAAATCCTCGGCCTGATCGGACCGAATGGCGCCGGCAAGACTACGATGTTCGACCTGCTCGCCGGCAGTCTATTGCCGACCAGCGGCGAGATCCTTCTCAACGGCGCCAGCGTCTCGGGCGAAGCCGCTCATCTGCGTATCGGCCGTGGCCTTGGCCGCACCTTCCAGATCCCGCGCCCGCTGCCCAATCTGACGCTGATCGAAAACATCATGCTGGCGGCCCAGGGCCAGGCCGGCGAGAAGCTGCTCGCCAATTTCGTCACGCCATGGCGGGTTGCTGCGCAGGAGAGAGCAGCCAGGGCGAAGGCGCTCGACCTCCTGGAGCTCGTCACCCTCACCCACCTCGCGCGGGAGCCGGCGCGCGTGCTTTCCGGCGGCCAGCGCAAGTTGCTGGAACTTGCCCGGGTCATGATGGCCGACCCGGCGATCATTCTGCTCGACGAGCCGGCGGCCGGCGTCAATGCGACATTGCTCGAAGTCATCATCGATCGCATTCGCGACATCAACAAGCGCGGCATCACCTTCCTCTTGATCGAACACAACATCGACATGGTGACGCGGCTCTGCCACCGCGTCCTGGTCATGGCGAGCGGCCAGTTGCTCAGCGAAGGCACGGCGGAAGAAATCGCCCGCGACCCGCGTGTCATCGAGGCCTATCTCGGAGGCACGGCATGAGCGAAGCGGTCCTCGATGTCCGTTATCTCGAAGCCGGTTATGAACCAGGCGTGCCGATCGTGCGCGGCGCCTCGATCACCGTCGGCAAGGGCGAGATCGTTGTCGTGCTCGGCCCCAACGGCGCCGGCAAATCGAGCTTCATCAAGGCGATCGCCGGCCTCGTGCCGATCACCGGCGGCTCGGTTTTCCTCGACGGCAAGGACATCACCGCGGCACCCGCCCACACCATGGTTCGGCTTGGCCTGGCTTTCGTGCCGCAGACCGAAAACATCTTTCCACTAATGTCAGTCGAGGACAATCTCAAGGTTGCCTGCGGCATCCTCGAACGGCGCGAAATCCCTGCCCGCATCGAGGAAATGTATGCAGCCTTTCCCGACCTCGTCCGCCAGCGCAGGACCGCCGCCGGCAACCTCTCGGGCGGGCAGCGGCAGATGCTCGCCGTCGCGCGGGCGCTGATCGTCCACCCCAAGGTGCTGGTGCTGGACGAGCCGTCGGCCGGCCTGTCGCCGAAATTCGTCTCGATGGTGTTCGAGATGCTGGCCGGCATCCGCAAATCCGGCGTCACCATCCTTTTGGTCGAGCAGAACGCCAAGGCAGCGCTTGCCATCGGCGACCGCGCCTATGTGCTGGTCGAAGGCAGGGACCGGCACGAGGGTGTCGCCTCCGAGCTGTGGAACGATCCGGTGGTGGCCGAACTCTATCTCGGCCAACGTCCGCTCAAGTCCGGAGGAGGCGCGGCATGAGCCTGCAATTTGTCGTCGACGGATTGCTGACCGGTTCAATGATCGGCCTGGGCGCCATCGGCGTGACGCTGACCTATTCGATCCTGCGCTTCTCGAACTTCGCCCATGGCGATTTCATGGCCTGGGGCACCTATGCGACGCTGGCCGTGGTCAGCGCCATCGGCGCGATGTTCGGCAAGGTGGCGCCGATTGCGCCGCTGTCCTTCGGCTGGCCGCTGATCGTCGCGCTGATTGTCGGCATGGCGTTCACCGCGCTGCTGGCGCTGCTGCTCGACAAGGTGCTGTTCGCACGGCTGCGCTCGCAAGGCCAGGCGATCATCGTGGTGATGGCAAGCTTCGGCGCCTCGATGGCGCTTAGAAGCTTGCTCGAATTCACTTTCACCTCGCGGCCGACCTATTTCAGCCGGGCGATCCAGATCGCCATGCCGGTCGGCTTCGGCATTCGCATCACGCCCGATCAGATCGCGCTACTTTTGCTGACGGCAGTGCTCGTGCTCGGCGTGCATCTGTTGATGACGCGCACGCAGACCGGCCGCGCCATGCAGGCGCTGAGCCAGAACGCAGCGCTTGCCCGCATCGTCGGCATCGACGTCGCCAGCGTCGTGCGCGTCACCTGGATCATCGGCGGGGCGCTCGCCTGCGTCGCCGGCGTGATGATCGGCATTCTGGTGCAGATCCGCCCGTTCATGGGCTTCGACATGCTGCTGCCGATGTTTGCAGCCGCAATTCTCGGCGGCATAGGCAGCATCCCGGGCGCGGTGCTCGGCGGGCTGATCATCGGGCTCGCCGAAGCCGGCGCGGTGCAGCTGGTCGGCGCGGAATGGCGCGCCGCGGTCTCATTCGTCATCCTGATGGCGGTGCTGTTCGTACGGCCGATCGGCCTTTTCGGTGTGAGGGAACGCTGATGGACCTCGTCGGCTACGGCGCCTTCTTCCTGACCACCGCGCTGATCTTTTCGCTGATCACGCTGGGGCTCAACCTGCAATGGGGGCTGACCGGCTTGTTCAATGTCGGTCTCGCCGGCTTCGTCGCCATCGGCGCCTACACATCGGCACTGCTGACCACGCCGCACGATGCCGCGCGGCTGGGTGGCTTCGGCCTGCCGATCCTGGTTGGCTGGGCGGGTGCCATGGTCGTCGGCGGCATTGCCGCGGCGCTGACCGGCATGGCCACGCTGCGCCTTCGATCGGATTATCTCGCCATCACCACATTCGGCGTCGCCGTGGTCGTGCAACTGGTCGCGCTCAATGCACAGAAGCTGACCGGCGGTCCGTTCGGCATCGGCTTCATCCCGCGCCCTTTCGGCAGCCTTGCCGAAACACCGCTGCTGTTCAACCTGTCCAACCTTGCCGTGGTCGCGGCAGTGACACTGATCGCCTATCTCGCCTTGGAGCACCTGTCGCGCAGCCCGTGGGGACGCGTGCTGAAGGCGCTGCGCGAGGACGAGCGAGCGGCGATATCGCTCGGCAAGAGCGCGCGCTTCTATCGTGTCCAGGCCTTTGCGGTCGGCGGCGCCATCATGGCGCTGGCCGGGGCGCTGCAGGCGCATTTCACCGGCTTCATCGCGCCGGACAACTACCTGCCGATCCTCACCTTCCAGGTCTGGGTAATGCTGATCGTCGGCGGCTCCGGCAGCAATCTCGGCGCGGTCATCGGCAGCATCCTGGTGTGGGGGATATGGGCTGGATCCGGCACGCTCACCAGCGTGCTGTTCCCGCCCGAGCAGCAGGCGCGCGCGGCCTCGCTGCAGATCGCCGCCATCGGCGTCATGCTCTGCGTGATCTTGCTGATCCGGCCGAACGGATTGCTCGGCGACAGGCCACGGCGGCTGCGCTTCGGCAAGCGAGCGAAAGCGGCCGCGGCCAAGAGCAGTTCAGGATCATGAACGCGGTGGCCCGGCAGGAGGCGCAAGGCGTTTCGCTCTGGCACGCCGTCAGCCGAAACCATCGCCAGCGGCCAGCGCTGCAAGGCGAGCTCGTTGTCGACCTCGCCATTGTCGGCGGCGGCTTTTCGGGTCTTTCGACCGCGCTGCACGCCGCCGGGAAAGGACTCTCGGTCGCCATTCTCGAATCCGAATTCATCGCCTGGGGCGCGACCGGCAGGAATGCCGGCTTCGTCGTGCCGAACTTCGCCAAGATGGATCCGGAAAACATCCTTGCCCATCTCGGCCCCGAGCGAGGCAACAGACTGATCAATTTTGCCGCCGGCAGTGCCGATCTGGTGTTCGGCCTGATCAGGCAACATGGCATCGACTGCGACGCCGTGCAGAGCGGCTGGATCCAGCCGGCGCATTCGACTGCGGCGCTGGAAAAGGTCAAGTCCCGCGCCGAACAATGGGCGCGGCGCGGCAGGCCCGCGGTTACCTTGGACCGTCAGGATGTCGAGGCGCTGACGGGCGTGCGCGGCTATCTCGGTGGCTGGATGGATCGTTCGGGTGGCGTGCTCAACCCTGTCGCCTATGCGCGCGGCCTGGCCGATGCGGCGCAGAAGTCCGGAGCGAGGATTTTCGAACGAACACCGGTCACCACGATCGATCGCGTGATCGATGGCTGGGCACTGAAAACGCCGTCGGGATCGGTGCGCGCCGGCAAGGTGCTGATTGCCACCAATGCCTATGGCGCGGCGCTCAATCCGCTGTTGCAGCGAACCTATTTTCCGCTGAAGGTTTTTCAGATCGCGACCGAGCCCCTGCCGCACGGAATCCGCACATTTCTGCTGCCGGGAGGACAGGGCGTCGGCGACACCAGGCGCAATCTCTTCACCTTCCGCTTCGACGCCGACAACCGGCTGATCAGCGGCGGCATGCACATCTTGAGCGCCGGCGCCGACACGCGCGTGCCACAGACAATCTGGCGACGGCTCGCCAGGCATCTCGACCTGCCGGACCTGCCGCCGCTTGCCTATGGCTGGTCGGGAATGGCTGCCGTCGAACCGGATTTCCTGCCGCATCTCCTGGACCTTGGGCCGGGCCTGATCGCCGGCCGCGCCTGCAACGGGCGCGGCATTGCCATGACGACGGCGATGGGCAAGGTGCTGGCCGACTGGGCGGCCGGCGCCGATGCGCGTGACCTGCCGCTGCCGTTTGCGCTGCCGGCACCGATCCCGTTCCATGCCGTGCTGCGGCATGCGCCCAACATGCTGCTGGGCTGGAGCATGCTGCGCGACCGGATGGACGAGATGGGATAGGTCGTCGACCGTGCCTGGCCGCGCGGATCAGTCGGCCGTGCGCAGATTTTCGGAGAGAACCGCGGCCGCCGCCGCGATGTCCTGTTCAAGCGCGGCCCTGACAGCAGGGCCATTGCGCTGCTCCAACGCGCCAACAATACTGCGATGGGCGTAGTTCGATTGGGGAATGTAACGGTCGGCCTGCATCAGCAGCTTCAGATAGGGCCCGACCCGACCCCAGAGGTCCCGGATCATGTTCAACAGGATCGGCGCGCCGGCATGCTGGTAAACGGCGAAATGAAAGGCCTCGTTCAACGAGAGATAAACCCTGGCATCTCCGGCATCGATGGCCCGCTGCATGCCAGCGAGCGTAGCCTGTACGTCGATCAAGCCGCTTTCGCTGATCCGCGACGCGGCCATCTCACCCGCCAGCCCTTCGACGGCGATGCGGATGCGCGTCAGCTCCTCGAAGGCGGGTGCCGACAGCAAGGGCACGATGATCGAGCGGTTGTTCTGCATCTCGAGCAGCCGCTCGGCGACCAGCCTTTGCAGCGCCTCACGGATCGGCGTCGTCGAGATGCCGAAGGTTTCGGCCAGCTTGCGGATGACCAGCGTCTGGCCCGGGCTGAAACCGCCTGAAATCAACTCCTGCTTGAGCGCGCCATAGGCGCGATCGTTCAGGGTTTGATGTTCGAGCTTCAGCATGCGCGGCCGCTCACCATTGCGACAAGGCGCGATCGAGCGTCTCTGCCAGTTGCTCGGCATTGTCCCTGGCAAATGGCAAAGGCGGCCTGATCTTCAGCACATTGCCGCGCGGGCCGCAGGACGAGATCAGCACGCCGTCCTCGCGCATGGCTTCGACCACCGCCGCTGTCTTGGTGGCGGCCAGCGTCTCGTCGCCCTCCGCCGTCAGTTCGACGCCGAAATAAAGGCCGTTGTGCCTGACGTCGGCGACCATGCCGTGCCGGCTCTGCAGCGCGCGAAGCAGCTCCCCGGTATAGGCGCCGACATTGCGCGCGTTCTCGATCAGCCCCTCGCCTTCGATCACGTCGAGCACGGCGATACCGACGGCGGCCGCCACCGGATTGCCGCCGAACGTGTTGAAGTAACCGGTGTTCGAACCGAAGGAGGCGACAAGCTGTGGCCGCACGATCACCGCGCCCATCGGATGCCCGTCGCCGATCGGCTTGCCCATGGTGACGATATCGGGCTCGATGCCGTAATTGGCGAAGCCCCACATGCCCTGGCCGAGCCGGCCGAAGCCCGACTGGACCTCATCGGCAATGACGATGCAGCCGGCCCTCCTGACGTGATCGGCCGCCTCGCGCATCGCCGCCGCGTCGGGAAAGAAGATGCCGTCGCTGGAAAAGGCCGAGTCGAGAAGCAACGCCGCCGGACGGATGTTTTGCGCACGCATGTCCTCGATGGCGGCGGCGACATTTCTGGCGAAGTCGCGCGCGGCGCGGCCACGGTCGCGAAACGTGTCCGGCGCCGCCACGGTCCGATGCTGCGCGGGCACGCCCTTTGCCCCGACAGCCGCAGGCGAGAGCTGCGCGGTGGCGATCGTGGCGCCGTGATAGGCGAAGTCAGTGATGATGACGCCGGTGCCGCCGCTGGAATGCTGGGCAATGCGGATGGCGAGATCGTTGGCCTCGCTGCCGGTGCAGGTGAACATGGCGTGACCAAGATGGGCCGGAAGCATGCCGAGCAGTTTTTCAGCGTAGTCGAGGATGATCTCGCTGAGATAGCGCGTGTGGGTGTTGAGCGTGGCGGCCTGCCCCGACAGCGCCTCGACGACGCGTGGATGGCAGTGTCCAATCGAGGCGACATTGTTGTAGGCATCGAGGAATTTGCGGCCCTGCGCATCGTAGAGCCAGACGCCGCTGCCGCGCACCAGATGGATCGGGTTGCGGTAGAAGGCGCGGTAGGTCGGGCCAAGCAATCTGGCGCGGCGTTCGAGCAACGCGCGCTCTTGCGCCGAAGCGCCGGCATCGGCAGAGGCATTGGCGGGCAAGGACTGGGACACGAGCATCTACTCCGGATTGGAATGGTCGAGGAAATAGCGGCGGGCATCCGCGGACGACAGCCCGTCCAGCCGTTCGAGCGACGCCCAGACCTCGGTGATGAGGCGCAGCACATAGTCGCGCTTGGCCGGGAATCGTTCCGCCTGCCAGCTGGCGATGTTGGCAATCAGCGCAAGGCGCGCACGGATCAGATCGAAAAGAATGCCGATCTCTTCGGTTTCCAGCGGCTGCACCGATTGATAGCCGGCGACGAAGCGCGCCGCGGGCGCTAGCGGGTGACCTTCCGACGGCCAGCGGTAGACGGCGCCGATGGCGAGATCGCAGATCAGCGGTGAATGGATCATGTCGCCGAAATCGAGAATGCCGCTCACCACCTCCGGGCGAGAAGCATCCATCACCACATTGTAGGAATTCATGTCGTTATGGACGATCTGCGCACGCAGGCTCGGAATGACCGGCGCCGCATGCTCCTCGAAGGCGTCGATGACGCGTTCGACCATGGCCCGGTGGCCCGCATCGGGGATATGCGCCAGCATCGGCCGCGTCTTGGCGACCTTGCGGATATCCCACAGCAGGTCGCTGCCGGCCGCCGGATGGAAGAAACCGCGCAGTGCGCGGCCAAGACGGGCGAGGAAGATGCCGAGATTGCGATCCTGTGCCGCTGAGGTCGGTGAGCGCGAAAGCAATTGGCCGGGCAGATAGGTGACCAGCCGCATGATGCGCGGCGCGGATCCGCCGACGCTGATCGCAAATTGCGCTTCGCCCTCGAGGCTTTTGCGCACCGAGGGAACCGGCAAGGTCGGATCGACCGCAATGATATGGTCGAGCGCCTTGTTCTGGAAATCAGTGAAGCCGGCCTCTTCCGCCGGATGGGAGATTTTCAGAACGAACTCGCCCTCGCCGTCGGTCTGGATGTGGAAATTGTGATCGCGTTCGCCGGGCAACGGACGCGCGCTGCCGGTGAGACCATAGTGCCGGCGCAAGATGGCAAGCGCGTCTGCGGTGGAAACGTCCGGCGCATCCTCGGCGAGCGTTTCGCCGAATGCATCGGGTACGGCCGCGTTCATGATCTCACCTTCGGATCAATCGGCTCAAGACCGCACCAGTCGGCGATGAACAAGGCAATCGTCTGGGTAACTTTGCGCACCGAGTCGAGATCGACGGCCTCGTCATAGCCATGCGGCATGCGGCAGATCGGGCCGTAGACGATCGCCGGCGTGTCGGCATAGAGGCCGAAGAAGCGAGCGTCCGTGGTCGCCGAGGTCACATGCTCGGTCAGCGGCTCGCCCCACACGGCGCTATGGCTGCGGCGTAGCACGGCTTCCATCTCGTCGGCGCCTTCCAACACATAGCCTTCGGCCATGAAGCCGTTGTAGGTCATCCTGGGTGGGCGATTGGCGAGGAACGGATCGGCGCGGGCCGCATCGGCGATGCAGGCCTCGAGTTCGGCCCTGGCGTCCTCAAGCTTCTGGCCGGGATAGGTCGCGACCCGCATCTCGAAGACGCAGCGCGCCGGGACGCTCGACGTCCACTCGCCGCCTTCGATCTTGCCGAGATTGAAGCGGATCGGATGCGGGTGATCGCAGAAATGCGGATCATCGACCTTGCGCGCATTCCAGACGATTTCGAGCCGCTTCAGCGCCTGAATGATGACGAAGGCCTTTTCGATTGCGTTGGCGCCAGCGGAAAAGGCCCCCGACGCATGCTGCGGATCGCCGTCGACCTCGACCCTGAACCAGATCGGTCCGACCTGCGCCCGCATCAATCGAGGTTCCAGCGGCTCGGGTATGAAAGCGGCATCGGCGCGGTAGCCGCGCTGCAGGCAGGCGAGCGCGCCATTGCCGGTGCATTCCTCCTCGACCACCGACTGCAGGTATAATTTCGCGGCCGGCTGGTAGCCGAGGCTGCGCAATGCGGCCAATGCGTAGAGGCAGGCCGACAGGCCGGCTTTCATGTCGCCGGCGCCACGACCATGCATCCAGCCATCCTCGATCGCCGGATCGTAGGGATCGCGCACCCAGCGGTCGAGCGGTCCTGTCGGCACCACGTCGATATGGCCGTTGAGGATCAACGAGCGGCCGGTCGCGTTTTTCGGCGTGTGGGTGGCAACGACATTGAAGGCGTCGTCGTAGGACACCGCCACAGGCGAAAAACCCGGCAGGTCGCGAATAGCATCGACATCGACGCGCCACATGTCGACCTCGTAGCCATCGGCCTCATAGGCGGCCGCCATGAAGGATTGCGCGGCGTGCTCCTCGCCTCGCTGCGAAGGAAAGCGCACGAGATCCTGCAGAAACGCGACCTGCCGCGCGAAGCCATCGTCGACCGCGCCCAGAACGGCCTCGTCCGCAATCCGCTCAAGCATCATATTCCGCTTTCATCTGAATGGTGTATCATATCTCATATGCTGTCTCCTGCAAATGCAAGAGACAGGTGGGGCAAACTTATGACCCACATTCCGAAACACTTGGCAGGCGAGCGCAGAATTGGCATCAGCTTAGCGCATGCCGGCAAAGCCGCGCGGCCAAAGATCGAGGACAGATGCTGGTCACCGAAGGCACATTGCCGGATGAAGTCACCGACCTGTCGGGCGGTTACCGGCGCGTGCCGGCCGGCAGGATCATCAATGCGGTGACGTGGATGGAGGCGCGCGCGCCGGTGCCGGGACTTGCCCAACCGCTGGCCATGACCCGGGTCACCAAGCCCGACTGCGCCTCCTACCGCGCGATCTTCCTGGAAATCGGGGCTCCCTGGCTCTGGGATCGGGCCGCTGAAATGTCGGATGCCGAAATCGCCGCGCAATTCGCCGACCCACGCCATCATCTCTATTACGGCCATGATGAACGCGGCGGCCATGTCGGCATGGTCGAATTCCGCGTGGGCGACGATGACGAGATCGAGATCACCTATTTCGGCCTGTTCCCCTCCTTGACCGGCCGAGGCTTCGGCAAGCGGCTGATGGCCGGCGCACTCGATCAGGCATGGCGCCTCGCCCCCGGCCGCATCTGGCTGCACACCAGCAGTTTCGACCATCACAGCGTCATCGGTTTCTATCGCGCTTGCGGGTTCGAGCCCTATGCGGCCGGTTTCGAAATCACCGACGATCCGCGGATCAAGGGAACCCTGCCGCGCGAAGCGGCCCCGCAAATCCCGTTGATCGAAACGGAATGGGTGCCTGGCGCAAGATGAGACCGCCTCCGCAATCCGCCAGCCAGGCATCTCCGCATCATCGCCGGTGGGTGCGGCGCGAGAGCATCCTGTCAAGGCTGGAGCGGCATGTCGGCATGCGCATCGTGCTGTTCGCCGCGCCCGCCGGTTTCGGCAAGTCGACAACGATGGCGCAATGGGCCGCGGAACTCGCACGCCACGGTCGGTTGACCGCATGGCTGTCCTGCGAGGCGACTGACAATGACGAAGGCGCCTTCCTGTCGCATCTGGTGGGGGCGCTGCGCCACCTCGTCCAGAGCCCGGCCGAGCTCGACCTCGCCTTCCAGTCGAGCCCGATCCCGCAGCTCGAGGTGGTGCTCTCTGCACTTGTCGCGGGTTTTGCGGCGCGCGACGCCGAGATCACGCTGTTCTTCGACGACTACCATGTCATCGAAACGGAGGCGGTGAAGCGTTTCATGGAACGCCTGACACGGCAGGCGCCCGCCAACGTCGCGTTCGTCATCGGTTCGCGCAACCTGCCCGACCTGCAGCTCGGCAAACTCAGGGTGCTTGGCGACGTTTTCGAAATCGGCCCGGACGATTTGCGCTTCGTCTCGTCCGAAGCCGAAGCCTTCTTCAACGACAAGCTGGGCCTGAGCGTCAGCAGCGGTACCGTCGAGGCCTTGTGCTCGCGGACCGAAGGTTGGGCCGCCGGCCTGCAACTCGCCTCGCTGTCGCTCAGTGCCGCGCATGCGCCCGAAACCGTCATCGGCAATTTCACCGGCGCCAACCGCAACGTCGCCGACTTCCTGATGGGCGAAGTCTTCCTCGGGCTGCCGCCGGCCCTGGCGAAGTTTCTGCTCCACAGTTCGATCTTCCAGCGCTTCAGCGCCGAGGCCTGCCGGGCAGTCTTGCGCGTGGCGGACGCCGAGGCCGATATCGCCGAGATCGAGACCCGCAATCTCTTTCTCGTGCCGCTCGACGACGAACGGCGCTGGTTCCGCTACCATCACCTGTTCCGCGACTTTCTCATTCGTGAAATGGAACGGCGCGCGCCTGAGATGATCGCCCCGCTGCACCTGGCCGCCGCCGAATGGTTCGGCGAACGCAAGATGCTGACCGAGGCGATCGGGCATGCGCTTGCCGCTGGCGACCAGGCCCGCGCGGCGGTGTTCATCGAGAACAATGCGCTCGAGCTCATCGCGCAGTGCCAGCTGCTTTATGTGCGCCAATTGCTGGCGTTGCTGCCGAGAAAACTGGTCGACCAGCGCATCCGGCTGCAACTCGTCGTGTTGTGGCTGGCGGTGCACTCAAGCCAGCCCGAGATTGCCCAGCAGACACTCGCCAATGCGCGCAAGCTGATCGAGACCGGGCCGACGGACGGCAAGGATCCGGGCACACTGACCGGCACCACGATCGAGGCCGAAATCGCCGTCCTGGATGCCGCCGTGCACAGCACGCTGGAACGGTTCGAGGACGCACGCGACACAGCCTTGGCCGCCCTGCGCGTCATCGCGCCCGATGCCTGGTTCATGGAAGGCGCGACGGCCAATGTCATCGGCTATAATCTCTACGCACTGGGCGATCTCGAGGGCGCGCGTGCGGCGGCGGACGCCGCGCGCAAGGCGCATGAGCGAAGCGGCAGCCTGCTCGGCGTCACCATCGCCAATTGCTACATGGCAGTGATCGAGCGCTCGGCCGGCCGCCTGCCCGCCGCCGAACGGCTGCTGCGCAACACGATCATCGAGGCCAGGACGCGGATCGGCGCCAACTCCTATGCCGAGGCCCTTGCCGGAACGCTGCTCGCCGAACTCGCCTACGAGACCAACGCCTCCGGCGAGGCACTGACGCTGGTCGAGAATCTCGGACCGCTGATCGAAGGCGCCGCGGTCATCGTCTATCCCCTTGCCAGCGTGCCGACCTATGCCCGCGTGCTGCAGTTGACCGGTCGCGCAGACGCAGCGCTCGACATGCTGGAGCGCGTCTACCAGCGTGTGCGCGGCTCCGTCTATCGCCGCCTCGCTTCGGTATTGGTGCATGACCGTATCCGGCTGTTGCTCGACCAGAACCGTATCGTCGAGGCCCGCGCACTGCTGAGTGAACATCGCCGCGAAAGCGCTGAAACCGAGCCAACTGTCGCCAACGAATTCGAATTCTTCGCCGAGGGCCGGCTGCTTACCGCGGAGAAATCCCACGCAGCGGCGGCGGCGACTTTCGACGCGTTGCTGGAGCGAACGAAAAATAGCGGACGCATGCGCCGCCACATCCTGGCGCTGATCCTGCGCGCCAAGACCACCGTCAATGACCAGCGCGAGACCGACCGTCACCTCCTCGAAGCGCTGCGCCTTGCACAGCCCTCCGGCTTCATCCGCTCCTTCGTCGACGAGGGCAGGCCTGTTGTGGAAGGGTTGATGCGGCTGCGCGCCGTGCAGGCAAAGACCGACCCTGCCCTGTCGGCCTATGCAACGCGCATCATCGACGCGGCACAGACGATGCCCGTGGCGACACGCAAGCCGGCAGCACCGACGGCCGACAAAGAACAGCTCACCCAGCGCGAGACCGAACTGCTGCGCTGCCTCTCGGAAGGCATGTCCAACCGCGATATCGCGGGTGCGCTATCGGTGAGCGAGACGACGGTGAAATGGCATTTGAAGAACATTTTCGGCAAGCTCTCGGTATCGAACCGCGTGCAGGCGGTGCGCGCGGCGCAGGCGGCCGCGGACCTCCGCCCCCCTCCGAAAGGAGGGGCATGAACATCTGCTGCAGCCCCCTCTTTGGGGTCGGGCCATGGGATCGTTAGCCTGCTAGCGTCGTCCTGCTCCTAGAGGACGATTGCCTATGGCGACAGGTTACGTTTTTCACGAACAGCTGATGTGGCATGACACCGGCTCCAGCGCCGACATGATGCCACCCGGCCGTTTCGTGGAGCCCGGCCGGCACTTGGAATCGCCTGGATCGAAGCGCCGACTGAACAACCTGATCCAGGTCAGCGGCTTGGCACGCCATCTGGTGCCGATCCTCGCCGAGCCGGTGACAATCGAGGATCTGCTGCGCGTGCACACGCAGCGCCATGTCGACGACATCAGGATGCTCAGCGAGCGCGGTTCCGGTTTCGCCGGCCCGCAAGCGCCGATCGGCCTCAACAGTTTCGACATCGCGCTCCTGTCCGCCGGCACCACCTATGCGGCGATGCGCGCGGTGCTGACCGGCCGCGTCGACAATGCCTATGCGCTGGCGCGGCCGCCGGGGCACCATGCCGAGCCCGACCAGGCGATGGGCAACTGCCTGTTTTCCAACATCGGCGTGTCGGTGCGCCGGCTGCAGCATGAGGGCCTGCTCGGTCGCGCGGCGATAGTCGACTGGGACGTTCATCACGGCAACGGCACCGAGACAGTGTTCTATTCCGATCCGTCGGTACTCACCATTTCCCTGCATCAGGACAATCTGTACCCGACCGGGCGCGGCGCGCTGGCCGACAATGGCAAGGGCGCCGGCGAAGGCTATAACATCAACATCCCCCTGCCCGCCGGCAGCGGCACGGGCGCCTATGAGGCGAGCTTCGACCGCGTCGTCGCCCCGGCGCTACGCGCCTTCAAGCCTGACCTCGTGATCGTCGCTTCCGGTTTCGATGCCTCGGGATTCGATCCGCTCGGCCGCATGATGCTCAACAGCGAATGCTTCCGGCGCCTTGCCGCGCGCATGGTCGCCCTGGCCGCCGAGACGTCGGACGGACGCCTGATGATGACCCATGAAGGCGGTTATTCCGAGGGCTATGTGCCGTTCTGCGGTCACGCCGTCATCGAGACGTTGGCCAATCACCGGACCGAAGTGGTCGATCCGCTGTCGGACCATATCGACGAATGGGCCGGGCAGGAATTGCAGCCGCACCAGGCTGCAGTGATCGACGCCGCCGAGAGCCTGCTTGCCGGCCTGCGTCAACGCCTCGCTAGTGCTGCCTGACGCGATGGATTTCCTGATCACCACCCTCCTCAACGCGTTGACGCTGATCAGCATCCTGATGCTGGTCGGGCTCGGACTGGCGATCAGCTTCGGCCTGATGAACGTGACCAATCTGGCGCATGGCGAGTTCGTCACCGTCGGAGCCTTCGCGGTCTATTTCGTCCAGAGCATCGGTGGTTCCTTCTGGTTGGGGCTCGCCGCCGCGCCCGTTGCCGGCGCGGTGGTCGGCTGCATCCTGGAATTCGCCATCATCCGCCATCTCTATTCGCGGCCGGTCTCGACCGTGCTTGCCACGTGGGGCGTCAGCCTGATCCTGCAACAAGGCCTGGAACTGACCTTCGGTCTCGGCGCCAAGCCGGTGACGCCACCGATCGAGGGCACGCTCGACCTGTTCTTCACCGTCTATCCGGCCTACCGGCTGATCCTCATCGCCATCGCCATGCTGACCTTGCTCGGTGTCATCCTGCTGATCAGCCGGACGTCCTTCGGGCTCGACATCCGCACTGTCATCCAGAACCGGGAGATGGCCGAGGGCGTCGGCATCAACACGCGGCGCACCTACGCCATCGCCTTTACCTTCGGCGCGGCCATCGCCGGGCTCGCCGGCGGATTGGTCGCACCGCTGGCGATCGTGCTGCCGCAGATGGGCGTGAACTATCTCGCCAACGCGTTCTTTGTGGTCATCGTCGGCGGCGTCGGCTCGATAGGCGGCCTCGTCGCCGGCAGCGTCTTCGTCGGCGGGCTGACCAGCATCCTCAACTACCAGATCTCGCCATCCCTGGCGCAGGCGATCGTGCTGCTGGCGGCCATCGTCGCCGTGCGGCTGCGGCCCAACGGCCTGTTCAACGGAGCCTCGCGATGATCGCCCGCGATCGCAACTGGCTGCTGATCTTCGCCGTCTGTGTGGTACTCGCGATTCTCTATCCGCTCTTCGCCGACGGCTATCAGCTGACGGTGATCCGCGACGCGCTGATCTTCGGTCTGTTCGCGGCGAGCCTCGACTTCTTCTGGGGCCGCACCGGCATCTTGTGCTTTGGCCACGCCGCCTTCTTCGGCATCGGCGGCTACATCATGGCGCTGATCACGCTCAACGACGCCATCGCCTTCGGCAGCCTGCTCGGCATCATAGGCGCGGTGGCAGGGGCAGCCTTCGTCGCCGCCATCATCGGCTACTTCCTGTTCTTCGGCGGCATCCGCGGCAGCTACTTCACCATCGTCACGCTGGCGATGGGCGTCATCTGCCAGCAAGCCGCCGTGTCATGGAGTTCTGTCACCGGCGGCGACAGCGGCCTGATCGGCATCCCGCCGATCGAATTCGATGTTGGCGGGCTGCATGTCGATCTAAGCCAGGATCTGCCCTCCTATGTCTTCGTCTCGGCCATCGTCGCGGTGATGGTGCTGGCGTTGTGGTCGATCAGCCGCGGCCGCTGGGGCACGGTACTGACTGCTATCCAGGACAATGAAGTCCGGGCGGCAGCGCTCGGCCACAACGCACCGCTGCGGCTGCTCGTCACCTTCGTCCTGTCCGCCGCAATCGCCGGGCTTGCCGGTGCGCTCTATGTCTGCATGGCTGGGCTGGTGGCGCCCGATCTTTCCGGCTTGCTGCTGTCGACCGAAGTCATCGTCTGGGTGGCCGTCGGCGGGCGCGGCACGTTGCTGGGTCCGGTGCTGGGCGCCATCTTCATCCAGCGCGCGCAGCAGACGATCTCCAGCTTCAACCCGAGCCTGTGGCCTCTGCTGCTCGGCTGCGTCTTCGTCATCATCGTCTTCGTCCTGCCGGACGGTATCCTGTCGGTTTACGCGCGCCTGAAGAGCCTGTTCGAGGGCCGGAGGCGCGTACAATGAGCGATGTCCTGCTCCAGGCCGAAAATGTCGGCATCCGCTTTGGCGGCCTGCAGGCGCTCGAAGGGTTGAACCTCACCGTACGCGACAAGGAACTATGCTGTATCATCGGCCCGAACGGCGCCGGCAAGAGCACCTTCCTCAACGTGCTGACCGGCACGCTTCGGCCGACCAGCGGCAGCGTGCGATTCCTCGGTCACGACATTGCCGGCCTGCCGCTGCACCGCATCGCCCGGCTCGGCATCGCCCGCAAGTTTCAGATCCCGTCGGTCTTTCCGAGCCTGTCGGTCGAAGACAATCTGAAGGTGGCACGGTGGGGGGTACCCTCGCCGGTTCGCCCGGTCAGTGAGCTGCTGGAACTGGTCGCGCTCGGCAACCGTGCCGCGACGCTGGCCGGCGAACTCGCGCATGGCCAGAAGCAATGGCTGGAGATCGGCATGGCGCTGGCGATCGAGCCAAGGTTGCTGCTGCTCGACGAACCGACCGCCGGCATGACACCGCAGGAAACCTTGGCGACAGCCGAGATGCTGGCGCGGCTCAAGGGCGAGTTCTCGATCGTCGCGGTGGAACACGACATCCGCTTCGTTCGGGCGCTGAACTGCGAAACGCTGGTGCTGCATCAGGGGCGCCGGCTGCGCAGCGGCCCTTTCCACGACATCGAGACCGACGAGATGGTCCGCGACGTCTATCTGGGGAGGCGCTGACCATGCTGCGGACACTTGCCGTCTCGGCCGGTTATGGGCTGCTCCCGGTGCTGAACGGCATCGATCTTAGCGTGGCATCAGGTGAAGTCGTCGGCCTGCTCGGCCGCAACGGCGCCGGCAAGACGACGCTGCTGCGCGTCATCGCCGGCGGCCTGAAGGCGAGCGGCGGCGCCGTGGTGCTCGGCGACCAGGATCTCACCAACGCGCCGGCCTTCCGCCGGGCACGGGCGGGCATCGCCCATGTGCCGCAGGGCCGCGGCATCTTCAACCAGCTGACCGTGCGGCAAAACCTGGAGGTCGGCACACGCGCCGCCAGGGATCGCGGCGACGGCGGCATTCCCGACGACATCTTCGGCTATTTCCCGATCCTGCGTGAGCGTGAAACACAAGTCGCCGGCACACTCTCGGGCGGACAGCAGCAGATGCTGGCGATCGGCCGCGCTTTGTGCGGCCTGCCCTCGGTTCTGCTGCTCGACGAACCTTCGGAAGGCATACAGCCGAACATCGTACAAGCCATCGCCGAGCTGGTGCCGCGCATCGCGCGCGAACGCCGCATCGCGATCGTGCTGGTCGAGCAGAATCTCGATCTCGTTCTGAAGGCGGCGGACCGCTGCCTGGTGATGGAAAAGGGCAGGATCGTGCACGAAGGCACGCCGCAAGCGTTCGCCGACGAGACCCTGCTGAAGGATTTGTTGGCCCTGTAAAGGCGCGCCTGATGCGCGCCCAAGATTTGTTGGCTTTGCAAGGCGTGCATGGGGCGCGCCTGGACTGGAAGGGAACATAACAATGATAAGCAGAAGAACGATCCTGAAATCCGGCGGGGCTGCCGCCGCGTTCGCCATGGTCGGCGCGCCGTCGATCCTGCGCGCCGCCGACACCGTCAAGGTCGGCCTGTCGATCCCGATCACCGGACTGCAGGCGATCCTCGGCGAGACGCTGCTCAATTGCTACAAGCTCGCCGCGGCCGAGCTCAACGCCGCCAACGGCATTGGCGGCCGCCAGGTCGAGTTGTTCATCGAGGACAACCAGACCACGACCAAGGGCTCGATCGACAAGGCGCGCAAGCTCATCAACGAAGACAAGGTCGACGTGGTCATGGGCACGATCATTTCGCCAGAGCGAAGCGCTACGCTGTCGGTGACCTCGAAGGCCAAGAAGCTGTTCTTCTATCCGACCAATTTCGAAGGCGGCGAATGCAACCGTTACTTCGTCGCCACCGGCCCGATCCCGATGCAGCAGGTCGACCCGATGATGCCGTGGGTGGCCGAGAATCTCGGCAAGACCATCTACGTCATGGCCTCCGACTATGCCTGGCCGCAGAAGATGACCGAGGCGATCACGGCAGCCTATGAGAAGGCCGGCGGCAAGATCATCGGCGCGGACTATTATCCGTTCGGCACAACGGATTTCGGCCCGGCATTCCAGAAGATCAAATCGCTGAAGCCCGATGTCGTGTGGTCGATGGTGGTCGGCAACGACGCCGTCACCCAGCTCAAGCAGTATCGTTCTTTCGACATCAAGCAGCCGCTGATCGCGCCACTCGACGAGGTCTTCAACAAGGACGCGCTGCCGCCCGGCGTCGCCGCCGGCACCTATGCACCGCAGCCTTACTGGATGGCGCTCGACAATCCGGTCAACAAGAAGTTCATCGCGAGCTTCCGCGAAAAGTTCGGCCAGGAGAAGATGGTCAACGGCATCGGCGAAGCCGGCTACAACGGCCTGCATCTCTACGCGCTGGCCGCCGAGAAGGCCGGGTCGCTGAAGGACGACGATGTGCTCAAGGCGTTGCCGACGATCGAGTTCGACGCGCCGCAAGGCAAGATCCGCGTCGATGCCAGCAACAACCACACGCTCTGCCATTCCTATGTCGGCAAGGCGGCGGCCGACGGCATCAGCTACGAGATCGTCAAGGATTTCGGGACGATCGCGCCGGTCACGCCTTACTGCAAGCTGTAGGAGCTTCGGCGACGGCTCCAGGCAATCCTGACGGCGGCTTTGCCGCCGTCAACTCGCTTGCGGCGCCGGCAGCCGCTCGCGCAGTTCGTCGACGAGCACCCTGGTGTTTTCGGAATAGTCGATGGGCACGACGACGAGATGCACGCCGCCGCCGGTGAAGGCCCGTTCCAGCGCCGGCTGCAAGTCGGCGATCTCGCCAACCCTGGTCCCCCTGGCGCCATAGGCCTCGGCGTATCTGACGAAGTCGGGATTGCCGAAGGTCATGCCGAAATCCGGAAATTCGTCGACCGCCTGCTTCCAGCGGATCATGCCATAGGCGTGGTCTTCAAGCAGCAGGACCACGAGGTTGAGCTTGAGCCTGACGGCGGTCTCCAGTTCCTGGCTGTTCATCATGAAGCCGCCGTCGCCGCAGATGGCCATGACACGGCGCCTGGGATAGAGCAGTGCCGCCATCATCGCCGACGGCAGGCCGGCACCCATGGTGGCGAGCGCGTTGTCGAGCAGCAGCGTGTTTGCCATGCGCGTGCGGTAGTTGCGCGCGAACCAGATCTTGTACATGCCGTTGTCGAGGGCGAGGATCCCGTCCGCCGGCATGACGGCGCGGACATCGTGCACGATGCGCTGCGGCGTGAAGCGGTCTTCGGTGGCGCGCGCCGCGATCCGGCTCAAAATGCCTTCGCGCAGCGGCAACAGGGCCTGCGCATTGGGGATCTTGCCCTCGATGCGATCGGCCAGCAGCGCCAGCGAAGGGCCAAGGTCGCCGACGATCTCGGCTTGCGGGAAATAGACCTGCTCGACGTCGGCGGTTTGATAGCCGACATGAATGACCTTCGGTCCCCTGGCGCCCATGATGAAAGGCGGCTTCTCGACCGTGTCGTGGCCGATGGTGATGATCAGATCGGCCTGCTCGATGGCCTCGTGCACATAGTCACGCTCGGAAAGGGCTGCCGTTCCCATGTAGAGCTCGGTGCCGCCGGGCACGGTGCCCTTGCCCATCTGCGTGGTGAAATAGGGAATTTGGGTGCGCAGCACGAACTGGGCGACATCGGGCGTCACGCGCGGCCGCGACGCCGCCGCGCCGAACATCAGCAGCGGACGCTTGGCCTCCATGATCATGCGGGCGGCACGATCGAGCGCGGTGGCGCTGGCCAGAGGCAATTCGACCGGGTGCGTCGGCACGAGTGCTATCGGCTCGCACTCCGCCGCCGCAATGTCTTCCGGCAGTTCCAGATGCACGGGGCCGGGACGCTCCTCCTGTGCGACACGGAAGGCTTCGCGCACCAGCGAGGGGATCATCTTCGGCGAGACGATCTGGCGCGACAGCTTGGTCAGCGGCTTCATCGCCGCGACGATGTCGACAATCTGGAAGCGTGCCTGCCGCGATGACAGAATGCCCTTCTGGCCTGTGATCATGATCATCGGCATCGCGCCGAGCAGCGCATAGGCCGAGCCGGTCGTCAGGTTGAGCGCGCCGGGACCAAGCGTGGTGATGCACACGCCTGCCTTGCCGGTGAGCCTGCCATAGGTGGCGGCCATGAAGGCGGCCGCCTGCTCGTGGCGGGTCAGGATCAGCTGGATCGACGAGCGGCGGATCGATTCGACGATGTCGAGATTTTCCTCGCCGGGAATGCCGAAGATCCGGTCGACCCCTTCATTTTCGAGGGCTGCCACGAACAGATCCGAACCTTTGGTCAACTGTCTCTCCCACGATGCGCAAATTCCACCAGCCACCTTCATATGGCAGGGAAAGCGGCGCCGCAAAGGCCGGAAGTGCGCATTGGTTCACGGAAGAGCTAACCGCGACGGGCGATCACGCCATCAATTTCGGCAAGGCGGTCGCCAGCGCGTCGACGGCCAGTCGCACTTTGAGCGGCAGATGCGGCGTCTGCAGCCAAAGGGCATGGCAGTCGTAGAGATGGCGCGGCTGGTCCGGCAACAGCACCGCCAGCGCGCCTGCCCGAATGCGCTCGCGAACCAGCCACCAAGGCAGCCAGGCAATCCCCATGCCATCGACCGCGGCATCGGCGATGGCGTCTAGGTCGTCGAGCCGCAATCGGCCGGTTGGCAAGATCTCCTGAAGGGGCTGCCCTTCACGCGCAAACAGCCATGGCTGAACGACCTGGCCGAGCCGGCGATAGACAATCGACTGATGATCGGCGAGGTCCTCGATCCCTCGTGGTTCGCCATGAATTCCGAGATAGGAGGGCGCTGCGCAGACGACCATGCCTTGGCGTGCGACGCGGCGCGCGATCACGCCGGCCTTGTCGTCCAATTCGCCGGTCCGGATGGCAAGGTCGTAGCCATCCTCGGCAAGGTCGGCGAAGCGGTCGCTTAAGGACAGATCGAGTTCCAGCATCGGATATTGCCGCGCCAGCTGCAGCAGCACGGGCGTCACGCAGTGGCGGCCGAAATGCGCCGGCATGGTGACGCGCAGTTTTCCGCGTGGCTCCGAGAGCTGGTCGGCGGCGAGCGCATCGGCGGCTTCAGCCTCGGCCAGCACAATCTTGCAGCGCTCATAGTAAGCGCGGCCGAAATCGGTCAGGCTTTGCCGCCGTGTGGTGCGATTGATGAGGCGCACGCCGAGGCGCTCCTCGAGAAAACGGACGTGCTTGCCGACCATCGGTCCGGACAGATCGAGTGCGACGGCAGCAGCAGCGAACGAGCCGAGGTCGACCGCCCTAACGAAGACAGCCATGCTCTCGAGCCGATCCATATTCGGAACTCCTGGTTTCTACTGCTTTATCTGTACCGCCATTTATCCGCGAGAGCGTTCCCTGCATAGCTCATTCGGTTCAAATGATTTGGAGTATCCCGAATGACACGTGTTGTCCGCTTCCACCAGCATGGCGGTCCCGAGGTACTGCGCATCGAGGATGTCGACCTTCCCCCGCCAAGTGCGGGCGAGGTGCAGATCCGCGTCAAGGCGCTGGGCCTCAACCGCGCCGAGGCATTGCTGCGTGCGGGAACCTATATCGAGACACCGGCCCTGCCCTCCGGACTTGGCCTGGAAGCGGCCGGCGTCGTCGAGGCGGTGGGCGAAGGCGTCGCGGATTTCGCAACGGGCGATGCCGTCAGCATCATCCCGCCGCAATCGATGGTTCGCTGGCCGGCCTATGGCGAACTGGTCACATATCCCGCCGCGCTCGTCGTCAAACACCCGCCATCGCTCGACTGGCGAACGGCAGCATTCGTCTGGATGCAATATCTCACCGCCCACGGCGCGCTGATCGACATTGCCAGGCTACGCGGTGGAGATGTCGTCGTCATCACGGCGGCGTCGAGCAGTGTCGGACTTGCCGCGATCCAGATCGCCAACAGTGTCGGCGCGACGGCGATCGCGGTGACGCGGACATCGGCGAAGAAACAAGCCCTGCTCGACGCCGGAGCGGCAGCAGTCGTGATCCTGGCCGAGGAGGATCTGAAGGCCCGGCTAATGGAAATCGCCGGACCGCCAGGCGTCCGCGTTGTGTTGGATGCGGTCGGCGGCCCGATCTTCGAGCCACTGACAGCGGCCATGTCACCTGGCGGCATTCTCATCGAATATGGCGGCCTCAGCCGTGAGCCGACGCCGTTCCCTTTGGCTGCGGTGTTGGGCAAGACGTTGACGCTGCGTGGCTACCTGGTCCACGAGATCACCGGCAACCCGGCCAAGCTGGAAGCCGCCAAGGCATTTATCCTTGGAGGCCTGGAGACCGGCACGCTGAGGCCAATTATCGATAGGACCTTTGCCTTCGACCAGATTGTCGAGGCCCATCGCTATCTCGAGTCGAACGAACAGTTCGGCAAGATCGTGGTGACGCTCTGAAGGGCCGCAACGGCGAACAAATCATTCTCGCGGCAATATCGCCCTTGAAGGCACGGTCCCGCATTCCTAACTGTCCCCTGCGGGCCGGGCCCCTCTGACGATCGTTCTTGGCGATTGTGATGTCGGACCGCTATAACGGGCCCGTTTCCATACCTTTCGGTCAAGCGGGCTCATTTCCTTTTGGTTTGGAGCCCCATATGACATCTTCCCTCCTTGGTTTGGTTTGTCCCTCCTGCCGCGTCGCGCTCACAATGAGCGAACGCCAGGGTATCGAGATCGACTACTGTCCGCAGTGCCGCGGCGTCTGGCTTGATCGAGGCGAACTCGACAAGATCATCGAACGTTCCGGCAGGGAGGCGTCGCCCGCGCCGCAGCCGGCGCCATTCTCCCAGCCACAACACAGCCAGGGCCGCGATGACGACTATTCCCGCTCGCAGGGCCACCGCTATCCGAAGCGGAAGAAATCATTCTTCGAAGAATTGTTCGATTGAGGCATGGCGCCGCCCGGTACCGGGCCGTCGTTTGCTGAAATCTCAAAAACCACATCGATAAGGTCCATCCCGATGATTCCGCGCACAAACCGATTTGCCGCCCTCTTTGCAGGACTGTTCCTGGCGTTCTCCATGGTCGCGATCGATCATGCCGAGGCCCGTCGCGGCGGCAGTTTCGGCAGCCGTGGCATGCGTACCTTCCAATCCGCGCCGCCGACAAGGACCGCACCGGCGCCGACCGCTCCGGTCGAGCGGTCGATGACACCCAACACCGGTGTGAACAACCCCGCCCGGCAGCCGCAGGCGGGCCTGCAGAGGCCCGGCTTCATGAGCGGCTTCGGTGGAACGATGATGCGCGGGCTGCTGATCGGCGGCCTGATCGGGCTGCTCCTGGGCCAAGGATTCGGCGGCCTCGCCGGCATGTTCGGTTTCCTGCTTCAGGCCGTGCTCATCGGCGGCGCCATCATGCTGGCTATCAGGTTCTTCCGGTCGCAATCCGCGCGTGGTCCTGCGCTCGCCGGTGCCGGCAATGCCCCGGCTTCGCGGCTTGAGAACCGCGCTGCATCACCGCAGCAATCGGCAGGTTCTTTCACAATCCCCGGCTTTGGCGGCGGTTCGGGTGGAAGTTCTCCGACCGGCGGCTCCGAGGAGATTACGCTGGCCCAGACCGACCTCGACGCATTTCAGCAACTGTTGACCGATGTCCAGGAAGCATTCGGACGCGAAGACCATGCCGCCCTGCGCCGGGCGACGACTCCCGAGATGGTGTCCTATCTGTCCGAAGAGTTGGCCGACAATGCCCAGAAAGGTCTCAGGAACGAGGTATCGGACATCACCTTGCTGCAGGCCGACATCGCGGAAAGCTGGCGTGAGGACGACCGCGACTACGCCACGGCCGCATTGCGCTACGAGTCTCGTGACGTGATGCGCGAACGAGCCAGCGGCAAGGCCGTCGAGGGCGACGATGACCATCCGACGGAGACGACCGAATTGTGGACATTCATGCGCGAGAACGGCTCGAACTGGAAGCTCTCGGCCATCCAACAGGCCTGAGCCCCGGTCAGTCTTATCCCAGGCTTCGAGGCGTCGTTGCGAGCGGTTCAGCGCACGATCTTGACGCACATCGGCGTGCCGATGCCGATGGCACGTCCGCTGTCGGCCAGCATGCCGCTGTCGGCATCGCGGGCGAAGATCGAGATGCGGTCGCCATTCTGGTTGGCCGAGAACAGATGACCGCCTGACGGCGTCAGCGCCAGGTTGCGCGGCGTCGCACCGCCGCAGGGGACATAGCCAACGAGGCTCAGTGCACCGGTCTGCTGGGCGATCGCCATGATGACGACGCTGTCGTGACCACGGTTGGAGCCGTAGACAAAGCGGCCGTCCGGCGCGATCTGGATATCGGCGCAATGGTTGCTGTCGCGCGCCTCGGCCGGCACCGCCGGTTTGGCGTCGACGATGGAGAGTTTGCCGCTCGCCTCGTCGAACTTCATCGACACCACGGTCGAATCCAGCTCGTTCATGACGAAGACGAAGCGCCCGTTCGGATGCAGTGCCAGATGGCGCGGACCGGCGCCCGGCGGCAACTCGGATTCGGCAAGCTTGCTCAGGCTTCCATTCCGTTCGATCCGGTAGGACACCAGCCGGTCGATGCCGAGGTCGGCGACGATGGCCGTTCCGCCGGCAATGGTCTCGGTGACGCTGTGGGCGTGCGAACGCTCCTGCCGGGTCGCATTCGGGCCAGTTCCCTTATGCGAGACACTGGCCAGCGGCGGCGTCAACGCGCCATCCTTGTCGAAACCATAGACTGCCACGGCGCGATCCGGACCGCCCTCGCCCATGCCGTAATTGGCGACCAGCAGCTTCGTCCCGTCGCGGGTGATGGTGTTGTGGGCGGCGATGCTGCCCAGCGATGGCTGCTTGTTCAGGTAGGTGAGCGTCCCGGAGCCACGATCGAAGCCGTAGGCGGAAACGGTTCCCTCGCGCCAGGTGAAGACTTCCGAATTGGCGTAGATCCGCGTGCCATCCGGCGTCACCGACAGGAAGGTCGGATTGTCGACGTCATCGGTCTCGGCCAGCTTTTTGGTTTCCAGTGTTTTCTCATCAAAGCTGTAGACGCTGAGGCCGACGCCGCGCGCGCCCTGAAAATACGGCGCTGCCCGGTTCAGGCAGCCGATGAAGACCAGACAGGCGTTGCTCATGATTTCCTCCCCTGCCCACGGGCGCTCGGGTGCCGCGGGACCGGCCAAAATTTCGCCTGTTCACGCTTGCAACGCAACCCCATATGTGAAAATACTATTTACAAAAGAAGATTGACGGGAGGAGACGTCGTGCATTCCTGCGCCTCGATGCGTGTTCGAACGGTTGCGCGAAGCCTCCTGCGAGATCGGCGGAGCCAGCCATGAACGACTTCGCGCCCACTGTCGGCGTCGCCTCGACGCACCCCAAGAACATGCCGGCCGATCACGCCGCGCTGCCGGTTTGGAATGCCGAGAACTGGTTCTACGAGGACTGGCCGGTCGGCCAGAAAATCCGCTCGTTGCGGCGCACGATGGCGGAAGGCGACAGCCACCTTTTCAACACGCTGGTGCTCGACATCCACCCCTACGTACAGGACCAGATGTTTGCCGAGGACGAAGGCATTTTCGGCAAACGGCTGATCGCCGGCGCCTTCGTCTTTTCGGCTGGCCTGGGACTGGTCGCCACCAACTGCGTCAACGCCTTTTCCTATGGCTACGACAAGCTCCGCTTCATAAAGCCTGTCTTCATCGGCGACACGATCTATTCGATCCGCTCCAATTTGGACAAGACGCCCCGCTACAAGGAGATGGGCCTGATCCGCGCCAGCTATGAGGTGTTCAAGGGCGAAGGCGAACTCGTTTTGTATTGCGAGCACCTGCAGACGGTGAAGTACCGCGACCCTGCCGATTTCGTCGGCAAGACGGAGAAATAAGAATGCCGGCTTTGGCCGAATTGCCGCTTGCCGGTCTCGTCGTCGTCGACATGAGCCAGTTCCTGTCCGGGCCCTACTGCTCGCTCAGGCTGCTCGATCTCGGCGCCCGCGTCATCAAGATCGAGCGCCCGGATGGCGGCGACCTGTCGCGCCGGCTCTATCTCAGCGACACCGAAATCGGCGGCGATTCCACTATCTTCCATGCCATCAACCGGGCCAAGGAAAGCCTCGCCATCGACCTCAAGAACGAGGCCGACCTGAAGGCGCTGCGCGGGCTGCTGGCCCAGGCCGACGTGCTGATCCAGAATTTCCGGCCGGGCGTCATCGAGCGGCTCGGCTTCGACTACGAAGCCGTCCGCAAGATCAATCCGCGGCTCGTCTACGCCTCGATCAGCGGCTATGGCGAAGACGGCCCATGGGTCAAGCGGCCCGGCCAGGACCTGCTGGCACAGTCGCGCTCCGGGGTGATGTGGCTGAACGGCGACGAGGACCAGGGGCCGGTGCCGTTCGGGCTTGCCATCGGCGACATGCTGGCAGGTGCGGCCTGCGCGCAAGGCATCCTGGCGGCACTTGTGCGGCGCGGCATCACCGGTCAAGGCAGCCATATTGAAACCAGCCTTTTGGAAGCGCTGGTAGATTTCCAGTTCGAGGTGCTGACCACGCATCTCAATGACGGCCGCCGCCTGCCGCGCCGCTCCAGCTTCCGCAGCGCGCATGCCTATCTGTCGGCGCCTTACGGCGTCTATCCGGCCAAGGACGGCTATCTCGCCATCGCCATGACGCCGATCCCGAAGCTCGCCGACCTGCTATCGCTCGATGAGCTGGCGCCCTATCGCGACAAACCGGCATCGTGGTTCACCGCGCGTGACGACATCAAGGCGATCATCGCGCAGCGGATCGCCACCAAGACCATCGACGAATGGCTTGATATCCTCGAGCCCGCCGACATCTGGTGCGCCAAGGTGCTGACCTGGCCGGAAATGCTGGCCAGCGAAGGGTTCCAGTCGCTCGACATGCTGCAGACGGTGACGCGCGAGGACGATGTCTCGATCCTCACCACCAGCTCGCCGCTCAGGGTCGATGGCATCAGGGCCAAGGTCGATCGAGCGGCACCGCGCATCGGCGAGCACAGTGCCGCAATCCGCCGGGAGTTCGGCCTGTGACCACGCTCACTCTAGTGCCCGCCCTCAGGGGCATGACCTGGAGCCATCCGCGCGGCTACGACCCCATGGTCGCCTGCTCTGCTCTCTGGCAGCAGAAGACCGGTGTCGCCGTCGAATGGGACAAGCGCTCGCTCCAGGATTTCGAGTCCTTCCCGGTCGAGGAACTGGCGCGCACGTATGATTTGATCGTCATCGACCACCCGCATGTCGGCCAGATCACGGCGGAGCGTTGCCTCGCGCCACTGGATGTCGCCGGCCGCGAGGCCGAGCGCACCGCGCTTGCCTCGGGCAGCGTCGGCCAGTCCTATCGGAGCTACAACTGGCAAGGGCGGCAATGGGCATTCCCGATAGATGCCGCCAGCCAGGTGCAGGCATGGCGGCCGGATGCACTTGATGCAGCGCCAGCGCGCTGGAGCGATGTGCTCGATCTCGCCCGGCAAGGCCGCGTGCTGTTGCCGCTGCGCCCACCCCATGTGCTGATGGTGTTCTATACGCTGGCCGGCAATCTTGGACATTCCTGCGCGACCGATCCATCCCGCGATCTCATCGGCATCGAGACCGGCAGCGAAGTCTTCGAGACGATGCGCGAGATCGCGGCTCTGGTCGAGCCGGCCTGCTTCGAGATGGATCCGATCGCCGTTTCGGAGCGCATGGCGGAGGCCGGTTCCCGCATCGTCTGCGCACCGCTGATCTACGGCTACGTCTCTTATGCGGTCGCGGGCTTTCGCGCACACCAGCTGGCATTCGCCGACATCCCGGTCATCGGCTCGAACGGGCCGATCGGTTCGGCGCTCGGCGGCACCGGCATAGCGGTGTCGGCCTTTTCCAAAGTCAGGGATGCCGCGATCGACTTCGCCTATTGGGTCGCCAGCGGCGATGTCCAGCGCGGTCCCTACGCCGCCGCCGGCGGACAGCCCGGCCACGCCGCCGCCTGGGAGGACCGGACGGTCAACGCGGCGGCCGGCAATTTCTATCGCGATACGCGCGCGACGCTGGAAGGCTCATGGGTGCGGCCGCGCCATGACGGCTACATGGCGTTCCAGCAGGCGGCGTCCGAACGCATCCTTTCCGGCATGAGTTCAGGGCACAAGGCCGCCCAGGTCGTTGCCGATCTCAATCGCCTGTTCCGGGAGAGTTCACTGGCGCAGGTGTCCGGCGCTGCCGGTGGAGGAGCCTGAAACGAAACCGAACGGAGGAGAACAATGAAAAACAAGACCCGCGGCCTGCTGGCCGCTACCGCCCTCGCCTCGCTGGCAACCACTTCCTACGCGCAGGATGTGCAGGGCGTCATCGGCGGGCTGCCGACCGAACTCAAGGCGCAGTATGACGGCGCGCCGCAGAAGGTGCTGCCTTCGGCCTGGGACAATTTCACCCCGCCGTCGAAGCCGTGGAAGTGGTGCCACTCGGAATCCTACCAGGGCAATCCCTGGCGGGTGACGGTGACCAAGGAGTTGAAGCGGCTCGTCGACGGGCTGATCGCCGACGGCACGGTGTCGAGCTTCGAGGTTTCCGATTCCAACAACGACGCCAGCCAGCAGATCAACCAGATCCGCGCCTTCATCGACAAGAAGTGCTCGATCATCACCTCGATTCCGGGCTCCGCCACCGCACTCGACGATGCCATCGACGCAGCCGCCAAGGCCGGCATTCCGTTCATCACCGCCGCCGGTTCGGTGACCAGTGCGAACGCGATCAATGTCGATTCCAACTATGCGCGCTGGGGCTATGACATGATGACGGCGATCGGCAAGGCACAGCCGGACGGCGCCAGCATCCTGCTCGTCGAAGGCATTGCAGGTCACCCGATCGTCGTCCAGGAACGCCAGGGCGCGGACAAGGCGCTGGCCGAAAATCCGAAGCTGAAGATTTCGCGCACCGTCAACGGCAACTGGACGGCCAACGTCACCAAGACCGTGGTGCTGCAGGCGATCGCCACCAACCCGGCGCCGATCGACGCGGTGTGGACGACCGGCAGCGAAAGCCGCGTCGTTGCCGAGGCCTTCGCCGAAGCCGGTCGCCCGGCGCCACTGATCACCGGCTCGATCACGGGCGACGCGTTGGGCTACTGGAAGGCCAACCCCGACAAATACCGCTTCGAAGGCCATGCCGTGCTGCCGCACTGGACGGCCGAGACGCTGTTCCGTGTCGGCGAGCGCATGCTCGACGGCCAGAAGCCGAAGCTGAACACGCTGCTGATCCCGATCCCGCCGGTTCACAACGCCGATCTCGGCCAATGGTACAAGGACTGCATGACGACCGATGCCGTCTCGATCTTCCCGATACCGCCGACGGACCCGATGCCGGAGGAATGGCTCGACGCCTATTTCTCGAACCCGGCACCGACCAAGGGCTGGGATTATTCGAAGGTGCCAGATGCCTGTGCAAAGTGATGCCGGCGCAAACTGACGCCTGCGACAGATAAAATCTCAGCGAGCCGGCTCCTTTCGGGGATCCGGCTTGCCAGCTTCGAAACACCGCATGCTTGAGATCACGAACATATCCAAACGCTACGGCGAGACGGTCGCGCTCGCGGATGCTTCGATCGCGTTCCGGGCGGGTACCATCCACACCATCCTGGGCGAGAACGGTTCGGGCAAGAGCACGATGGTCAAGCTCCTGTCCGGTATCGTCCAGCCGGACAGTGGTGCCATCCTGCTGCAGGGCAAGCCGTTCTCGGGCACGAGCCCCTCGGCATTCCAGGCACAAGGTTTTGCCACGGTATTCCAGGAGGTACTGGTCGCGCCCGATCGCAGCGTGGCCGACAACATCCTGCTTGGCCTCGACGGCCTGCTACGGCGCGCCGTGCCTCGCAACGAACGCCGCGACAGGGCGGGAGCAGCGCTCAAGCGCTTCGCCGTCACCGACGTGCCCCTCGACAGGCCCGCCGGCCTGTTGCCGCTCGCCGCGCAGCAACTGGTCGTTCTCGCCCGCGCGATCGTGCGCAATCCAAAAATCCTGATCCTCGACGAAGTCACCGCCGCGCTCGACTTCGCCGATCGCGAATCCGTCTTTCCGCTGATGCGCGCGCTGGCCGGCGAAGGCTGCCTCATCCTGTTCATCACGCACCGCATGGACGAAGTGGTGTCGCTTTCGGATCGCATCTCAATCCTGCGCGGCGGCAGCGTGGTGCGCACCGAAGAACGCGGTGCCTCGACGCCGTCGGAATTGCTGAAGGCGATGGCGCCACGCACGGCGGCGGAGCTGGCGCATGGTTGATCGCGCCGCTCCAGGCCTAGCCGTCCGCGACCTTGTCATCGCGCCGGGCGCCAGCGCGATCACGCAAACCATCGCTCCCGGCGAGATCGTCGGCCTTGCTGGCCTCGACGGGCACGGCCAGGAGCTGTTCCTCAAGATGCTCGCCGGCCTGGCGCCGCCACTTGGCGGCTGGATCGAGATGGGCGCATTCCGCAAGATCACAGGCTTCCGCAAGGCAGTGGCCAGCGGCATTGCCTATCTGCCGCGCGACCGGCGCGCCAACGGGATTTTCCCGACGCAGTCGGTGCTCGACAATTTCGCCGTCTCGACACTGTCGCGCGACACGCGCCTTGGCCTGATCAGTCCCGCGGCGCGCAAGGCACGCTACGATGTCTACCGGGAAAAGCTATCGATCGTCGCGCCCCGGCCCGATGCGCCGATCACCACCCTGTCGGGCGGCAACCAGCAGAAGGTGCTTTTGGCACGGGCGCTGGCGCTGGAACCCGCGATCCTGCTTCTCAACGATCCGACGCGCGGCGTCGACGTGGCGACAAGGCATGTACTCTACGATGTCTTTCGCGGGCTGGCCGCGGACGGCATGGGGCTCGTCATCCTGTCCAGCGAAATCGAGGAGATTCTTCTCCTGTGCCAGCGCGTGCTGGTGTTCAGGGAAAACAAGGTCGCGGCGGAAATCTCCGGTGAAGCGATGACCACCGACAGCGTGATCTCTGCCATGTTCGGACGCGCAGCATGAGCCCTCTCACGCGCCTCCTGTCTCTTGGGCGAAACGTCGGCTTCGCGGTCGTGCTGCTGGTGGTCCTGCTTGCGGTCAATCTCATCCTCAGCCCGGGGCGGTTCCAGCCGGGATCGTGGGGCGCGCTGGTCGGACTGGCAGCACCGTTGATCGGAGCGGCGATCGCCTCGACACCGGTGATCCTCGCCGGCCGTGGCGGCATCGACATTTCGGTCGGGCCGCTGATGGGCTTCGTCAACGCCATGGTGATCCAGGTGCTTTTCCTCAAAGCCGGCATCTCCTCGCCTCTGATGCTCGTACCAGCGGCTTTGCTCATCGGCGCGCTAATCGGTGCGGCGAACGGTTTTCTGGCGACAGTCGTGCGCATCCAGCCGATCGTCGCGACGCTCGGCACCTATCTGATCCTCACCGGCATCACGCTGACGATCCTGCCGGCGCCGATCGGTCCCGCGCCGGCCTGGCTCAAGGCGCTGTCCGGTCCGCTGTCGATGCTGCCGCTGGCGGCGATGTTCATCGCCTGGTGGCTGGTGCGGCGCACGCCTTACTATGACCAGTTGATGGCGGTCGGCAGCGATGACCGCGCCGCCTACACCGCCGGTGTGGATGTCACCCGCGTCCGCTTCATCGCCTATGTGATGACCGGCATCTTCGGCGGATGCGCGGGGCTGATGCTGACAGCCTTGATCGGTTCGGCCGACCCCAATATAGGACCGACCTACACGCTGATCGCCATCGCCGCCGTCGCGCTTGGCGGCGTCAGCCTGGCCGGTGGCCGTGGCGGTGTGGCAGGAGCCGCGATCGGCGCGATCGACATCTTCCTGCTGCAGAGCGTGCTGACGACATTCAACGTCTCGACCTTCGTACTGCAGATCGCCTATGGCGCGATACTGGTGCTGGCGGTGATGCTGACCGCGCTGCAGGAACGTCTTGCCATGAGGGGGCGCTGACATGGCCGCCAAGCGAAACCTATTCGCGAGGACCAATGCCCGCGTCGTGGGCGCCTTCTGCGTCGCCGCCCTTCTGCATCTTGCCGGCGCAGTCCTCATTCCCGGTTACTCTTCGCCGTTCGCCGTGCGCGCCATGCTGGTGCTCGCTTCGCTGCTGGCAGTCGCCTCGATCGGCCAGACGCTGGTTGTCATCATGGGCGGCATCGACCTGTCCATTCCCTTCGTCATCGGCTTTGCCAATGTCGTGGCCGCACAGCTTTACGGCGACGGCTGGAACTTCTTGCTCGTCTGCGGCCTTGTCGGCGTGCTGGCGGTTCTCATCGGCGGGCTGAACGGACTGATCTCGCGCAGCCTCGACATCCAGCCGCTCATCGTCACGCTCGGCATCGGCATGGTCGTGCAGGGGCTGGTGCTGTTGTGGACAGCCGGCTTCCCCTCGGGCTCGGCACCGCAAGCGGTTTCCAGCTTCGTGTCGATCGGCGGATCGGCCGGGCCACTGCCGGTGCCATGGCTGGTGCCCAGCCTCGTCGTGCTGGCAGCGCTCGTCGTGCTGGTGCTCGAACGGACGCCCTACGGGCGCCGGCTCTATGCGCTTGGCAGCAATCCCGGCGCCGCACCGCTGGCGCTGATCGACCCGGTCCGCATGTGGGTCATCACCTATGCGGCGAGCGCCTTCTTCGCCGCCGTGGCCGGCGTGCTGTTGCTCGGCTTCACCGGCTCGGCCTATGGCGATGTCGGCCAGCCCTATTTGTTCCAGACCATCGCCGCGGTCGTCGTCGGCGGCGCGGCCCTGGTCGGCGGGCGCGGCAGCTATCTCGGCACGATCGCCGGCGTGCTGGTGCTGACCGAGATCAACACGCTGCTGATCGGCCTCGGCTTCCAGCCCTCTGCGGTGCAAGCAGCATTGGGTTTCATCATCGTGCTGCTGGTCTCGCTCTACGGCCGCGAACGGCACGTCTCGACGACCATCTGAGAGAGCCAGTCAGTCCAACCGCCAGAGCTTGCGGGCATTCGCGGACAACAGCCGCTCGCGCTCCGCAATGGAGCAGCCTGAAAGCAACGCATGGGTCGCCGCCACCCAGGTCGAAAGACCGCCGCCAAGCGTGCAGACCGGCCAATCGCTGCCCCAGACGACACGGTCCCAGCCGAACGCACCGATTGTGTGCTCGACGTAAGGCCGAAGCGTCTCGACGGTCCAGCTGCCGGGATCGGCATAGGCGACGACGCCGGAAATCTTGGCGATGACGTTCGGACGCCGCGCGATCTCGCTCATATGTTCGCGCCATGGATGCTCGGCTCCGCCCTTGATGTCGGGCACGCCGCAATGGTCGAGGACGAACTGGACATCGGGCGAAAGGTCGGCCAGCGCTATTGCTTTCGGAATCTGGTGCGGCAGCACCACGAGATCGAAGGTCAGGCCGGTGCCGCCAAGCCGCTTGATGTTATCCCGGAACAGCGCGCCCTCCGACAGGCTATCCGGCACGACATGGAGGACGCGGCGAAAGCCCTTGACGAAGGGGTTTGCCCGCTGGCGTTCGAGATAGGCTGCAAAGCCGGTCTCTTCCGGCCGGCAGGAGGCGATCGCTCCGGTGAGCATGCTGCCTGATTGCCGCGACAGAACTTCGACCCGAGCGGTCTCGGCCTCGATGTCGGCTGGATCGACATCGACCTCCATATGCAACACACGCTCGACGCCGACACGCCGCGCTTCCCCGGCATATTCCTCATAGGAGAAATCGCGGTTGAGCGCCGATACGCCGGCAAGCCAGGGATAGCGCAGCACCGAGCGATCTATGAGATGCAGATGGGTGTCGACGATCATGGCGAGGTTCCTCCCTTCAGGCTTTTTCAGATCATCTCACGGAGGAATTCTTCATTCAAATAAGAATTACGCCGATGCACCAACCGCCGATCCGGCCAGGCGTGACAACCTTTCGGCCATGGCCAGCAACAGTTCGATGGTCCTGGTTATGTCGGGCGCCGAGGGCGCGTTGACGACGGTGATGTAGGGAATCGACAGCGCCGCGATCGCCCTGCCGTCGGAACTGCGCACCGGCGCCGAAAGATTGAAGACGCCAGCGGTCTGCATCGAGGCCATCATCTCATAGCCGCGGTCGCGGATCTGGTCGAGGCGGGTGAAGAATTCGGCCGGCTGCGCCATCTTGTCGGTGCTGCGGACATGTTCGGAGATCATCATCTGGCGTTCTTCCTCCGAGCGGAAAGCCAGCAGCACATGCCCCGAGCCGGTGTCGAACAGGCTGATGTGGGACCCCACCCGGATCGAGATGCCCCAGTAGTTCGGGGCCTCCTGCTGAGCGATCACAACGGCGGAACCGCGATCAAAAACAACGAGTTGGTTGGCCTGTTGCGACGTCTCCGCGAGCTCGCGCATCAGCGGCGTGGCATAGGAAACCAGCCGGCGCACCGGAGCGTGCAATTGCGCCAGGCCGAACAGCTTGAGTGTCAGCGAATAGCGGTCGCCGTCCAGTCGCGTGACATAGCCGCGCCGCACCAGCCGGTCTAGCATGCGGTAGAATTCGTTGGGGCTGCGCTCGAGTTTCTTGGCAATTTCGGCTTGCGTCAGGCCGCCGTCGACGCCGGCCAGCAGTTCGAGAATGTCGAGCCCCTTGTCGAGCGCTGGCGCGCGGTAGCGCTCGTCCTCGCTGTCATCCATGCCTCAACCCTCCAGTAAAATCGATTCTTCATATACGCAGGAATGCGGTCGAACGGAAACAAATTTCGCCTTGACGTGCCCGTAAATGTTTTGTTTGCATATGAATGTAACGCTTCTTGTCATCAGACGAGTTGCGGTCGCCGCTGAGGCGCACCCAGGGAGGATACCAATGAACAGACTGCTTTCCGGCGTGTGCGCCGGCGCATTGATGCTTGCATTCGGCGCAGGCACCGCCCTTGCCGGCGACCTGCCCGGCAAGTTCGAAGGCGTGACCGTCGACGTGAAGCTGATCGGCGGCCAGCAATATGAAAAGCTCTACGAGCGGATCCCGGAATGGGAGAAGGCGACCGGCGCCAAGGTCAACATCCTGACCAAGAAGAACGGCTTCGACATCGACAAGGAGCTCAAGTCCGACATCGCCTCGGGCAGCACCAACTGGTGCGTCGGCTGGAACCATTCCTCCTTCGCGCCGCAATATACAGGCCTCTACACCGACCTCAGCAAATTGCTGCCAAAGGAAGAGATCGACGCCTTCGTGCCGTCGACAATCAAAGCGGCAACCATCGACGGCAAGCTGGAAATGCTGCCGCGTGCCCAGTTCGACGTTTCGGCGCTCTACTACCAGAAGAGCCTCTACGAGAACGCCGATAACAAGGCCAAGTTCAAGGCGAAATACGGCTATGACCTGGTGCCGCCGGACACCTGGAAGGAAGTCACCGACCAGGCCGAGTTCTTCGCCAACCCGCCCAATTTCTACGGCACCCAGTTCGCCGGCAAGGAAGAGGCGATCAACGGCCGCTTCTACGAGATGGTGGTCGCCGAGGGCGGCGAATATCTCGACAAGGACGGCAAGCCCGTCTTCAACTCCGAGGCTGGCATCCGCGCGCTCGACTGGTTCGTCAACCTCTACAAGGCCAAGGCCGTGCCGGCCGGAACCACCAACTACCTGTGGGACGATCTCGGCCAGGGCTTTGCCTCGGGCACCGTCGCCATCAACCTCGACTGGCCAGGCTGGGCCGGCTTCTTCAACGATCCGAAATCGTCGAAAGTCGCTGGCAATGTCGGCGTGAAAGTCGCGCCGAAAGGGTCTTCCGGCAAGCGCACCGGCTGGTCCGGTTTCCATGGCTTCTCGGTGACCGAGAACTGCCCGAACAAGGAAGCCGCCGCTTCGCTCGTCTGGTGGCTGACCAACGAGGATAGCCAGAAGCTCGAGGCCGCCGCCGGCCCGCTGCCGACCCGCACCGCGGTCTGGGACTGGGACCTGAAGCAGGCCGAGAACGATCCGTACAAGAAGGAGGTTCTCTCCGCCTTCCAGGAAGAGGCCAAACACGCCTTTGCCGTGCCGCAGACGCCTGAGTGGATCGAGATTTCGAACGCCGTCTATCCGGAGCTACAGGCGGCGATCCTCGGCGACAAGACCTCCAAGCAGGCATTGGACGAAGCCGCCGCCAAGGCGACACAAATCCTCCAGGACGCCGGCAAGCTCTAGAACCGTCTCCCAACGCTGCCTCTCCCATCAGGAATGGGGGAGGCGATCGCGCTTCGCCGGCGAGAGCGCTGAACCATCAACGACAGACTTTCCGTACCCGGCCCGCGCCTGAACAACGGGCGTCCAAAGCAAACACCACAGGATTCCGATGAAGGGCTTCAAGCCATCCGCGCCATTCCTGCTGCTGCTTCCGGCAATGATCGTGCTGGCGGCGGTCGTCGTGGTGCCGTTGCTGCTCTCGCTCTACTCCAGCTTCACGCCCTTCCGCCTGACGCGGCCCGAGACGTTCTTCGTCTTCGTCGGCTTCAGGAACTATCTTTCGATCCTGTCCAACACCGATTTCTGGTGGGCGTTCGGGCGCACGGTGCTCTTGCTGACCATCGCGCTCAATCTCGAAATGCTGCTTGGTCTTGGCCTTGCCATGCTGGTCGAGAAGGCAACACGCGGCCAGCGCATCCTGCGCACGCTGATGATGTTTCCGATGATGTTCTCGCCGATCCTCGTCGGCTTCCAGTTCAAGTTCATGTTCAACGACAATATCGGCCTGGTGAACAATGCCTTGCAGTCGCTCGGCATCACGCAGGACGCCATACCGTGGCTGATCGAAGGCCATCTCGCCTTCATCGCCATTTCGGTCGCCGAGATCTGGTCGTCGACGGCGATCTTCGCCATCCTGATCCTGGCCGGCCTGCTCGCCATGCCCAAGGAGCCGATCGAGGCGGCGCGCGTCGATGGCTGCACGCCGTGGCAGACATTCCGCTATGTGACGTGGCCTTTCGTCATGCCCTTCGCCTATATCGCCATGACCATCCGCTCGCTCGACGTCGCGCGCGCCTACGACATCGTCAAGATCATGACCGATGGCGGACCGGCGGGCCGCACGGAGCTGCTCTGGACGCTGGTGGCGCGCACCGCCTACAGCGACGGGCGCATGGGCATGGCCAACGCCATGGCCTATTTCTCGATCCTGCTGTCGATCGCCTTCACCGTCTATTTCTTCAACAAGCTCGCCGCGGCGCGCACGCAGATCGGTGCGGAGTGGTGAGAATGGACGAGAATTCTTCCGCCCGCTTGAAGCGCCGGCTCACCGGCGTCGTCTATCGCATCGGCCTGTTCCTGGCGATGCTGACCATCTGCCTGCCGGGCCTGTGGATCGTGCTGTCGTCGCTGCGGCCGACCGTCGAGATCATGGCCAAGCCACCGGTGTGGATCCCGCAGGAGATTTCGTTCGACGCCTATGTCTCGATGTTCTCAGGCATCGGCAAGGGCGGCATCCCGGTCATCGAATATTTCCGCAACTCGCTGATCATCTCTGTAACCTCGACGGTGATTGCGGTGGCCATCGGCATGGCCGGCGGCTACGCCTTCGCGCGCTACCGCTTCCGCGGCAAATCGAGCGTCTTCCTGGGCCTGATGCTGACGCGCACGGTGCCCGGCATCGCGCTGTCGCTGCCGCTGTTCTTCCTCTACGTGCGGCTCGGCATCATCGACACGCATTTCGGGCTAATCCTTGCCTATGTCGCGCTCAACGTGCCGTTCACGATCTGGCTGATCGACGGCTTCTTCCGCCAGGTGCCGAAAGATCTCGCGGAAGCCGCGCAGATCGACGGCTGCACGCGCTGGCAGGCGTTCTGGCAGGTCGAGTTCCCGCTCGCCGGACCAGGCATCGCTTCGGCCGCAATCTTCGCCTTCCTGACCTGCTGGAACGAATTCGCGCTGGCCTCGCAACTGACCCGCTCGGTCAGCGCCAAGACGCTGCCGGTCGGCCTGCTCGATTACACGGCCGAGTTCACCATCGACTGGCGCGGCATGTGCGCGCTTGCCGTGGTGATGATCATCCCGGCGCTCACCCTCACCTATATCGTCCAGAAACACCTTGTCGGCGGCCTGACCTCCGGCGCGGTGAAAGGCTGATCCCATGGCAACAGTTTCCCTCAGCAAGTTGACCAAGCGCTACGGCAATGTTGGGATCGTGCATGGCATCGATCTCGACATCGCCGACCGCGAATTCATCGCCCTGGTCGGCCCCTCCGGCTGCGGCAAGTCGACGACATTGCGTATGATCGCCGGGCTCGAAGAGATCAGCGCCGGCTCGATCGAGATCGGCGGGCGCGTCGTCAACGATTTGCCGCCGCGCTCGCGCAATATCTCGATGGTGTTCCAGTCCTATGCGCTCTATCCGCACATGACGGTGCGCGAGAATCTCGGCTTCTCGCTGAAGATCGCAGGCGCGGCCAAGGAGGACATGGATCGCCGTGTCACTGAGGCCTCGGCCATCCTCGGCCTCGACACATTGCTCGACCGCCGGCCGTCGCAGCTCTCCGGCGGCCAGCGCCAACGCGTCGCCATGGGCCGCGCCATAGTGCGCGACCCCGACGTCTTCCTGTTCGACGAGCCGCTTTCCAATCTCGACGCCAAGCTCCGGACGCAGATGCGCACCGAAATCAAGAAGCTGCATGCCAAGGTGCAGTCGACGGTGATCTACGTCACCCACGACCAGGTCGAGGCGATGACGCTTGCCGACCGCATCGTCATCATGCGCGACGGCCATATCGAACAGGTCGGCACGCCCGACGAGGTGTTCCGGCGGCCGGCGACGCGCTTCGTTGCCGGCTTCATCGGCTCGCCGCCGATGAACCTGCACGAAGCAACGATCGACGACGGCCAGATGGTTTTTTCCAGCGGCGAAAAGCTGCCTTTGCCTGGTCAGTTCAAGGCCAATGTCGCGACCGGAGACAAGGTCGTGTTCGGGCTGCGGCCTGACGACATCTATCCGACGGGACATGGTATCAGCTCCGGCGGTGCGGCGGACGTCCACCAGATCGAACTGCCGATCACGGTCACCGAACCGCTCGGCAACGAGACGCTGGTGTTCGTCGAATTCAACGGCAGCGACTGGGTTTCGCGCATGCTGAACCCGAGGCCGCTCAAGCCGGGCGAGCGAGTGGCCATGAGCCTCGACATGTCGCAGGCGCATCTGTTTGCCACCGAGACCGGAAAGACATTGCGGAGCTGACCGATGGCTAGAATCGAAAAGATAGAACTGCGGATGGTGGACCTTGTGCCCAAGGTCAAGCGCACCGACGCCATCCAGAGTTTCGTCAGCCAGGAAACGCCGATCGTCACCATCACCGATTCCGACGGCGCGGTCGGCACCGGTTACAGCTACACGATCGGCACCGGCGGCTCGTCGGTGATGCGGCTTCTCTCGGACCATCTGGTGCCACGGCTGATCGGCCGCGACCCGGACATGATCGAGGCGATCTGGCACGATCTCGAATTCGCCACACATGCCACCACCATTGGCGCGATCACCGCCATCGCCATTGCGGCGATCGACACGGCGCTGTGGGATCTCAGGGCGAAGAAACAGAACCTGCCGTTGTGGAAACTCGCCGGCGGCGCCAAGGACCGCTGCCCGCTCTACACGACCGAAGGCGGCTGGCTGCACATCGAGACGCAGGCGCTTGTCGACGACGCACTGGCCGCCAAGGCCAGGGGATTTCGCGGCTCGAAGGTGAAGATCGGCAGACCGCATGGGTCGGAGGATCTCGCCCGCCTGTCGGCGGTGCGCAAGGCGGTTGGCGACGGCTACGAGATCATGACCGACGCCAATCAGGGGTTCTCGGTCGACGAGGCAATCCGCCGCGTGGCAAGGCTGCGCGAGCTCGACCTTGCCTGGATCGAAGAGCCGCTGCCGGCCGACGACATCGACGGGCATATCAGGTTGTCCAACTCGACGCCGACGCCGATCGCCATCGGCGAGTCGCTCTACTCCATCCGCCATTTCCGCGAATACATGCAGAAAGGCGCCTGCTCGATCGTGCAGGTCGATGTCGGCCGCATCGGCGGCGTCACACCCTGGCTCAAGATCGCCCATGCGGCGGAAGCCTTCGACATTCCAGTGTGTCCACATTTCCTGATGGAATTGCATGTCAGCCTGACCTGCGCTGTTCAGAACGGCCGATATGTCGAGTACATTCCGCAGCTCGATGAGTTGACCGGCAAGCGCATGCGCATCGAGGATGGGCATGCGCTGGCGCCCGACGAGCCGGGCATCGGCATCGATTGGGACTGGGACGCGGTCAAGGCCATGAGCATCGCCGAATTCACCACGGCGATCACCAAATAGGGGAACTGATATGCAGCGGATGGGGATGGTTCTGGGACTGAAGCCGGAAAAGGTCGAGGAATATGTCCGCCTCCACGCCGCCGTCTGGCCCGACGTGCTGACCATGATCTCGGCCTGCAACATCAAGAATTATTCGATCTACCTGAAGCGACCGGAGAACTTGCTGTTTTCCTATTTCGAGTATCACGGCATCGACTATGCCGCCGATATGGCCAGGATGGCGGCCGATCCGAAGACGCAGGAATGGTGGGCTGTCTGCATGCCATGCCAGGAGCCGCTCACGACCCGCAAGGAAGGTGAGTGGTGGGCTTCCATGGATGAGGTCTTCCATCATGACTGAGGGCGGTTTCGACCCTGCCTCACTCGTCCAGTCCTGGCCAAAGCCGTCGAAGCCCTTGCCGATCGTCACCTTCGGCGCAGGATCGATCGTTGGCGACGCACATTTCCCGGCCTACAGGAAGGCCGGCTTTCCAGTCGCCGGCCTCTACGATCCGGACCAGGCCAAGGCGCAGGCCCTGGCCGAGAAATGGGGCGTGACCGCGTTCCGCTCGGTGGAAGAAGCCGCTGATGTCAAGGGCGCGGTTTTCGATCTGGCGACGCCGCCGGGTCGGCACGCCGAGATCCTGAAGGCTCTGCCCGATGGCGCGGTCGCATTGATCCAGAAGCCGATGGGCAACTATCTCGGCGAGGCAACCGAAATCCTGGAAATCTGCCGCGCCAAGAAGCTCAAGGCGGCGGTGAATTTCCAGCTCCGCTTCGCACCCATGATGCTGGCGCTGAAGGATGCCATCGCCAAGGGCTGGTTCGGCGAGATCGTCGATTTCGATGCCTGGCTGGCGCTGGCGACGCCGTGGGAGCTTTGGGAATTCCTGCTCAAGGCGCCACGCGTCGAGATCGCCATGCATTCGATCCACTATCTCGACCTGATCCGGCAGTTGCTCGGCGACCCCAAGGGCGTGCACGCCAAGACGCTCGGCCACCCCAACCACAAAGTGGCGCAGACGCGCACCAGCGCCATTCTCGACTATGGCGATACCGTGCGCTGTGCGCTGTCGATCAACCACGACCACAAGTTCGGTCGCCGGCACCAGGCCTGCGAATTCCGCATCTGCGGCACCGAGGGTGCGGCCTATCTCAAGCTCGGCCTCAATCTCGACTATCCCCGGGGCGAACCGGACATTCTGGAAATCCATCCCAAGGGCGGAACGGACTGGGTCGCGGTGCCGCTCGCCGGCGAGTGGTTCCCCGACGCCTTCGTCGGGCGCATGGCCAATGTCCAGCGTTTTGCCGCAGGCGAAGACGACGAATTGGTCAGCTCGGTCGAGGACGCCTGGAACACCATGGCGCTGGTCGAAGCGGCCTACCGTTCGAGCGCAGCGCCGGCAACGCCGATCGCGGAAAGACCCTGATGGAACGGATCCAGTATTTCGAGGAATACCAGATCGGCGCCTCGCGCATCACCAGCGGCCGCACCATCACCGAGACCGACTTCATCGTCCATGCCGGGCATACAGGCGATTTCTTTCCGCACCACATGGACGCCGAGTTCATGAAGACGACGCCGTTCGGCCAGCGCATCGCGCATGGCACGCTGGTGTTCTCGGTCGGCATCGGGCTGACGGCAACCGTCATCAATCCGGTCGCCTTTTCCTATGGATATGACCGCCTGCGCTTCATCAAGCCGGTGTTCATCGGCGACACGATCCGCACGCGCACCACCATAGCGGCCAAAGAGGACGACGCCAAGCGGCCAGGGTCAGGACGGGTGATCGAGCGCTGCGAAGTCATCAACCAACGCGATGAAGTGGTGCTGGCCGCCGACCATATCTACATCGTCGAACGCAAGCCTGCACAGGGCTGAAAACCTAAGCCGTTTCCTATGCGCCAGTGGCACGCTTGGTGATGCGCTCCAGGCCGAGCAGCAGGACCAGCGTCGCCACGACCAGGATCATGGTGAGCGCGGCACCGGCGAAGATGTCGCCGCGATCGGTGAGGCTGAAGATCGACACCGGCAGCGTCACCCAGCCCGGCGGATAGACCATCACGGTGGCGCCAAGCTCGCCCATCGAGAGCGCGAAGCTCAGGCCGAAAGCAGCAACCAGATAGGGTGCCAGCAAGGGCAGCGTGACATGCCAGAGCCGATAGGCCGGGCGTGCGCCAAGGCTCGAGGCCACCTGTTCGAAGTCGGGCGAGAGCCGTGCCAGCCCGGCCGAGACATTGCCGAAGGTGAAGGCCGAGATCAGCACGAAATGCGCGATCATGACGATCGCGATCGTGCCGTTGAGCAGTAGCGGCGGATGGCTGAACGCCACCAGCAGGCCAAGTCCGACGGACACCGAAGGCACCGCACTTGGGACGAAGAACAACAGGCCGAGCACCTTGCTCAGGGTTGCACCCTGGATGCGGAGCGCAAGTGCCGCCCAAGTGCCGCTGACCAGCGCCAGGGCGCTGGCCAGGAAGCCGGTGATCAGGCTCGCCTTTACGGCTTCGCCAGCCGCGCCGCGCATCACGTCGCTGTAATGCTCCGTCGTCAGCCCGCTTGGCAGCACACCGTTCCATTGGTCGGCAAGGCTGGACAGGAGGATGACCGCCAGCGGCGCCAGGAACAACACGCCGAAGACGAGCGCGAAGAGCACCCACAGAGCGATGCGACCGGGACGCGACCAGACCAGCATGGCTAGACTCCCAACCGGCCGGCGGCGAAACGGTAGAGGCCGAACAGGCCGAGCGACAGCGCGATGTTGACCACGGCGATGATGCAGGCGACCTGATAGGCCGATTCCTGGATCGCCTTGCCGTAGATCAGCAGCGGCAGCGTGATGACGCCCTTGGCGCCGATGAACAGCACGATGCCGAATTCATTGACGGTCAACAGCAGGCACAGGCTGCCGCCGGCGATGAGCGCGGGAATTGCGGCAGGCAGGATGACCTGGCGGACGATGCGGAACGGCCGCGCGCCGAGCACGCTTGCCGCTTCGATCTGGCCGCGGTCGACCAGCGAGAAAGCGGCGAGCAGCGGCCGCAGGATGAAGGGGGTGTAGACGGTGACTTCGGCGAGCACCACCCCCCAGGTCGAATAGAGGAAATCGACGGGCGGCAGCGGCAGCGAGAAGGCTTCCATCAGCCCGGAATTGAGCATGCCGGCGGAGCCGTAGAGAAAGGTGAAGGCAAGCGTAACCAGGAAGGTCGGCAGGGCGATGAAAGTATCGATCAGGCGGGCGATGAAGCCGCTGCCGGGGAACGGCACGAAAGCGAGGATCAGCGCCAGCACGAGGCCCACGATCAGGCACCCGGCCGTCGCGGTGACCGAGATGGTCACCGTGTTGATCAGCGCGTTGAGGAAAAAGCGGGAATGCAGGACACGGACGACTTCCGCAATATTGGCGACACCGCTGTCGTCGAAAAAGGCCTGACGGGCGATGAGCGCCAGCGGATAGAAGAACAGCAGCGCCAGCAGGGCAGCCGGCGGCACGATCCAGAATTTGCCGGGTTCTCTCCTGATCGCCGGCGCGCCAATTGCGACCGCGTCAGACACCGGCGTCTTCCGGAAGAAGCGAGGTGTCGGCGGGCGCAAAGAACAATGGCACCTCGGCACCGGGTTCGGGCAAGGCGATCGGCAACCGCGTCGCCGAGACGCGCACCGGCGTGCCTTCGACATCGAGCACGAGATGGGTGAGTTCGCCCTGCCAGTGTACTTCCCTGAGGGTGCCGACGATCCGGTTGGTGTGCTCGCTGTCGGCCGTCAGGCTGAGGTGCTGCGGCCTGATGCAGAGCAGGCTCTTGTCGCCGGCCTTCTCGGCACGGCCGGCGCCTGTCAGCACCGCATCGCCATGCCTTGCCGTGGCGAAGCCTTTCGCGCCGGCCGCCTCGGCAACCGTCACCGGCAGGAGATTGGCGCGGCCGAGAAATTCGGCGGTAAAACGGTTCGGCGGGCGGCGATAGAGTTCTGTCGTCGGTCCGTGCGAACAGACCCTGCCGTCGCGCATGATGGCGATCTTGTCGGCAAGCGTCAGCGCTTCCGTCTGGTCGTGGGTGACGTAGAGGATGGTCAGGCCCGGCAGGCTGCGGTGCAGGCGGGCGATCTCCTCCACCATGTTGCGGCGGATCTGCGCGTCGAGCGCCGACAACGGCTCGTCGAGCAGGAGCACGCGCGGCCGCACGGCAAGGGCGCGGGCAATCGCAACACGCTGCTGCTGGCCGCCCGAAAGCTCGCGCGGATAACGCCTGGCAAAAGTCGCCATGCCGACGGTGCCGATCGCATCCTTGACCCGCTCTGCGATCAGCGCCTTGTCGGCGCCTTGTGCCCGGAGGCCGAAGGCGACGTTGTCCTCGACCCGCATGTGCGGAAACAGCGCGTAGTTCTGCACCACCATGCCGAGACCGCGCTCGTAGGGCGGCAGGTCGGTCACATCGGTGGCGCCGATACGGATGCGGCCGCTTGCGGGCCGCACGAAGCCGGCCACGGCGCGCAAGGCCGTCGTCTTGCCGGAGCCGGAAGGGCCAATCATCGCCAGGATCTCGCCGGGAGCGATGTCCAGGGTCAGCGGATGCAGGACGACATGCGCGCCATAGGCGACGCTGACCTTGTCGAAGTGGACGTTGGAACCGGCGCCGCGAATTTTCGCGGCGTCGATGTCCATGACACTGGTACCAGTAAAGGCGGCGGCCGACATGGCTTGGTCCTCCGGATTTCTGCCCTCGGGTGTCAGCTTCCGGTCGCCTCGTTCCACTTCTTGACGTAGTCGGGAAGCTTGCTCAGCGCCTCGTCCCAGTTCGGCGCCCAGATGGTCAGGCCCTTCATCGCTTCCTGCGCCTTGGCGAAGTTGGCATCGGATGGCGTTACGTCCTTGCGGGCGGGCATGCCGAGCGCAACGGAACTTACCGTCGACTGCGCCTCCTTGGAGAGCAGGAAGTCGATCAGCTTCTTGCCGTTGTCGCCATTCGGCGCGCCGGTGACCAGGCCGATTTCATAGGGCAGCGCGAAGGTGGAGCGCACGCCGTCAGGGCCCGCCGGCCAGAACACCTTGATGTTCGGGTTGTCGGCCATCTGCGACATGTTCATCTGCAGGTCGCCATTGGCGACATGCAGCTCGCCCTTGTTGACCAGCGCGGTCAGCTTGCCGGTCGAGGCGGACGGGCCGACATTGTTGTCCTGCAGCTTCTTCATGAACTCGAAGCCGGCATCCTCGCCGCCAAAGGCATGGATGACCTGCAGCATGACGGCGGTTCCGTCGCCGGCCTGGCCGGGGGTCGAATACTGGATCTTGCCCTTGAACTTCGGATCGAGCAGGTCGTTGTAGCTCTTCGGCGCTTCCGAGAGCACGGCGCTGTTATAGATGAAGTTCATGTAGTTGTTGACCAGCGGCCGGTACTTGTCGGTGCCGCCGACGATCTGGTCGGCGCCTTCGGGCTTGTAGTCCTGCAGCAGGCCATCAGCCGCGGCGCGCTGGACGAAGGGCGGCAAGGTCACCAGCACGTCGGCCTGCGGGTTCGATTTTTCCTTGGCAACCCGTTCGACGACACCGCCCGAGCCTGCCTCGATATACTGTACCTTGATGCCGGTGGCCTTGGTGAAGGCGGCAAACTCGGTTTCGAACCAGCTGCCATTGCCGTCATGCAGGCCGTCGGCGGAATAGATGGTGACCACGCCGTCGGCGAGCGCCGGTCCGACAAGAGCCGACGACGCCAGCAGCGACGCGGCGAAGGCCATGGCGATGTTTGTTTTGCGCGATTTCATGGATCAGTTCCCCTGTAATTGATGGCACATTCTGCGATGCACTATGACGATCGCGCCGTCGGGACCTTCGGGCCTTGTAGCGCTTGTGGATGTCGTCGTTGCGTCAACTTTGGGGATTGGCGATCGATAAGTAAAATCTATTTATTTTATGACAGGCAAACTTCTTCTGATGTTTGTCATGGAACTGTCGCGTGCCTGTCTTGGAGGCGTTTCGACCCTTTGAAACGTCGGCGACCGGCGGAGCCAGTGGTGATCAGCCGAAGGAAACGCCTGTGGCCTGAGCCCGCAGTCGTGGGTCGAACGAGCGAACCGTGACTGGCCGGCCGTCGAGGATTTCGAAGCAGCGGGCGAGCGTGTCGTCCTCGAGCCGGCGCATCGCCTCTTGCGTGAAGAAGGTGAGATGCGGAAACAGGATGACGTCGTCGCGGTCGAACAGCGCGCTCATCGGATGGCCTGACCGGGCCAGCGGCTCGACCGAATAGACGTCGAGCCCGGCGCCGCCGATGCGTCCGGCAACGATCGCCTCGACAAGAGCTGTCTCGTCGATCAGGGCGCCGCGCGAGACGTTGACGATGACGGCGGAGGGCCTCAGGCAGGCGAGTTCGGCCTTACCGATCAGTCCGCGCGTATTGTCGTTCAGCACGCAATGGATGGAAACGAAATCGGAGGCGCGCAGCATAGCTTGGAGATCGTGAGCCTTCTCGATGCCGGCGGTATGCATGGCCGCCGCATCGACGCCGGGATCGAAGCCAAGCACACGGGCGCGAAACCCTTGGCCTGCCATGCGCGCCATGCTGCGGCCGATCTTGCCGCAGCCGACGAGGCCGAGCGTGGCGCCGGAAATGTCGCGCCCCAGCCAGCGCTGCTCGGGCCAGATCCAGCCATCGCGTGACACCGCCGCCGTGATCGCCGGCAGCCGCTTGGCCAGCGCGATCATCAGCGCGAAAGCACCCTCGGCGACGGTTTCCTCGGCATACTCAGGCACATTGACGACGGGAATGCCGCGCTGCATCGCGGCAGGAATGTCGATGGCATCGATGCCGACGCCATATTTGACGATGCCCTTCAATTTGGGCGCCGCCTCTATCACCCGCGCGGTGATCGGCGTGTAGCACATCAGCAGGAGATCGGCGTCGGCGACAGCATCGATCAGGTCCGCCTCGGGAATACCGTCGGGTAACGTCACCAGCTCGACGCCCCTCGCCCGCAAGCCGGCGTCGATTCCCGGACATTCGAGTTCCCGATCGGTGCGCACCGCCTTCACGGTCAGGCCAGCACGGCTGCCTCGACGATGTCGAGAGCGCGGTCGAGATCCGTTTTCAAAATGACCAATGGCGGCGACAAGGTCAGCACGTTGCCGTGGGTGACCTTGAAGCTCAGGCCCTGTTCCAGGCAAGTGTAGAACACCCGTTCGGCAAGCTCGCGCGCGGGCTGGCGCGTGGCGCGGTCCTCGACGAGTTCGACGCCCACCATCAGGCCCCTGCCCCTGACGTCGCCGACATGCGGCGAGCGCGCCATCAGATCCTGCATGCGCCCGAACATATGCCGGCCAAGCTCGGCCGAGCGCTCGACCAGCCCTTCCTCCAGTATGATGTCGATGGTGGTCAATGCCGCGCGCGTCGTCACCGGGTTCTTTTCGTGGGTGTAGTGACCGATGGCAAAGCCGCCGGTGACGTCGAGGTCGCGGCGCGCAATGACGGCGGCGATCGGCAGGATGCCGCCGCCGAGCGACTTGCCGAGAACGACAATGTCGGGCGTCACGCCATCATGCTCATGGGCGAAGAATTTTCCGGTCTTGCCGAGACCGGTCGGGATCTCGTCGAAGATCAACAGCGTGCCATGGCGATCGCAGGCCTCGCGCACCCGCTTCCAGAAGCCTGGCGGCGGCGGGTTGGGCGTCGCCCGCATTGGCTCCGCGACGACCGCGGCCACGTCCTGCTCACGGTCGAGCACATAGGCGATCATGTTGGCGCAGGCGATGCCCGAAGCCTCAAGGGAATCGTGGCCATAGGGGCAGCGATAGCCATCCCAGGGCGCGACATGCTCGGTACCGGTCATCATCGGGCCAGCGATGTGCGAGCGGAAGGTCGCCTCGCCGCCGACGCTTGCCGCGCCGAAGCCGGCGCCGTGGAAAGCATCCCAGAACGACACCGTCTTGAAGCGGCCGGTCGCGGCGCGCGCGATCTTCAGCGCCACCTCGATGGCATCCGAGCCACCCGTGGTGAACAGCACCTTGCCGAGATCGCCGGGCGCGAGTTCCGCCAGCTTCTCCGCCAGTTCGACGGCGGGCTCGCAGGTGAAGCGGCGTGGCGCGAAGCAGAGATCGTCGAGCTGCTGCTTGATCGCGGCCACCAGCCTGGGATGGCCGTAGCCGAGGTGATGCACGCTGTTGCCATGGAAATCCATGAAGCGGCGGCCGGTGGTGTCCTCGATCCAGATGCCTTCAGCCTTGGCGATGGTCGACAGACAGGGGCTGGAGAGGCTCTGATGCATGAAGGCGGCCGCGTCGCGATCGAGCAGGCCGCGGATGCGGGGATCCTCCTGGCCGGCGTCCCATCGGCGGCGCGCCGCCGTCGTGTTGGAATCGCCCTCGGTATGCACAAGTTCTTTGGTCGCGGCCATCACGGTCTCCGAAACGCGAAGGAGGGAGCGTCGAAACGCCCCCTCGGTGGGTCTGCCAGTTGTTACGGTCCGGTCAGGACCAGGGCAGCGAGAATGTCTTGACGTTGGTGTAGCTCTTCATCGCTTCGATAACGCCTTCCTTGTAGCCATTGCCCGAATCCTTGATGCCCCCGAAGGGAGACATCTCGATGCGATAACCCGGCACTTCCCAGATGTTGACCGTGCCGACCTGCAGCCCGGCGATGTATTTCTGCATGCGGGGAAACGAGTTGGTGCAGACACCCGACGACAGCCCGAAGGCGGTCGAGTTGGACAATGCGATCAGCGCCTCGTCGTCATCGGGCGCGCGCACGATCGGGATGATGGGCCCAAACGTCTCTTCCATGACCAATTCGGATGTGTGTGGCACGCGATCGACGACGATCGGCGGCAGCAACGCGCCCTGACGGCCCGGATTGTAGAGGATTTCAGCACCTTGCTCGGCCGCCATGTAGACACGCGCCTCGAACAGCGCCGCTGCCTTCTCGTGCACGACCGTACCAAGGTCGGTCGAGCGGTCCATCGGATCGCCGAAGCGGATCTTCTTCGCCCGCTCCAGCACCAGTGGCACGAAGCGGTCGGCGACGCTTTCCTGGACCAGGATGCGCTTGACCGCCGTGCAGCGCTGGCCGGAGTTTTTTGTCGCGCCGGCGACGGCGAGATCGGCAGCTTTCGCCAGATCGTCGTCGGAGAGATCGTTGAGGATGATCAGCGGGTCGTTGCCGCCGAGTTCCAGGACCTGGCGCTTGTAGCCAGCGGTGCGGGCGATCATCTTGCCGACCGGCACGCCGCCGGTGAAAGTGATCAGGTCGATGTTCTCGTTGGTGATCATCTCGTTGCCGATGTCGGCCGGCCAGCCGGTCACCACCGACAGCATCTCCGGCGGCAGGCCGGCTTCATAGAGAATGTCGGCCAGGAGCAGCGCCGTCATCGGCGTCAGTTCGGTCGGCTTGACCACCACGCAATTGTTGGTGGCGATCGCCGGCGCCACTTTGTGCGAGACCATGTTGAGCGGATGATTGAACGGCGTGATCGCCGAGATCGCCTTCAGCGGTTCGCGGGTGGTGAATATCTTGCGCGCCTTGCCGTGAGGGGTGAGGTCGCAGGAGAAAATCTGGCCGTCATCCTGGATGCACATCTGCGCCGACAGCGTGAACACGTCATAGGCGCGGCCGACCTCATAGAGCGAGTCCGTCTTGGAGATGCCGAGTTCCAGCGTGATGAGATCGGAAATCTCTTCGCGGCGTGATGCAAGGATTTCGGCGGTGCGAAACAGGATCTGCTGGCGCTCGTAGCGGGTCAGCTTCGATTTGTAGCCGGCGGCGATCTCGAAGGCTTTTCGCGCGTGCTCAGCGCTCCCGGCCGGCACGGTGCCGATGACGGTATCGTTCCAGGGGTAGCGCACCTCGACGACGCCCTCGGCATCGACTTTCCTGCCAGCAATGCGCATCGGCTCGTGGCGAACTTTGATGGCGGGGTCGAGTTTGGTCATGCACTCTGCTCCAGCAGATGTTAGGCGTTGCGGCCGAGGATCGACCCCCACTCCGGCCCTCCGGGCCACCTCTCCCCCGTCGATCGGGGGAGAGGTGCCGAGCGAAGCTCGGCGGAGTGGGGGTCGACATCCACGTTCGACATCAAGCCAGTGCCGCCGCCATCGTCGCGTAATAGAAGGCGTCGAAATTGCGCAAGGTCGGCTCATCAGGCAAGTCAGGCAGCACGCGGTTGACGATGAACGGCACTTCCTGCTCGGTCAGTCCGCCATGCGAGCGCAGCGGTTCGTTCAGCGCCGCCAGGTCGTGGCGGTGTTCCGAGGTGCCGATCGTCTTGTTCTCGGTCGAGACCAGCACGATGTCGCCGATGCGGTCGGCCGGCAGTTCGAAGCGCTCGCAGGCCGTCGGGCTGTCGACGACCAGCATGATGCCGTCGACCTTGGCGAGCCGGGCCATGATGCCGGCCTGGTCGGCGCCATCAGGCAGATAGGCGGTGGCAAACGAGCCGAGCGCGCCGTGATGCACGACATAGGGGTCGGTGATCGGCAGGATGACGCGGGCGGCGTCCTTGCCAAGCCACTCGTCCAGCAGATCCTGGACATAGACGACGTCCGGCGAGCCGTCAGTCTTGTGCTTGGGCTTCATGCCGTGATCGGCAGTGACGACAATCGCGGCGCCCAGCCCATCGAGCTCGGTCAGGTACTTGTCGAACATCTCGTAGAAGGCGTTGGCCTGCGGCACGCCAGGCGCGTATTTGTGCTGCACGTAATCGGTGGTCGTCAGGTACATGATGTCGGGGCGGAATTCCCTGAGCAGCTGAACGCCGGCGGCGAAGACGAATTCCGACAGTTCGGCCGAATAGACCTCCGGCACCGGCAGCCCAAAGTGCTTCGAGGCATTGTCGATGCCGTGCTCGGCCACGGTCGTGGTGTCCGACTTTTCCGCCGAGAAGCACAGCGCGCGACCTTCGTCGAAGGCCAGGCCCTTGCCGAGCAACGCACGCAGCTTGTCCTTGGCGGTCACCACCGCAACCTTGGCGCCGGCGTCGTAGAAGGCTTGAAAAACGGTCGGCGCGCGCAGGAAGCGCGGGTCGTTCATCATCACTTCCTTGCCGGTCTCACGCTCGTAGAGATAGTTGCCGCAAATGCCATGAACCGACGGCGGACGGCCGGTGGCGATCGACAGATTGTTGGGGTTGGTGAAGCTCGGAATGACCGAGTGGGCAAAGCGCATCGTGCCCGTCTCCTTGATCCTGACCAGAGCCGGCATCAGCCCGGCCTTTATCGCTTCGTCGAGATAGGCGGGCTCGCAGCCATCAAGGCAGATGGCGATGGCCGGCACGCGCGGCCAAGCGTAGGTGCGGCCGTTGACCGCGACATTGATGGGAGACATCTGGTTCATCGAAAATCCTCGATATCGGCCGCTTCAGGCGGCGAGTTTGGCGCGTTCGGCGAGTGCCGCGGCGGGTGGGGTGGCGGTGTCGACGCCCATTTCACGAAGCGAGAAGGCTGCCGCCTCGACGACGCGGCGCATGACATGCTCGTCCATCTGGCCGATGCAGCCGACACGGAAGCTATCGACGGCGGTCAGCTTGCCCGGATAGATGATGAAGCCCTTTTCCTTCATCAGATCGTAGAAACGGTCGAAGGCGAAGCTGGCATGGGCCGGGTTGAAGAACGTGACGATGATCGGCGACAGCCAGCGGTCTCCGAGCAAGGTCTCGAAGCCGAGGTCGCGCATACCGGCCACCATGACGTCGCGGTTCCTGGTGTAGCGGGCGCCACGGCCGGCGACACCGCCCTCGGCCTCGTGCTGGCGCAACGCTTCAAGGAAAGCGGCGACGACGTGCGTCGGCGGCGTGTAGCGCCACTGGCCGGTCTTGTTCATATGCGCCCACTGGGCGTGGACGTCGAGCGACAGCGAGTGGCTGCGGCCCTTGGCCGCCTCCAGTTCGCTCTTGCGGGCGATGATGAAGCCAAAGCCCGGCACGCCCTCGATGCATTTGTTGGCGGACGAGACCATCGCCTCGTAACGGATCTCGTTGACGTCGAGGGCGACGGCGCCGAAGGCACTCATGGAATCGACGAGCAGCTTGCGGCCCTTGGCATGGACGGCCTCGGCAATCTCGGCGACCGGGTTCAAAATGCCGGAGCTGGTCTCGCAATGGATGGCGATGACATGGGTGATGGCAGGATCGGCCTCAAGCGCTGCTGCCACCTCGTCGCCGCGCGGCGGCAGGTAGTCGCCCTTGTCGATCAGCGTGTAGGCGCGGCCGAGATACTGCATGGTCTGCGCGGCACGCAGGCCGTAGGCGCCGTTGGCCAGCACCAGGACCTTGCCATCCTTCGGCACGAACGAGCCGAGCATCGCCTCGACGCAGAAGGAGCCGCTGCCTTGCATCGGCACGCAATCGAATTCATCTTTCGCATCGCCCGTCAGCGCCAGCAGGCGGCGGCGCAAATCGGCGGTCATGGCGCGAAAATCGCCGTCCCACGATCCCCAGTCACGCAGCATGGCCTGCTTGACCGAATAGGCCGTGGTCAGCGGCCCCGGGGTCAGCAGATAGGGCTCGCCCAGCGCCGGTGCCTCCAGGGGCTTTGGGGCAAATTTCGTCTCGGCGAGCATGAGTGTCCTCCGACAGGTCGCTGCTTTTTGCGGCCCTACTCTCGGCCCGAATGACATATTTGTAAAATCGTTATTTTGTATCGAAGTATCGATTTTTACGATGCAGGGTGCGAGCACCGCGACATAAGCTGCATGCCGGTCATGACATGCTTGTGAAGCCGGGTAACTTCGCCCTCTCCTCATAAATAAAATCGTTCATTTCAATCTTTCAGTTAGCAGAACTTGCGGTAAGCTGCCGACGACCCTTGGTATCCCGGAGGCACGGTAAATGCGCTACGTCCAGCTGCGGGCCTTTCATCAGGTGGCGATTTCGGGTGGTTTTTCGCGGGCGGCCGAAGCGCTGTTCCTGACCCAGCCGGCGATATCCGACCAGGTGCGCAAGCTCGAGGAAGAGTACGACGTGCTGCTGTTCAACCGGAACAAGAAGCAGGTCACGCTGACCCATTCGGGCCAGAAGCTGCTCGAAATTACCCACCGCATGTTCGACACGGAGCAGCAGGCGCTCGAGCTGCTGACCGAGTCGCGGGCGTTGCGTTCCGGCACGCTGCGCATCGTCGCCGACGCCGCGCATCACCTGCTGCATATCCTCGGCAGCTTCCGGGCCCGTTATCCCGGCGTCCAGGTTTCGGTGCGCGCCGGCAACACCGAGACGGTAATCAGCAGCCTCTACAGCTACGATGCCGATATCGGCGTGCTGGGCGAGGTGCCGACCGGACGCGATTTCGAGGTTTTGAAACTCAACTCGACACCGATCATCGCCTTCACCTCCATCGACCACCCGCTGGCGGGCAAAAAGTCGCTGACGCTCGCGCAGCTGGCGCAGGAATCGCTGGTCATGCGTGAGCGTGGCTCGAAGACGCGCCAGAAGCTCGAAGACCTGGCTGCCGCTTCGAAGGTTGAACTGCGGCCAGCGATCGAAGCCGAGGGCCGCGAGGCGGTCCGCGAGATCGTCGCCTCGGGCGCCGGCATCGGCTTCGTCTCGGCCGCCGAATTCGGCCAGGATTCACGGCTGATGCCGATCACCATCGACGCGCCCGAGACGTTGATGGACGAAGCGCTGATCTGCCTGCGCGAGCGCAGCGGCGGCAAGCTGGTGCGCGCCTTTCTCGACATGGCAAAATCGATGTCGGCGGATTAAGCGGCGGCCCTGATCTCCACTGCGTCCGCCTTCACCCGCTCCGACTTCGGATCGTAGGGGCTGCGCAAATGCGCCGTGGCGGCATGCCGCTCGCCGGCGAGGTCGATCTCGAACCGCTCGCCGCTGAGGAACGCAGCATCGACGACGGCTTCGTGTTCGATCAGTCCGAGCGCCACCGAGCGGCCGAGCGTGTGACCGTAGGCGGCAGAGCGCACTTCGCCAACCGGTTTGCCGTCGCGCAGGATCAACTCGCCGCCCCATAGCATCGGCTCGGCGTCGTCGAGCGTGAACAGCACGACACGCCTGGCCGGCGCGGCCAACGGCTTTGACTTGATCAGCGCATCGCGTCCGATGAAACCGCCCGGCTTGTCCATGGCGACGGCAAAGCCAAGCCCCGCCTGCCAGGGGTCGATATCAGGCGTCAATTCCCTGCCCCAGGCGCGAAAACCTTTTTCGATGCGCAAGGCGTCGAGCGCGTAGTAGCCGGCGTCAGCCAAGCCGAACTCGCGGCCTGCCTCATGCAGCGCTTCATAGACGCCGACCGCGAACTCGGTCGGCACGATCAGCTCCCAGCCGAGCTCGCCGACATAGGTCATGCGGTTTGCGTAGGCGGTGGCGTAGCCGATATCGATCTCGCGGATCGTGCCGAAGGGGAAGCCGGCATTGGAAAGATCCGCCGAAGACAGTTTGCCGAGCAGATCGCGCGAGCGCGGCCCCATCAGCGCCAGCACCGCATAGGACGAGGTGACGTCGGTCAGGATCGCATGGGCATCGGCCGGGATGTTCTTGACGATCCAGTCGGCGTCGTGGACCGCCTGCGCGGACCCCGTGACGATGAGGAATTTTTCCGCACCGAGCCGCATCACCGTGAGGTCGCTTTCGTAGCCGCCACGGGCGTTGAGCATGCCGGTATAGACCGAGGTGCCAATGGGCATATCGACATTGGCGGCGCAGATCCAGTTGAGCGCGGCACAGGCGCCGCGACCCTGGACGAGAAGCTTGGCGAAGGAGGTCTGGTCGAACAGGGCGACGGCTTCGCGCGTCGCCTTCATCTCTTGGCCGACCGCTTCATGCCAGTTCTGGCGGCCGAAGGCATAGTCGTTCTGCGCCTTCTCACCTGGTGCTGCGAACCAGTTGGCGCGCTCCCAGCCCATCTTGGAACCGAAGCAGGCACCCTTGGCGGCCAGCCGATCGTAGAGCGGCGAGCGGCGGAACGGTCGCGCGGTGTCCAGTTCCCGGTTTGGCCATGGCATGGCGTAGTGCAGGCCAAGCGTTTCCTTGACCCGGTCATGCAGCCAGCGCGGATTGTTGTTGAAGGACGCGAAGCGCCTGATGTCGACCGGCCACAAATCCATGGTCGGCGCACTGTTGGCGATCCACTCGGCCAGTGCCCTGCCCGCGCCGCCGGCGCTGGCGATGCCCATCGAATTGAAGCCGGCGCCGACATAGAAATTCTTCAGCTCCGGCGCCTCGCCGAGAAGAAAATTGTTGTCCGGCGTAAAGCTCTCGGGACCGTTGTAGAATTTCTTGACCTCGGCCTCAGCCAGTTGCGGCACGCGGATAAGCGCGTTTTCCATCAGGATCTCGAACTGGTCCCAATCGTCGGGCAGCAGCGCGAACTCGAAACTCTCAGGGATGCCGTTCATGCCCCATGGCTTGGCGTGCGGCTCGAAGCCGCCCATGACCAGGCCGCCGACCTCTTCCTTGAAGTAGATGAAGCCGTCGGGGTCGCGCATCACCGGCAGGTCCGGATGCACGCCCTCGATCCTGCCGGTGACGATGTACATATGCTCGGCCGAGTGCAGCGGCACCGAGACGCCGCACATCAGCCCGACCTTGCGCGCCCATTGGCCGGCGCAGTTGACGACGATCTCGGCGGCGATGTCGCCGCGATCCGTCTCGACGCCGCAGGCGACACCGTTTTTCACCGTGATGCCGGTGACCTTCACCCGCTCGAATATTTGGGCGCCGCGGTTGCGCGCGCCCTTGGCCAATGATTGCGTGAGGTCCGTGGGATTGGCCTTGCCATCGCCGGGCAGCCAGACGGCGCCGACCAGATCGTTTGTCGCCATCACCGGCCACAGCTCGCCTGCTTCCTTTGCCGAGATGACATCGATCTCGACGCCTTGGGCGCGGGCCGATGCGGCCGTGCGTTTCAACACTGTCATGCGGTCGGCGGTGCGCGCCACCGACAGCGAGCCGCAATTCTTCCAGCCTGTGGCAAGACCGGTCTCGGCTTCCAGTTCGCTGTAGAGCTGCGTGGAATACCGGATCAGGCTGGTCATGTTGGAATGGCTGCGGAGCTGCCCGACAAGGCCGGCTGCATGCCAAGTGGTGCCGCCGCTGAGCTGTCCCTGTTCGAGCAGGACGACATCGGTCCAGCCGAGCTTGGTCAGATGGTAGGCGACCGAGCAGCCGATGATGCCGCCGCCTATGATGACAATTCGTGCCTGAGTTGGAAATTCATGTGCCATGGGCGTTCCGCCATTTGAAGGGATGGCTGGACATTAGCAGGGAAAAGCCAAATATCAACCCAAAGAGTCACAAAATATCACATCAGACTTGCCACTATGAGTTCGGGTCCCTTTTGCGAAAGCGCCTCGGCAAGGCCGGTGTCCGGATTGGCGTCGACGATCACGCCGGCGGCGCGCTCGAAATTCGGAATCCTGAGCGGCGTCAGCTTGCCGAACTTGCTGCTGTCGAGGGCGAAATAGGCCTTGCCGGCAAAAGCGATCATGCGGCCACGCTGCTCCGCGCCGGCGCGGGTGAAGTCGGTCACCTCGCCATCCGGGGACAGGGCACCGCCCCCGAGGAAGGCGATGTCGACACGGAAGCGAGCCATCGCATCGAGCGTGTCGATGCCGGAAGCCGCCTCCTCGCCGGGATCGACTTCGCCGCCCAGCATATGCACGCGCATGCCGGGGACATGGCACAGATGCAGCGCGATCGGCAGGCTGGCCGTGCAGATGGTGAGATCGCGCAGGCCGGCCATGGCATGCGCGACGGCCAAAGTGGTGGTGCCGGAATCGAGAAAGACCACCATTCCGTCCTTAACCAGGCCGGCGGCCGCCTTGCCGATCGCCGCCTTGCCGTGGGCATTTTCCTGGCTGCGCAGGCTCATCGCCGGCTCGCTCGGCTCGAAGCGGGCGGCGCCGCCATGCACGATGCCGAGCCTCCCCTGGTCCGAAAGCAGCTTCAAATCACGGCGGATGGTTTCGCGCGAGACATCGAAGAACCCGGCAAGCTCGGCGACGCTGACGGAACCCTGGGCGCTCAACCGCCTCAGGATCTCGTCGTGGCGTCTTGGGGCAAGTGCGCGCACCGGCAGGCGGCTGACGGGAGACATGGCGATCCTTGTGTCGAGCGATGATGTTGCAATATGTGGCAGTGAACCCGCATGGACGCAACCACGCCGGCGTGACCGGCGGCATTGATATTGCCTGTCTAGGATTTTCGCGACAGACCTTCGTCCTTTATGGCGTTGACGAGTGTCTCGCTGCCTTCGCGAAGATGCTGGCTCAGAATGCTCACGGCCTTGTTGCCGTCGCGCTGCCGGCAGGCGGCCAGCAGGTCGCGGTGCTCGGCCTGCGAGCGGGTGCGATAGTCGAGGTTCGACAACAGGATGCGGACATAGCGATCGGCCGCATTGTGGTGCGCCTCGATCAGGCCGAGCAAACGCCGGTTGCCGCAGGCATCATAGAGAGCCAGGTGAAAGGTCCGGTTGAGCGCCCCCCATCTGCCGACATTGCGCTCGGCATCGATCTGGTCGAGTGCTTGTCCGGCCTCATCGAGCTTGTCGCCCGACAGAACGGGAACAGAGAGCTGGAGCGCCTCGCATTCGAGCAATTCGCGCACCGCGTAGATCTCTGTGATTTCGGCACTGTCCATTCGGGCGACATGCGCGCCCTTGGTCGGGTGAATGGACACGATGCCCTCGGCCTCCAACTGGCGAAGCGCATCACGGATCGGCATGCGGCTGAAGCCGAACCGTTCGGCCAGATCGTCCTGGCGCAGCGCGGTGCCTGCTTTCAAGGATCCGCTGGCTATAGCTTCGCGCAGGACATTGGCTACCTGCTCCGCCACCGTCTGCGGTCTCTCGATCAGGCCTTCCACAAATCCGCGCAAACGATGCTCCCGCTTCATCCGATATCCAGCCTAGTGGAAAACCGCTTTTGCGGATATAAGTATCCTTGTGTACAGGATAGCTAGCCTGACCTTACCGTCGCTTCGGAAGCGGCATCGTGGCGCGCGCCTATGCCGCAGCGGGTCGCCCCCTAGCCGAGGTCGGCACAGCGCTTGCCGGCTCCGCATACCGCATACGCATGCGCAGGAACGGCGCTTCGATGCAGGTGTAGCTGAGATAGCCGATCGGAATCGTCGCCATGAAGCACAGGCCGGACCAGAGGCAAGCAACATAGAAATTGCTTATGTTCATGACGTTCGTGTTTATGAACGCCGCCAGTTGCATGACGAAGAACAGATGCAGGAGATAGATCGAATAGCTGTAGGCCCCGGCCTTCTCAAGGATCTTGAACGGCAGGCTTGTGCGCTTCCTCGAAAAGCTGGTGTCGTAATAGGCGATGCCGAAAGCATAGGCCGCGGCCTCCAGGGTCGGCAGGATGATCCATATCGGATGCGGCGACGGATAATGCTCCAACTGGTAAAATCCGCCGGCGGCATCGAACCACCAGAAGAAAACCGAGAATGCGATGAAAACGGCCAGCGCCAGCCAGTGCCGATCCTTCGCATAGGCACGGAGGTGAAAAGCAAGAATGCCGGCCAGAAACTGGTCCGCGTGGCCTATGATGGTCCAGGCTGCCGCCGACTGCACCTCGCCGATGTGCACATAGAGCGCCCACCTCAGCAAAATCGCTGCCGCAATGAACAGCAAGGGCGCGAACGGGAATCGCCTCGACGCCATCAGCAAGAACGGCAACAAAATGTAGAAGTGAGCTTCCACGGTAATCGACCAGCCGCCATTCGGAAGGGTGGGGAAAATCAGCCCTTTGCCGACATCGGTGAAGTACTCGCCCAGAGGCTGACCCGCGAGATCCCTGCGGCAAGCCTCGATGGCTATTACGGCCAGCAGAAGCGGAAGCAGCCTTAGCGCCCGGTTGGCAAAGAAGGGCAGGTAGCTGACCTGTTTTCCATCAAGAAGCTTGGCGAACAGGTAGCCGGAGAGCGCCATGAACAGCGAAACGCCGGTGATCCCTTCATCCAGAAGGCTGAAGATTGGCAGAGCCGGCACAAAGCCATAGGGGACCGGCCCATCAGGAGACTGGTGAAGAAAATGCCAGGTGAAGACCAGAAAAGCCGCCAGACCGCGAATATGGTCCAGCGCCGGATAATGTTCTCCAGTCGAAGACTTCATGATTCAAACCAGCCGCCCTGCGCCCTGGACGATCGTCGCCGCACTGCCTCGCTTGTGGCTGAGCCAGCAACGGCAGCGCAGCAAGTATACCTCGCCCACGACTCCTATTTTGCCAGCCTCTCGTTAATTTAGACTTCTTACTTTTTGGGGAAATTTTCCCCGGCACGGATCGGCGACCGAACAGCCGCCGACCGAAATTGGTCGAAGTACGACGGCTCTTCAGCCGGGGCTTCCCGCAATGTGCGGACCGCCGCGGTCTACATGCCGTCTGAGCACAATCGCTTTGCTCAATCGACCCGCACGGCCACAACGGCGGCGCAGTCGCCGGCCTTGACCAGCCCGGGAAAATGCCGCGCCGCCAGCATGCCGGACATCTTCGCCCTGATCTCCTGCGGGGCGACACCGGTGCGGCCAACTGGATGGATGCGGGCCAGCACGGCCCCCTTCTCCACCGGCTCGCCGAGATCGACCATGGTTTCGACCATGCCGTCGTCCTCGGCGAAAGAGAAGCAATCGCCTGAGGGCATGTCCAACCACTGTGTCTGGCTCTTCTCGACCGCACCATCGACAATGCCGGCGTGACGCAGCACATTGAGGACGCCGCGTCGCGCGATGCGCACGGTTTGTGCACGAGAGGTGCCGCCGCCGCCAAGCTCGGTGCTGACGAAGACCTTGCCCATCTCCTCGGCCGCTGTGTCGTACATGCCGACGGCATCGATCTCGATCATGCGCATCGAGAAGGGGGCGGAAAACGCCGCCACCGCGTCGAAGGCTTTCTGCTCCAACGCCTTGTCGGGCAGAGTGTGCGCGGCGCAAAACGGCACGAAGTCGAGCGTCTTGCCGCCGGAATGAAAGTCGAAGACGATGTCCGCGCGAGGCAGCAATTCGCGCTGGAAATAGTCGGCGATCTTCTCGGTCACCGTGCCGTCCGGGCGACCGGGAAAGCTGCGGTTCATGTTGCCCTTGTCGATCGGCGAGGTGCGCGTGCCGGCGCGGAAGGCCGGATAATTCATCGCCGGCACGATGATCACCGTGCCGCTGACGGTTTTCGGGTCGAGCGTCCTGGCGAGATCGTGGAGCGCCAGCGGACCCTCATATTCGTCGCCATGGTTGCCGCCGGTCAGCAGGGCCGTCGGTCCCTTGCCGTGGCGGATGACGCAGATCGGGATCATCACCGAACCCCAGGCCGAATCGTCGCGGCTGTAGGGCAGGCGCAGAAAGCCATGCTGGACGCCGTCGCGATCGAAATCGACAGTCGGCGCGATCGGAGAAGGGCGAAGACTGGACATCGGTTTCAATCCTTAACCACCAGCTTGCGCGGCACATTGGCCAGGCACTCTACACCGGTTTCGGTGATCAGTATGGATTCGGTGATCTCCAGTCCCATCGTTTCAAGCCAGAGGCCGGTCATGAAATGGAAGGTCATGCCGGGCTTGAGCTCGGTGCGGTCGCCAGGGCGCAGGCTCATGGTGCGTTCGCCCCAGTCCGGCGGATAGGAAAGACCGATCGAATAGCCGGTGCGATTATCTTTGACGATGCCGTATTTCTTCAGGACGGCGAAGAAGGCATTGGCAATGTCCTCGCAGGCATTGCCGGGCCTGGCGGCTGCGAGGCCGGCTTCCATACCTTCCAGCGTCGCCTTCTCGGCATCGAGGAATTCCTGCGTCGGCTTGCCGAGGAAGACGGTGCGCGACAACGGGCAGTGATAGCGGTTGTAGCAGCCGGCGATCTCGAAGAAGGTGCCCTCGCCGCGCTTCATCGGCTGGTCGTCCCAGGTCAGATGCGGCGCCGAGGCGTCGGCGCCCGACGGCAGCAAAGGTACGATAGCCGGATAGTCGCCGCCAATACCGTCGACACCGCGCGTGCCGGCATCATAGATCTCGGCAACGAGATCGCATTTGCGCATGCCGACTTCTATCTTATCGACGATGCGGTGGTGCATGGCCTCGACGATGCGGGCGGCCTTGCGCATGTAGTCGATCTCGGTCGGGCTCTTCACCGCGCGCTGCCAGTTGACCAGGGCGGTGGCGTCGACGAAGCGGGCATTGGGCAGATGCTTCTGCAGCGCGGCAAAGGCGGCGGCGGAGAACCAGTAATTGTCCATCTCGACGCCGACGGTGAGCTTGCCCCAGCCGCGATCGGCCAACACGCTGGACAGGAAATCCATCGGGTGCCGCTCGGTCGACTGCACGTAGTGGTCGGCATAGCCGACGATGTTGTCATGGGCGAGATAGGCGGTGCGCTTGGCGCCATTGGCATCCTGGCCGCGGCCATACCAGACCGGCTCGCCCGACGGCGGCACAATGACAGCCTGATGCACATAAAAAGACCAGCCATCGTAGCCGGTCAGCCAGGCCATGTTGGACGGGTCGCTGACGATCAAGAGATCGACGCCCTTTGCCTCCATGGCTTTCCGGGTCTTGGCGAGGCGTTCCGCAAATTCGCCGCGCGAGAATTTCAGGTTTGGTTGCATTGTTCTTGATCCTCGTTTGTTGGGCCTGGAGCCTGTTTTCAACGTCGTTGAATCCGGCCCCAGGTAACTTTTTGTTCGAGCACGATCTTCTCGGAAGACCGATTTCCGCTTTGCGGATCCATGCTCCTGCGGCCAGCATCAGCTTTCGAAAATGGTTCCGGATTTCGCCGTCCGCGCCCGGTCGCGGGCGAGCGTGGCGATCGCCGTGTCCTGCACGCCGGTGCCGGTCAGGTCGGCAATGGTGATGTCGCTGGCTGAGCGACGGCCGTGCATTGCGCCGGCGATGATCTGGCCAAGCTCGGTCACCTCGGCATCGGCTGCCATCACGCCCGCCGCGATGGCATGGTGGAGTTCGCCAAGCCGTCGTGTCTGGCGCGCGCTGTCGGCGACATAGAGATCGGCCATACGCAGGATCGCCGGTGCGATCTCGTTCTTGTGCTCGGCGTCCGAACCCATGGCGGTGATGTGCTGGCCGGCGGAAACGAAGCCGGCCTTGATCAGCGGCTCGGTGGAGGGCGTGGTGGTGACGATGATGTCGGCGCCGGCCGCGGCCTCAGCCGGGTCGGGTTCGGCACGAACGACAATGCCGAGTTTCTCACTTAAGGCGGCCGCGGTCGCCACTGCCTTGGCGGCATCGCGCGCCCAGATGCGGGCCTCGGAGATCGGCCGCACGAGCTTGAGCGCTTCGAGTTGCAGTCCGGCTTGCACGCCGGCGCCGAAGATCGCGGCAACGGATGCATCGGGACGCGACAGATGCTTGGCCGCGACCGCGCCGGCGGCGGCCGTGCGGACATCGGTGAGATAGCCATTGTCGAGCAGTAGCGCTTCGACCAGACCGGTCCTGGCCGACAGCAGCACCATCATGCCGTTGACCGAGGGCAGGCCGAGCTTCGGATTGTCGAAGAAACCGGGGCTGATCTTAATGGCGAAGCCGTCGATGCCGGGCACATAGGCGGTCTTCACGTCGACCTCGCCGCGATGCTCGGGGATGTCGAGGCGCAGGATCGGCGGCATCGCCACCGGCAAGGTGGCGAGCGCGCGAAAAGCATTCTCGACGCAGGCGACGGCGTCGAGATCCAGCGTCACGATCTGTCGCAGTTCCTTCTCGGTGAGGATCGTCATGCGGCTCATGCGGCGCGCTCCATCGTTGCGTCACCGCAGATGATCTTGCGGTGCGTGTCCATGTCGATGTTGCGGCCCGAAAGCAGAACAAGCACCGGCCCGTCCGCCTTGACCTTGCCAGCGAGCAGAGCGGCGATACCGACCGCGCCGGCGCCTTCGACGATCTCACGCTCCTGCGCATAGGCATGGCGGATGCCCTCGGCGATTTCGTCTTCGCCAAGCAAGATCACATCGTCGAGCAGGTCGCGGCACATGGCGAAGGTCAGCCGGTTGTCGAGGCCGATGCCGCCGCCGAGCGAATCCGCCAGCGTCGGCAATTCCTCCACCGGCACCGGCCGGCCGGCATCGAGGCTCGCTTTCATCGCCGCGCCGCGTACCATCGAAACACCGATCACTTTCGTACCGGGGCTGACCCCCTTGATGGCCGCGGCGATGCCCGAGGCCAGGCCGCCACCGGAGAGCTGTACGAGCACGAGCGCGGCATCCGGAACCTGGTCGATCATCTCCAGCCCGAGCGTGCCTTGCCCGGCTATGATCGCGGGATGGTCGAAGGGCGGCAGCATGACCAGGCCCTCTTGCGCCACCAGCCGCTCGACCTCCTGCTGGGCATCGTCCTGGCTGTTGCCGATAATGCGGACCTCCGCGCCAAGCCGGCGGATTTCGTCAAGCTTGTTGCCGGGCACCAGCCGTGACATGCAGATCACCGCGCGCATGCCTTCGAGCTTCGCGGCATGTGCCAGCGCGCGGCCATGATTGCCGGTCGAGGCCGCGACGACGCCACGCGCTTTCTCCGCGGCACTCAGCGAAGCGATGGCATTCGAAGCACCGCGCAGCTTGAAGCTGCCGGTGATCTGGCGGTGCTCGAGCTTGAGGTGAACCGGCACACCCAGTTGTTCGGAGAGACCCGGCGAACGCACGGTCGCCGTGCGCTCGACCTTGCCGGCAATTCGTTCGCGCGCGGCGCGGATATCGCTGAGAGTGACTGTCGCCATGATCGTCAATCGCGGGGCAAGGGCAGCGTCATCAGACGGCCAAATTCGGGATGGACTGTCTCATCACCGCAAAGGCGCAGGCAGTTCCAGGCGCTCGCCTGGTTGCTGGTCACCACTGGGCGGCCGATCGCCTGTTCCATGCCGGTGACCGCGAGCGCAGCTCGCAGCGCCGTGCAGGAGACGAACAGTGCGTCCGACTGCGCGTGCGTCGCTTCGCGCGCGAGATCGACAAGCTCTGCCGGTGCGATGCGCGCCATCTCACGATCGTCCTCGAAACCGAGACAGGTGAAGCTGGCGATCTCGAAGCCACGGGCGGCGAAATAAGCCGCCATCGGCCTGGAGGTTTCGACCGTGTAGGGCGTAAGAATACTGATCCGGCGCGCGCCGAACGCGTGCAGCCCGCGCACGCCAGCCATCGGCGGCGTGACGATGGGAACGCCGGGCTTGGCGGCTTGAATCGCCACCTCGATCTCGGCATCACCGATCACCACCGAGGCCGAGGTGCAGGAATAGCAGATGGCGTCCAGCGGCTCGTCGGGCAGGATCAATGCCGCGCCCGCCGTCAGCGCCGGCTGCATCTTGCGCAGATTCTCCGGCGTCGTGGGATTGGCGTAGGGAATGCGCGCGACATAGACGCCGATGCGCTCGCTCGCCACCATGCGGCGAAAATCCGGCTCACTGGTGTGATCCGTGGCCAGGATGATAAGACCGACGCGGCGCGCCATCGGGCGGTCTTCGAGCGTTGGCCGGTTGGGCGCGACCTTGATCTCGGGTAAGGGTTTCATCAAATTATCTCTCGATCTTGCCGTAGCGCCGTTCCAGCCAGCGCAGCAGGATAACCGAGCAAAGACTGATGGCGAGGAAGAAAGCGCCAACCAGCGTGATCGGCTCGATATAGCGATAGTAGGTATTGGCGACGCTTTTCGCCTGGTTCATCAGTTCCAGCACGGTGATCGCCGACAGGAGCGGCGTTTCCTTGAACATGGCGATGAAATAGTTGGCCAGTGCCGGGATCATCGGCGGGATGGCCTGCGGTATGATGATGTGGCTCCAGGTCTGTCTGCCGCTGAGATTGCACGCCTTGGCGGCCTCCCACTGGCCACGCGGCACATTGTCGATGCCGGCGCGGTAGACCTCGGCCGTATAGGTGCCGTAGTGCAGCCCGAGCCCGATGACACCGGCGACGAGCGGCGGCAGCAGGATGCCGATGTCAGGCAGCACGTAGAAGATGAAGTAGAGTTGCACGAGAAGCGGCGTGCCGCGGATGAATTCGGCCGCCCAACCGACGGTGCGGGACAATGCCTTGTTGGGCGAGCGGCGCGCCAGCGCGATGCCGAGCCCGACGATCGCCGCCAGCACCGAGCCGAGCAGCGTCGCAAGGATGGTGATCTTCACCCCCTGGATCAGCGTCGGCAGGATCTGCCGGACAAAATCCCAATCCCATTCCATCAGAAAGCCCCGGCCATCAGACGCGCACTCCGTCGAGGCCGCGCGCCATGCGGCGCTCCAGCGAGCGCACGCCCCACGAAATGAGCAGCGCCAGGATGAAATAGATGATCAGGATGGTGGTGAAGGGCACCATCGTGTTGCCGGTCTGGGCGCGCACCACCTGCGCCTGGAAGGTCAGGTCGGCAAGCGAGATCAGCGAGACGACCGATGTGGCCTTGAGCAGTTCGATGGCGTTGTTGCCGAAGGTCGGCAGCATCACCAGAAACGCCTGGGGCAGGATGACGTGGCGCAAGCCTTGCCAGCGGCCGAGGTTGAGCGCGATGCAGGCCTCATGCTGTTCGCGGCCGATCGACTGTACGGCGCCGCGCACCACTTCGGCGGCATAGGCGCCGACATTCAGGCCGAGCGCGAGCACGCCTGCCTGCAGCGGGGTCAGTTCGAAGCCCACCAGCGGCAGCACGAAATAAGCGAAGAACAACTGCACGAAGATCGAGGTGCCGCGAAAGAATTCGATATAGGCGGTGGCCAGCGCGCGCAGCGCAAAGAAGCGCGACAGCCGCCCCAGGCCGGCAAGAAAGGCCATGACCAGGGCAAGCACCGACCCCATCAGCGTCAGCTCGATGGTGACAAGCGCTCCCTGCAATATCAGGCCGAAATAGCCGGACCACTGGGTCATTCGATTAGAGGTTCCAACGTTTGGTTTTAAGATCCTTCTCCCCGTTCGCGGGGAGAAGATGCCGGTCCACCCTCCGTAGCTGCTGCGGAGGACGGGCAGGCAGATGAGGGGCAGCGCGAACTTACGAAGGTATGGCGCCGCCCCTCATCCGTCACTTCGTGACACCTTCTCCCCGTGAACGGGGAGAAGGAAAAAGAGCCCTATTTCGCTGCGCAGAGCTTGTCGCGTGTCGTCGACATCGCGGCCGCGGCCGAGAAGCCATAGGGCTCGATGATCTTGGCGAATTCGCCCGACTTCTTCATCTTGGCGAGTTCGACGTCGAAGGCATCGCGCAGCGCCTCGTCGCCTTTCTTGAAGGCGGCGCCGTCGCAATAGACCGGCGCGCCCTGCACCGGCGCGATGACTTCGAGGCTGGGGTCATTGGCCTTCTTCATCAGATCGTTGATCGACAGGACAGGCAGCGAGTAGGCGTCGATGCGGCCGTCCTGCACCATCTTCAGGCCGCTCTGGCCGTCCGGCACGACGATGACACGCTCCCGCGGCACGCCGGCATTGAGCGCCAGCTTTTCTTCAGTGCCGCCACCGGGAGCGCCGATCGTTGCGGACGTGTCCTTGGCGACGTCTTCGTAGCTCTTGAAGCCTTTCGGATTACCCTTCTTCACCAGCATCGCTTCGGCGTCGCACAGCACGGGCTCGGAATAGGCGACCGCGGCGCAGCGCTCCGGCTTCATGAACAGACCGGCGGTGACGACATCGAAGCGGCCGGCCTGCAGGCCGGGGATCATGGCGCCATATTCCGAGATCGAGGCAACGACGTCGGCGACGCCGAGCCGCTTGAAGATCTCGCGCGCCACGTCAGGCGCCGCTCCCGAAACCTTGCCGTCGGCGGCGACGGCCGTATAGGGCGGCTCATTGGCGATGGCGAGGCGGGCGAAGCCCTGCGACTTGAGCTGTTCGAGTTTGCTGTCGTCGGCCGAACCCGCGGTCGAGGCGGCAAGCACCGCGGTCAGCGCAAGACCGGCGACGCCGGCCAGAATGCCAAATTTCTTCATTTGTTCCCAACTCCTTGTTTCGTTTTCTTGGTTTGGTTGCGGCAGCAGCGCCGCCCGTTTCTGGTTGATTTCGGAACGGCTTCATCGTCCCGGGCATAACGGTCAGACGCGATGTCCGGCCGCGATGATCTTCTTCAGGAAACCCTGCGTTCGCTCCTGTTTGGGATGGCGGAAAATCTCATCGGGCTTGCCCTCCTCGACTATTCTGCCGCGATCGAAGAACAGCACCCGGTCGGCGAAATCGTGGGCGAAACCCATTTCGTGCGTAACCAGAAGCATCGTCATGTCGGTCTCGGCGCAGAGCCGCCACAAGACGTTGAGCACCTCCTCGACCAGTTCCGGATCAAGCGCCGACGTCACTTCGTCGAACAGCATGATCTTCGGCTGCAAAGCGAGCGCGCGGGCGATCGCCACACGCTGCTTCTGGCCGCCGGACAGTTGCGCCGGCATGGCCTTGGCCTTGTCGGCCATGCCAACCATGTCGAGCAGTTCCATCGCCCGCTTCTCGGCGGCGGCGCGCGGCGTGCCCTTGGTCAGCATCGGCGCCAGCGTCACATTGTCGATGACGCTCTTGTGCGGAAACAGGTTGAAGAGCTGGAAGACCATGCCGATCTTCTGGCGCATCCGGGTCAGATGCCGTTCGTCGGCGGGCAGCAGCTGACCGTTGCGTTCCATGTGGTAGAGTTGTTCGCCCTCGATCTGGATGTGGCCGCCGTCGATGCGTTCCAGGGTCATCAGGATGCGCAGGATCGTCGTCTTGCCCGAGCCGGAGGGCCCGATCAGCGCCAGCTTCTCGCGCGGCATGACCTGCATCGACAGGCCGTCTAGCACCTTGAAGGTGCCGAAGCTCTTCGAAATGGCATCGACCTTGATGATGGGTATGGATGCGGACAAATGAATTTCCCCGTGTTGGAGAAGCCTGTGCCCTTAACGATGCGGAACGCGCCAAATCATGTCAATCGGGAAAATAATATCATGACAATTATTCCGATTGCGCATGTTTTCCGATCAGTCGCGGCTGATTTTTGTGCACGTCATCATCCCAAAACGGCTCGCCCTTCTTGGGCGACGTGCTCAGATTGCAAGCAGCAGATGTTCCGGATCGCCAAGCAGCAGCTTTGTGACAACGCCGAGGCCGGCGCGCAGTTCCCCTTCCGTGGTCGAACCCAGTGAGATACGCACGGCCGGATGCCAGGGCGCATCCGAAATGCGGAAGGATGTACCCGGCGCAATCGCCACGCCTCGCAGCCGCGCCTGGGCGACAAAGCTTTCCTCGGCCCGATCGGCCGGCAGCTCCAGCCAGATGTGCAGCCCGTCATGCCGGGCACGATATTCGACCCCCGCCAACACTTCCGCCGCGATGTCCAGCCGCCGCCGCAACGCCGCACGCTGCCAGCGGACGAACTCCATCGCCGTGCCGTCGGCCACCCATTTGGTGGCGATCTCGGCCACCAGCGGCGTCGCCATCCAGTTCGACACCAGATGCCGGTTGGCGACGGCGGCGACATAGCGGTCGGGCGCGGCGAGATAGCCGATGCGCAGGCCGGGCACCACGATCTTGGTGAAGGACGTGACGTAGAGCGTGCGCTCCGGGGCGAAAGCGGCGACCGGCGGCGGCCGATCCTCGACCAGAGGACCCAGCACATCGTTCTCGATGATGGCGATGTCGTGCTTGCGGGCGACCGCCGCGATCTCTTCGCGCCGCCGCGCGTCCATCAGGGTCGCCGTCGGGTTGATCACCGAGGGCTGCACGAACACCGCGCGGATGTCGGAGAGCCGACAGGCTTCGTCCAACGCTTCGGGAATCAGGCCATTGCCGTCGATGGGCAGGCCTTCGAGGTTGAAGCCGAGATACCGGGCCAGCGGCACCAGTGTGTGGTGGCCGATCGCCTCCGTGGCAACCGTCGAGCCCGGCGGCGCAACGCTCATCAGCGCCACGGTCATGCCGGCGGTGGCGCCATTGGTCAGGCTGATGTTCTGCGGCGAGACATCGAGGCCGCATAGCTTCAGCCATTCGACCGCCACCGCACGGTGACGTGGAAACACCATGTTGGGCCGGAACGACAGTGCCGAACTCGACGGCAGGTTCTCGGCCAGCCAGCCCAGTGCCTGCTTCAGCCGTTCCAGATGCATCGGCTCGCAGACCGGCTTCAGGATCGAGAGGTCGATGACCTCGCCGAGGCGTTCGGGCAGATAGGGCGGCTCCGGCTCGCGGCGTTGCGTCTGGACGAAACTGCCGCGGCCGATCTCGCCCGAAATCAGGCCGCGCCGGATCAATTCCTCATAGGCGCGGCTGACCGTCTGCACCGAGAGTTTCAGATCGTCGGCGAGCCGGCGATGAGTCGGCAGACGGGCGCCATTGGCCAGGCGCCCGTCATGAATGGCGCGCGCGAACTGGTCGGCCAGCGACTGATAGGCCGGCCGCCGGATGAGAGCGGGATCGGGTTGCCACAATGTCATGACTTATTAGAGATCGAAATCAGTGCAATTGACAATCGAAATAATGCGCCGTCATGGTACTGGCGACGAAAAAGTGGGCCGTGATGACTGCTGCGAAACTCGACGCGATCGATCTCAAAATCCTCGACGCCATCCAGCGCGACGGCCGTATCACCAAGCTGGCGCTGGCCGAGCAGGTCGGCCTGTCGCCCACGCCATGCTGGATGCGGCTGCGCAAGCTGGAGAAGGCGGGCATCGTCTCGGGCTACCATGCCCGGATCGCCATGCGTGTCGTGGCGCCCGTCGCGACCGTGCTGATGGAGGTGACGCTGGCCAGCCATCGCCAGGCCGATTTCGACCGCTTCGAACGCGTCGTCCGTGACATCCCCGAGATCGTTGCCTGCTGGTCGGTGGGCGGCGGTGTCGACTACGTGCTGAAGGTGATGGCGCGCGACATCGACGCCTATCAGCGGCTGGTCGATGGCCTGCTCGATCGCGAGATCGGCATCGACCGCTACTTCACTTACATCGTCATCAAGACGGTGAAGGACGAGATAGCGCTTCCGATAGCCGACCTTTTGCCGGCATCGCCGTAGCGCGGAGAGATCGTCTGCCCGACCGCCGCAATAGAGAGACTCTCTCTATCAGCGTGCATCCAAACAGCCTCTCTGTCTGCCCGCGATGGATAATCTCCCCGCATCAGACCGAACCGGGAGGCTTCGACCATGTCCGCGCATTTTGCCCGCTCGCATCGCCATGAAGCGCTCGACCGCCTTGCCGATCGCCGGCTGCTGCGCGAGCTCGCCTATGTCGACGGCCACTGGACGGCAAGCGAGGCCGCTGAAAGCTTCGAGGTCACCGATCCGGCCACCGGCGCCACCGTCGCCTTCGTGACCGCGCTCGACGCGCGCCAGACGACAAAAGCGATCGATGCCGCGGCGCGCGCTTTTCCGGCCTGGCGGGCGCTGCTGCCGCAAGAGCGCTCGAAAATCCTGCGGAAATGGTTCGAGCTGATCATCGCCGCGAAAGACGATCTTGCCCTGCTGATGACGCTGGAACAGGGCAAGCCGCTGCGGGAGTCGATTGGTGAAATCGACTATGCCGCCTCCTTCGTTGAGTGGTACGCCGAGGAAGCAAAACGCCTCAACGCGGAAAGCGTCACCAGCCATCTGCCGAACGCGGAAATGATGGTGCGGCGCGAACCGCTTGGCGTCGTCGGTGTCGTCACGCCGTGGAATTTTCCATCGGCCATGCTGACCCGCAAGGCGGCGGCGGCACTGGCCGCCGGCTGCACAATCGTTGCGCATCCGTCCTCGGAGACGCCGCTGTCGGCGCTGGGGCTGGCGGAACTCGGCGAGCGCGCCGGTCTGCCTGCCGGCGTCTTCAACATCATCACCGGCAAGGCCGCGACGATTGTCGGCCGCATGTGCGAGGATCCGCGCGTTCGCGCCATGAGCTTCACCGGTTCGACCGAAATCGGCAGGCTGATCGCCGCGCAGAGTGCGCCGACGATGAAGCGGCTGGTGATGGAGCTTGGCGGCCACGCACCGCTGATCGTCTTTGCCGATGCCGATCTGGACAAGGCGGTGAGCATCGCCATCGACGCCAAATTCGCCACTTCGGGCCAGGATTGCCTGGCCGCGAACCGCATCTATGTCCAGCGCCCGGTCCATGATCGCTTCTGCGCCGCCTTCGCCAGCCGCATCGAAGCGTTGCGGACCGGCAACGGCCTTATGCAGGAAACCGACATCGGGCCGCTGATGCATGAGCGCGCCGTCACCAAGGTCGAGGAGCAGGTCGCCGATGCCATCGCCCACGGCGCGCGCTGCCTTGTCGGCGGCAAGCGGCATCAGGCCGGGCCGCTGTTCTACCAGCCGACATTGCTGGCCGATGTGCCCGACGAAGCGCTGATCATGCGCGAGGAAACCTTTGGCCCGGTTGCCGCAATCACACCTTTCGACAGCGAGGACGAGGTGATCGCCCGCGCCAATGCCACCGAATACGGTCTCGTCGCCTATGTCGTGACCGAGAACGGCGCCCGCCAGCAGCGTCTCGGCCGTGCCCTCGACTACGGCATGGTCGCCGTCAACCGCGTCAAGATTACCGGCGCGCCGATCCCGTTCGGCGGCGTCAAGCAGTCCGGTATCGGCCGCGAAGGCTCGCGCCATGGCCTCGAAGCTTTCACCGATCTCAAATATCTCTGCCTCGATGTAGCCTAAGCTGCATCGGAATCGCCCTTTTCGTCAGGAGTCAAAAAAATGCTCGACCAGTCCAACGAACTCGCCGCCTGGGATCGCGACCACTTCTTCCATCCCTCGACGCATATGGGCACGCACGCGCGGGGCGAGAGCCCGACCCGCATCATGGCCGGCGGTGAAGGCGTTACCGTCTGGGACAACAATGGCAGGAAGAGCATCGACGCCTTCGCCGGTCTCTATTGCGTCAATGTCGGCTATGGCCGGCAGAAGATCGCCGACGCCATCGCCACTCAGGCGAAGAACCTTGCCTATTACCACGCCTATGTCGGGCACGGCACCGAGGCTTCGATCACATTGGCCAAGATGATCATCGACCGCGCGCCGAAGGGCATGTCGAGGGTCTATTTCGGCCTCTCCGGTTCGGATGCCAACGAAACCAACATCAAGCTGATCTGGTACTACAACAACGTGCTCGGGCGCCCCGAAAAGAAGAAGATCATCTCGCGCTGGCGTGGCTATCACGGCTCGGGCGTGATGACCGGATCGCTGACCGGGCTCGATCTCTTCCACAACGCCTTCGACCTGCCACGCGCGCCGATCCTGCACACCGAGGCGCCCTATTACTTCCGCCGCGCCGACCGCTCGATGAGCGAGGAGCAGTTCTCGCAACATTGCGCCGACAAGCTCGAGGAGATGATCCTGGCCGAAGGCCCCGAGACCGTCGCCGCCTTCATCGGCGAGCCGATCCTCGGCACCGGCGGCATCGTGCCGCCGCCCGCCGGCTATTGGGAAAAGATCCAGGCGGTGCTGAAAAAGTACGACGTGCTTCTGGTCGCCGATGAAGTGGTGACGGGCTTCGGTCGGCTGGGCACCATGTTCGGCTCCGACCATTACGGCATCAAGCCGGACCTGATCACCATCGCCAAGGGCCTGACCTCGGCGTATGCGCCGCTGTCGGGCGTCATCGTCGCCGACAAGATGTGGCAGGTGCTGGTGCAGGGTTCCGACAAGCTCGGCTCGCTCGGCCATGGCTGGACCTATTCGGCGCATCCGATCTGCGTAGCCGCCGGCGTCGCCAATCTCGAACTGATCGACGAGATGGATCTGGTGACGAATGCCCGCGAGACCGGTGCCTATTTCCGTGCCGAACTGGCGAAGGCCGTCGGCGGCCACAAAAATGTCGGCGACGTGCGCGGCGACGGCATGCTGGCGGCGGTCGAGTTCGTCGCCGACAAGGACGATCGGGTGTTCTTCGACGCCTCGCAGAAGATCGGTCCGCAGGTGGCAACGGCACTTGCCGCCAGCGGTGTTATCGGCCGTGCGATGCCACAAGGCGATATTCTCGGCTTCGCGCCGCCGCTCTGCCTGACCCGCGAAGAAGCCGACATCGTCGTCTCCAGGACCGCCGATGCGGTGAACAGCGTCTTTGCCAATCTCTGAAATCGACCATGAATGCCATGACCAGAACCCTTCCCGCCACCATGGCCGCCGTGCTGCTCACCGGGCACGGCGGACCGGAAAAGCTCGTCTACCGCACCGATGTGAAAGTGCCCGCGCCCGCCCCCGGCGAAGTGCTGGTGAAAGTCAGCGCTTGCGGGATGAACAACACCGATGTGTGGGTGCGCCAGGGCGCCTATGGCACCGAAGAGGACGCCGCCGCCGTGTCGACCTGGCGGCGCCAGGGCAACACGCTGACCTTTCCGCGCGTCCAGGGCACCGACACGGTGGGCATCATCGCCGCCGTCGGCGAAGGCGTCCCGCCGGATCGTCTCGGCGAACGGGTGATGGTCGATTTCTCCATCTATAACCGCGACGACGATTCACTGGCCGACATCGACTATATGGGGCACGGCCGCGATGGCGGTTACGCCGAGTATCAGACCGTGCCGGCCGAGAATGCGCATGTCGTCGATACGGAGATGAGCGATGTCGAACTCGCCACCTTCTGCTGCGCCTATCTTACCGGCGAACAGATGCTGGAACGCGCCGGCCTGAAAGCCGGTGAGCGCGTGCTGGTCACGGGCGCCTCGGGCGGCGTCGGCTCCGGCATCGTGCAGTTGGCACGGGCGCGCGGCGCCATCCCCTATGCCGTCGTCGGCAAAGGCAAGGAGCAGGCGGTGCGCGATATCGGCGCCGAGGCTGTCATCACCCGTGGCATCGCCGACCTGCCGCACGCCGTGTACGCGGCAACCGGTGGCAAGCCGATCGACGTGGTCGCCGACCTCGTCGGCGGCGCGATCTTCAACGACCTGCTGCGCATCCTGAGGCCCGAGGGGCGCTACACCACCGCCGGCGCGATCGCCGGTCCGGTCGTGCAGCTCGATCTCAGGACCATGTATCTCAAGCAGCTGCAACTGCACGGCTCGAGCCAGGGCACGCGCGCCGATTTTCGCCGCATCGTCGGATATATCGAGGCGAAAAAAATCCGGCCGCTGGTCGGCGGCGTCTACAGGCTGTCGGATTTCCATCGCGCGCAGGCCGATTTCATCGCCAAGGATTTCGTCGGCAAGCTGGTGGTGGTGCCCGACGCGGTCGCGGAGCGATCGGCGTAGTTCCGGAAATCCAGGCATCCTCGCTTCTGCCGTCCTCCCACCGCTGCCATAACGGGAACGGCTTGCAGTCCAGCCTGCAAGCCGTCACAAACAGTGACGCCCGCCGCGCCGCTGGTCCGGGCCTCCGGTCACAGGATACAGGCGAGAATGACAGCCCGAATGATAGTGCTCGACGCCAAGCCGCTCGGCGTCGCGGATGTCGCCGAGATCGCACGGCGCAACGCCCGGCTCATGCTGGGCGACGAGGCGATGCGCCGCATCCGGGCGAGCCGTTCCCTCATCGAGCATCTGACGCAGCTCGGCAAGCCGATGTACGGCGTCACCACGGGCCTGGGCGCCTGTGTCGACACACCGCTCGCGCAGGCCGACCTGATCGCCTTCCAGCACAGCGTGCCGCTCAGCCATAGCATGGGCATCGGGCCTGCTCTACCGACCGAGGCCGTGCGGGCGATGATCACCGCGCGCATCGCAGGCATGGCGGCCGGCGGCACCGGCACCTCCGAACGCGTGGTGATGGGCCTTGTGGCGGCGCTTAACGCCGGCGTCCATCCGATGATTCCCACCTGGGGATCAATCGGGGCGGCGGACCTTGCCCATCTCGGCCATATGGCAAGGGCGCTGGGCGGCGACGGCGAAGCGGAATTCCGCGGCAGGATCATGCCGTCCGCCGAAGCGCTGGCGCTGGCCGGGCTCGAGCCGCTCGACCTGCGCGAGAAGGACGGCCACGCCATCATCGTCGCCAACAGCCTGTCGACCGGAACGGCCTGCCTGTGCCTCGAGGACGTCGCGCATCTCATCGACTGGGCGCTGGCAGCGGTGGCCCTCAACTATGAGGCGTTCCGTTCTTCCCTCACCGCGATCGACGAGCATGCGCTGGCCGCGCGGCCGGCCTTCGGCCAGCGCGAGATCGGTGCCCGGCTGCGCAAGGAACTGGCGGGAAGCGGCCTGTGGAAGGACAAGGCGGCACGGCGCCTCCAGGATCCGCTCAGCTATCGCTGCGTGCCCCAGGTCTGGGGTGGCCTGCTCCACGCGTTCGAGCAGGCGCGGCTGGCGACGGAGATCGAACTGACCCACTCAGGCGACAATCCTGTGATCCTGGCCGAGGGCGAGCGGGTGATCTCGAACGGCAATTTCGATCTCACGGCGATGACGCTGGCCTGGGAACAGCTTGGCCAGGCGCTGGCGCATTGCGCAGTCGGCATCGCCAACCGCGGCATGAAGCTGATGTCGCCGATAACTGCCGAACTGCCGCGCTTCCTGTCGGCCAGGGGCGGCAGCCGCCAGGGCTATGCCGAACTGCAAAAGCCGCTGGCCGCGCTGGAAGCCGAGATCCGCCATCTGGCCAACCCGATGTCGCTCAGCCCGCTTGCCGTTTCGGATGGTATCGAGGACCAATCGTCGATGGCGCCGCGGGTGGTGGCCAAGACCGCCGAGATCGTCGAGCGCATGCGCTATCTGGTTGCGATGGAGCTGATCTTCGCGGCGACGGGCGTGGAATTGCGCGGCGTCGTCGACAGCATGGGCGAAGGGCCGCAGCGGACCTTTGCCGCGGTGCGCGCGCTCGTCAGCCCGCTCGACGACGACCGCGAGATGAGCGCCGACATGACGCGGATTGCCCGCATTGTTGCCGGTCCCCGGTACTGAGCCGGCGCTCCATCGGCCTGCCACTCATTTTTCCCGACTCGCTGTCCGGGCATCATTTCCTCGCACAGGACATCACCCGTGTGTCGCTGTATGGAGGCCGCGAGCCAGGCCAAATCTCCAACTTTCTCTGAAAATCGATTTGCAAATGCATTCACAAGGCATAATAGTGCCTTTCCATGAGCACGATCTCCAAGGTTGCCGAGCGGGCAGGCGTATCGCGGACGACCGTTTCGCACGTGATCAACCACGCCGACCGCGTGTCGAAATCACTGCGCGAGCGGGTGGAGAAGGCGATCGCCGAGCTTGGCTATTCACCCAACCCGCAGGCCCAGAGCCTGCGCACCGGGCGCACCAATACGGTCGCCATGCTCATTCCCGATATCCGCAACCCGTTCTATCCGGAGTTGGTCAAGACCGCGCAGTCCGAGTTCGAGGCCGTCGGCCTCGACATGCTGATCTTCAACACCGACGTGCCCGGCGGCCACAGCCAGGAGCACGGCCATGAGTATCTGCGCCAAATCCGGCACCGCCGGGTCGATGCGCTGATCGTCGGCGATTTCGCGCTGCATGGCATGCATGACACGCTGATCGGCATCGACATCCCTACCGTCTTCATCGGCGACCTGCCTAACCGCGCCGTCGACAATGTCAGGCTGGACGACCATGGCGGCGGTTACCTGATGGGCGAGTATCTGGCGCGCAAAGGCCATCGGCGCGTCGCCTACGTCACCGGGCCGACCTCGTTCCGGGAGGCGATGGAACGCGCCGAAGGTTTTGAGAAAGGACTTGCCGACAATGGCGCGCCGCCCCTGGCCGACCTGCGTTTCACCGGCAGCTATCTGCCGCCCTCCGGTGTCGAGGCGGTCGCCTGGCTGCTGGAACGGCACAGCGATCCGCTGCCGAGCGCCATCTTCTTTGCCAACTATTTGATGGCGGCGGGCGCGCTGGCGACGTTCCACGACCTCGGCATCGTCGTGCCCCGCGACATCGCCGTCGCGGTTTTCGAGGATCTGCCGCAGCTCGAATATGTGCGGCCGCGCCTCACGCGTGTCGGCAACAGCCCGGCCGACCTCGCTCGGGAGGCGACGCGGATGCTGCTCGAAAGGCTCTCGGGCGCCTATGCCGGCGAACCGCGCACCGTAGTGGTGCCGTCCTTCCTCCACCCCTTCGACACGGCGTGAGGAGTTTGAAAGCCAGCGGGAGACCACTCGGCCCGAAAAGTTCACCAGAGACGATCAACAGGGAGGAAACCGTGACTGATCGACCAACTTCGCCAATCGTATCCGGCCTGACACGCCGCCGCATCCTGCAGCAAGGTGCTGCCCTCGCCGGCGGCATCGCCGGCTTGCCTTTCATCAACCGCATCGCCCGCGCCGAGGGCGCGGCACTGAAGTTCTGGCAGTTCTACGCGCCGGGCGGCGACGTGAAGCCGCAGGTGAAATGGTTCGAGGATATGGTTGCCGGCTGGAACGCCGGCCATGACGTCAAGGTCGAGCTCGAATATGTGACCAATAGCGAGTACATGAACGGCTCGAAGCTCTCCACGGCCTTTGCGTCGGGAGAAGGGCCGGACATCTTCATCATCAGCCCCGGCGACTTCCTGCGCTACTACAATGGCGGCGTGCTGGCCGACCTGACACCTTACATCGACGCCGCCGTAAGAGCCGATTTCCCGGAAAGCGTGATCGCCAACCGCATGGTCGACGGCAAGATCTACGGCGTACCCATGGAGGTCGAGCCGATGGCCTTCTACTATTCGGTCAAGGCCTTCGAGGACGCGGGCCTCAACGAGAACGACGTGCCCAAGAGTTGGGACGAGCTGCTTGAAACCGCCAAGAAGCTAACGACGCCCAACCGCTACGGCGTTCTGTTCGAGACGACGCCGGGCTACTATCAGAATTTCACCTGGTATCCCTTCCTGTGGCAGGGCGGCGGCGAATTCCAGGGCAAGGACGGCAAGAGTGCCTTCGATTCGCCGGCCACGGTCCAGGCGCTGAAGCTCTGGCAGGACGCCATCAAATCGGGCGCCGCACCACGCCAGGTATTGAGCGGCGGCTTCGATGTGGTCGCCAATCTCGGCTCCGGCTATTGCGCAATGCAGAATGTCGGCATCTGGGGCATCTCGGCCATGGACAACAACGCCAAGAACACGCCCTACGGTATCTTCAAGCTACCCACGCCGGCCAACGGCAAATATGTGACGGTCGGCGGCGGCTGGGCCTTCGTCGCCAACGCCAAGGGCAAGAACCCGGAAGCGGCCGCGCAGTTCTGCGCCTGGGCGCTCGCCTCCATGGACAAGGGCTCGGTCCAACGCGTCGTCGACTGGTGCACGGTGGCCAAAAGCGACATGCCGCCGCGCAACAGTGCGCTCGCTGCCGGCGGTGCCGCCTTCACCAACGGCAAGATGGGCGTCTTCTCCAAGGACATCTATCCGGGCACCCGGGCCGAGCCTCGCGTGCCGCCCGAGGTCTACAAGATCATCTCCGACGCCATCCAGGCCGCACAGCTCGGCGGCGCCGACCCGCAGCAGACCGCGACATCAGCCAGCCAGCAGCTCGACGCCTTCCTGGCCGGCTACTCGGGAGCGCCTATTCTTTAGCCTTCAGGAGAATTCGCATCGAAACCCTCTCTTGCGCTCCAGGCAAGAGAGAGTTCGCCAACGGGCCGACCCGACATGACCTATCCCTCTACCGCCTTGACCTCCACGACCGAGGAAGACCGCCCCATGGTCTCGCGCAAGAACCGCCGCGACTGGCTGGCCGGTTATCTCTTCGTGCTGCCGGACGCGCTGGGGCTGCTCGTCTTCGTCGGCCTGCCGATGCTGCTCGCGCTCGGCATCGGCTTCTTCGAGGTCGACGGTTTCGGCACGTACAAATTCGTCGCCTTCAAGAATTACGCGCGCATGTGGAACGATCCGCTGTTCTGGACAGCACTGCGCGTCACCGTGCTTTACGCCGTCATGCTGGTGCCGGCGCTCTATGTCTCGGGTCTCGGCCTGGCGCTGCTCGTACAGCGCGGCGGCCGCTTCGAGACGGTGATCCGCGCCATGTTCTTCGCGCCGCAGATGGTCAGCCTCGTGGTGGTCGCGCTGGTCTGGCAGATCCTGCTGGTCGAGAAGGTCGGCATTATCGGCCGCCTCGCCGCCTCGCTCGGCTGGGGTGCCGTCTCCTTTCTCGGCGACCCGAACCTTGCGCTGATCACCCTGGTGGTCGTCAGCGTCTGGTTCCTGATGGGCTTCTATATGCTGATCTTCCTCGGCGGCCTGCAGGACATTCCGGCCGAATATTACGAGGCGGCCAAGATCGACGGCGCCGGGCCGGTCGTCAGCTTCTGGTATATCACGCTGCCCTTGCTCAAACCGACCAGCTTCTTCGTGCTGCTCGTCTCCATCGTCATGGCCGCGGCTGGCGGCCAGGTCTTCGACCTGATTTACGTTATGACCAATGGCGGCCCGGTCAACGCCACCGCCGCACTGATCGTCTACATCTACAAGCAGGCCTTCCAGCTCGGCGCTTTCGGCTATGCCTCGGCAATGGCTTCGCTGCTGGTGGTGCTGCTGATGCTGGTCACGCTCCTGCTGTTCGCGCTCACCCGCGGCGGGCGGTTCGACCATGACTGATGCCGCCATAAGGGACAAGCGCGCCGCCGGCTCCACGCACATCCTGCGTTTCCTCTGGATGCTGATATCGGCCATCCTGGCGCTGATGACCATCTTCCCGCTGGTCTGGATGCTCGTCATCGCCTTCAAGCCGGCGCCGGAGGTGTTCTCGCCGAACTTCCTGCCGGTCTCGCCCACAACAGGCAATTTCCTCTACGTGCTGACCGAAGTCCCCTTCCTGCGCTATCTCGCCAATTCCTTCTTCATGTCGGCGACCGTCACCATCGTGGCGCTGTTCTTCCACTCGATGGCCGGCTACGCGCTGGCGCGGCTCAATTTCCCCGGCCGCGACTTCATCTTCCTCGCCATGTTCTCGACCTTCCTGGTGTCGCTGCCGGTGATCATCGTGCCGTTGTTCATCCTGGTGAAGGCGCTCGGCCTCATCAACACCTATGCCGGCCTGATCGTGCCCTCGATCTTCAATGCCTTCGGCATCTTCCTGCTGCGGCAATACTATCTCTCGCTGCCGCGTGAACTGGAGGAGGCCGCCGTCATGGACGGCGCCAGCCGCTGGCGCATCTACTGGTCGATCGTGCTGCCGCTCAGCCGGCCGATCCTAGCCGCGCTGGCAATCCTGTTCTTCCTCGCCAACTGGAACGCGTTCCTGTGGCCGCTCACCGTCGCCTCCGACACCAGGCTGTGGGTCGTCCAGGTGGCGATCACCAACTTCAAGAGCCAGTACGCCGGCGCCTGGAACTATGTCATGGCCGCCTCGACTATCGTGGCGCTGCCGATGCTCGTGCTGTTCGTGATCTTCCAGCGGCAGATCACCGAATCCATCAAGACCAGCGGCCTCAAGTGAGTAACAAGCATAGGAACGACCGATGACCCAAGCCGGACTTTCGCCGCTGCGCGGCCTCGCCAAGCTGCGCGATGCGAGCACGCGCCGCTTCTCCAGTTACGACCGCACCGGCGGCAATGACGACCGCCTGCACATCGAGCCGGGCAAGACCGTGACAATCGCCGAATACGACGGCGCCGGCATCGTCACCCATATCTGGGCGACGCTTGCCTGCAAGAGCGAAAGTTTTTTGCGCAAGATCGTGCTGCGCGCCTACTGGGACGGCGAGGACCAGCCCAGCGTCGAGACCCCCGTCGGCGACTTCTTTGGCATGGGCCATGCCCGCACGAAGAACTTCGCCAGCCTGCCGGTGCAGGCAAGCCCCGAGGACGGCAAGGCTTTCAATTGCTATTTCCCAATGCCTTTCGCGGCCGGAATGAAGATGACGATCACCAACGAGGCCGAGGACGATCTCCTGTTCTACTACTATGTCGACCTCGAGCTGCATGAGCGGCTGGAGGACGATCTCGGCCGCTTCCATGCGCAATACCGCCAGGCGCGGCCTCAGGGCATGGCGGAGACCGGCCTCACCAACGAGCAGTTCCTGTTCGGCGGCGAGACCACGGACGGCAAGGACAATTACACGATCCTCGAGGCCGAGGGCCGCGGCCACTATGTCGGCGTGCTCTACAGCGTCTATTCGCGTCGCCGCTCCGAGCTCTGGGACTGGTATGGCGAGGGCGACGACATGATCTTCATCGACGGCGAGCCCGGCCTCTCGGTGCCCGACACGGTACGCAAGCCCGACCCGCGCATCGGCCCGAAGGCGGCACTCATCGAGCCGCGCGCGGAAAGCTCGGCGGGCGCCAACGATGCCTGGCCGCCGACACTGCACGGCACCGGCACGGAGGATTATTTCAACACTGCCTGGTGCCCGACGCAGGACTATTCCGCGCCCTATCACGGCATCATCGCCGCCGGCGGCCCGAACTGGACCGAACCGGTGACGCTCTACCGCTGGCATATCGAGGATCCGGTGATCTTCCACAAACGCATCCGGGTCAGCATCGAGCACGGCCACGCCAACCGGCGCGCCGATGACATCTCGTCGGTCGCCTTTTGGTACCAGGCCGAGCCGCACAAGCCGTTTGCGCCGCTGCCGCCTGCGGCCGAGCGCATTCCAACCTTCCGCCGACCCAACGAGGGCTGGGACGCGGCAGTCGCCGCGGCGATGCGCGAGCGGCGCTGAAATCACTCTGCCCAGCAGGCTGAGGGAGAAGGCGTCGGCCGCGGCGGCAGGCCGGTGTTATTGATAAGGGCCGCGGAGATTCAGTTTCTCGGCCAGCAGGCAAAACCGGTCGATCAGTCGGACAAGCTCTTTGCCTTGTTCGGCCACGACCCCGCCGCGCTCGGCAGCTGCCGCGTCTGAGAGAGCCTTCCACAACTGGCTTTGCCGGTCACAGACATCCGCCAGTTCGGAGCATTCGCTGGAGGTGAGTTTCAAAATGTGATCCGCCGTCACCGGACCGATGCCAGGAGGCGTCGTCGCCCCAAGGGAAAGATAGCCCGGCGGCACCGTGCCTTTCACGTTGGTCACCGATTTGCGGCAGATGACGTCGAACAACTGGTCTACGGCCTGCTTGGCGCCGGCGACGCGCGAGGGATGGTCCGTATCGGCCGCCGCATGCGGCAGAAGTTCAAGCCTGCCGCCATGCTTCCCGACGAGATCGAGATAAGGCAGCATCGGGCCGGAGAGACTGCCGGTCGAGGCATCCCTGAAAAGGTCGGCATCGATCGCCGCGTGGCGCACCTGCCCCGTATTCAGGGCATCGGCAAGGGCCTCTACGTTGACCAGCTCGCCACGATCATAATTGACCAGCACCGCGCCGTTGTTCATGCGTGACAGGACGTCCGCACCGATGAGTCCGGCATTGGCGTAGCGGCCGGTTTGCGCGTCCTGCTTGCCCAGGCCGACATGGACGCTCAGCACATCGGCACCATTAGCCGCATCGCCGAGGTCTTGCGCGAAAACAAAACCCTCGGCTTCCACCCAGCCCCGATGCCGCGGCCGTGCGTGGATCACCACGCGCATGCCGAAGGCGCGGGCGAGCTTGGCGACCTCGCGGCCGATATTGCCGTAACCGATGATCGCGATCCTCTTGCCTTCGATTTTTTCGGTCGGAAAATCGCGCAGTTCCCTGCCGGTGTCGAAAGCGCCGCGCGCCACCCGCTCATGAAGCGTGTCGACCGGGAGGTCTGGCAGCACTTTCAGGATCGCCTTCATCACCATCTGCGCCGTGGCGCGGCTGTTGATGCCGGGCGTGTTCATCAGCACCGCCGTGCCGCCCTCGCCGCTGCCGCCGCCCCAGGAGCGCGAGCCCATATTGCCGGTGCCGGCACCGATCCTCACGCCGGCCAGCGGAAAAACGGTTTCCGCGGGAAGGAAAGTCGCGGCGGCGATGACGGCGTCATAGCGCCCGTCGCCGGCGGCCCCGATCAGCTCTTCGCGGGTGCTGAGGTCCGGCTGGTAAAAGAAATGCGCGCGGCCATGCTCAAGACCCGCTTTGTCGCCAAGCGCGGACAGATGGAAGCGGCCACCCTTGGCTTCGATATGGGCGCGCACTTCGCTCGGGTCGGGCTTGCCCTCAGGCCCGAAACGCAGGCCGACCAGATCGCAGATCAGCACGGCGTAGGCGCGTTGCGGATCGATTAGGTTCGCGGCCTGTGTATTGGTGTTCGCGGTCACGTCGTTTCCCCATGCAAGAACTGAAAGGCCTGCCGGTACAGCACGCTCTCGATCAGAACCTATCCGCCCGGAAGGGCGTCAGATCGATCGCTGGCGGCAAACCGGCAGCAAGTTGCGACACGATCTAGAGGCTGGGTCCAAGCTCGATCGGGCTGCCGTCGCTGAACCGGGATTGACGGAACCTGTGAAGACTATGTCCTGTCTCGTTTCCCTGAACGAGGTCGGACACGACGCGGCCCATCCCGGGTCCGATGCCGAAGCCGTGGCCACTCATCCCTGTGGCGATAACGAGACCCGGAATTTCGGCGGCGCGATCAACGATGGGCACGACATCCGGCATCGCATCGATGATGCCCGCCCAGCTCGCCTTGAACGGCACTGTCTTGAACTGCGGGAAAAGTGCAGTGAATTCGCGGTCGATATTGCGTAGCGCGGAGGCTTTGGGGGCGGGATTGAGGATACGCATCCGTTCGAACGGGCTTTCCTCGTCCGCGTTCCATTTGCGCGGGGTCGACCAGCTGTCCGGATAGCCTCGTGGCGCCGCTGGCAGGTAGCGGATGCCAAGAGGATTGGCCAACAGGGCGGGGACATATTTGCCCGCGTGGCGAAACGCGTCAGGCCCGACATAGAGTTGACTGGAGCCTCCCGATGCGAGCGTGTAGCCGCCATCCTGCCTGCGCCGGAATGCGATATGCTCATCGGCGACGGCACCCGAATGGATTTCAGGCATGGGTTGGGTCGCGGCGACCGTCGACCTGACACTGAGCTGCGGGATGGAAACGCCGTGCGCGCGCAGGAAGAGCGACGTCCACGCACCACTCGCGACGACGACGTTCGAGGTGACGATACGACCCTGCTCGGTCCAGACACCGCTGATGCGTCCCGCCGAAATGTCGAGCATCCGCGCCGCACAATTCTCGATGATGGTGACACCCTGCCGTGCGGCCAGGCGAGCAAGCGCTGGCACCGCCACCCAAGGCTCGGCCCGCATGTCCGATGGAGTGGTCATCGCGCCCTTGAAGGGACGCGACATAGAAGGGATCAGCCTAGCCGTCTCACTTTGGTCAAGCAGACGCGTGTCGACGCCATGCATCTCGGCGATCTTCAGGAACTTTGCGAAACCGGCCATTTCCTTGTCGGTTCGCGCAAGATAGGTAACGCCGGTCTGCTTCAACCCGATGTCTTCGCCGCATTCTTCGGCCAGTTGACGCCAGAGCCGTTGCGCTTCGATCACGATCGGCAGTTCATCGGCATCCCGACCCTGCTGCCGGATCCAGCCCCAGTTCCGCGACGATTGCTCGCCGGCGATGCGCCCCTTTTCCAGCAATGTCACCGAAATGTTCCGTCGCGCCAGGAACAAAGCCGTTGTCACGCCGATGATGCCGCCGCCAATGATCACAACCTCCGCGTCCTTCGGCAACGGCGCCTGAAACTGGATCGGCATGGCTTCGGTGAAGGGAAAACGTGTCAAAGAATACGATCCTCCTGGTTCCACGGCGGTAGCTGGCCTTGGCCGCCCTGGCCGCTTGCGTGGAATGTCGGTGATACCTGACCGAACTGATAGTCCGTCATGGCTGGGTCGAGCTGGAGAATCTGCGTGCCAATGCAATAAAGTTGTTGATGCAGATGGAAGCCAATCACGGCGCCGCTTCAGGCACAGTGCGATGCCGCCATTGGCCCCTTGAAGGGTCAAGTCGGACACGCGTAACATCGCCTCATCAGAACTGAGTCTGTCTTATTCGTCCGGGCTAATGTCCGGATTGGACTGGATATTTTCCTTGCTTACGGATGCAACCAGCGGCGCAGCGAAGCGCGGCAAATCGTTTGCCCATGTGGCCGAAGCCTCCTGGGGCAAGGGCCTCAGCACGCTGCTGCGCATCGTGCGCATGACGCTGCGCCATCCCTGGCAAGTCGCCATCACCCTGGTCTCGACCTTCATCGCCGCGACGCTGCAGCTTTTCATTCCACGCCTCTTGGGACGGGCCATCGACCAGGCGCAGGGCGTGATGGCCGCGGGTGCCGGCGCGGCGGCGGAGCAGGCGCTGTGGAACACGGCGCTGACGCTGCTCGTGATCAGCATCCTGCGCGGTCTCTTCACCATGGCGCAGAACTACTATGGCGAGGCCGTCGGCCACCGGACCGGCTATGAATTGCGCCTGGCGTTCTACGAGAAGATCCAGCGTCTGAGCTTCTCCTTCCACGATAAGGTCCATACCGGCGATCTGATCACGCTCGGCCTGCTCGATCTCGACGGCGTGCGCATGTTCTTTTCCACCGGCATCCTGCGCGTGGTGCTGCTCGGCGTGCTGATCGGCGTCGGCGCCTATCTTCTGATCAGCACCGATCTCGTGCTTGGGCTGCTCAGTCTGAGCTTCGTGCCGTTCGTCGCCTGGCGCTCCTCGGTGACGCAACTGGCGCTGCGCAGCACCTGGCTGACGCTGCAGGAGCGTCTGTCGGTGCTGAGCCGGGTGATGGACGAGAACCTCGGCGGCATCCGTGTCGTGCGTGCCTTCGCGGCGCAGCGGCACGAGCTCAAAAAATTCGACCGTGCCAAGCAGGATGCGCTGGACCTCGCCAATAAGCGCGTCGACATCCGCGTCAGCAACACCAGCGCCATGAACTTTTCCTTCCTCGCCGCCATGGGCCTGGTGCTCTGGTTCGGCGGCCAGAAGGTGATCGCAGGCCAGATCAGCGTCGGCACACTGGCGCAGTTCCTCACCTTCATGACCATTTTGCAGATGCCGGTGCGCCAGCTCGGTCTGATGGTCAACTCATTCGCGCGCGCCTCGACCTGCGGCACGCGGCTGTTCGAACTGCTCGACACCGAACTCGACATCGAGGACGCGCCCGACGCCACGGATCTTGTCGTTACCGAGGGCGTGCTGCGCTTCGATGATGTCGGCTTCCGTTACGAGGGTTCAGGCGGGCGGCCGACACTGTCGGGCATTTCGTTCGAGGCCAGGTCCGGCGAAACCATCGGCATTGTCGGCCCTCCGGGCAGCGGCAAGTCGACCATCGCGCATCTGATCCCGCGCTTCTACGATGTGACATCGGGCGCGATCACCATCGACGGCCAGGATATCCGCAAGGTCACGCTGCAATCATTGCGCAAGGCGGTCGGCGTCGTGCAGCAGGACGCGTTCCTGTTCACCACCTCGATCGAGAACAACATTGCCTATGGCAATCCGTGGGCGCGCGAGACCCGCATCGGGCAGGCAGCCGAATATGCCCAGTTGCACAATTACATCATCGGGCTCCCCGCCGGCTACACCACGGTCGTCGGAGAGCGCGGCGCATCGCTTTCCGGCGGCCAGCGGCAGCGGCTGACCATCGCGCGCAGCCTGATGCTGCGGCCATCGGTGCTGGTCTTCGACGATTCGACCGCTGCCATCGATGCCGGCACCGAGCAGCGGATCCGGGCGGCGATGAAGCGCTTTGCCAGGGATCGGGTGACGCTGATCATTTCGCACCGGCTGAGTTCGCTGATGCATGCCGACCAGATCCTGTTCGTCGAGGGCGGCCGGATCGTCGAGCGCGGCACGCATGAGGAGCTGCTGGCGCTCGACGGACGCTATCGCGCACTCTACGACCTGCAATTGCGGCCGGACGAGGACCGACCCTCGGGAGCAATTCCAGGAAAAGTGGAAACCGGTTTTCCCGGGAAAAGCGCGTAGCGCTTTCCCTTGGGAATTGCGTCAAAACTAAAGAGATAGAGCCGCGTGATGTCGAAACACATCGACGATGAGAAGGAAGACACCAGCGGGCGGCCGACCAAGGCCGTCGTCGGATCGCATCGCGACGAGGAAGAGGTTTTCGGCAAGGCTTACGATCCGCGCATCATCAGGCGTATCTGGAGCTTCGTCAGGCCGTATCGGGGCCGGATCTTCATCTCGGTCGCCGCTGTGCTGGTGTTCACGCTGACGCAGCTCGCGATCCCGCTGGTCATCCGCTATGCCATCGATCATGGCATGGCCGCGGGCAGGCTCGACCACTCGTTGATGATCTCGGCGACCAGTGTCTTCGCGGTGATCATCCTCATCAACTATGCCGCCAGCCATGTGCAGGAAAGCGTCGTCGGCAAGGTGGCCGAGAACGTGCTGTCCGATTTGCGCCGCGCCATGTTCAGCCACCTGCAGCGCGTCTCGCTGAGCTTCATGGACAAGACCGAGGTCGGCCGCCTGATGTCGCGCCTGCAGGGCGACGTCAATTCGATGCAGGAGTTCCTCGAAACGTCCGTGATGTCGGTGGGCGACATCGTGCTCTTGTTCGGTATCGTCTGCGTGCTTTTGTGGCTCGACTTCCGGCTCGGGCTCTTGACACTATCGACCATGCCGGTGCTGTTCATCGTGCGCCTGTTCTGGCTGCCGCGCGCCAAGGTCGCCTTCATGGCGGCGCACGAGACCAACTCGATCGCCAACGGGGCGCTCGCAGAAGGCATCCATGGCGTGCGCACCGTGCAGAGCCTCGAGCGCCAGCATGTCAATTTCGACCTCTACGACGAGAAGGTGCTGGCCAATCTCAATGCCCACCTGCGGTCGGCCAAATACGCGCAGGTGATGGTGCCGATCGTCGATACGCTGACCGGCATCGCCATGGCGACGGTCATCGTCGTCGGCGGTTCGATGGTGCTGTCGCACAGCCTCGATGTCGGCGTCATGGTGGCGTTCCTGTTCTACATCCAGCGTTTCTTCGACCCGATCCGCTCGCTCACCATGCAGTACAGTGTCATGCAGCGCGCCATGGCTTCGGGCCAGCGCATCTCCGAAGTGCTAGACGTACCGGTGGATGTCAGCGACAAGGAGAATGCCGTGACGCTGTCGCGCGACATGGACGGCTCGGTCGAGTTCAGGAACGTCACCTTCGGCTACAGGCAAAACCAGCCGGTGCTGAAGAACATCTCTTTCCGCGTCAATCCGGGTGAGACCGTCGCCCTTGTCGGCCCGACCGGGTCGGGCAAGTCGAGTTCCATGGCGCTGGTGCACCGTTTCTACGATGTCTGGTCGGGTGAGGTCCTGGTCGGCGGCCATGATGTGCGCGACCTGACGCAGGATTCGCTCGGAGACCAGGTGGCCATGGTGCTGCAGGAGCCGTTCCTGTTTTCCGGCACGGTGCTGGAGAACATCCGCTATCACAAGACCGGCGCGACCCGCGAGGAAGTGGTGCGCGCGGCACAAGCCGTCGGCGCGCACGACTTCATCGAGCACCTGCCCAATGGCTACGACACCGAGCTCGAGCAGCGCGGCGGCAATCTCTCGCTCGGCCAGCGCCAGCTGATCAGTTTTGCGCGCGCACTGGTGGCCGACGCCAAGATCCTGGTGCTCGACGAGGCCACGGCCAGCATCGATTCCTACACCGAGATGCTGATCCAGAAGGCGTTGATCAAACTGCTGGAAGGCCGCACCGGGCTGGTCATCGCCCACCGTCTGGCCACCATACGCGGCGCCGATCGCATCATCGTCCTGCAGAATGGCGAGATCGTCGAAAGCGGCAACCACGAACAGCTGATGCGGAAGAAAGGCCTCTACGCCCGCCTCTACAACATGAACTACGCTTCGTTCGACGACATTTCCGAGGAGGAAATGAGAATGGACGCGGCTGTCGGCAAAGCGACGTGAGGGTTGCGGCAGAACCGGACAGGAATGGAGAGAGCAGCGGGATGATCGCTGTCAGCGGTTGCCCAGGGACACAATGCATCCGGCGAATCCCTGTCCCGATTTTGTGAAGGAACGCATCGGGTGCGGAGGCCGTTTTCTGGTCATGCATGTCTCGCATGAACAGGAGGCATCCTCATGAAACGGCAGATGATGTTCACCGGTGTCATCATATTGGCGGCCGCGAGCGCGATTTCATTCAGTTCCATCGCCGATGCCGCGGTCAGGCACCATGCGGTCAGGCACCATTTTGTCCACACCACAACTCATCATGGTGACAGGTATCGGCACGCCGTTCACCACGAATATGTGGTGGTTGGCGACGGTTTGACTGGCGACAACTCGGCCGGCGTCAATGGCGGGATGGACAGCTACTACAATGGCTACGGCAGCTATCGTGGGTATGTCGGCGGCTTCTGCGGAACCATTGCATGGACGCTCGGCATATGCAGTCCCCATGGTCCTTGAGTCCTGACCGCTGAGCGGATCGGCAAAGTGTGAGCGCGCGGATGCTACGCCATTTCGGGACGTCTTGACGCCTCGCGGATCGCCTTGTGCACGCCGCGCTGCAAATCCATGAAAGCCGGAGTTTCCATCACCTCTTCCCGGCGCGGACGCTCGATGTCGACGTTGAAGGTCTGCATGATGCGTCCCGGGCCGATCCCCATGACGACGATGCGGTCCGACAGATAGACGGCCTCCTCGACGTCATGCGTGACGAAGAGCACGGTGAGCCGGTGCTCCTCCCATATCTGGGTCAGCAGTTCCTGCATCTGGTGCCGGGTCAAGGCGTCCAGCGCGCCAAAAGGCTCGTCCATCAGCAGCATCTTGGGCCGATAGGAAAGCGCGCGCGCAATGGCGACGCGCTGCTTCATGCCGCCCGAGAGTTCCGATGGATAGCGCTCGGCGCTGTCCGACAGCTTGACGAGATCGAGATGCTCGAGCGCGATCTCGTGGCAGGCCGCGCGATCGTAACCCGCGGCCTTGAGGGCAAACTCGATGTTCTGCCGCGCCGTCAGCCAGGGAAGCAGCGTGTAGGATTGGAAGACGACGCCACGATCGAGACCCGGCTGCAGGATCGGTGCGCCATCGATGCTGAGATCGCCGGCGTCGAAGTCCTGCAGTCCGGCCACGATCGAGAGCAGCGTGCTCTTGCCGCAGCCCGATGTGCCGACGAGAGAAACGAATTCGTTGTCGGCAAGATCGAGGTTGATGTCGCGCAGTACCTCGGTGCGCCGCTCTCCCGTGCCGAAGCTCTTGTGGAGACCCGCGATGCGCAATTTGGGAGGGTTCATCGGCCGTTCCTCATTGCGAGTGGCCATCCTGCCTGAACAGCACCTTTTCCAGTGCCTTCATGACCTGGTCGGTGATGAGGCCGAGCACGCCGAGCAGCAGGATGTAGCCGATGATGGTGTTTGTCTGGAAATAGCGCTGCGACACGGTGATGCGATAGCCGAGGCCAGATGTCGCCGCGACGAGTTCAGCCAGCACCAGCCAGGTCCATGCCCAGCCCAGGCTGATGCGCAGCGTATCCCAGATGCCGGGCAAGGCACTGGGAACGACGATGCGCGTCAGGATCTTGCGGTCCGGCAGGCCGAGCGTGCGGCCGAGGCCGATGAAATCGGCTGGCACCCGCTTCACATTGTCCATGATCATCAGCACCTGCTGGAAGAAGGTGCCGATGAAGATGATCAGGAATTTCTGCGTATCGCCGGTACCCGCCCACAGGATGGAAAGCGGCACGAAAGCGACGACCGGCATGTAGCGGATGAAATCCACCAGCGGCTCGATGGCCGCTTCCCATGAGCGGAAACTGCCGATCAGCACGCCGATCGGTATGGACAGTGCCGAGGCGATGAGGAAACCGATGGAAATGCGGTACATCGAGGCCCTGAGATCCAGCCACAACGTACCCTCGGTCGCGAGCTTGGCTATCTGGGTCGCGACACTGCCCGGCGACGGCAGGAAGATGGGCTTTACCCATCCCAGGCCGGTCGCCGCCCACCAGGCGAGACCAAGCCCGACAAAGACGGCCACCGCGATCATCAGGAAACGCGACCTGGCGATCGGCACCCCGATCCCGGAGGATCGGCGACGCCTTGCCTGTTTGGTGACCGGTCCCGGTGCCGCGTGAGCCGGGGCCGTTTTCGCGGAGGGATCTGCAGACATCTGCGTCACCACCGCGATCCGGCCGTCGTCATTCCGCCGCCTTGACGAAGGACGAGTCGATCATCTGCTCCGGCGTCACGTCGGCCTGCAGCAGCTTGGCGTTCTTGGCCGCCGCCTCGACATCGGCGAATGTCTTGGTGGTGAAGTCGCCGGTGAGCGCCGTCTTGTTTTCGGCGAGCGAATAGTAACGCACGCCATCAAAGGCGGTGTTGAGATCCTTGACGTCCGAACCGACGGCCTTGGCGATGATAGCTCGGCCACCCGACGTGTCAGCCTTGTAGTCCTTCAGCGCCGCATCCCAGGTTTTGATCATGGCCAGCACCTGGCCGGGCCGTGACTTGATCACCTCGTCGCGCACCACCAGCACGTCGCTGATCAGGCCGGGATCCTCGCCGGCGGTGAAAAGCAGCTTGACGTCCTTGTTCTGCGCCATGGCGACAGTGAGGTATGGCTCGTAGGTGACCGCGACCGGTACCTGGCCCGCGATCAAGGCACCACCGGCATCGGCGGCAGGCATTGGAACCGGCTGGATATCGGCGACCGACATGCCGTTCCTGGAGAGCGCGTATTTGAGCAGGATGTCGCTCGTCGTGCCTTCCTCGAAAGCGACCTGCTTGCCTTTGAGGTCCGCGATGGAGGTGACGTCCTTGCCGGCGATGATGGCGTCGGCCGTCATGGAGACATCGAGCAGCAAAACGATCTTCACCGGCAGGCCGGCGGCAACCATGCCCATCGCCGTGTGGGTGGCGATGTTGGCGGCGTCGAGCTGGCCGCTGGCGAGCGCGGCGTTGATGTCCTTGTCCTCGGCGAAGTTGACGATCTGGACGTCCGACAGTCCGTTTGCCTTGAACAGGCCCTTGGCGTCGGCGACGTGCCACTGGCCGTAGCCGAGCCAAGGCTCGATGCCGATCTTGAACGATCCGGCTTCGGGCGTCGTGGGAATGGCCGCATCGGCCGCGTGGGCTGCCGGGGCGGCAGCGAGCCCGATGGCGGCGGCCATCACGAGCGCGCGAAATTGTCCTGCTAGCTTATGCATGGTCTCTAGTTCCCCTTGATGATCAGACCGCTCTTTTACCCAGGCGTCCGGTCTGGTGAGACTGCGGGGTCTGCTCTTGCGGCACTGTGCCTCGGCGTCTTGCCCGCCACTTCATGGTGAAGTGCGAGGATATTTCAGCGTCAGCGGCGGCGGATGTCAAGGCTAAAATACATACATGCATATACAAGTTGGAATGAGTCAATTTTCCACCATGGGCAAGCCTTCCGCCCGCATCCCCCGCAGCCATCAATCATGCTCTTTCTGGATCGATCCGGTCGAGGAAATCGCTCACCCGATCGGCTCCGGTGTCAGGCTCGCTGCCGACCATGACCGCAACCGAAAAGGCAATGAGGGAGGAGACCGGCGTGTGACTGCGCGCACCGGCCCGCAGGTTCATGACCAGGGTTGGCGACAGGAAGAGCCCTGAGCGCAGCACCGATCGCCAATCCGCAGGGAGCATGCCGCGCCGCTCAAGCTCCAGCAGCAATGGCCGCCACAGCGCGGTCGCCTTGACCTCCAGCAAGTCGCGGCGGACGGGGCTCAGGTCCCAGTCCGTGTCGACATGGAGCAGGTTCCCGTCCAGCCGCGCCTGCGCGCGAAAAGCCTCGGTCGCGATGGCCGGATCGTAGAGCCAGAACGGATGGGCGAAGATGTTGTGGAACGTCGCTTTCACCTCCGCCAGCAGCGTCGGGATATGCGAGCCGGCAAAGGCGGGATCGAAGAAGGACAGTGCAGCCTTCCCCGCGTTCTCGGTGTACCAGACATTGGCGTTGTGGGCGTCGCCATGCGCGACCACGCCGCCGGCATCGGCAAGCCGATCCGGCCGCAAGCGCGCGGTCGCGGCATCGAAAAGCTCACCGATGCCCTTGGTGTAAAGCTGGCCGTTGATGACGAACTTCAGCCGCGAAAACCGGTCCCAGTCGAGTTCCGCGCCGGGAAAGGCAAACGACTTGCCGACATAGAAATCGGCCAGCCGGCCGCCTGGGGATGCGCGTGTATCCGGGTCGATCAGCCGCTCATAAAACAGCCGGTGGATCGGCTCCGCAGACACTTCCGCGGCGGTCACGGGATGCAGCGTCTCGAGATAGACCTCGAGCAACCTAGCCGACAGCTCGCGCTCGGCAAGGACCGCCTGTCGCCTTTTCTCGGGATCATCTTCGGCATCCAGCGCGAACAGCACGTCCGAAAATCTCGGATCCGTGCGGCGGCGATAGACAAGGATCTGTTCGCCCGGCTGGGCCGACATGTGGACGGGCTGGTCGACCGGCAGGCCGGCGCGCGACAGGATCTCGGCCCGGTAATACTCACCGGTCATACCCTCCTCCCGTTCCTCCTGATGGAACTTGAAGAAGTAGGCCTCGCCGTCGCTATCGAAGAAACCGTTCAGAGAATTGAGGCTGTATTTGTCCACGTTAATGCGGACATTGCCGGGGCTCATTCCGAACAGATCGCCCAGTAATGCCGAAAGCGCTTGCTGCGCCGCCGCGACATCATGCTGCGCGAGAGCCCGGATTCGCGCCGTGCGGCTCTGTGGCTGCGTCATCCGCCGTCCCTTCCAGCCAGGCCGTCCACCAGAGGCAAAGCCACCTTTATCAATACATGTATATACATTTGCAGCGAACGCTCCGCGGCTTGTGCTTTCTCGTTGACGTCAGTTGGTTCTGGAGGGGGAATAGCGGCTGCCGAGCGAATAGCGGCTGCCGGCGTAGGTGAGCTTGCTGATCGTGGCGACGACCGCGCCCGTCCACGTGCGGCGGTGCAGGAGAAGGCAACAGCTGCCGACATCGATGCCCAGATGCCGTGCCGTCTCCTTGTCGGCCGGAATCGCGGAGATGATGTGCTCGACCTCGGTCACCGGGGTCTTCTGCATGAGGTAGTCATAGGTCGCCGTCTTGGTGAAGTCCTGCTTGTCGTAGTCTGGGATTAGGCTCGGATTGACGAAGCGCTCTTCCAATTGCACCGGCAGGTCGTTTTCGAAATTGACGACCACCGAATGATAGATCGAGACCCGCTTTGGAAACTCGAACGACAGCGCGAGCTCCTTCGACGGCATGATCGTTTCGAGGACGAGAACCTCGGAGCGATGCCTGTTGCCGCGCTCGACGATCTCTGCCGCGATGTTGTTGATCTCGATCAGCGTCGACTGGGGCCGAGGCGGCGCGATGAACGTGCCGACACCTTGCAATCGGATCAGGAATCCCGCCGCGGTCAGTTCCCGCAGGGCGCGGTGAACCGTCATTCGCGACACACCAAGCGAAACCACCAACTCATTCTCGGACGGCAGCTTGCGATCTTTGCCCCACCGGCCCGTTCCGATGTTGGTCAGGATATAATCCTTCACCTTCTCGTAGAGCGGGCTCGCCGTATCGGGCAAATCGATCATGTCAAAATCCTTTCCGCCAATTTATCGGAAATCAAAGCGGACTCAACAGGTTGCCGCACGCGGATGATCGTTTTTAAGCCATCGCTGCGCCCCGCCAACAGCCGTTCATAAGCAGCCGGAACCTCGTCCAGGCCGATCTCGCGATCGATCAGGGCGAGCAGCGGTTCGCTGAGTTCACCCAGCATCCGCACCGCATCGGGCAGTTCGTCGGCGAAGGCATGGCATCCCAGCAAAGCGATCTCGCGTTCGACCAGAAGGTTGGGATCGATGTCGAGGCGACCATGGAAGATGCCGACCATCGCCACCGCGGTGCCGGAATCGAGCACGCCGAGCAACTGGTTGAATGCGGCGATGCTGCCCGTCGCCTCGACGGCCGCCAGCAGCGGGGCGTTGGCGGTTGCCGCGGCAATGGCATCGCGGTCGAGATCGACAATCGTGGCTCCAGTCACCTGGGCCACACGGGCGCAGCGGGCCTGGTTGCGGTCGGCGACCAGCACCGTGCCGGCGAAGGTTTGCGACAGCAGCAGCGCGGCAAGACCGCCAATCGGCCCGCAGCCGACAACAAGCACCGAGCCCGTCGTCTTTGGCAGGCGCCGCACCGCGTGCAGCGCCACCGCAAGCGGCTCGGCCATCGCGGCAACCCGCTCGTCAAGGTCGGCATCGATGACATGCAGCAGACGTGCGGGCAACATGGCCTGTTCGGCAAAGCCGCCGTCGCAGATTTCTCCGACGAAACCCAGCGACCCGCAGAGATGCCGCCTGCCGGCGCGGCATTGCGCGCAGTCCCCGCACCAGAACCGGGAATCGGCAACCACCCTGTCGCCAACGGCGACGGTATCGACGCCCTCGCCGATGGCGATCACCGTGCCGGTCAGTTCATGGCCGGCCGTCGATGGCGAGCGGCTTATCCACTGCCCGGTGCGGAAATTGTGCAGGTCCGAACCGCAGATGCCGGCGGCATCGACCCTGAGCTTCACCCAGCCCGCATCCGGAATGCCAGGCGTGGCTATATCTTCGACGCGCAGATCGCCGGGGCCATAAAGTCGTGCCGCCATCATCGCGATCGCCTCCGTTCAGCCGGCGAGGTAGCGGTCGCGGATCTCCGAGACCGCGTTTTCATGCGAGCTGAAACCCTCGTAGCGGGCGAGCCTGCGGGCGTGCCGCGCCAGTTCCGGATAGGCGGCCGAGGTGACATAGCCAACCGACGAGCGCTTGACGAAATCCGTCACCGAGAGCGGCCCATAGGTTCGCGCCCAGCGGCTGGTCGGCAGCACCGCGTTCGGCCCGAGGACGAAATTGGCAAGGGTCACCGGCGTGTGCGGGCCCATCAGGATTTCGGCCGCCTCGGTGATGTGCCCGAGATGCGCGAACGGCTCCTTCGACAGGATTTCCAGATGTTCGGGCGCATAGTCGTTGATGAAACGGTAGCTGTCTTCCAGCGACGCGGTCAGCACGATGCCGCCACGCTTTCCGGTCAGCACCGCGCGCGAGAATTCGACGCGCTGTTCGGTCATCCGCGACCAATGTTCAGGAAGTGCCGCAAGCGCTGCCTCGGCGACCTTGCGGCTGTGGGTCACCAGATAGGCCGAGGAATCCGGCCCGTGCTCGGCTTCGATCAACAGATCGAGCGCGGCAAGGCCACCGTCGACGCTGTCGTCGGCAAAGATGATGGCTTCAGACGGGCCGGCGGGCAGGCCGGTGTTGATGATCGAGGACAGCACGCTCTTGGCCGCCACCACCCAGGGGCTGCCGGGGCCGACGATCTTGAGTGCCGGCTGCACGGTCTCGGTGCCGTAGGCGACGGCGGCGACCGCTTGCGCGCCGCCGCATTTGTAGACGGTGCTCACCCCGGCGAGGCGAGCGGCGACCAAGGTCGCAGCGTCCACCGAACCATCCGATGTCGGCGGCGTCACGATCGCAATCCGCGGCACGCCGGCGATGACAGCCGGTACCGATGTCATCATCGTCACCGAGGGAAATGCACCCTTGCCGCGCGGTACGTAAAGCGCCACGGAGGCGATCGGCGTGTACCGGTCGCCGGCATAGGCGCCCGGTCGGACTTCCTTGAGCCACATCGTTTCCGGCTTCTGCTCTTCATGGAAGCGCCTGATGTTGTCGATGCCGAAGCCGATGCTTTCCACGACATCCTTCTCGACCTTGTCGAATGCCGCGTCGAACTCGGCCTGAGACACCTTCAGTTCGCCCTCGGCGACATCGGCCTTGTCGAGTTCCCTGGCGAAGCGGATCAAAGCGGCGTCGCCCTCGTCCTTGACGGCCTGGATGATCGGGCGGACCTTTTCGACGAAGACCGACAGATCGCCCTCGGCGCGTTTCAGAAGGCCGGCCCGCTGGGTGGCATCGAGCGATGACAGATCGTGGAAGCTGACGTCGGACATGGAAATTTCCTTCTGTTGGAACGCAACGTACCGGCCGGTCACATTGCGGAAAACTTTGATTTCGAACCTATAGCGGGCTGCCTCAGATCGATGCCAGGAAGCCGCCATCCACCGGAATGGATTGGCCGGTGATGTAGGCTGCAGCATCCGAGGCAAGGAACACGGCTACGCCGTGCAGGTCGCGCAGATCGCCGAAACGATGCTGCGGGATCTTGGCCAACATCGACTGCTGCCACGCCTCGCTGCTGTAGAACACGTCCGTCATCGCCGTCCTGAAATAGCCCGGGGCGATGGCATTGACCCTGATGCCCAGATCCGCCCACTCCGCTGCCAGCGCCCGCGTCATGCCGAGCAGGCCCGACTTGGACGAGCCGTACGGGACCGCGGTCGGAATGCCGACTTCGGATGTCAGCGAGCATAGATTGATGATGGCGCCGGGCCGTCCGGCGTCGCGCATCTGCCGCGCCGCTGCCTGCGCGCAGAAGAAGGCTCCTTTGAGATTGGTGTCGACGATCCGGTCCCAGAGCGCCTCGTCGACATCGAGCGAGGGCCGCACTTCTTCCATCCCGGCATTGTTGACGAGGATGTCGAGACCGCCCAGCAGGCTAGCAGCCTCGGCGGTGGCCGCCCGGCAACGGCCGACATCGGTGACGTCGAGGGCGACGGCATGCGCAACTCCGCCGGCCGCGCGGATGGCCGCTATCGTCTCATCGAGGGAGGCCAGGCTGCGCGCCGTGACCGCAACGTCGGCGCCGGCCGCGCTCAACGCCTCGGCGATGCTGCGCCCGATGCCGCGGCTGGCACCGGTGACAAGCGCTTTCCTGCCGGAGAGGTCGAAGAGAGAAGCATTGCGCATGTGATCCTCCTGGGCAGCTTCGGCGCCAAGTCCAAGACTAACCAGCCTTAGGTTCCATATACAAGCATATACAAACAATTTCGGCTAGGCTATTTGTGACGTCGTCCACCAGTGCACCCTGCAGGCGACCGGCTTGCCCCCGGGAGGATGCAGCGAAATCCGGTGTTTGAGAACCCGGCCGATGACGGGAGTCTGTCGGCTGCCGAAGAGGAGCCCGCGCCCCGTGTCGAAAGCCTCGCATATGGTCAGAACCGAAGTCACGCATCTGTTGCCCTACAATTCAGGGCTGACCATCGACGAGGTCATGGCGCGATACGCGCCTGCCAGGATCGCCAAGCTAGGTTCGAACGAAAACCCGCTTGGGCCGAGCCCGACCCTGGCGACGATAATGGAGGCCGGCTCCGAGATGTTCCGGCTCTATCCGGACCCGGCAGGGCGCAAGCTCCGCCAGGCGATCGGCGACAAATACACCGTCGCCGGGGATCAGGTCATCCTTGGCAACGGCTCCGAAGACCTTCTCTCCGTCATAAACCGCGCCGTCTTGCGGCCGGGCGACGCCGTCGTCACACTCTATCCGTCGTTCCCGCTGCACGAAGACTACGCCACGTTGATGGGCGCGACCGTCAGGCGCGTTGCCGTCAACGACGACCTCACGATCAATGTCGATGCGCTGACCGAGGCGGTGCGCGAGCGTCCCCGCATGCTGGTGTTTTCGAACCCGATGAACCCGGTCGGCAGTTGGCTGTCGGGCAGCGATCTGTCGAGGGTGCTGGATGCAGTCGGCGACGAGACGCTGATCGTCGTCGACGAGGCCTATGCGGAATATGCCGTGGGCGACGACTATGTTTCCTCCCTGCCCTGTCTCGCTAAACGTGACCGGTCCTGGATCGTATTGCGGACATTTTCGAAGGCATTTGGCCTAGCGGGCCTGCGCATCGGCTTCGGCATCGTCGGCGACCCGGAACTGCGTGCGCTGTTTGATCGTGTCCGCACACCATTCAACGTCAACGCCATCGCCCAGGCCGCAGCACTCGCCGCGCTCGCCGATGAGGAACACCTCGCCAAGGTCGTAGCTTTGGCCAGGACGGAGAGAGCACGCGTCGAGAGTTTCCTCATCAGCAAAGGCCTCGAGGTCGCGCCTTCCAGAGGCAACTTCCTGTTCTTCAACTGCCGGCAAAATGCCAGCGCATTCGTCGAGGGCTTGCTGCGCGAAGGCGTCATCGTCAAACCCTGGAGACAGGAAGGATTCGACACGTATGTACGTGTCAGCATGGGCTCACCGTTGGAAAACGATCACTTCATGGCCGCGCTCTCGCAACTGTTGTGATTTCCCGAAAGGCATGCTGAATTGCCGCGCGCCCGGCTCGATATTCGCGGGTCTGCCAATCCCTCACGAAATTTCTCGCGGGCGCGGTCACGCTCCACCAAGCCCATCACCCTGTCATAAGAGCCCGCAATATGCCCGAGAGCACCCCGCCCAGGAGCCTCTACCGCGAAACGGCAGACGGCACCGGCAGTTATCCCACGCTCGCCGGCGCGCAGCGGGCAAGGATCGCCATTGTCGGCGGCGGCTTCACAGGCCTTTCGACCGCCTTGCATCTGGCGGAAGCCGGCGACGACGTTGCCGTGCTCGAGGCTCAGCAGCCGGGTTGGGGCGCTTCGGGCAGAAATGGCGGCCAGGTCAATCCCGGTCTCAAATACGACCCCGACACGATCGAGGCAATGTTCGGCCCAGAGCTGGGGCTGCGGACGATCGATTTCTCCTATGGCGCGCCGGATTTCACCTTCGGCCTCATCAAGCGCCTGTCGATCGCCTGCGAGGCGCGGCAGAACGGTACCATACGCGCGGCCATCCGGCCGAAGCCGGAAGCCGCCGTTCGGGCCACGGCCGCCCAATGCGCGCGGCGAGGCATGCCGGTCGACATGCTGGACGCAAAGGCGATGGCGGCACGAACCGGAACCGACAGATATACATCCGGCATGTTCGATGCCCGCGGCGGCGACCTCCATCCCTTGAAATACAGCCTTGGCCTGGCTGCCGCCGCGCAGAGCGCCGGCGCGCGGATTTTTGGCGGCAGCGAAGTCTTCGCGCTGAAGAGGGAGGCTGGACGGTGGGTGCTCAAAACCACCGGCGGCACCGTCAGCGCCGAGAAGGTGCTTATCGCGACCAACGGCTATACAGGCGCCCTATGGCCAGGGCTTGAGCAGTCCCTTGTTCCTGTGTTCAGCGCGATTGCGGCGACCGAACCGCTTACGCCGGCGCTCGCGGCCGCAATCCTGCCCGAAAGGCCCGTCGTCTACGAAGCCGGCAACATCACCGTGTACTACCGCATCGATGCCGACGGGCGCCTTCTCATGGGCGGCCGGGGACCGATGAGTCCGATCGAAAATGCCTCCGCCATTCGCTATCTCACCGACTATGCACTGCGGCTTTGGCCGGCGCTTGCGGGGGTACGGTGGACACATGGCTGGAATGGCCGGGTCGCAATCACCAAGGACCATCTCCTGCACGTTCACGAGCCGGAAGATGGCGTGCTGATCTGCCTTGGCTATAACGGCCGTGGCGTCGCCATGGCCTCGGCGATGGGCGCTGCCCTGGCGCAGCGCCTGCGCGGTGATGAGACGTCGCCGTTTCCCATGCCGATATCGCCGCTCAAGCCAATCCGGTTTCACCGCTTCTGGCCGCTCGGCGTGAAGGCGGCGATCCTTTCGGGGCGACTGAAGGATCGGTTCGGCCTCTGACGCGAAGAGTTCGCCCGGCCTGACGGCCCTGGGACCTGTCACGGGCTGCCGGCGTTTTTGGTCCGCGCCCTTTTCATATTCGAACGCGAAGCCAGCCATTTTCGCTCGGTAGCGCTACCGCGTGGCCGACCAAATTATAGGCATACTTGCCGATTGACAAAAATCATAACAGGGGACCAAGATCATATGACCATCAACGATCTTGGTCCCGAGGTTGCCCCTCGGCATTGGCGAAAAGGAGAGCCAGATGCCCGTTCAGCAGAGAGTGACCCATCGTTCGAAACAAAGCCCCGCCAGTTCCATCCTCGCCACCGCGCTGCTAAGCCTCAGCCTGATCACAATGCCCGGCATAGGCCATGCCGATGGGATCACACTCAAGGTTTTCGGCGGCTCGGCGCTTGACGAACTCGCGCCGCGCCAACCGCCGGACGAGCAGAAGAAGATCCAGCAGCAGGTCATCGACGGGTTCCTCAAGGCCAACCCCGAGGTGACCGCTGTCGAATGGGACGCGCAGGGGCCACAGACCGATTCGATCCAGCGCCTGATGACCGCCAAGCTTGCAAACCAGGAAATGGACCTGATCGCCTGCCCGGCCTTCTACACCAATGGCGCCTATGTCCGGCGCAAGCTGGTCATGCCCATCACCGACAAGATCAAGCCGTTCCAGGACCGGATCGACGCCGCGGCACTTGGCGCCTTCACCATCAGCGGCCAGGTCTACGGCGTGCCGATCTCGACGCTCTCGACGTCGACGATCTTCTACAATGTCGACCTCTTCCAGAAACTCGCCATCCCGGTGCCGCCGACCTATGACGACCTGAAGGCGGCGGTGCCGAAATTCAAGGCCGACGGCGTGATCCCGCTTCTGCATCAGGGCTCGAACACCGTGATGTGGCCGATGTGGTATTTCGAAACCTTCTCGCAGGCCTCGGGCGATGCCGTCGCCAAGACCCAGAAGAACCTCGAGGGCACGGCGAAGTTCACCGATGCGCCCGATGTCGAAGGGTTCAAGCTGATCAAGCAGTGGGTCGATGACGGCATCCTTTCCAAGGATTCGCTCTCGGTCGACCAGGACGGCATGCGTGCGGCCTTCGCCGCCGGCAAGAGCGCCATGTATTATGGCGGAACCTGGGAAGTCCCCTCGCTCCAGACCAGCGTCAAGAACTTCAAATGGGGCGTCTTTGCCTTTCCTAAAATGGACGGAACGCCGGGGGCGCCGGGCCATGGCGGCGGTGCCGACAACGGCATGTGCGTTTCCTCGTCGATCCCGCCCGAGAAGCTCGATGCCGCCGTCAAGTTCATCGAATATCTGACTAAGCCGGAGGTGGCGACGCTCTATCTTGCACCGGAGCAGCCGATCGCGGCCTCGATCAAGGGGGTGCCGCAGGTCGACGATGCCTATGCCGTCGAACTGCGCAAGCAAGCCTTCCCGAGCACGATCAAGTTCCTCGACTGGATCTGGCCGTCGGAAGTTGCGACGGCCACGGCTTCGGCCATCGCCGGCATCGTCGGCGGCACGACGACGCCCGAGGATGCCGCCACCTCGATCCAAACCACCTTCGACGACCTCAAGGCCCAGGGCAATTGGCCGCCGAAGTAAGCGCCGATCTTGGGCGGACGCGCATTCAGCCGAGTGATGCGCCAAGCATGAAAACAGGGGCCGCCCGCTTCGGGGCAGCCTCATCAATCGGAGAGAACACATGACGCAGACTCGCGCCGAGCGGCAGCGCTTCTCGATCGGCTATCACCTGAACAGCTGGGACCTGACCGGCCTTCCGCTCGGGCCGGCCATCAAATTCCTGGCCGAACAGGGTTTCGGCTGGTTCGAGATCCTCGCCTTCACCAGCCTTTCGGACCAGTACGCCCGCAAATACATGCAGCTCGGCAATCAGGCGCCAATGGGGGTGACCACCGACACCGACATCCTGCGGCGCTATGCACTGCTCTCGGAAGGCCAGAGCGAGCATGGCATCAAGCTCTCCTCCTTCTACGTCAATGCGATCTTCACCAACCCTGTCGCCTGGCCTTACGAACGCGACGTGCTGGTGGCGCTGACCAGGATGCTCAGGGGTTTTGGGTCACCGGTGCTGGTTCTCGGTGGCGGTCCCTCGGAAGCCATCGCCGGCGCCCACACGGCAGACGACTACCGCGCCTTTTGCCGGGCCCTGGAGGATGTCGGCAGGCGGACAAAGGACCTCGGCATCGAGACGGTCTATCACCCGCATCTCGATACCTTTATCGAGCGCCGCGACCAGCTCGATCGTATGATGGATGAGCTCGATACCGATCTTGCCGGCCTGTGCATCGATCCGGCCCATCTTGCCCACACCAATTCCGATCCTGTGGACGCGGTCAGGACCTACATTTCGGCCGTGCGCTACATGCATTTCAAGGATACCAGGGTGGACCCGGGCCTGAAGGGCTATGACCGCTATGGCGCCTTTTGCGAACTCGGCGCCGGCGTCGTCGATCTCGCCGGCATCGTCGACGTGTTGCTGGAGGCCAATTACGACGGTCTCGCCATCATCGAGCTGGATGCGTCGAAGAAGACGGCGGAGCAAAGCGCGCTGGAAAGCATCGCCTATACCAGGGACACGCTCGGGCTGGTGCTGACGCCGCAAAGCGCGAAGGCCGCATGATCACGCGGCCACAAGAAGTCGCTCCTGCTCCGGGTCGTTCCGGCGCTTGGCGCTTCGGTGCCGGGGACGGTGCCGTCGCCTTCTTGATGATCCTGCCCGCCGCGATCCTGTTTTGCCTCTTCTACCTTTGGCCGTTCATCAACGGTTTCTGGCTCAGCCTGCACAATTGGGACGGGTTTTCGGACCCGACCTGGGCAGGCTTTTCCAACTATCAACGCCTCCTGCACGACCGCATCTTCCTCGGCGCGCTGCGCAACAATTTGATCTTCGTCGTTGCCGTCGTCATCTTGAAGAACGTGCTCGGCCTCGGACTGGCGCTGCTGCTAAACCGGGCGCTGGTCGGCCGCGCTTTCTTTCGTGCAGCCGCATTCGTTCCGGTGACGATGTCCTTCGTCGCCGTCGGACTGCTCTGGTCCTGGATCTACAATCCGGTCTTCGGCCTGCTCAACGGCGCGCTCGATCTGTTCGGCCTCGGCGCGCTGAAACAATCATGGCTTGGCGACGCCGACATCGCGCTCTATTCGATCATCGTCGTCGACGTCTGGAAATGGCTCGGCTTCCATGCCGTCATCTACCTCGCGGGGTTGCAGACGATCCCGTCGGAACTTTATGAATCGGCCAAGATGGACGGCGCCGGCCCGCTGCAGCGCTTCCGGCACGTCACCGTGCCGATGATGATGCCGATCGTGTTCATCAACACCATCCTCGGCCTTTCCGGCGCCTTCGTGCGCAACTTCGACATCGTCTATGTCTTGACCAAGGGCGGTCCGAACCATGCCACCGAAGTCGTACTCACCTACATGATGAGCAAGGCTTTCCAAGACGGCGCCATGAGCTATGCCGCGGCCATCGGCTACGTGCTGTTCCTGATCGTCGGGCTGGCCAGCGTCGGCCTGCTCGCCCTGATGCGGCGACAAAGGCTGGACGTATGATGAACGGCGCGGCCGACCCTTTGCCCACCCTCGATGATGGCGCGGCCTACAGCCGCCGTCGCCTCGGCACGCGCGGCCTGCTCGAAGTCGCGGGTATCTACGCGGCGCTCGCTTTGGTGCTCATCGAGACGCTCTATCCCTTGCTTTGGGTGCTGTTCGGCTCGCTCAAGACCAAAGAGGAGATGCTGAGCAACATCTGGGGCCCGCCATCGAGCCTGGTGCTGCAGAACTATGTCGATGCCTGGCGCATCGCCGGCATGGGATCGCGTATCGTCAGCAGCATTCTCGTCACCGGTTCGGCCCTGATCATCCTGGTCGTCGTGGCAACGCCCTGCGCCTATGCATTGGCGCGCCTGCGGTTTCCTGGACGCGGCCTCGTGGTGGCGGTGGCAGTGGCGGCCATGCTGGTGCCGCCGCAGGTGATGGCCATTCCGCTGTTCATGGTGGCGCGCGATCTCGGCCTGATCAACAACCGGCTCGGGATTGCCTTCGTCTATGCGGCGACGTCGCTGCCGCTGTCGGTCTTCATCCTGCGCAGCTTCTTCGTCACGCTGCCCGCCGATCTCGAGGACGCAGCGCGCGTCGACGGCGCGAGCCGCCTCGAGATCCTGATCCACATCATGCTGCCGCTGGTCCGGCCGGGCGTCGCGCTGATCACGATCTTCGGCTTCATCGAGATCTGGAACGATTTCTTCCTCGCCTTCCTGCTGCTGCGCGACCCTTCCGTACAGACCATCCCGCTCGGCCTGGTCAGCTTCTTCCAGCAGTATGATTCGCTCTGGACACTCTATTTCGCCGCGTTGACGATCACGACACTGCCGGTGATCGTCGTCTTCGTTGCCATGCAACGGCAGTTCATCGCCGGCCTGACAGCCGGCGCCGTGAAGGGTTGATATGCAGGATCGCGTCATTGGCGTTGGCGTCATCGGTTGCGGCGAAATCGCCCAGCTGATGCATTTGCCGTATCTCATGGAATTGCCGGCGTTTCGCATCGCCGCTCTCTGCGACATCTCGCGGGGGACGGTCGACAAGGTCGGGGAGCACTATGGCGTCGCGGGAAGGTATACCGATCATCGCGCCCTGCTCGCCGACCCGAATGTCGATGCGGTGGTGATCTGCACTTACGATCATGGCGAGATGGTCGCCGACGCGATCCGCGCCGGCAAGCACCTGATCGTCGAGAAACCGCTCGCCTTCACGCCGCAAGAGGCACGTCCGCTGGTCGAGCAGGCCGAGCGGAGCGGCCTCGTCGCCCTTGTCGGCTACATGAAATTCTACGATCCCGGCTATGAGACCGGATTGGAGCGCATAGCCGCCATCGGCCGGCCGAAGTCGATCCATATCCACGATTTCGCGGGCCGCTTCGACCGCTATGGCAAACTCTACACGCAGACCCGGATCACCGACGTGCCGGCCGATGTGCTGGCGGAGGGCCGCGGTGCGGTCGCCCGGCGCGTCGAGGCGGCGCTCGGTGTGGACCATGCCGGCTATCGCGATCTCTATCTTGTACTGCTCAGCCTCGCCAGCCATGACCTTGCCGTCATGCGCGGCGCGTTCGGCACGCCCGACCGTGTCGTCCATGCGCAACAGGCCGGTCCGAACCAGTTGCTGGCGGTCCTCGACTATGATGGCGTTCCTTGCCTCTTCGACATGGCACTTGCCCAGTATGAATGGTGGGACGAGTGGATCCATGTGCATGGCGAGCGCGATGAGGTGCGGATCGAATTCCAGAACCCCTATTTCCGCAATGCCTCGGCAACCGTGCGCCTGCGCGAGGCAACAGGCGAAACCGCGTCCGAGCGCACCATACCGGGTTTCCCGGACACCTCGTTCCGTCGGGAATGGCAGCATTTCGCCGATTGCATCCTCGCCGGCGCGACACCGCGCACCCCACTTTCAGGCGGTCTCTCCGATCTCGATCTTGCGGTCCGCATGATCCAGGCAATGCCGCCCAACCGGCTTTGACAGTTTGCGGCGACCCTAGCGAAATTTCGGAAACGCGCCGCCGGCCGGCGCGTTGGCCCAGCTCTGCAAAGTCTGACCGCCGTCGATCAACCAGTCGACGCCGGTCACATGCCTTGCCTCGTCCGAAGCGAGGAAGGCCACCGCGGCAGCGACATCCTCCGGCTGGCCAATGCGGCGCAGGGGGATCCGGTCGGCGAAATGCTGGACGCTGCTTTTGAAATCGCCGTCGCCTGCAGCCGGCACGCCGAGCGTCGTCTCGATCACGCCGGGGCAGATGGCGTTGACGCGTATGCCGTAGGGGGCGGCATCGAGCGCGGCGACGCGCGTCAGCCCGACGACGCCATGTTTCGAAGCGACATAACCGGCGCCGCCCGAAAGCACGTCCCAGCCGGCCATGGACGAACCCATGTTGACGATCGAGCCGCCGGCTCCGGCCTTGATCATGGCCTGGAGCGAGGCCTGCAGGACGAGGAAAATGCCGCGCAAATTGATGCGGATGATGGTGTCCCAGTCCTCGACCGGAAAATCATGCACGGGAGCGACGGCGCCCGAAATCCCGGCATTGTTGAATACGACGTCCAGGCCGCCAAATGCCTCGACGGTCGTTTCGACGGCGTTGCGCACATTCTGCTCATCGGTGACGTCGGCTTCGATGGCGACCGTGTCTTCGCCGAGAGAGCTGGCCAGTTGCCGGGCCGCCGCGCCGTTGCGGTCGACAATGGCAACCCGCGCGCCTTCGTCGCGGAAACGCCGGACCGCGGCACTGCCAATGGCGCCGGCGCCGCCGGTGACGAGGACCGTCTTCTGGTCGAACCGTTTCATCCCTGGGTCTCCGGCTTTGGATAGGAACGCCATGAGTGCTCCGGCGCGAAGCCGATCGTCGCGCGCGCGTGGGCCGTATCGAGCACGGCGCCGAAACCGGCGATTGGCCGCGACAGGGCGACCCCCGGATAGACCCGGCGGACCAGCGCTTCGGTTTCCTCTTCCATGAAGGTGTCGGCGGCACTGAGCAGGACCCGCAGATGGCCGCCGCCTTGCCATTCGAGCGCCCGCAGGAAGCCCTGCCCGGCATCACGCGCATCGAGATAGCTCCACAGGTCGCGGGCACTGTCGGCGGTGGCGCGGCGCGGGCCGACGCCGGCGAAGAAGGATTGCGGGGTCTGGACCCACGGCATGCGGATGCTGACCGCCGAAAAGGCGCCGCGGCGCACCGCCGCGTCGACGATTTCCTCACCCAGCCACTTCGACAAGCCGTAAGGATCCTGCGCACCGACCGGATGGTTCATGTCGACCGGCAGATAGGGCGGAATGACCGCCTTCTCGAAGAAGGGATAACCGAAGACGCTGAAGGACGAGGCATAGACGAAGCGCCCGATACCAGCCAGGGCCGCAGCTTCGACGACATTGTAGGCGGTCGCGACGTTGGTCCTGAACACCTCGCCGCCGGCCCGACCGGTCGGCCGCGGAATGGCCGCGACATGCACGACGGCATCGCAGTCGCGCACCAGTTGAAGCGCCGATCCCAGGTCCGTCAGGTCGGCGGTGGCATGACGCCATGCGCTCCCGACCGGCGCCACCGCATCGATGCCCAGCACATCATGGCCGGCGGCAATCAGTGCCTCGGCCACATGACGGCCGAGCAGGCCACTGGCTCCGGTGACAATCGTCTTCATAATCACGGCCCTCGGCTCGCACGCTCAATGGCTTGAATATCATTGATGGTCATACAAATCGAGCGCAAGATTGCATACCCTTGTCAAGGCCATATCGCACCGGACAAATAGCGCATACGCTTGTCCGAGCGGCGTGCGCAAGGCCGGAGAGCACAGCTTTGCGTCGAACGGGATTGACTTGGCATCCGCCAGGGTTTTTTGTATGAGCATCAACGATCGACCAAAGGAGATCGCCATGGCCGTGGACGTTTTTTCCTCGCATCGGCACGATGATGCGGTGCGCCTCGATCCGCAACGCGCAGCCATTGTCGTCATCGACATGGTCAATGAATTCTGCAAGCCCGGCGGGGCCATGGTCCTGCCTGGATACGAGACGCTGGTCAGGCCGCAACTGGCCATCATCGAGGCGGGGCGCGCGCGCGCCGTGCCGGTAATCTGGGTCCACGATGCCCACCGACCGGGCATGCGCCGCGAGCGCGAATGGGTAAAGCGCACACCGCATTGCGTGGAGGGAAGCTGGGGACCGGAAATCATCGAGGATCTCGGTGCGCGCGACGACGAGATCCACGTCATCAAGCGGCGCTACTCGGCCTTCTTCCAGACCGACCTCGACCTGACCCTCAGGGACATGCAGGTCGACCAGTTGATCATCTTCGGCGTGGTCACCAACATCTGCGTGCGATCGACCGTCCACGACGCTTTTTTCCAGGGTTATGAAGTGGTAGTGCCGAGCGATTGCTGCGCGGCGACCGGACCGCGCGAGCAGGAAAGCTCGCTCTACGACATAGCGACGCATTTCGGCGTGGTCAGCGATTCGGCAAGCGTCGTCACGGCCTTGCGCGACGGGACGTCGCTGCAGCCGGCAAGCGTCGCGGCGTGAGCCTTTTAGAGCCAGCGGTATCCAAGACATGCGATAGGAGTCCGGTTTGACGACCGAAATGAAATCCGGGAAAGATGAGGCACCGAAGCGACAACGCGGCAGCGCGGTGCCACTGAGCCGCGAGCAGGTGCTGGAGCGATACGCCGAGACCGGCTACGCATTGGACGAGCATCCCGCGCACGTCATCCGCAAGGCGCATCAGCGCGCGACGCTGCGTTTCCAGCAGGTCATGGCTGGTGAAGACCTTTCGCCAACCCAGTTCGCGGCGCTTGCCACGATCCTCAAACATGGCGAAGTCTCGCAGAACCATCTCGGCCGGCTGACGGCGATGGACCCGTCGACCATCAGCATCGTCATGCGCAAGCTGCTCAAGCACGGGCTGATCACGCGCAGCGCTTCCGACACCGATCAGCGCCTGTCGATGATCGCGCTGACCGAGAAAGGTACCGAATATACGCTTGAGCGGCTCGGACGCAGCGTCGAGGTCGGACGGCGGTTCCTGTCGCCTCTGTCAGCCACCGAGCAAGCGACGTTGCTGCGGCTGCTCCAGCGCATCAATGACGATGATCCATCGAATGGGGACAACGGCAAATAAGCCGCGCCCAGGCCCTTTTCCATACCAGCAGAAATGAGAACCGATGTCGTCCGACCCCAAGTCGTCTGCCAACACGCTCGTCGTCCGCAACATCGGCCTGATGCTGAGCGGCGACCTCAGCCATCCCATCATCGACGCCGACACCATTGTCGTGGCCGACGGGCGCATAACCGGTATTGGGAAGGCCGATGGCGTCGATAGCGGCAATGCGGCGACTATCATCGATGCGATGGGCTGCGGGGTGGCGCCTGGGCTTATCGACAATCATGCCCATCCCGTGGCTGGCGACTGGACGCCGCGGCAGAACCAGATCGGCTGGATGGATTCGACCGTGCATGGCGGCGTCACCACGATCATTTCGGCGGGCGAGGTCCACACGCCCGGCCGCCCACGCGACCTGGTCGGGCTGAAGGCGCTGGCGATCGCGGCGCAGCGCACCTTCGCCAACTTCCGTCCCAACGGCATGAAGATCCTTGCCGGCGCGCCCATCCTTGAGCCCGGCCTCACCGAGGACGATTTCCGCACCTTGGCCGAAGCTGGTGTGACGCTCGTCGGCGAGGTTGGACTAGGCGGCGTCAAGGACGGTCCGACCGGCAGGCAGATGATCGCCTGGGCGCGCAAATACGGCATGACCTCAATGACCCATACGGGCGGTCCGTCCCTGCCCGGCTCCGGCCGCATCGGCGCCGATGTCGTGCTGGAGGTCGACGCCGATATCGTTGCCCACGTCAATGGCGGGCCGACGGCTCTGCCGGAAAGCGAGATCCGGCAGATCTGCGAAAACGGCTCGCGGGCGCTTGAGATCGTCCACAACGGCAATCTGCGCACCGGCCTGTTCGTGCTCGACCTGGCAAGGCAGCGCAGCGAGCTTTCGCGCATCGTCCTCGGCACGGACAGCCCGGCCGGATCCGGCGTGCAGCCGCTCGGCATCCTGCGGATCCTGACCATGCTGGCTTCGCTGGGCGGTATTGCGCCGGAAGTGGCGTTCTGCCTTGCCAGCGGCAACACGGCGCGGGTGCGCGGGCTGGCTGACCGCGGCATCATCGAAGTCGGCCGCGCCGCCGACCTTATCTTCATCGATCAGGCGATGGGCGGTGCCGGCGATGGGCTGCTCGACAGCGTGGCGTTGGGCAATCTGCCGGGCATCGGCATGGTCGTCATCGACGGCGAGGTGCGGACCGGCCGGAGCCGCAACACCCCGCCGGCAATGCGGGTGCCGGAAGTCAGAGCGGCCTAGCTGACGCCGTCCTTGCCGATAATCTTGTCCTTGGTCAGCCCGCCGACGCGGGGGTGCGGCCTGCCGGAATCGGTGACGGCGATGGCGACGACGATCTCGTCGGCGCGCGGTGCGTCGGGAACGCGAACCTCCATGCCGTCGAAATGACTGCGCACCCGTGCCGCATCCTTGTGGCCAAGCGGAATGTCGAGCGGCACGCCGAGGCCGCCACGCTTTTTCGATGAGGGAATGAGCGCGGCGCCCTTGCCGAGCACATCGCGGAATGGGGCGCCGAGCTTTGGATGAAGGATGGCGGCGGCATGTTCGAGCTCGCCGTCGGCGCCGACGGCGGCTGCCTTGCCGAAGCTTTCGACCTGGTCGCCGGCGATGCCGAGGGCAGCGACGGCACGCCTGGGCAATATATCGCCCAGCGCCTCGCCAATGGCGCTCAACGCCGACAGATCCTCGACAAAGGTCCCAGCATACGGGTTACGGATCACTGCGATGGCCGCGGCACGCCGCGTCGGCGGGTCGACAGCGCGACCGCCCTCGATGCGCGTTTCCTCGACGATGGTGATGATGCGGCGGATTTCCATGCTCATCGCAATCCGTCCTCGTCCTTGATGTCGGCTGCAGCCAGGCCGCCGACCCGCGCATGAACGCGCGCACCGGTGGTCATCGCCAGGATGACTGCCATCTCGTCGCTGCGCGGCGCATCGCCAACGCCGATCTCGATCGCGTCGAAATGGCTGCGCACGTAAGAGGCGTTGATGTGGGTGATCGGAATGTCGATGCGCGTTCCCGGACCGCCGACCTTCTTGGTCGAGGGCACGATAGCCTTGGCATTGCCAAGAAGTTCGCGCATCGCGTAGCCGCCCGGATTGTGCCACAGTGCGCCATGTTCAAGCTCGCCGGCGGCACCGACGACGGCACCCTTGCCATAGCCTTCGACAGAAGCGATGCCATCGCCGATGGCATCGATCAGGCGCCGCGCCATTTCGAGGCCGAGCGGCTTCAGATCCTCCATGAAGCCCGTGATCTCTTCCACGTAGCGTCCGGCGAAAGGGTTGGCGATGACGGCCACGATCGCGCCGCGCTTGGGGGGGCGCGGCGCGGGAGGGCCGCCCTCATGGAAGATCTCCTCGACCTGGACCAGAAATTTCCTGACCATCACAGCTGGCATTGCGCGTATCCTTCGTCCCGTCACTCATGAAAACTCGTTAGAGTATCAACAATTATCCATCATGGGTGTTTGTCAAGCGTCGACGTCGAGCAAGCGAATGGAGCGGCCAGGAAAACTGCAATGGATGCCGATTGACAGCCTGTCGGGCCGCTCATAAACTCATATGACCATCAACGAACTCGCCGTTGTCCCGGCGATACGTGGGGATGGTCAAGGCATGGCTTTAAAGCTGAAAAAAGCTGAAGGGGAATGACATGAAAAGGGCGCTCAAGAGTTTATTCCTGGCAGGCACGATGCTTGCCGTTTCGTTGGGTTCGGCTGCCGCACAGACCAAGGTCTCCGTGGCCGCCATCTCGGGCTATTTTGCCCAGGGCTTCGGCGTTTCGATCGTCAACGGCCTCAACAAGGCCAAGACCGACTTCGGCATCGACCTCAAGCTGGTCGATACCGGCAACCGGGCCCTCGACTACGAGGAGCAGTTCGAGAACCTCGCCAAGGGCAAGCAGTACGACCTGATCTTCGTGATGGGCTGGGAACTGGTGGATTCGCTGCAGAAAGTCAGCAAGGAGTATCCCGACCAGCGCTTCGTCTTCATCGACGGCGTGCTCGACAACCCCAAGATGATCTACGCCAACTTCGCCGAGGAGCAGGGTTCCTTCGTCGCTGGCGCTCTGGCCGGCATGATCGAGGCCAAGGGCAGCGAATTTCCCAAGATCGGCGACGGCAAGGCAATCGGCTTCGTCGGCGGTCGCGACATCCCGGTGATCCGCAACTTCCTCGGCGGCTACGAACAGGGCGCCAAATACGCCGCGCCCGATGTGAAGGTGAATTCCGTGTTCGCCGGCACCTTCGACGATCCGGCCAAGGGCAGCGAGCTTGCCCAGGCGCTCTACGGCCAGGGCTCCGACATCGTCTACAACGTTGCCGGCCCGACAGGTGAAGGCGTGATGCAGGCAAGTGCCGCGGTCGACAAATATTCGATCGGCGTCGACATCGACATGTGCGGCTCGGCGCCCGGGAACGTGCTCGCAAGCATGTTGAAGCGCGGCGACATCGCTGTCTACACGCTGATCAAGGACGAGGTCGAGGGCCGCAAGGTCACCGCGGGCACCCGCACGTTCGACCTCGCCTCGGGCGGCGTCGAGGTCAAGGTCTGCGACGACATCGCCCCCAAGATCCCGGCTGACGTGACCACCAAGCTGGACGAGATCAAGAAGGGCATCCTCGACGGCAAGATCGTGATCGCCAAGGCGAAGTAAGCCAGCAGCAGCGCATTCCTCCCAAGAAAGCGCTACGCTGATCCGCCGCGGCTTGCCGTGGCGGATCAGCGTCCAATCTGCCAGAGCTCCCAATCTGCGAGAGCCCCAAATCTACGAGAGCCATAGTGTCGAACGCGCCGGGGTCACCGACCCTCCACAGCACTGCCGCAATGGCCGTCGAGTTGACTGCTATCACCAAGCGGTTTGGTGCGTTCGTTGCCAATGACGGTATCGACCTTGCCGTGCGCCGGGGTGAAATCCACGCCATCATCGGCGAGAATGGCGCCGGCAAGACGACGCTGATGAACATCCTGTTCGGTCTGCTCCAGCCCGACGAAGGGTCGATCCGGCTGAATGGCGAGGCCACGGTGGTGGCCGACCCGGCCGTCGCCATCAAGGCTGGGCTCGGCATGGTGCACCAACATTTCAAGCTGGTGCCTTCGCTGTCGGTCGCCGACAACGTCTTTCTCGGCATGGAAATCCGCCGGCATGGGCTGATCGACCATGCCGCGCAGATTTTGCGCACGCGCGACCTGTCGAAGCGCTTCGGACTGCATGTCGATCCAACCGAGCGCGTCCGGCTGCTCTCGGTCGGCATCGAGCAGCGCATCGAAATCCTGAAAGTCCTGGTGCGCGGCGCCCGCACCATCATCCTCGACGAGCCGACCGCCGTGCTGACGCCGCAAGAGAGCCGCGAACTGTTCCAGACGCTGCGCAGCTTCGTCGCCGAGGGCATGACCGTGATCTTCATCTCGCACCATCTGGAAGAGGTGATGGAGGTGTCCGACACGGTGACCGTACTGCGCAACGGCAAGAAGGTGGCGACCCGTCCGACGTCGGAACTCAGCAAGGACGAGCTGGTGCGCATGATGGTCGGCCGCGAGGTCAGTTTCGACCGGCGGCCGCGCGCGGCGCTGCATGGCGACGTGGTCCTCGACGTCAAGGATCTGTGGGCGCGCGACGATCGCCGGCTGCCGGCTGTTCGTGGTGCAAGCTTTGCTGTCCGTTCCGGCGAGGTTGTGGGCATAGCCGGCGTCGCCGGCAACGGGCAGACGGAACTGGCCGAGGTGCTTTCGGGCCTGCGGCCGGCAAGCCATGGCGGAGCCTGGTTGAAGGGCCAGGATCTCACCACGCTCTCCACCGCCGCAATTCGCGAGGCCGGCCTTGCCCATGTTCCGGGCGACCGCATGGTGCGCGGCGTCGATCGCAATGCGTCGATCGCGGCAAACACGTTGATGGGCCGCCAGCATCGTGCGCCGTGGTCCAACAAGGGCGTGCTCAACTGGAAGGCCATCGGCCAGGGCGCCAACGCCCTGATCAAGAGCTTCGACATTCGTGCGCAGGGATCAGGAGACGCCGTCAAGCGGCTTTCGGGCGGCAACATCCAGAAAGTGGTGCTGGCGCGCGAATTCACCAATGGCGCCGACTTCCTGCTGATCGACCAGCCGACGCGCGGCGTCGACATCGGCGCCCAGGAGGCCATCCATGACGAGATCATGCGCCAGCGCGCGGCCGGCCGTGCCATCCTGCTGATCTCCGTGCAGCTTGACGAACTGGCCGCCCTCGCCGACCGCATCCTGGTGATGTTCAACGGGCGCATCATGGGCGAAGTTGCCGGCGACGATGCCGACGAAGACAGGATCGGCATGATGATGGCGGGTGTCTCGCCGCAGCTGGAGTCCGCATAATGACTGACCGTTTGCGCGCTTTTTCCGGCCAGATCATCGCCATAGGCGTGGCCCTGCTGATGGGCGCGGTCATCATCCTCATGGTCGGCGAGAGCCCGGTCCGTGTCTTCATGACGCTGTTGCGTGGCGCCTTCGGCGACCGGGAAAAGATCGCCGGCACGTTGCTGCAGACGACGCCGATCCTGATTTGCGGTGTCGCAGCCTGCATCGGGCTGCGCGGCGGCATGTTCAATGTCGGCATAGAGGGGCAGTTGTTCCTTGGCGGATTTGCCGCCGCCTGGGTCGGTTTCTCCTTTTCCCTGCCCGCGGGCATTCACACGCTGGCGGCCCTGGCGCTTGCTGTCGTCGCGGGCGCGGCCTGGGTCGCCATCCCCGCCTATTTCCGGGCCCGCTACAACACCAACGAAGTCGTTTCGACGATCCTGTCGAACTATATCGCGGTCCTGCTGACTTCCTACTTCACTATCTTCCTGTTCAAACGGCCCGGCGGCTGGTCCGAGACGCCACCGATCCTGGCAACGGCCTATCTGCCGGAGATCTTTTCATTTTCGCGGCTGAACTGGGGGCTGGTCATCGGCCTGCTGCTGGCGCTCGGTGTCGCGCTCGTGTTCCGCTACACCAGTTGGGGCTACGGCGTGACGATGGTCGGCTCGGCGCCGAAGTTCGCCGAATATGGCGGCGTCAACGTGAAACGGCAGGGCTTCGTGGTGCTGCTGCTTTCAGGCGCCGTCGGCGGACTGGCCGGGGGCATCGAGACCCTTGGCGTGCATCACCGGTTCATGGAGGGCTTTGCTCCGGGTTTCGGTTTCGACGGGCTGATCGCGGCGTTGCTCGCCAACGGCTCGCCGGTCGCCACCATCGTCACGGCGCTGTTCTTTGGCGCGCTTCGCAGCGGGTCGCTGCTGCTCGAGGTCGACACCACAGCGTCGCGCGAAATCATCACCGTGATCCAGGCGCTGATCATCCTCAGCGTGTCGGCGCAGGTTCTGGTCAGACGCCGCGGCGACAGCCAGGCAGGGGAGCGGCGATGGAAATTCTAGACAAGCTCGTCAACGTCGCGCTGATAGCGGCGACGCTGCGCACCACCGCGCCCATTCTCCTGGTCGCGCTTGGCGGGTCGTTCACCACCAAGGCCGGCATCTTCAACATCGGCCTCGAGGGGCAGATGCTGGCCGGCGCCTTCTTCGCCGTCATCGGCTCGATCTGGACGGGCTCGGCATTCGCGGGGGTCGCCTGCGGCGTTGCCGCCGCACTTGCCTTCGCACTCGCCTTTGCCGTGCTGGTGGTGACGTTCCGGGCCAATGAGGTGGTCGTTGGATTGGCCCTCAACATCCTCGCCGGCGGCATGACGATCTCGCTGATGAAGGCGATCTTCGGCACGCGCGGATCGATCGTCGGCCATGGCATTGTCGGCCTGCCCAAGGTGCAGATACCCGGCGCCCAGGCGCTGCTCGGCTCGTGGGCGCCACTGATCTCGGGTTTCACGCCGATCGTCTATGTCGCGTTCATCGCGGTGCCTCTGCTGGTGCTGTTCTACAGCCGCACCCGGCTCGGGCTCTATATCCGCGTCGTCGGTGAAAAACCCGAAGCCGCCGAGGCGCTCGGCATCTCGATCACCCGCGTCCGTTACGTCGCCTCGCTGCTGTGCGGGTTGCTCGCGGGGCTCGCCGGCGCGCATCTGTCGCTCGGCTACATCACCATGTTCACCGAGAACATGTCCTCAGGCCGTGGCTTCATGGCGGTAGCGATCCTCATCTTCTCCAATGGCGATCCGCTGAAGGTGCTGGCCGGTTGCCTTTTGTTCGGCTTCGCCGACGCCTTCTCGCTGCGCCTGCAGACGTTCGGGTTCCCGTCCTATCTGGTGCTCACCGTGCCCTACGTCGTCGCGCTGACGGCGCTGTTCGCACTGTCCTACCGGGCGCGGCCAAGGATCATTAAGGAGACGCTGGCATCGATGCAGAAACTTCTGTCGGTGGACAGGAACAGCGCTCCGGTCGACAAAAATCCGCAATGAAGGAACTTTCATGGAACGCATAATCCTCGACGTGGATTCTGCCGGCGACGACATCCTCGCCGTGCTGTTTGCCGCGGCGAACCCGAATGTCCGGCTCGAAGGCGTCACCACCGTGACCGGTGCGGCCGGCCCCATCGAACAGGTCACCAATGTCGTCCTCAACACGCTGACGCTTGCCGGGCGCGACGACATCCCGGTCCACGCCGGCGCGTGGCGGCCGATCGTCGGCAATGCCAAGGCCGACATGGAGGCGCCGGTTCATTTCGAAAAGCGGCTCGTTGCCCGTTTCGGCGACAGGCTGAAGAAATTCAACCCGCCGGCACCGCTTCCATCCCGCTCGGCAACGCCAGGGCACGCTGTCGATTTCATCATCGAGACCGTCATGGCCAATCCCGGCGAGATCACGCTGGTGACGACGGGGCCGCTAACCAATGCGGCAATGGCGCTGCTGCAGGAGCCGCGCCTGACGGGCGCGCTCAAGCGGTTGCTGGTGCTGGGCGGCAACTTCCAGACGCCCGGCAACATCACGCCGCTGTCGGAGTACAACATCTGGGCCGATCCGGAAGCTTCACGCATTGTGCTCAACGCCGATGTCGACAAGATCCTGGTGCCGCTCGACATCTGCGAGGACAACCGCGTCGCCGCCTCGATGCTGACGCGCGACGACATCGCCGACATGCGGGCAATTGCCCGTAAGAACGCGGTCTTCGAGATGATCGCCGACAGTTTCCCGATCTATATCGACATCTGGCGCGAGTTCTTCGACCTTGTCGGCTTCCCGATGGACGACGTCATCACCGTCGCGCTGGCCTTCGATCCTGGCCTTGCCACCATGACCGAACCGCTCTTCGTCGATGTCGTGCTGGACGGGCGCCTCGCGCGCGGACAGACGGTTGCCCATCGCGGCCGGCAGTTGCTGCCCGGCGGCGGACCGAAGACCACACGGATCTGCACCGATCTCGACGGCCGCCGCTTCCTCAACCTCTTCAAGCAAACCATCGCGCGCTACGAACAAGCCGCGTGAGGACGGAAAATATGACCACTGCAACTCCCATCCTGTTCGACTGCGATCCTGGCCACGACGACGCCATCGCGCTGGTCATGGCGCATCGTTCGCCGGCCATCGAGCTACTCGGCGTCACCACGACCTGTGGCAACGCCGAGGTCGAGAAGACGACGGCCAACGCGCTGCGCATCCTCGAGTATATCGGTGCCGGCGATGTGCCGGTGGCGCAGGGCTGTCACCGTCCGCTGGCGCGGCCGCTGGTGCTTGGCACCGCCGATGGCCCAAGCGGCCTCGAGGGCTCGCCCTATTTGCCGCAGGCCACGATCAAGCCGATCGACCAGCACGCCGTCGATTTCCTGGCTGACAAGCTCCGCACAGCGCCCGAGCCGATCCTGGTCGTCGCCACCGGCCCGCTGACCAATATCGGCCTGATGATCCTCAAGCACCGCGATGTGCTGCCGAAGATCAAGGAGTTGATCTGGATGGGCGGTGTCTTCTACCGCAAGAGCGAGATCATCACGCCGACCGAGTTCAATGCCTTCTGCGACCCGGAGGCGCTGAAGATCGTGCTGGACAGCGGCGTGCCGATCCTGATGGTCGGCCTCGACGTCACCATGCAGGTGCTGATCGAGGCGCCGCAATATGCCGAACTCGCCACGATCGACACGCCGCTCGGCAAGCTCGTCAACGACTGGCTGCTGTTCTACGAGAAACTGCACCGCAACTCGATGGGCGTCGGCGGCGCCATGCATGATCCGCTGGCCCTGGCGCTCGCCATCGACCCGACACTGGTGCGCACGCGTCCCGCCCATATCGGCGTCGATTTGTCCGGGACCTATGCTTTCGGCGCGACGGTCGCCGATTTCTGGGGCGAGCGCGGCGAGAAGGACAATGCGCGGATCGCCCACGAGGTCGATGCGGACCGTTTCTTCAAGCTGATGTTCGACCTGCTACGGGATTAGACCCGCTCGGGGTTATTCCTTGGTTCAGCGTGCCCGGTGCCAAGAGTCTAGCCAGACAATCTCGGGAATAATCTCTAGGACAATCTCTGGGCATGCCATCTCAGATGGTCTTCCATGAATGTCGAGATGAAGAAATACGAGTGATCGTAGCCGTCCTGCATCCGCAAGGTCAGCGCAATGCCGGCCTTGGCGCAGGCCGCTTCCAGCAGCCAGGGCTTCAGCCCGTCATTGAGAAATCCGTCCGAGGTGCCCTGATCGACGAAAAACTCCAGGAAGCGGTGGCCATCCTCGATGAGCGAGGTGGCATCGTAGCCACGCCATGATGTCTCGTCCGCGCCAAGATACTTCTCGAAGGCCGGGCGCGACCAGCCGGCGGTGCTCGGCTGCACGATCGGCGCGAAGGCCGAGCAGCTTTTGAAGCGCCCGGGATTCTTGAGCGCTATGGTCAGTGCGCCATGCCCGCCCATGGAATGGCCAAAGATCGCCTGGCGCGCCATGTCGGCCGGAAATTCCCGCGCGATCAACGCCGGCAATTCCTCGGTCACATAGGAATACATGCGGTAGTTCGTGGCGTAGGGCGCTTGCGTCGCGTCGACGTAGAAGCCAGCACCGCTGCCAAACTGCCAATTGTCCTTCTCGTCGGGAACATCGGCGCCACGCGGACTGGTGTCGGGACAGACAACGATCAAGCCAAGCTCGGCGGCCATCCGCCTGTATTCCCCCTTGTCCATGACATTGGCATGCGTACAGGTGAGGCCGGAGAGGTACCATACGACGGGGCAAGGCTTTTCACGGGCCTGGGGCGGCACGAAGACGGCAAAAATCATGTCGCAGGAGCAGGCATCCGAGGCGTGGGAATAGACGCCCTGCACACCGCCGTGCGACTTGGCAACGGAGATGGTCTTCATCTGGTCCGACATGTGTTTCTTCTCCACCATTGGAAAACGTCGTTGCGGCCGCCTGTCTACGGCATCGGTCGGGATCACGGCAACCTTGATGGATTGGATCATGCTTTGGCACCATTCCGCTCCAAGGAACCGAAGCCCCCATGCGGTGGCGGCGCATGCATGCCGTTCCCCAAGCGCCGAGACTGACGGATCGCGCTGCGTCCACAGGCTAGGTTGTCGACAAATTATCGCATGGTCCTCATGACAAACGGCTGATCATCTCGAGCGCAGCAATTTCTGCGCGATGGACCAAGCCTGTTCGACATGATGCCGGGCGGCGGCCTCGGCCTTGTCGGGGTCGCGCGACTTGATGGCGTCCACGATCGCAGTCATTTCGGCTATCGCCGGTTCCCGGCGATTGGTCGAACTTATGGTCATCGAGCGCAGTTGGTTGATGCGAACATTCAATCCCTGCACGATCTCCCAGGCGATGCGCTTTCCAGCAGCGTCGAAGAACTTCTCATAGAAGTTCGCCGTAGCCCGCATCACCTCGACCGGCTCCCCTGACGCCCAGGCTTCAAGAAGTTTCACAAAGGCGCCGTCGAGCAGGGCGATCTGCTCCTCGGTCGCGGAGGTCGCGCAAGCCCGCGCCGCGATGCCTTCCAGCAGTGCCCGCAATTCATAGATCTCGTCGGTTCGGCCAAGATCCGGCTTGGCCACGGCGGGCCCATGGCCTGGTATCATCTGCACCAGGCCTTCCGCCTCCAGTTGCCGCAAGACCTCGCGCACAACGGAACGGCTGACCCCGAGCTGATCGCAAAGCGGCCGTTCGACCAGCCTTTCTCCAGGCTGGAAATGGAAGCCCATGATTGCCTCGCGCATGCGCTCCAGCGCCAGCGCCCGCAATGTCTTGGCAGAGCGGTCGATCCGCAGCGTATCGTCTGACATTTCTCTCTGCCTCCTCGCGCAGCCACAAAACAGATTCCATAGGCGATTGACAAGGTTCTTGGCGCTCCATAGCATGGTATACCATAAGACGATACAGTGATGACGGCGCGGCAAGGCGCCATCCGACCAAGGACTTCTGATGAAACCGGCCATTCGCAAGACCGTCACCTACATCGAGAACACGCTGATCGAGGGCGGCAAGACGGCACCCAAGCCCTTGCGCCTTATCGGCGTCGCCGCGGTGCTGACGAACCCCTGGGCCGGCCGGGGCTTCACCGACGACCTGTCGCCGGAGATCCGCGCCTTTGCCCCCGTCCTCGGCGAAATGCTGACCCGCGAGATCATCGCCGTCGCCGGTTCGGGCGAGGCTATCGAAGGCTATGGCAAGGCCGCCATCTGCGGAACGGCGGGCGAGATCGAGCACGCATCCGCGTTGATCCACACGCTGCATTTCGGCAATCACTACCGCCGTGCCGTCGGCGCCAAGACCTATCTCGCCTTCACCAATCTACGCGGCGGGCCGAACACGCCGATCATGATCCCGCTGATGGACAAGAACGACGAAGGCCGCCGTTCGCACTATCTGACCGTGCATTTCCAGATCGGCGATGCGCCCGCTCCCGATGAACTGGTGGTGGCGCTTGGCGCCTCGATCGGCGGGCGCCCGCACCACCGCATCGGCGACCGCTATCAGGACCTCAGGGAAGTCGGGGACCTGCATGGCTGAGCTCGCCGCCACCGCATGGGTCCGGCAAACGGCGCCGGACGGCACCGGCTTCATCCGTGCCGGCTCCGGCGCGCCGGTGCTGCTCATCCACGGCGTCGGCATGAACGCGACGATCTGGCACGATCAGATCGCGTCGATGCAAGACAATCACGATCTGATCGCCATCGACATGCTCGGCCATGGCGGTTCGCCGCTGCCGCCTGAAGATGCTGGCCTCACAGACTTCGCCGATCAGGCACTGCGCCTGATCGACCATCTTGGTCTGGCTTCGGTGTCGATCGTCGGTCATTCGATGGGGGCTCTGGTCGCCCTGGAAATCGCCCTTCACGCACCGTCGCGCGTCCGTTCCCTCGTCTGCCTCAACGCGGTGTTCCGCCGCCCGGCCACCCTTGCGCAGGCGGTGAGCGAGCGTGCGGCGGCGCTTGGCTCGCACGGCGATGCTTCCGCCATTGCGGCAACATTGGCCCGTTGGTTCGGCGATCCGCTGCCGGAGAGCCTGGCCGATGCGGCCGCCACGGCGCGCGCTGCCCTTGAAGGCGTCGACCCCGAAGGCTACGCGCGCACCTATCGCCTGTTTGCCCGCGCCGATGCCGAGCACGCCGACACCTTGGCCAGGCTTGCCGCACCAGCCCTGTTCATGACCGGATCGCAAGACAGCAATTCGACCCCGGCAATGTCGGCGGCGATGGCGAGGCTCGCGCCGCATGGTCAATGCCTGGTGCTGAGCCGAGAAAGGCACATGATGGCGATCGCCTCGCCCGAAAAGGTGAGCCGGCACATCAGCGCCTTCCTCGACACCGGGCAAGCCGCGAAGCCGCAAGCCGACGGCACCTTCGACAGCAGCGAATTCCGGCGTGCGCTCGGCTCCTTCCTGACCGGCGTCACCATCGTCACCACGATCGACGCGGAGGGCGAGCCGCGCGGCTTCACCGCCAACTCCTTCACCTCGGTCTCGCTCGAACCGCCGCTGGTGCTCGTCTGCATCGCCAAGAAAGCGCTGGGCCACAGCGCGTTCTCGACATCGAGGGGTTTTGCCATCAACATCCTGTCTGAGAGCCAAAAGGCCCAATCTGGCATCTTTGCCTCCAAGGCGGCGGACAAGTTCGCGAGCGTCGGCTGGCAGGCCGGCCAGACCGGCAATCCCCTGATCGACGGTTCCGTCGCGGTGTTCGATTGCGCCATGGAGCAGTTGGTCGACGCCGGCGATCATTCGATCCTCATCGGCCGCGTTCGCGATTTCAGCCACAATGGAGCGCAGCCGCTGGGCTATTGCCGGGGCACCTATGTGACGCCTGGCCTCAGCCAGGAGGCGCTGGCGGCCGTGCCGCCCGACACGGAAGTCGGCGCCATTCTGGAAAATGAGGGCCGTGTGCTGTTCTTCGAGACATCCGACGGGTTTCACGAATTGCCGGCCGGACGTGGGCTCGGCACGTCGAAAGATGCGCGCAGCCTCAAGGGATGTCTTGCCGCCAGGGCTGTCGAGGCGCAGCTCGGCTTCCTGTTCGCCGTGTGGGACGATGCAGCCAATCCCTCGCGCACGCATGTCTATTATCGCGGTACGGTCGAGGGCCATTGCACTGATGACCGCCGTGTCAGGCTTGTCGACATCGAACAGATCGCCGCGTTGAAGATCGCCGACCCGGCCGTGCGTTCGATGCTTGCCCGCTATGCGCGCGAACGCACGCAAGATGCGTTCGGCGTCTATGTCGGCAACGAGGTCGAAGGTGAAGTCCAGCCACTCGCCCGGCCCTCGCCTTCCGCAATTCTTCAGTCCGGTCGCAGGTGAAGCCGATGAAATTCTCGCTTTTTGTCCACATGGAGCGCTCGGATCTGGCAAAGCCGCATTCCGAGCTTGTCGGCGAGCTGGAAGAGCTGGTTCTGCAGGCCGAGGCGGCAGGCTTCGAGACCGCCTGGATCGGCGAGCACCATGGCATGGAATTCACCATCTCGCCGAACCCGTTCATCAACATCGCCTGGCTCGCAGCCAGGACAAAGCGCATTCGGCTCGGCACCGGTACCATCGTCGCGCCGTTCTGGCATCCGATCAAGCTCGCCGGCGAAGCCGCGATGGCCGACGTCATTGCCGGCGGCCGGCTCGATATCGGCATAGCGCGCGGCGCCTACGCCTACGAATACCAGCGGCTGTTCCCCGGCCTGGAAGCATGGGGCGCGGGCCAGCGCATGCGCGAAATGGTGCCTGCAATCCGTGGCCTGTGGGATGGCGATTTCGAACTCTCCGGCGAGTTCTGGTCGTTCCCCTCGACCACCTCGTCGCCCAAGCCGCTGCAAAAGCCCTATCCGCCGATCTGGGTTGCGGCGCGCGACCCCAACTCGCACGACTTCGCCGTGGCCAGCAAATGCAATGTGCAGGTGACGCCGCTGGCCTCTGGCGATGGCGAAGTGGTGAGCCTTATGGAGCGCTTCAACGCTGCCTGTGCTGCCCACCCCGACATAGCGCGGCCTGACATCATGCTGCTGATGCACACATTCGTTGCCGAGGACGCCGCCGATGCCGAGCAGCTGACGAAGGATCTGTCGCTATTCTACTGCCAGTTCGGCGCCTGGTTCCAGAACAAGAAGCCGGTGCGCCAGGGCATATTGGAGCCGCTGACCGAAGCCGAGATCGCGGCCATGCCGCAATATGCGCCGGACAAGATCAGGCAGAACCTGGTCATCGGCGAAGCCGACGAGGTGATCGCCAGGCTGAAGGCCTACGAGGCGCTCGGTTACGACCAGTATTCGATCTGGATCGACAGCGGCCTTTCCCACCAGCGCAAGAAGAAATCGCTGCAGCTCTTCATCGACAAAGTGATACCGGCCTTCGAAGGATCGCACGCGTGATGCGCACCGACGAATTCAGGAACTACATCGATGGAGGTTTCGCCGAAGTTGCGGCGACCTTCGACAGCATCGATCCCTCGACGGGAACGCCATGGGCAAAGATGCCGGCGGCGACGGCCGCCGATGTCGACCGCGCCGTCGAGGCTGCGTACCGGGCGTTGCGCTCCGGCCCGTGGGCATCGATGACGGCGACGGCGCGCGGCAAGCTTCTGGTGCGGCTCGGCGATCTCGTCGTCGCCAATGCCGATCGGCTGGCGCAACTCGAAACCCGCGACACCGGCAAGATCATCCGCGAGACCCGCGCCCAGATCGCCTATGTCGGCGACTATTACCGCTATTATGGCGGGCTGGCCGACAAGCACGAAGGCTCGTTCGTCCCCATCGACAAGGCGGACATGGAGGTGACGATCCGGCCCGAACCGATCGGCGTCGTCGCCGCCCTGGTGCCATGGAATTCGCAGCTCTTCCTGTCCGCCGTCAAACTCGGGCCAGCGCTGGCGGCCGGCTGCACCGTCGTCCTCAAGGCCTCCGAGGATGGCCCTGCCCCGTTGCTCGCCTTTGCCGAGCTCGTCCATGAGGCAGGATTTCCGGCCGGGACCGTGAACATCCTGACCGGCTTCGGCCATGATTGCGGCCAGCGCCTGACAAGTCATCCGCTCGTCGCTCGCGTCGCCTTCACCGGCGGTCCGGCAACCGCCCGGCAGATCGTCAGGAATACCGCGGAGAACCTCGCCTACACGACGCTCGAACTGGGCGGCAAAAGCCCGGTCGTGGTGTTTGCCGATGCCGACCTGGACAGCGCCGCCAACGCGGTCGTCTCCGGCATCTTCGCCGCCACCGGCCAGAGCTGCGTCGCCGGCTCCCGGCTGCTGGTCGAGCGGTCGGCAAAGGACGAATTCCTGGCGAGGCTCAAGCGCAAGGCCGAGGCGATCCGGATCGGCGATCCGCAGGATCCGGCAACCGAGATGGGACCGCTGGCCACGTCGCGGCAGCGCGAATGGATCGAGAAGGTCGTCGCGGCGAGCCTTGCCGGAGGCGGGCGGCTGGTCACCGGCGGTGAAAGACCCGGTCAGGCAGGCGGGCTCTATTACGCGCCGACGATCATCGATGCGCATGACAATACCGGGTTGCCCTGCGTGCGCGAGGAGCTGTTCGGTCCGGTGCTCAGCGTGATCGCCTTCGACACGGAAGCCGAAGCCCTGGCGCTGGCCAACGACACGCCGTTCGGCCTCGCCTCCGGCGTCTTCACCACCAATCTCGCCAAGGCGCACCGTATGGCGCGCGGCATCCATGCCGGCGTGGTCTGGGTCAACACCTATCGCGCCGTCTCGCCGCTGGTTCCGTTTGGCGGTTATGGCCAGTCAGGCCTCGGCCGCGAAGGCGGCATGGACGCGATCCGCGACTACACGCGTTCGAAATCGGTCTGGATACGCACCTCGGACGACCCCATTCCCGATCCTTTTGTCATGCGGTAGCCGCCGCATGCCGGGGAAACGCGATCAAGGCGAAAACGCCGGTCGCGGACAGCCAACAACGAAAACAAACAGAGGAGAACGAACGACATGAAACCGATCATCACCGGCGCCCTTGCCCGCCTTCTTGCAACAACACTTCTCGCAACGACACTTCTGGCATCGACGGCCGCAAGGGCCGAGGACATGGTGTTCACCAGTTGGGGCGGGACGACCCAGGAAGCGCAGACCAAATCCTGGGCCGAACCGTTCAGCGCCGCATCCGGCATCAAGGTCATGCAGGACGGTCCGACCGACTACGGCAAGCTGAAGGCGATGGTCGACGCCGGCAGCGTCAACTGGGATGTCGTCGACGTCGAAATGGATTTCGCCATCAAGGCGGCCAAGGACGGCTTGCTGGAGCCGATCGACTTCGCCGCCGTGCCGAAGGCAGACCTCGATCCACGCTTCACCACCGATCACGCCGTGGGCAGCTTCTACTATTCCTTCGTGCTCGCCTGGAACAAGGGCTCCGTTTCGGGCGACCCGGCCGGCTGGGCCGACATGTTCGACACCAAGAAGTTCCCGGGCAAGCGGACCTTCTACAAATGGTCGGCGCCCGGCGTCATCGAGATCGCGCTGCTGGCCGACGGCGTTCCGGCCGACAAGCTTTATCCGCTCGACCTCGACCGCGCCTTCAAGAAGCTCGACACCATCAAATCGGATATCGTCTGGTGGGGCGGCGGGGCGGAGTCGCAGCAATTGATCGCATCCGGCGAAGCAACCTTCGGCCAGCTGTGGAACGGCCGCGTCTTCGCGCTGGAGAAGGATGGCGCCGATGTCGGCGTCTCCTGGAACCAGAACCTGACCGCCGCCGACGTGCTGGTGGTGCCGAAGGGCGCCAAGAACAAGGACGCCGCGATGAAGTTCCTCGCCGCGGCAAGCAGCCCGGCCGGCCAGGCGAAGTTCGCCGAAGCCAGCGGCTATGCGCCTGTCAATACCAAGGCCAAGGCCGAGATGCCGGCCGATGCGGTGAAGGCGCTGCCGGATGCCCATGTCGACGGGCAGATCAACCTCGACATGAACTACTGGGCCGAGCACCGCGACGAGATCGCCACGCGCTGGTATGCCTGGCAGGCGAAGTAAGCCTGCCCCTCGAACAGAAAGGGACGAGACGGCGTCTCGTCCCCACAGCCGGATCGCTGCCATGTCGGTCGAAACACGCCAGAGCCTACCAACATTTCGGATGCCGGCAGGCTTCGGTGGCCTTTTGCCGGCGCTGGTGCTGATCGCGCTGTTCTTCGTCGTGCCGGTGCTGGCCCTGCTTTTGCGCAGCATCACCGAACCCGAGCCCGGCCTGCAGAACTACGCGACGCTGCTCGGTGACGGAACCTATGCGCGGGTGTTCTTCAACACCTTCCTGGTTGCCGCGGTGGTCACCGCCGTCACCGTGCTGGTCGCCTTCCCGGTGGCCTGGATGCTGGCGATCATGCCATCGGGTCTGGCCTCGATCGTCTTCGGCATCATCATCCTGTCGATGTGGACCAATCTCCTGACCCGCACCTATGCCTGGATGGTGCTGCTGCAGCGCACCGGTGTCATCAACCGGGCGCTGCTCGCCATCGGCGTCATCGACCAGCCGCTGCCGCTCATCAACAACCTGACCGGCGTCACCATCGGCATGGTCTACATCATGCTGCCGTTCATGATCCTGCCGCTGGTCGGCACGCTGCGGGCGATCGATCCGATGACGCTGCGGGCGGCGGCACTGTGCGGCGCAAGCCCCTTCCAGGCATTCCGCCGCATCCTGCTGCCGCTGTCGCTGCCCGGCATCGCGGCCGGCGGCCTGATGGTCTTCGTCATGTCGCTTGGCTACTTCGTCACCCCGGCACTGCTCGGCGGCACGTCGAACATGATGCTGGCCGAAATGATCGCGCAGATGATCCAGTCGCTGCTCAATTGGGGGCTCGGCAGCGCCGCCGCCTTCATCCTGCTGGTCGTCACCATGGCGCTGTACGCGTTGCAGCTGCGCCTTGTCGGCGCCAGGCGCATGAGCGGAGGCATCTGAGATGCTGCTCGACTACGAGCGCCTGGGATGGCTGAAAATCGCCCTGCTCGGCTTCACCGCGCTGGTCGCCGGCTTTCTCCTGCTGCCGGTGGTCTTCATCGTGCTGCTCTCCTTCGGCTCGTCGCGCTGGCTTGCCTTTCCGCCGCCCGGCTGGACACTCAAATGGTATCAGGAGCTTTTTGCCGACCCGGCCTGGCTCGACGCGGCGCTGACCAGCGCCAAGATCGCCACCATGACGGCGATCCTGGCAGTGGTGATCGGCCTGCTCGCCTCCTTCGCCCTGGTTCGCGGCCAGTTCCACGGACGCGAGATCCTGCGCGGCCTGCTGCTGACGCCGATGGTGCTGCCGGTGGTCGTCTTCGCCATCGCCATCTACGCCTTCTTCCTGCGCCTTGGCCTCGGCGGCACCACGATCGGCTTCGTCATCGCCCACACCGTGCTGGCCTTGCCTTTCGCCATCATCCCGATCGCCACCGCGCTTGAGGGCTTCGACAAGTCGATCGAGGACGCGGCAATCGTCTGCGGCGCGAGTCCCTTCGAGGCCAAGCTTCGGATCACCTTGCCGTCCATTCGCATCGGCATCTTCTCCGCGGCGATCTTTGCCTTCCTCGCCTCGTGGGACGAAGTCGTTGTGGCGATCTTCATGGCCAGCCCCAGCCTGCAGACCTTGCCGGTCAAGATCTGGGGCAGCTTGCGGTCGGATTTGAGCCCGGTGATCGCCGCCGCCTCCAGCCTGCTTGTCGGCCTGACGCTCGCCCTGATGGTGGTGACGGCGTTGCTGCAGCGAAAGTTCCGGACATGACCCAGCCCTTCCTTTCCATCCGCGGCCTGCGCAAGGCATTCGGCGCGATCACCGCCGTGCATGACGTCACGCTCGACATTCCAAAGGGCGAGTTCCTGACCTTCCTCGGCCCTTCGGGTTCGGGGAAGTCGACGACGCTCTATGCGATCGCCGGCTTCCAGGATCCGAGCTCCGGCGACGTCCGGCTGGAAGGCAAATCCTTGCTGGCGATACCCTCGCACAAGCGCAACATCGGCATGGTCTTCCAGCGCTACACGTTGTTTCCGCATCTGAGCGTGGCGGAGAACGTCGCCTTTCCGCTTCGCGTGCGCCGCCGGCCGGAGGCGGAGGTGAAAAAGAAGGTCGCCGACATGCTGGCCCTGGTGCGGCTGGAAAGTTTCGCTGCGCGCTTGCCCGGCGCGCTGTCGGGCGGCCAGCAGCAGCGCGTAGCACTGGCCCGGGCGCTGGCTTACGATCCGCCGATCCTTTTGATGGACGAGCCCTTGTCGGCGCTCGACAAGAAGCTGCGCGAAGAAATCCAGGCCGAGATCCGCCGCATCCATCGCGAAACCGGCGTCACCATCCTTTATGTCACCCACGACCAGGAAGAGGCGCTGCACCTGTCGGACCGCATCGCCCTGTTCAGGGACGGCCGCATCGAACAGACAGGCACCGGCGAGGATCTCTATCTGAGACCCGCGACCGATTTCGTCGCCGGCTTCATCGGCAATTCGAATTTCCTTGCCGCCGAACATCTCGGCACCAGCAATGGCACGGCAACGATCCGACTGGCGGACGGTTCGGTCGTTTCCGGGATCAAGGTCAACGGTACTTTCGGCAAAGGCCAGAAGGCCCGGCTGATGATCCGACCGGAAGCCTTTTGCATGGAGCGGAGCCCGACGAGCGCGGAACTCACCGTCGACGTGGTCGATACCGCTTTCTATGGCGAGCGCCGGCGCATCGTCGCGCAGACCGCCGACGGACAGAAGGTCGATATCAGACCGACCTCCGCCGCCATGCAATCGCGGGATGTGTCGCCATCGAGCCGGCAGGTCTTTTTCGACCCGGAGGCCGCGTTCCTGTTTCCCGCCTGAGCTTTCCAAAAGTGGCTCGGGATAACCCCAGGCTACGGCAACGCGTCCCGCAAGATCATTCTCGCCGCCTTCTCCGCGATCATGATGACCGGCGAATTGGTATTGCTAGAGACGATAGCCGATCGGGATATCGATCAGCCGCCGGCAAAGGGTCGTTTGCGGAACCCATATTTTCAGGTCGCCCTATTCCGCCGCGAGGGCCGTCACTTCCCGCCGGAATGGCAGCGCATCGCCAATATCGGCTTCGTCCAGCTCGCGGGCGAAACGGTGGCCGGCGTAAGTTGCCCAGGCGATCGGACCCGGTGCCTCGGCATCGCCGATGACCTTGATCGAGCGGATGCCGCTACGCGCCCACTCGTCGCGCCGTGTCTTCAGCTCGTGCCAGACCCCATCGTCTTGTTGGCGCGATGTCACCAGCACCACCGCATCCGCAGCGATATCGTGTCGGGAACCCGTATAGGCACAGGCGGTGACAACACCGCCCGATACAATGCGCGTCACGACCCGGTTCAGCACGATATCGACGCCAAGCTCGGCCAGCCGACGATGGATGGCGCCCTGCTCCAGCGTGTTGCGTGTCCAGTCGGACACATAGGCGGATGGCGTCACCAGCGTCACCTTCGCGCCCTGGCGCGCCATGAGCTCGGCCAAAACGCCGCCCATGTAATAGTGGTCGTCGTCGAACAGCACGATGCTGCCGGTCGGCACGGTGCCGCCCATCAAGTCGTCCGGCGTGTAGACCGGCATCGCCGGGTCCGCTGGCATCGGTACGAGATGCGCACGCGCCACACCGTCGCGGCGCCATGTCGAGCCGGTGGCGATGGCGATGTTCTGAAAGCCGAAGGCCAGGATGTCCTCGGCGGACAACCGGCTCTCGAAATAGATGTCGACGTTGGGCATCTGGCTGAGCTGGTACTGGCGATAGTCGCGCACACGCCCCCAGGCCGAGAGGCCAGGCAAGCGGCACTCGCGGGCGACACGGCCGCCAAGTTCGGTGCCGGCCTCGGCGATGGCGACCTGATAGCCGCGCTGGCCGAGCGCGCGAGCGGCCTCCAGCCCGGCGGGACCGGCGCCGACGATTAGCACGCTCTCGCTGTCGCCCTTGGCCTGCATGCGCTCGGGATGCCAGCCCTTGCGCCATTCCTCCATGAAGGTGGGGTTTTGCGTGCAGCGCGAGATCGACATGGTCATGTCGCCGGTGATGCAGATGTTGCAGCCGATGCATTCGCGGATGTCCTCGATGCGCCCCTCCTCCACCTTCTTCGGCAGAAAGGGATCGGCGATCGACGGGCGGGCGCAGCCGATGAAATCGAGCGTGCCGGACCTGATCATCCTGACCATGACATCCGGCGACGTGAAGCGGCCGACGCCCACGACCGGCTTCGAAGTCAGCTTCTTGATGCCGGACACCAGGCTTTCCTGCGCGGCCTCCTCCTTGAACCGCGACGGCCCCGAACAGTCCTCCCAGGCGCCATGGGCCAAGTCCCAGAGGTCGGGCAGGTCGGCGTGCATCTCGATCAGATCGCGCACCTCCGAATTGGCAAAGCCGAGCTCGCCGATCATCTCGTCCAGCGACAAACGCAGCGTCAGGCCGCAGGTGTCGCCAATGGCGTCGCGCCCTTCCTCGATCAGCTCGCGCATCAGCCGCGAGCGGTTTTCCAGCGAGCCGCCATATTCATCGTTGCGCTGGTTGGTGGCGGTGGACAGGAAGTGCTGGATGATGCCGAAGCCGTGCGCGCCGTAGAGGCACACCAGGTCGAAACCCGCCTGCCTGGCACGTCTGAAGGCATTGCGATGCCAGCGGCGCAGGTCGCGTATATCCTGCCTGTCCATGGCGCGCGCCTGAACCGGATCGTTGGTGAAAGTCCGGATGGGCAAGGCCGACGGTCCGCGCGGCACCTCCTTGGTGTAGAGGTTCGGACCGTTGATGCCCGAATAGGCGAGCTGTATGCCTGCCAGCGCGCCATGCTGGTGCATGGCCTTGGCCATCTTGGCAAGCGCCGGAATATCGGCGTCGTCCCATAGCCTGAGCTCGATGAAGGGCGTGATCTCCGAGGTGTGATGCATCTCGGTCTGCTCGGTGAAAATGACGCCCCAGCCGCCTTCCGACTTGATCCGGCGCATCTCGGCCGCGGCCGAAGGATCGCGATAGCCACCGCCATTGCAGTGCGGGACCTGGTAAAAACGGTTCTTGGCGGTGACCGGCCCGATCTTCACAGGTTCGAACAGAATGTCGTAGCGTGGATCGCGCATGGTGCTTCCCTCCTGCCAACGTCACATCGCGGCGTGCGCGGTGATGGTTTCAAACCTTGGCGCGAGCCGGTCCGCCCGGCGGGTAGATGTCGTGAAACTACTCATAAGTTGCGGCGCGTGCCGGAAAACTACAGATTTCTTCTGTGCCGATTAGGACGCGCCTAATCCGCCTCCGCCGCCTGGGTTAGCATCCAGTGAATCCCGGCTGAGCCAAATGCGACTTCAAGGGCATGGTCGCGCGATGCTAGATAGCGCGCACGGCCAACGAGACGTGAGACGCATGGACAGCATCCAAATCCTTGAAAGGTTGATTGCCTTTCCGACCGTCAGCCGTGACTCGAACCTCGACCTCATCGCCTATGTGACCGACCTGCTGGCGGCACATGGCATTATCTGTCAGATCATCCGCAGCCCCGATGGCCACAAGGCGAACCTCTTCGCCACCATCGGGCCGACCGACGCTCCCGGCATCATGCTGTCGGGTCATACCGACGTCGTTCCTGTCGAGGGACAGAACTGGACGCTGCCGGCCTTCGAGATGAGTGAGCGCGACGGCAAGCTTTACGGGCGCGGGACGGCCGACATGAAGGGCTTTGTGGCCTGCGCGCTTGCGGCGTGCCTCAAGGCCTCGAAAATGACCCTGCGAACACCTTTGCATCTGGCGCTTTCCTACGACGAGGAGATCGGCTGTATCGGCGTGCACAGCCTGATCGATATGCTGGCGACTGCGCCGCAACGGCCATTGCTGTGCATCGTCGGCGAGCCAACGGGCATGCAGGTGGCGACCGGGCACAAGGGCAAGCTCGCGGCACGCGCCATCTGCAGGGGGCGCGAGGGCCATTCGGCTCTGGCCCCCTTGGCGCTCAACGCCATCCATCTCGGCTGCGACTTCGTCTCCGCCGTGCGCCGGGAACAGGACCGGCTGGCGCGCGATGGCACGCGCGACGGCGACTATGACATTCCCTACACGACCGTCCACGTTGGCAGGATGAATGCCGGCGTGGCGCTGAACATCGTGCCAAATCTCTGCCAACTCGACTTCGAGATCCGCAACGTCGCGGCCGACAACCCCCAGGAGATCCTCGACGGCCTGCGCAAGGAGGCCTCACGTATCGCAGCCGAAGCCTCGGCCATCGCCCCCGAGGCAGCAATCGACATCGACATCACCAATACCTATCCTGGCCTGGATACGCCTGCCAATTCGCAGGCCGTCGCTTTCGTCAAATCGCTGACCGGCGCCAACAACACCATCAAGGTCGCCTTCGGCACCGAAGGCGGCCTGTTCAGCCGCGACCTCGGTATGCCGACGGTCGTGTGTGGACCAGGATCGATGGCGCAAGGGCACAAGCCCGACGAATTCGTCAGCGCCGAACAGATGCGCCGCTGCGACGACATGCTGGAAAAATTGCTGGAGCAGCTTTCCGCACCAATTCAGATTGCGTGATTGAAGGCCGCTATTCGATGACCCGCCCACTGCCGAAGACACCCTGTTCGACCACGAAACGGCGGCAATGATCAATGAATGCCTGCACCGTCTGTGTGCGGTGCTCGGCGTTGGGCAATGCGATCCCCATGGTAAGAGGCCGCAAATCCCCCTCCAGGGGCACGAAGACCAACGGCTTGCCGTCAGGCGCCAGCGTGTTCAGCGGCCGCATGTTGGCGATGCCATAGCCGAAACCGTTCGCAACCATCGAACGCATCACCGCGATGTCGCCGGTGCGTTCGGCAATGTTCGGCCGGATTCCCCGCGAATGAAAAGCCGAAAGGAAATATTCGCGGCTATACGGCAGGTCGAGCAGCACCATCGGTTCGTCGGCCAGTTCTTCCGTCGTGATGGAAGGCTTGCCGGCGAAGCGGTGTCCCTGCGGCAGCATGACATAGGCCGGCACGAGCATCAGCGGTTCGAAAGTCGTGTCCTGCGACAGTTCGAGATCGTAGGTCAGCGCCGCGTCGATTTCGCCTCGCTGCAACATTTCAAGCAACTGACCCTGGTTGCGTTCGAACTGCCTGAACCGCACCTCGGGATAGGCGCGCTCGAACTTGGCGCGCAGCGTCGGCATGACGATCTGCGCGAAGGTCAGCAGGCATCCGATCGCCAGCGGTCCGCGCACTTTTTCGGCGATATCGCCGGCGATATCGTGCAGAGCGTCGGCGTCGGCAAGCAGCTTGGCGGCCTCCTTCAGGAAAACGCGCCCGCCTGCCGTGAGCGACAGTCCATGCGAATGCTTGCGAACAAAAAGCTGGACACCGAATTCGGCCTCTAGCTGCGCGATGGAAGCCGAGATCGAAGGCGGCGAAACATTGACCTGTTCGGCCGCCTTGGTGATGGAGCCAGCCTCGCCGACGGCGACGAAATATTCCAGCTGTCGGAGCGTGAAGCGTAGCGGCATGGCTGGCTATGTTGCCGGTTTGGGTGCTTCGATCAAGCCTTGGCACCCATCAGTATTTGATCCACGTCGTTTTCAGCGCGGTGTACTTGTCGAGCGCGTGCAGCGACAGGTCGCGGCCGAAGCCGGATTGCTTGACGCCGCCGAACGGTGTCATCGGGCTCAGCGCATCGACGGTATTGACGGAAACCGTGCCTGCGCGGAGCCGACTGGCGACACGGTGCGCGCGTGACAAGCTGTCGGTCCACACCGACGCGGCCAGCCCATACGGGCTGTCATTGGCAATATTGATGGCCTCCTCTTCGTGGTCGAAAGCGATGACCGAAAGCACCGGCCCGAATATCTCATCGCGCGCAATCTGGTCGTCATGGGCAACGTTGTCGAAGATGGTGGGCTGTATGAAGCTGCCGCGACCATTGACCGTGACCCGATCGCCGCCGGCAACCAGGCGCGCGGTCTTCTTGCCGGCCTCGATGAACCGCATGACGTTGACCGCGTGGCTGATATCGACCATGGCGCCCATTTTCGAGGCCGGGTCGAGCGGATCGCCAGGCTGGGTGGCCGCCGCGCGCTCAGCCAGTTTTTCCACGAGGACATCCTTGATGGAGCGTTCCACGAGCAGGCGCGAGTTGGCCGAACAGACCTCGCCCTGGTTGAAGAAGATGCCGAACGCCGCCATATCGGCTGCCGCATCGAGATCGCCGCAATCGGCGAAGACAAGGTTAGGGCTCTTGCCGCCGGTTTCCAGCCAGACCTGCTTCATGTTCGATTGACCAGAATACTGCAGGAACATCTTGCCGACCGCGGTCGATCCGGTGAAGGCGAGGCAATCCACATCCATGTGGCGGCCGAGCGCCTGTCCGGCCGTCTCGCCAAGGCCGGGCACGACATTGAGCACACCGGCAGGCAGGCCCGCTTCCATCGCCAATTCCGCCAGCCGCAGGGCCGACAGAGGCGACTGCTCGGCGGGTTTGAGCACCACCGAATTGCCGGCCGCCAGCGCCGGCGCGCACTTCCAGGTCGCCATGTCGAGCGGGAAATTCCACGGCACCACGGCGCCGACCACGCCGAGCGGCTCGCGCCGCACCAGCACCAGATCGTTGCCGCCGGTCGGCGCCACTTCGTCGTAGATCTTGTCGATGGCCTCGCCATACCACTGGAAGATCGCCGCCGAACCCGGGACGTCGACAGAGGCGGCATCCCTGACGAGTTTACCCATGTCGAGCGACTCGAGCAGTGCCAACTCCTGCAGGTTTTCGCGCAGCAGCCGCGCCAGCCGCAGCAACACCTCCTTGCGGTGTGCCGGGCTGGTGCGTGACCAGACGCCGGCCTCGAAGCTGCGCCGTGCCGCGGCAACAGCCAGATCGACATCTTCCTCGCCGCACGACGCCACCTCGGCCAGCGTTTCGCCGGTGGCCGGATTGATGCTGGCGAAGGTGTGGCCCGAACGCGCGGCAACCGTCTTGCCGTCGATGAACGCCTTGTCGCGAAAACGGAGCGCGGACGCTTTGCTGATCCAGTCCTTGTGACTGAGCTCGCTCATCCGGATGGCCTCCCCCTGTATGCTGGCTACTCGTCGCCGGGCACGCCGTAGCTCGGCGCGTCGGACGGATTGATCGCGCGGGTCACATAGGCATCGAGCTGCGGCTTGTAGCGATCCCACAGGGCCGCCAGTTCCTCGATCGGGCAGCCGTCGCTCCAGTCGCAGCGCAGGTCCGCGACGGGCCACGCGACCTCGCGCACCAGCTTCATTCCGGCGGAATGGACCGGACCCGCCTCGCCACCCGCCTTCAGCGCGGCGCGCATGGTCGCGATCAGGCGGTCGCCCAGATGCCCTTCAGAGGCCAGGAAGGCTTCGACCATGGCTTGCGGCACGCCGTCATGGGCCAGCATGTTGCCGCCGCAGGCGACGTTGTCGGCATGCGCTTGCGCCCAGATGCCGAGCGCCCTGGGTCCGGAATGAATAGCGGTGGTCCCGGCGGCATCGACCGCCAGCACCTGCCGATATTCGGCATAGGCGCCGGTGCGCTTCAGGATGGCGACCGCCTCGGAGGCCGAAGCGCCGCGCGCCAGCAATTCGAGCCCCCTTGTGCCGAGCGTCGGATCGGTGACGTTCTGGCTGGCAATGGCGCCGACGCCTGCTTGCGCATAGGCGCAGCGCGCTGCGACCGCCGGCGAGGAGGACGACACCGCGACACCGAACATGCCGGTGCGGCTGCATCGAGCGACAATGGAAAAGGTCATGACCGTCAGTCCGGGATGATGGCGGTGCCACCATCCGGAATTACGGCGGTCCCGTCGATCTCGACCAGCCAGTCCGGCCGCGCCAAGGCCTGCACGACGAGGCCGGTCGAAACGGGATGCACGCCTTTGATATACTCGCCCATGGTACGGTAGACGGCCTCGCGATGACGCACGTCGGTGATGTAGACCACCACCTTGACCAGATGCTCCATGGTGCCGCCGCACTCTTCGATGAGCTGCCTGATGTTCTGCATCACCTTGTGGGTTTGCTCGGCCGGATCGTGGCTGCCGATATTCTTGGCCGTGTCGAGATCCTGCGGGCACTGGCCACGCAGATAGATCGTCCGGCCGCCCCGCGTGACGACCGCCTGGCACAGATCATTGTCGAGTTTCTGCTCGGGATAGGTGTCTTTCGTGTTGAACTTGCGGATTCTCGTATGCGCCATCCTGGTCTCCATCAGATCGGGCTCGTGGCTGTTGTCAGCGTCGGTCAGGCGTCAACTGTCTCGCGCTGCGCGGCAGCGTGATAGGCCAGATATTTGCGCTGCGTCGAAATGCGGTCCGCGACATGCTTGGCATCATGCCAGACGCCCCAGATGAAACTCGACCCTCTTCGCGACTGCCAAGGCAAACCCAGAAAGTAGATCCCGGGCTCGGTCGAGACGCCGCGCTGATGCCTTGGCCGGCCCTTCTCGTCAAAAGCATCGACCTTCAACCAGCTGTAATCGACGGCAAAGCCTGTCGCCCAGATGATCGCCGCTATCCCGGCGCCAGCCAGGTCCAGTTCGCCGATCGGGTTGGTCAAGCAGTCGGGATCCGGGTCGATCCGACGGGCCGTTGGCTCCTCCGGAAGGTCGAGACCGTTGCGCTCGACATAGGCATCGGCCTCGTCAAGCAGTGACATCAGGCTGGCGTCGCCACGGGCAATGTTCTTCGCCAGATCGGGCGCGAAGGTCAGCACACCGTCCCGATATGTCTTCGTCATGCCGACCAGCATGAGCCCCTGCGCGGCCAACCGCCGGAAATCAATCGTTTCGCCGCCACGCGCGCCGCTCACCGCAATCGTGACATGTTCCGTGCCAGGCCCTGGAGTTTCAAGATCCCATTTGCCGAGAACACCGAGCCACCAGCAGAAATCACGCCCGCGATAGGCGCGCGGCGGGCGGTCGTGCGGGCCGACCGAGAGATAGACGCGCCGCCCCGAGCGCTGTAGCTCATCGGCGATCTGGACACCTGAGGAGCCCGCCCCGACCACCAGCACCGCGCCCTTCGGCAACTGTCCGGGGTTGCGGTAGGCGCTGGAATGAAACTGCGGAATGCCGGTATCACCGGGGACAAGGGCGGGGATGACGGGAACCTGGAAAGGTCCCGTCGCCGCGACGATGCTGTTGGCTTCGACCACCCCATCCGACGTCTCGACGCGGAACCCCGGTCGACCGACATTTCTTTGCGCGAGCTTGACCTCTACGCCACAGCGGATCGGCGCATTGATCTTCCTCGCATAGGCTGCGAAATAGTCCGCAACCTCCTCCTTGGAGGGAAAGCCGTCGGGACCCGTCACCGGAAATTCCATGCCCGGGAACCGATCATGCCAAGCCGGGCCATTGGCAACGAGCGAGTCCCATCGCTGCGAACGCCAGCGCTCGGCGATCCGGCCACGCTCGAGGACCAGATGCGGCACCGCGCATTTGCTCAAATGCTCGCTCATAGCCACCCCCGCCTGGCCACCACCGACGACAAGCGTGTCTATTTTTTCCACCGACATTTCTGCGCCCTTTCCCCCCAAGAGTTTCTGCGGATGCGAGGAGGTCAGATCGGTGGTGTACTGGAGGGGCTGGATAGCGAAAATTACGATTTCACGTGGCAGTGGTTAGCTTGTCCCTAAATGCCAGGAAAAACGGGAGCGCTACGACAACATCGCCGTTGCAGCTTTTTCGCCGATCATCATGGACGGCGCATTGGTGTTGCCGCCGATCAGCGTTGGCATGATCGAGGCATCGGCCACCCGCAGGTTGTCGAAGCCGTGCACCTTGAGGCCGGCGGGATCGACCACCGCCATGGCGTCGTTGCCCATCTTTGCCGTGCCGACGGGATGATAGACGGTCAGCGCCTCGGCACGCAGATAGGCGAGGATCTCATCGTCGGTGACGACATTCGGTCCCGGCAGGATTTCCCCTCCTCGAATATCGCCAAAGACCGGCGAAGCCAGGATCGAGCGCGCCAGCTTGATGCCTTCGACAAGGGTCAGAGCATCTTGCCCGTCGCTGAAGAAGCGATGATCTATCAGCACGTTGCGGCGGGTTCCGTCGCGCTCCAGCGTGATTTCGCCGACGCTTCCGGGTCTTAGCACGCATGTGTGCACCGCATAGCCGTGGCCATATTCGACGAGCCGGCCGCGATGGCTGCGGTAGCCGGGGACAAAATGGAATTGGACGTCCGGAACGCTGCCGGCGTATTTCGTCTTCGCGAAGCCACCGGCCTCGACATAGTTGGTCGTCAGCATGCCCTTGCGCCGGGCGAAATACTGAAAAGGCGCCGCCAGCATCGCCGGCAGGTTGGCGAGCGACAGGCCGAGTGTCCTGGTGCTGTTCGACCGCACGGTGATCATGCCGTCGATATGATCGCGCAGGTTCTTGCCGACGCCGGGCACGTTTGCGACCGGCTCTATCCCCGCCGCCTTCAGCTCCTCGGCCGGGCCGATGCCGGAAGCAAGCAGGATGCGCGGCGATCCGATCGCGCCGGCGCTCAAGACCAACTCGGCGCGGCACACCAGCCGTTGAGTTGCTCCATGCCTGATCACATTGACGCCGGTGACGCGCCCGTGATCAGCCGCAAGATCAAGCACCTCGACGCCCGACATGACCTGGAGGTTGGGGCGGCCGAGAACCGGCCGGACGAAGGCGGTGTAGGCCGAGAAGCGCTCACCTTTGTCCTGGGTGACATTGTAGATGCCGAGGCCGAGCTGGCTGTCGCCGTTGAAGTCGCGATTTTCAGGCAGACCCACGCTTCCGCCCGCCTCTACCCACAGCCTGGAGACGATGTTGGGATCGCGCGGATCGTCGACCCGCAGTTCGCCCTCGAAGCCGTGATAGGCCGGGTTTTGCGACAGAAGGTTCCGCTCCAGTCTCTTGAAGACCGGCAGTATGTCGGCATAGGACCACCCCGCGCAGCCAAGGGCTGCCCACTCATCGTAGTCCTGCGCGGCGCCGCGAATGTAGACCATCGAGTTGATCGAACTCGATCCACCAAGAAGCTTGCCGCGGTTGACCGGTATGCGGCGGTTGTCGAGCAGCGGCTGCGGCACGCCCCTGTAGCCATAGTCGAATTTCGGATTGCCATAGAGCGAGAGAATGCCGGCCGGCACGCGCACCCGTGTGCGGTCGTCGCTGCCGCCAGCCTCGACCAGGCAGACGCGGTTTGCCGGGTTCGCGCTCAGCCTGTTGGCCAACACGCAACCGGCCGAGCCCGCGCCAATGACGATGTAGTCAAATTCCGTGGTCTCGACGCTCATGCCCTGCCCGTTTCATGCCATATCCAGAGACCGCCGATCTTGGTTTCATGCATGTCGTCTTCCCAAAACCGAGAGTTACTTTTGCGCGGCATGCATTAGTGCTCGTCCTCTTCGTCGTTCTTCAGGAGCTCGAGGATTTCCCGTTTCATGGCGATGAAGTTCGGTTCCATGACCAGATCCATGCTGCGTGGGCGCGGGAGGCCGACGCGGATTTCCCTCTTGATTTGGCCGGGCCGGCCCGACATGACGAGCACGCGGTCCGCCAGCAGGATCGCCTCGTCTATATCGTGGGTGACGAACAGGACCGTCTTCTTGGAATGATCCCAGATCCTCAGCAAAAGCTTCTGCATCGAGTGGCGGGTCTGGCTGTCGAGCGCGCCGAAGGGTTCGTCCATCAGCAGCACTTGCGGATCGTTGGCGAGCGCGCGCGCGATCGCCACGCGCTGCTTCATGCCGCCCGACAGCTGCGAGGGATAATGGTTGGCGAATTTCGCCAGGCCGACTTCATGGAGAAAATGCTCGACGATGGCCCTGCGTTCGGCCGCCGGCATGCCCTTGCGCTTCGGGCCGTATTCGACGTTCTGCGCCACGGTGAGCCAGGGGAACAGCGTATAGGCCTGAAACACCATTCCGCGATCCGGGCCCGGCTCGGTGACCGGCTTGCCGCCGACGGAGATCATGCCGCCGGTGCGTTCCTCGAGGCCGGCGACAAGATAGAGCAGGCTCGACTTGCCGCAGCCGGATGGGCCGACGATCACGCAGAACTCATTGGGCACGACATGGAACGAGATGCCGTCCAGCGCCAGCACGGCGTTGTCGCCCGTGCCGTAGCGCAGGGCCACATTGTCGATGCCGATGTCGGAGCTCTTTGGTTTCGTCGCGAGAGCAAGGGTTTCCATGCGAATTCCTCAATTGGCCCAGGGAGCGACGATGCGGCGGATGCCCCGGAACAATTGATCGGTGCAAAGGCCAAGGATGCCGATCATGGCGATGGCCATGAAGATGACGTCGACCTGGAAGCCACGCATCGCCTTGAGCGAGATGTAGCCAAGTCCGCTGCGCGCGGCGACGAGTTCGGCGACGACGAGATAGGTCCAGGCCCAGCCCATGGTGACGCGCAGCACGTCGAGCACGTTGGGAAGCGTGGCCGGAAAGACGATGTGGAAGACCGTGTCGCCGCGTTTCGTACCGAGCGTATAGGCTGCATTGACGAGGTCGCGCTGAACGCCGCGGGCGCTGTCGGCGATCATGACCAGCTGCTGGAAGAAGATACCGAAGATGATGACGGCAACGCGCTGCTCGATGCCGATCCCGATCCACAGGATGAAAAGCGGCACGAAGGACGTCACCGGCAGGTAGCGGATGAAGTTGACGAGCGGATCGAGCGCGGCCTGGACGATGCGATAGGTGCCCATCGTCAACCCAAGCGGCACCGCCACGATGCTCGAAATGACGAAACCGATCAGCACCACCTGGACACTGGCCAGGACGTGCTCCCACAAGGATCCGTCAAGCGCCATGCTGATGGTGGTGGACAAGACGGATTCGGGGCGGGGCAGGAACATTTCCTTGACCGCCCCGGAATAGGTCAAAGCGAACCAGCCGCCGATGACCGCGATCCAGACCAAAACGCTGAGCGTGATGGAGAGAGGACGCGACACAGCCCGAAAGGGCGTGGCGATGGCTTTCCAGGCGGATCGACCGGGCTGATTTCTTTCCACGCTCGTGTTCACGATATGGCTGATTGGAGACGTTGTATTCGGTGCCAGTGTCACAGGGGAACCCTTCGGGCTGGATAGACCGCAGGCGCAAGGCTAGGCCTGCGGTCCAGCGAGCTCACTTTGCAAGGCCTAGCCACGTTGCAAGGCCAGATCACTTGGCAAGGCCAGATCACTTTGCAAGGAAGGACGGATCGACGAGGTCGTCGTATTTGATGTCCATCTTGAGTTTGCCGAAGCCGCCCCACACATCGCCGCCGAGCTTGATCAGCTTGCCGGCTTCACTGCTCTCGCCGCCGGCGAAGAACTCGGCATTGCGCGCCTTGCCATAGAAGTTCACGCCCGCGGCGGAGGAGGCAAAGTCCTTCGGATCCTTCAGCCAACCGCCGACGCCCTTGGCCATCACCTCATAAGCCTTCGCAGGATTTTCCTTGATGAACTCGTTGGCCTTGTAGAGACCCTTCACCAGCGCCTCGACGTCCCCGGGGTTCTTCGTGATGTATTCGCAATTCAGCGCCACCACATCGACGATCACGCCCGGCGTCTTCGATGAATCGATCAGCACCTGTCCCTTGTTTGCCTTCTTGGCCAGCGTCAGATGCGGTTCCCAGGTGACTGCAACGGGAATGCGATCGGCCATGAAGGCGGCGGCGGCATCGTCCGCCGTCATGTTGGTGACCTTCACATCGGCCTGAGTGAGACCGGCCTGCTTGAGCAGGATGTTGAACCAGAACTGCGATACCGAACCTTCGTTCAGCCCGACTTCCATGCCCTTGAGATCGGCGACGCTCTTGACCTCGGTGGGTGCCAGGACGCCATCGCCGCCATGGCTGTCATCCAGGGCATAGACCGATTTGAAGCAGACGTCCTTCGAACGGTATTTCATGATTTCGTCTATGGTCGAGGCGCTGCCGTCGAGTTCGCCGGCGGCGACGGCCGCCATGTACAGCGATGCTTCCTCGATGATTTCGAGCGAGACATCGAGGCCCCCCTCCTTGAAGTAGCCCATGTCACGCGCAAGGAAGAGCGGGCCGTATCCGACCCAGGTTGTCATGCCCAGTTTCAAGCTGCCGGCTTCGGCGTGGAGGCTCACCGAGAGGGCGCTCAGGGCAATGCCGGCCGCAAGCGCGGCACGGCGAAACTTCGAGATCATTGTCGTCATCACGTTCCCCTTGTCTTTTTCTGAGGTCGGGCGCTGTCCGCGCCAAAACGACCCGCTTCGGACGCATCGCCGAAGGCTGCCGCCTGACGTTCTTTTTTTTTCTTTCAGCCGGCAGGTGGAGCAAAGCACGCTGTGTGCGCTGCACAAATAATGATTTTCGATAATTCTGCTTAGGCTGGGCCTAACAGACAGCCCGCCGCCACTTCGTCCTGAAGTGCAAACCGATCGATCAGGCGAAGCCGGTCGGGGTTGCGCGGCGTGATGGACAAGGCTCGCGACATCCGTGACCAGGACATCCAAGCCTCACATGCGCCAGCGCCGATGATCAAAAGGCGCTGGCGGCGATCGATCGGGGTGAGGCCTGGACGGGGCTCAACCCCGCTTGGGTATCTGGATGTCCTCGAGCAGAAGCGTCAGCGCCATGGCGACGAAGTAAAGCACTGCTACCCAGATGAACATCACGTTGAAGGCGCTCGAATAGTGGCCGAGCACCACATCGCGAACCGCGTCCGGCAGGCTCGCCGCAAGGTGTGGGCTCAGTCCGGTCAGGCCCTCCGGCAACCGAGCGGCGGCATCAGCGGGAAGCTCTGACGTCTGGCGGTTCAGGGCCCAGGTCATCACCGCTCCGTTGAGCGCCAGCCCCAGCGATGCCCCGATGGTCCGCGCCTGGGTGATCAGCGAGGTCACCGCGCCGATGTCCTGCAAGGGGGCCGCCGCCTGGATCGCCACGATCAGCACCTGGAACTGCAGGCCCATGCTGATGCCGAACAGACCCATCATCACCGCCAGCACCCAGATCGGCGTGTGCGAAGTGATGAAGATAAAACCTATCATCAGCAGGCCACCAATTCCCATCGCAACCACCGGCATCCATTTGTAGCGGCCGGTCGCTGCAATGACCCGCCCGGCCAGGATCGAGATGACCATCGAAGTCAAGGACGCCGGCAGGAACAGGAAGCCGACTTTGGCAGGGCTCAGCCCGGTCAGCGTCTGCATGTAGAGCGCGAAATAGAAGAACATGCCCAGCGTCACCGATCCGGCGACCACCGACACGCCCGAGACGATGCGGACCGTCGAGTTGCCGAACAGCCGCAAGGGCACGATCGGCTCCTGCGCCCGCCGCTCGACCATGATGAACGAGGCGATTGCCGCCAGCGCGAGAACCGGCAGTACGAAGGTGAGCACGTCCGGCCCGGCCGGGTCCAGGACGTGATAACCCCAATAGACGATGGCTGTGGTGCCGATGGCCAGCAGCAGGCCGCCGAGATAGTCGATACGGTGCTTCTTCTCGTTGAAGCGGCCGCGCATGGCGAACGCCAGGACCGCCAGCACGACGATGCCGATCGGCAGGTTGACCAGGAACACCCAGCGCCAGCCGAACAGGCTGATGATATAGCCGCCGGCCAACGGGCCAAGGACCGACGACAGCGCGAACACCGCCGAACTGTAGCCCTGATACTTTGCGCGGTCGCGCGGACTGAACAATTCGCCAATCATGGCAAAGGCGGAGACCATCAGGCCGCCGCCACCGATGCCCTGCAGGACGCGTGCGGCGATCAGGCTCTCCATCGACCATGCGGTGCCGCAGACCAGCGATCCCAGCAGGAAAAGAGTGATTGCCGTCAGCACCACGTTCTTGCGGCCATACATGTCGCCGAGCTTGCCGTAGAACGGCGCGACGGCGGCGGTCGAGAGCAGATAGGCGGCGCCGACCCAGCCGAACAGATGCAGGTTGCCCAATTCGCCGGCGATGGTGGGCAAGGCCGTGACCACGATCTGCATGTCGATGGTGGCCATGAACATGGCGATCAGAGCGCCGAAATAGACGATCAATGTCGTGAGATCGGGTCTGGCTCCGGCCTCTACGGGCGATGCCTCCGGAAGGGTCGAGTCGAGAGTCATTGATATCTCCGTAGACAGGGTATCCGTAGACTGGGGTTTCTCCAGCTGGGCGCGGTCTATGTGCTGGTGGCATATATATGTCAACATCAAATATATGCTTTTGGCATATAATTGACATCCGCACATATTTTTGCTAGCGCGCTGGATATGAGCATCAAAAATACCGGATCAGGCAATCCGGACCGATCTTCCGCCCTGTGTCAAATACATGGCGATCAGGACCTCGCGGATCTGGCGCGCAGCAGTGGCCTCTCCGAAGCAGCAGCCGGGGCCGTCGCCACCATCGATGCAGTGATGACCAAGGTGCGCCGCTCGATCCAGCGCCGGGACTTCGGTCGTTTGATCCTGGCCCGCATCGATCCTTCGCTGGAAGTGAGCCATCTCGATGCAATTATCGCGCTCAGCGCGGTCGTCAACGGCACCTCGCAGGACGAGGTGACGGTCGGCATCATCGCCGAGCGCCTGGGGATCGACCCCTCACGCGCCAGCCGCATCTCCGCCGATCTCGTCGAGCGCGGCTACGCCTTCCGTGTCGCATCGCAATTCGACGCCCGGCGCATTTGCCTCAAACTCACCGCCAGGAGCGAACGTCTCGTGACGGCGGTGCGTCGGACCAAATGGCGGATTTTCGCTGGCTCACTGGCGCAATGGGATGAGCAGGACCTGGTGACGTTCGCTCTCCTGTTCGAACGCTTCGCGGATTGGGCCATGGACGAAGCTGGAATGAGCAAGGCGGCCGATGCCGTCAAGCAGGCGATGGACGAGACGGAACCAGTGAAACCGCCGGGAGAGAAATAGACGCCAGCGCGTTCGATCGCACCCAGGTTAAATCTCGACCATCGGACGGCTTGTGCGCGGCTGCCTGGCAGTGATGTTGCTAAGCCGCCTTGACGATGCGGAATCCTTCAACCTCCTTGACCACCGGCAAGCCCTTCCAGCGCTCGGAATCGTGAAGAATGATCAGCCGTTCAAGGTTGCCGCCGATCTCGGTATTGATGCGGTCGATGGTCTTGAGCTGCTCCCACACGCTGCCGACGGCATTGTTGAGCGGCTGATAGACGCCGTCGTGCTTGTGGCCGGTGAGCTGGCGGGACGAGTAGACGCAATCACCGGAAAGTACGATGCGGCCGCGCGACGTCTCCACGATGACGAACTGCTGGCCCATCGTGTGGCCCTGCCCCAGCCTCACATGGATGCCTGGCAGAAGATCGTCGCGGTCACCGTCGACCAGCGTCAACCGGTGTTCCACCGAGGCGTCGAAGGCAGCGCGCAGATCATCGGGATCGATGATGGTGGTGAGGAAGCCGTATTGCGGCGGCAGCGCCATCGCCTCGTGCCAGGACAGCAACTCCTGCTTCTGAATATAGAGGCGGGCTTTGGGAAACTGATCGATGGAGCCCATGTGATCGAAATGCGCATGGCTGACGATGATGTCGGTGATGTCGTCCGGCGCCAGCCCCAGTTCGGCAAGCATGCGAACCGGGGAAATCCACCAGGGTATGCCGAACTTGTCGGAGAAATTCGGGCCGGTTTCGTCCTTCATGAAACCGGTGTCGACCAGCACGTTACGGTCGCCGCGCCGCGCCAGAATAAAGGAAAAGGGCAGGTCCGTGGGGCCGTCATCGTACATCCCGTTGACCAGATCGACCCATGGCTGGTTCTTCGATCGCGCGAACTCGATGACATAGATCTGCCAATGCTCGGCCTGAGCCATGTGATCCTCCTCAACTTTCCGCAAGTGAGCGGCCAAGGCTGGAAAGCCCGACCGCGATGATCAAAATGGCGCCCTGGAACACGTATTGGGAAAAGGTCGGGGCGCCGAAAATGTTGAGGCCGTTGAAGCCGAAAGCGATGATCAGGGCGCCGACCAATGTCCCGAGGACATGGAACTCGCCGTCGCGCAAAGTCGCCGAACCGAGAAATACCGCCGCGAACGCAGTCAGCAGATAGGAATCGGCCGCGCTGGTCGTACCGCTGCCCAGCCGCGACGCCAGGAGAATGCCGGTGAGGGAGGCACACATGCCGGAAATGACGAAACCAAGCGTCTTGATGCGATCGACATTGATACCGGCAAGGCGTGCCGCGGCGGGGTTGCCGCCGACCGCCTGAATCTCCTGGCCGATGGAGGTGCGTTCGACCAGCACCCACAAGATGCCCAGCACAAAGACCATGACGACGATGTTGTTGGGGATGCCGAAGAGCCAGCGGCCGAGCGAAAGCTGCAGGAAGGCCTCCGGTACGCCCGCAACGATGGGTACCCCGGCGGAGTAGGCGAAGGCGAGGCCCGTGATGATGGTCCCGACGCCCAGCGTCGCGATCACCGAATTGACTTTCATCTTGGTGACGATGAAGCCGTTGACCAGGCCGATCAGCGCGCCAAGGGCGAGCACGATGAAAATGGCCACAGGGATCGGCAGCTTGTCATGGACGATGAAGCCGGTGACGAGAATGCCGTGCAGGCTGGCGGCAAAGCCGATCGACAGGTCGAGCTCGCCGACGACGACCGCCAATGTCAGGCCGCCGGCGATGATCATGGCTAGCGAGGCCTGATTGAGGACGTTGGTGAAGTTGCCCAAGGTCGAGAATGCCTTCGGCGACAGGATCGAAAAGGCAACGATCATTGCCAGCAAGCCGAGGATGGTCGCATAGCGCGCGAAAACTCCGAGCGCAGCCTTGGTTCGTGGGGTCAGGCGCCTGTTATACGTCGAGACATCGCTCATGTGATCATCTCCTCGGTCAATGGCTCCGCTCACCATAGCTTGCCTCGACAATAGCGGAGCGCGACATCGACGTGCCGCTCAGTTCGCGAACGACAAGGCCTTCCGCCATCACCAGCACGCGATCGCAAAGGTCCGGCAGTTCATCGGGTTCGGACGAGATGACGAGAACCGCCATGCCGGCCGCGGCCAGGTCGCGGATTTGACGGTGGATCTCCGCGCGTGCGCCGATATCGACCCCGCGGGTCGGTTCATCGAGAATGAGGATGTGCGGCGCGCGCTGCAGCCAGCGGCCGATAACCACTTTCTGCTGGTTGCCGCCGCTTAGCCGGCCAACAGGGGTGTCCATGCCTGCCGTCTTGATCGCCAGCAGCTTCATCGTCTCGCGGGCGAGCGAGGACTGCGATTTTCGGTTGAGAAGCGGCATCCTGCGACCGAGCACAAGCTTGTCCAAATTGACCAGACCAAGATTGAAGGCGACGCTCTTCGACAGGAAAAGCCCTTCCGTACGTCGCTCTTCCGGCACCAGGCCGAGCCCGGCGGCAACCGCCGCTCGTGGCGTTTTCGGCGCGAAAGGTTTGCCTTTGAGCGTCATGCTGCCCGCGTCGGCGCGATCGGCACCATAGATCAGCCGCACCAATTCGCTGCGTCCGGCACCGACCAGGCCGCCTATGCCCAGAACTTCGCCCTGGCGAAGTTCGAAACTTACGCCACGCACCTTGGGCAAGCGTGTCAGGTTCTGGACGCGCAGAACAACCTCATGGTTCTGCGGCGCATATTCAGGCCTGCTATCGTTGCCGACATGGGCGGAGCCCACGATCGCCTCGACCAGCGCCTTCCTGGTCAATCCGGCACGGGCGAATTCGGCGACGGAATTGCCGTCGCGCAGCACCGACACCCGATCGCAGAGTTTCAGGATCTCATCCAGGCGGTGCGAGACGTAAAGCACGGCGACGCCGGAGGCGGCGAGATCCTTGATGTTCACGAAGAGCTTCTCGCTCTCGGCGGCGGAGAGCGAGGCTGTCGGCTCGTCCATGACGATGAGCCGCGACTTGCGGACCAGCGCGCGGCAGATATTGATCAACCAGTTCTCGGCTGTCGACAGCCCTTTCACATTTGCGTTGAGCGAGGCGGTGATGCCGACGCGCCTCGCGATGGGCTCGACGTCGCGGGCGATGGCCGCCCAATCGGTCAAGCCGAAGCGCGATCGTTTTGGCACGCCGAGCATGATGTTCTGGAGAACAGTCATGCCCGGAACGAAAGCCAGTTCCTGGTGAATGAAGCTCATGCCGAATTCCGTGGCGCGGTGCGCGGTCTCGATGCCGACGGTTTGCCCGTCGACCTCGATCGAGCCCCGATCCGGGTGGTTGAGGCCGGCAAGGATCCTGATCATTGTCGACTTGCCCGCGCCATTGGCGCCGACCAGCCCGTGAACCTCCCCCGCGACAATGTCGAGGGAGGCGTTTCGCAACGCTTGGGCGCCGCCGAAGGCTTTGCTAATGTTGCGCACGACAAGAAATGGAGGCGCCATGGGCACCGCCATCTCCATTGCTGCATCTCCTGGTACCCTATCGGTCAAAAGCTGGCTGCGCCTACTGGATCGCGTCGGGATGCTTGGTCAGAAAATCCGCCACCGTATCCTTGGTCACCAGCACCGCCGGCACTTCGGCGGCCTTGGGAGCCCAGTTCTTTCCGGCGGCGGTGATCTCCTCAATCATCTTCGCCATGTTATAGCCTTCGGTGTAGCTGTCTTGCCATGCCGTTGCGGTCATGAAGCCGTTCTTGATATTTTCAAGCGCCTGGGCATTTCCGTTGATGCCGTACACCATCACATCGGTGCGGTTCTGGGCACGCAGCGAGCCGATCGCGCCGATCGCCGGATCATCCCAGCAGCCCCAGATCGCCAGGTTCTCGGCGCCCGCAGGATGCGAGGCGAGCCATGCGTTGGCGTACTGCGCGCCGTCTTCAAAGTAGCCGGGAATGCGCACTTCGTTTTTGGTCACCTTGATGTCGGGGTATTTGGCGACCATTTCATCCATGACCTGCTCGCGGTTCCGGCAAACCTCACCCGTGTGATAGGTGAGGGCAAGGATGGAACCCTTGCCGTTCATGTTCTTGAGCATCAGGTCCACGACCGGGATCGCCATCGGACCGCCCGAGCCGTTGGTGGCGGCAACGGTGCCGCCCAGCCCGCCGCCCCAGGTGACGACAGGAATGCTCGCGGAACCGGCCGCGGCAAGCCCGGCGCCGATCGATGAGAACGGGAACACCATGTCCACAATGGCATGCGCGCCCAGCTGGGCGAAGTTCTGGATGGCTGCGTTGGCCTGGTCTGCATTGCCCGCCGCATCGACTACGGTGACCTTCCAGCCGAGTTCGTCGGCCGCTTTGGTTGCGCCCTGGATATAGCGGACATTGTTGGCTTCCGTGGCGCTGATCGACACGATACCGAGCAGCGGCTTGTCGGCCGCGCTGGCCTGCGCGCCGGACAATGCCAGGGCCACGGCGCAAACGCCGAACGTCAGGTTTTTCATGGCTCTCTCTCCCTTGTGAGGTTGGGCGCGCACCTTCAGATTCAAAGCTGATGACTGCCTAACCGTTTCGGCAGATTTTCTCATCTTCGGCAGCTTCGCAAGAAAATTCGTGCAAAGAAGCACAAAATAGGCGAGAGATTCGCGTTAAGGTTCAGCTAAACGATTAGCTAAGAGGGCAGATGGCCACTATAAAAGACGTCGCAAGGGCTGCCGGTGTGTCGACGGCGACGGTATCCGCGGTCGTCAACGACACCGCCTATGTGAGTCCGGAATTGCGTGCTCGCGTGCTCGCCGCGGTGCGCGATCTTCGCTATGCGCCTTCCTTGGTGGCGCGGAATTTGCGCAGCGGCCGCAGCCAGCTGATCGCGCTTGCCGTGGCGGATCTGGCAAACCCGTTCTATGCCCGCATCGTCACCGCGGCCGAGGCGGCGGTCGCCGCCTGGGGCTACTCGCTTGTGTTGTTCAACAGCGATGAAAAGCCCGACATCGAAAGACGCATTCTTTCGCGCATTCGAACACTGGGGTGCGATGGATCGGTGGTCGTTCCGGTGGGACCCGAAAGCCATTACCAGCGGCGGGATTTCGAGGGCATGCCGGTGGTCCTGCTCGGGCGTTCTATCGGCGACGCTGGCGTCGACACAGTCACCATCGACAATCTGTCGGCCGGCAAGCAGGCGACCAACTACCTGCTGGACCTTGGCCACCGCCACATCGGTTCGATCACCGGGCCCATGCAATTGACGACGGGCAGCGGCCGGCTGCAAGGCATGCTCGAAGCGATGGCGGCGCGCGGACTTGCCCCGAAAACCGGGCATGTCCGTTCCGGCGAGTTCCGTGAAGACACCGCCTATTCGGTCGCGCGCGATCTGCTCGGACAGCCGGACCGGCCAACCGCCCTCTACGTCGCCAATGGCGTCATGGCCATCGGCGTCATGCGGGCCGTTGCCGATCTCGGGCTGCGCTGCCCCGAGGACGTTTCGATCGCCTCGACCGACACGGTGGCAGGAGCAGGCGGGCTAAAGCCGCGCCTTACCCGTACCGAGCATCCGGTTACCGACATGACCAATGAGGCACTGCGCATGCTGGTCGACCGCATCGAAGGCAAGGTAGCCCAACCTGCCCGCAACGTGGTTTTCCAGCCAGCGCTGGTGGTTGGAGAAAGCTGCTCGCCACTCAAGCTGCCAACGCATTGATCGGAGCCGGAACAATTCCGATGCCGACAGCCAGCGGATTGTCTCCCGCCGATGACTGATCCCGACGATCAGCCGAGCGACAGCTCCTTCGTCTGATGTCTCAGCACAAGGCCAACCGCGCCCAGCAATGCATCGTTCTGGGTGTGCTTGCCAACAGTGATCCGCGTGCGCAGGGCCGGAGCGATATCGCGGGACTTGATGAGCGTGTGGCGTTCATAGGACGCGATCAGCGGCGTCAGCAGAATGTCACCCGCCAAAGCCATGTGGCCGCCGATGATTATGAGCGGCGGATTGAGCACCGATCCGATCAAGCCGAGCCCCCGGCCGGCGATCTCGGCGGTATCCTCGATCATCCGCAAGGCCCTGATGTCGCCCTGCTCGGCCATCGTGATGACATCGTCCATGGTGACCTGCCGCCGCACGATACGCGAAATCTGTTCGAGTGGCCGGGCAAAACTCGCATAGAGTTCCAGGCATCCGCGATTGCCGCATCGGCAAAGATCGCCGCCGGGATCGATGCTGATGTGCCCGAATTCGCCGGCGCCACCGGCGATGCCCGTCACCAGCCGGCCATGCTGGACAATGGCCCCGCCGACGCCCAGGTCGATCTTGAACAGCACGAAATCATCTTGGCCGATGGCCGCACCCCACATCAGCTCCGCAATGGCCGAGCAGTTGCTTTCATTGTCGGCGAAGATCGGCCGCTCCAGGACCGGCCCGAACACATCTCGTATGTTGACGCCGGCCCATGTTGGAACGATGCTCGCGCGCAGCACCACTCCATCGCGGCTGACAGGGCCGGACACGGAAACCCCAACTCCCAGGAGCCCCGCCGCCGCCAGACCGTTTTCCTCGTAAGATTGGGCAATTGCCGATTTGGCCATCTGGGCCGCCTGTTGCGGCTGGTAGTCCAGAGCCATGGGGATAGTTTGTTCGGCAATGACGGAATGCGAGACATCGGCAACGATGAGCCGCATCTCTTGAAGACCCAAGTGAATTCCGACGCAGGTGCCCGCTGTCGGATTGAGCGTCAGGGCCGCAGCTGGCCTGCCGATACCTCTGATCCCATCGCGGCTGGTCGGAGCCTCGATCACCATTCCCGACTTTCTCAAGCCATTGAGCGCGGTTGAGACAGTAGAGCGCGCCAGACCGGTGACGTGTGTGATCTGCGACGCGGAGAGTACGCCGCGCTCACTCAAGCACCGCACGATCATGCTCTCCGGCGACGCGGACGGCCTGCCGATCAGCCAGGTCCTAAGCGAAGGTTTTGTCATGGATCAACATAAACATCGTTGACTGATAGCGCCAATATGTCATCTTGGAAAGAACTCGAGATTAACGCGTCTCGCCGACCGCGGCTTCAAACCGCGGCCATAAGCGGTCGATACGAACCGTGCAACACCATATGGGAGTGAAACGATGAAATGCGTCATGACCGCCCTCGCGGCCGCCACTGTGTGCACCTTTTTCACGGGGGCAGCGTTAGCGGAGCCCAAGACGAACCTGCTACACCAATGGGCGACCGGATCGGACGCCCAGGCGATCGCCAAGCTCGGCGAGATGTTCACCGCCAAGGGCGGCAAATGGGAACAGACGTCGATCGCCGGTCACACGGCCAATACGCTGGCCAAGCTGCGTGCCGACGTGATCGCCGGCAATGCGCCGCCTGCCGTGCAGCTCAAAGGCCCGGAAATCGCCGAGTGGAACAAGACCGGCATGACCGCCGATCTCGACGAGTTGGCGGCCTCGGAAGGATGGGAGAAAGTGGTGGCGCCGGAATTGCTTCCGGTGATGAAGCCGACCGGCAAATGGGTCGCGGCTCCCATGAACATCCACCGCATCAACTGGCTCTGGGCCTCGCCGAAGGTCATGCAGGCCGCTGGCGTGGCGGAAATGCCCAAGACCTGGGCCGAGTTCAACGCGGCCTGTGACAAGATCGTCGCCTCAGGCAAGATCTGCATCTCGCATTCGACCGCCGACTGGACGGATTCGACGGTGTTCGAGGTCGTGCTCTATGGCCAGGATATCGATCTCTATCGCAAGGCCTTCGTCGAAGGCGATGTCGAATCCATGCGCAGCCCGGGGATGGTCAAGGCCTTCGAGCAGATGCGCCTGATGACGACCAAATACATGGATCCGGGCATGGTTGGCCGCGACTGGGATTCGATGTCGGCGCTCGTCGGCAAGGGCGACGCGGCGTTCCACATCATGGGCGACTGGACGATCGGCCTGCTGACCGCCGCCGGCTTCAAGGAAGGCACCGATTATGTCTGCGCCCAGGCGCCGACCGATTGGGGCAAACCCGGCTTCATCCTCAACTCCGACTCGGTCGTGTTCTTCAAGCAGAAGGACCAGGACTACATCGACGGCCAAAAGCTGCTTGCCAGCCTGATCCTGTCGCCCGATTTCCAGACGGTTTTCAACCAGGCCAAGGGCTCGATCCCAGCACGCCTGGATATCGATCTGTCGAAGGGCTTCAATCCGTGCCAGCAGCTCTCGCAGAAGGATCTGCAGGCTTCGATCAAGGAGGGCACGCTGGTCCGTTCGATGGCGCACAACATGACCATCCCGCAGAAGATGCGCGGCGCGATCATGGATTCCATTACCGAGTTCGTAGCGACGCCCGACATGTCAGCCGAGGACGGCGCCAATGCGATGGCCGACGCGGCGGAAGCACAGAAGTAGACGGGAACGGCCGGGCGCAATTTCTATCGGCACCCGGCCATCCTCCATCCCAGTCCCACGCTCCAGATGTCAAATCACGACCTGATCCTATCGGTCCCGGCGCCCGCCCGCCCCTGGCGGCAGCGGCTGGGCTCGGCGATGCCCTTGCTGGTGCTCGGCCCCTCCCTTGTGGCGAGCTTCGTCTACGTCTTCGTGTTCACCGGCTGGACGCTCTACATCTCGCTCTCGAACTCCTCGCTGCTTCCGACCTACGGCTTCGTCGGCCTGGACAACTACGCGTCACTCTGGGCGAACCGGCGCTGGAACATCGCCTACAACAACCTCTTTTTCTTCAGCGGTTTCTACATCGTCGGCTCGATGGCCGTGGGACTGCTGCTGGCGATCCTGATCGACCAGCGCGTGCGCGGCGAAGCGGCCTGGCGCACGATCTTCCTCTATCCGCTGGCCGTCTCCTTCATCGTCACCGGCACGGTCTGGAGCTGGCTCTACAACCCGAGCGACGGTATCCAGGCGATGGTGCGCGGATTGGGCTGGACGAATTTCAGTTTCGCACTCGCCAGCGACCGGCACTACGCGATCTACGCGGTGATCATCACCGGTGTCTGGCAGTCCTCGGGCTTTGCCATGGCGCTCTTCCTGGCGGGTCTGCGCTCGGTGGATTCGGATCTCGTCAAGGCCGCGCAGATCGACGGCGCTTCGACCTTCCGCATTTATCGCAAAGTGCTTCTGCCGACGATTGCGCCGATCTTCCTGGCGGTCGCCGTCATCCAGATCCAGTTCGCCATCAAGACCTTCGACCTCGTGGCTGCGTTGACGAAAGGGGGACCGGGGATCTCGACCACCTTCCCCGCGATCTACGTCTATGACCTGATGTTCCAACGGGGCCAGATCGGCGAAGGTGCGGCGGCGGCCATCATGATGCTTGCCGCTCTTGCCGTGGTGCTGGTGCCCTATTCGTTCTGGGTGGTCTGGCGCCGGCGCAAGGAAGCCGGCCATGGCTGACGCAGCGCTGGACCAGTCGCACGATCATCGCGCTGCCGCAGTCGCGACGCGCAGGCATTTCTTCACCCGCTTCGTCATCTACGGGCTGCTGGTTGTCTTCGCGGCGATCTACCTAGTCCCGTTGCTGGTCGTGGTGCTGAATTCATTCCGCGATCAGCAAGAGATCGCGCGCAACGGGCTGATCTCGCTGCCACGCAGCTTCCGCCTCGAAGCCTGGGGCCAGGCCTGGAGCACCTATTGCATCGGCGGCACCTGCGAAGGCATGCAGCGCAACTTCTACAACTCCCTGAAAATGACGATCCCTGCGACGAGCATCTCGACGGCGGTCGGCGCGATGAACGGTTACATCTTGTCGAAATGGCGCTTCAAGGGTTCGGAAGCACTGTTCACCTGCATGCTGCTCGGCGTCTTCATACCGGGCCAGATTTCGTTGATGCCCTGGGCGTTCATCCTCGGCAATCTGGGCCTCAGCAATTCGACCTACGGGCTCATCGTCATTCACGTCATCCAGGGCATTTCGTTCACCACCCTGTTCTGCCGCAACTACTATGTCAGCATTCCCGACGATCTCATCAAGGCGGCGCGCATCGATGGCGCAGGCTTCTGGCGCATCTTCCGCAAGATCATTCTCCCGCTCTCCTCACCGATCCTGATCGTCACGGTGATCTGGCAGTTCACCGGCATCTGGAACGAATATCTGTTCGGTGTCGTCTTCACCTCCGGGCAGCAACAGCCGATCACGGCCGCGCTCGTCGCGCTGACGGCAAGCGGCACGAATGTACGCGCCTACGATGTCATGAGTGCCGCCGTGCTGATCGGCGCGCTGCCGCCGCTGCTGATCTATCTCTTCGGCGGCAAGTATTTCGTCCGCGGCCTGACCCAGGGTGCGATCAAGTGAGGCGTGATCAAGTGAGCGGAGCCTATCTCATGTCGCCGATTGCTTCGACCGGCAAGAAGGGCATCGCATGTCGACATTGACCATCCGATCCCTGCGCAAGAACTTCGGCGCGGTCGAGGTGCTGAAGGGCATCGATCTCGAGGCGCAGAACGGCGAGTTCATCGCGCTGGTCGGACCATCCGGATGCGGCAAGTCCACCCTGCTCGCGATGATCGCCGGGCTGGAAACCGTAACCTCCGGCGAGATCCGCATCGACGGCCGGCTGGTCAATTCGGTTGCGCCGAAGGACCGCGACATCGCCATGGTGTTCCAGTCCTACGCGCTTTACCCGACGATGACGGTGCGCGAGAACATCACCTTCGGCATGGAAAGCCGCCGCGTGCCGAAGCCGCAGCAGGACGAGGCCGTCAAGCGGGTTGCAGCTTTCCTGCAGATCGAACCGCTGCTTGGGCGCAAGCCCGGACAGCTTTCGGGCGGCCAGCGCCAACGTGTCGCGATGGGCCGGGCGCTGGTGCGCGATCCGAAACTGTTCCTGTTCGACGAGCCGCTCTCCAATCTCGACGCCAAGCTGCGCGTCGACATGCGTACCGAAATCAAGAAACTGCATCACCGCGTCGGCAAGACGACGGTCTATGTCACCCACGATCAGGTCGAGGCGATGACACTCGCCTCGCGCATCGCCGTGATGCATCAGGGCGAGGTCCAGCAATTCGATGAGCCGGCCACGATCTACAACCGTCCGGCGAACATGTTCGTCGCGGGCTTCATGGGATCGCCGGCGATGAACTTCCTGCCGGCCGAACTGAGCCAGGAAGGCGGTCGCCCCACCGTTGCCTTGCAGACCGCCGACGGCAAGACGGCCAGCCTGTCGATCGTCCAGACACTTGCCGCCGATACGCCGCGACAGGTCGTGCTCGGCATCCGGCCGGAGCACATCTACCGGTTCGATCCCGATCTTCAGCGTCGCAAGCCAGGCATCGCGCAAATCGATGCCGTGGTCGAACTGGTCGAGCCGACAGGTGCGGAGACCATGGCCGTTCTGCGCCTGGGCGGCAAGGAGATCACCGGTCGTTTCGACCCCGACAGCACGCCACGGATGGGTGAGACGGTGACGCTCGGTATCGACATGGCGCGGGCCTGCTTGTTCGACCCGACGACCCAACGCCTGATCTGACCCCAACGCCTGATCTGACCAACGCCTGATCTGAAATGAGCTCCGCATTGTCCTTTGCCATCTATCCGAGCCTGGCCGACCGCGTCGTGCTGATCACCGGCGGCGCGTCAGGCATCGGCGCCGACACGGTCCGCGCCTTCGCCGCCAATGGTGCGCGCGTCGCGTTTCTCGATCTGCAGCAGGAGGCCGGCGAGGATCTCGCGCGGGAACTCGCCGCCACGGCACCGCACGCACCACTATTCTTGCGCTGCGACGTGACCGATATTCCCGCTCTCCAGGCTGCGATCGGCACGGTGCGCGACCGCCTGGGATCCGTCGCAGTGCTGGTCAACAACGCCGCCGACGACAATCGCCACCCAGTCGCCGACGTGACGCAGGAGTATTGGGACCACGCCCAGGACGTGAACCTCAGGCACCACTTCTTTGCCGCCCAAGCCGTGCATCCGCATATGAAGGAGTTGGGCTTTGGTTCGATCGTCAATTTTTCCTCGATCGCCTGGCGTTTCGGCGCGGCGGAGATGGCGCCCTATGCGACGGCCAAGGCTGCGGTGGTCGGGTTGACGTTCGCGCTGGCGCGGGCATTTGGCCCCGACAACATCCGCGTCAACGCCATCGAGCCGGGTGCCGTCATCACCGACCGGCAACGGCAGCTTTGGTTCAAGACGCAGGCATCGGTCGACCAGGTCGTGCAGCGGCAGATGATCCGCCGCGTTCTGCTCGGCGCAGAGGTCGCGCGCGCGGTGCTGTTCCTTGCCGCCGACGACAGCCGCATGATCACCAAGCAGTCGATCACCGTGGATGCCGGCCTGCGATGACCGCAAAACCCGAATCAAAGGATCGCTCCATGCTCGAGGTCGGCCTGAACCCTTATGGTCTGACCTATCATCTCGGACTTCAGGCCCGCGGCACCTCACGCGCCAATCCCGAGCCGGCGGGGCTGGAAGGTTTCATTGCGCTCGCGAGCGAACTCGGCGCGCGGGTGCTGGAGATCTGGGTGCCATGGCTGGCGGAGCTTTCCGATGACGCGGTAATCGCGCTGCGCGAAAGGCTCGCCGGCCTTGGGATCACACCGATCGTCAGCGGCGGCCTGCTGGTGGGCGAACCGCTCGACGCGGCATTTCGGGCCGCACGCCTGCTGAGGGCAAAGATCATCCGAACGGCGCTGACGCCGGTTCTCTGCGGCGACCGCAACGCTGCCGGCGAGAAATGGAGCGAGTTCGCTGGCATCATTCGAGACCGATTGAAGGAATGGGGTCCCCGCGCGATTGCCGAAGGCCATGTGCTTGCGATCGAAAACCACCAGGACTTCACCAGCGGGGAAATCATCGATTTCTGCGCGCTCGGCGGCGAAGGCGTCGGTGTCACCTTCGACACCGGCAACCCATTCCCGGTCGGCGAAGCGCCGCTCGATTTTGCGCGGCGGATCGCTCCTTATGTCCGCCATGTCCACCTCAAGGACTACCGCGTACAGTTCACGACCGAAGGCTACCGGCTGATCCGTTGCGCCATCGGCGATGGCGCGGTGCCGTTTGCCGAAATGTTCGCAATTCTCGGCCAACACCACGATCGCATGACCGCCGTTCTCGAACCGGGGGCATTGGAGGCGCGGCATGTCCGCTTTCTAAGCGACGACTGGTGGCACGGCTATCCGCCGAAGACGGCACGGGAATTTGCCGCCTGCCTGCGGGCGGCGCAGCGCAATCGGCTACCCGACGATGCCGACTATCGTACCCCCTGGGAACGCGAAGACGACGGTGCCCTGGTTTCCTATGAGCTCGACATGATCCGGCGCAGCGCCGCCAACATGCGCAACCTGGTTTGATGAAAATGGAGAATATCTGATGACGGCACGTGAACTCGATGGGTTGACCGCCTTCGTAACCGGCTCCGGCCGTGGCCTCGGTCGCGTGATGGCCGAACGTCTGGCGGAATTGGGCGCCAATGTCGCGATCCATGACATGGACGAAACGGCGCCGGCCAAATACGGCGAGTTCGCCAATCTCGGCGAGGTGGTCGAGCGTCTGAAGCGGCATGGGACGAGGGTCACGTCGGTGACCGGCAACATTGGCGACCAGAAAGCGGTGGCCGAGATGAAGCGCAAGATCGAGGCCGACCTCGGCGACGTCCATGTGCTGGTCAATTGCGCCGGCGGCGACATCGGCGCCAAGGGCGGCAAGCCGAACCCGAACAACGCACTCGACATCGAACTGGACGACATCCGTGTACTCACCGAGAACAATCTGATCGGCACGATGCTGGTCTGCCAGGCCTTCGTGCCCCCCATGAAGCAGCGCGGCGGCGGCTCCGTCATCAACATCGCGTCGGCGGCGGCACATCTCGGCTGCTCGCCCGAGGTCGTCTACTCGACGTTGAAGGCGGCGGTCGTGCATTACACGCGCTGCCTCGCCAAGGAACTGATCGACGATGGCGTGCGCATCAATGCGGTCAGCCCCGGTGCCACCAAGACGGCACGGTTCCAGGCGACCCGTGTGGTCGATCCGGAGCGCATGGATTCGAGCCGGAAATCGCTGAACCGGTATGCGGAGCCGGAAGAGATCGCCGAGGCGGTGGCTTTTCTCGCCGGTCCGCGCGCCCGCTTCATCAACGGCCAGGTCATCCGCGTCGATGGTGGTTTCACTATCTTTCCAGGCTGAATGGGCTTTCCAGGTTGAATCGGCTGCCGCCTGGCCTGAATCCCATCGAGCGCGTCCGCAAAGTGGTCGTACCCAACGTCACCTGCGAGAGTCTGCTTCAGGTATGGACAGCCCGGCGAGAAGCGGAGCGTACGCGGCGAGCCTGCCGGATACGAACTCCGTGAAGAGCCGCACGCGCTTCGTCTTGCGTGTCTCACCCTGCGTGAGAATCCAGAGCGTTCCGTACAAATGCAGCTCGGTGCCCGGCACCCTCACCAGGAGGGGGTCGGCATCCCCGACGAAGCAGGGCAGTGTCGTGATCCCGAGCCCTTGCCGTACAGCAACGATCTGCGCTGCGGCGTCCGTGGTCCTGAATGGAACCCCCGTCGTGCGAAGCTCACCCTCGCTGGCCCAATCCGGAATTCCATGAATGCTTATGACGATCCACCGGATGGGATCAGAGGCGCCCGCACGCCATGCGGCTAGTCGATCGCGAGATATGTAGACGGCCCCGAACAGCTCCGGGCCCTTCAGGCCGTGAAGGTTGAGCGGCAGGGTTTTTCGGTCGTAGACGACGCGGATCGCCACGTCGGCCTCTCGGTTGGTCAGATTTGCCAGCTCGCCGGACGACAAGACGTCCATCTCGATGTCCGGATGCAGACGCGCGAACTCGGCGAAATCCGGCATGAGCAGGTGTGTCGCGAGGGTCGGAGCCAATGTCACCCGCAGCAGCCCGCGCACGCTCTGATCGCGCCCGAAGACGCGTGTCTCCAACTGGTGCGACGACGCTTCCATCTGGTTCGCGAGCTCGAGCACCTCCTCGCCCGCAGCCGTCAGGCGGTAGCCCGAAGGCAGCTTTTCGAACATCCGCGCCCCGAGGCGTTCCTCGAGCTGTGCAACGCGCCGCAGCACGGTCGAGTGGTTCACACCGAGGCGCTCGCCGGCAGCCCGCACCGAGCCTCCGCGCGCCACGGCCAGAAAATAGCGAACGTCATCCCAGTCGATCATGGTGCGATCCCGCACCGCGCGGTGCGCCTTCCAAAGCCCGTATCCAACGCAGTCGTACAGCAGTGTGGGCGGTCATCATAGCTTGTGTCGACGAGCGCGGCGCAATTCCGAACGGCGGACACCGGTCGTCGCGACTGGCGGCGGTCGTCCGACCGGATCGATTTTGCACCACCGATGTGCGCACTTCCGCACTCAAAGCCTGACCCCTGCAGGCCTATTTCCAGGCTCTCGGGGTTCTTCCCGAACGATCAAAGGCAGAGCCTGGAAGGAAAAGTCATGGGAAAGCTAAACGGTAAGGTTGCAGTCATCACGGGTGGCGCTACCGGCATCGGCCGCGCCGCGGCAAAGCGCTTCATCGAAGAGGGCGCCTTCGTCTTCATCTTCGGTCGCCGGCAGGAAACGCTCGACGCGGCTCTGGCCGAGCTCGGGCCCAATGCCCGCGCGGTGACGGGCTCGGTCTCGGATGAGGCCGACCTCGACCGACTCTACGCGACGGTGAAGGCCGAGCGCGGAACCCTCGACATCGTCTTCGCCAATGCCGGGGCGGGAAGCCAGCTTGCGCTCGGCAAGATCACCGCCGAGCACATCGACGAAACCTTCGACACCAATGTGAAGGGTACGATTTTCACTGTCCAGAAGGCGCTGCCGCTGATGGACCAGGGCGGTTCGATAATCCTGACCGGATCGAGCGCCGGCACCACGGGCGCCCCGGCAATGAGCGCCTACAGCGCGAGCAAGGCGGCGGTGCGCAACCTCGCCCGGACCTGGGCGGAGGATCTGAAGGGGACCGGCATACGGGTCAACGTGCTGTCCCCCGGCGCGACAGCGACCGAGCTCGCGAAGGAAGCGCTCGGCGAGGAGGGCCAGAAGGTCTTCGCCGCGATGACGCCGCTCCAGCGCATGGCCGATCCGGCGGAGATCGGGGCTGTCGCCGCCTTTCTCGCGTCGTCGGACAGCAGCTTCATGACCGCCAGCGAGGTCGCCGTCGACGGCGGCCTTGCGCAACTCTGACGCGCCACGCCCGGCCCGTCACTCCATTCAACTAACCAGCGCCGTTGAGGGCTGGGAATCGACATCAACACGGAACGGAGAAATATTATGAGCTATGCGATTGTAGGATTCGGTAAGATAGGCCAGGCCCTCGCCCACGCCTTCGCCCGTAAAAACATCGAGGTGGCCGTCGCGAGCCGCCGTCCGCCCGAGGCGTTGGCGGCACAGGCCCGGGCGATCGGACCCACGGTCGTCGCCAAGTCGCTGCGGGACGCACTCGAGGCCGACACAATCATCCTGGCGGTCCCGTTCGGGGAGCATCGCGAGGTCGCGAAGGCCCTGCCGAGCTGGGAAGGCAAGACGGTCATCGACGCGACGAACGCGTTTCCTGTCCCTGAAGAGCTGGACGGTCTCCCGTCCTCCGCCTTCGTCGCGAAGGCGTTCACCGGCGCCAAGCTCGTCAAAGGGTTCAATCACCTGATTGCGGCCACCCTGGCTGCCGATCCGATCGTCGAGGGCGGGCACCGGGTCGTCTTTCTGTCTGCTGACGATGAGGACGCGATCGCTCCCGTGGCGGCCTTGGCCAAACAACTCGGGTTCGCACCCGTCAAGCTGGGAAAGCTCAACGAGGGTGGCGCGCTGGTGCACGCACGCGGCCGCACTTGGGGCCAGCTCATCTTCCAGGACCTGTTCAAGAAGGAACAGTGATCGATGTATGACCACGTGATTTGGCCCGAGCGATATGATCCGAAAACGTCGGCTATCTACGCACTCAACGACATTGACGTGAAGGCGCCGCCTGAAGTGGTCTGGAAGCTGCTGGTCGATGCCGAGAATTGGTCGAGCTACTTTCCCGCCGAGGATCAGGTCAAGATCCTGGGCGGCAAGCCGGAACTGGCGCTTGAAACCAGATATATCCGGGTGACGGTTGGCTTTCCGATGAGCCTGGTCGTGACGGAGTGCGAACCCTTCCGCAGGCTGTCATGGGCGACAACAGTCGATGGCGACGTTACCGGATCGAGCGCGTACCATGGCTGGGTCATCACTCCTACAGCCGATGGCTGCCATGTGCTGACCGAGGAAACGCAGCAGGGCCTTTGGTTCCTTGAGGAACTCGGGCGCAAGCATCCCGGTGCACTCTACCATTATCACCAGGAATGGGTCGAAAGCCTTGCCCGCGCAGCGGAGGCGGAAGTCGCGAACAAGGCGGATTGACGTGCTTGTCCTGAGGCGTCGCCGCGTCGCCTGGGCCGCGACGCTTCGACCGAACAAAGCTGGGCCCGCCTCCGTCCAAATATTGTCGGTATTCAACTGGCGACGGGCGGTTCTAGCCTGGATCGGCGGATGATCACCACCTAGCATTGGAGATGAATGATATGAATATTGAACTCAAGGGCCGCAAGGCGATTGTCACCGGATCGACCGCAGGTATCGGCCGCGCGACGGCGGAGGGGCTGGCCCGTGCCGGCGCATCGGTCGTCGTCAACGGCCGTGGGAATAGCCGGGTCGACGAGGCGGTGCGGCAGATGCGGCAGGCCTTTCCCAGAAGCGACATCTCGGGCATCGCCGCCGATCTTGCGACAGCGGAGGGTGCCGAGGCCTTGATCGCGCAGGCGCCGGACGCCGATATCCTTGTGAACAACGTTGGTACGGCTCATATCCGGGGCTACAATGGCGTCGAGGACATCGCGAAGATCCCCGACGAGGACTGGCTCGACCTCTTCCAGTTGAACGTGATGAGTGGCGTGCGCGTGACCCGTCATTACCTGCCGCGGATGGTGGCGAAAGGCTGGGGCCGTGTCGTGTTTGTAAGTAGCGAGTCCGCGATCAACATCCCCAAGGAAATGCTTGACTACGGCATGACCAAGACAGCTCAACTCGCGATCTCGCGCGGGCTTGCCGAGGCGGTCGCGGGCACGGGCGTCACTGTCAACGCCGTCTTGCCGGGTCCTACCCGCTCCGAGATCCTGGGCGACTTCATGGCGAAGCAGGCTGACGCAAACGGGATCACGCAGCAGGAAGCCGAGCAGGGCTTCCTGAAGGCAATGCGTCCAACCACCCTTATCCAACGCTTCTCGACCACCGACGAGGTGGCCAACATGATCATCTATGCATGCTCGGAGCAGGCTTCGGCGACAACCGGCGCGGCTTTACGGGTGGATGGCGGCGTGGTCCGTTTCGTCGCGTAGCTGCCGAGAAGATTATGGGTCAATGGCGCCGACCAGCGGACGGTCGACGCCATTGGGTGAGCCTCCGTTGAGTTTTCCTGCCCGGTGTCTTCAGGCCGACCCGGTGTCTTCAGGCCGAATACTGGCCGTGATCTTCACCTGTTTCTCGACATACCCTGCAATAGAGCAATTCCAGGAAAAGTGTGATACGGTTTTCCGTCCGGAATTGCGTAAAAACAAAGGGATAGAGCGGTTCGCCGTTTCCGTGAAACGGTGAATTTGCTCGTACGGAAAACCGCTCATACTTTTCCTGGGATTGCTCTAATCCGTCTGGATCCAGATCGCCTTTGTCTCCAGATACTCATGCAGATGCTCGACGCCGCCCTCGCGACCGTAGCCGGACATCTTCATGCCGCCGAACGGCACCGCAGGGTCGATGGCATGGTACATGTTGACCCAGACCGAGCCGGCCTTGATGCGGCGCGCGAGCTTGTGCGCGGTGCCGAGATGGGTGGTGAAGATACCGGCCGCCAGACCGTAAGGCGTTGCGTTGGCGCGCGCGACGGCCTCATCCAGCGTGTCGAAAGGCATCGCCGAGATGACCGGACCGAAAATCTCTTCCCGCGCGATGGTCATGTTGTCCGATACCGAACCGAAGACGGTTGGCGCGATGAAGTTGCCGCCATCGAAGAGCGCGCCCGTCAGCCGCGAGCCGCCGGCGACCAGTTCGGCGCCCTCGTCGCTGCCGGCCTTGATGTAGCCCTCGACCTTGCCGGCCTGCCTTGCGTTGATCAGCGGCCCGATCTCCGTCTCCGCCTCAATGCCGTGGCCGACGCGCAGCCTGCCGGCAAATTCGGCGACCCGGCGCACGAACTCGTCATGGATCTCGCGCGCCACGAATAGCCGCGAGCCGGCAATGCAGATCTGACCCGAATGAACGAACACCGCCATCGCCGCGACCGGGACAGCCTTGTCGATATCGGCGTCGCGGCAGACGATGATCGGTGACTTGCCGCCGAGCTCGAGCGAAACGCGCTTGAGGTTGGCGACACCGGCGCGGGCGATCGCCTGGCCGGTCAGCGTCGAGCCGGTGAAGACGATCTTGTTGACATCGGGATGTTCGGCGAGCCGCGCGCCGGCCTCGGCTCCCGTGCCGGTGACGATGTTGACGACGCCGTCGGGCACGCCGGCTTCCTGCATCAGCCGCGCGATCAGCAGCGGTGTCAGCGACGCATCCTCCGACGGTTTCAGCACGATGGTGCAGCCGGTGGCGAGCGCTGGTGCGATCTTCCAGATCGACGCGGCGGTCGGAGCGTTCCAGGGAATGATCGCGCCGACGACGCCCACCGGTTCTCGCCGGGTGAAAGTGACGATCTCGCCGGGAATGGAATTGTCGATCGCCTCGCCATGCAGCGCGGTGGCCATGCCGGCATAGAAGCGCAGCATGCCGATGACGCGACACCGATTGGCGAGCGTGCGCGTGATCGGCAGTCCCATGTCGAGCGTGTCGGAAACACTGAGCTCTTCCCAATGCATCTCGAAGAGATCGGCGATGCGCAAAAGCACGCACTGCCGCTCATAGGGCGAGAATGTCGACCACGGCCCTTCGAACGCCATGCGCGCGGCAGCCACAGCCGCGTCGACATCGGCGGCCGAGCCGCGCGGCACCGTCGCCAGCACCGCGCCGGTCGCCGGATTCAGCGCCTGCATCTCCTGACCGGACTGCGCCGCCACCCACTTGCCGCCAATGAACATCGGCCGGAATTCGCCATGGTAGAGCGTCGCGGCCTTCGCCCTCGGGTCGAAGTTCAGCGTCATCTTTTCCTCCTCGCAATTCCGACGCGACTATTACTCCCGGCGCGGGCGAGCTCAAACAAGGAAAGCTAAAAGGGCGTTCAGATAATCGGACTGTGCAACGCGCGTGTCTTCCCCGATGGTTCGGGCAACGGAGGAACAGATATGAGACTTGCTGGGAAGGTCGCCATCGTCACCGGTGGCGGGTCTGGATTTGGCGAAGGCATCGTCAAGAAATTCGTGCTCGGCCTTCGGCGGTCTCGACATACTGGTCAACAATACCGGCGTGGCGCAGCCGTCCTTGCCGCTTGAGACGATGGACGACGAGATGTTCGACCGGATCGCCAACGTCAACATGCGCTCGATCTACAACGGCGCCCGTGCGGTGGTCCCGCATTTCAAATCCATCAAAGCAATCGAGCTACCTCCCCCGTGCCTTTCTTCGCGCCGGAAGCGGTCTTGAATGTGAGGGTACGTTTGTGGGTACCTTTTCGACCATCATCGCCCGCGCGATGATGGCTATGACGCCGCGACAGCAACCGCAAGCATTCCGACAACTCCAAATGCCTCGCCTTGGCTGCCTTCCGGCCAGTTTTCGCAATGTCGATAGCCGCCCAAGCGAAGTTTGCTCCCGATCAATGAACGCGATTCGTTCTGTTGATAGGCTTCCTCGATGGGGCGGCCATTGGATGGCAATGGCAGGCAAGAGATCTGTCCTTCTGCTCCTTTCGACGAATTGACTAAGTGCCGATCGAACCGCAGACCGGATCAGACCGGGAGGAAATTCATCAGGGTTGGAGGAAAAGTATGGGAGAAGATCTATCCGGTCATCATGCCGACCGCATCCAGGCGGCGATTGCGTCGGACGCGGCGGCGAAGTCCGCCCTGGTTGCCTCCTGGCGGCGCTCTTCCAATTTGCATCGGCTCGAACCAGCCGATTGCAGCCCTCCACATTATCTGACGGAGGCCGAACTGGCGCAGGCCCGGCAACGGATCGAACCGCTCATTTGCGCTGCCCAAGCCAGTCTCGACCGTCTCTATCTCGCGGTAGGCGGCGTCGGATGCTGTGTCCTGCTCGCCGATCGCGACGGCGTGCCGGTCGAACGGCGCGGCGCGCCTGTCGACGATGAGACGTTTCATTCCTGGGGTTTGTGGACTGGCTCCGTCTGGAATGAGGAAAGCCAGGGCACCAACGGGATCGGCACCTGCCTGGTCGAACGCCGGGCGTTGACGATCCACCGTGACCAGCATTTCCACACGCGCAACACCCTGCTCAGTTGCACCACCGCCCCGATCCACGACCATGAGGGAAACCTTGTGGCCGCGCTTGACGTGTCCTCCTGCCGGGCCGACCTGACCGAAGCCTTCGTCAATCTCATCTCGATGGCTGTCGTCGACGCGGCGCGTCGGATCGAAAGCGAAAACTTCAAGATGGCATTCCCGAAGGCACGAATTCTGCTTGCGCCAGTGACCGACAAGGGCTCCGGCGCGCTGATCGCCATCGACGCGGACGATCTCGTGGTCGGTGCTACCCGTTCGGCCCGCCTGGCGCTTGGCATTACACAGCAGTGTCTCGACAAACCAATGCCCGCCGCCGATCTGCTCGGCTGGGCCGAGATTGGCCCTAAGGTTCTTGCTGAGGCGGAGCGCGGGGCCCTCCAGCGTGCGCTCGCGCGGGCTGACGGAAATGTCTCGGCCGCGGCGCAGGCGCTTGGCATCAGCCGCGCGACGCTTCACCGCAAACTCAACCGCCTGGATGTCCATCGGCCTCACTGAAACGCCGAGATCCCGTGACTGTCGCAATTCTGCGACACATCTTGCCCAACCGCGGCGACCGGTGCGGTGACAACCGGAGGCGGAAATCGCAAGCCTCTCCCGAAGCGTTCGCATCCCGCGACGCCAGCTTTGGGAGGAAGACACATGAACAAGGTTGAATTCTCACGCCCGGTCAAGGCGCCCTTCGACAAGCGTTACGGCAATTTCATCGGTGGCAAATGGGCCGAGCCCCGCTCCGGCCGCTATTTCGAGAACTTCTCGCCGGTGAATGGCCAACTGCTGTGCGAAGTAGCGCGCTCGGACGGCCAGGACATCGAGGCGGCCCTGGACGCCGCGCATGCCGCCAAGGATGCCTGGGCGCGCACCAGCGTGGCCGAGCGCTCCCTCATCCTCAACCGCATCGCCGATCGAATGGAGGAAAACCTCGATCTCCTCGCATGCGCCGAGACCTGGGACAACGGCAAGCCGATCCGCGAAACGACCGCGGCCGACCTGCCTTTGGCCATCGACCATTTCCGTTATTTCGCCGGCGCGGTGCGTGGCCAGGAAGGCAGCCTCTCCCAGATCGACGACGACACCGTCGCCTATCATTTCCATGAGCCGCTCGGCGTGGTCGGCCAGATCATCCCGTGGAACTTCCCGCTGCTGATGGCATGCTGGAAACTTGCTCCCGCGCTTGCTGCCGGCAATTGCGTCGTCCTGAAACCCGCCGAGCAGACCCCGGCTGCCATCCTGCTCTGGGCCGATCTTGTCGGCGACCTGCTGCCGCCGGGCGTGCTCAACATCGTCAACGGCTTTGGCCTCGAGGCCGGCAAGCCGCTGGCTTCGTCGCCGCGCATTGCCAAGATCGCCTTTACCGGCGAGACGACGACGGGCCGGCTGATCATGCAGTATGCCAGCCAGAACCTGATCCCGGTGACGCTCGAGCTCGGCGGCAAGTCACCCAACATTTTCTTCAAGGATGTCGTCGCCGAAGACGACGATTTCTTCGACAAGGCGATCGAAGGCTTCGTCATGTTCGCGCTGAACCAGGGCGAGGTGTGCACCTGTCCGAGCCGCGCGCTCATCCAGGAATCGATCTACGACAGGTTCATGGAACGCGCCCTCAAGCGCGTCGAGGCAATCGTACAGGGCGATCCGCTCGATCCGGCAACGATGATCGGGGCCCAGGCTTCGTCCGAGCAGATGGAAAAGATCCTGTCCTATATCGATATCGGCCGCCAGGAAGGAGCCGAGTTGCTGACCGGTGGGGCGCGCAATCTTTTGCCCGGCGACCTGGCGGGCGGCTACTACGTCCAACCCACGGTTTTCAAGGGCCACAACAAGATGCGCATCTTCCAGGAGGAGATTTTTGGGCCGGTGGTTTCGGTCACGACCTTCAAGGACGACGACGAAGCCCTGGCGATTGCCAACGATACGCTCTACGGCCTCGGTGCCGGCGTCTGGACACGCGATGCCAACCGCGCCTATCGCTTCGGCCGCGCGATCCAGGCTGGCCGCGTCTGGACCAACTGCTACCATGCCTATCCCGCGCATGCGGCCTTCGGCGGCTACAAGCAGTCCGGCATCGGTCGAGAGACCCACAAGATGATGCTCGACCACTACCAGCAGACGAAGAACATGCTGGTCAGCTACAGCCCGAAGAAGCTCGGCTTCTTCTGATCGCCTCTTTGGCTCAAAGGCGCGGCTCCGCAGGGGGCCGCGCCCCAGGCTCGAAATCGAAAACCCATGCATGCCAAGGTCACGGCAACGCCGGCAGCGCTTGAACTGATCGCGGAGATCGTCGCCGAGCACGGTCCGGTGCTGTTCCATCAATCCGGCGGCTGCTGCGACGGCTCTTCGCCTATGTGCTATCCGCTGGACGGATTCATCGTCGGCGACCACGATGTCCTGCTCGGCCATATCGGTGACGCGCCGTTCTACATCGGCGCCTCGCAATTCGAGGCCTGGAAGCATACCGATCTCATGTCGACGTAGTGCCAGGCCGCGGCGGCATGTTCTCGCTGGACAACGGAGGGAGAAGCGTTTCCTGACGCGGTCGACGATCTGCGCTGTTCAGATCGGGATGTAGGCCCTTCACACGACTTGCCAGCCGGGAAGCATTCCTGACGCAGCCGATGTTCAGACCGCCACGGAATGTCTGGCCTTGCCGGTTTCGAAATATTTGTCGAACTTCGCCGCGACGCTTCTGACAAAGGGGCGGCTTTCGACCGGCACGACGAAGCGGTCACCGTGAAGTTCAAGCAACCGGGCAGGATCAAGAAGAGCGGTGGAACTCGCCTTGCCGAGAAGCCTTTGGCCAGCCTCGCCAAAGCGCTCAACCAGGTCGATCGCTGAAAAGCCGGAATCGCACATCAGCCGCTCGATGATCCACCCGCGAGCGCGGTCGTCGTCGGAAAAAGCAATTCCACGGGCCGAAGCCAACCCACTGTCATCCACCATGCGGCCATACTCGGCGGTCGAAGGCATGTTCTGTACATAGCCTTGCCGGAATTGGCTGATGGAAGACGGGCCGAGGCCGATCAAGGTTTCGCAGCGATCCTCGGTGTAGCCCTGAAAGTTGCGGCGCAACATCCCCGCATGCGCGGCAAGCGCCAGCGCATCGCCCGGTTTGGCGAAATGGTCGAGCCCGATTGCTTCGTATCCTTGGTCGAGTATGGCACGAGCTGCCAGTTGCGATTGGGCAAACCGCTCCTCCGGGCCTGGCAACCAGGCCTCGTCGATCATTGTCTGATGTTTCTTGAACCATGGCACATGGGCATAGCCAAAAAGGGCGATCCGGTCGGGCTCGAGCGTCAGCGCCTGCATGACGGTGGACAAGACGCTCTCCCCGGTCTGGTGCGGCAAGCCGTAGAGCAGGTCCAGGTTGACCGACTCGACGCCGCGTGACCGAACGCCGTCGACGACTGTCTTGGTCTGCAAGAAGGTCTGTTCGCGATTGATGGCCTTCTGCACCTTCGGATCGAAATCCTGGACCCCGAGGCTGGCTCTCGTCATGCCGATTTCGGCAAGCGCGTCGAGGCGGGCTTCGTCCATATCGTTGGGTTCGATTTCGACGCTGATCTTGGCGCCGGGAAGAAATGAGAAGCTATTGCGCAGAACGGCTCCCAGCGCCACCATGTCCTGTGGTTTGAGCATCGTCGGTGAGCCACCACCGAAATGGACGGCACGTACCCGGCCCTTGCCTCCGGCGAGACTTGAGACGGTGGCGATCTCCGCATGCAGCGATCTCAGATATTTGGTGACCGGTTCGTAGTGGCGTGTCTGCTTGGTGTGGCACGCACAGAACCAGCAAAGCTTGTCGCAATAGGGGATGTGCAGATAGAGCGAGATCTCGTCGCCCTCATTGAGCGCCTGCAGCCAGCCACGACAGACGGCGGCATCGACGCCCGGATGAAAATGCGGCGCCGTCGGGTAACTCGTGTAACGCGGCACGTTCTCGCCAAGCCTGGCAACTAATTCTGGCCGCATGTCGCTATCAACTCCGGAATGTTTCGCGCGATACTGCTCGCGAGGGGCAGTAGCCGCCTTGATTTCGGTCAATGCCCATTGGTTGCGGACAAACTGCCGCAAGGCTTTTTCTTGGGTCGATGCTATATCCTGACGGAACCTTTGGGTTCGCGGACGACCACGATGACAGTGCGTCAGGATGTACATAGCGCCGGCATTCCCGTGCTTTGCCAGTCATGCGAAGCGCGGCATCATGGCGTTTGCGGCGCGCTCGATCCGGACCAGCTGGTGGGCCTCGCCAAGACCTCGTCGAAGCATACCGTTGAAGCGGGCGTGGAATTGATCGGTGACGCCGAGGCCGTCGACAGCTACGCGAATGTGCTTTCCGGCGTGGTCAAGCTGATGAAAAGCCTTTCGGACGGGCGCCAGCAGATTGTCGGGCTTCAATTTGCTCCCGATTTTCTGGGCAGGCCCTTCAAGGTGGAAAGCGCGATCAACGCCGAAGCCGCAACCGCAGTCTCCCTGTGCTCGTTCCCAAAGGCGGCCATCGAACGGATGATGAAGGAATCGCCGGGACTAGAGCATCGTCTCTTCAAGCAGACGCTGAACGAACTCGATGATGCCCGCGACTGGATGGTGACGCTGGGCCGCAAGAGTGCTTCGGAAAAGGTGGCGAGCTTCCTACTCATGATCGCCAGGAACATCGACCCCACGCTTGATCCGGCCGCCCAGTCGACAAGTTTCGATCTGCCTTTGACCCGCGCCGACATCGCCGATTTCCTCGGTCTGACGATCGAGACTGTCAGCCGTCAGCTGACCCGGCTGCGATCAGATGGCGTGATCCGCATCGAGAACAATCGGCATGTCATTGTCGATAGCTTGAATCGACTGCAGCGCCGCTCCGGCGCCTAGGCCCAATCGACAAACCCAATCATCGGCAGGACATGCTCGCGCTCGAAGGCGATATGCCGGCGCAGGCTTTCAAAGAACCCGCGCAGCATGAACCCAACCGCCTCGGCATTGTCGATCGTCTTGCCGTGGCCGATCGCCAGCAACATCTCGGTCACCTCACCGGCAAAGCATTCGTCCTCGATATGCTCGGCGCTCAATCGCCTTGCTGAATCAAGATTGGCATCACTGCCGGCCAACGCCGTCTCGTAAGCGGGGAATATGACCGTCTCTTCGTATCGATGACTGTCGCGCAACAGCGGAACGATTGCGTTTGCTACCGTCAAGCATGCCAAAGTGTCGACCTTGGGCAGTGTGTCCGCGATCCTTTCCAAGGCGTCGCAGAGCTGCAGTTTTTCCAAGTGTACACGTTTCATCACCGCAGCAGACCCTGCCGGCATCGAATTTTTGCCGCCTGCATGCAGTGGAAACGGTCCCCCTCCTGTCTGCGAGTTCAACGGCAGTCTCCTGATCGTTCGCAGGATCAAGCCTGCCCAATCCAAATGCATATGACTTTGACATGGATCAAGGCGGGGACGTGCCGGCTGCGGAATTGGTGTTGCCGCGGATTGACGTCCGCGCAGGGAATTCGAGGTCGGGGAAATGTCATGAAGTTCGGCACACAAATCTTCGCGTTGAGCCTTTTTACATTCGCGGCCTTGGTGGCCGCCGGCTTCGGCGTGGACGAGCCGTTCCGGCAACACATGTGGGTGCTGTTCTTCGTGCTGCTCGGTTTTGTCGCCATCCTCATTCGCAACTCGAGCTTCGAAGTTGCCGCTCCGATCGACCCATCCGCTTACATGGACGGTCCAATCCGCTACGGCGCCATCGCCACGATGTTCTGGGGTGTCGTCGGCATGCTGGTCGGCGTGGTCATCGCGCTGCAGCTGGCCTACCCCGATCTCAATATTCAGCCTTGGTTCAATTTCGGCCGTTTGCGGCCGCTGCACACGTCCGGTGTCGTCTTCGCCTTCGGCGGCAACGCGCTGCTGTGCACGTCATTGTACGTCGTGCAACGTACCTGCCGCGCCCGCCTGTTCGGCGGCGATCTCGCCTGGTTCGTCTTCTGGGGCTACCAGCTTTTCATCGTAATGGCCGCGACAGGCTACCTGCTCGGCATCACCGAGAGCCGCGAATACGCCGAACCCGAATGGTACGTGGACATCTGGCTGACCATCGTCTGGGTCGCTTACCTCATCCTGTTCCTTGGCACGATCCTGAAGCGCAAGGAACCGCACATCTACGTCGCCAACTGGTTCTACCTGTCCTTCATCGTCACCATCGCCATGCTGCATGTGGTCAACAACCTTTCGATGCCGGCCTCTTTCCTCGGTTCCAAGAGTTACTCCGCCTTTTCCGGCGTCCAGGACGCGCTGACGCAATGGTGGTACGGCCACAACGCGGTCGGCTTCTTCCTCACGGCCGGCTTCCTCGGCATGATGTATTATTTCGTGCCCAAGCAGGCGAACCGTCCAGTCTATTCCTACCGGCTTTCGATCATCCATTTCTGGGCGATCATCTTTCTCTACATCTGGGCCGGGCCGCATCACCTGCACTATACCGCCCTGCCCGACTGGGCGCAGACGCTCGGCATGGTGTTCTCGATCATGCTGTGGATGCCGTCCTGGGGCGGCATGATCAATGGCCTGATGACGCTGTCTGGCGCCTGGGACAAGCTGCGCACCGACCCGATCATCCGCATGATGGTGATGGCCATCGCCTTCTACGGCATGTCGACCTTCGAAGGCCCGATGATGTCGATCAAGGCGGTCAACTCGCTATCGCATTATACCGACTGGACCATTGGTCACGTGCACTCCGGTGCACTCGGCTGGGTCGGCATGATCTCGTTCGGCGCGATCTACTACATGGTGCCGAAGCTCTGGAACCGCAACCGGCTCTATTCGCTGCGGCTGGTTACCTGGCACTTCTGGCTGGCGACCCTGGGGATCGTCGTCTACGCCGCGGTCATGTGGGTGTCCGGCATCATGCAGGGCCTGATGTGGCGCGAATACGACGAGCAGGGCTTCCTGGTCTACTCCTTCGCCGAGACCGTCGCTGCCATGCACCCCTACTACGTCATGCGCGCCATGGGCGGCGCCATGTATCTCTCGGGTGCCCTGATCATGGCCTGGAACATCACCATGACCATCCTCGGCCACCAGCGTGAAGAGCAACCGATGCCGGGCTCCGTTCCCGCCCTTCAGCCTGCCGAATAAGGAGCCAGAACATGGGCTTGATCGATAGACATGCATTAATCGAGAAGAACGCCACGCTGCTTCTCGTAGGCTCCCTTCTTGTGGTGACCGTCGGCGGCATCGTCGAGATCGCACCCCTCTTCTACCTCGATAACACGATCGAGAAAGTCGAAGGCATGCGGCCCTACTCGCCGCTCGAGCTTGCCGGACGCAACATCTATGTGCGCGAGGGCTGCTACCTCTGCCACAGCCAGATGATCAGGCCGTTCCGCGACGAGGTCGAGCGCTACGGCCATTACAGCCTGGCCGCCGAGTCGATGTACGATCATCCCTTTCAATGGGGATCGAAGCGGACGGGGCCGGATCTCGCCCGGGTCGGCGACCGATATTCGAATGCATGGCATGTCGCGCATCTCTCCGATCCGCGTTCCGTTGTGCCGGAATCCATCATGCCCAGCTACGCGTTCCTGAAGGACGCGCCGATCGACGTGAAGGACTTCTCGACGCACCTTGTCGCCAACCGGCGGGTCGGCGTCCCCTATGACAATGATATGGTCGCGCACGCCAATGCCGATCTGATGGCGCAGGCTGATCCCAACGCCGACACATCAGGTCTTGAGACCCGCTATCCCAAAGCCAAGATCGGCGACTTCGACGGCAACCCGCAACAGGTCACCGAAATGGATGCCCTCGTCGCCTATCTGCAGATGCTGGGCACGCTGGTCGATTTCAAGAACTACGACGAAGCCGCCGGCTATCGCTGAGGAGTTTTTCCCATGAATTACAATCTTATGCGGGAGTTTGCCGACAGCTGGGGTCTTGTCGCCATGGCGCTTTTCTTTGCGGGGGCAATTGTCTTCGCCCTGCGCCCCGGCAGCCGCAAGCTTGCGGACGAAGCAGCCCGGATTCCCCTCGAGGACGAGTGATCATGAGCGACGAACACATCGACGAAATCTCTGGCGTCTCAACCACGGGTCACGAATGGGACGGCATCCGGGAGCTGAACAACCCACTTCCGCGCTGGTGGGTCATCACGTTCTATGTCACCATCGTCTGGGCGATCGGCTACACCATCGCCTATCCGGCATGGCCGCTGCTGCACTCGGCGACAACGGGTGTTCTCGGCTATTCGAGCCGCAACAGCGTCAAGAACGAGCTGGCGGCGGCGGAAGCAGCGAAGGGCAAATACGTCGCGGCGGTGGAGTCGAAAAGCGTCTCCGAAATCGCCGCGGACGATGCCTTGCGGGAATTCGCGGTCGCGGCCGGCGGCGCCGCATTCAAGGTCAACTGCACGCAGTGCCACGGATCCGGCGCCCAGGGTTCCAAGGGCTTTCCCAACCTCAACGACGATGACTGGCTGTGGGGCGGCAAGGCCGAGCAGATCCAGCAGACGGTCACGCACGGCATCCGCTTCGCTTCAGATCCGGACACGCGCCTGTCGGAAATGCCAGCCTTCGGGGACATCATCACCGCCGACCAGATCGCCCAGGTCAGCGCCTACGTTGCCAGCCTGTCCGGCAAGGTCCGCGATGCAACTCTTATTCAACCCGGCGCCAGGGTCTTCGCCGAAAACTGCGTCGCCTGTCACGGCGACAATGCGAAAGGCAACAGGGAACTCGGCGCACCCGACCTGACCGACGCGATCTGGCTTTACGGGTCGGGCGAGACGGCAATCGCCGACCAGGTTCGCGCACCGAAGCAGGGCGTGATGCCTGCATGGGGCGCGCGTCTCGGCGAGACCAAGGTCAAGGAGTTGGCGGTCTACATCCATTCGCTCGGCGGTGGGGAATAGGTCGGGAGCCCTATTTCCTGCCCTTCACCGCCTGAGCGACGAGGCCCGGCCAGTCCGGGCCTCGATCTTTTCGGCATTCGCCGATTGACCTGCATCAACGCGGGTCGGTCCAGGCGGCGGCAATGTTGCCCAGCGCGCTCAAAATCACGGTCTGCGTGCAAGTGGAGATAGTCGTGCTGGACAAGACGCAGGTAGAACGGCTGGAAGCCGAGGCGGTCAATTCCGCCAAGACACGTCAGCCCCTCTACGCTGCGCGCAAGAAAATCTTCCCAAAGCGCGCCTCGGGCAACTTTCGCCGCTTCAAATGGCTGGTGATGGCGATCACGCTTGGCATCTACTACCTGACGCCGTGGCTGCGTTGGGATCGCGGTCCATTTGCCCCGGACCAGGCCGTGCTGCTCGATCTTGCCAATCGGCGCTTCTACTTCTTCTTCATCGAGATATGGCCCCAGGAATTCTTCTACGTGGCCGGCCTCCTGGTCATGGCCGGCGTTGGACTTTTCCTGATCACCTCGACTGTCGGCCGTGCCTGGTGCGGCTATGCATGTCCGCAGACGGTGTGGGTCGATCTGTTCCTCGTCGTCGAACGCGCGATAGAGGGTGACCGCAACGCCCGCATGAAACTTGACGCAGGCCCCTGGACCGCCCGCAAGCTGATGCTGCGCGTATCGAAGCACGCTGTCTGGCTGGTCATCGGCGCGGCGACCGGCGGCGCCTGGATTTTCTATTTCGCTGATGCACCGACACTTGTGGGCGAGCTTTTCACCGGTACCGCCGCGCCTGTCGCCTACATCACCATCGCCGTGTTGACGGCGACCACCTACACGTTCGGCGGCCTGATGCGCGAACAGGTCTGCACCTATATGTGCCCATGGCCACGCATCCAGGCAGCCATGCTCGACGAGAACTCGCTCACCGTCACCTACAATGACTGGCGCGGCGAACCGCGCTCGCGTCACGCCAAGAAGGTGCAAGCGACAGGGCAGTCCGTCGGCGACTGCGTCGACTGCAATGCCTGCGTCGCCGTTTGCCCAATGGGGATCGACATTCGCGACGGCCAACAACTCGAATGCATTACCTGCGCGCTGTGTATCGACGCCTGCGACGGCGTCATGGACAAGCTCGGCAAGGAGCGCGGGCTGATCTCCTACGCGACGCTCTCCGATTACAACGCCAACATGATGCTGGCGACCGCAGGCGGCTCCAGTTCAATCAATCCGTCGCTGGTCAGGACTGCCGTCGGCACTTTCTCCGATCAGGTGGCGCATTTTCACATTCGCAAGATCTTCCGGCCGCGCACCTACGTCTACATGGGCCTGTGGTCGCTGATCGGGCTGGGCCTGCTCTATTCGCTGCTGACGCGTGATCGGCTCGAGCTGAACGTGCTGCATGACCGCAATCCGCAATTCGTCACGCTGTCCGATGGTTCCATCCGCAACGGCTATACCGTCAAGCTGCTCAACATGATCCCTGAGCCAAGGACAATCGTCGTCACCATGCAGGGCCTGGAGGGTGCCGACATGGTCATCGTCGGCGACGACATCCCGGCCGGCCGGTCTTTCGCCATCCCGGTCCAACCCGACCGCCTGAAAACGTTGAAGGTCTTCGTTCGCCAGCCGGCGGACCAGATCCACGCACCGGCACAGACCTTCAAGTTCCGTGTCGAGGATAGAGCGAGCTTCGAGTCGAACGAGTACACCGCCACATTCAACGCGCCAGAGGCCGCCAAATGACCGCCAATGCCCAAAAGCCTCGCGAATTCACAGGCAGGCACATGCTGGCCATCATTCTCACCTTTTTCGGGGTGGTCATCGCGGTCAACCTGACCATGGCCACGCTCGCCAATACGAGTTGGACCGGCCTCGTCGTCGAGAACACCTATGTGGCCAGCCAGCAATTCAACAAGGAGGCTGAGGCCGGCCGCGCCCAAGCAGCGCTCGGTTGGACCGGCAAGCTGACCATCGCATGGGGCGAAGTCCACTACAGCCTCTCCGACGCAGCCGGCAAGCCGGTTCCTCTACACGGTGTCAAGGTGCTGTTTCGTCATCCCGCCTACGAGAAAGAGGACGAATCCGTCACGCTCGCCCTCGCCTCAGGCAAGGAATTCGCAGCGCAGCATATGCCGAAGGACGGCGTCTGGATCGTCGAAGTCGACGCCGATGCCGGCCTGGCGCGACCCTATCGCGACGTCCGCAGGATCATGATTTCTCATGGAGCGCTGCAGTGAGCTGTTGTGCACCGGGCGCTGAAATGGCGCTGGATCTGAACGGCGCCACGTCGGTCCTGCCATCCAGCCAGGAGATCAGGTTGGCGAGCCGATCGCTTGGCGACAGTCTTCGGCAGACCGACCTTTCAGTGCCGGCGGTTCATTGCGCCGCCTGCATCCAGACGATCGAGGCGGCACTTGGAAAGCTCGATCACGTCGAAAGCGCGCGCGTCAACCTGTCGACGAAACGGGTCGCGATCCGGTGGCGTGGAGACGAGGTGCCACCCTTCGTCGCCGCGCTCGGCAGGCTGGGCTACGAGGCGCATCTGTTCGCACCCGAGATCGACGACAAGGACAAGACGCTTGCCGAACTGATCCGCGCCGTCGCTGTTGCCGGCTTTGCGGCGGGCAACATCATGCTGCTTTCGGTCTCGGTCTGGTCCGGCGCCGAAGGTGCTACCCGCGACCTGTTTCACTGGGTCTCGGCGCTGATCGCCATTCCAGCCCTCGCCTTCGCCGGCGGCATCTTCTTCCGCTCGGCCTGGAACGCTTTGCGTCATGGCCGCATGAATATGGACGTGCCCATCGCGGTCGGTGTTTCGCTCGCCTACGCCATGAGCCTTTATGAGACGATCAATCATGGCGACCACGCCTATTTCGACGCGTCGGTATCGCTGCTGTTCTTCCTTTTGATCGGACGCACGCTGGATCATGTGATGCGGGAGCGTGCCCGGACTGCCGTGAAAGGCCTGTCTCAGCTGGCCGCGCGTGGCGCCATGGTGCTGCGCGGCGACGGCGCGCGCGACTATCTGCCGGTCGGCGAGATCGAACCAGGCATGCGGTTGTTGATCGCGGCCGGTGAGAGGATCCCCGTCGACGGCAAGATCATCCAGGGAACGTCGGATCTCGACTGCTCGCTGGCCTCAGGCGAAAGCACGCCGAAAAACGTGGCGCCGGGCGAAGCGGTACAGGCCGGCGTGCTCAATCTTACCGGCCCGCTGACGATTGAGGCGGCAGCCGCCGCAAGGGATTCGTTCCTGGCGGAAATGGTCAGGTTGATGGAGGCCGCCGAGGGCGGCCGCGCGCAATATCGCCGTATCGCCGACCGCGTTTCAGCGCTTTATGCCCCGGTGGTCCATCTGACGGCGTTTGTGACATTCCTGGGCTGGATAGCGGCGACCGGCGACTGGCATCGGGCGATGACGATCGCCATCGCCGTCCTCATCATCACATGCCCGTGCGCGCTTGGCCTCGCGGTGCCGATCGTGCAGGTGGTCGCCGCAAGGCGCCTGTTCGAGAACGGCATCATGGTCAAGGACGGCTCCGCCATGGAACGCCTGGCAAGTGTGGACATTGCGGTCTTCGACAAGACCGGAACGCTGACGCTTGGCCAGCCCCGGCTCGTTAACGCGCCGTCGATCGATCCCGCCATGCTGGCAATCGCAGCCGACCTGGCGGCGCACTCGCGTCATCCGTTTTCAAAGGCCATGGCCGGCTTTGCCATTCCTGGCGGGCAGCTCAAATTCGATGCCGTCACCGAGCATCCGGGATTTGGAATCGAGGCCACTGACGCGGCAAGTACCTGGCGACTGGGCCGACGCGGATGGGCCGGCTGGAAGGCTCGAACCGGCGGTGAGGGCAAACACGGCTACGGCGGAACGGTCTTGACGAGAAACGGAATGATCGCCGCATGCTTCGTTTTCGAGGATGCATTGCGCGCCGACGCCAGAGCGGCCATCGATCAATTGAGCGACGCCGGGGTTCCCGTGGAGATGCTGTCGGGCGATACCGCGGCAGCCTGTGCCGAGGTTGCGAAGTCACTCGGAATCCACGACTTCGTTCCGTGCCTGCTGCCATCCGGCAAGCTCGAGCGCATCGAAATCCTCGCGAAAGTTGGGCACAGGGTTCTGATGGTTGGCGACGGCCTCAACGACACGCCGGCGCTGAGCGCAGCGCATGTCTCCATCGCACCGGCCACCGCCGCCGATGTTGGCCGCAACGCCGCGGATTTCGTCTTCCTGCGTGAAAGCCTCGTGGCGGTGCCGCTCGCGCTGGACGTCTCGCGCAAGGCTGGAAGCCTGATCCGGCAGAACATCGCAATCGCAATCGTCTACAATACGGTGGCAGTACCGATCGCCATACTTGGGCACGTCACGCCCTTGATAGCGGCAATTGCCATGTCCGCTTCATCACTGCTCGTCATCGGAAATGCGTTGCGACTACGAACCTCCGAGCCCATTTCACAGGCCAAAAATGTTCGCCGCGACGGGCTGTCCGACTTCAACGAACTGGCCCGGTCGTCATGACCACCCTCACCTATCTCATACCCGTCGCTCTCTTTCTTGGCGCGCTTGGCTTGGGCGGCTTCCTGTGGGCGTTGAAAAGTGGCCAGTATGAAGATCTCGACGGTGCAGCCGAGCGAATTCTCATCGATCCAGAAGAGAAAAAGCGTCCACTGATCTAAGATAATCGTTGGTGACAGCTCTCCTTTGGAAGAAGACCGAGACACCAACCTCTCCACCTCAATCGTGGCGCGCGAGATCGTTGTATTCCAGGCTGTTATTTCTCCGATTAATGCCCATCAATTTGCGCCAGCGCAAAGAAACCCTGCGTCAGGTCCTGTAGCTTTCTTCTCATCCGCAACGGTCGAGACACAGGAGATTGACATGATCACGCGACGCGAAGCCCTCTTCGGAGCAGCGCTCGGCGCTGCCGCCGTTGCGGCACTGCCGGCATTGTCGGCAACGGTCACAAAGGCGGAGATCCGCGGGCTGCCCCGTGAAAAGATCACGCTCGTGGCACCGCCTTTTGTGCATCCGCATGACCAGATCGCCAAGGGCGGCCCGAAGATCGTCGAGTTCACCATGACGATCGAGGAAAAACCTGTCGTCATCGATGCCGACGGCGCAAAGCTCAACGCGATGACCTATAACGGCTCGATCCCGGGCCCGCTGATGGTCGTGCACCAGGACGACTACCTCGAGCTGACCCTCATCAATCCCGACACCAACTCGCTGGCCCACAACATCGACTTCCACGCCGCGACCGGCGGCCTGGGTGGCGGGGGCCTGACCTTGATCAATCCGGGCGAACAGGTGACCCTGCGCTTCAAGGCGACGCGGACGGGAACGTTTGTCTATCACTGCGCCCCTGGCGGCGCGATGATCCCCTGGCACGTCGTGTCCGGCATGAACGGTGCCGTCATGGTGCTGCCGCGCGACGGGCTGAGGAACGACAAGGGCGAACCGGTCAAGTACGACAAGATCTTCTACATCGGCGAGAGTGACTTCTACATTCCGCGCGACGAGAAGGGCAATTTCAAGAGCTACGAATCCGCCGGCGACGGCTACGATGACACCGTCAAGGTGATGCGTGGGCTTATTCCGACCCATGTGGTGTTCAACGGCAAGGTCGGATCCCTGACCGGCGACAACGCCATGAAGTCCAAGGTCGGCGAAACGGTGCTCATCGTCCATTCTCAGGCCAATCGCGATACGCGGCCGCATTTGATCGGCGGCCACGGCGATTATGTCTGGGAACTGGGCAAATTCGCAAACCCGCCGGCCAAGGATCTGGAGACTTGGTTCATCCGCGGCGGTTCTGCGGGGGCGGCGCTCTACACATTCCTGCAGCCGGGCGTCTACGCCTACGTCAATCACAATCTGATCGAGGCCGTGGAACTCGGAGCAACCGCTCACTTCAAGGTCGAGGGCGATTGGAATGACGACCTGATGACGCAGGTCGAAGCACCCAAGCCCATCGCCATCAACTGAACGGCACTTTCAATTTGCCCGGACAGCAATGCTGTCCGGGCATGGACAAAAGACATGTCGGCTTTCATCCTGAAACTCATGCCGATCGCCATGATGGCCGCAGCCGTGCCGGTTGGGCTATCGATACAGGCAGCCAGTGGCCATAGACGGTCCCATGTCGCTGCCATGACGGTCAGCCTGCTTCCAGGTTCGATCATCTATCCGATGCCGGGCGAGTACCTTAGGGGCGGACGCCCGCAAGCAAATCCCAAAGTCGAGCGGCAACTCAACGGTCCGCTCGAGATCATGACCTATCAGGTCAGCGCTGCCGACTACGCGGATTGTGTGTCGGCTGGCGCCTGTCGGCCGGCGGAGGAGACCCGCTCAATCCCGCGCGATGCACCTGCAACAGGAGTGAGCTACCTCGACGCCGTTGCCTACGCCCGGTGGTATTCTGATGTGACCGGCAGCCTGTGGCGGCTGCCATCCGACGAAGAGTGGGCCTTTGCCGCGGCGGAGCGGTTTGCTGGGGAATTCGAGGGTGTCGAAAACGATGCCGACAACCCGGCCAGACGTTGGCTCACCAGCTACCAGGCAGAGCTTGACCTCAATCGCAAACCGAACCCGTTGCCAAGGAGCCGGGGCTCCTTTGGTGTGAATTCGCGCGGCCTGGCCGACTTCTCCGGCAACGTCTGGGAGTGGACTTCGACTTGTTATGTCCGCACGACGCTGGCCGAAGACGGAAGCGGTGTTGCGAGTTCGGTCGACAATTGCGGCGTCCACGTCCTCGAAGGCCTTCACAGAGCCTATATGTCGAACTTCGTCAGCGACGGAAAAAGCGGAGGCTGCGCTGTTGGCCTGCCCCCCGACAATCTGGGGTTTAGGCTGGTTCGGGATCGCCCTGGCTGGGCGAGCGATCTGCTCTCCCATTTGGGCATGATCTGACGGCAGGCGCCGTCAGAGTATGCCCAACAGGCCCGGCTTTGACGTGGGCGACAAATTTGCCAGACCCGTCCTACCGACCGGGCGACAGCATCCGCTTCAGCGTGCCGTCGCGAAGCCAGTACTGGTGGAACAGGGCCGCCAAGGCATGAACCGAAATCAGGACGATAAACACCGGCTTGCTGAGCGAATGGATGTCGCCCCACGGATCGCCAATATAGAAAGCGAGGAGTCCAACAATCGGCGTTGCGAGCAAGAGAAGATAGAAAAGGCCGTGCGATCCACGCGCGGCGATCCGCATCCAGGCGGGCCCGCGGTCCGCCGGGCGAGGAGCACCGGATATCAGGCGCATTGTGAGCCGGACGAACACGAGCGCCAGGATCGAAATCCCCACCCAAAAATGAGCAGAGCCCAATGTCTGGTCGGCAGGAGAGACCGCGGCTCCATTTTCGGCCGCGTCGACCACGGTTGTCATGCTCTCCCCGAACAACAGTTGGAACAACACCAGCGCCGCTATGATCCAATGAAGCGCAATTTGGTAAGATGAATAGCCAATCCTGGTTTCCGTCATGTGACTCCCCTGATGATTCAACAGCTGCGCAGTCGCGATACTGAATAGCCTGGAAACCTCGGCACAATTGGGCTCGAATCCTCCCGGAATTGTGGCCGGAAGCTTACGCATTTGTAAGCCGACGGGCATGCGTGTCATGAAAGCACAGCCGCCGCCCTGCCGCCTTGACTGTAGCGGCAGGGCTGGTCTCACAGTCTCTTTCGTCGCTACCTGGCCTTTTGCGTCGTCAAGGCCATGCCGTAAGTCAGGAGGAAGCCGACATACGCCAGAATCCATGCAGCGCCCGCGGCATGAACGATCCCGTCATAGGGGATAAAAACAGCAAGTATGCGCAACATGGCTGCGATGAGGATCGCGGCGAAGACAACAATCGCTTGCGGTCCGGCCCGTAGTTGCCGACCGGTATGGCCAAGGGTGGCGCGGGCCATCACCGCGATCGTCATCGAGCCGACCGCGCCGGCGCCCAAAGCATGGAGTCCTGCAGCAACCGGCACCATCGCAGGCAAGAAAATCGACGCCGAAATCAGCCAAAGTCCAACCGGCACGAAGGCGTATGCGAGGTGAAGAATGAGAACGAGCGGATCCCGCAAGGTGCGATCGCCAGCCCATCGCGCCAACCGCCATGCCTGGCTGGTGGCGGCGGCCGCCAGGAGCAGCCCGGAGATATCGTTGTCGGGGGCGAACGTCCAGGCGCCCAGAGCGATGGCTGAAATGGTCAGAGATGCAATGTCGAAACGGTCGAATGGCGTCGGCAGCCTGCCAGGATTTTCGCGCACGAGCCAATTGCGCGTGAAGCTTGGAATGATGCGTCCGCCGATCAGCGAAATGAGCAGGATCGCCGCGGACATTCCGAGCCTGCGGCTGATGTCCGACGTGCCCTGGACATGGGCCTCGATGTGGAACGCGCCGTTGGCGCAGGCCATCACGACAAGCGGCAGCAGCACCTTGAGGTTGCGCCAGTTGCGTCCGGCGATGATTTCGAGGGCGGCGGCGGCAGCCACCGCGAACAGAAATGAACCGTCGATCACCGCGGCTGCTTGCCAGCCGATGTCAGCCGAGAAGAAGACAGCGGCGCGCCCGGCAAGCCACAGGACAACCAGCGCCAGCAGCGGCAAGCCCTGTACGGGCAGCCGACCAGTCCAATTGGGGATGGCGGTCAGCAGGAACCCGGTAACGATCGCCGGCAGATAGCCGAACAGCATCTCGTGGATATGCCAATCGATCGGAACAAATACACTGTGGGCCTCGAGCTCGCCCGCATAGATCGGTAGCCAGAGCAGAATCGAGAGCGCGGCATACAGGGACCCAAGGAAGAAGAAGGGCCGGAACCCGTAGGAAAGAAAGGCGGGGCCGGAATAGCGCCGCAGACGTGCAATTGCCATGACTTGTGTCCTCAGATGACTTGTATCCTCAAATAAAAAGAGCCGGATGAACCGCCGCCCTCGGTCCATCCGGCCCTTGCCCACTCCGACTTGCGGCGAGCAGGCTGTCTGATTGCGGCTAGTTGGCCGCAACCTGGGTGAACAGGTCGGCGAACACCGTCTTTGCCTTGCCTACGTGCTTGACCGCTTTCGCCGCATCCAGGTTTACCGGCTTACCGACAACGATCAGAGCGACCATCCCCATGCCATAGTGGGGCGCGCATTTGACGCCGTAGACACCTTCCTTGGTCAGCGTAACGGTGATCTCCTCACTCGGCTTGCCCTTGAACGGCTCGGCGCCATCCGGAATCATGCCCTTGATCGACTCGGCGTCATGGGTCTTGTCGGTCGGCACGAACTTTACGGTGTCGCCGGGTGCGGCCTTGACGAAGGCCGGCTGGAAAACCATGGCGCCTTTTTCGCCCTTGTTGAGCATCTGCACGACATGCTCTTCCGCGCTTGCGCCGCCGGCGAGCGCGAGGAGGGAGATTGCAGCAGCGAGGAAGAGTTTCATCGATTTATCCTTTGTCTCATGTTCGCGGCATTGCGCCGTTCCACGTCATTTAGCCCGATGCGGCTGCGAACAATTTGCGCTGGCGCAAACTCGCGCTAAGAAAGGTTTGCCGCGCGATTGGCGCAGCGTCTCGGGGTCGTGAGGAAATTCGTTTTGGCTGCGCTGGACCGATCGCTGATATCGCAGCTGCCGCTCTTCCAGGGGATGGCTCCCGAAGAGCAAAACGAAATCCTCAGAAGCGCTCGATCGTCACGCTATGCCAAGGAGTCTGCGATCTTCGAGCAGGAAAGCGAGGCCCATTCGTTTTTCGTGCTGATTTCGGGTCACATACGGGTCGTCCGCACCACGCCGGATGGACAGCAGGTCATCGCCAGATACATCAGCGAAGGCGAGATCTTTGGCGTCGCCGCCGCGCTGGGCCGGACAACCTATCCCGCAAGCGCCGTCGCTGCGGTCGACTGCGTGGTGCTGGCCTGGTCCAACGTACTCTGGCCGGAGCTGGTGCGACGATTTCCGGCGTTTGGAGCAACCACCTACAAGACCGTCGGTACCAGGCTGCAGGAGACCCAGACACGGGTGGTCGAGATGTCGACGGAGCAGGTCGAGCAGCGGGTCGCGCATGCGTTGCTGCGTTTGGCAAACCAGACCGGCCGAAAGACCGACATCGGCATCGAAATCGACTTCCCGATTTCCAGGCAGGATATTGCCGAGATGACAGGCACGACGCTGCACACGGTAAGCCGTCTGCTGAGCAAATGGGAAGACATCGGAATAATCGTCAGCGGACGCCAGAAAGTCACGGTCAAGGATGCGCATCGCCTCGTCGTTCTCGCCGAGAGCCGAGCCAAGGGGTGATCCTCACCGTTCTCCTCGAACGACTGATTCCAGGTCTAAAATAAATCGGGTTTCGTCGACCTGATGCTCGCGGCATGCTTCGGCCACGGTGTGGAAAGCGCCGATCGGACAGCCGACGCAAAGCATGGTGATCCTCACCGTTCTCCTCGAACGACTGATTCCAGGTCTAAAATAAATCGGGTTTCGTCGACCTGATGCTCGCGGCATGCTTCGGCCACGGTGTGGAAAGCGCCGATCGGACAGCCGACGCAAAGCATTCTGTAGCTCACGACCACCGGCACCGTTGCCGGCCATTTTCTCATGATCTCGTCCACGACCATGTCGGGTCTGATAGAACCGGACTTCTTCACGGTCGCCTCCGCAGTTGAAAGTGTCGTCATACATCCCGGCAACCCTGCGGTCGTTGCGCTTTCGCAACCTGCCGCCGACGTTGCCGATCCCTGAAAGTGATTCAGATCAAGGACGCCGCGAGCAAGACTTCGTTATGCGTGGGGAAATTATTTTAGGAGGCAGCCATGCAAGCTGAAGCGATAATGACCACGCCGGTGATCGCGGTTGACCCGTCTGCGTCAGTCGCCGATGCGGCAGCACTGATGCTCGCCAACAAGATCAGCGGTCTTCCCGTCATTCGAAACGATGGTGAACTGATGGGTATTGTCAGCGAGGGCGACTTCCTTCGCCGCCGGGAATTGGGCACGCAGCGCAAGCGGCCACGCTGGCTGGAATTTCTCATCAGCCCGGGAAAAGCTGCCGAAGAATATGTCCTGGCCAACGGACGGCGGATTGAAGAGGTGAGGAGCGAAAGTGTCGTCACGGCATCCCCGACAACTTCGCTTGCGACAGTCGTCGAACTGATGACCCGGCACCACGTCAATCGCATTCCTGTCCTTGCCGAGGGAAAGGTGGTTGGCATCGTCACGCGCTCAGATCTGGTTCGGGCGTTGGTGGGTGTTTGGTCAAGCTCGACATCGAACACCGCCAGCGACGAGCAGATTCGACAAAACATTGTCGCGGAACTTTCGGCACAGAAGTGGGCTCGAGCCGATACGATCGACGTCGCCGTGGAAAATGGAGCGGTCGAACTGAGCGGCGCCATCTTCGACGAACGCGAACGTCAGTCAGCGATTGTGGCCGCGGAAAACGTCCCCGGTGTCAAAGCGGTGAAGGACAATCTTTTCTGCACCGGACCGACGTCCGTACTTCTTGTTTCATGAGCTCTAGGGTGAACTCGCTCGCGGCTTTCGCCACCCGCGTTCATTTCATTTTGCTGTCCGGACGAGGTGAACGACTATCGGTCGCCAGACACGTGTTGCAACCGAGCGACCAGGTCACTGTTGCGGCAATAGGCTGGCGGCTCGTCAGCTTGGTGATGTTCGTCGAGCCAGGTCGAGCATTCGTCTTGATGACCGCAGGCACGGCAGCGGTTTGCCGCCCGGTTGGTGACAGCCGCGTGATCCGGCACGACCTTCAATTGCCTGTCGACGCCCAGTGTCCGCATCATGCGGCCCATCAACGCCGTCCTGGCGTCAACCGAAATCAGATAGTCGAGAAAGGTCATGTGGTTTGCTCCTGCACATGCCCATCATTGCCCGCAGGCAGCGCCATCACATTGATCTCGGTCAACAAACTGCTTCGTCGGCATCCGGTCCCCCGCTTCCGATCTCCGAACCAGCAATTGTGATCACGGTCAAAGGCTCTCTTGAAGGATCGGTTCGATCCGGACCGTGACTTCGTGCCCTGCGGTTGTAAGCCAGGCTATTGGCTCAGTACGACATGAGCCGATTGATGCCGCTCTCCCGAAGCAGTGTTCGGGTGATGCCGCCGAACGCCCATTCCTGCAATCGGCTGTGACCATAGGTGCCAGAGACGATCAGATCAGCGCGGATCGAGCGCGCGAACGCCACGAGCCGTTCTGCTTTGGCCTCGCCTGTAAGTATTTCCGTCCTCGCCATGATGCCGTGGTGCTCGAGATAGACCGCCACGTCCGCCAGGTTGTTGCGGACACTGTCATCGGCATCGTCCTCTATCGTGGCGACGACCACCTCATTGGCCTTCGACAGAAAGGGTAAGGCATCAGCGATCGCCCGGCGCGCCTCCCTGGCATCCTTCCAAGCGACGAGGACGGTCTTTGCCAAGACATGCTCGACATTGTCGGCTGCGACAAAGACGGGCCGCCCGCTGCCAAGTGCCAGACCACCGACATCGACGGCGCGGAAGACATTACCGCCTTCACCACCGCCGGTCACGATCAGGTCAACCGCGCGTGCGGCAGTGCTAAGCAGGCGGGTCGGACTACAGACCTGCTGCATCCATTCGCTGCTGACGGCGGACGGAACCAGCCGCTCGAATTCGCCGCGCAGTTCGGCGAGGCGTTTTTCGATTTCCGTCCGCTGGATCTGCATGACCTCACCTTCGTAGACCAAACCCTCGCCGGTTCGGACCAGTGGCGGGACATCCGCGGCGGCCAGGCCAATCAGATGAGCGTCAAAGCGCTCGGCAAGACCCGCAGCGAGCTTCACAATGGGCGCCGGATCCGCGTCTACTGCGAGATTGACGACTATCGACCTGTAGGACATGAAAACTCCTCGCGCTGAAGACGGTGGAATGCCTTGCGAAATTGCACGCTTCGGCCTCCGACACCTTGATGCGGGTCAAAGGACGGCGTCTTGATTGTCGCGGCGGTGGCGCGATTCTACTCGTTCCAGAGCGGTATGCCTGAGAAGGGATGAGTGCTACATCAGCCGGCGTTGCCGGTTCTCAAATCCAAGGGCTGCATGTGAGCAAGAAGGCGCGAGTCCCATCTGGCCGCGAAACCGCGGCGGCAGTGCTTTCCGATGGTAAGCGCGAGGAAAAGCGCGGCGCCGCGGAACATGAGCTTCTTGCCCTGATGTTTGAGCAAGCTCCCGGGTTCATGACCTTGCTGAGCGAGCCCGGCCATGTTTTCCAATTGACCAACGCCGCCTATCAACGCTTGATCGGTCATCGGCAGGTCATCGGAAAGCCGGTGCGGGAGGCCTTGCCTGAGCTTGAGGGTCAGCGCTTCTTCGAACTGCTCGACCAAGTAAGCGAGACTGGCGAGCCTTATGTCGGGCGCGGTGTCAAAGTCGTCCTTCGCAATCCCAAAGAGGGAACCACGGAGCAACGCATCCTCGACTTCGTCTACCAGCCCATCAAGGCTGATGACGGACGCATCACCGCGATCTTTGTCCAGGGCACGGATGTCAGTGACCTTTCCTTCGCCAACGCAGCCCTCCAGTTGCGCGAGGACCATCTGCGGTCAATTCTGGCGACGGTTCCCGATGCCATGGTCGTCATCGACGAGCAGGCTCGCATTCAATCCTTCAGTGCGGCCGCCGAAGCTTTGTTCGGCTACAAATCCAGTGAAGTCATTGGTGCGAATGTCAGCATGCTCATGCCATCACCCTATCGGGAGGAGCACGACGGGTACCTGCAGCGCTATCTGACCACGGGAGAGCGCCGGATTATCGGTCTGGGCCGAACGGTGACCGGGATGCGCAAGGATGGATCGACATTTCCGATGGAGCTCGCTGTCGGCGAAATGCATCCGGGAACCGGCCGGTTCTTTACCGGCTTCTGCCGCGATCTCACCGAACGACACAAATCGGAAGCCAGGATCCAGGAGCAGCAGCAGGAACTGCTTCATATGGCCCGCTTCACTGCGCTTGGCGAGATGGCTTCGACGTTGGCGCATGAGATCAACCAGCCACTGACAGCCATCACCAACTATCTCAAAGGCAGCCGCCGGCTTCTCGAAAAGAGCAAGGACGATAACGCCGAGATGTTGCGTGAAGCCGTTGAAAGAGCAGCGGAGCAGGCCTTGCGGGCTGGAGACGTCATTCGGCATCTTCGGGATTTCGTCGCTCGCGGCGAGAGTGAGCGTCAGGTGGAGCGGTTGGCTACGATTATCGAGGAAGCCTCGTCGCTTGCTCTGGTGGGCGCCAGGGAAGCTGACGTGCGCGTCAGCTATGAGCTTGACCCGGCGGCTGAACTCGTTTTGACCGACCGTATCCAAATCCAGCAGGTTCTGCTGAACCTGATGCGCAATGCGGTGGAGGCTATGCAGGGAGCGCCGCGCCGTGAGTTGCGGGTGGTTACCAGAACACGAGCGGACGGAATGGCGGAGGTCAGCGTGAAGGATACGGGCCCAGGCTTGGCGCCAGAAATTTCGGCACAACTGTTCCAACCCTTCATCACCACAAAAAAACAGGGCATGGGTGTGGGCCTGTCCATTTGCCGCACTATCGTCGAATCTCACGGCGGTCATATCTGGGCTGAGGCAATGCCAGGCGGGGGAACCGCATTTCGGTTCACCCTGCGCATTGTCGAAAAGGACGAGGTCGCTAATGGCAGGCAATGATGTCGTGCACGTGGTCGACGATGACGTCGACGTTCGCAAATCGCTGGGATTTCTTCTTGCAACGGCCGATTTTGCTGTGCGCCTGCACGAGTCGGCCACAGCATTTTTGGCAACATCGACGAAGGACATAGACGGCTGCATCCTTACCGATGTGCGCATGCCGGGGATCGACGGTATCGAGTTTCTGCGTCAGCTGAGAGCGCGCGGGCGCACTGTCCCTGTGATTGTCATGACGGGTCACGCGGACGTTGCGCTGGCGGTTCAGGCGATGAAGGAGGGAGCTGCCGATTTTATCGAGAAACCGTTCGACGACGAGATCCTTATCAATGCAATCCGCCTGGCTCTGGACAATCGCAGTCATGCGGCGGTCGCGCATCCGCAAGCCTCCGAGATCCGGAAAAGTTTGTCCACGCTTTCGGAACGTGAGCGGCAAGTGCTTGATGGTCTGGTTTTGGGCCTGCCGAACAAGACAATCGCATACGATCTTGGCATAAGCCCGCGAACGGTCGAGATTCATCGCGCGAATGTCATGAGCAAGATGGGCGCGGGCAGCCTGTCGCACCTCGTGCGCATGGCTATGATCGTCGACTCCACGCATTAAGCAGGAAGTGAATTTGTCTGCTTGTGTTCTGGCTTCCAGTGCCGCCAGTGGGTCGGCCGAATGTCAACGCGAGCACCGGTGGCAGCGTCCTTCCAGCCTTCCTTACCTTTTTCACAGGGGAATACGAGCGTGTGCAGGCCGTCATCATCGATGACGGCCAGTTCGAGGTTACGGCCATATGGCGCGCTTGCGATCGGATTCCACATCGCGCCACTGTGAAAGAAGGACCCCTGCAGCGCTTTGATTTGAATCATTTTCGCGGCGGCCAAATGCTATTTGCAATGATGGGTTGGACCCGGCCAACGTGGCAGTGCTCAGACATGCTTTTGCGCTTGGAAGTCCGTTCTTCGAACTGGAGGAAGTGAAGTCACTTCGCCGAACCGTCGAGCGCGCTAGCAAAAATTGACCTGGCTCAATGCGAGCCCACCTTGCCGCTGCAAAGGTGACGCCAAGAGCTTCGACCAGCTCTCGCGGCCACTCGGCTTTTTCATTCAGGAAGGTTTGACATGAACTATCAGCGGTTCTTCGAGGAAGCGATCGACCAGCTCCATGCCGAGCGTCGTTATCGCGTCTTCGCCGA